>CAVWRU010000007.1:0-292312 GCA_963757555.1 uncultured Alphaproteobacteria bacterium
AACTCAATCTTGTAGCCGCGATATTGTGGCACGACGCACTCCTGCAGGAAGAATTTCCCTAAGCGGTTCTTGTTCCCCGAGAGGGATGCTTGCAATGGATGCAAAGTCCCGGGCATTGATTGAGCTTGGACGACTTCTTCAGTTACGAGGATACCGGTTTGTCGCGGTAGCGCCGTCCACCCACGATAGAGTTCTTCGTCGGGAAGAGGCATCTCCCTCACTCGAGTCCATATTCGGATGGAGTCGACCCTTCGACCGAGAGGCGATAGACGGCTATCTCACCGAGCTTTTGGAACAGGCTGATGCCCTCGAGACCGAGGCAGGGCGGTATAAGTCCAAGATTCGTTTCGCCAGCATTGACGATCTCTTATTCGTGCATTCGGCCTTCCCAACTACGGAACCGGACTCGGTTTTTTTCGGCCCTGACACTTACCGGTTCGCACGCCTCTTGCGGGTGACGCTTTCAAAAGTAGGACAGCGCAAACCGTTAAGGCTCGTGGACATCGGAGCCGGCAGCGGTGCGGGAGGCATAATTGCGGCGCGGGTCCTTGGGAGAGGCACCGAGCTCATACTCGCTGACATAAATCGGAAGGCACTAGTGTTCAGCGCGGTCAACGCGGCTCTCAACGGGCCGCCCAATGCGCAAACGATACTCAGCGATGTTTTCGCGGAGATCGATGGGACTGCCGACGTCATTATCAGCAACCCGCCCTATCTAGTTGACGAGGATCGACAACTCTATCGACACGGCGGCGGCGAACTTGGCATCACCTTGGGGTTGCGCATTGCCAAAGAGAGTATGGCAAAGCTCGTGCCTGGAGGGTGCCTGGTACTATACAGCGGAACGCCCATCGTAAATGGGGCTGACGCTTTCTTTGAATCTTTGCGGCCTGTTTTGCAACTCTATGCCAGCCACTTCGTTTATGAGGAAATCGATCCAGACGTCTTCGGCGAGGAACTCGACAGACCCGCTTATGCGCATGTCGATCGAATCGCCGCCGTCGGTCTCACCGTCATAAAGCGAGGATGAGTACAGTGGCTAACAACGACCTTTCATGGACCGACGCCTCCAACGAGCTTGAGGGCCAAGGTTTCGAGCGGTTTCAGATCGAGCTGGCCAATTACAACGCAAGGCATCTCATGCCAGCATTCCCTACAGCTGCTTGGCGTGATGACGTCAAAGAATTTGCCCGGGTGACACGCGCTGAAGGCGAGTATATTGAGGCGGTGCGCTGCGAGGTCAGACCGCTTTTGGCCAACGTGCCTTACGGAGTGGATGAGTTCATCGATTGGTTTGAGGAGCTCAAGCGTACGGGTCCGGGGCAGGGGGATGAACTGTTCCCTTGGCTGGCGCAAAACGCAAGCCGCAAGGACATGCTTTGGTTTTTGACCCAAGAGGTCGCCGGTGAAGCCGGCTTTGATGACCTATTGGCGATGACGCAGGTGAAAATGCCAGTCACCGCCAAGCTTGAGATGGCTCGGAACTATTGGGACGAAATGGGCCGAGGTCGGGATTCGGCCATGCATGGACCGCTCCTAGAACGTCTCGCCAACTACCTCGACATTGATGCAAAGCCGGAACACGTAATTCCTGAATCGCTTGCGCTCGGAAATGCAATGTTAGCTTTGGCGCGCAGCCGGCGTTATTGCTTTCAGTCAATCGGTGCCCTCGGCGTCATCGAAATGACGGCGCCGACAAGAGCATGTTTTATCGATGCTGGCTTGAAGCGGCTTCGCATTCCAACAAAGAAACGCCTTTACTTCACTCTGCATGCCGTTCTCGACATCAAACATTCAGAGTGTTGGAACCGCGAAGTTTTGCGCTCCCTTGTCGAGCAGGAGCCGCGCTGCGCCCAAGCCATCGGTGAGGGGGCGATTATTCGTCTGTGGCACGGCGCCCGCTGCTTCGATCGCTATCGTGAGCACTTTGCTTTCGGCGGCCATCATAGCCAAGCGGCGTAGCGGCGAGTAAGCCGGTTATGCGCTTCCTAGGGGTCGGCGACAGCGCCGATCTCGCCGCCATCTATCTTCGGCTGGCCGAGGATCGACAAGATGTCAAGGTCTTCATTGGAAACCCACTATGCCACGAGACGCTTGCTGGTCTTGTAGATCGGGTGACCGATTGGCGAGCTGAACTGGATTGGATTCGCTCTGCTGGAACCGAGGGATGCATTCTGTTTGAAAATGTTGGAGCCGGTCGTGGTGAACTTCAGGATCGCTTGCGACGTGATGGGTTCAACGTGATTGGCAGCAGTGCCTATGGCGCCCGCCTTGAGAACGATCGAGCTTATGCCCAGCGGATACTCCTTGATCTCGGTTTCTCGACCGCTGACACATTCGAGTTTTCCGATCCAACGACAGCTATCCGGTTCATCGATGAGCGTCCCGCCCGTTACGTCCTGAAAACAAGCGGCCCAGATGCTCCGAGTTTCGTAGGCCGGCACACTGCCGGCAGGGATGTGCAGGCGGTTCTCGAGAGCGGCAGAAAATTTGTTGGCCCGAGTTTTATCCTCATGGACTTTGTCGAGGGCGTGGAAATGGGCGTGGGCGCCTACTTCAACGGTGCCGATTTCCTTCAACCCGCCTGCCTCGACTGGGAACACAAGCGCTTTTTTCCCGGTGATTTGGGAGAACTGACCGGCGAGATGGGCACAGTCGTCACATATTCGCGCACTAAGAGTTTCTTCGACCGTACTTTGGGGAGGATGGAGACCCTTCTGCGAGAGAATGGTTATTGTGGGTACATCAATCTCAACACCATCGTGAACGAGCGAGGCATCTGGCCACTCGAGTTCACCTGCCGGTTCGCTTATCCCGGCTGTGCAATTCTTGATCCCCTACAGTGTACCAAGTGGGCGGATCTCTTTCGGGCCATTCTCAACCGCTCGATGCTTCACTTTGATTTCGAACCTGGTTTTTCAGTCGGCATCGTCATCACCACGCCGCCTTTCCCATATTATCGAGAAGCAGTGGATGAGCCGGTCGGTCTTCCAGTCCTGTTTGAAGGCGACCTCTCTCATGATGAGCGCAGACATTTACATTACGGAGAGGTCGGTCTGAGGAACGGTGCTTTGGTGACGACAGGAACCAGCGGTTATGCACTCGTCGTGACCGGCACTGGAGAAACGCTCGCGGCTGCTCGCGACGCCGCAAATATGCTCGCCGATAAAGTTATCATCCCCAACGCACGTTATCGCCGCGATATTGGCACCCGCCTTATAGAAGGTGAATTGCGCGAAATCGAAGAGCTAGGACTGTTCGACATTAAGCAATACTAAAAACAGTCGTGCCTACTGGGCTATGCCTTTGCTGATGGAGCCTTCTCCAGCGATGATCTTCCTTCGGCGTTGGAATGAGACGCTGCCATTCTCGCCAAGATCAACTCCAGCCAAGCCTCATCCTTGGCCGCTTGCCGTTGGGCGCAATTCGCCAATCCGCCTCTCGATTTCGGTCAGCTTGTTTTCGAGAAATACAAACTCTCGATCTTCGGAGCGGAGGGTGAACCGCCGACGCCTACCTCCAGGGCCCAAACCGCCATTGCGACTAAATACAGCCATTGAGGCAGGTCCAATTTGTAGATCAAGAGACATGCGACTAGCAGTGTCAGCATTGGTATCCCCCTAATTGCCAGCGGGCGCTCTCAGTAACAGACCCCAAATACGACCGAACGGGTCTGCAAAAGCTGGTGTTCTTGAGCCGTTTGCAAGAAACCCGGCTCGCTCATCGGAAGGGGCCGGGTTTCTCTCAGCGCGATCAGTGCTGATTGCGGCAGCCAGTGAAGTGACCGAGGTGGTCGCCAACCTCGGCCGCCGACGCTGTTTCAACTCACATTTTGGAGAGGGTGTTCCAGCTTGATTAGGGAGCGAAGCTCCGCCGCAGACAAACGCGGCGTGGAAGCGCCCCTCAAGGCCCACCAAATGTTGCAATTCAAGCAGACCGTCAAAAGTTGCCCATGTCGCTCTATTTCGGTGAGCGGCTGCTTGCATTCAAAGCAATAGCAGTTTGATTCGGGCATACTCGTTGATGATTTTTATTCGACTTTCGGCTTTCCCTTGCTTTCCTCGCCTGGCGTCGTTGCGGTTGGATTGCCGCCCTTATCAGCCGTTCCACCGGGGGCCTGTTGCGGCGCGGAAATCGAATTGCCTTTAGCTTCGGAGCCTGGGGTGCCTACGGCTGCGCCGGTAGTGCCGGGCGCATTATTGTCGGCCGCGTGCGCGATGCCGAAACTTAAAGCAAGAAAGACAGCGGTAGCAATTGGCGTGACGTTCGTTTTCATGGTCATTTCCTAACTCAGTTCGATTTATCGTGCATACCACCTTCCCGCTTCTGTCCAAGTAGTTGCTTAAGGGCGCGTCTGCTCAGCCAGCCTTTCGAAGCCCCTTACCTCGCTCTCCCGGAACGTATCGCCACAAGCGAAGTTTGCATTTTGTGGTGAAGAAAACGGCAGTCGCAGACGAAGAGGTTGGAACGCAGGTTATGTCAGATGGAATTCGGCTGCACATCGAGACAATTGCGAAGCACTTGCGTGGGCTGGGCCTCACCGAACAGCAAATCGACCTCCACGTCGCCCCGTTGAAGACAAGGCCCGCTAGGCCCAATCCGCCACGGCGAAACGGGCGTCCCAGTATTATTAATCCCACTTTATTCCGCACTCACGCAAGGGCGCTTCGTTGGCCTGACCCCGCTTTCCTACAAACAGAGCCAACTCAGCTTATAGTCCCAGCCGTCAAACGGAGGACGCCATGGACACCACAACATTGCTCATCATTATCGTAGTGCTGCTTCTTCTCGGCGGAGGTTGGTACGGGCGGGGACGTTGGTACCAAATTTTCGTCCAACTATCCGCTAGCAATCTTGTCTTCTGCCGCAGCGTGACAATTCGGCCTGGCCGACGCTTCACTGCTTCATCAAACGCAACCCGCGCAACACGGTAGTCACCGAGTTCCTCGACGGGGCGATCCCTCGTCGTCCAAAAGTTCAACCGAGTACGGAAGATCGTAAGGCCGCCCCATTGCCATTTACGTATGGGAGAACATAATAGGAACACGGTCCGTTGGAACTCTCTGTCACTCGCCTGCACCTAACAAAGGCCGACAAGGTTGGAGACTCGGCTTTTGCAATTTCTCATCTTCGACGGCGCTTGCCGCGTTCTGATCGAGGAGCGAGGAAGACGCCGCCTACTTGTGCAGCGAAATGGGTTGGGAGCTAATCTGCGCCTGTGAAAGCTAGTGGGCCGTTCGCCGCGTTGTCCGTGAGCGCAGTGATGCAGGAGCGATCGATCCTTAGGCGCGGCCTTGCCCATCCGTTTACGCACTGAGTTCTCTGACTTTCGTCTGCCCCTTCGCTTGCATGCTCTTCTTGAGCGCGTCCATGATGTTGACGACTTTGGGCGTCTCGCGCTTCTCAGTCTCGATCTCGACCTCTGGCGCACGCTGCTCGATCTTCGCCTGGACAAGCTCGTGAACCGCGCGAGCATATTCGTTGGGCATCTTCTCAGGCTCGAATTTTCCCAACTCTTGCTCAACCAAATCGGTTAACTCTTCACTTTCGGTTCCCGCTCCCAGAAAATCGCAACTCGCGGCACATTTCCACGAAGCGTGTCGCATCCTCTTCCGAGCCGAGTTCGATACAGCCCACATCGAGGTCGGGAGCAAGTCCAGCCTTCTCGAAGAGCGGCATGGCATCGGCCGAATAGCCGATGAATTTCAATGGGCGAAAGCATCGGCAACGAAATCCCTCGCCGCCGCCTCTTTGGCTAGGAGCGCTGCGCCTTCTTCCGACGCCAAGACCGCAACCGCGTCGTAGAGGACAGATGGGCCGCCATCGATCATCTGTTTGGCTTCGATCCAGGTGCCGTCGCTCGCTTCGACTCCGCCTACTTCGGGCGAAACAATCTCCATCAGCGCGCCTTCCTCGTCAAGCGCCGATTTCAGCGCCTTCAGTAGAGCGATATCAACACCGTCGGTGAGCAGCGCGCCGAGCTTGCGTCCTTTGAAACTCTCCGGGCCGTTGAGATGAATGAGAGCTTCGGAGATGGCTCGAGCTCCTTGGTCGGCTTTGCGGCGTCCGCGGCCTTGGGCATGGGCTTGAACCCAAACCGTCCGCCACTCTGCGCTAAATCCTCATCGATATTCAGAAGATGGGAGACCATGCGGGTGCGGATCGCGGGCGTTTCGGCCTTGGAGAGTTCGAAGGTGAAGGCATTGGCGATATGGCCTTGCTCGATCTCCGTCTGGCTATGTAGAATTGCCGGGCCTGGCTGTAGTGATCGGCGAAAGTCTCGGAGCGAACGCGTAGCTTCGGCCCCTCTTCTTCCTCAGGAAAGGAACGAAACCCGTTCTCGGCGGATTCGCGCGGACCGCCCTTCGCTTCGCCCCAGGAATTGGGCTCGTAGTTTACTCGGCCCTTGGGGTTTCAAGCGCCATGTGGCCGTCCTGCTGGAAATGATGGAACGGGCACTTGGGCGCGTTGATCGGGATATGGGTGAAGTTCGGACTGCCGAGCCGTTTGAGCTGCGTGTCGAGATACGAGAAATTCCGGCCCTGAAGCAGCGGATCGTTGCTGAAATCGACGCCGGGGACGATATTGTTCTGTGTGGAACGCGACCTGCTCGGTTTCCGCAAAGAAATTGTCGACGCAGCGGTCGAGGACGAGTCGTCCCACGACTGCGGACCGGCACTTCCTCTTCGGGAATAATCTTGGTCGCGTCGAGCACGTCGAAGTCGAATGTCTCGGCGAATTTGCTCGTCGAAAAGCTGGAGCCCGAACTCCCACTCCGGATAGTCGCCCGTCTGGATCGCATCCCACAGATCGCGGCGGTGAAAGTCGGGATCGGCGCCGTTGATCTTGACGGCTTCATTCCAGACCACCGACTGCAAACCCAACTTCGGCTTCCAATGAAATTTGACGAAGGTGGATTTGCCCGCCGCGTTGACCAACCGAAACGTATGCACGCCGAAACCTTCCATGAAGCGGAACGAGCGCGGGATGGTGCGGTCCGACATGATCCACATGCACCATGTGCATGCTTTCCGGCGTGAGCGAGATGAAGTCCCAGAAATTGTCGTGCGCCGTTTGCGCTTGCGGGAAGCCGCGATCCGGCTCCTGCTTGGCGGCATGGATAAGGTCGGGAAACTTGATCGCATCTTGAATAAAGAACACCGGGATATTGTTGCCGACAATGTCCCAGTTGCCTTGCTTGGTGTAAAGTTTGACGGCAAAGCCGCGGACGTCGCGGGCAAGGTCCGGCGGAGCCTTTGTTTCCCGCCACGGTCGAGAATCGCACGAAGGCAGGGGTTTGCTCTCCCGGCCGCTGAAACAGGTCTGCCTTGGTGATGTCGGCAAGCGAGTCGTAACGCCTCGAAGAAGCCATGCGCGCCGAAGCCGCGCGCGTGCACGACCCGCTCGGGGATGCGCTCATGATCGAAATGAAAGAGCTTTTCGCGAAAATGAAAGTCCTCGAGCGCGGCCGGACCGCGCGCGCCGATCTTCAGAGAATTTTGGTCGTCGGAAACCGGGATACCTTGCTGGGTGGTCAACACGGGGACGTCGCCGCGGGCGACTTGATGCGTCTCACCGCCGGTCCCTGGCAGGATCCGTTGATTGGCGAGCTTGGCGTTCTTTAGCGCAAGGTTTTTTGACTTTGCCATGAGTCTCCGAACCGCTCGGATGGCCGGCGGGAATTTCTTTGACGACTGAAATTAGATCGATAGCGCTCTGCGAACAGCGCCGTCGGAGGTCTACGACTGAAATTTCCGCATCAATCACGCGTCTAAGCCGCTTCGGCGTCCATGACCGCGGTCTTCGCTATTTTCGTCAAGGCCTCATCGGTTGCTTCCTCTTCATCAAGGGTTTGTTGAAGAAGGGAGGCCGCATCATTAAGACCGAGCTCTTGTCCAGCGTCTTTGGTGCTTGTGCCACGGGAATCTCCGTTAAGGGGGGTCAAAAGATGGGTGAGAGCGCGGTTGTCAGCCTCGGTGAGGAGGACCGCCCGTCAGGATAAATCCCCAACACCTAAGCCAACTCCGATTGAGCTGAGTGAATTGCGTCTGATGATCTGGCCTGTTTCTCGATAGCGTCGGTCGCCACGTCTAAGCCTCGTCATACTGGCGACTCGCCATGCCCCCCACGCTGCCGGCGATGTTCGCAATGTTCCCGCGCAGCTCATCGATGTCGGAAAGTCTGTTTTTGCCCGCGTGCTTGTTCGCCTGCGCCTGCGCGCCAGGGGTGCTACTCATGGAATGCTCCTTGTAGGGGGACGCGTCCAAGCGCGCCTGCTACAGGGAGAACTGGGCTGCAATCACTTCGTTCCAGTCCACTGTCCCACTGAGTACAAAAATCGTCATGGCACTCTTCCGACGAACCTTTTCGGATCGGCCTGCCGGCGCAGGAGGCTTCTCCATAAGCACCAGTGGGCAGGCAATCGAAAGCGTTGAGGCGAATTTTCAGTCAGCGCTTTTTCGACGGACGAACAAACGTGGGGCTTGTCCATCCTTCGGGCAAGCGACGTACTTGCTTGTCGCCGTCGCGGAGACGCCAGGGCGGCAGTGGCGATTAATCGAGCCTTACTGCAGGATGACGCGGCGCGCGTCTCGGTCGCAAAGCGCACCCGCCTAGTAGAAACCAGTGGGCCGCGATGCGCCCTATCGTCGCCTTCGCTACCAGGGGAAGTCAGTGATCAGCGCTTCTCGGCGCCTCTCCGCATCTGACTCGGGGCGTCGCCAATCACCCCATAATCCGTGGACTTGGAACCCGCTAAAGCGAGACTAAATCCCTCGGCTGCAAGCCCCCGTCGCAGCAACTCCCGAACCGCAGCTGCTCGACTCGGCATGCGCTTCTTGAAGCGAAAATCGTCGACAGCTACCAACTCCTCGGGCGAAAGCATGATCTGCAGGCGCTCGTCCCGCATGCGATTCTCTTTCATTGGCTGCCTCCACTTACTAACAGACAGGTAAGTTAGGAATGGACAATATTTTTGTCAATGGCTGTAAACCGGCCTTTTTAGCAATTAGCGTGTCAAGCACTAAGTTAATATAACTCTTTGTGGAAGTCCTTTGCTATAAGTAATACTTGTGTAATTATTGAGTACAGTTTTGTATACTTGTAATAAAAGTTGACACGCGGACAACAAGCGTGCAAGTTGTTGCTATGAGTGGATCGCAGGAATTTGATGTTTGTCGGCCTACTCGCATTTGCGATCAATGCGGAATCCCAATGCGCGTATTTGGTTTAGAGCCTCATGCGACATTTGTTGGCGTTGCGGTGCGTAGCCTTGAGTGCCCGCAATGTGAAAACTTGCAGACCGACATGGTGCCGTCCGCACAGGAATGGTTGGACCCACCTGAAGAGAACCCCGTCAATCCGACCTCAGGGCTTTCAGTAGGGGAGGGCTTTGACGCCGAGATCGTTGATCTCTTCGGCTCGGCATTCGAAGCGGCGTGGCAATCGCTACAGGTGTCGGATAGCCGCCTTACCCACGAACCTCACATCGCTTACACGCGCGAACTTCTTGCTAAATGGATTTTGTGTTGGGTGAGCAAGGAGAGAGGGATCGCAATCAGCTTGTCGAGAAGGCGTTGGCCTTCTTTGCAGAATCGAATCCTAACTCCTGCCCTGCGGCAAGTTCGACCGGGGTGCCTTCCCCGCGCCAATCGTCGAGCCTTCACGGAACTAACTCTCACCGCTTCGGTTCAATGTCCGATCGGAGGAAATCATCATGAGCAATCAGTATTCTGGGCGGCATCCAAACGACCGCCAGAGAAGTGACGCGCAGAACCGTGGCGGGCAGACTCGTAAGCAAGGCAGTGACACGCTCTCCCAAGTGTCGGAAGCCGCGCAGAGCGCAACGAGTACCGCCAAAAAGGCAGCATCGGAAGCCGCTTCCACGATCACTGATCAGGTGAAGGGGCTGCTCGACCGTCAGTTGGCCAGTGGCGTGGAGATGGTCGGCCAGCTTGGAAGCTCCGCGCAACGAGCCGCGGACGACCTCGATCAGAATGCCCCTCAGCTCGCTGGGCTGGTTCGGGGTCTGGCTCATCGCATCGAAGGCTATGCAGACGATATGCGCTACCAGTCGGTCGACGAGCTTTTCCGGTCCGCTTCGAATTTCACGCGGCGCCAGCCAGCACTCGTTTTCGGGCTAGCTGCGTTGGCCGGGTTTTTCGCCTTTCGTACGATTAAGAGCAGCCCGCTGCCTACTCAGCCAGTTGGAAGACCCAGTGTTCCGTCGGGTGAATATTATGGCGGGTGATCAACTGAAAAGGTCGACAGCCGCCAGCGCGCTTGGAGATGTCTTAGGCGATTTCACCGATCTCGTTCACAAGGAAATGCGGCTAGCGCAGGCTGAGCTTTCCGCCAATATTTCGGCGAAGTTGGAAGGCGGCGTGTGGTTCGCCGCCGCGGGCGCCTTAGCCGGGATTGCATTTCTCCTCGTTGTGCAAGCGGCGGTTTTTGTCATCGCTAGTCACGGCGTGCCGATGCACTGGTCTTGCCTTATCGCGGCCGGCGGCGTGTCTCTTATCGCGGTGCTCGCTTACTTTATTGGGCGCCCAGACGCGAACGTAGTTCTAACGCCTCGCCGGACCATCCATCAAATCCAACAGGACGTGATCTTGAGCAAGGAGCAGTTAACATGAGTATGTATTCAGATATCCAGGATTCTGGGGCAACTGGCTGGCTGGTCGGTGCCGTCAAGAACAATCCTGAGGGGCTCCTTCTTCTCGCAGCCGGATGTGCGCTGTTGATGCGCAGCACTGGTACATCGAAGAACCGCAGGTCGGGCGACGCTCGCGTATACGATCGCAACGACATGACGCAAAGTCGCCGGGAAGCACGCGACCGAACGGTCGGCGAAAGACTGTCCGACACTGCGAAAAGCGCAGGCGAGTATGTCTCCGACATCGGCGAGAGCGTTGTTGAAACGGCTAGCAGCTATGCATCCTCGGTCTCCGGCTATGCGGACGATGTTGCGAGAGCGGCAGCCGAGCAGACGGGACGGTTCGCACAGCAGGCGAAATCTGGCGTCGGAGACACAATCAACCGCGTGGTGCAGGAGCAGCCGTTGACAGTCGCTCTGGTTGGCGCAGCCGCGGGGGCGGCAGTGGCGGCTGCTTTTCCGGCCACCGATCTGGAGAATCGGACCCTCGGCCCAACTGGCGAACGATTAAGGGATGCTGCCGGCAGAGCTGGAGAACAGCTAAAGGACGCAGCCACAAAGGCAGGTCATCGATTTGCGGCGGCTGCCGATGAACGCGGCCTCAATACCGAAGGCTTAAAGGAAGTGGCTCGTGACGTAGGGGAGACGTTTAGCAACGCCTTGGAGGGCGAGGAAGCTAACCAAATCACTCAGCCGAAATCACAAAGTTCATCAAAGTTGGCCCGACCCGCGACCAATCAGCGGGATTCCAGCAGGAAAGGCGGCCCAAATTGAGCGACGCAAACATTCGCCGTCTTGAGCTCGAGGTCGAGGCTGCTAGAGCGAAACTGGCCACGGATTTGTCGAGGCTTCGCTCTCCAGCGGCTTACGCCGATTTTCGGAAGAGTTTGAAGCAAGATGTACAAGAGGCGAAGAACTCGATCCTCGATGAGGCTAAATCGACCACACAATCTACCCTTCAGGGCATCGTCGACGATCTCAAAGCGAAGGCGGCCGCTAACCCTGCCGCCACCCTCGCGATTGGCGCCGGTGTTGCTTGGCGGATATTTCGCCATCCACCAATCGCGACCGCGCTAATCGGAGCTGGCCTTCTCAGCCTGTTACGCACTCCGCCAGCTCGCGAGAGCGGAAATGGGGTCACCGATTACTTTTCGCATGCCAAGGAGCGTTTGAAAGATCAAGCAACCGATCTGGCTGGTGAGGTGAAGGATCAGGCCGCAGTCATAGCAGGTGACGTCAAGGATCATGCCGTCGCGATGGCAGAAGCGGTGAAGGAGCAATCGGCGCAACTCGCAGGTGCTTCAAAGGAAAAAGTGCGGCAGTGGAGCGCCGACGTCGAGGGCGCGGTTCGCGACGTGCCAGACCACGCCGCTTCTCTCGCGCACCAAGCCTCGCGGGCCACTCAATCGCTGTTTGATCAAGATACTCGCGACAATCTTCTACTTGGCACGGCAGGTTTAGCCGTTTTGGCGGCGTTGGGAGTGGCCTATCAGCGTAGAAACGCAGAGTTCGAACTCACGCTGAGTTCCTTACGCGGATAGACTCAGCTGTCTGCCCAATATCCGCTCTGTTAGCTGTGGCAAGCGGCTCGATTCGAGCCAAAAGCCAGACGCGTCTCTTTCACCTCGGACATTTTGTGCGAGGAGAGGTCTTTTCATGTCACCACGCTTCCCAATCTTCACCTCGAGCTCAGAAGGGCGGACCGCGACGCTTCAGGGCCTGATAATCGCGGCCATCGTCATTACCGGGCTTTATGTTGCGCGCGAGGTGCTTCTCCCGCTTGCTCTCGCCATCCTGTTGAGCTTCGTGCTCACGCCAGCACTTCTCTTCCTGCGACGGCTGAAGGTTCCGCGCGTGGTCGGCGTGGCGATCGTCGTCGCCTTTGCCTTCGCCCTCATCTTTGGGCTTGGCTGGCTTATGTCGCAACAGGCGACGCAACTCGCCGGGGATTTACCCCGGTATCAGCACGTGCTCGCCGAAAAAATCAGTGCGCTTCGCAAATCGGCGTCCGGTGCGCCAGCCCTGGAGAAGGCCACCGAGGCGGTAAAGGGCCTGGAACGCGAGCTCGCCAACCCGACGCCAGAGCCGAAAGTCGGCACCGAGGCGAGTCCCCTGAGCAAGCCGAAGAAGGGCGCAAGTCGATCCCGGTCGAGATCCATGAGCCGCCGCCCCAGCCCCTTGAACTTTTTCAACGCATCGCAGGCACGGTACTTCCGCCGCTGGCCACGGCTGGCATCGTCATTCTCTTCGTCATCTTCATACTGTTACAGCGCGAGGATTTGCGAGACAGGGCAATTCGCCTGCTCGGCGCTTCGGACATGCAGCGCGCTACCTCAGCGATGAACGACGCCGCCGAGCGCCTCAGCAAGTATTTCCTCAGCCAGGTTTTGATCAACTCTGCTTACGGCGTGTTCATCGCGCTTGGACTTTG
This sequence comes from uncultured Alphaproteobacteria bacterium, assembly GCA_963757555.1. Classification (GTDB taxonomy): domain Bacteria; phylum Pseudomonadota; class Alphaproteobacteria; order Rhizobiales; family Methyloligellaceae; genus Methyloceanibacter. The sequence continues at coordinate 13,086 of CAVWRU010000007.1, forward strand.
GCTAATCGGTGTGCCGAGCCCCATCGTGTGGGGCATCCTTGCCATGCTCATGCGCTTCGTACCCTATGTGGGCCCGTTCATCGCCGCTGCACTGCCCTTGCTGCTCGCCGCGGTCGTCGAACCCGGCTGGACCACCTTCCTGCTTACGGCAGCTCTCTACCTTGTCTCCGAATTGACGATGGGTCAGGTGGTGGAGCCCCTCGTCTTTGGGCACGGTACGGGGGTCTCGCCGATCGCAGTCATCCTCTCGACCGTCTTTTGGACGTGGCTGTGGGGGCCGCTCGGTCTCCTGCTAGCCATGCCGCTTACTGTATGCCTCGTCGTTCTCGGCCGCCATGTCGAGGGCTTGAACTTCTTCGAGGTGCTGCTCGGCGACAAACCGGCGCTTACCCCGCAGCAAAGCTTCTACCAGCGAGTGCTCACGGGTGATTCAGCGGAAGCCACTTACCAGGCCGAGCTTGCCCTTAAGGAGGAGCCGCTGGCGAACTATCTGGATGACGTGGCCCTCAAGGGTTTGCAGCTCGCCGAGCGCGATTTCGAGCGCGGTACCCTCAATGAGGAGAATCTCACGCGCATGAACTCCACCGTCAAAGAGATTATGGAGGACCTTGCCGATTTCGAGCCGCGGCGCTGGTTCAGGAAGATGGAGCCCGTCGAGAAGAAACAGGATGCAGAAGAAGCACAGACGGGATTGGCTTCGCTAAGCACTATGGATGAGGCGGACGAGGAGCCGCTTCCGATTCTTGAGCCGGCCGATCTCGCGCCAGGCTGGGAAGAAGAGGGCTCAGTTCTGTGCATCGGTGGCCGAACACCCCTCGATGAGGCGGCCGCTGCCATGCTTGCCGCGCTACTTAACAAACATGGTCTGAAGGCGCGCGAGGCCGAGAGCGGGACAGTTTCGGCCCGCAACATCATTTCTCTAGACGCCCCCAAAACCAAGCTCATCTGCCTGTCGTTTCTCGGCATTGGAAGCAGCTCTGCCCAGGTACGCTATCTCGTGCGGCGGCTCCGGCGCATCCTTCCCTCAGGCTCCATCATCCTTGTTGGCTGTTGGACCGACGATGCCGCAGGGGCACCTGTCAAGGCGCTGAAAGAAACAGCCGAAGCCGATGCCTATGCCACCTCGTTTCACGAGGCCGCGGAAATAGCGGTAAACGCTGCGCGCCGTCCAGGACTGAAACTGGTAGCGCCTTTACAACCTGGCACCGCAGTCCTCGGGACGAGCAATCTCATGGAGGTTTTTTCGAGCAGAGAGGCTCCACTCTTGCCCCAACCGTCAGCGGACAGTTCTCTTCCGGCCAAGAATTGAAAAGATCACACTGGGAAAGGGGGCAAGTTGGACCCTAAGCGCGAGTTTGTGGCAAGCCAATAAGCGGCTGACCGGCAGTGACGCCTTATGAAAATTTAAGAAGCTGAGTTGGCGATGTTAAGAAGCAAATCTTCGTAGGGCAGATACTATCTCGTTGTCATTATATGGCTTTGAGAAAAACAGACCCCTCTCTGGAATGTCGCCTTCCGGCACATCGAAATGACCCGAGGTAAGAATGAGTTCTATTGGCGGCCAGCGATCTCGAATTGCACGAGCCAACTTCAGTCCATCCATTGAACCTGGCATGTCTATGTCGGTAAAGACGATGCGGATGTCTTTTCGCGCTTCCAAAATGGCGATGGCTTCATCGGCGTTGGATACTTCTATTGCTCTGTATCCCGCCGCTTCCACCAAATTGGCCGCGTGCATCCGACTAAAAAATTCATCCTCAACGACAAGAACGTATGGTGGTGACGTTGATGTCAAAATTCGCCTTGGAACTCTTAAGAGCGATGCGAGCACGAAACATGGGGCTAATTCTCCTCGAATACAGAACCCAGATGAGGATCGAACGTTCCAGATCCTGTCAGGCACTTCAATGTGTGCCATTAGGAACGTTGTCGGCAATGGGATTGCGGCCCGCGCTGGTTTCGCAACTCCCGGGCCGCAAATGTCGAAGCGATCCACGGTATTGGAGGGCGAAAAATGAGTGAGCTGGGTCGCATACGTGACCGGGGTGAAAACACTCTCGTCCCGGATGTATTGGGGTGGATGGGAGCCGCCTTTGGAGATGCCGTCGAGCGCGCAGGGGTCCGATCGTTCCGTCTTGGCAGGGCCCAAATGGCGGACGTGATCCGAGCACTACCAGCCGCCATCTACACAACCGACGCCGCTGGTCGCATCACGTTCTATAACGAAGCCGCCGCCGAGCTCTGGGGTTGCCGCCCCGACCTAGGAAAAAGCGAATTCTGCGGCTCCTGGAAGCTTTATTGGCCCGATGGCAGGCCTATGCCACACGGCCAATGTCCAATGGCGCTGGCGTTGAAAGAACAGCGGGAAGTCCGTGGAATGGAAGCGGTGGCCGAGCGGCCGGATGGTACCCTTGTTCATTTCGTTCCCTATCCAACGCCCCTATACGATGCCTCGGGCACCCTCATCGGTGCTGTGAATACGCTGATTGACATCACCGACCGCAAACGCGCGGATATTCACGCGCAGCGGCTTGCGTTAATTGTCGAATCGTCTGACGACGCGATTGTCAGCAAGGACCTCAACGGCATCATTACAAGCTGGAATGGCGGTGCCGAGCGGCTGTTCGGCTATAAGCCGGACGAGGTCATCGGCAAGCCAATCACGATCCTGATCCCGGCAGATCGCATTGATGAAGAACCAGAAATCATCGAACGCGTGCGCCGTGGGGAGCGTGTAGATCATTACGATACCGTCCGTCGCCGCAAGGACGGAAGTCTGATCGATATCTCGCTGACGGTATCGCCGCTAAAGGATGCCGACGGCAGGATCGTCGGGGCTTCCAAAATCGCGAGGGATATTACTGAGCGCAAGCGGGCTCAGGAGCAGCAAAAGCTGCTCGTGAAAGAGATGAAACACCGCATCAAGAATTCACTGGCGACCGTCCAAGCCATTGCGACCCAAACCCTGAACCAGCACGCCGAGGAGCGCGATGCCTTCATCGCCCGCCTTCACGCGCTGGGGAATGCGCACGATCTATTGACGGCTGAGACTGGGCAGGCAGCGTCGCTACAAGCAATCGTCACGCAGGCGCTGAAGCCCTTCCAAGAACAACACCACGAGCGCATTGCGGTCGAGGGTCCCGCCGATGTGTGGCTGGACTCGACCAAGTCGGTCGTGGTTGCAATGGTGGTCCACGAGCTTGCGACCAATGCCCTCAAATACGGTGCCTTGTCGAACGGCAGCGGGTGCGTAAGCGTTACATGGAAGCAGCACTCTCAACCTAATCTGGTGAAGCTCGTTTGGCAGGAGAGCGGGGGTCCAGAGATTAGTCCGCCACAGCGAAAGGGCTTTGGATCGCATCTGATAGAGCGTGCCTTCGGCGGTCAGCTCGGCACGGCGCAACTCGTGTTCAGCCCGCAAGGCCTTTCTTGCACACTCGAAGTCGAGCTCTAGTCACTAGAGGCCACGGCCGCTCATGTCCGCTTTGGGTCATGAGCGGACATCGCGTCACGTCCACGTCAAGTCCGCTCTTCCCCTCAAAGCGGGCATTAATCAGCGCGGCTTGCACGTCCGCTGAATGCCACTAGCGGACTCATCGGCTGAACAACGGAGCTTCCATCGACGACCTCGGCGGGGGCAGAAAAACTATGACTGCTGACGCCGTGTAAGACGCAGGCTCGCCCAGCGCGGCGGAATTTCGCCTCTGGTGCCCCGCCTTCCTCAACCGCTCTCGCGCGACCTCACCTGGAACCGCATAGTGCCAAAAAACGAGATTGCTCGCCCACAGCCATTGGAAGAACTAGGCTCGGACGCGCTACGCGAATAGCCCATCAAAGAGAGCAAGAGGAGCACTAATGGATGCAATTAGACAATTGCTCACAAGGCTTGGGGAATTGGCACCCATCCTGGGGCGTTCGGGATCCTAATCGCGTACGCCGTGCTGTGGTTCGTTTTTGACCGCGAGAGCCTTGATTGGCACGCCACCACAACATTGATCGTATGGTTCATGACGCTGCTAATTCAGCTCGCGGAGCACCGCGACACGCAAGCCCTGCAGGCGAAGATGGACGAATTGTTGCATGCTCATGTTCGAGCGGACAACGCAATGACTAAGATCGATGAAAACGAACCGGAGGACATTGTGCGCCATCGGTCCGAAGCGCGCGCCGCAGACTAATTCAGAAATTACGACGAAGCGTTTTCGCGGCGCTGCGCGCTCTCGAAGAGCAACGTGGAACTTTGCGTGTCGTATTAGGTTAGTTGGGAAGGGCTGGCCATCGCTGTAAAGCGAGCACCACCCTTAATATTCTCCCCGAAAATTTAATGGAGAGGTCCAATGGATTGGAATCGTGTCGAAGGAAACTGGAAGCAGGTCGCGGGCAAGGTTAAGGAGAAGTGGGGCAAGTTAACCGACGATGACCTCACCGTCATCAACGGTCGCCGCGATCAGCTGGAAGGCAAGATCCAGGAGCGCTATGGAATCGCCAAGGATCAGGTGAAGAAGGACGTCGACGATTGGTATAGCGCACAGTCCTGGTAGCTCACCAAGTTGAAGCAATTTGCCCGGCCTCTTGCCGGGCTTTTTTGTCACTCGTCGCTCTTTATCCGCCGTCCTAAGCAGCGCGAAGGAACGGAGCGCCTCATAGTCAGGTTTTCAATTTCCAGGGAGGCGCGTTCTGCCCCTTCAGAGGAGGGATTCGAATGGAAGCCCCACATTTAGAGCGCAAGCTGGTTGCAATTTTGGCGGCGGATATCGAGGGCTTCAGCAGCCACATGGAGCGCGACGAGGCTGGCACTCTTGCTGTTTTATCCAGTCATCGGCTGATAATCGACGCCTCCATTGCTGAGTTCGGCGGTAGGATAACGAGCACGGCCGGAGATTCCGTACTCGCTGAGTTTGCAAGTGGAGTTTCGGTAATCAACTGCGCAGTTCAAATTCAGGATTTGCTCGCTGACGAAAATGCCGAGCTCGAGGAAGCGCAACGACTGTTTTTGCGTATTGGAATTAATGTCGGCGACGTGATGATGAAGAACGGCGACATTTTTGGAGATGGCGTCAATATCGCTCCGAGGTTGGAGACACTCGCCGAACCCGGGGGAATTTGCGTGTCCCGCGGTGTGCGCGAACACCTGCGCAAGCATCCAATTGCATTCGCGGATCTTGGCGAACAAAAGGTCAGGAACATAGCCCAACCCGTGCGCGCCTTCAAAGTCAGGATGGGCGAAGAACCGGACGATATGAGAATGCCACTCCATCTAAGGAAGAAGCTCTGGCGGTCGAGTTGGCCTTCTGGGAAGCGGCGAAGGATAGCGGCAGCCATATCGAGCTCGAGGCGTATCTTGAACGCTATCCCGAAGGGGCGTTTGTCGACCTAGCTAAGGCCCGCCTCGAAGGTCTGCGCGACCCGCCGGCAGATTTAGACGCAGCGAACGCGGAGTGCCGAACTCACGTTTTGGAACAGCATCAAGGACTGTGGAAATCCCGAGTTGGAAAAGTAGGCCCGGAAATCTTCGTACAGTGCAGTTAGCTGCACGAATTTCCCTATTACGTATTCGTACGCTTGGTCGCCAGCGATTATGTGCTGATTATCGGAGGTAATCCTGAGCCGTATGGCGACCCTCTGATGGGTCATCAGGTGTTCCGTCGACTAACTCTCAAAGATTGCGGCCATTTAGAACCGACGCCGCGTTGACCGTAAGCACATAGCAAGCACGACGGAGGCTCAACCCAACGCGGGCTCCCGACGCTAAATCTTGGAGCGATCTGTAACTCCGCGCGTTAACGCGGTTGCTGCCAAGACAGCCTTCCCCACCTCGATGAGGTGAGCATCGTTAGACTTCGGAGTCCACAGTCTCCGGATAATGTCTCCCTGACGATCCCGGTCCACCTGACCGTAAGACGTCAGCGTTGTGAGAACTTTCTCATGTCCTAAGTTTTGGCTCCACGCCTTGAACTCTTCGGGCGTGGAGCAATTTTGCTCTCCGAGCCTCGCCAGAGTTTTCCGGAACGAGTGTGGGTTGAAGTAGGGAAGCCCGGCGGCCATAAATGCATCACGGAAGATTTTCCTTATCGGCGTCGCATTGCGCCAGCACCTCCGATCCAGGCCCGCGACCTCAAAGCGCTTGCTCTCACCCACAATTATGCGAGTGGCCGGAAAAAGTGGGTCATTGAGCCCCCACTGCCGCTCGCGCTGGAGAAAAGTGACCCATTCCTCGACGACAGTTCGGAAGTCATCACCGACAGGAAAGAAATAGGTTGTGATGGTCTTGGATGCTTTGGTGCGGACATCGCTCGCATCCTGGATAATCTTTCCCTCGCGAAGGTCCACATGCTTAAGCCGAAGCGATGCCATCGCGTTGTCGCGGGCGCCCGTCAGGAGCGCAAAGGCAAGCAGGGCACGGTTACGCTTCCCAACGTCGGTGTCGGCCGGCATGCCCGCTACGACATCGCGCACTTGCTCGATTGTCGGACCGGTTGTGCTACGGTCAGCCTTGGCAACTGCAGTATCCTTAGCCGACAGATTGAAATAGTCGGCATCCGAATAGCTGATCCGCGACCTAAAACCCGGCCGTCCGGCGAGCCAGAAAAAGAAGGCGCGAAGCGCCGCTAGAGTGTGTAAGAGCGTCGCCTTACTCAAGGGCGCCCTCGTTTTGCCGCTCAGCAGCTTGGCGAGGTGGTTCTTGAAGCCGATCGCCTGCTCGATTCGAAACGACCTAAAGTCCCGAAAACGGGTGTACGTTTCGAACTGATGAAGCGCCGCGGCAGCCGCGTCGATCGTCTGTTCGCTGTTTCGCTTGGCTTCTCGAAGGTAGGCAAAATAAGCCCGCTTGATGCGCTCGTTTGCCGCGTTGTGAGTCTTCATAGCGATTCTTTGCTTTCCAATTCACAGTTCACGGGGAGATCGTCGGTTTCCAATAAGCGTGGTTCCGGGGCCGTAAAGGTTACTTCCAGGTTTTCGGCGACAAGCGGTAACTTCGTCCGGTTAACCCGCCGGTGCATCAGCCGGTAACAAGTTGGGCAGATGCCACGGAGATTCCCAGCTGTCGGCGACGACGGGATGTACTCAACAATACCGCCGGCAGGTCGCGTCGGTCGCCGGCAGGGCAAGCAGTAAATTTCGCCAGCTCCGCATGGCCGCTTAGCCTCTTCGCGGCGTGCCCGAAGAAACGCCACTAGCATAGCTCCCTTAAAGAGAAGCGGCCGTCTCTCGTCGATCGCCTGCAGGCCTTCCCTGCGCCATGCACGGATGGTGTTTGGGTGTATCTGAAAAAGGCAAGCGATCTCATTGACTGTATACGTTCGATGAATTTTGACGAGCCTGTAGTTCGGATGCCGCGTGCCCACCTTCAGCCCTCGCTCGGGGCCGATGCATTGCTGGGCACATCGGAAGTTGATCTTTGGGGTTCGCCAATCCTGGTCATTGCCCAGTCATCAAGATCCGCAGGCGCATAAATCGGGTTGCGACCGGCTTTGCGGAAAATTGGGCCTCCGCCGAGGACGGCAAGTTTAGCCAGCCATTGCCGAGAACAGGAAAAGCCATAACGATTTTGTATGTACTTGGCGGCTTCGGCGCGGCCGAGATACCGTTGATGAGATGTTTCTTGCATGGTTCTTCTCCGCTAATCGCCGGACATTCCCGGCTGTTGCGGTGAACCATTTGGAGAATCTCAGAGGCCCGATAAACAGACCCGAAATTAGCCCGATACTTTAATTTCGGGCGTCTCGGTGCCGACGATATGCGGCTCGCAATCTGTTTTGGATTGTCTTCGGCGTCAGGCGCGGAGAACTCGGATACTTATCATTGAGCCAGGCCGCGAGGACTTCAGCCTCTGCGGCTAGTGAGGGCTTCACCTCGTTTCGAGTACACCGATCCCTAAACTCTGCCTCAACGAGATGGATCGAAGAAGGTCGCCCAGGCGCCCCGGTACGGAACTGAGCGGCGGTCTCGACAACCGTCTCAAAGGGCCAAAACTTGGCGACCTCTGACTTGTGCACCATCAATCGCCCCCATTGTCGGCCAGAGCGGTTTTGAAGAGAATCGTCGTGGCCTTTGAGCCAGTGCTCCTCATCGAGATACGCAAAGCTTGAAAGATATAGGTCGTCACTGAGCAACAGCTCGAAAGGCTCCTCAACAAATGGGTAGCTAACCCTGCATCCGGCGAAGTGGAACCCCGGCACAGGCTGTCGCTCTCCCCTCCGAATACCGATTGCCTTTACGTCTTCTGAGGCGAGTCGCGCGAGGAGTTGGTCATACGCTGGCTTCCATACGCTCTCATTGCAAGGATCAAAGCTGATCGACCCGCCTTCCGTCGCAATCCACTGTGCTGCGCAATAAAGGGGCATGTAGCCGCCACCCTCCGGTTTCACCAGCTCTGGCAATGTCAGCAGTGGCGTTAGCTTGGAAGGCCATTGTTCGCAGACCGCTCCTGCGGGCACGATAACGTCGCTATAACGTGCAGTGTTGCGGCCAGGCCGTGGTTTAGCGCGGATCGCGTCGCGTCCCTTTTCCTCAAACCAAGTAAGGTCATGCCATTGCTGCGCCGGAATAGGCACACGCTTTCCAGTATCCTCATCAATGCCTGTCGCATCCAAATGCCCGCTCCGAAGGGCGAGCCAAAGTGAACCGATCGCCTCTGCGACGCTCATGGAATCAGCCTGGTCGCGCTTCGCACCTACTGCCTGCAATCGAACGAGAGTTGCGTTTGGGCGTTGCTCCAGAAAGTGTCCCTCTTTGATGGGGCCGTCCGGACCAATGCGCCACTTCCGGAAGTTCCAAAGATAAAACTCCTTCCGGTATTCGTCCCACCAATTGCGAACGGCCTCTTGGGTACGGAAGGCGATCCACGCGACCGCCATTGGCAACGTCCAAAACGGCTCTCGCATCGGATCGTAGTTGTCCGGGTTAGGCTCTGACGTGAGCGGGCCCAATCCGAGCCGCCTAGCCTCGGATTCTGCATCTGCTGGCGCCGATTCGCCGCGTTGGACCATCGTGATCAGGTCGTCGCGGGTAGGGTCTCGAATGTCAGATTTCTTTTTGCCCAAAAGCTGACCACTCGGCTCATTGCGTCCTTATCGGCTCCGAGGATCTCTAACAGCTTACATCGTGAAAGGATCTCGGGGAAGCATCTCGCCAAGTCTTGTGTGCTAAGTCAGATTCCAGTTTCGGGCGACAGAGATGTCAGCATTGCGCCGTATGGCCGACGAATTATGCGGAATTCATGATGTCGCGTGCGTGCCGCAGGCAGACGGTGCGAGTCACGTGTGCCGTGGACTTCGCGTTCGAGCGGATCGCCGCGAGCTCGCCAAGTCCACAATCTCACTGGTCCCAGTGTTCATTGCTGCCGCAATGTGACTGCCAACAGCATCGCTCGCAGCTTTCACTGGGTCGTTGGCAAGGTGAGCATAACGCGCAGTTGTCGCTGGTTGGGAATGGCCGAGCATCTTTCCTATTAGAACTAGACTATGCCCGCTTGCGGCGCTCACACTTGCAAATGAGTGCCGCAGATCGTGAAGGCGCACATCGTCAAGATTGGCGACGGCGCGGATGCGACGCCACGGCTTTTGCAAGTTAACTAGATGACGTCTAGGCCGTTCACCACAAATCACAAAGGGATTGTCTTGTAGGCGCGGAATTGCTTGAAGCGTCGCAAGCGCAGGTGGACTCAAATGAATGACTTTGCGGCCTGTCTTAGAGTCGGGAAGGATTAGGAGGCCGAGCTCCGCATTCACGTGCCCCCACTCAAGCGTAAGAATTTCGCTGAGACGCGCGCCAGTAAAGGCTAGCAGCCGAACTGCGGCTATCGCCCAAGGCGTTGCGCTTTTCTCATTTTCCACTTTTTGCAATGCCCCCCCGAGCCGAGCCAATTCGGCATCGCTAAGGAACCGCTCGCGACGGCTCTCGCGATACTTTTCGAGGTGCCTGCAGGGATTAAACCCATCAGGTCGCAACCCATGTTTTTCTGTCCAATTGAAGAACTTTGAAAGCAGGGCAAGCGTACGATTGGCTTGATAAGGTTTGTCTGCTAGCTCGTGATGCAGCTTGGCAATGTCCTGGCGCTGGATGTCGCTAATCGGTCGGCGCCCAAGGCGTGGCACAACATAGAGCCGAGCGATACGCTGGTACTCGCGAGCAGTACTCGCCTTTCGCTTCGACTTTACATGCTCTGCCATGAATTGGTCGAGCACCATGGCCAACGATTTATCAGCCTTTGACTTGTCTCGGTCACTCGCCGGGTCGTGCCCAAGGGCGATCTCCCCTAGGAGCCGCTTAGCCTCAGAGCGGGCGGCAGTGGGCGTTAGCTCTCCATGTTGGCCGATGGTTACGCGGCGGGTGCGGCCCTTCCGTCCGCCGAGTCGATACTGGACAAGATAGACCTTCCGGCCGGCTGGAGTGACCTTCAGCGCAAATCCGGAAAGTTCGTCGTCCCAAAGAAAAGTATCCTTGGAATTTGGCTGGGCCTCATCCACGGCCCGTTTGGTGATGCGAGCAGTCGACACCCTTGGCTTGCTCCTATGCTAGTAAGCACATAGTAAGCACGTCGACGGGAATGTGCAAGAACGTAAAGGAAACATCAGGAATAAGTTTTGTTGATAAAGGCGGCCTAAGGCATCGACATGAACGCTAGGAAGAGCTCGACCCTGAAATTCCTAATCTGAGGGTCGCAGGTTCAAATCCTGCCGGGGTCACCAATTCCTTCAAGAATTCGGATATCGAGCGGGCTGACGCCCGAGCAATCTTTGGCGCGCGACCGCGGCAAGTGAGCGTCCCGTCATCATCGCCTAGCCGCCAAAGTGCGGAGCCAATGTCGCGGGCAGAGCCCAACTCTTTCCTTGTTCATGAGTGGCTCGAAGCATGGAACAAGCCTGAACGCGAGTGATACTGTGTGTGGGGGCGCGTGTTGCGCCGAATCGGGGAGGCTCGGATGGGAACGATCTTGATGATCATGGCCGTGCCATTTTTATCTGCCACGGGCATTTACAATCCGCAGGTGATGCACCACGGCCGCTGTATTGCCGAGCCAGGCGGTTTTGACGCTCTTTACTGTCCGGCACCCGCGGCACCCGCTCATAAGCATTATCATTCGCAGGCCAAGAAGTAGGTTCGGGCTGTCACGGGCGGCGGAGCCATTGGATCGCCGCCTCGATAGTTGCGCGAGCCGAGGCCATTCAACAGAGCGCCGGCGGCCGCGGATGACGTTCGCGACCGCCATCCAAAGCTGACTGGCCCCGCGCGATCGCAGCTACCACTTGGCGATAAGGGCGAGCAGCCCGAGAGGCGCGGCCACGCGCCCATTTGACGATCTCATGCATGATCACGGCTTGCAGCGTCTGTTGCCGGGCTTCGCCCGTCGCCAGGGTTGGATATTTGGTGACGAGCTCGGCGTAAGTGTCGGTGAACCCGGCGAGCGCCTGGAAAAGCCCATAGGCGGAGAGGGCGCTCCAGGCGACAAGAAACCCGATTAGACACATGAAGATGATCTCGCGGGCTTTCATCGTGCCTCGGTGCGGTTTCGCTGCGCCTCGCTACTTGTTCGGGGCGGTTGATGATGCCCCGGCGCCGGAGGGCTTGACATTGGGCGTCTTCGGTTGGCTCGGCATGGCCGCTCTGCAGGCTTCGACCGCTTCATTGTGCGCGTCGGCTTCCGCGTTCGATTTGTTCAGCTCGGCGAGACATTTATCGAACTTTTGCTCGCAGGCGCTCGCTTCCTTGAGCCGATTGTCGTGCGCCAACTTCAGGCAAATGCCCAGATCCCCGCACTGATACTCGGCATCGAAGGTCGGCAGAAGGCCTTCGCCGCCGTCCGGCGAACAGTCGTCGCCGAGAGCGCTGAACGATGTCACCGCGACACCCGTCGCCGCAATCAGGGCGAGCGCGCTTCTCCGCATGGGGCCTTCGCTTGCTAGAGCCAGCTCATCAGCCTTCGCGTGCGCGCCAATTGCGGTGAAGTTGCGTCCGGCTTTCGACGCTCATCTCGGTTCTCGCCGCCAAGTCGGAGCCAGGTTTCAGGCCGCTCGAGATACGACGGCAATATCGTCAACCCATCGCCGATGCTGCCGAAGAGCTGGCCCTCGGTGAGGCCTTTGGCTTCGGCCAGATTGGCGCCGCTCAAATCGGCCCGCATCAGCCTCGCCCCGGCAAGATCGGCCTTGTCGAGATTGGCATAGCGCAGGCTCGCATAGGTGAGATTGCTCCGGTCAAGGCGGGCATGGGTCAAATCGGCTTCCGACAAATCGGCGCCTTCGAGATTGGCTTCCGACAAGGTGGCGCGGCCGAGCCTCGCTCCGCGCAGCCGCGCGGTCGCAAGATTGATCGGCCCTCCATTGAGCGGGCCCAATTGGCACTCGGTCAAGCTCGGGGCAATGCCGGTAAGATTGGGGATGATCCAGGGATAGTGCTCGCGCCACATATTCCACGCGCGGGCACCTCGTCGCAGAATGTCGGTCCATTCTGCCGGCCCACAACGCAATATATCCACGGGCTCTGGAACGCAGACCATCGCCACACACTCGAACGCTACGGATTACTGGAACGGGTACGCAGAACTGACTTCTGGAACGTTAGAGCAAGTTGGTGGGCTTTCCTATTGCGCTTCGGTGGAACGATGACGGTTCTTTGACAGGCGTGGCGCGCGCAACACACTTCGCGCCGGTCGACGCCTCGTCGCAGCGATAGCGATCTGCTAAACCGAACTCCGATGCAACCCTCCGCACGCCCAGTCAAAATCCAGGGCTAATGTCTGGCGATGGGTGTCCGCCGCGCTACTGGTCGCAATTGGCGCGATGGTCGGCCCCAGCCTCTATCGCACCGCCGTGCTCGGTTCGGGATTCCTGGCACAAATGCTGTGCGGCGAAGTGTTCATCGCGCGCCGCGACCCCAAAGCCGTGCTTGCCGAGGATTTGAGCGGTCCGGGCTACCGGCTTCTCCAGCTCTTTCAGCCGAGCGTCGACCGGGAGGGGCAGCTTGTCAGTGCATCAACCTTTGGCATCGGCCGGCAAGTTTCGATTTTTCGGCAAGGCCTAGGCTGCACCCGCCTAGCGGGCAGGACCAAGCGTGAGCTGCGCGACCAAGCCGCTAGACTGTTCGCCTCAAACCCGCCTCCACACACCCCTGCGCTCTGGCCGGACGGCGAGCGCGTCGATCTTGACGCGCTTCCAGGTGGCGTCGACCGCGCCACGCTCGATAAAGCGATCGACGCCGCTTTCTCCGAGACTGATCCGGCCCATCCCCGCAACACGCGCGCGCTTGTCGTTGTGTATCGGGGCCGCATCGCGGCTGAGCGCTATGCCGCTGGATTCAATGCCGGCATGCCGCTTCTGGGCTGGTCGCTCAGCAAGGCCGTGCTCAACACGCTGGTCGGAGAGCGCGTCATGGACGGAAAGTTCTCCCTTGGCGACAAGGCCCTGCCGCCTGAGTGGCAAAGCAGCAATGATCCGCGCCGCGACATCACCCTCGACCAGCTCCTGCGCATGACGAGCGGACTCGCCTTCGATGAGACCTATACGAACCACGACAGCGACATAATCCAGATGCTGTTCGTGCAAGGCGACATGGCAGATTTTGCCGCTTCAAAGCCCCTTGTCCATCCGCCAGGCTCCGTTTGGAACTACTCCGGCGGCAATTCACTCATCCTGTCGCGCCTCCTGCGCAATTCGTTTGCGAGCGAGCGCGACTATCTGCGCTTTCCCAGCGAAAGGTTGTTCGCTCCCCTCTGCATGCGCAGCGCGGTGCTGGAGCCGGATTCCGCCGGAACCTTCGTGGCATCGTCCTTCATCTACGCATCGGCACGGGATTGGGCGCGGCTAGGGCTCTTGTTCTTGCAGGACGGCACGTGGCAGGGACAGCGCCTGCTGCCCGAGGGCTGGGTCGCCTATGCCTTGACGCCGACCATGCCAGCGCCCGACGCAAGATACGGCGCCCATATGTGGCTGAAGCTGCCTCAGTCTGCAAATCTTGGCGAGCCGCCGATGCCCCAGGAACTCCTATTACATGCTCGGCCACGATCGGCAGATCGTGGCGGTCATCCCGTCCCGCGAACTCGTGATCGCGCGCCTCGGTCTCACGCGGGAGGGTGCCGGAGACCCGGCGCAAGACCTCGCGCCGATCGTCGATGCATTTCCGATGGGACCTTCCGGGTAGTGAGATCTTCCGGCTAGTTTGCTTGGGATCGCCTAATTCGCCGCAAGCAGGTGACTTGCTCGCACGGAACCGCCGGCAGCGCTCCGGGGTTTATGGTCGCTTGGAGAATTAGCGATGCCTGAGAGCGGAACCATGACGGCACCAAATATCGAGGACGTGCAGCAAGCCATAAAGGCCGCGACACGCCGTTGCGGGTTCGGCCCGGAAGCGCTCAGCGGGCTTGAGCGGACCATCGAGGAGGTGTGGAGCGAGCTCACCGCCGAAGGGTTGGCGGGCGACCACGCCTTGCGTCAGCGGCTCGCCCAGAAGCTCATTGCCTTCGCCTGCCAGGGCCGTGGTGACGCTCAGGCCAAGGAGATGCTGCTCAGGGCATTGCGCAACGAGACCCTGGCCGCTCTCCACGCCGGACATGTGGCAGCGAAACCATGGTCGGCGGCCTAGGCGAAATCACCAATAAATGAACGGTTGCAGGACCTGATATCTGGCGGCGGGCCACCTGCTGCGCCATAGTCTTCTCTGGGGAGGTCCGGAATGACACCAACTGCCCTCATGTTCGTGGTGTGCCACGCGCTTGCCAATCAGGGACTGCTCGACGTGAATGGCCACCCCGTCGACGGCGTCAAGCTCGACGATGGGACCTGCCGCAACGAGATCGTGCAGATGTACGATCAGACCGCGGCCGACGGCCTCCATCAGCAGCCGGATTTCTCGGACCCCTATGTCTGCTCGCGCATGTCCCTGACCGAGACCGCCAATTGGGAGAGAAACCATCCCGGCTGGTTCGTGAAACGCGTGAAGTGCCCGCATCCTGACGGGACGTTCCCGGGCGACACCGACGTCTAGCGCGCTCGCTGCGGTTGGAGCGTCGCCTTCACTTCAAAGCGACGCGTGACGTTCGGTGAAAGGGTCGCGCCCTTAGCGCGTCGGCATCGGCTTTTCGCCGCGATAGTCGTAGAAGCCGCGCTTGGTCTTGCGCCCCAGCCACCCGGCCTCGACATATTTCACCAGGAGCGGACAGGGGCGGTATTTGGAATCCGCGAGCCCCTCGTAGAGCACCTGCATGATCGACAGGCAGGTATCGAGCCCAATGAAATCGGCGAGCTGCAGCGGCCCCATCGGATGGTGGGCGCCAAGCCTCATCGCCGTGTCGATGGCATCGACCGAGCCCACGCCCTCGTAGAGCGTGTACACCGCCTCGTTGATCATCGGCAGCAGCACGCGGTTGACCATGAAAGCCGGGAAGTCCTCCGACACCGCGGTGGTCTTGCCCAGGGTCTCCACGAAATCCTTGGCGCGGCCGAAGGTCACATCTTCGGTGGCGATGCCGCGGATCATCTCGACGAGCTCCATCACCGGCACCGGGTTCATGAAATGGAGGCCAATGAACCGCTCGGGTCGGTCGGTGGCGGCGGCGAGCCGCGTGATGGAGATCGACGAGGTGTTGGTGGCGACGATCGCCTCAGGCTTGAGGAAAGGACAAAGCGCCACGAAGATCTTGCGCTTCACCGTCTCGTCCTCGGTCGCCGCCTCGATTACCAGATCGGCGTCCGACAGGCCTTGATAGGTCTCGGCATAGCTGATGCGGGAGAGCGTTTGCTGGCGCTCCTCCTCGGTGATCTTGCCCGAGGCCACCTGGCGGGTGAGGTTCCTGTCGATGGTCTCGATCGCCTTGTCGACCTTCTCCTTGGTCAGGTCGGTGAGCACGACCTCGTAGCCGGAAAGGGCGATCACATGCGCGATGCCGTTGCCCATTTGCCCGCTGCCGATGATCCCGATCTTGCGAATGGGCGTCATGTCATTCTCCTGCGGCGAGGGCTCGGTGAGAACTCCCTTCGCGCCTTGAACTATATCGTCCATGGTCATTCCTCATGCACCCGCTGGCTCAATACCCTGCCTTTTTCAGCTCGGCGTCGAGCTCAGGCAGGACAGTGAATAGATCGCCGACGAGGCCATAGTCGGCAACTTGGAAGATGGGGGCCTCGGCGTCCTTGTTGATCGCGACGATCACCTTGGAATCCTTCATGCCGGCGAGATGCTGGATGGCACCGGAAATGCCGACGGCGATGTAGAGCTCCGGCGCCACCACCTTGCCGGTCTGGCCGACCTGGTGATCGTTCGGCATATAGCCGGCATCGACGGCGGCGCGGCTCGCGCCGACCGCGGCGCCGAGACGATCGGCAAGCGGCTCGATCAGGGTCTTGAAGTTCTCGCCCGACTGCATGCCGCGCCCGCCGGAGACGACGATACGCGCGGCGGTGAGCTCGGGCCGCTCGCTGACGCTGATCTCGCTTCCCTCGAAACTGGACAATCCGAGCGGCGGAGGGACCGCGATGGTTTCGATGGAAGCAGATCCGCCTTCGTCGGCCGCAGGCAAAAGCCGTGGTGCGCACGGTGGCGACGATCTTCTTGTCGCTCGCCTGCACGGTCTCGAGTGCGTTTCCGGCATAGATCGGGCGCACGAAGGTATCGGGCGACTTCACCTCGACGATGTCGGAGATCTGCGCCACGTCGAGCAGCGCCGCGACGCGCGGGGCCACGTTCTTGCCCATGGTGGTCGCCGGCGCGAGCAGCACGTCGTAATCCTGCATCAGCGGTGCGATCAGATTGGCGGTGTCTTCGGCGAGACGCTCTTTGAGCTGCGGCGCTTCCGCGAGCAGCACCTTGCGCACGCCGGAAAGCTTGGCTGCGGCTTCGGCCACGCCTTTCGCATTCTCGCCGGCGATGAGAATGTCCACCTCGCCGCCGAACTTTGCGGCGGCATCGAGCGCCTTGGCGGTCGCGGGGGCCAGACTCTTGTTGTCGTGCTCGGCGAGAAGCAGGACTGCCATCTACAGCACCCCCGCCTCGTTCTTCAATTTCTCGATGAGGATGGCGACACTGTCGACCTTGATGCCGGCCTCGCGCCCCTTTGGCTCTGCCACGCCAAGCACTTTCAGCCTCGGCGTGATATCGACGCCAAGCGCCTCCGGCGTGGTCTCGTCGATCGGCTTTTTCTTGGCCTTCATGATGTTGGGCAGCGACGCATAGCGCGGCTCGTTGAGACGGAGGTCGGTGGTGATCACCGCAGGGCGCGAAAGCCGCAAGGTCTCGAGCCCGCCGTCGACCTCGCGCACGACTTTGACCTTGCCGTCGGCGAATTCGATCTTCGAGGCGAAGGTTCCTTGCGGCCAGCCAAGCAGGCCCGCCAGCATCTGTCCCGATTGATTGCAATCGTCGTCAATCGCCTGCTTGCCCATGATGACGAGGCCGGCGTCTTCGTTCTCGACCACGCGCTTCAAGAGCTTGGCGACGCCGAGCGGTTCCACTACTGCGTCGGTCTTGACCAATATGGCGCGGTCGGCGCCCATCGCGAGCGCGGTGCGCAGCGTATCCTGCGATTTGACAGTGCCGATCGACACGGCGACCACTTCGGTCGCCTCGCCGCGCTCCTTGATGCGAACCGCCTCCTCGACGGCGATCTCGTCGAAGGGATTCATCGACATCTTGACGTTGGCAAGGTCGACCCCGCTGCCGTCAGACTTGACGCGGACCTTGACGTTGAAGTCGACGACACGCTTCACAGGAACGAGAATCTTCATGCGGCTATTCTTTCCCGCACGTGCTTTTGCTTCCCCCCAACGCACCGAAGCACGTTATCTCGCAAGTGCGAGATGGCCCGGACCGTACTGCCGGGAACCTCGTAAGTCAATGGTTCCTAGGCTTTTCGAGATGTTTCAGGCCCCTCCCCTGGTCTGGTCGAAGAGCGGTACACCGCGCCGCCGCATGAACAGGATCAGCACGGCGCCTGCGGCCAAGCCTCCGATATGCGCCCCCCAGGCGACGCTCTCCTCGGTATCGAACAGGAGGTTGGCGAATTGCGCGAGAATCCAGAACCCGAGCGCCCAATAGGCGGTGATCTTGATGGGGATGCGCCACAGCGCAAGCACCCAGACCTTCACTTTCGGGTGCAGGATCAGATAGGCGGAGATGATGCCGGCCACCGCGCCGCTCGCGCCGATCAGCGGCAGGTCGGACGTGGGCATGAGCCAGGAATGAACCACCGCCGCGAAGATCCCGCACATCAGATAGAACATGATGAAGCGGAGATGGCCCATGGCGTCCTCGACATTGTCGCCGAACACCCAGAGGAACAGCATGTTGCCGAGGAGATGTATCCAGCTGCCATGCAGGAACATGTAAGTGAGCAGCGTGAAGCGCTCCGGCACGAGGAACGGCGACATGATGGTCTCGTCGCCGAGGCCGTGCCCCATGAGCTCGGCCGGGATGGCGGCGAAGGCGGCCAGATTTTCCTCGTCGAGCGGAACGAACCAACCGGTCTGAAAGATCAGAAAGATGGCAATGTTGAGGACGATCAGCGAGACCGTCACGTATTGATAGTCGATGCTCTTTAGCGGATTGGTGTCATGGAGGGGAACGAACACGGTGGACACGCGCGGAGCTTCGCTATCGGTTCTGGCCGGGGATCCAAAGCACATCGGACTTGCCCTTGTCGTTGGCGTAGCGGGCCGCGACGAAGAGAAAATCCGAAAGCCGGTTGATGTAACGCAGAGCGCCGCCGCCGACCGGCTCGTTCGGCCGCGCGGCAAGCGCCACCATCAGCCGCTCGGCGCGGCGTGACACGGTGCGCGCAAGGTGCAGAAAGCTTGCCGCTGGCGTGCCTCCCGGCAGCACGAAGGAGCGCAAAGGCTGCAGCTCGCGGTTCAGCGCGTCGATCTCGTTCTCGAGCCGCTCCACTTGCGCGTCGCTCACCGAGAGGCGGCCGCGCGCATCCTTGCTCTCATCCGGGTAGCAGAGCTCGGCGCCGAGATCGAACAAATCGTTCTGAATGCGCGCGAGCATGGCGTCGAGGGCAGGATCGGAGCTTCGCGTGTGCAGGCGGGCAAGGCCGATCGTGGCATTGGTCTCATCGAGCGTGCCGTAGCACTCCACGCGAAGATCGTACTTCGTCACCCGCCGCCCTGAGCCGAGCGCGGTCGTCCCGTCGTCGCCGGTGCGCGTGTAAATCTTGCTGAGAACGACCATTACTCACCGCCGAGCCGGCGCGGAATCAACTTTGTGCAAAGTGATGGCTAGCCTAACCGGACGCCGAGGTGGGTCAAGCCTTCGTGAATAGGCCCTCTTGGCGGCGCTAGTACTTGCCGGAGAAGTAGATGGCCGCCATGACCAGGCAAAGCGCAATGAATTGCAGCACCACGCGCCAACGCATCAAGGTCTGGCTGAGATTGGGGCTTCCGCCCCTGAGCATGTTCCACAGGCCGAGCAGCAGCACGGTGACGACCGCCGCGAGCGCAAACGGGATGATATAGGCCGTCAATGTGTGCATGGCCGTTCCCTTGGGTGGCGGCGGGCAATGGGTGACAACACTTGGGCGGGACGAGCGTTCAGCGCCGGCAAATACTAGTTCCGCTTGGCCACCGCGTCGAGGGCGCTCACGGGCAGGATCCTGCGCAGCAGCGCCACGGCATAGGCTGGAAGGGTGACGTAATAGCGAAATTTGGGTCGGGCGCTTTCCAGCGCATGCACGAGCTTGGCGGCGACCGCCTCGGGGCCGAGCTTATAGGTCTTTTGGCCGCCGGCCTCCATGCGGGCGATGCGGACGCGGTAAATATCACGATGCACCGATCCCTCGAGGTCGACATTGCGGCGATAGGCCTCGATGGCGCGTTCGACGAAACGGGTGGCGATCGGCCCGGGCTCGATCAGCGACACGTGGATGCCGGTCCCTTGCAGCTCCATGCGCAGCGTATCGGCGAGAGCCTCGACGGCAAATTTCGAGGCCGAATAGGCGCCGCGATATGGCGCGGCAATGAGCCCGAGCACCGAGGAGCAGAACACGATCCGCCCCTCGCCGCGCGCCCGCATCGCCGGGATCACCCGCGTGGTGAGATCGTGCCAGCCGAACACATTGGCCTCGAACTGGGCGCGAAGCACGTCGGGCCTGATATCCTCGAGCGCGCCAGGCTGGCCATAGCCGCCATTGTTGAACAACGCGGCGAGCGTGCCGTCCGTCGCCGCGAGCACGTGCTCGGCCGCCGCTTCAATCGAAGCTGGCTCGGCGTAGTCGAGATAGAGGCTCTCGACTCCCTCCTCGGTCTTGAGACGGGCGATGTCTTCCGGCTTTCGCGCCGTCGCGAACACGCGCCAGCCACGCGCCTTCAGGGTCCGCGCCGCGCAAAGCCCGATACCCGATGAGCAGCCGGTGATGAGGACGGAGCGCTCGCCCATCAGCCGCTAAGCAGGACGAATGCCACGTTGAGCGCGGCAGCGAAGCAGACCCAGAGAAGGAGCGGAATGAGCAGGACCGCCGCCGCCCGGCTCAAGCGATCGAACAGGACGATGGTGATGGCGATGGCAGCAAGAAAAACCAGGATGACACCGAGGCCAAGCGCAGGGTTATGCAGCCAGAAGAAAGCGACGGACCACAGCACGCCGATGCCAAGCTGAATGAAGAACGAGATGAGCGCGAGTCGGCGGACTTCGTCGCTGCCGCTCGCGCGCCAGACGAGCCATGCCGCCACTGCCGTGAGCAAATAGAGGACCGGCCAGACGATCGGAAAGATGGAGTTGGGCGGAGCGAAGCCTGGCTGTTGCAGCGTGGCGTACCACGTCAAATTTGGGGTCGTCAGCGCGCCGCCGATCGCCAGCGCCGCCAAGCAGGCAAGCGCCGCGGCGACCGGCACGACGATGGTACGCCGCCCGGACGGCATCAACTCCTCTATCGCCATGGACCGGGTCTAGTCGCCGCCGACGGTTCCGTCAGGCGGAAGGACCTTCTGTTTTATGCCCTTAAGCCCGGCATAGAAAATATCGCCGATCTTTTTTGTGGCATCGTCGTCGGAGGCGCCATTGGCGTCGAAAGTCGCGTCCCAATGGATGGTGGTGCGCTCAGGGTTCCGCTCGTCTTCCTCGATCCACAGCTTCGCCTGATAGTTCTTCACCGGCAGCGGACTTTCGACGATCTCATAGCTGTAGCTCGTGTCGTCTGAGTCCAAGAGCTTCTCTTTGATGGACCCGCCGTCCTTGAGCGTCAGCGTGCGGAACGTGGCGCCGCCCTCCTCGGACTCCTTGCAATCGGTGACGAGCGGGTGCCAATCCTTGATGGCGCAGAAATCTCCGGCAACCTCCCACACTTTCGGTGGCAGCGCCGGCGCGTTGATCTTCTTCTTGACCTCGAGCGCCTGAGCAAAGCTCGTCCCGAGGACAAGCGCGGCGAGCGCGGCAAGAACCACTTTCAGGCTAGACATGCATTTCCTCCACTTCGAAAGCTTATGCGCCTCCTTGCAGCGCCGCGACCATAGCACGGCAATTCTGCCAGGACGGGTGGAGCAAAGCGACACAAGCTAAACGCTCGAGAACGATGTTTGGATTCAGCCTTCGAGCAGGCGCCGCGCGATGACATGGGCCTGAATCTCGGCGGCGCCCTCGAAAATTGACAGGATGCGGGCGTCGCACAACACCCGGCTCACCGGATATTCGAGCGCAAAGCCGTTGCCGCCATGGATCTGCAGCGCATTGTCGGCAGCGGCCCAGGCTGCGCGGGCGGCGAGCAGCTTGGCCATGCCGGCCTCTAGATCGCAGCGGCGCCCGGCGTCCTTCTCGCGCGCGGCGAAATAAGTGAGCTGGCGGGCAAGCAGGATCTCAGCCGCCATCATCACCAGCTTGTCCGAGACACGCGGGAAGCTCACGATCGGCTTGCCGAACTGGATACGCTCGGTGCCGTATCTAAGCCCGAGATCGAGCGCGGCCTGAGCCACGCCGATGGCGCGCGCCGCGGTCTGGATGCGGGCGGCCTCGAAGGTTTGCATCAACTGCTTGAATCCCTGGCCCTCGACGCCGCCGAGAAGATTGGCGGCAGGCACGGCGAAGCCGTCGAAGGAAATGTCGAACTCCTTCATGCCGCGATAGCCAAGCACCTCGATCTCGCCGCCGCTCATGCCTTCCGCCGGGAACGGATTGTCGTCGGTGCCGCGCGGCTTCGGCGCGAGGAACATCGAGAGGCCGCGATAGCCCTTCTCCTGCGGGTTGGTGCGGGCGAGCACGGTCATCAGATCGGCACGGGCCGCGTGCGTGATCCAGGTCTTCTGCCCGGTGATGCGATAGACGTCGCCGTCCTTCACCGCGCGGGTGGTGAGCGAGGCAAGATCGGAGCCGGTATTGGGTTCGGTGAACACCGCCGTCGGCAATACCTCGCCGCTTGCGATCCGTGGCAGCCATTCCTGCTTCTGCGCGTCGGTGCCGCCGTTCAGGATCAGCTCCTCGGCGATCTCAGATCGCGTGCCGAGGGAACCGACGCCGATATAGCCGCGTGAGAGCTCCTCCGAGACCACGCACATGGCCTCCTTGCCGAGGCCGAGCCCGCCATACTCCTCCGGCAAAGTGAGCGCGAACACGCCGAGCTCGGACATCTGGCCGATCAGCTCCATCGGCACATACTCGTCCTTCAGGTGCCACTCCTGCGCATGCGGCACGACCTCTGCCTCGGAGAAGCGGTGCATCTCCTCGCGCATGGCGGAAACCGTCTCGTCGAGGCCGGTGTCGCCGTAAGCCACAGCGCCTTGCGATCCGCGGATCAGCGCGATGACGCGAGCGCGCGTGGCGGCGGTGGCGCTGGCAATGAGATCGCGGACATTGGCGGTGAGAAACGCCGTCTGATCCTTCTCCGACACGCCAAGCTCATGCGTCCGCACGATCTCGCCCTGGCTCATCGGCACGCCGCCGGCGAGCTGCGCGGCATATTCGGCGGCGCCGATTTGCGACAGCAGCGCCTCCATCTCGCCGAAGCGGCCGTCGTCAGACATGCGGCGGGCATAGCTTGCGACCTGATTGAGCGCCTCTGCATAGGTGGCAATCCAGGCAAGCCCGTGCGCGGCGTGCTGCTCGCGCTCGAGCGCGTCGCCGTCGATCTTGCCGTTATCGGTGACCTTGGCGGAAACCGCGTCGCGTGCGCGATCGCGCAACGTATTGGCGGCCTCTGCCGCCGCGTCTAGGAGTGGAATGAGGTTATCAAATGCGGCTCGACAGGCTGTCGGCCTTGGCTTCGCTTGCAACGGACACCGGCAGAAATCCTTGAGAACGGCGATGGCATTGCACCCGCCGGCAAAAAACCGCGCGGTGCCGCCAAAGTCAAACTGGAATTCGGAACCTCGTCATCCCGGCGCAAGCCGGAATCGAGCGGCGCGAAGCGCAAAAAATAAGAACTGGACCCCGGCCTTCGCCAGGGTGACGCATAAGCCCTAGCCGCCATGCATCTGCTTGCTCGCTTCGATCACGTCCTCGAAGGTGCGAAGCCCGGTGCAGGGCGCCGAGACCAGCACTGCCATGTTGCCGGGGCGATGCTCGTTCTTCATCATGCGCATATGCGCCTTGGGGATCTGCTCCCAGGGGAACACTTCCGACATGCACGGGTCGATGCGGCGCTCGACCACGAGCTTGTTTGCCTGGCTCGCCTGCAGCAGATGGGCGAAATGCGAGCCCTGGATGCGCTTCTGATGCATCCACACATAGCGCGCATCCATGGTGAGGTTGTAGCCGGTGGTGCCGGCGCAGAACACGACCATGCCGCCGCGTTTCACCACGAAGCAGGACACCGGGAAGGTCGCTTCGCCAGGATGCTCGAACACGCAATCGACATTGACGCCCTTGCCGGTGATCTCCCAGATCGCCTTGCCGAAATTGCGCGTCTCTTTCAGCCAGATGTCATATTCGGGGGTGCCGACCGCCGGCATCTGTCCCCAGCATTTGAAGTTGTTGCGGTTGATCACGCCCTTGGCGCCGAGCGACATGACGAATTCGCGCTTCTCGTCGTCCGACACGACGCCGATGGCGTTGGCGCCGGTGGTGGCGATCAGCTGCACCGCCATCGAGCCGAGGCCGCCTGAGGCGCCCCACACCAGAACGTTGTGACCGGGCTTCAGCGTGTGCGGCCGATGGCCGAACAGCATGCGGTAGGAGGTGGCGAGCGTCAGCGTGTAGCAGGCAGCCTCTTCCCAGGTGAGATGCTTCGGCCGCTCGAGCAGTTGGCGGTCCTGCACGCGGGCGAACTGGGCGAAAGAGCCGTCCGCCGTCTCGTAGCCCCAGATGCGCTGCGAGGGCGAGAACATCGGGTCGCCGCCGTTACATTCCTCGTCGTCGCCGTCGTCCTGGTTGCAGTGGATGACGACCTCGTCGCCGACCTTCCACCGTTTCACCTTCGAGCCGACGGCCCAAACGATGCCGGACGCGTCGGAGCCGGCGATGTGATAGGGATTTTTGTGTACGTCAAGGGTCGACATCGGCTTGCCGAGCGAGGCCCACACTCCGTTGTAATTGACGCCGGCGGCCATCACCAACACCAGCACTTCATGCGAATCGAGCGGCCAGGTCGGCAGCACCTCGATCTGCATGGCCGTGTCCGGCTCGCCGTGCCGCTCCTTGCGGATGGCCCAGGCGTACATGCTCGCCGGCACGTGTCCGAGCGGCGGGATTTCGCCGATCTGGTAAAGGTCCTTCAAGGTGCCCTGATCGGGCGCCACCGCTGCCAATGACATCTCGTTCATCCGTTGGTTCCCCGCTCACTCGGGCTTTTTGCACTGCGACAATTGTCAACGATCCATCTCGCGACTGCAACATTTTTGCGAGCCGCCTGGTAACAACGCTGAAAGGCCGGAATTGATGCGTGCAAAAGCCTTTAGGCCACCCCCCGATAGCCATCAATGCCTATCGCGGACAGAGCGTTAGCAAACACGAGGTATCGTGCCCAGCCCTTTGCTGGCCAAGCTTAATTTGCCGCCGAGCCCCCCGCGCCAGTTTGTCCCGGAACCCCCACATTTTGGCGGCGTTGGCCGTTGGCGGGATGGGTGGCCGGAAAGCGTGGATAACGTAATGAGGCACAGATTGTTTTTGCCGGCCACGGCGGCACTTGCCCTCGCGCTCGCGATTCCCGCGACGGCCAAAGCCGGAATGGGCGGTGGCGGCGGCGGTCACGGCATCGGTCTCGGCCTTGACGGCGGCCATGCCGGCCTCGGCCTTGGCGCAAGCCGCGGTGCTCTCGGGCTCGGCAGGGGATTTGGCAGTGCCCGTGGCGGTGACGACATTCATCTCGGATTGAGCAGCCGCGAGCTTGGGCTCGGCAACAATTTCGGCCTGGATGCTCCCGACAATGTCTTGAGCCGCGCCGCGCGCGTAGGAACGCCGCCAATCATCCCCAGCCTGGCGAGACGCGCGGATGATCGGCCGAGCCTCAAAGGTCTCGACCTCGGCATGGCGCAAGACGCCAAGCCCTCATCCCATGGTCAAGGGACGCAGGCTGACGATGACCGCGCCAAGGGAAACAACCTCAAGAAAGACGAACGGCAAGCAGGACGTTTCGCCGCCCTCGAAGAACAAGAGCAGTTGCTGGAGCAATCTCAGCTTGCTCAGCTTGAAAATGAGCTGTCGGCCACCATGCCCCCGGTCCCCTCGCCGCCAAGTCCGGCAACGACCGCAACCATACCCACCAACTCGCCGCCAGCTCCGACCCTTCCGGAGGTATCCCTCCCCTGACCACCACGCTTGGCTCCGCCGAGGTGTCGATGATTGGCGCTTATTTCGCCGAGCATGGCGCGCCGGTCGCGTCGGTGCCAACGAACAGTGTCAATGTCAGCGTAGGCGGCACGGTTCCCGATAGCGTCGCGCTATTTCCTCCGCCCTACGACCTTCTCAATCAGCTCCCCGATCCAGGTTTCAGCTACTTCGTGTGGGGTCAGAACGTCGTGATCGTCGACGACCAGACCAATGTCGTTGATGCGATCATTCCCGACGTGGCCTGAGCACTTCACGACATCGTCATCAGAATTTCGCGACGAACGCCTGAAGCCGAGAGCCTGAAGAGGAACTCGACGCAAGCTCGCGCGTTATTCCTTTACACGAGCGCAAGCCGTCCGAGCACAAGAGCCACGGCAGGTGCGTCTTCCAAACTTTCCCCCCAAGACATGCATGGAAGGAAAACTCATATGAGACCGAACCTGACATAATTGCTGACCACAGCCGCCGTCTTGGCCTTTCGGCCCCGGCAAGCGCCCAAACCGCCAACCAGGCTCCCGGCGCCAAGAGCGACATCACCATCGTGAAGGACACCGTGCCCAACACTGGCGGCGTGGAAAACAGCGCGGCCGGTCAGGGGTGCCGACAATCGCAACACCCCCGACCAGCCGATGACCGGTGCCGGTAGCGCCGACCTTGGTGGTCCGAATTCAGAGGACCAGGGCGGCGCCGGCATCAAGGGCAGCGCGCAGAGTGAAGGCGCCACCAACAAGAACAGCGCCAATGTTCCTTCGATCGGCGCCGGGTCCGCCATGGGCAGCGGGCCCAATTCCTCGGACCAGGGCGGCACCGGCATTAAGGGCAGCGCGCAAAGTGAAGGCGCCACCAACAAGAACTCGACCGAGTAATCCGTTCAAACGATCGGTGTAAGCTTGACTGAGGCGGCGTCTGCAAAGGCGCCGCCTTTTTCTTTACTGTAACGGCGATGGCGAACGTCATGAACTCATTACCCTCGGTCCGACCGCCCTCGTCCACCACCACCGCCGAGACTGGCTCCAAGAGTGGCAAGCTCAGTGCGAGGTCGTTTCAGTGGCCTATGCAGACGCCATCTATGCCTGAGCCCTTGATGCAACGGGAACCTGGCGTGCAATCGTTGTCGTCGTAGCAGGTCTTGTTGGTCGGCTGCTTCACGGGGGTATTGTCCTCGCCGTTATCTGAATTCTGGGCGCGGGTGCAGACACCCTCCAAGCATATGGTGCCAAACTCGCACTCGGAGTCGACCACGCAGGCGAAGGCCGGCGTTGAGATAAGGCAGATAACAGTGACTGCAACCAGGCTGCGCATCGCGATCCCCTTTTTGGAACCCTCTTAAATCACACCCACCGAATGTCCGAATTTGGACAGGCCAAGGCTCGTGGTAAGTGACAGCCGCGGCCATGGTCGCTCGACGTATAAGGCATCAACCGCTGGCTTCCTGGTGCTTGCCGGCTTGGCCCTCGCCGTCGTGGCTTTGGGCATCCCGTCCGAGAGCATCTGGTCAACGGTTTTGCTATAGAAGCTTGAAAGTCCGGATCGGGCTGGCGTTGGTCGAGAGTTGCGGCACGACAGCTACCCGTGCTTCGATAGGATGAGTGCCGGAGAAGATCATGGCAGCAGGCAAGCATAAGCGCGACAAACCTTGGATGTTCCGCACCTATGCGGGGCATTCGACGGCGAAGGCCTCCAACGAGCTTTACCGGCAGAATCTGGCCAAGGGCCAGACCGGGCTGTCGATCGCTTTCGACCTGCCGACGCAGACCGGATACGATTCCGACGACCCGCTCGCCCGCGGCGAGGTGGGCAAGGTCGGCGTGCCGGTCGCCCATCTCGGCGACATGCGGACCCTGATGCAGGGTATCCCGCTCAGCGAGATGAACACGTCGATGACCATCAACGCCACCGCGGCCTGGCTGCTGTCGCTCTATATCGCGCTCGCCGACGAGCAGGGCGTCGACCGGTCGAAGCTCACCGGCACGGTGCAGAACGACATCCTCAAGGAGTATCTGTCGCGCGGCACCTATGTGTTTCCGCCCAAGCCCTCGCTTCGGCTGATCAAGGACGTGATCGTCTATACGGCGCGCGAGGTTCCCAAATGGAACCCGACCAATGTCTGCTCCTACCATTTGCAGGAGGCTGGAGCGACGCCGACGCATGAGCTTGCCTTCGCGCTCGCCACCGCAGAAGCCGTGCTCGACGAGGTGAGGAATTCAGGCGAGGTGCCAGCGGAAGCCTTCCCTCAGGTGCTCTCCCGCATCTCCTTCTTCGTCAATGCCGGGGTGCGCTTCATTACCGAAGTGTGCAAGATGCGCGCCTTCGTCGAGCTGTGGGACGAGATCGCCGAGAAGCGCTATGGCGTCGCCGACCCGGCGCTCAGGCGCTTCCGCTACGGCGTGCAGGTGAACTCGCTGGGGCTCACCGAGCAGCAGCCTGAGAACAACGTCTATCGCATCCTGCTCTCCATGCTCGCGGTCACGCTATCGAAGAAGGCGCGCGCGCGAGCCGTGCAGCTCCCCGCCTGGAACGAGGCGCTCGGCCTTCCCACGCCATGGGACCAGCAATGGTCGCTTAGGCTGCAGCAGATCGTAGCCTACGAGACCGATCTGCTCGAGTTCGGCGACATCTTCGACGGCTCCGCTGAGATCGAGCGCAAGGTCGAGGAGCTGAAGCAGGACGCCCGCGCCGAGCTCGCCCGCATCCAGGACATGGGCGGGGCCGTCGCGGCCATCGACTATATGAAGGAGACCCTGATAGCGGCCAACGCCGCCCGCGTCGAAGCGATCGAGAAGGGCGAGCAGGTCCTGGTCGGCGTCAATGCCTATACCGAGACCGAGCCTTCGCCGCTTGCGGCGAGCGCCGACGGCATCATCACCGTGCCTGAGTCGGTCGAGATCGAGCAGGTTGCGGCGTTGCAAGCCTGGCGCCGGCGGCGCGACGACAAGGCGGTGCGCCAGGCGCTGGTCGATCTCAAATCGGCGGCCGCCGAGGGGCGCAACATCATGGAGCCGTCGATTGCCGCCGCCAAAGTCGGCGTCACCACCGGCGAATGGGGTGGGGTCTTGCGTGAGGTATTCGGCGAATATCGCGCGCCGACCGGCATCGGCGCCAAGCATCAGATCGACACGGCGCGGCTCGAACAGGTGCGCCATCTCGTCGACGAGGTGTCAGGCAAGCTCGGGCGTAGGCTCACCTTCGTTGTCGGCAAGCCGGGGCTCGACGGACACTCGAACGGCGCCGAGCAGATCTCGGTGCGCGCCACCGATGTCGGCATGGACGTGATCTATGACGGGATCAGGCTGACCCCTGCCCAGATCGTGGAGCAGGCGAAAGAAGCGAGGGCCCACGTGGTCGGCCTCTCCATCCTGTCAGGCTCGCACGTGGCGCTGGTGCGCGACGTGGCCCAGCGCCTGCGCGAAGCGGGAATGGGTGACGTGCCGATCGTGGTCGGCGGCATCATTCCGGCCGATGACGTGAACGTGCTGAAGCAGTGCGGCGCCTCGGCCGTGTACACGCCCAAGGACTTCCAGCTGAACGACATCATGACCGGCATCGTGAACCTCGTAGACGCCAAGGCGGCCGAGCTCGCCGAAGCCTCCGTCCCCGTGCCGGCGCTCCGAGCCCGCGAGCGCGTCCGCCTGTGAACGGCTTCGCGAGGTACCTTGGCGTCATGGTCCTTGCGCTTGCTCCCTTTGCCGCGTCGGCGGAAGACGCCCCCAACCCTTGTGCCGCCGGGATTGTCACCTCGGGCAGCGGCGACGTCATGGTCGAGGGCAGGTCGGCGGCGCGGGCCGGCGACAGCGCAGGCTGCGCCGGACCCATCGTGCAGGGCTCGCCCGACGTGTTCATCAACGGCAAGCCCGCGGCGGTTCAGGGGGATCAGACCGGCTGCGGCGGCACGATCGTCTCCGGCGCCTCAGGCGTGTTCATCAACGGCAAGCCCATGGCGCGGCTCGGCGACGCTGCCGGCTGCGGCGGCAAATAAAGGTCAGGCTCTGCGCCGATCTGCGCCGCTTTCCCGCGATCTTCCCAGACCTTCAATAGAGCCGCGTGGCACTCACCCGGCGTTGCGGCTAGAATGGCAGAATCGTCCATCTGGCTCACGCGACGCCAGAGGCACCGCCATGGGGGGCATCATGAACTTCAGCTTGAGCGCACCGCGCAGGGAGACGTTCCTCGTCTCCGCCATCATCGCCATTCTCGTGGTCATCGGCATGATCGTGCCGCTGCCGTTCTTCACGAGCTACGCCTTAGGGCTGCTGCTGATCGCCTATCTGATCCTTGCCGCCGGCGTCCTGCTCGACAATCTCTGAGCAGGTGGCGCGAAACTCGCCTCAGCGGATCGCCACCAGCTTCTCGTCCGCGATGTCGGCCTCCTCGCCGTCGTCCTCGCCGAGATAGGGCTCGAGCGCGCCGTAAAGCTCGCGGCCGCGAATCGGCTTCGACACATAGGCGTCCATGCCGGCGGCGAGATAGTCCTCGCGGTCGCCCTTCATGGCGTGGGCGGTGAGCGCCACGATCGGCACTTCGGCCGCGTCGCCGCCGAGCTTGCGGATGCGCTTGGTGGTGTCGACGCCATCGAGCTCGGGCATCATGATGTCCATGAGCACGAGGTCGTAATCCTTGGCCGCGAGCCGCTCGAGCGCCGCGGTGCCGTTCTCGACGATGTCGTAGGTTAGCCCGAACTCCTCGAGATAGGCGCCGATCAGCATCCGGTTTACGGCATTGTCCTCGACCACGAGAACGTGCCCGTAAAGCCCTTTCGTCGCCTGCGCCTCTTTGGACGCGGTGCCCTCAGCCCGTTCGGCCGGGATGGTGAACCAGAACAGGCTTCCCTGTCCCGGCGCGCTCTCGCAACCGATCTGGCCGCCCGTGAGGTCGACCAGCCGCTTGGCGATGGAGAGCCCTAGCCCGGTGCCCCGGCTCGCCTTGGCGCGGTCGGCTTGCACATAGGGCTTGAACAGCCGTTCCTTGTGGAACTCGCCGAAGCCGATGCCGGTGTCGGTGACGTCGAAGCGCAGCGTGAGCTTGCCCGCGGCGTCGCCGGCATTGGCATGCAGATGCACCGAGCCGGCAGAGGTGAACTTCACGGCGTTGTCGATGAGGTTGGTCAGCACCTGGCGGAGGCGCGCGGAAGTCGCCATTGACGAAGCGCGGGCAGCTCGGGCCCACATTGACGACGCCTTCGAGACCTTTTTCGCGCGCCCGGGCCTGCAACTCGCTGCCCACGCTCTTGACCAGCTCGTGCAGATCGAACACCGCGCGCACAAGCTCGAAGCGTCCGGCCTCGAGCTTGGAGAAATCGAGGATGTCGTTGAGCACGACGAGCAGGCTCTTCGCCGATTGCTGCAAGGTCTCGGCGTAGCGCCGCTGGGTCAGGTCGAGCGTACCGTTGAGCAGAAGCTCGGAAATGGAGATCACCGCGCCCATGGGGGTGCGCAGCTCGTGGCTCACCACGGCAAGCAGATCGGACTTGGCGCGGTCCGCGGCTTCGGCCTGCTCGCGCAAGCGCCGCTCGGCGTCGACAGTCTCGACAAGACCTTCGATCTGCGCATAGAGATCGTCGGGCTTTAGATTTTCCGGTTGCATGGGTCCCCGGTCCCCCGTTTTTGTCCGTTCCGGCAACCATTTCAGAAACCCTTTAAAACTAGGCTAAATTTGCCTGAACTAAGTCTAGCGTCGAGCGGCGGAGCACCCACAAGAAGAAGATGCGAAAGATTGGAAGCGATGCCGACATCAGGGAAGGCCTGGCGGCGCTGACCGCAGCCAGCCCGCATCTGGCGCGGGTTCATGCGCTTGCTGGCGACCCGCCGCTGCGCAAGCGGCCGAAAGGCTTCGAAGGTCTCGCCCGGATCATCGTCGGCCAGCAGCTGTCCATCGCCAGCGCCGATGCCATTTGGGGCCGGGTCCAGGCGAGGGCGGAGCCTTTCGCTGCTTCGGCCCTGCTTGCCGTGCCTGACCACGATCTGCGCAAGGCAGGGCTGTCGCGCGGCAAGATCGCCACGCTCCGCGTGGTGGCCGAGGCCATCGAAAACGGCACGCTCAAGCTTGATGTCCTCGCCCGGGCGCCGGAAGAGGCGATCCACGCCGAGCTGACGGCGCTCAAAGGCATCGGCCCGTGGACCGCTGACATCTACATCATGTTCTCGCTCGCCCGCGCCGACGCCTGGTCTCCCGGCGATCTTGCCCTCCAGCACGCGGTCAAGGATGCGCTGCTGCTCGCCGAGCGGCCGTCTCTCGTGGAAATGAACGAGGTGGCCGAGGCTTGGCGTCCGTGGCGCGGTGTCGCCGCGCGCCTGCTCTGGTCCTATTATGCCTTGCGCCGCAAGCGCGATGCAGTGCCGCCGGTTTCCGCGCGACCAAAGCGCTCAAGGATGCGTGTCAGTTCGGAATGATCGTTTGTTCCTGTTCCATGACCACGCAATTGCACCTTACTATTCAGGGATTTTCTGGAATTGTGCTAACGGCCTGCTAACAAAAATCGGAAGCCCTTTAATCTCTGTCGTCAGCACCTATGAGACAGATTTAGCGGTTTTAGGAAGGGAGGATTTCTGGCTCATCGTAGCCCTTAGAGGAAGCGAAGATGAGACAGAAATCCACGCTTCACCGACACCCAAAGCTATTTTGTGTCAGAGGCTTCGGTCTATCGCCTGCTGAAGGCGCTCGATCTGATCGCCAAGTCCCGCCTTCATCGTCATGAAGGCAGCGGACGAGTTCTCCGACAAGACCACGGCACCCAATGAGCTGTGGCAGACCGACTTCACCTATCTCAAGGTCATCGGCTGGGGCTGGTTCTATCTGTCGAGCGTGCTCGATGACTTCTCGCGCTACATCATCGCCTGGAAGCTGTGCACGACAATGACGGCCCAGGATGTCGTCGCCACGCTAGACCTGGCGCTGAAGGCTTCGGGACTTGATCGGGCCAAGGTCGTTCACCAGCCACGGCTCTTGTCGGACAACGGCTCGAAGGGCCCGGACTTTGAACTCAGAGTGACCCACTAAAAGCGAAAGAATCCCCCAAAAAGCCCAACTGGCTGTCTCGGCGGCATAGTTGGAACTCTATATCCGGGAGGATCGCGGCCACTGACGACAACCTTCGTCTTCGCCAGGCCTACTGACTTGACGAGTTGATAGAGAGTAGTTGCGTTTGAAAGGGTTAGACGAACGCATCCATGAGATACTGCGGTGCCAAGGCCCGGATGGTCCGAACCATGAATGCTGTGTCCCCGTTGGGTGAAAAAAATCGCATGTGGCATACCCGCGTTGTCAAACTCCCGCGAATAATGCATTAGCTCCATACGAAACGGAGTGTAGGAACCGTCCGGAGTTGAGTAATGAGTCGCCCCGGTCGAAACGTGCCAACGGTAGCGCAGCTGACCGTCGACTGTGACGGTCATACTCTGCGTTGGCTTGCTAACCACGATTAAAATTTCCGGAGCGGCTGCCTTCCGTGGCTGGGTGGTTTCGGACGCCGGATTAGCCTCCGGGACCGCCGGATTGGAGCTAGTGGGCGCGCCCGGTGACTTGGGCTCGGTCTCAGCGCCAAGTCTGGCGGTGCTTGGCGTTGGGGACTCGGAGCCGGGTGTGGCGGTGCTTGGAGTTTGAACTCGGAGCCGGGTTTGGTGGTGCTTGGAGTTTGGGACTCGGATGCCGTCTGGGCACTCGCAGGAAAAGCGAGCATCGCTCCCAAAGTAGCGACGATTAGGAAGCGGCAATGTGTCAGGAAAGCTGATACGCGCATCTGACCCTGGTTGCGCAGAAACCAACGTCCGGCATCATCACTGTACAAGCTGATCGGGGCCACCTTGTGACACGGTCCAATCAGCTTAGGTATCGCTGGTGGCAGTAACAATTACAATGGCTTAAGACTGCCGCAATTGATTTTCATGATCGCGTCGCGCGGGGATGCGGAGCAACCAAACCCGGTTTCCGGCAGCTTCGCATTGTGGGATTTGCGTCGTTGTTATCAAAGCCGCTTGCAAGACCAAGAAACGGCCATTTGCGCGCGCCTGAGAAACTACGGTGAAGGGTAGGGGTTCGATGAACGCGAAATTAACTGTCCCCTTAGCAGTGTCCACATTGATGCTTCTGACGCTTCCGGCTAACGCGATATGTTGGCCGTGGCAATCTTGCCCGACGCCAGCCGCGACGCAAGGCGCGACGACCACATCGGCGCCGACCGGCACCCCGGAGAAGCTAAAATCGGCGAAGAAGCCTAAGGCCACGGCAAAGGCGAAACCTGGACCCGCCGCAGTCCCGACGCGGACGAAGCCAAAGCCTGCCGGACCCCCGGCCCCGGCGCACGCCAAGGCTGCGCCTGCGTCTAAACCAGCACCGGCACAGGCGAAAGTCACGCCTGCGCCAATGCCTGCACAGCCGGCGCCGGCGCCCGTACCGATCGCGGCTCAGCATATGATGTCCGTTCCGGCACAGGCAAACGTGGTAGCTCCGCCGGCTCCTGTGCAACAGCCGCAGCCGGCTCCAGCGGCCGTGTCTGTTCAGGCGAAGACCGTTACCCCACGGGCGCTGCAGCCGGCACAAGCTCAACAGCCCGAGCCCCAGCTACAAGTGGCGGCTCCCGCTCCAGCCCCGGCACCAGGACCAGCGCCGATGGTGGTGCCCGACACAGCGACAATGCAGGTGCCACCGGAGTAGTTTCTGGGCTGCTCCAGTGATTTCACTCGATGCAGCCGACCAGACCAATTAGGACGCATATAATTCGACCAGGAGGCCGCGACAACAGGGAGGGAACTCCATGTCCTCGCACTCAATCCACACACGATCTGACACCGCTCTGCATGACGCCCTTCGCGCTTCCGCGACCGTCAAACTCTTCGATCAAGCCATGGTCGTCGCAGGGGTGATCGCAATTGCCTACATTACCTCCATCATGGTCGGGTGGTTGTGATGCTGGAGGACGTGGCCAGCGACTAATTTGTTGGCGGGTAACTCCAGGGTGCGTCGGCTTCGAGCAGTCACACGTCACTTCTTCTTGTCGGCGAGTTCCTTTTTGATCCGCTTCCATGCGCGAGGCCCGAAGTGCCAGCTACAGTCATCCCGGCCGCCACCGAGTTTCTCCGCCCGTTCCAATGAATAGATAGCCGTCCGAAACGACAGACCATTGTTGTCATCATCGCCGCTATCGGAAATGTAGATCGTGGGCATCAGCCCCTCCGATTGCTTGAGAACGCACTGGAGGCTAGCATATAAACGGAATTAGCAGCTTCAGAGTGACACGGCGTCCCTGAGAAGCCTTAAGTCCAGCACCTAAGCGCGGAGCAAACTCGTCGCCCCTCGCCCCCTTCAGTCCTTAGGGTGATCTAGACCTTAGTCTAGTTGCCCAAGACCTATGTGCACTGCCCCTCGCGTTCCGAACTTGCTATGGACCGCTCACTGGGTGACGTCGACTTTTCCCATCGGTAGGTGCCCCCCGTCTAGCCGAAGACGTGACCCGGTCATACCGGCTTTTCCCTCACCGGTAGTGATGCGGCTTTCATGCGCCTAACCCCCATCGAGCGGTTAGGCGCATTTTTATTCCCAAGTGGAATTGGACTAGTCGCGTAGAGCTAATGCGACTTCCCCTTCGGCCTTGGGAAGTAGAAGCAACTCCCCCACCTTCAATTTGCCTACCCCGGGAGGGTCTGGATGGGACCCATCTGTTAGCCGTCTAGTAGCGCAACATGCTCGCTACAGACTTCGCGGCGTAGGGCTTGCCAAGCTCATTGAAAAAGCCACGAGCCACTAGCTCCTTCGACACGCCACGCAATGATAGCTGCCCGCCCTTGGGCCGACGCCTGCGCAGGCTACGGGCGAGAGCGACAACCTCGGGTCTCGTTTCGCTGAGAGGCTTTCTTCCCTCACATCGCCCCTCCCGTTGACGCTTGCGCTTGCGAGCTGCTGCCAGTTTCGCAACGGCGCTGGCTTTCTCGAATTGAGCAATGGCCCCTAGAACCTGGCGCACCAAGACGGCGGTGGGGGTGTCCTCGGTGAAAAAGTCGGGTGCGGATGCAGGAATGATCGCGATGCCGAGACCCTTGAGCATGTCATGTCCGGCGAGCTGCACGGCGAGGTACACGAGCAAACCTATCAGGCAACTCCACAATGATAGTTTTTGCGCCATCGGCAGCCAGCCGTTGAAGCATCTCGGCAAAGCCGGGGCGCTGATCGACAGGATCGGTACCGCTCACGGCTGCATCGTAATATTCGCCAACAACGGTGAAGCCTGCCTGCTTGGCGAAAGCCTGGAAACTGGCGTTGCCCTCACTACTGGGGTTTGAGCTTAAGCCGGGAACATCTTTCGATACAGCGTGGCAATTGGCTCATGATATGCAACACCACATTCGGGGGATTACCGTTGATGGATGAACGCGCACCGGGACGGGAACCTCTCCCCCGGCACGACTTGGCCGAACCGCACACTTTCAGACAACCCAACTCGCGCGCCTTTGCCACCGCAGCCTGAAATGCGTCGGCCACGAGTTCCTGGTCGTCGGTTTTGCTACGTTCGCGCAGGATCAGGTGTGGTCGGCCAGCGGGCTTGTAATACACCGCCCGGAACCTGCCACTTGGAAGGCTCACAACGAGATTGCCGTCTTGCAATTCGACGATGAAGCGCGCCGAGCGGGCTCCATGTTGTTTTGACTTCGGCAAAGACAAACGCCCCCCGAAGGTTGGAACCAGTCATCAATGCTTAGGCAACTACGGCGTCGGTCGATGCCCGACGGGTTAATTCAAATCAACGCAATCGCGTCAGGCAGTTGTTAGGAAACTCGCCGACATTTCGAGCGAACAAGAGAACTCTGACACTTAGCTTAGCTCCCCCCTCAACAATTGGGCAGGAGCAAAATCAATGCGTGATCTGACACAGCTCGAACTCAAGGACGTTTCCGGCGGTCTTTCGCGGGCATGCGCTCCGCGACCTATTTGCCGTCCGATTAAGGTAGAGTGCCACCCGATTAAACGGTCTTGCGGTGGCGGCAAAATCCCGACACCCATTGACCCGCGCGCTCTGTAGAAAATCTGACTAAAGGCACCAGGGGGCGTCGGCTTCGGCCCGGCGCCATTTTTTGATTTGATGA
Organism: uncultured Alphaproteobacteria bacterium; assembly: GCA_963757555.1. Taxonomy (GTDB): domain Bacteria; phylum Pseudomonadota; class Alphaproteobacteria; order Rhizobiales; family Methyloligellaceae; genus Methyloceanibacter. The sequence goes on from CAVWRU010000007.1 coordinate 49,835, forward strand.
AGACGAAGCCAGAAAAGAAGAAGCCCCGCACGGGGGGAGAGCGGGGCTTCTAGGGTTCCGATATGGGGGGAACCTGTGATGGGGAGGGAAAACCCATCACTGTCCAATCCGTAGCACAGGGTAACGCCCTGTTTGCGTGAACTTTTCGTCACATAATTAAAGGCACCCGCAGCGATAAGGATAGCGATCTATCTTAGTCACGCTTCCTGCCCTTTGTCCGTGGTATGAGTGTTCGGCCCGCTTTCGGCAGCTAGGCAGCCCTTGCCTACTCGGAAGTTGGCCCGGAGGAATGTAGATGAAAAAGTTACGCGTGATTGGAGCAACTCTATTGGCAGCAGCAGTGCTGTGCGCAGCGCCTATATCGCTTCATCAATTCCAAAACAAAGGTTTGTCTTTATCTGTCGACAAGGCGCAAGCGCGTATCGGGCGACCGCTAACACCAGGCAGCGTTGCTGGCGTCCACCGCAGGCATGTTAGGCGTTCATACTACGGTGGATCATCTTATTACGGCGGCGGCTATTACCCTTATCGTTACCACGGCGCCCATTACCGCTATCGCTACCATGGCCACTATTACAATCATCGGGGCTATTCTCATCACCGCTATCGCTATTGGTAAGACCCAATCGGTTATCTTGCCTTCCATCAAAGGCGGTTTAACGACCGGACTTTAAGTCCAGCGTAAGGGAGTAAACGCCATGAAGATTTTTATTTCAATTTTTGCAGTGACCCTCGCACTTTCCTTCGCAGGTCCAGCCTTCGCGGGAGATCTGAAGAACGCAAAGAGCGAGCAGGATTGCGTGAGGGATGGTGGCACGTGGAGTGATATGACCAAAACTTGCTCCAAGAATAAGATGTAGGCCACTGTCCGCTTTGGCCACGTTACGAATGGGCGTCGGCTTTGTTCGGCGCCCTTTTTATTTCCCTGTCCTCCGCAACGCATGCAGCGCCCGAAGATCCTCCTCTGACAGCCGCATCTTGTTGCCCTCTGCCGACCACCAGATGTTGCATGTCATGCAGCCGGTGAGCCGTCGGCCACGATCGTCAACCTCCAGGAACGGCTGTTTGCACTCGCGACATTTAACTTGCGGTGCCCTTCGTCAGCCAAGAGCAATCCGTATCAAGCCCACGACGAAGGTCACTTGCGGCCCTTCGTCAGCCAAGAGCAATCCGTATCAAGCCCACGACGAAGGCGATCGGCACGGATAGAGCAAGCCCCAGCCAGAGCCACCGCGTCCAGGCCCGCTCGCTATTGTCATTCGCGGCGCGATATTTGAGAAGTCCGAGGCCGTTCAACTCGGCAGGATCCGCTTCATGGTCCTGGTCCGCCGCCACCGTAGCGACGATATCTGCAATCTCGTCTTGCTGGCTTCGGACCTCGACCATCGAGCCCTTATGTGCCGCTGGAGTCCTTCACGCATTTCTTCGTGAAGCTCGTCTTTGCGGCACCGGACAGTTTCTTGTCGGCGGCCTGAGTATCGCATGCCGTCGCCGCGTCCTTCTCACATTTCTTCATGAAGCTTGTGAGGGCAGCGCCGGCTAGCTTCTTTCCCGTGCCGTATCTTTGCAGTTTTCGGCCAAGACTCCAGTGACGGCGAGGCTCGAAAGCAAGAGCGCAAGAGCAAGACGTTTCATTATTTCCTCCCGAGGCTGATTGGGCGGCTCTTCCTACTCTCTGCGGCTGTCGGCCAACAGTCTGGTCTTTTGCCGCAGCGTCACGATCCGCCCTGGCCGCTGCTTTACCGCCTCCTCATACGCAGCCCGCGCTACCCGGTAATCACCGGTAAGAGCAATCAGCTCCTCGACATGGGAGTCCGCGTCGTCCCACTGCTCGACCATGTACGGCAGATCGAATTGGCGCCCCGTTGCCATCGTGTTATACAAGAACGAAATAGGAACACGGTCAACTGATTCGGAGGCCACGGTGCAAAGCATTCAGCTCTTAGACCATGCCCTGCCGGGATTCAGATCGGGTTGCGAGCAAACCTATCCGATTCCATGTGTTTGACGGCTCTTGTCGCCTTGTTGTGGAAGTCCAAAGCGTGCACGACGCGCAGTGCCTATGCCTTGAAATGGGCAGGGAATTGATCTGCGAATGCGACGATTAGTGAGCGGTTCGCCGCGGTGCTGATCGTGGGTGTGGTGAAGTGACCATGCGTTTGGGCGCCTCCTTGCCCATCTTTTTCCGAACCGCGTCTCTAACTTTCGTCTGCCCTTTAGCCTGCATGCTTTTCTTTAGGGCATCCATGATGTTGACGACTTTTGGCGCTTCGCCCTTCTCGGCCGCAATCTCGACCTCAGGCGCGCGCTGTTCGATCTTGGCCGGCACAAGCTCATGGATAGCGCGGGCATACTCGTTAGGCATTTTCTGAGGCTCGAACTTGCCTGACGGCTGCTCGATCAAATCCACAGCGAGCTTCACGGCGCTTGCATCGGCCTTTGAGTCGATGCTGTCGAAGTAGGACTCGGACTTTCGTAGCTCATCCGGGTAGCGGAGGATCACCAGCATGAGCCCCTTCTTGTACGCGGTGATGCCCACTAAATGTTCGCGGCCATGCATGATGAGTTGGCCGACGGCGACCTTCTTTGTCTTGGCAAAAGCATCCCGGAGGACGGTGTAGCCTTCGTCGGCTTCGTCACCATCGGGCAGAAGGTAGTAAGGCTTCTCAAAATAGCGGCTGTCGATCTCGTCTCGATCAACGAACCTCGCCATATCGATGGTGTGCTTGGCTTCGAGCTTTAGCGCATCAAGCTCCTGCGGCTCGATCAAGACATGATGCCCCTTGGTATGCTCGTAACCCTTGATGATTTCCTCTTCGGGGACTTCCTCGAAGCCGTGCTCCGTCTCGATGCCCTTGAGATATTTGATCGGCTTACCGCTGGGCTCATGGGTCATGCGGAAGGCAATGGTGTCTTCGGTCGAAAACCCAAGAAGTGCAAATCACCTCCGCGCCTTCGTTCTTGATTCAGGTTAAGGCCCTAATGCAGCGGGGGTCGCGCGCCAGCGAATGCTAGAATTGGCCGACCTTGAGGCCGGGATTAATGCCGTACGTGGAACTTGATCAAACCCAATCTGATGACGAGACAGAGAAACTGGCCCTCGCGGCGGTGGACGCGATTACGCGGCTTGTCGCCGAGCGACATGCGCTACGTGGGGATTTGGCTGCTAAAGAGCGAGAACTGACACACCTCCGCGAACGCTTCATTTTGGTTCGCGACAGCTATCGAAAGCTAGCGAACGAGCTGGTGACCCAATTGCAGCTCTTTGAGAGGCTCGAGAAGGAGGAGGCTCGAACTTCTGGCGGTGCAGAGTTGTATTGGCTCCGAACCGAACCGCGAGACTGATCCGACAGGTACACGTAGCTTTCCGAACCAGCGGCACCGATTCAACCGGGATCGGAGCGAGCGTTCCTGGCGTCGGTCAACTAAATCTTCAGAGAACGCACCTTATCTTTGGTATCCCAAGCAGTGCACTCAGGCCCCGTGTGAACGTCCGCTTACTCGGGGCCACCTTTTCTCGCCTCGGCACTACTGTCTCCTCGCGACGTGTGATGAAGCGAGCGGGGTCTTCCTCATCTTGCACCGCCAGGCGACCACCAAATGTTGCAATCATGCAGTCCTTCAGAATCTGACCGCAATTGTCTATCTCCGAAGCGGGCGCTTGCATTCAAAGCAATATTTGGCGCTGCTGCTTTGGTCGGACGTTGTGGAAGCAAACACCGGATCGGCTGCCAAGCAATGTCCAGGTGACCTAGTATCTCTCTGAGCACGTCTTTGTGGTGTAGTCCCATTGCTTACCCGCCTTCTCGCAAGCGGCTTTATCGGCTTTATCTTTGGGAGAGGCCGCGAACGTAGGGGCGGCAAAGGAGATCGCAAGACCCAAAGCGACGAGCGCCATGATGAGTTTCTTCATGGCTCTTCTCGCTAGACGAGGTTCGCCGGAAACCGGCCAATCACAATTCCTAAACGGCGATCAGTCCAGCAGTCAACGCACCTTTCAGCCCATCCCGCACCCCTGGCTTTTTGCCATTGGTGAACTCGATGCCCGTACTTCCCCCCATGCGGGGCACTCGCTTGCGAACGCAGCAACGCACCCCCCTGCTTTCGATGCCAGCGCCCTGGTTTGATTCGGAACTACGATGTTGCCAGCGCGTTTGAATAGCGTCGGCGGCTCCCCGGCCGTGCCGACGGACGCAGAGCGCAACGAAAGCCCGGCCCCCTCCCAGCGATCCGGGCTTTCCTTTCTGCTTAATTCACTAACCGCCTAGCGCCTGCTGTTTGATGCCCGGCAGGCTAAAAGACGTGGGTTCTCAGAGATCGATTGAAAGACGCGGGTTCTCAGAGTTCGATTGAAACTTGAAGACAGGCTAGCCCGATATGCGCCGGGCTTCTTAGGACGTAGCTGCAAGCTTGGACATGAGCCAATCGCGATCCTGCTCGACATCATCCTGAGCCTCAATAAATTGTTTTAGGAGATCGACCGCTGCTTCAGTGTCGTGTCCTTCGTTTTCGAGCTTAGAGATGATCCGATACTGATTTTCGACTTTCTCCTTGCCGAGGGCGATGTGCAGCTCGGCTTGGGCCAGAAGATCAAGAAGCGTGGTGCGATGCATGTGATGCAATCCCCCTGACGGCCGTTGCGAAATACGCGGCTTACCCCAGACCGCAACGCTGATTAGTTAGGGTGGGTTCCAACAAAGAGGCCTGAGCTAGAGAGATCCATGGGCGCAAGGTAACTTGAACCATTGCTCGCCTTTCTCGCTTAAGTGGACCCCGCCAAGGCCAAGCCGGGAAACTTCCACCACCTTTCTCGACAAGCTCAAGGGCGCTGCGCTCGTTATCGCCTTCATCGGCTTCCTTGCCACTTCTAGCGCGTTGGGGTTCGCCGTTGAGAAGTTTCCCCCGCCCGTGGGAGCCCAGAGGTTATCGATGGTATTCTACCTCCTAATGGTCCTGCACGCCGTTCCAGTCGAGATGCGACCGTACGCTACGCATCAAGAATGTCGTGTCGGTCAGCGCTCACTTGCTAATCAGCAAGTCGCTTCATCTCGCGGAGAAGTTGCTGAAAAACGAGTTCAAAAGCCACGCGGCGACCATCGTTTCGTCGCCGTGCACCACCACGAAAAGGCGCATGCGAGTTCCCCAATCATCGGATCCTCACTCCCTCCTTTTTACTGCTCTGCAAGAGTTTGAGACCAGGCTTTGGGGTGTTGGACAGACGATTAGCGGAGCTCCTCTCGTGACCCAGAAAATATTTAGCGTTGAGGTCTCAAGGTGGGTCCGAATTTTCCTGGCCAATCGCGCCATTGCTTTAGGTTGGGCACTGAAAGGCTCCTGCAAGCAGTGCTCGCACCGACTATTCACAACCGCTAGGTTTGCTCGTTCCGGAGGCCCAACGCTTTCTCGTACGCCGTACAGGCTCACACAATCGGAATTTCGAGTTTGCGGTCGATCTAACACGTCTTAGCCGCATACAGCCACTTGGGGTCGTGGCGGGTTTTGTGATCGTGCTTGTTCTCCTAGGATCACTTGACCTAGCCATGCGGGCCCCCGCAACAGGCACTCAGCTCCTGGAAGAAAATTCTGCGTTTCGGTATGAGTCCCGAACCCCATCAGAAAGACAGGGCATCAGCGTCAGCAAATCGTCGGAAGCGATGCAGGGATATGTTTTAGAAACGGGTTCCATCTCACGAGCGGAAATTGCACCAGTTTCATTACCTCTGAGAAAACCTGCACAAGTTTACAAAGCTCCGAACGGAAAAGGAGCAAAGGCAAACCCAGCCACTCAAACAAGGGTTGCCCAACAAAAACGAAATAAGAATCCGTGACCTAATTTTCACTGCCCCAAGCTCCCTTGTGGGGCTGTAGCAGTGGCTCGAACACCTTGGCAGTTTCAATCCTCAGCATTCAAAAGCTCCTAGATCACGTCATGTGTGAGGCTGCCGCCAAATGACCCCTTATGTCTCCCGCTCCCGCCGGATTTGGGTGATCGCCAATTCATCGGTCCGGGCATGGTCGTGCGTAGAAGGAAGGGTCAGGAAATCCACTGCTTGCTCTTCCTTTTGTAGCGGCTCCGGGAACCTCCCAGGGTATTCCGGGGCCGTTCTCTTTTAAGCGCTGTCATTAGCTCGCCAAGCTGCGCCAGGTGCTCGGGGCAATCGCTCAATTTGAGAAGACCAGCGCCCACCCACGTGCCCCGGATGTCCGCTTTGGGTCATTAGCCGACGTAACTGCCCGTTAGCGCCATGCCCGCTTTATCCCCAAAAGCGGACATTAGTCAGGGGATTGAGCATGTCTGCTTTGTGCCATTGGCAGACATTCGACCCGTCCCGACGAACACAACATGGCGCCGCTAGAGCGGCGTCAAGGGAGGCGACGACGGGCCTGGGGAGCTTGAGCGATGGCGGTGGTTTGCGCGGGGCTATGAGGATTCTGGAACAGCCAGCTTGCGCTGGCCTGGGGATTGTCTCTAGCAATCCTCATTAGTGAAGAAGAGGAACAATTGGTGCAGTGCGATCCCGCCCTCAATAAAATTGAGCTCTCGCGGGACGATCATGGCGATACGCAAATCTGAAAGCCGAGCGATCCAACAAAGGGTGGATCCATGGACGATTTAGGGACGATATTCAGTTTCAATAATTGGCCAGGTCATCTCTCTTACGTGCTTATTGCGGTTTCCTATTGGCTGACCGACATGTTCTGGTTGCGACTGGTCGCCGTTGTCGGACTGGCGCTTGAAATCCTCTATTTTTGGCTCTCAGGCGGTGATTTGCGCACTGGGATGGGTTGGGACCTGATCTTCATTGGCATAAACCTCTACCAGATATATCGGCTTGTGAAGGACCGCCTGTCGCTGCGCCTGCCCGAATCTGATCGCGAACTGCTTCGCAGTGTCTTCACCGGCCTCGACGATGCACAGATCGCGCGGCTCCTCGTCGCCGGCGAGTTTTGCGATCTTGCCGACGGCACTGCACTGGCCGAAGAGAATCAAGCGCTCGAAAGACTTTTCTTCATTTGCGCAGGCCGCGTTAGGGTCACGATTGCTGGCCGTCAAGTCCCACACTTGGAACGAGGCACCTTCGTTGGCGAAGTCGCCTTCCTGACTGAAAGGCCTGCCACGGCGACGGTGATTGCAGAGGGCGCCGTGCGGGTACTCGCCTTTGAGAGAGGCAAGCTCAGTCAGTTTTTCCTCAAGGAGGCAGAAGTTGCCGGTCTTATCTATCAGCTTTTGGGTCGCGACCTCGCCCATAAGATTAAGGTCAGCAACAGCCTGCTTTCTGCCGGCAGCAGTTTGGCTTAGTTACTAGCACCCCGATGAAACATGTCCGCATTGGGTCATGAGCAGACCTCGCGTCACGTCTGCGTCATGTCTGTTATTCCCCTCAAAGCGGACATTCATCAGCACGGTTTGCATGTCCGCTTTGTTGCAAGAGCAGAAGTCGTCGTTTTGCACGCTTGAGATGTGGTAGCTTGCGATGCGCGCGGGCGTGCATCGCCGGCCTGTCAACCGGCAGCGAACCCCGTGCTAAGAGAGGCTCTAATGCCAAGGTCGCTGAAGCTAGCGCAATCTTCAAGTCTGCTGTGCATCATCCCCATCGCTGCCGCCAGCGTCATGGCCGCAGGCTCCGCCGCAGCAGATCCGCAGGAATTGAAGGTAACTGAACACAACACAACCCAGGTCATCACCGACGTGGGCGGGTCTGGCGACAGTCCTGGCGACATCCTCACCTTCGGCCAAAACGAGGTGTTCGATGCTGACGACAAGAATAAGGTCGGCTTCGATCAAGGCATCTGCTACCGCATTGTAATGGGTAAGGTTTGGGAGTGCATCTGGACGCTGGGCTTGGAGAAGGGCCAGTTGACTGTCGAGGGTCCGTTTTACGACACGGGCGACTTGGTGCTCGCCATCACAGGTGGCACCGGCGAGTATGCCGGGGCTCGCGGAGAGATGGCGCTCAGCGACGTAAGCGGCGGCAAGGGCGAGAAATACAGTTTCACCTACAGGATCCAGTGACGGCGATCATCTGCTGGATCAGCACGGGCTCCACCGCCTCGGACCCGAAGAATGGATATGGTCTTTGGGTCAAAAGCAGACATCGGTGCGCTCGCGGAGTTGGTCCGCTTTCCGACGGTTAGCGGACGATCAAAGGGCCTGGGGTCGCCAAGAGTCCCGCCGCTTCTCACGCGGAGCTTAATCGGTCAGCGCAGGCTGGCAACTTCGGATACTGGGCAATTTTCTCGGCACTTAGTGACGAGTTGTCAGGCGGCCTTGGCGTTGCCGAAATTAGGACTTGGATTGCAGACCACCAATCGCAAGGATGTCCGCCGTCGCTTGTTCCTGGCCGCTCGTATCGCAGCCACCAGCTCTTTGAAGGCCTTCCGCTTCATCGTGGCGATGTTGCCGCTGTGGCGCAGGAGGACCGTCCCGAACCCGGCAAGCTGACGAACTCGTACCGCGATTTCGCTCTTGCTCCATTTGCGCATTTTTGAGACTAAGCCCAACAATTAAGGCACCTCAACGCCCTGTAGCCGGAGCTGCGACTTCTGTAAGTCTATGCCCGGGCGTGGACACCTCGGCCATGCCCGTTGGACGCAATAGCCTCGCGGCGCAGCTTCGCTAGCGAGGCGAGGTGCAACACGAAAAAGAGGGGCACGAGGTAGACGGGGATCAGCACCAGGGGAAGGACGGTCATCAGATCGCTTGTCGGCTGAACCTCAAATGCGTACCGAGACGGCGCGGTCAAGAACCCAAGCGTAAGCGCATCAGTGAGATCGAGGAGGCCTAGCACGTTCCACGCCGCAACAAGACCTGCGGTCTTATGCGGCGCTCGCGCATAAGCAAGACCCACAAAGGGTGCCAAGAGGCCTACGACGGTGTCGCCCAGGCCAGCGGGTAAGGCGAAGAGGCGAGGTAACGTCCCGGTTGCAGAGAGGATCAGAAAAATCGCGCCGAGCGCGCGAAAGAACTGTACGCCAACAAGCCACTGTTGCGGCACGGCAGCGATGACGCGCTTTGCCGCTTCCCATCGCCAAATTATCAGGGCGCCAATCAGAATCGGCAGCAGGATGCCGTATTGAAATCGTCGGCCTGTCGCCCGAAGTGACATGGTAGATGCCCATGACGCTGAGCGTGATCGCTGCGGCGAGCCAGCCCAGGAGGATGACCGCTGACACGCGAAGCGTTCGCGTGCGATCCGCAGCTGGCCAATGCGCCTCGGCAAGCGCTCGGTTGAGACCATAAAAGATTGTAATGAGGACTGCTGCCGTACCGGCCGCAAGGAAATAGGGAAGATAGGCGGGAATGGTCATGACAGGTTCCTATCGAAGCTGCCGCCTTCTGCGGTGTTCGGTGCTCAAGATCCGTACGAACGCGGTCTCATCGGACCCACTCAAAATTAGCCTCTTGCTAGGTCGGTGCGCACTCGAATCGTGGTCGGATGTGACAGGCCGGAAGGCAATCGCGCACGTTCTTCGGGCAATCACATGGCCGCCCGAACTCGGGGCAAGTTCTTTTCACGCCCGCTTGAACCTCGGTTGGAAGTGCAATGAAGGCGAGGAGGGCGAACCAAAGCAACGAAGGCATTGGCCCGATCCTTTCCTAGGGGGGAGCCTTCGGGCACGGGGGGTTGCCGCGAAGGCTCCCGGGCTACGCCCTACCAAGCCCAGGGCGGGGGGCTCGCGGGCTGGTAGCCGCTGGACTGGTCTGTAAAGCTCTGCGGCGGTGCCAGGTGATGAGTTGCGGGCGCCGCGATGGCGAAAGCACTAATGCCAGCGACCAGTGTCACCGCGAGTAAGAGGGCTTTCAGGATGCTTGTCATAGCTGTACGCCTTCACGTTTGTTTGCCGTTCTGGGGCCAAGCCACTCCTTGGTGGCGGGGAGCCGGTGAAGGGCCCAGCGCCATCCCACCGGAGCGGAATCGGCCCGCTTCATGATTGGAGCCTAACGTGATCTGGGTGTCCCGACAGAACGCTGAAAATTTCTGAAATGTACCGGAGGAGGGGCCTCAGACCGCCTCGCGGTGGGCGACAACAGAGGGTCGCCAACCTGCGGCCTGCAAAGCAGCCACGCCGCGGCTCGCAAGCTCCAGAGGACGAGGAAACACCCGAGGCTTTCCGACAGGTCATTCCCCCACAAGATCAAGGCATGGAAGAAGCAATAATAGGCGGGCCGTACAGGATTGAGCTGTAGCGCCCTTTCGACAGTTCCCAGCGCCTCAGTCATCTCGCCGGCCGCAAATAGCGCGACGGCGAAGAAGAGCAGCCCGTCGGCATCGCTCGGCCCTAACTCCACGGCCCGTCGGGCCATGGACACGGACTGTTGAATGTCACCGGTGTAAATCAGCGCTTGGCTCAGCCCTTGGTAGGCACTCGGCAAATTGGGATCGAGCTCGATGGCACGACTAAGCTGACCGATCACATTTCCCAATTCCGAAAATTGCCGCTCGCCCGTCAGCTGCAGCTGCATGTCGATCATATTAAGCCGCGCGAGCTCAGCGAAAGCCGGGGCGTAGTTGGGATCGCGGCGGATTGCCTCTTCAAAATCCGCCCGTCCGGCTCGCGTTGCCTCGGGATTGAATTGATGCTTGCGGGCAATGCCGCGCAGGGTCAACTCATAGACGTCGAGATCGCGCGGGGCCGCGCTGAGAATGGCGCGCTTCTCGGTCTCGCGCATGCTCGAATGCAGGCTACCGGCGATCGTGCCTGCAATCATTCTTTCAACTTGAGGAATGTCCTCAGCCGTAGCAGAGAAGCGGTCGCCCCAGACGATGCTGCCGTCGCGGGTATCGACGAGTTGCACGTCGGCTATTAGCGAATCTTGAAAACGCACGGCCGTGCCTTCGACCAAATAACGGGCGCCCAAGCGCTCACCGAGTTCCTGCGCCATCAAATTATCGTTCGCCAAGGCAAAGGATGAGTCGCGTGCGATCAGACGCAGATGCTTATTGCGCGCAAGTTCGTTGACGATCTCGCTGGCGACGCCAAAGCCGAGGACATTCTCGCCAGAGACGCCAAGGAACGGCATCACCGCGAGCGCTGGTAGGCCTGGCATGCGGCCAGGTAACTCAGCGTGGCGTTGCGCCGGGACCAGAAGATAGCCCATGCGGGGGATGGTGCGCAGGATACGCCGATCGTCGTCCCCAATGGCTTTGCGAATGTCCGCGATGCACCGGATCAAGAAATCTTCGGTGACTACGACATCGCCCCAAATCGCACTGATGATGTGGTCCTTGCTTACAAGATGGCCCGCATTCTCAGCAAGCAACCGGAGCACAGCAAACGAGCGGGGCCTAATATCTACATGCTGGCCCGCGGCGTTTCGCAATTCATCCGCGTCGAGATCAACCACATGACGTGGCAATCTCACTTCACGCTTCGATGCGCCGGACCAATGGCTGGGCATAGAACGATCCCAGGAGGCCTGCCGAATTTTCTCCCTCTTTTCCCTCGGCGCAAGGGTTTTCCTTGGAAGAAGTTGCCTTAAAGCAGACGCCGCTGCCTAAGAAACTCAAGTATCCCCTCGGTCCTGCCGCAGGCAAGGTACATAACTCTATCAGGCAGCCCCTTGTGATCGGGTCTATAATCGAAGGACCCCCATTCGACGCTCCGAACTTAAGTCGATGAACTCAGTTCTGTGGGCCTTGGCGATTTTCGCGGCGGTGGGCGTTGGCTTCTGGCTCGTGTCGTTGGCGATCGAGGCCATGAGGCCAAAGCCAAAGCCGCCCGCAAAGTTGCGCTGGTCGCCCGACATTCCGATCCAGAGCCTGCAGCTCGGCGGCAACAAGCTCCGCTACATTAAGTCCGGCAAAAATCCTACTCTCGTTCTCCTGCATACGCTGCGGACGCAGCTCGATCTCTTCGAGAAGGTCATCCCCGAGCTCTCCAAGCACTTCACCGTCTATGCCTTGGACTATCCGGGCCATGGCTATTCCGACATCCCAGAGGCGAGCTATGATGCGTCCTTCTTCACCAAGGCCGTCGAAGGCTTTCTCGACAAGCTCGATCTTCGCGACGTCACGCTTGCCGGCGTCTCGATCGGCGGCTCGATCGCGCTCATTATCGCCTCCCGACGCAATCCGCGCGTGGCCAGGGTCATCGCCATCAACCCTTACGACTACGCCAAGGGCCGCGGCATGGCGCGCAGCTCAATCTTCGGCTGGCTGGTGACCTATGCGGCGCTCATCCCAATCGTCGGCGAGACGGTGATGCGGCTCAGGAACTTCCTCATTATGAAGGCCATCCTTAATGGCGGGGTGGCAGACGCGCAGAGCATCCCGCCGGCGCTACTCAAGGAGATGTATCTGGTTGGCAACCGGCCGGGGCATTATCGCGCGTTCTTGAGCCTGCTGCGAAATTCCGCAAGTCTGGGACGCGGCGACCAAGGATTACGGCCGCATCGACGTCCCGGTCCTGCTCATTTGGGGCGACCAGGATTGGGCAACGCCGTCAGAGCGCGAGCATGATCGCACGCTGATAAAAGACGCCGAGATGACGATGCTACAACGCGGCGGCCATTTCCTCCCGCTCGACAGGCCGGAAGAAGTGCGTGAGTTGATTGTCCGGTTTGCAACGCCGGGTCAGTAGGCGAACGATTATTCAACATAGCTGGCGGCACGCAGGAGACGTGGGGCTGCCGTCAGACGCCGGCTCAGGTACTAGGCCGGGAGGCATCGTCTTGGCGCGGTACCTCTTGCCGGAGCTGCGCTGCCGCCAGCCGTCAGGCTAAGATGCTAACTGCTCTCAGAGCTAACTCTCTCAGGGGGCACGGCGGTCTGGGCAACCCATTCCTCTACCGTCGCGCATGGCTCTGGCACGCGAATGACGAATGAAGGCCCATCGTCCCCAGTGATGTGTTGAGGTGGCTTGCCATAGCCCCGATCAAGTAAAGCGTTTGCCGCGGACACTCGCGCCGCTGGCGCAGCTTTCGGATTGCTCGTTATCGACACGAGCGTTTCAATTGCCCCGCCGGTGTGAGCGCGGGCGAGTTCCTTTACCTCGGCGACGACCTTGGGTCTTCCTCCAGGATTGCCGCTCTGGCCTTTTTAAATGGCGTTCCAATTGTCATTGCTGAATCCTTGTTGTTCTGAGCGCACTTGTTTTGGTGCCTTGATGGACCTTGGGGCTCATTTCAGAACTCCAAACACGATGGAACAAATGCCCCGAGGCACGAACAAAAATAAAAAAATACCGATTTATGGGAAGAAAACTACCCGCAGCGGTCCCAAGGGCAACCGCTCAGAGATTAGACACGCCCTCCCCTCTAGGGGCCTTAATGGGGGGACTGACCCCATGGAATGACCACGACCGGAACCAGTCTGCGGGCAGCTATCGATCGGAAGTCGGGGAGCAATGTAAGCTCTCCGTTGCTTTCGGCCTCATTACGAACGGGCGTCGGCGTCGGTCGGCGCCCTCGTTATGCTACCTTTGGCCGAAGGTTTTGAAATTGGAGAAATCGTCATGGCTCCAATAACTGATGGACCAACGTCAGACGATCTGGAAGGTTCTAAGGATGCCGCAAGGTCTGTCTTACCACTAGGCATTTTTGTGGCCTGCCTGATCGTTCTGCTTCTTACGATTGGCTTCGGCATTTTCGGCAGCGAAACTATGGCCCCGAATACGCCGCAGCCGACCACCAAGTCACCGGCACCAAGCGGCTCCACGAATCCATAATCCTTCTAGGAAGGCGTGAGCTTCGGTCGGCGCTGACGCGGAACTACGATGTTGGCAGCGCGTTTGTATGCCAGAGAAGCGACCAATCACGGGGGGATTCTCAATGCGTGTCTTACTCGCTTGCGCAATTATCATCACAACTGTGGTTGGGCTTGCAGGCTGCTTTCACCACCAGCAAGCCACCTACGCTGAACCGATCGCGCGCCCGCCGCTCAAATAGCTACCTGGCCCGTAATCTCCGTGGCTGAGAGGTCAGGCAGTGCCTTGCGGAGTCCTGAGGTCTCCGGCCATAGATTAACATAAAAAATCAATGGGTTAATTAGCATACTTGTTCCCGTGTCGCTCCCCGCCGCTGTCAGGGCACCGTTTTCCGGGGATTGACTTCCTTTTTTCTTGTCGCCCACCCCCGCCGGCTGCGACGAGATCGCGGGCGGGGCGCAGGTCATTCACCCTAACTCGTTTCCGTGTCCCGCATCTGATTGCACAGCCCATTGATCTGATTGAATTTATTGATTTTACTAGGGGTAACTCATTGATTTATCAATAGCTTGGCGACCTAACTCCCTGGCCGCTGGGCCGATGTTCTGGGTGACACCGCAACGCTTACCGAAGATGATGCCTTGGGGCTTCCGCCAGTCCTTTTTAATCCGAGGGAATAGCTTCCAGACTGGTTTGCCCCCGCCCTTTAGAAGATACAGGCTATCATAGGACCGACCGTTATAGAGGCCAGGCAGGCCACCGTCGGTGGGAACCTTCAGCTTCACAGCCCATTCCAGCGGCCTTCCCGCATATTGGGCAACTACGCGAAGTAGCGCCGCCTCGACCTGGAGCAGCTCGACGCCGCCCTCCAACCTCAATTCCCTTCCGACCAGCTGCGCGCCGACGAGCCATTGGGCAGGCAAGTGAAAGATGAGGTGGCCGTGCTCGACCTCAGCTTGCCCTCCCGCCTTCTTCTCGCGACACCAGACACCGGCAAACGGAAGGCCGCGCCGCCTAAGCCATCTCGCTAAGCCCTCCTTCACTTTCGCAAACAGCTTGCCGTTGGCATCGTCTCCGGCGTCAGTTCCAGACCAGTGGATCGTGAGATGGGCAACCAAGGAGAGGCCGATCTCCCTTGCGTAGGACACCGCTTCGATCATGCCCTTCGCTTGGGAAACCGAAATATATGTTGTGCCGCCTTCACGGTAAGGGCCTCTAGTGTTATTGCTGTCCTTCCTGCAAGGAGAAGGCTGGGCTGCGGTAGCGCCATAACATATAGAGGGAGAGCTGCAGGCCGAATTCCCCCCAAAGCCTTTATTCTTATCAGCATCTTGTTTCTGGACTGTTCTGTGAACGTCGAAGTTTTGGATTTTCTTCATCGGTCATACCTGGCCCAGCGGCGAAGACATTCCGGGAGCTTCGGATAGCCGTCATCGTAAAATTCAAGTCGGAAACCGTCTCCGCTCAGTGGCTCAGCGTGTGACGGCATCGCAAGAAGTTCTGCACTAAGGATTGCATCGCGCAGCTTGCGGTCTAACCGCATCTAGCCGGGGCGCAACTCAGCTCCCACAAGCTCGTGCGGCCATTGCTTGCGCTCTTGTGCCAGCGCCACGCGATCAAACTCGGCGGCGACGATCTTGTTAAGCTCTGCAATCCAATCGCGAGGCTCCGTCTCATTTCGTTCGCGCAGCATTGCAACGGCAACCCGCTTCGCCTCAGACCGCGCCAACGGCTCTCTTGCCCGATTGCCCACTCGTGCAATCCATCGCTGCCTTGCGCCCCCTGGCCAGCCGAGTTCCATCAACCAGCCCGCACCTAATTTGCCGGGACGATCTAGCCGGTAGGTGCAGGCGTTGATCCTGGCGAAGGAGAAACGACCTACAGAATGCCGTTTGAGTTCTTGTAACGCCTTGTTCTGCTTAGTGTTTTTAGCCCCTACCAGCCCCGAAGGCCCCGAGCTAGCTTGGAGGGCTCTAAACTGACCCCGGCAGGCATAAGTGCAAGAAGTCTTCAAGCTTGCGACCCGGCAGCAATTGCTTGCCGCAACCGGGTCTGCCACACACCCGCGCGTCCATCATTCCTCCTCCTTGGGGGAAGTGGCTTGCGCGGCTAAGTCGCTTGGGGTCGAGGATTCGTGTCTATCTTCTTTGACTACCCGCCTGCTCCCCTCCTGCAAGAGGGGGGCGGGCTTTTCATTTTCCGGCGGGGGGTCCTCAAGGTGCTCGGGGCGACTGACAAACCAGAGCTCAACCTCCCCTTCGGTCCAGACCCGCGTGTTGGGACCTAGTAGTCTGCCAGGGGGAAAGCCTTGGCTTTCAATTCGCCGTTTTAGCGTAGGCAAATTCCCGACTAAACCTATTCTCTTGAGATCACCAAATCGCAGCAACTTATTGGGTAACGACACTCCGTTCGTCCTTTCCTAGAGTGACGACGATTAACGGAGCAGAACGTGAGGCGATTCGGTGCCATCATCAACTTTCATACCAATATATAGCGACCATCTGTTTAAATACACTAAATCCTGTGAGCGGACTGGGGATGTGCTGTGAACAGCTAGCGCAGAGCCACAACCTTCTCGCCTGGTGGAAGAAGTATATTCTCGATTAGATTCGCCAGGGCCTTCAGGGCGTGGGCCTTCTCCTCCCGGTAACTGTGCCGGTCATAAATCCCTTCAACGCCCTTGATTGCGTGGCCGAGAACCCGCTCAGCAATGTCGGGACGAACGCCAGCGCGAATTCATCAGGCTGCGCGCGGTGCCGCGGAGGTCGTGGAGCGTCCAGTCGGTGGCCACTCCGAGGGTGGCGAGCTTCGCTTTAAGCTTGTCGCGTGGCTCGTGAATACTGGTGAAGCGTCCAGAACCGCGACCAGCGAAGACGTAGGAATTTGACTCAAAGCGCGGGCGGTTGCGGATGATGTCTACCGCCATCTCGGGCAACACAAGCTCACCGCCTGCCCCCTTCTCTCGCGTCCCATTGGGAACGCTCCAAGTGCCGTCGATGGAGATATCGTCCCAACGCATCCCCCAAACCTTCTCCCTGCGCTGGCCAGTGAGCAGTAGCAACTTGACGATATCCCCATAACTGTCGCCGACCGGCAGAGCCGACCACACGGCTCTGATCTCATCGTCGCTCAAGATGCGAGATCGAGCATGTTCCTTTGGGCGATATCTTCGCATCCCGGTCACTATCGGTGAGGCGTACCCCTCGTGGCCCAAGGTGTATTCCTTGAAGATTCGACTAATGACCGACAGGACTAAGTCGGCGGTGCGCTGACCGGAGTTGTCCTCTACCCGATTGAGAAGCTCGGTGACATCACCACGCCTGATGGACTCGAAGTCTCGACCGCTCCACGCCGGAAGCACGTGCTTGCTGAGCAGACGCCTTATCTCATATCGCGAGAGAAGACCGCGCTGATCGACGTGTCGCTTGAGCCATTCGTCTGCCACGGTCTGAAAAGACTTCGGGCCAGCACGATCCTCACCAGCCTTGATGAGAGCAATCACCTCTCTCGCTTTGTTTCGGGCCTCGTCGATGCCAACATGCGCCGCTGATCCTATCGTGACCCACACCTGCTTACCGTTCGGATCGCGAGCCACAGCGACATAAGACTTCCTGCCGGTTGGTGAGACTCTGATGTAGTGACCGGGCAGTTGCGGGTCGGGGTGAGCGTAGAGCTTGGATCGTAATTTGAGTGCTGATACGCCCTTGTCGGTCAGAGTTTTGCGGGCCATTTGGAAAACGTTCCCTATGTTAGCATGCTATCCAGATGCTAACAAAAGTTCCTTCTAACGCCCGCTAACGTAGTGCTAACAGCAGCTAAAAAACAACAGGTTTTCGAGAGCATACAGGTTAGTTGAGTTTACAAGGCAATGATTGTCTGTTCCTGTTCCATGATCACCGCCAAGGACGTCGCCGAAGCGGTGACGGCGCTGCGCACCGCCGACCCGCTCGTAGTGCTGACGCCTGGCACCATCTATCGTTATCTCGGCAAGCGTCCATCTTGCGGCAGCTGCCTGCCGCTGATCTCCAAGCTGATGGTCGCCTATGACGAGGAGGGCGTGAGCCCTTCAGGCCCAGGCGAGCGGCTTGGCGTGGAAGAGCCTTAGCCTGTCTGTTTTTAGAATCGCTCTAGACTACCAACTGACAACGGGTCAATATCGGACCAAGGTCGAGAGGAGAGAAGAATGAAGGGAAATCCGCGCGTCATCGAATATCTCAACAAGGCGCTGACGCACGAGCTCACCGCCGTCAATCAATATTGGCTGCATTACCGGCTGCTCGACGACTGGGGCTTCACCAAGCTCGCCAAGAAGGAGCGCGAGGAATCGATCGAGGAGATGCAGCACGCCGACAAGCTCGTCGTCCGCATCATCTTCCTCGAGGGCTTTCCCAATCTCCAGCATATCGATCCCTTGATGATCGGCCAGAACATCAAGGAGGTCTTGGAATGCGACCTCAAGGCCGAGTACAGCGCCAGGGCTCTCTACATGGAGGCGCGGGCCTGCTGCCGCAAAGAGGAGGACTATGTGACCATGGACCTCTTCGAGGAGCTGCTCGCCGACGAGGAAGGCCACATCAACTATCTCGAGACCCAGCTCAACCTGCTCAAGGACATCGGCATCGAGAATTACGGCCAGCTCAACGCCCACTCCGCCGACGATCTGCCCGAGGAGAACGTCGGCCCTTGACCGGCTTCACCGCTTCTAGATGACCTCACCGCGTCTCGACGGACCGCGTCTGCCGCCTGCCTCCGGCGGGGCGGCGAAGCAGCTCGTGGTGTTCCTGCATGGCTACGGCGCCGACGGCAACGACCTGATCGGCTTGGGCCGCGAATGGGGGCGGGTGCTGCCCCATGCCGCCTTTGTCTCGCCGCACGCCCCGCAAGCATGCGGCATGGCGCCGACGGGCAGGCAGTGGTTCAACCTCACCTTCCGCGACCCAGGCGAGATGACGCGCGGCGTGGCGCAGGCCGGCCCCGCAGTCGATGCCTTCCTCAGCGGGGAGCTCGAGCGCTTGCGTCTCCCCTCGAGCGCGCTCGGGCTTGTCGGCTTCAGCCAGGGCACCATGGTGGCGCTCGCCGTCGGCTTGACCCGCAATCCGCCGCCGGCCGCGACCGTCGGTTATTCAGGCGCGCTCGCCAATGCCGAGGCGCTCGCCGAGCGTTCCGGATCAGGTCCCGCGATCCTCCTTGTGCATGGCGACATGGACGAGGTGATCCCGGTCGACGCCATGCTGATCGCCCGCGAGCAGCTCGCCCAGGCCGGGCTCCCGGTGGAATGGCACGTGGCGCAAGGCATGGGCCACGGCATCGACGCGACCGGCCTGAAGCTCGGCGGCGCCTTCCTCAAGCAGGCCTTCGCCGCTCAGCTTGCCCAAGGATCGTGACGCGAAGGTCAGCAGCTATAGGCCTGCGGCAACTTTTTCACACCGCATCTAGGGTGCTTCACAGAGCTGACACGTCCCTATAGTATGCCCGCGCGTAACCCGAGTGCGACGGGCAAGCTTGAAGGATTCGCTGCCTTGAACGTCGCCACCGCCTCCGCCTCGCCGGGTTCGTTTCCCGCGCTCGTGCTCAACGCCGACTACCGGCCCTTGAGCTACTACCCCCTCTCCCTCTGGGGTTGGCAAGACACGGTGAAGGCCGTCTTCCTCGAGCGCGTCAACATCGTCTCCGAATATGAACGCTCAGTCCGCTCTCCCTCATTCGAAATGAAGCTGCCGAGCGTGGTGTCGCTCAAGACCTACATCCGTCCGGCGCGCTATCCCGCCTTCACCCGATTCAACGTGTTCCTGCGTGACCGCTTCATCTGCCAATATTGCGGCGACGACGAGGACCTTACCTTCGATCATCTGGTGCCGCGCTCGCGCGGCGGCATGACCCGCTGGGACAACGTGGTCGCCGCCTGCGCCCCGTGCAATTTGCGCAAGGGCGGCAAGCTGCCGAACGAGGCCAAGATGTTTCCGTCGCAGAAGCCCTATCGGCCGACGGTGTTCGAGCTCCACCGCAACGGGCGGCTGTTCCCACCCAACTATCTGCATGAGAGCTGGCTCGATTATCTCTACTGGGATACCGAGCTCGAGCCGTAAGCCGCGTCGACCATCGGTCGTCATGCCCGGACTTGATCCGGGCATCCATGCCGTTACCTCGCATTGCCCTGAGACGCATCGGAATGGATTGCCGGGTCGGGCCCGGCAATAACGAAGCGCTGGTCGCGTCAGCGCCGCAGCGTCGATCCCCAGGCGGCAAGGCCGACAAGGAATGCCGAGACAACCGCATTCCATCCAGCGAAGGACAACAAAAGTAAGCGCCAATGCGCCTCGCTGCAGCTCACCACTTGCGGATGCTCGATGGCGCCCGCCACGCCGCCTTGTCCCCATTCCACCGGCGTTCCGCCCAAGCACGACGTCGGGCCGGGCCAGAATTTCCACTCGACTCCGGCGTGATAGACCCCGACGCCGGCATTCACCAGAAAGGCGAGCGCGACCAGCACCAGCAGGAGGCGCGCAAGCGTGAAGGACTCGGCGCGGGCGGCGAAGAACGCAATGAACGCTACCGGCACCCCGAAATAATAGGCATAGCGCTCCTGCAGGCAGAGCGGGCAGGGCGCGTAGCCGAAGCGCTCGAACACATGCGCAGTGACGATAGTGGCAAGCGCGATCGAAAACACGACAGTGCTAATCAGCATCAGCCGGCCGGCAAGCTTGTCTGACGATGCGGCTTTAGAAGGCATATTTGGCGATGAGAAAGCCGCCCACCACCGCGGCGAGGAATCCCGTGGTGACGAGGGTCAGGCGGCGCTCGATGAAGTCGCGGATCGGCTCGCCATAGATGCGCAACAGCTCGGCCTCGAGGAAGAATCGCGCGCCGCGGGTGATGAAGCACAGCACCACAAAATAGAGCAGGTTGTAGCCGGCGAAGCCGGAAGCGATGGTCACGATCTTGAAGGGAATGGGGGTGAGCCCCTTGATCAGGATCACCCAGGCGCCCCACTTGGCGTAAGCCTCGCGGAAGGCGTCGATGCCTTGGCCGTAGCCATAGGCCGAAATCAGCCAATGGCCGAGCGTGTCATAGAGCAGCGCGCCGATGGCGTAGCCGAGCAAGCCGCCGAGCACCGAGGCGATAGTGCAGACGAGCGCATAGAGCCGGGCCTTCTCCGGATTGGCGAGCGCCATAGGCACGAGGACGACGTCGGGCGGCACCGGGAAGAACGAGCTTTCGGCAAAGGACACCGCGGCGAGCGCCGGCAGCGCGTAGCGCCCTTTGGAAAGCTCGACCACCTTGTCGTAAAGGCCCCGTAACATCCCGCCTGCTTAGCCGGGCGGGTCCCGATTGTCCATCAGGGGGCTTGCGAGGCGCGGTTGACCGGGGCTTTTGCTTGCCCCATGTATCGGGCCGTGCCCCAGTGGCGGAATGGTAGACGCGGCAGACTCAAAATCTGTTGCCTGCAAGGGCGTGCTGGTTCGAGTCCGGCCTGGGGCACCAATCAAGACAATAGGTTACGTGGGGTTGTCTGTTAGACCGCCACAGCCAAAACCTGGTGTGTCAACACTGTGTCAGCAAAATAACCCAACGTCTTGGGGGGATAGCCCGTGGGCAGGTCGGGGCTCGCATTGCCTGCCGTCGCGCTTCTTTCACGGCGTGGTCGCCCATGGCGACCTGCGCCCTGATAACTTCGGAGTATTTCTCAATCATTGCCTTTTGACTCGCAGCAGTTCACGCCCAAGCTCGCGGGCGTAGTCTCGCCCCACCAGGTCTCTGATCAGTTTGGCCGCCTCAGCGACCTCGCCGTAATGGCTCGCCTGTCGGGTAAGAATTTGCCCGATGCGTCGGGCCGTGCGCAATCTCTCGGCGTGCACTTGGCGGTAGCGCTGCTGCGCCAGGCGCGTCTGCTCACTGCGTCGCTCACGGTCCAATCGAAGCGCCTCGGCTGTGTAGTGTTTCATTTTCTGCTCCTCCAGATTACGGCGTAATTTCCACGTATGGCTTACGCCGTAATCAGCTTGAGCGGAGGTTGCAAGGGCGCTCGCGCCGGTCGGGACACCAAGCCGGAAAGCCCATCCCGCGTAATCTTGGCGACGGCATGCCGCTGCCCATTCGCCTTGATGGTGACGAAGCCGGCTCTCTCTAACTTGCTGAGCTCGCCGCCATGCCTCTTGGCGACCTCAACGCCATCCAGCGTCGCCATGGTGATCAGGAAGGCCAGGGTATCCGCTGGCCACGCCCGGACGGTGAGGCGCTGTTCCCACGTCAAGCCGAAGGTCTCGCGCCCCAGCTTCTCGCGCTGTTCCTTTTCGTGATGTCTCCGGCTGCTCATGCGCGCCTCGTGAAGCTCTCTCGCACGGGACGACGCCTTGCTGCTCATGCCGCCTACTTGCCGCCTCCCGGTGGCCCGAACTCTTCAAGTGCCCACGGTGGCTCGTCGTCATCGTCGTCAGGCACCCGGGCCTCAAGGAACGCGGCGCCGAGCTCATGCCAGGCAGCCTCGGCCGCAGCCATGAAGGCGCGCTCCGCAGCGGGACGGTCCTCCGGCGGCCTCCCAGAGCAGCACGCCATCGGATGGACTACCCCCACGGCCGCCAGGTCGCCAAAAAAGTCGTGGCCTGAGTCAAACGTCATGGACCACGCCTCGAGCTTCTGCCGATCGACCTCGCACCGCTTCCTCATGCGAAGTAGTCCCGCTTTTTTTGCCTCGTTTCGTCGGGTTGCGTTTTCGCGACTCGCCCGACGTCAATACTTTGCACGCGGCCTCCGAGCCGATCACGAGATCCTGGAATGGGAACGGTGCGCCTGCCATCCGACGTCAGGCCCAGCGCCTTCAGCAAGGCGGCGAAGGTGGCCGATGCGTTCCGCTGCACGGCGATGGCGGGATGCGTCTTGCAGCCGCCGTTCGAGGCTTTAACCGTCAGCCCCTCCGCGGCAACAATCTCGGCCGCCTGGAGTGAGAGGTTCAGCGCTATGCCGGCCTGGTAGAGCAGAGTCCGCTCATGGGGATCGAGCACGTACTCTTGCTCGACGGTCTCGATCAGCTCGCGCGCCTCACGGCGTAGGTTGGGGGGAATTTCGTGGCTGGTCATGTCGCCTTTGACCCGTGGTGTCGACGCTATAACTCCCCGCTTTTTTCTAACATTTTCAGTGCGGTTGGCCTCCCGCTTTTTTCCTGAGGATCCGTGCTCGAGTGCGAAAATGCGCCCCACCGGTCTTCATCGAGCCGCCAAGATTTTTTTATGCCCCCCCGGGTGCAGTGATCGTTCTTTCGCGGTAGCGGTGCTGGCAATGGCGCGAGCGGCGTCTGTCATGCTCGGCCTCTCAGCCGATCAACTCGGAAGCTGCGCCAAAAGCGAATGACATCCGAGTGCCTAACCAAAGACCGGTCCTTTGCTCATTGGCTAGACTGGCGGGTCCGATGCCAACAGACTGGAGGCAAGCGATGGCTACTTGGTCACTTTGCGGGAGGCACGCCGGTCCCGACAAACCGCCAATGCCAGTCTTTATCAACCTCGACAACGTGCTTACCGTGGACCGAAAATGTCCACCCAACAGGTGAACTCGCGTTAGTCACCATGGTGGGCGGCGAAAATGTCTACATTGACACCATGCCGGAGACGCTCATTGGCGCTGTTCCGCCTGCGGGTCCTTTATAGCGGGCACGTCGAGGGGGCAGCTTCCCCGAAATAATTCTCCGCCATGAGCGAAGACGATGGCGAGAGCCACGTAGTTCACGTCGATGATAAGTTTCACGCTCCCCAACGGCGCTGAATTCTCGTTCCCTGTCGAGTGGTGGAATGAGGCTGGAATGCCAACCTTTGAGCGGCAATCACCGCACTATTTGTGGGACGCGCTTCCGGAACTGTTTGTACGGATCGACGCCATTGAGCCGCCACCCATGGATTATGAGGGCCTTGATCGCGTTCGCATGGTGAAGGTACTTCACGCGATTGTCTCCCGAACTGCGCTGCCGCCCGTCGAAGTCGAGGAGCTATCTTTGGGTGATTATCACTCTTTGCGTCCGTCGCAGTTGGCTTCACGCACATTCCCGCCCGGTTGCGGCTCTAATTCCTTCCCTGCGATTTCTCGCCAATGGGCAGAAACGATCTTGACCGCGGCGCTGTGGGCTTGGTCAAAGCTGGCACCCTTGAGCATCTGCGAGGCAAGGTCGCGCTCCAAGATGCCGCCGTTCCAATCTTCGCGGTGAGCAATACTGGTCGTGCAGGTGCATAGCGAGGTGCATAGCGCATTAGCGCCACGTGGCTATCTGTTTGAAGTTGTCGGTCAAGTTTTCCCCAGTTGGCGGTGGGGGCAGTCATCGGCGAACCCGTCTCCACTTCGGTTTTCCCTGTTTCGTGGGAAAATACAGGGAATTTTTGCCGCTTGAGGCCGGTGCGGGCGATACAGCCCTTCCATTCCCTAACAAATTCAGAGCGTTTCTTCCGAATTCCCTAAGAATCGAAACAGGGATATTTCGCTGACTGAACAGGGAACTGCTCCTAGCGTAACAAGGAAACATGCGAGCCGTGTGCTAAGCGCTATTGCGGATCGGAGGCGCCTATCCATAACGGCTTGCTGTGTCAGCTATTTGTAGGCGACTGCAGCGCTTGACGGGCCGGCGAGTGGGATGATCTCGAAGTCGCGGAAGCCGGCCTCGCAACTCCAGCTGGCGAAATCGGAACCCGAGTAGTCGAAAGCGTCGCCGAATTCGATCAACATGTTGAGCGACATCAGCAGGCCAAACGCGTTTTCGCGGCGGGCGTCGTCGATCAGTGCCTCAATAACCACGAATGCCCCGACCTGAGGTAGCGCATCGTAGGCCTTGCGGATGAGTGCCTTTTTCTTCTCAAGGTTCCAGTCGTGTAGAATCATCCCCATGGTGATGACGTCGGCGTTGGGTAGTGGATCGGCGAAGAAGTCACCGCTGACGGCCGTGACACGGTCGGTCAAAGCGGCCGCCGTAATCTTGCGTGCGGCTATAGGTAGGACCTTGGGGAGATCAACGCATGTGCGGGTGTGCCGCGGCGACCATGCAGGACAGTTGCCCGGTCGCCCCGCCGACATCGCACAGGGTCTTGTACTTCGAGAAATCAAATTTCTGAGCGAATGCCTTGAAGTTTCCAGCCGAGACTCCTGACATGGCGTTCATGAACTGTTCTTGCGGAGAGGTTGGCAGGGGCGAAGAGTTTTGCCGAGGCTATGGAATTGCAGACAACCTATTGGCGCAAGCAGGTCGGCGAACTGGCGTCTCAAGCCGGAGAAATGCGCACGCTAACCACTAGGGTGACTGCGGATGTGACAGCGCCGATCAAAACGCACGTAACGCGCGGCATGAAAGGTCTCCACAAGCCAACTTAGATTTACTCAACTCCGTTTGACAAAACGCTTAAGCTTAACGTCCGCTTCGGCTGAGGCGTCTTGGCGCCAGCTTTTAGCGGGAATATTTTAGGATTATTCTCGGGTGTGCGATGTCCGATAGTCCGCGCGAGGCATATGGCAAGAGCAGCAAGGGGTTTGAGGAATTGTTCGAAAACTCCTTCCCGCAGGCTGCGCGCGAATTAGCTGAGAAGACGATTGATCAGACGCGCGAGGCCTATGCGCACTCTAACAGGACTCTCGAAGCTGCAGTGCAGACTCTCGAGAGGTCTTTTGATGCGGCTGGGCAGAGCGCCGCAGCGCTAAGGCGCAACATCATCGGCATCGCTCAAAGAAATCTAGATTTGGGTTTCGACCTAGCCAAGAGCTTGGCAGCCGCTAGGAACATCTCTGAGATCGTTGAGTTGCAGGCAGCCTATTGGCGGAAGCAATTCGATGTAATCACCACCCAACCCGATGAAGTTCACAATCAGCTCTTCGAGTTTGGCACGGCAAAGCCCAAAACGACGAAGCCCGCGTCCGAGTCCATTCGCCACGAGACCGCCAAGAAGGCACCTTCTCGTGCTCAAGAGGCGACAAAACATAGCCCTGCAGAGCGAGGTCGTGTCGAGTGGCACCGGCGCGCCAGGCAGAAACTTGCGAGGCCATTGGCTACAGGACCGACGGTTCGTCCGAGTGTCACAAAACTAAGCGCGCCGCAAAAAACGGGTGCTCCAAAAGACGAGCCTTTTCGGCAAAGTCTTCCGGCCGATATCAAATTTGGCATGCTTGATGGGAACGCCGTTCGCTTCACCAACCTGGAAGCTTGGTGGCTGGTCGATGGCGCCTGGCGCCCGATCTCTCCGGATGAAATTCTCTTAAATGCGGCTGTGATGAGAGAGGCTCGATTTAATCAGTTGTTCCCAAATGTGCCTGGATTGCCAAGCAATGCCTTTAAGTCTGAAAATCTCGAAGATTAATGGGTGACTTTTTCGTTAGGTTTACGTCTGACAGTGATGTCGGTGTAGCAGTCCGGCGGGGTTGTAGCGTGCCTTAGTGGCGAAAAGCCCCCCGACCGGGCAGACTTAGTTGGGTTTGGGAAACCGCGCGCTGTCTATCTCATCTCAGCACTATTGCAGCAAGATGACGAGGACACGGCGAATTGAAGCGAATTGAGCAACGCCCAATTGCTTCAGGCTTCTTGTTGGTCGGCAGGATCGCAAGCAGGGTATAGCTTCGTGGCGTCTACGCCCGCGCGGCGATTCGGTATCCGAGGCGTGGGATTGCCGCAGGCAAAATATTGGTGGTCGTGTCGGGGCGTGGCGAATGGCGCGCTTAGGCCCTTGCGCAACTTGTCGCTGCGGTCGGCCATGGTGAAAAAACTCTGGTCACTTTCGGCCTTGGCGGTCGAGCTAGACCGCGATCGGAGGGCAGCCTATCACGCCCGGTATCTGCAAACTGCTTTGAACGCTCTGGGTAAAACTGCGAGACGTCCAAGCCAGCAATACCCGTGCCGGCTCGGGTTCCCAGGTGCTGGGCTGCGCCGGAGCGGGTGACGCTGTCGGGCTGCGCTAGGAGCAGGTCTGGAAACGCGATCAAGGGCGAGACTTAAGTCGAATAAAGAAAGGAGTGACGCCTACAAGACGTCACTCCGACCCTGCGAACTTGAGCGGCTGCGTCAAACAGTGAGACGCAGCCGCTGGTATTCGATCTAATCAGTGGGGTAGGTCTGGAGCGGATCCCAGAAGTCACATTTATACTCGGCTCTAAATTGCGCTTCGTTTAAGTTTGTGCTCACGATGTCCTGCTTGAGGAACATCGGAGCCGCAGTCGTGAACACGGCCCAGATGGGAACTCCTGTTCCGTTCGGATTGCCGGTCTTGGCGAAGTTCGTCCACGCCCCCACTATTTGGTTAGACAGGCCAATCTCGGATCCCTGCAGTTCGCGTGGTTGGTTGTTTGCAGGGGCGACGGCGTCTTGGCTTATATTCACGCCCAGATTCCCACCATGCCAGTTGTCGAACACGAACTGAATGTCGACAGTGTGGTATGCGAGAGGCCGGAAATAACCCGTCGGTGAGGCGCTGTTCGGCATCTGGGGGAAGTAATACGGCGCATTCTGATAGTTGAAGTCATACCCGTAGATCCCGTTGCCCGCCCCGTTCGTGAGGCCCTGCGCCTTAAGAACGTGCAGCTCCCGGCACTGACCTGGATCCGTGTTAATCCTATCCTGGGCCAGTTGAGGATCATTGCCGTAGTCGGAAAGCGGATACTCAGTCTTCACATTTGGGGGGTTGTTGTTATATTGCGCTACTGTCCAGGCGACCTGGGGTGGACCAGTAAAATACTCGGTGATGCTCAGACCGAAATTTCCCTCGTCATGAACCCTGCCTCCCAGAATAGGCATCTTGTTGTAAGCCCCAGTAGTCCAGGCCGTTTCCGGCTGATGGGGTATGATGGTTCCATCCACATATGGGCCGACTACGTACGGCTGATTGATCACTGGATCAATTGCATTTGCATTTGGTGTTCCCTGCAGCTGAAGGATCCGTGCGGCTGACAAGCCGCGCAGGCACGCGGCGGATGAACAGCCGGCAGCAGCAGCGAAGGCATTGCCACGAGCCAATGCAGTCGCGGCTGTTGCAAGAGCAGACGTGGGACCGCTTTGGGGGATCGCCCTGTTGAACAGTCCTGTGGCACCGGGCGATATCATGTTCGCACTAGTGTCCTGGGCACCTGCAGATTGGCCGCCCAGCGCGACACGGGTGGGGTCGCCGCCAAAGTTTGCGATGTTAGCCTTCACCCAGCGGAGGACGGCCTGCTGATCTAGTATGCCGTAGTTCCCGTGGGTTCCCACATGTGTTTCCGAGAAAAAGCCAAACAGGCCTAAGCGATAGTTTAGGGTAACGACCACTGTGGGGCTGCTCGGCGACTTGGCCAGCTTGCTCGCGTCGTAGTCGTTGGTTTCACCGTCGACATTTCCGCCTCCGTGAATCCAGACCAGGACCGGTTTTGACCCGCTGGTCGATGACGTGAAGACGTTGAGATAGAGGCAGTCCTCAGTGGTGCTCGACGGGCCAGCAAACGCCCCGAGTTCAGTCACCTGGGGGCAGGTGTTGGCAAATTCTGTGGCATCGAGCAGGGCGTGATGCGCAGGAGGTGCCGGCGGCGCCCAGCGCAAGTTGCCAGTCGGCGGCGCTGCGTAGGGGATCCCCAAGAATTTGTTCACCCCGTTCTCGACGAATCCCCGGACGGGACCGTCCGTAGTGCTAACCGTTTGTCCGTTTGCCTTTTTGATTTGCCCAGGGGCATCCGGATTAGGTCCCGGAATTCCTCCCGGCGCTGCCAACGCCGGAACTAAAGCGACCGCCACACCCGCGAGAGCAGTGGCGGACAAAAATATGAGTGTGCTTCTTTTCATTGATTTATTCCTCCCAATTTTAGTGGGGCTCTATCGACCCAAAAGGCACAGGCCATTAGGACCGATTAATATGGAAGCTCGGGTGGGGCTGGGGAAGTGTGTAACGGTAAGTAACTCGACGCGTAACGTTACGTATCATTGCTAAGCACCCGAAGCGCTGCATATCGGCCCGACACCCGTTAGACGACCCCGTACGCGCGAAGTTTAAGCGCGCGGTCGAATGCGCGGCGCCGCGACAGTTCCTTGAAGCTGATAGCTTCGGGCGCCAAACCGATCTCGCGGTTAATCGAGCGAGTTAAACGCGTTCGTCATCGATTCGCGAATTCGAAGCCTGCGGCAGCGATATAGATACCGTTGTCATTGGCGATCTACAGCGAGACCAATCACTTTTTTTATCTAGTGCTTTGATCTCAAAATCGTCGCGAGGTGCTTCGTACCCAGGTGGTTCGACTTCCTGGTTCACCCGCAAGATGGAGCGATCAGAGGCCTCAATCGAGCCCTGCACCAGCGTGCCGCGAAACGAGCGCCCCGATTTCCGAAGAAATGTGACCCGGGCACACGGCACTCCTAAGTTGTCGAAGTCAGCGCTTCAGACCTCTATGGTTTTTCGTGTTTCCTTCGGCCAGCGCAACTGTGCCCAGTGGTTAGCCTGACGAAAGACGAGGCTCTTGCGCCGAGCGGCAGCCGTCCTAAAGTTTGGAGAGTCTTTAGCGTTTCCGAGTACCCCCGCATGGCTCCTATCCTGTCAATGATCCTCGATACGGCGAACTGTCACGCGCCTGCGGAGTCTGCTCATGAGTAAGGCGCTGCATCACCGCATCGGACCTCTTCTCCGCCTGTCGGCGTTGCTCGCTGGAATTTTGGCCTTCGAAATTATGTATGGGCCATTGATGCCTGAAGACCCTCAGGCATCATCAGGCCGCACCGAGAAGCCTGTCAATTCTTTGAGTGATACGCCTCTGCAGAATCCGGCGATCTCGACATTTGCCGAGATTGTGGAACGGCCACTTTTCACTCAATCGCGACGGCCAGCGCCTAAGAAAGACACCAAGGTGGCTGAGGCCGCGGCGAAGCCTGAGACCTTTGAACTGATTGGCGTGATCATCTCACCGGCTGGGCACATGGCGCTTCTGCGCACGCTCGCCACAAGCGAGATAGTACGGGCTATTGAGGGCCAAACCGTCGGCGGTTGGGAAGTGCGAACCATCAAACCGACGCAAATTATTTTGCAGCAAGGAGATGATAGCCAGGTGCTAAAGATATGACGCTACGGCACCGCCTGCTGCGAACAACCCCGCGGCACCGAACGCTCCTACGGTAAGTCCCCCGGCTACAGGATCAGAGGACGGCGGCGCATCTAAAGGATCCGACCAAATAAGCTCGACGGCCAAAGCACCTCCGGAGGTTCCAACCGGGACTACGACGGAATAGGCCTACAGCCCCAGGTCAATTACCCATGAATGATAGGTTCACCATCTATTGCGACGCCTGTCGCCCTGGTCCGTTTGTAGGTGGTCCGGAGCAACCTACTGGCTCGCAATTACTTCCGTCGCAAGCCCATCCACAGGTCCCATGTGACTTGGCGGTGGCGTTGGGGATAACCTGATTTTTGGAGTTTGGAAGACCCTTCGGGATGGAGTTTGGGACCAGTCGAGGCACCTCCGGGGCGGCGTTTGGCGCTATTTGAGCGATGGAGTTTGGAGCGACCGAATTTGGGACCATCTGAGAGCTGGAGATCGGCACAATTTGAGTCGTCGTTCCGCCAAGCGGCAGGATTGCTGTAACGCCATTCTGGAAGGTGGGACTGCCCTGCCGTGGGACCCCAGTGTTTTCTATCCCTGAAGGCCCAACAAGGGGAGCAACTGGATTTGGAACGCCACCGGTGACGCTCGGCTCTGACTGCGTAGGCGTCGTACCACCAGGATTGATGGGGTTGGGAGCAGTGCTCGCAGTGCTCGGTTGCGTCACCTGCGAAAATGCTGGTGCGCTCCCACAGATTATAGCTAACGCCAATAGTGCTGTTTTCCCCATGTCAGTTATTCCTCTTCTTTCTGAGCTTAAGAGGAAAACTGATCGGCGCGACCTTGTGTTCCCGAAAACGCCCCGCGCGCTAATTTTGTGCCTAGATCGTGGGGGCCTCCAGGGGGGCGAGGTGGTCCATGGTCTTTGCTCGGACGCTTTTGAGAGCAACAGGTCGCTTGTAATAAGGACCGTTTACAAGCGCGACACCGGAGCTCCCTTCAGAACAATTCCGTCCGAAGGGCGTTGATTCTTGGAAGCTCAAAATTTAGGACCCCCAGCCATGAAACTTGCCCCACTTGGAATGTTTGCCACGATCTTGCTGGTTTCTTTCTCGGTGCAGGCCCAAAACTTTTTAACCGCCAACGTTAATGAGGCACCCGTTGCGGTTACCCCTGCTCCGGCCAACACCGCTACCCAAGCGAACACGGCCGCTGAAATCAACAGTGTCCCAGTCGGTGTAACTTGCACCGTGAGCAACGTCGAAGCGATCAGCAGTGTTGTCGCGTCTGCCCAGACGCCTCAGCAGGCAGCGCGCTTGTTCGCTAAAATCGTATCACCGGCAATTGGGCAAGCCGTAGCCAATGCTGTGCAGCAGGTGCTCGCCCGAACGGAAAGCCAGTCACCCATCAACCCCACGTCAGGTCAGCCGAGCAGCAATTCTCTAATTCAGGGCTGGCAGCTTATTATTGTGCAAAACGGTCTAGCGGTGGAGCTACACTGGCCAAGTCCTGGGCTTTCTACTGCTGGCAATCTGCCAGTTGCATTGCTGCAAGCACGTGCCGCCCCCACGCTTTCAGGAGCCTTACTGCCTGTCACAGTAAGTGGAACTTTCTAGCGCCTGGTGTACCGAATGCCGGAGCGAGGATCTCTTTGCCGGGAGTCGAGCGCCAAGCACGAAACTGCATACCTCGCCTTGGCGGAACTTATTGGTGTAGGCATGATCCACGCGAGTGTCCCTAATGTTTGTGCGTTCTTGCGTAAGGGCTAGCGGGTAGCACCCTGATTTGAATGGGCAAAGCTGAGGAAAGCCCTGTTTTCTCGGGGTTGATCGGGGATGGGGGAGACGACGCATGAGGTACCCCGCTTGCGAGAAGCTTGAGATCATCCGGCTCGTCGAGCAATCGCACCTGCCTGTCCGGCGGACGCTGGACAAAATCGGCATTCCCCGGGCGACATTCTATCGCTGGTACGACCTCTATCGTTGCGGCGGCCCCGAAGCCCTGGAAGACCGTCGCCCAGGCCCCGATCGGGCCTGGAACCGTATCCCAAAGGAGGTCCAGCAGAAGCTCGTGGACTTGGCGCTTGAGGAGCCCGCCCTGTCGCCCCGGGAGTTGGCTGTGCGCTTCACCGACACGGAGAAGTACTTTTTGTCAGAGGCTTCAGCCTACCGGCTGCTCAAGGCCCATGATCTGATTGCCAGTCCGGCCTACATCGTCGTCAAGGCGCCCGAGGAGTTCAACGACAAGACCACAGTACCCAACCAGCTCTGGCAGACTGACTTCACCTATCTCAAGGTCATCGGCTGGGGCCGGTTGTACCTGTCCACGGTCCTCGACGACTTCTCGCGCTACATCATCGCCTGGAAGCTATGCACGACGATGCGGACCGAAGACGTCACCGAAACCCTCGAACAGGCCCTGAAGGCGGCCGGCTGTGATCGCGCCCAGGTCGCACACCGGCCGCGGCTGTTGAGTGACAACGGGCCGAGTTACATCGCCGGCGACCTGGCGGAATGGCTCAAGGATCGGGGCATGGATCATGTCCGCGGCGCGCCATTCCATCCCCAGACCCAGGGCAAGATCGAGCGATGGCATCAGACGCTCAAGAACCGCATTCTGCTCGAGAACTACTACCTCCCTGGCGATCTCAAGGCCCAGATCGATGCCTTCGTCGATCACTACAACAACCACCGCTACCACGAGGCCATCGCCAATCTGACCCCAGCCGATGTCTACTTCGGCCGTGGCAACACCATCTTGCTGGAAAGAGAAAGGATCAAACGAAAGACCATCCAAATCCGCCGATTGATACATCGCGGCAAAGCCGCTTAACATCGTCAACAGAGGCGCCAGATCCTCTCTTCGATCTCGAACGTCTCTGTCTCAAATAATCTGACGACGGACAGTCCGTCGCCGTGACGCCTTCTCTCGCCACCCCGATTTCAGCCTAGCTGGACGCACGGACAATCAACCGATGTCCTAAAGGGCAGCGCCCTGGTGACGTACAATTCAATAGAACACCAATAGGGAGGACTTCGCATGAAAAACGAAAAACTAAGCACGACCTTGGCGGGTGCAGGTCTGCTTTTTAGTCAGATGTATGTGGAGTTCCAGAAGCCACAGGCACAAAATGGCAAGAAGCATGTGCCGATCGTCTTTGTACACGGCGGCGGATTGAGTTCGAAGTCATGGGAGACCACTCCAGACGGACGGATGGGGTGGTACGAGTACTTTGTTCGACAGGGCTTCGATACCTACTTAGCCGACCAGGTTGCCCGCGCACGCTCTGGTTTTGACGGCAGGAAATATAACAACGTGCGTGCAGGTTTGTTGGACCCGTCCCAGCAGCCGGTAATCTCGCTTTCTACTGACGTGGCGATCTGGAACGCGTTCCGTTTCGCTACGCCTCCTTGCACAACGTCCCCGTGCTATGCCACGGCCACCCCTAGTCCAGGTATTCGATTTCCAATGAGCACGGTGGGCGTGGGTAATGGGGGAACCCACATGCAATTCCACGCCTTTGCGACCCCTGGCCTAAATGCCGTTCTGTCGGAAGCTCCCGCTCCAGCTGACCCTGCGGGCTTTTACAACAGTCCCGCTCAGATGGCGGAGCTTGCTAAAGAGTTAGACGGCGCTGTTTTGGTAGGTCACTCTGAAATCAGCGTCATACCCAATTAGGGCGGCGTTACAACCAGCCTCAGGGTGCTACCCCTGGACAACAGCGTCAGCATGCAAGGTCAAGGGCATCATTCAGCTCGAGACGGGTTGTTTCGGCAATCTCACTCCGCCTGAGATCACCACTCTGTCGCATATCCCGATCCTCATCGAGTTTGGCGATTTCTCTCCCGTACCTCAGCCGGCGGTGCCTTGCCCGACAATGATCAGCCAAATCACTTCGGCAGGAGGAGACATTCGCTTCATGTGGCCTCCGGCTCTAACCCCAGGTTCCCTTTATCCAGGTTCGCCCGGACCCATCTTCGGTAACGACCACATGATCATGCTGGATAACAACAATCTTCAGATCGCGGATATCCTCATCGGTTGGGCCACCTCGCGTGGTCTGTAACAACTGAAACAGGGCACATGGGGCGTCGGCTTCGGTCGGCGCCCCCTCACACGATCCACTCCAACTCCCGCGCCTTGTCGCTGGCCGCCTTCGATGCGAGGGTGAGAAACTCTGCTCGCGTGATTGGACCCTTCTGCTGATCTTGAAAATAGTCGAGCCTCGCCACTAGCTGCGATCCCCGATGCGGCTTCCGGTACACCACTCTTAAGCTCGTGCCCGGCATCGTGACGACGATGTCATTGGCTCGTGCTTGGACGTGGAGGTCTGGGCCGGTCTTCACCGGAACTCCTCAAGAGGGAAGTGCGATGACCAATCCCGATATAGCACAACAGGCCATCCGGTTTTGGCAGCGGCGCGCTCGGCGGCATTGGCGGCGGCTTCGCGGGCTTCCCCTTGTGCCTTGGGGATGACCTTCTCGGCGATGGTCACGAGTCCCTTGTGACCGTTGACCTGTTCTTCGTTCATGTCCTGCATGATCGACCAGAATCGCTAGTCGGCTTCGGCGTTCGCAAGTTGAAGCTCGCGTTGCTCGTCGAGCGTCACCATCGGAATCCACTCGTGCGCGGCGGCGAGGATTGTCGCGGCGTTCTGCTCTATTCGAGAGCTTGTGAAGCCGGTCGTGCAGCTTCTGCCAAAGGGGCTGGGGCTGGACAGGTCATGGCCGCGGGGGCGCCTGCGACACAAAGCAAGGGTGCCGTTGGCGCGGTTCCTGTTTCGGAGAACAAGACAACCGAACTCGCAATAAGCAAGAGCGCCAGTACTGACGCTACCAGCGCTCTGGGCATCATAACGTTCATTCTGGTCGCACGGGGGGCTTTTGATGCGAACTGCGATTGCGCTTCGTTCTCGGCTAGGGCCTCAACCTGCTCTGCGAGCTGTACGAAGCCCACACTCCGCAATCTCGTCGCAGCTTCCCGTAGCCGCGCCACCGTCGTTAACATCTCGGCATCCATGTTCTATCTACCTCTTGACGGTGCCGCCTCGATCTCCCTCTTCGCGATGAGGCCATGCGACCTGGATGTGGTGATGATCAAGCGGAGTGTTCAAGCGCACGCAGCGCGACAGCTCTCCTAGAGGGTCACTTCTGCGTGACAATAACCTGCGGAGCAAGCTGGGGGCTGCTCAACAACTCGGCGTGCGCGCGAAACTCACTCGGAGTACAACCAAAACGGTCCTTAAACGCCGCCCCTGCTTTTCGATAGTGATCTCGCCACCTTATTCTCTCTGCTGCTATTGCCCAATGACCCCTATTCCCATTTTACTCGCGGATTCCTCTGAGTTCATCAAATCGATGATTGGGGTACAGACCATCTGATGTTCTGGGATGCATCGAGCGATAAAGTGGCGGGCGTGATTGCGGATTGGCTAAACTCTCACGTAGTGAAGGCCAAAAAATAGCAGCAATATCACTCGGCTGGCCGAGGCCAAAAGCTTCGGCCAGCCAGGCACGCGTGCGAGGAAATCGGTCGAAGGCATCTTGTAATTGCTGGGAAGAGACCAACTTAGTGTCCGTTGTATGTGGTCGAGTGCAAATGGCCTGGCTGAATGGCCGCTGTCGCATGCTCAAGCGATCCGGGGCATCCGCTCCTGTCAAAACCTACTGTCTTGTCGCAGCAGCGCTTATCGCAGGCTCTGCGCCCAAAGCCAGCCTGTCGATGGAGGCTGCCATCGCCGCACGACAAGCTGAGGCTGACGCGATCGAGACAAAAACGCCAGAGGCGACTGCTATCGCGGCAACAGCTTGTACTCAAGCAAACGCTATGGCCGAAAAAGGGAAACTCATAACCGAGAGGAGTGAAACGCTGGTCAAAACCTACTGCGCATTTCTCGCCGCAGAACTCAAGACGCAGGCACAGGGCAGCCCCGGACGCCTTGAGTGTGCCAAGGCAGCACAAGCTGCTGCCGCTGAACTCATTCACAGAGCTTTGCCGACAGTTGGCTTGTGTAATTAAAGCGGGAGATTCCCCCGAACAGGCTGTTCCACGCCAACATACCGCCAAGATCGACGACGCCACGTCCTAACAACAGCGCTGATGCGGGGCGTACCGGCCAGATTCACCCCAAGTCGGCATCACCATCGGCCTCGGTATGGCGTCATACGAGTACTGGACTAACGCACGCAACAAAGAAGAGGCCTTGGGCACCACCCCGCGCGGTTCCGTTAACCTTTTTGGTCCTTGGTCCTCTGACGTAACACAAAGCACCGACACGAAAGGCATTTGGGCGTGGATCGACAATTATTGCGCGGAGCATCCCTTTGTTAGCATAGCCGTTGCCGGGGAGTCTTTGGTCTCTGAACTCGGCCGAAGCGCGGTTCGCGCCCCACGCATGCAGCACGGGACTTCTCCGGTTCCATGAGGGAACCAGTGACGGCGAGGCGAAGCGGTCACCGATTAAATACCGGCCGCTGCATTATCAAGCGGGGCGTCGGCTTCGTTCATTTGGCCACTGCAGCTTCCACATCGGCCTTTGGGAAGATAGACTCATCCCACCGGTCTTCATCGAGTCGCCAAGATTTTTTTATACCCCCCCCCCCCCGGTGCAGTGATCGTTCTTTCGTGGTAGCGGCGCTGCTTAGAAAAAGCGAATGACATCGGAGTGCCTAACCAAAGACGGCAAGCGTGCCGCGCTGCCTGCCAGTCACGGTAGCCTTCCAGATCGCACGAAGCTCAGCATCCTTGAGCACTCGATCACGAGCCTTCTCCTCCTGCCGAGCCGATGAAATTGATCGGGACAGCATAGCCGCAAATTCCTAATCTGAGGGTCGCAGGTTCAAATCCTGCCGGGGTCACCAACAAAAACAGTATGTTACGGAACTAGAATACAATTCGCTTTGAGGTAGAGGTAGCATCTAGTTAGCCAAAATCCGCACCAAACTCGCGCTAAGCAGACGCGCTAGCTTTTCTGGCCGAAGCTCTGGAGGAACTCCGAAGTTCACTTTGGCTTCGATGCGCCGTCGGGCGAAACCCGGTCAAGATACTTGGGCCGTCAGGATTTCGCGAGGCATCGGAAGCACCTCAGAGATATTTCCTATTGCGGCCGTGCCGGCGGTTGACGTTTTCAGATCGAAGCGCCGGCCGGCCTCAGTTAGTGTGCTTCGCAGTCGGCGGCAGAGCAGATCGGCCAGCGCCGGGTCTTCAACGGAAATGATTACCGACCGGTCCTTCGGATCGCCGCAAGGACCTCAACTAGATTTAGTGCTCGGTAGTCGTCAACGTGCTGGACAGGGTCATCCAGCAGCAGCGATTGCAGCTTGCACCACTCCTTCGACATATGGATTGCCAGCAGGTAAGCGAGCCCGGCGGCCCGGCGCTGCCCGCTGCTGAAGAGGAACTGAACGTTGTGCCCGTCGCCAACGGTGAAGTTCAAAGAGGCACGCACCTTACCCCCGAAATCAGCTTCTATCTCCCGCCACTCGGCGTGGGGTCGCAATCGCTGGTAAAACTCCTTCAAGAGCGGCATCACGGTATCGAACTGCTCCGTCATGAAGACGAGCACGCCGCACCCGCGGCACAAGATCTACCCGTACCTGCTGCGGCACCTCACGATCGAGCGGCCGAACCAGGTCTGGTGCGCCGACATCACTTACATCCCGATGCGGCGCGGCTTCCTCTACCTCGTCGCCATCATGGACTGGGCGAGCCGCAAGGTCCTCGCCTGGCGACTGTCGAACACGATGGAGGCGGACTTCTGTGTCGCGGCACTGGGAGGATGCCATCGACCGATACGGGTCACCCGACATCTTCAATACCGATCAGGGTTCGCAGTTCACCAGCTTCGCCTTCACCAACACGCTCAAGGACGCCGGCATCCGCATCTCCATGGACGGACGAGGCCGCTGGATGGACAACGTGTTCATCGAACGGCTGTGGCGGTCGCTGAAGTACGAGTGCGTGTTCCCTCAACGCCT
This sequence comes from uncultured Alphaproteobacteria bacterium, assembly GCA_963757555.1. GTDB lineage: Bacteria > Pseudomonadota > Alphaproteobacteria > Rhizobiales > Methyloligellaceae > Methyloceanibacter. Next base: position 87,460 of record CAVWRU010000007.1, read on the forward strand.
TCGAGACGGGCAGCGAGGCCCGTGCATGCCGCCACCAGGCCTCCGGAGAAATGTGGGCGACGCTCTCTGCCCTACTTACAACGTCAGGCGGAAGAAGCTTACAGCAGCGAATCCCAGAAGTCGCAGTTGTGTATGTGGGACAATTCTAGGGTCGATCCTGGCTTTGGCAGTTCCAACAACTGGTAATTGTCCTGCACGTCAAGCGGCCAATCCGGCGTATTTGGCGAATTGGGATTCCCCGTCCTTGCAAAGGCTGTCCAGTAGCTAACCATAGTTCTGGAAAGCTTTTGTTGGTGCGGACTGAGTGGGCGGATCACCCCCGTGGCACCATGGAAATCTTTGAAAATGTACTGAATCTCAGAGGTGTGACCAGCTTTATAGGGGAAGGAGACTGGTGGCATGTAGGTTGGGGCTGTCCTATCGTTGAACAAATAGCCCCAAACCGGTACGTACTCTCTCAGCAACTTGATCGCCCGTCTGCATTGGCATGGCCAGCTGCTGTCAGTTTGCACGGCAGAGAGAGCATTGGATGGAGTTTCGTAGTTAGATACCGGATACTTCTGCAGCACCAATGGCGCATTAGTGCCATAAGTAAGCTGAATGTTCATTTCATACGCGTCTGGTGTTAATATTACACCAGTAGTAAGCTCGTTAATGGCATTAAACCAGGTAAATTCATCCCGGTTAGTACCAATCATTAAGTCTACCTTGTTAAATTGCCCGCTGGCAAGTGCTTCCTGAGTATTAATCGTCAATATTGTTCCGTCTAGGGTTCTAATCGGTCCTCGTGCCACGAAACCGCTATCAATTATGACTTGAGTTGAGAGCGATCGCAGGCATTGAGCAGCTTGTGGGCTGGCGTCAACGCCACATCCCACGGCAGCGGCGAATTGCTTGCCCCGTGTCAATGCGACATCGTAGGTGCTGATATCAGTCCAACCTGTGCTTTCCGTAATGGCACGTTGAAACAGCCCCTTAGCGGTTGGCGATATCACGTTATAATAGGTCGAACTTGCGCCAGCCGATTCACCAAAGATCGTCACATTCTTCGGGTCACCCCCGAATTGTGAGATGTTTTGTTGCACCCATTTGAGCGCAGCTTGCTGATCCATAATCCCGTAATTCGCGCGGAGATCCTGGCCGCTGTCGATCGCGGGATGAGAGAAAAAGCCAAGGATGTTTAAGCGATAATTCATCGACACAAAGACGACATCGCCCTGGTTCACAAGATAACTCGGGTCGTACCAATTGGTGCCGCCGTTGCTTAGCCCGCCTCCGTAAATCCAAACCATTACGGGTTTCAGGTGTGGCTTCTTTTGGTTCCCAAGGCTTTGGCCGCCGCCCTTTGGAGTGAACACGTTTAGATACAGGCAGTCTTCGGTGCTACTTGGGGCCGAGAAAACGACAAATGTGTTATTTTGCACACAGGTATTGCCGAAGGCCACCGCATCAAGCGGCGTGGTCCAGGAAGCATGGACCTGTGGCGCTCGCCACCGGAGATCTCCCACGGGCGGGGCGGCGTAAGGAATGCCCAGGAACTTACTCATACCATCGTCTATAAATCCCCTCACCGGGCCTCCGGTGGTCATGATGACATCCGTCCTCTGCATACCAACTTCGGGGGACGGAGGGGCAGCAAGACTAGCGACGCTGGAGGCGATACAGACAGCGGTCGTAGCGCCGAGCGCGGCGAGGCGTTTTGTTATAACACTGCTGAGTTTCATAATATTCCTCCCTTACTGCTACACTTGTTGACTAGAAAGCCTCAAGTGCTTAGGTCGCTCACGTATTAAGCAGGATCGTAGCATAAAGGACCTTGCTAAAGTAACCATTATGAGGTTTGGCGGCTTGGCTAAGGTCGATTCTGGGTTCGATTATGCCGCCAGTTTCTCCGCTTGCAGTTCGATAGCATAGACCTCGTCGGGCGTCCTGCCGGCGAACGAGGAGTGTGGCCGGGCGGCATTGTAGTAGCCGATCCATCGACCGATCCCGAAAAGGCCTTCAACTTGGTACTCGGCAAGGCCACGGTTGAGACTGGGTGCTCGATATTCGTTAGCGTCCGAGAACTGCTGAGTTTGTCCGCGTTGGTCCGAACTCAGGCCGCTGATGAACCAGTTGCGCGTTGCGGACTGCCGTGAGTACGTCTACTCCCGGTGGCAGGATTTAGCTCTTGAGGTCGGCAGCCGGCCAAAGAGGCTTCTTCGTCGGGATTGGAATTAAGCTCGCACTCGCTAATTTGATTGCTATAGGTAATCGCGGGTTTTTTTACAACAATATGGGCGAATATGACCGGGCCATCGCCGGATCTGACGCGAGCCATTGAACTCGACCCGAAAGACGCCTTCGCATTCTACAATCGGAGTTTCGCTTACAGCGGAAAGGGTGACTACGACCGCGCCTCGCCGATGCGACGCGTGCGATCGAACTCAATCCGGAAGACCCTGTCGCCTTCAACAATCGGGAGGCGCTTACAACGAAAAGGGCGACTATGACCTCGCCATCGCCGATCTGACGCGTGCGACCGAGCTTCAGCCGCGTTATGCCGGCGCGTTCGCCAATCGTGGGTTTGCTTACGGCGCCAAGGGCGACTATGCCCGCGCCATCGCCGACGCGACGCGTGCCATCGAGCTAGATCCGATGTCGCGCCCTACGGAAATCGTGGTGTGGCCCTTATGAAAATCGGCAAGCTCGATCTTGCGCGCGCCGATCTAACCAAGGCCCTTGAGTTGAGCCGGATTACGGGATGGTGCCACGCTATCGCAGCGTTTCGGTGACATATTCTCAGTGCTCGGCCAACTGCCCGACGGGTTTGAAGACGGGTGGATCGAGGCCGCTCTTCAAGACCGATAAGCCGTCAAGAATTTTTCTCAACGTGTGGAGAAGGCACGGCCTCCAATGGAGTTGCGGTAATCCGCGATGTAGCCGACGATCATGGACTCGACTGGGAGTACACCCAGAAAGTACTGTCCTCGCGAGACTGTCCGCCGTCAGCATTCATGAGACAGATCGGGGGAGTTGAACAAGGGAGGATTTCTGGCTCATCGTAACCTTTAGAGGGAGCGAAGATGAGACAGAAATCCATTCCGGCGAAAGAGCCGGCAGAGCAGGTCGTGAAGGACATCCGTCGCGCGACGCGGCGGCACTTTTCGTCCGAGGACAAGATCCGCATCGTCCTGGAAGGCCCGTCTTACAACTGCGTGGTGGGATTCCGGCTAACCTATTGGTCTGGCGGCAAGGCTCTAGGACAGGCTCCTCCCGGCGTTCGGGGCCTGCGTCGGGTCATCTGATTGCCAATACCGACTAGCCCGCCAACCCACCCACCGGACACACGGGTCATTGACTAGCACCCCTATGGGCCGGCACCGCGCGGACGCGAAAAATTGTCCGGATCGCGAAAATCGGCGATGGCATCCGCCAGCGATTGAGCCTTTACTGGATCAACGCCAACTGAATCAAATAGAGCAGCCAGAGCCGCCTCCGGCGCCTTGTTCAGGTCGATTTTAGAGGCCTCGTCCTGAAGTGAAATTTGCACTGTGCTGTTGGCGAACATCCACACATAAACCGCCCCGTCGGTGCGAAATTTTTTGACGTCGGGTACGGTGACCAAATCGAGGATTGCGCGTTGGATGCCTGCATCTGCTGCCACGCGTGCAGCCGCATTGTCAGCCATGTTACGCGCGATGCGGGCGCTGCTGCGACTTTCCCATGACAAAGCGGCGGCGATAATGGATAGCAGAGTCAGCGTCCACAACACAGCAACAAGCGCGACGCCTTCCTCTCTTTTATCGCTCATCGCTTCAATCATTCTGCGTATTGGCCCATCCTTGACACAGCGACGACTGAACCTTTTTGAAATTAGGCTGATTGACAGCTCAACTCTATCCTCGAAAAATCTGAATGTTACGTCGTCTTCCGGCCCATTGGTAGGAGATGTCCATGAAGCTGGCTGCACCACCGGTCAACCGCATTTTGAGCAGGTGCCTGCAATTGACCTCCTGGCTCCGGTTGTCTCTGGTCAGTCTTCATTAGTTGATCTCATGGACGCTTTTTCAATTTTGCGGCATACTTGTTGAGTTGCAGCATAGGGCACGCGCCTTGCGTGCGCCGAAATCCAAAAACTCGGCGAGACGTCTTTCGGCTGCAACTAGGCATGTAAATCAAGACCTCGCTGAGCCGTGAACCCGTCTGCACAGGGAGGAAACCATGCCTCACACGTTACAAAAACTGCTGCTTGCCTGCACATTTACGTTGGCGACCATTGTCGCCCAGGGCGCCCTCGCGGCGTCTCCCGACAAGACACTGGTCATCAAGGAGCAGGGAGACTTCTTCGTCGGCGGCAATATCGTCTTCTCGCAGGCCACGTCTAGCGATGGCACCAATCCGCTGCCAGCGCATGTTGTAGTGGATCAGGTGTACGTCCAGTACCAGATCCCTGCATCCAATAAGCACAAGCTGCCGATCATTCTGGCCCATGGCTCGTGGCATACCGGGAAGACCTATCTCAGCACGCCTGACGGTCGCGAGGGCTGGGCCACCTACTTCGTCCGGCAAGGATTCTCCACCTATGTCTACGATGATGTGAACCGGGGACGCTCTAGCTACGATATAACTCAATACAATCTAGTACGACTGGGCATGGCAACTCCGGATACCCTTGAACCCCTCTCACAGACGTCCAATGAAGCCGCGTGGACAAGTTTCCGAATTGGGTCAGCCGTGGGCGTGCCATATCCGAATACGCAGTTTCCGGTGGGGTCCATTGATCAGTACTTTGCGCAGCTGACCGACATGTTCCGCGGATCAGATCAGGCCGCAAAGCGCACTGCCGGCTTGGATGCCGTTTTCGACAAGGTCGGGAAGTCCATTCTGCTGACGTGGTCTTCGACCGGTCCCATCGGTTGGGATGCGACTCTCGCGAGACCAGACCTCGTGAAAGGCATTATCGCTATTGAGCCGATCAACCTCCCCACTTTCACGCAATTTGCAGCGCTCGCCCACGTGCCGGTGCTAATCATACGTGGCGACTTCGATTCGGCCCCGCAGATACAGCAGGCGCAGACCTTCGTTGCGAACCTAAATGCCGCCGGCGGTAATGCTAAATTCATCAGCTTGCCGGATATCGGAATTAATGGGAACGGACATCTCATGATGATGGAGCGCAACAACTTGCAGATTGCGGACGTGATCATTGATTGGATCCAGCACAACGTCGAATAGGCTCATCCAACCCGACCAGGATAACCCGGCAAGGTGAGCCGTCCTGCGAAGAGACGGTCCTGCCGGGTTATCTGGTCGTCCGCTACGACACCCCTCCTCACTCCAACCCAATCCTTGGAGTGTTGGTCGGGGTTCGGAGTGCAGCAAGGCTCTAAACCCCTCTTGAGTTGTTGGATACGGCACCGAGCCGTACCAACAGCTTCTCAGTGTCTCTCCGCAACCCTTACAGTGTTAAAAGGCCACGGAGGCGTCTCTTGGCATGTCGCCCAAATTCTTGTCTCGCTCGGTTGCAGCAGGCGTTGATGGCATATCTTTTCCGGCGATTTTGCTTTCTCTCGTTCCGGGATTTGGCGCGGGAGTTGTGCGGACTACGAAATGTCCTAGCAGTGAGAAAGAGATTTCTCAAACTCAATTCTCAAGAAATTCCAAGGCAGCGGTTGCCTGCATGGCCTTGGATAAAGTGCCCGCCGGAACTATCCGGTGTTGTTGTGAAGACCGGCATCTCCTAAGGCTTCATCAGCGCCCTGTAGGCGAGCGGTAGGGTCAAGCCCTATTGAAGACCACCGCTTGAATGCGATGGCCGGCCTTGAACTTGCAGTGCCGGCGGGAACCTCCGATCAGACCCGGCAAAGCCGGGCTCGTGGCCGACGGATCGCAGGATGCAATCGACGCGAGCCCTATTCCCCACAGCCTGCTACATCCCTCCCGGAGAATGGCGTTTGGTCTGCGTAGGGTCGATCTGTCGGCGTTAGCTGGCGGAAAAACGGACCATGTGGTCCCTCGATGGTCTTTCGTTTTTCAGGTGGCCAATTTCGGTTTGCCACTGCGCCGGAAAGGCCTTTAGTACCAGTGCGCGCCGATAAGACGGTTTGACACTTCAAGTCGTTGATGTGGCTCGCTTGGGGCACACCGGCCTGGGGCACCAAGCCTTCCGAGTATCCAGACGCTCCGATCCCCGCCGTCAAAATGTTACAGGGGTATCGTGAAAGAATGTTCGGCCCGCGAGTTGTTGAGTCGAAAAGAGTTCGGTTTGATGCTCGAGCTCGTGGACCAAGGTCGCGCGCGGTACTTCGGTGTGCAACTGGACAGAGCCGTGCTTGCCTTCCATGGTGGACATGAGGGATCTAAGCCGGGTTGGCGTCGACTGCGGCGATTTCTTCGCAAACATTCCCCACAATGTCTTTGGCGTGGCATTGCGGCTGCCGTGGTGTCCAACCTTGTACAAGTCGACGTCCTTAAGAAGCGGCGCGTATTCTTTTTTGCTGAGCGCATATTGCCAATTCTCGATCTGCGCGTCGCCCGGGAATAGCAACCGTTTCCGCCCGACCTGAAACATCAGAATCACGCTGGTGTTGTTCATGGCATCGTCAAGCATACGCACGATCTGAAGCTTCTGATCGGCATGGGTTAGCCTGGCGTGATAGACAAGCCACCGCGCAGCAAGCGGAAACTGAGAACCCTTGCTGTGAACAAATTTGGGAAACAGGACTTTGCCGCCTCCATTTCCCGCTGTCGCCGCAGCTGCCTGGAATTGCCAGAACTCGGTCGGATCCTTAGAGCGCTCCTTCTTGATGGTGGCCGTCTGCTTGACCGTCGGCGGCCCGAGAACCTTCACGGTGACCCCAGGCAAGATCTTCTCCAGACCCGACTTCTGGCCGCAATAGACGTAATTGTTCTTGGCCATCGTCATCAGATTGGTGACCGCGCTCGGATTATTGATGTTGGTTTCACCTAGGAACGACAGTTCCTTTGCGAAGGATCGCGGCAGGTGCCGGGACGCGGCAATCGATTGTTCTGCAACGGTGTGCATCAACGTGAGCGCGCCGACACGCTTTCCTGTTCCGACTCCGAATCTCTTGACCGCGGCCGGGGGGCCGTCGGGACTTTCTGCCGTCGGCGCTAGTTCGGGATTTTCAGTCCATGGTTGGATAACAAGATCAGGCTTGAGAGAGCGTATGATATCCCCGGTGCCGCCCCCACCCGATTTCGTCTCGAAACCGGAAATATGGTCCTTGTGCCGATGCGTCGCGACGACGGCGCTGAGCTTCCCGTTGGTGCGTTTCTCAATGTCCTTGGCGATATCCAACATGCGCGTCTTCGGCACTCCCGGCGGAAACCCAGTCGAGCCGAAATCGATCAGAACGTGTTTCTCGGTGTTGCTCCCGTAGCGGAAGCTCAGCAGAAAACAATCGCCGAAGCCAACATGATAAGTCCGAATATTGAGGCTGGTCGGCGAGGAGGCGGCCATTGCTTCTGCTCTCATCCCATCGCGCGCATGCGGTGCAGCAGCGCAAAATACGAGGCGGAACTTGAAGGAACGGCAGGATCTGGCGGCTCGTCGAAGGTGCCAATGCGCGCCAGGTATTCCAGTCGGTCCGCCTGACGTGCTGAATCCTCGATCCGGTTGGCAATCTGATATTTGAGCTGCCCGTATTCGTCGAAAATCAGCGACCCACCGCCAAAGATTCTAATTCTTCGCGAGCTGGGAACGCCTTCCGGCCGCTCGATCTTGAGCACACGTTTTAATTCGCCGGCCTCAAGCGTGAGGATCTGCACGTATTCCGCTACCGTCTCGCGCAAGATAAAGCCATCCGGCCCGATCCGCGCGCAGGGTCGCACCGACTGAACCTCCACGTAGCTGTCGGTGTCGATCTTGAGCTTCCTTTTGTTTTCCCAAATGAACCGAAACACTTCCTCCGGGTCTCGCAACATCGAATCAAAATGGCTGCGGCTGTACACAAGCTCCTGGTCGCAACGATTGAACCGGCCATCCTTGTCAGTGCCTGGTGCCGGCCGGATCTCATAGGCCGCGAAATTATCAAGCAGCGCTTGGCGATAGCCATATTTGCGATCGTCCGGCACTACTTCGCCGTCAACCGTCAGCAGCGCCGAAAGATAGTCCGAGAATCGGAGGTCGGTGGGCGGGCAGTAGTCCAGCGCCCGAATGGCCATGGTCAGCAGATGGTCAGCTGCCATCGCACCCTCTTCCGTCACCGCGTTGCGGTCCTTTTTGCCTTTGGCCACGAATCCAATTCGCTCGAGTTCTGGCGTTCCATATGTCCAGAAAAGCATTCATCATTGCCGCGACGAGAAGTTCCCCACGCTGGTGCGGCTCATCGAATTCCGCCATGGACATGTAGCGCTTGCCTCGCTCAAGGGTCACGGAACGCCTGAGCGCCTCGCCTCTCACCGCCGAAATCGCCGAGCCCATCTCCTCAGCGAGACCGAACAGCGCCGATTGACGTAACGCCTCAGGTTTCAGGAATTTCTCATCGATTGTATTGGCGCTCGCTTTTGGCGTGCGATCCAGCAACTCGCCGATGATCTCCGGCAGAGAGAAGACCGAAAGCAGAGCTACGACGTCGGCAAAGCCTTCATGGAAGGCCGCCTGATCTGGGGAAGACTGTTCCATGTAACGCGCTCGCAGACCATCAAGCAGGGCGTGAGTGGTCTCATGCGCGACGACGTCGTGCGACAAGCAGGTAAAAACGGTCTTGCCGTCGTTGCCAGGAAAATAGCCGAAGAAGATCGCTCTATCATCCCGAGAATAGAAGGCGTTGGCGTCAGCGAAGGCATGCGGTGCCACGTGGATCTGATGTCCGTTCGAGCCCCAGGCTACGCGGCGCCCGAGCGCGAACTCGAAACGGGCGAGCGTTCGCATCACGATCGCATACACGTTCTGGGCGTGAAACGTGGGGTCGGTCAGCAATTTGGTATCATAGCCCTTCGGCTTCCGCGTTTGCCCTGGTCCATCGTCGTCAACAGCGAAAGGATCGACGTAACCACCTTCAGGATCGGGCCGAAGTTTTGCCGGTTCGTAGAGAATGTTGCTCGTGGCGTCGTAGTCGATGACATGGACGCGGTAGCCACACGGACCGTCGATTAGCTCTTCGGCGGGGATCCTGACCTGAGCGGTCAGAATGTCGTTCGGGGCAATAGATGGGTCCTGGGCGACAATCGTCAGCGTTTGCTGGTTGGGAAGGCTGTGTAAGGTTCCCCTGATGTTACGCATTGCTCAGTACGACGCCCGATTGGCCGACAATACTAGAAGTAGTATTGCGGATATAAAATCACATTTAGGTTGCGCCCATCAAGGATGAAAAGGGGCTCGAACTCGAGCGTTGCCGCTGGTGGCTTGCGGTGCTGGCGGCGCGCGTACGGCGGCTGCCGCCGCTCGCGATGCGGTCACCAGGATGCAGTCCAATTCGGGAGGGCGGCTAGTTCTCTTGGCGCCTCTTGGCGACCTCATCGGGCGTGAGCGCGGAAGCGTTCGCTCCGAACCGCCCGGTAATGAAGTTGACCACGGCGGCGATTTCCGCGTCCGAATATCCGTTGCCGAATCCTGGCATGAACACTTTGCCGAGCGCCGTATGAAGATGCGTGCCCTGGAGCAGCGCCTGCGTTGCATTGGTGCCTGAGGGGTCGTTCACCGTTCGCGTGCCGAGCAGCGTCGCATAATCCGAGACGGCGCCGCTGCCGTCGAAACTGTGGCAGCCGATACAGGCGCCTTCAAAAACCCGCAAGCCCAGCGCACCGCCGCCGGAGTCCGCCAAGATGTCCTTAGCTGGCTTTGCCTCTTCGGCTGGCGTTTCCGCCACGGCAAGTTGGCCGCTCGCCGCCTTCGATGGAACGCTTCGCAGATAGGCGGTCATCGCCCCGATATCGTCCTCGCTCAGGAAGCGCAGGCTATTGTCGACGACCTCGGCCATGGGTCCGCTCGCCGAGCTCCGCTTTTCGGCGTGACCATGGGCAAGATAGCCCTGCAATTGCACATCGGACCACGCGCCGATGCCCCATTTCGGGTCGGGCGTGATGTTGTACGCCTTCCAGCCCTGAATGACCGCGCCCGCGAATTTCTGGCCCGACTTCAGCCCATAGAGCAGGTTTCGTGGGGTGTGGCAGTCGCCGCAATGTCCGAGCGCCTCGACGAGATAAGCACCACGGTTCCATTCCGCCGACTGATCGACGTTGGGCCTGAAGCGGTGCCCGGGCTTGAACAGCAGGTTCCAGAAAGTCATCAGGTAACGTTGATTGAACGGGAACGCTATGTCGTTCGGCGGCGGCGTGTAGCTGACCGGCTTGAGGCTGAACAGATAAGCCTTGATGGCGAGCGCGTCGCTGCGCGTCATCAGGGCGTAGGAGGTGTAAGGATAAGCCGGATAAAGATGCTCCCCATCCTTGCCGATCCCGTCGTGCAATGTCCGCACAAAATCATCGTCGCTCCACGCGCCAAGGCCGGTTTCCTTGTCCGGCGTGAGGTTGGTCGAATAGAGCGTGCCGATCATGGGGAGTTTGAAGGCGAGGCCGCCCGCAAAAGGCTTGCCCCCCGGGGCCGTGTGGCAGGCCACGCAATCGGCCGCTCGCGCGAGATACTCACCGCGCGCAACGAGATCGGCTTGCGCTATGCTTGCCGGGACGCCGCTGGGATTCGCTCCCTTAAACTCCGCGAGGTCCACGCGCTTGCCGCTCGCAAAATCCGTTGGGTCGACACTACGCAAGAAGAGCCAAGCCATGGCCGCTATCACCACGAGGGCCGCGAGCGCAATGAGCGTGGTGATGCGGCGCATCGTTACCTACGCGGGCCGGAGTTGATTCTTGATCGGCAGCTTGCGGATGCGCTTGCCGGTCACGGCGAAAACGGCGTTGGCTATCGCCGGAAAGATGCCGATGGTTCCAGGCTCGCCGATGCCTCCGGGTGCCTCGCTGCTCTTGACCAGATAAACCTCGATGCGGGGCGCCTCGTTGATGCGCAGCACACGATAGTCGTTGAAGTTGTTCTGTTCGACGCGGCCATTCTTGAGCGTGATTTCGCCCCATAGCGCCGCGCTGGCGCCGAAAATAATGCCGCCCTCCATCTGCGCAATGATGGTGTCGGGGTTGACGATCTGGCCGCAATCCACCGCGCAAACCACCCGGCGGACGTTGACCTCGCCGTCCTTGGAGACCTCCACCTCGGCGACCTGGGAGAGGTAGCTCCCCATGGCGAATTGCACCGAGACGCCGCGGCCGACGCCCGGCGGCAGCGGGCTGCCCCAGCCCGCCTTCTCGGCGGCGAGGTCCAGCACTCCGCGCATGCGAGGCGCCTTGCCGAGCAACGCCCGGCGATAAGCGACGGGGTCCTTCTTCGCCGCCGCCGCCAGCTCGTCGATGAAACTCTCTACGACGAAGATATTGTGCGTGGGCCCGACGCCGCGCCACCAGCCAGTGGTGATCCCCGAAGGAGGCTCATAGCGAACATAGTCCACGAGAATATTCGGGATCGAATAGGACATCTCCTTCGCGGCGCCTTCGACGGCATCCGAGTTGAGGCCTTTTTTGAATGCCGGCGGCGCCCATCGCGCCAGGATCGAGGAGCCGGTGACGCGGTGACTCCAAGAGATTGGCAGGCCTTGTGCATCCACGCCGGCGGTCATCCGGTCGAAATAATAGGGCCGATAGATGTCGTGCTGGATGTCCTCCTCCCGGCTCCACACGACTTTGACCGGCCCATCGACCTGTTTGGCGATCGCGACGGCCTGGGTGATCCCGTCGACATCGAGCCGGCGACCGAAGCCGCCGCCAATCAGATGATTGTGCACGTTGACCTTCTCCGGCGGCAGCCCGGTTACCTGCGCGGCAGTTGCCTGCGCGCGGCTGACCACCTGGTTTCCCACCCAGACGTCGCAACCATCCTCCCGCACATGCACGGTGCAATTCATCGGCTCCATCGCGGCGTGGGCCAGGAACGGCTGCTCGTACACCGCTTCGAACTTGCTCGCGGCATCGCCGAGCGCCTTGGCGACATCGCCCTCTTGCCGGGCGACGACCCCGGACTCTGCGAAACGATGTCCATTTGGCGCACGATGTCGGCGGTGGAGAGCTTGGCGTTTTGACCATCGTCCCAATCGATGTCGAGCGCGGCCAGGCCCTTGATGGCCGCCCAGGTATGGTCGCCGACCACGGCGACGGCGTTGTCGAGCCGCACCACCTGGTGCACCCCCTTGATCGCCATGGCCTTGCTGTCGTCGACGTTGGCCAGCTTTCCGCCCAAGACCGGACAGGCGGCAACCGCCGCGAACTTCATGCCGGGCACGACAGCGTCGATGCCATACATTGCCTTGCCATTCACTTTGTCAGGCGTGTCGATGCGCTTGGCAGGGGTTCCGATGAGGGTGAAATCTTTTGGGTCCTTGAGCGCGACGTGGTCAGGCACTGGCAGCTTTGCCGCCGCATCGACCAGCGCCCCGTATTTGAGCCTTTGGCCCGTCGGTGGATGGACCACGTCTCCTTTTTCGGCGTGGCAGGTGAGCGGATCGACGTTCCAGTCACCTGCCGCCGCAGCTATCAGCAAAACGCGGGCGGTGGCGCCGGCGCGGCGAAGCGGCTCCCACCAGGCCCTGACCGACGTGGAGCCACCCGTGACCTGGAACCCAAGTAGCGGGTTCGCGTAGAGCTTGTCGTCGGCGGGCGCGGCTTTGACGGACACTTGCGCGAGGGCGACCTCAAGCTCTTCGGCGATGAGCATGGACATCGAGGTGTAGGTGCCCTGTCCCATCTCGACCTGCGGCATGACGAGGGTCACGCTGTCGTCAGCACCAATGCGGACGAAGGCGTTGGGAGCAAAAAGCTCCGTATCTGCAGGGGTGGCTCCGGCAGCAACCCGCTGGGGCAGATAGAAGCCAAGCAGCAACCCACCGCCAGCAGCCGCGCTGGCCACCAGGAAGGTCCGGCGTGAAAGTCCGGCGCGGAGAGGTTCGGGCTCGTCCTTTCGGAGCTTCAGTCCTTGCTCGCAATCCATGACGGCTCCTTGAGGACGCTGCTTCAAGCCGACTGTGACGCCTGCTTGATGGCGGCGCGAATGCGCGGATAGGTGCCGCAACGGCAGATGTTGCCAGACATGGCCGCGTCGATCTCGGCATCACTCGGGTTGGGATTGCTCTCGATGAGCGCAGCGGCGGACATGATCTGGCCGGACTGACAGTAGCCGCATTGAACGACTTCAATATTCAGCCACGCTTGCTGGATCTTCTTGCCGCTCTCGGTTTCGCCGACCGCTTCGATCGTCGCAATGGCCTTGCCGGCAACGCTGGCGACAGGCGTGATGCACGAGCGGATCGGACGGCCGTCAAGATGCACGGTGCACGCCCCGCACAGCGCCACACCGCAGCCGAACTTTGTGCCGGTCAGCCCGACGACATCGCGCAGAACCCACAAAAGCGGCATGTCGTCAGGAACATCGAGATCGTGTTCCTGCCCATTGATCCGGAGCGTCGTCATTGAAGGCTCCCTTAACGAGTGGGCCGCCGCGGTTCGGGAGGCTGGAAGCACCGACCCAATTCGACACCAAATTCCTCAGCCGTTCAATATCGGTCGTCTTGTGGGCGGTCCTATGGCGAGCTTGGATTAGCTGCCGCAGCGCTCCGGAAGTGATGATTGGCAACGAACAGGAGCGAGGGCGCGTGGCGGCGCAGCGTCGCCGCTAGTGGCTTGCGGTGGTGGCGGCGCGGGCGCGGCGCAAAGTTCCGGCGCCGGGCAGGCCGGCCTCGCGCGGTCTTGCCACAATCAGATCGGCAAGCGTGTGCTTGTCGAGGACCTCGATAAACGCATCCACCGCTTCCCCGAGCATGCGGTTGATCGGCGCCGCCCGCTTGATGCCGCAGGGAAGCGTCGCGCCGCCGACGCATTCGGCCTCGACATGGGTGGCCTCGGTCGCGCGGATCACGTCGCCGATGCCGATCTCTTGCGGCGCCCGCGCGAGCTTCAGCCCGCCGCTCCGCCCGCGGCTCGTGGTGATGAAGCCGCCGCGCACCAGGATCGGCACGATCTTGGCCACGTTGAATTCGGTGATGCCGTGCTCGGCGGCGATATCGGCGGCCTTGACGTGCTTGGCGCCGGAAAGCGCGCAATGGATCAGAATCCTGAGCGCGTAGCTGGTTTGCTTGGTGAGTCGCATCCGGGTGCCTATCCGGGCCGGACTATACCAGATCGCCGAAAGGCCAATAGCGGCATTTGAAGACCTGGAAGCTTGCCGCTAAGCTTTGCGGCCAAGCTTTCTCGCACGGACCAAGCGACGCTTGCCCCGGCCGCGCTCGGCAGCGTGGGGCCGGTTCAATGGCCAAGTAACCGATCAGACAACCGTAACAGCCCTCACTCTTCGCTTGAAGGCGTCGGCATTCTTGCCGGGCTTTCTCGATCACAGGGTGATTCTGTAGACGCAATCGTAACGGCCTTCCTCGCCAAGCTCCTTGAGCTCGCCGTCGATCTTGCATTTGACACCCATTTCCTCGGCGACACCTTCGAGGAAGGGCAGAAGCTCGGGCCAAGTCAAATAGCGCTCTATGTCGAGCTTCTTGGCGATGCGGTCATATCTTGAGACCCCGAAGACCCTGATTACGGTCTCGTCGGGAAGATACTCGAATACTTCGAAATTATATTCCGGCGAGGCTGAGTGCACCGCGGTGATGAATACGAGCGCTGGCGCTCTCGAATCCTTCGGAATGTCGACGCCGAGTTCCAGCGCCTCTCTCGTCTTCAGCTGCCCGAGCTTCCGGAACACCGCCTTGGAAATAGCGTCAGCCTCCCGCCAGCCGAACCGATCGCCGATATGGGCGAGCATCAATCCGTAGAACGCGGCGGAGACGTTGGAGAGCTTGAGCGTCATCTCCTCCGCTGATTTGGGGAAGGTCTTCTCCACCAAATACGCCTTCATTTCCTCGTCGGGATAGCTGTCCTTGGCGCGGATGTTCTGCATCTCGGCATAAATCCTGCGCGCGGTAACGGCCATGATATGCGCGCTGAACTCGTAGACGCGCGTCGACAGCCGGCGAATGGTGGCCACCAGCTGCTTGAGCAGCGCCTGCGACACGGCCGGCTCGCTTTGCGCGAGTTCGCGAAACGCGGCAGCCGGCATCAAGGCGACCAGGCAGCTCGTTCGCGCTTCGACGCTCGCCGAGCGCGGACGACCGTCGATGGCCGGATACTCGCCGAACATGTCGCCGGGGCCGAGATCGTGAAAGCTCACCACCTTGCCGGTCATCGAGTAGATGATGACGCGAGCGTCGCCTTCGCACAGGAAGAACACGTCGTCGGAACGGTCGAGATATTCGACGATCGGCTCGCCTGGCTCGTAGCGCCTCCAGCTGCAGCGCTGCTCGACAACCTTGAGAGCCTCGGCGGAAAGGCCTGCCAGCAGCGGAATCGCCGTTAAAGAGCGCTGAGATCGTACGGTTTGGGACTCTGCCATTGCCGGCGCCCCGGACCCTCGTCCGAAACGGGAAACATATCCCACCTTGCGCTAAAGTTGTATCCGAAACAGCGCCTCCGGGGCGTGACGGTTTGATGAAGCCTCAGAGAAAGCGCTGCTCGATCGAAATCGACGATTCCTTGCCGATCTTGTCGAAATGCTCGCCGAGAAACCCTTCGGCGCGCTGGCGTCCGAGCTCGAACAGCCAATTGAGGAAGTCGCGTCCGACATTCAGCTTGCTCGACACGCCGAGAGCGCTCATCTCATCTTCCGCCTCGATGCAGTGGATCAGCACCTTCTTGAGCTGGCCGTCTTTGTCGAAGCCGCCGTCGACCAGGCGATTCACAAAATTGATGGCGCGCATCTCTCGCATCAGGCTCGAGTTGAAGCTGAGCGTGTTGATGCGATCGAGGATGGCTTGCGCCGTCTGCGGCACCTGATCGATGTGAATGGGATTGACCATGACGAGGAGCACATCGGCCGAATCGCAGTTGTAGATGATCGGGAAGATCGGCGGGTTGCCCATATAGCCGCCGTCCCAAAAATACTCGCCTCCGATTTCGATCGCCTGAAACACGGACGGGATGCAGGCCGAGGCGAGCACGGCATCGAGCGTGATGTCGCGGTGCTCGAACACGCGCAGACGGTTGGTGATGACGTTGCTGGCGCAGACGAAGAGCTTGACCTTGTCGGATTTGCTCAACGTCTCGAAGTCGATCTGCTCGCGCAAGATGTCGCGCAGCGGGTGGTAGTTGCCCGGGTTCATCTGGTAGGGCGAGAGCACGCGCGACAAGGTATCGAGGACGATCCAGCCAGGCGAATAATCGAGGCTGCCTCGGCTTCGCATCTGGTCGATCCACGACGGCTGCATGATGGACCAGGCGCCCTTCTCGGCCACTGCCTCCCAGAACCGGCGCAAGGCCTGGCGGGCTCCCTCGTTGCCGCCGAGCGTCAGCCCATAGGCGGCGACCGCCGCATTCATCGCTCCTGCGCTTGCTCCCACGATCCCTTCGATGCCGATGCGCCCGTCTTCGAGAATCCGGTCAAGCGCGCCCCAGGCAAAGGCGCCGTGCGACCCGCCGCCCTGCAAGGCGAGGTTGATTTGCTTGCGGTTGGCCCCTGAATATTCCGCCGCGTGAGTCAGGCTCGCCTCCAATCAAAACTGTGCAGTTGCAGCCCTTTAGCGGCCACTCGTGCGGTTGTGGGATACATGCTAAGATTACAACAAGGACAGGGAAAGTTGGCGAAGCTGCAAATGAACTTTGGCGGTAAACAGCTTAACAGACGAGCGGGTATTCGTATTGATTTGAGCTGAATAAGCCCGCGTCTGGCCCGCCCCAGGATCGACTCTCAAGAGCGTTATCCGGCGGTTGGCAATCCTCCTTGGAGGAGGCACTGGTTATGTACGAAGCTGAAGGTCGGACTGGCAGGCCCAAACCGGACGTTCCGCCGCCAGCCCCAGCCATTGCTGAAGACGACAAGAAGACTAAGAAGCAGCTCGTCGACGAGATCTCGGGCCTCCGCCAGCGCATCCAGGATCTGGAGGCCTTTGAATCCGAGCGCAAGGCGATCGCCAAGGAGCTGAAGGGCACGCGGCAGCGGCTCCAATACCTCCTCGCCGTCAGTCCGGCGATTATCTACACCACCAAGGCGTCGGGCGACTACGCCTGCACTTTCGTCAGCGAGAATCTCCGCGCCATCATGGGCTATGGGCCGCAGGAGATGACCACCGATCCCAAGGGCTGGCCCGATCATCTCCACCCCGAGGATGCGTCGCGAGCTTTCGGCGAAATGCTTCCCCTGATCGGGCGGGGCGGCGGAAGCGTCGAATATCGCTTCCGCCACCGGGACGGTCACTACATCTGGATCCAGGACACCTTCAAGGTCGTCTATGACGACGCGGGCCATCCTCTGGAGCTCGTGGGCGCCTGGGCCGACATTACCGAGCGCAAGCGAGCCGAGCAGCATGCCCTTGAGGCGAACGTCGAGATCCAGGAGACCAAGCGTTACCTGACCAGGCTGATCGAGAGCTCGCCCGACGCCATCATCGCCACCGACAAGCAGGGCAATGTCGCGCTCTTCAACGGAGGCGCCGAGACCCTGCTCGGCTATCGCGCCACCGAAGTCATTGGCTGCCCAACCACGCAGCTTTACGAAAGTGAGGACCGGGCGAGAGAGCTCGTGCTCGAGATGCGCAAGCGCGGCGGCACGGCTTCAGCTTTTGAGAGCGTGCTCAGGACGAAGGACGGGCAAACCGTTCCGATCCTGATCTCGGCTTCGGTGCTCCTCGACAAGGACGGCCAGGAAACCGGGATGGTCGGCTTTGCCACCGACCTTAGGACCCGCAAGAAGGAAGAGGAGGAACTTCGCCGGGCGCACGATGAGTTGGAAAGGCACGTGGAAGAGCGCACCACCGAACTGAAAGCGGCGCGCGAACGGCTGCGCTACCTGATGACCGTCACGCCGGCGATCGTCTACACCAATCAGGCGAGCGACTACACTTGCACCTTCGTTAGCGAGAACGTGTCCCGCATCATGGGATTTTCCGCATGGGAGATGCTTGAGGACAAAGATTTCTGGACCGTGCGTCTCCACCCCGAAGATGCCAAGCGCGTCTTCGCGGAAATGGGTCCATTAATCGAACAAAGCAGCGGCACGATCGAATATCGCTTCCGCCACCGGGACGGACACTACATCTGGATCCAAGACACCTTCAGAGTGATGAGAGACGAGCAGGGAAATCCTTTGGAGATCGTCGGATCCTGGGCCGACATCTCCGGGCGCAAACAGGCTGAGAATGCGCTCGGCGAACGCATGGCAGTCATGAACGACCTGGAAACACTGGTCGGCGCCAGCCCCGCCATCATCTACACCACGCAGGTAAGCGGCGATTACGCCTGTACCTTCGTCAGCGACAATCTCGAATTCCATCATGGGGTATGCGCCGTGGGAGATGCGCGACGACAAGAAGTTCTGGGTCAAGCGGCTTCATCCCGACGATGCCAACCGCGTATTCGTCGAGATGGACGGGCTGATCCGCCAGGGAGGTGGCGCCTTGGAGTACCGCTTCCGCCATCGTGACGGCCACTATATCTGGATCCAAGACACCTTGACGGTGGCGCATGACGATGCGGGCAATGCGCGCGAGATCGTAGGGTCCTGGGCCGACGTGTCGGACCGCAAGCGCGTCGAGGCCGAATTGCAGCGCCTGGCCGAGCAGGTCGAGCTGCGCAACAAGTTCATTCGCGAGACCTTCGGCAAATATTTGACCGACGAGGTGGTGTCCACGGTGCTCGAAATCTCCCACCGGCCTTGAGACCGGAGGAGAAAAGCGCAAGATCACCATGATGATGACCGACTTGCGCGGCTTCACCTCGCTGTCGGAGCGATTGCCGCCTGAGCGCGTCGTGGGTCTGCTCAACCGCTACCTGTCCACTATGGTCACGGTCATCAAGCAATATCAGGGCACTATCGACGAGTTCATCGGCGACGCGATCTTCGTTTTGTTCGGGGCTCCGCTGTGGCAGGAGAACGATGCCGAGCGCGCCGTGGCTTGCGCCGTGGCGATGCAGCTCGCCATGTCGTCGATCAACGAGCAGAACCTGCAGGAAGACCTGCCCGAGCTCGAGATGGGCATCGGCATTCATACCGGCCAGGTGGTGGTGGGAAATATCGGCTCGGCCGAACGCATGAAATACGGCGTGGTCGGAAGTCAGGTCAACCTCACCTCACGCATCCAATCCTGCACCGTGGGCGGCCAGATCCTCATCTCCGAGACCACGAGGCTCGAGGCAGGGCATATTCTCAAGATCGGACAACAGATGGAGGTGAAGGCCAAGGGTGTCGAGCACCCCATCACGCTGTCAGAGGTCTGGGGGATCGGCGGGCCTTACAAGCTGCAGTTGACCGAGACCAGCGAGTCGCTCGTAACTCTCTCCGAGGAAGTTCCTCTGCTCTACGAGGTTGTGGAATCGAGCCAGGTTGGCGTGGAGAGCCGCAGAGGAGCACTGACCAAGCTTTCCCGCAAATCGGCCGAACTGCGGCTTGAGAGCCCCGTGCCGCCGCTCAGCAATCTGAAAATGCGGCTGATCGGCCCTGACGGCCAAGAGATGCCCGGAACCCTCTATGGCAAGGTGGTAGCCAATGTGCCGGGAAGCAGTTCGCGATTTTCTATCCGCTTCACTTCGGTGCCGCCGGAGATCGATGCACGGTTGCGCAAGCTGATTGAGGCCCCAGCTCCTGCCGTCGCGCCGGCGCGCGCCAAATCGCGCTGACCAAGAAATTCGAGGGGTCAGCCTGGACGCCGCCCCCTCGAAATGCCTGTGGCAAAAGTGTCCGGTTAGCGGCGTCCAAGCTCGCGCCAGCTATTCTCTCTCACATCGACGCCGTAATACTGCGCCGCCTTCTTGATGTTGGCGAAGGCAAGCTCGCGGTCGGTGTCAGAAACACCCTCGACCTGTTCGAAGCGGGAAAGGGCGTTCTTCACGTGACTGGCGTCGGTCAACGGCTCTTTGCGTTGCCGCGGGAAGGCGAACACGCTCTCAGGCAGCTCCGCGCGATTGTGAATCTCGCCAAGTTCCCTGCTTGGCATCCAAGTGGTTTGTGCGGGCATCGCGATCTTCTCCATGGTTGGCGTCGAAGTTTTCGGCAGCTCCCTCAATCCATCCCCAATCCTGAACTCAGCGCTTCCGCTTGGTCACGCCGGTCGCCTTCAAGCGGCTCACATCCGGCACGTCTTCGCCGAGAGCGGTGGCAAGATCGATCTGGTGATCCTGCTCCTGCACGAGAATTTCACGGATTTGCTCGGCCATGGCAAATTCACCGAGCAACTCGCATTGGCGAATTCTCTCGCGATAGTTAACAATCGTTTCATTCTCGTTATCGAGGTCGAATCTCAGCATGTCT
Organism: uncultured Alphaproteobacteria bacterium; assembly: GCA_963757555.1. Classification (GTDB taxonomy): domain Bacteria; phylum Pseudomonadota; class Alphaproteobacteria; order Rhizobiales; family Methyloligellaceae; genus Methyloceanibacter. The sequence goes on from CAVWRU010000007.1 coordinate 107,804, forward strand.
TTCGGCTTCTCCGAGACTTTCACCGCCTTCGGCGTGACGGTCGGCATCTTGCCGAGATAATCGATCTGGCGAGAGATGATCAGGGCATGCTGCAGCTCCTGATGGGCGTGCTGCTCGAGCTGATCGGCGATGTTCATATATTCGGCGCCCTTCAGCACCTGCGAATAGACCACGTAGGCGATGATCGCCTGATACTCGCGGGAAAGGTCCTCGTTTAAAAGCTGCGCCAGCTGGTCACGGGTAATCGCCTGATCCGCCATGTACGTTTCCTCCTGATTGATCTGTCTTCTCGCTGTGAGAGTCCGGCAAAGTTATAGCTGCATAGGCTGCATCTCGCCAACGTGCCAAACTTGACCGGCCGACGCGCGTCAACCGGATGGCCGCAGGGCCGCTTATTGCTGCCGCCCCTGCGTCTGCTTCTGCAGCGTGTCGATCAAGGTCTTGAGCTCGGCATTCGAAGGCTCGAGCTTCGCCAGCTCCTCGGCATAAGAAAGCGCCGCCGCGACATCGCCGGCATCGCGATTGAACCCGATCAGCGCGCCGAGCGTATCGCGATCGCCTGGGTGCCGCGCGAGATTGTCCTTGAGAGCTTGGATCGCATCGCCGCGGCGGCCGGCTGAACCGAGGGCCACCGCATAGACATAGGCATAGCGGGCGCGATTGGGCTCGAGCTCGGCGGCGCGGGCGAGCTCGGCAAGCGCGTCGTCCAGGCGCTTGAGCCGCACCAGGGTGAGCCCGAGCGCGTGATGCAGTCCGGCATCCTTTGGCGACGCTTCGATCGCCTGGCGCAACACGCTCTCGGCCTCGGCGTCGCGTCCAAGCTGGCGATAAAGGTCGGCGAGGTTCGCTGCCGCCGGGCCAAAGGCAGGGCTCAGGCGTAGCGCCGCCTTGTACTCCGCCTCCGCCTCGCTCATCCGTCCCTGCCTTGCATAGAAGCCGCCGAGCGTTGCTCGCGCCTCGGGCCTGTCGGCATTCAAGGCTTGCGCCGCCAGGAACTCCTTGGTTGCGCTCTTGAGTCGGCTCGATCGGAGCCCGACAGTTGATCGGTCTTGAGGCCGCCGAGGAGCGAGGCAGCCTTTATGCGCACCCCGCGGACGGGATCGGAGAGGAGCGGCGATACCACCGGCCAGAGTTGGTCGGGCGGCACGCTATCCAGCATGTCGAGCGCGGCGATGCGCACCATGGGATCGGCGTCGGCGAGGCCTTTCCGCGCCAAACCGATATTGGCAGGCGACACATAGGCGGCGAGTTCGGTTAGCGCGCCGGCACGGGCGAAGGACGGGGCGTTGGCGTGAGCGGCGACCGCGGCAAGCAGGGCCGCGGCATCAGGCCCGTCGTGCCAGGCCGCGTGGAAGGCGTGAGCGTAGTTTTGCAAGCCTTCACGCTCAGGACCGAACCAGCCCTCGATCGCCGCGGCGGCCCATGCGGCCGTCTTGTCCTTGTGGCAATCGTTGCAGGCGTTGCTCGTCTCGTACTTGTCCGACAGATCGGGCCGCGGCACGCGGAAGCTGTGATCGTGGCGCCGATCGATCACCATGAAGGTCCGCTCCGGCATGTGGCAGGACACGCAGGTCACCGCGGGAGTGACACCCTCGTGATGGGTGTGCGCGGGCTTCGCATAACTGCTTGCGTGGCATTGCAGGCAGACTTGATCTCCTGAGAGCTTCAGCTTAGCGCTGTGCGGGTCGTGGCAATCGCTGCAGGTCACGCCAGCGGCGTACATCTTGCTTTGCTTGAACAAGCCGTAATTATAGACCTCGTCGAGCATCTGCCCGTCAGGCTGATAGAGGCCTTGGGCGAGCGCCGCCACCACATGCGTGTCGGAGAGCGGCCGCCCCGGCACCCAGTCTTCTGAGATCTGCCTGCGCCGCGCATGGCAAAGGCCGCAGGTCTCGACCTCCTTGCGCAAAGTTGCCGGCGGAGCGCTGCGCACCGGTAAGCCGGTCTTCGGGTCGTGCCCCCAGGTCACGCCGGCGCGCTCGTCGAAACGCACGAGCAGACCTTTGTCAGGATCGCTCTCCTTAGGCCCCGCCCTCTTCTTGGCCCAGGCGACATGCGCCGAGCCCTGGCCGTGGCAGGTCTCGCAGCCGACGCTGATCTCGGTCCAGGTCGTGGCGAAGCTGTCCTTGCCCGCGTCGTAATTCTTGCGCACGCCGGTCGAGTGGCATTCGGCGCACATGAAGTTCCAATTCTGATTGAGCTTGGTCCAGTGCAGTACGTCGTCGTGCTTGATGTCCTCGTTGGGATAGAGATGAAACCAGCGCTGGCCGCCTTCGCTCTTCGGGCGGGCGTCCCAGGCAAGCGGCAGGGCCTGGATGCGCCCGTCGGGGAACTCGACGAGATATTGCTGCAAGGGATAAAGGCCGAAGGTGTACTTCACTTCGAAGGGAGCGAGCTTGCCGTCGGCCCCGTCGGTCTCCACGAAGAACTTGCCGTCCTTGCGGTAGAAGCGCGAGTGCACGCCGTAATAGTCGAAGCTCGCGTCGTTGAAATCGCCGAGCACGGTCTCATCGCTGGCATGCGCCATGGCGTGGGCATGCTGCGAGCCGTGCCATAGCTTCGCTTCCGCGCTGTGGCATGAGGCGCAGGTCTCGCTGCCGACGAAGCTCGGTTTCTCTTCTGCAAACTCGGCGACGGGCGGTGCAAACAGCACTCCTGCGCCAAGGACAATCGCGGCAGCGACACCGGCGGCAATCCAGATTGCGCGCTTCGAGGCGCGGACCCGATCTGGCTCCTTGCCCTCGGTCTCCTGCGGCACGGGAGATTCGGCCGCGGGGGTCGCCCGCGCCTTCTTTCTTGATGACGATTTCTTGCGGTTGCGGGCCACGGTTCTTCCGTCTTGAGGGGAAAAGCGCGAGACCCTTCTGGTGCGCCCGCCCACCGCCGTCAATCACCGACTTGGCAGCCTCAGCGAAGCCGATCCCGCTAGCCTCTTTGAGCTAGCTCAAAGAGGCTCAACTCTCTTGCCGTTAAAACCACGAACGAGCAGGCTTGGAAGTCGTTTTGCTTACGTTCAGAAAAGTCTCGCTATAGGGGTACAGTCGCTCTTTCCGGTCGAGGCGCCAAAGATGGGCAATTTATCCGGGTTCTGGCCAATTTCGGCCACTAGCGCGACGCTTTGACAGGCAAAGATGGAAAGCCAAGCACTATATTTTCGTTGAAGGGTGTGGTTCAAAAGGGCCGGGTCGCCGAACGGTTTAGGTTGAGAATGATGGATTATGACACTTACTTTCGTGAGCACCTCAAGTCGTTGCATCTCGAGGGACGCTACCGGGTTTTCGCCGATCTGAAGCGGCGCTGCGGGGCCTACCCTGCCGCCGAGCAGTTTACCGGCAAGGGCACCCGCGGCGTGACGGTATGGTGCTCCAACGATTATCTCGGCATGAGCCAGCACCCTGCCGTGCGCGCCGCCATGCATGAGGCGATCGAGACGGTCGGCGCCGGCTCAGGCGGCACCCGCAACATCTCCGGCACCACGCATTATCACGTCGAGCTCGAGGCCGAGCTTGCCGATCTGCACGGCAAGGAGGCTGCGCTCCTCTTCACCTCGGCCTATATCGCCAACGATGCGACTCTCTCCACGCTGCAGCGGCTGATCCCCGGCCTCGTGGTCTTCTCCGACGAGAAGAACCACGCCTCCATGATCCAGGGCATCCGCCACGGCGGCGGCGAGAAGCACATCTTCCGCCACAACAACGTTGAGCATCTCGAGGAGCAGCTCAAGAAATACCCGCGCGGCACGCCGAAGATCATCGTGTTCGAGAGTGTCTACTCGATGGACGGCCATATCGCCCCGATCGCGGCGATGTGCGACCTCGCCGAGAAGCATAACGCGCTCACCTATCTCGATGAAGTCCATGCCGTCGGCCTGTACGGCCCGCGCGGCGGCGGCATCGCCGAGCGCGACGGCGTCATGGGACGCATCGACATCATCAACGGCACGCTCGCCAAGGGCTTCGGCGTCATGGGCGGCTATATCGCCGCGAGCAAGGCTTGCTGCGACGCCATCCGCTCTTATGCGCCGGGCTTCATCTTCACCACCTCGCTTGCGCCCGCCATCGTTGCCGGCGCGCTCGCCAGCATCCGCCACCTGAAGACGAGCACCGCCGAGCGGACGCATCTGCAGGAGCGCGTGCGCACGCTGAAGGGCAAGCTCGCCGAAGTCGGCTTGCCGGTGATGGACAACCCGAGCCACATCGTGCCGGTGATGGTCGGCGATCCGGTGCACTGCAAGGCGGTGACCGACACGCTGCTCGACCACTTCGGAATTTACGTCCAGCCGATCAACTATCCCACAGTGCCGCGCGGCACCGAGCGCATGCGGCTCACGCCCTCGCCGGTGCATACCGATGAGCAGATGGCGGCGCTGATCGCCGCCTTGCAAGAGCTGTGGGCGCGCTGCCCGGTGGCCAACGGCCAATATGTGAGGCTCGCCGCCGAGTAGCCGCGCGCGCGGGTTGGGCTGTCCTCCCCGCTTCGAAGAGCGCTGTCTCCTTGCGCACGCTGCTTGCCATCGCCGTGCTCCTCTGCTCGGCCTCCTTATGCGCCGCCGCGGAGGGACCGCTTCCGCCTTGTGCGGGCGTCGCGCCGGTTCCTTCCTACTCGGCGCCGGGAGCGTCGCCGAACATCCATGTATGGACGAGTGCAAAGCTCGGTGGGTGGACACCGTCGGCCTGCACCGGCTTCACTGCGAAGGGCGATGGCGTCTTGGTTGCCGTTGCCGGCAGCTTCCTATTCAACGGCAGCGCCGACGCCTTGCTCGCGCGCTTCGGCGCTGTCTCGGCGCTGAAGGGCGTGAAATATTGGTCGGTAACCGAAGGCGCCTGGCGAAACTTGATCACCAAGGCGACCGCGCTGCAAGGCCCTGACATTCACCGCCCGCGCACAGACTTCACCAACGCCGAGATGCGCAGCGGCGCTGACCTCTATTTCGCGCAAAGCGATAATCGAGCCGGCGGCGACGTCGTCTATCGCATGCGCGTGTTGGAGTTCGCACCTGACCGCTTCGTGGTCGCCATAGAGAACGTCAGCCCGGTCAGCCGCTACCTCGTTACGCTGTTCAATCCCGGCGATCTCTACGCCGTGCACTTTCTCGAGCGCAGGGGGCCGAAGGTTTGGGGCTATTACGGCATGGCCTGGGCCGGGGAGAGCCTGTCGTCCCGGCTCGCCGTGCCGGAAGCCTCCTATGTCAATCGCGCCGTGGCGCTTTACCGGCATTTCCTCGGCCAACAGCCCTAGGGCACGGCTGGGAAATGGATGGCGAGCCAGATCGTCGGCGGCTCGGCCCTCGTCCAGGTCACGCGGTGGCGGCAATGGGCCGGGAGCAGGACCCAGTCCCCTTCGCCAAGCTCGCGGTCCTCGCTCTCGCCCTCGATGCGGAGGCGCGCGGCGCCTTCAACCAGCAGCACCCATTCGGTAGTCTCCTGATCGTACCATTGCCCCTCTGGGGTCGTTTGACCCGTCGAGACGATGCGCTCGATGCGCAAGCCCGGGCGGTCGAGCAACATCTCGGTCAGCTCATCCGGCAAGGGCTGCGCCGGCAAATTGCGCCGTAGGCTTCCCGATCTGACCATGATCAAGGGTAACACAGGCCTTGTTGCGAAGGCCGAGATGCCGGAAAAGCAGGATCATGCCAGCCGAGCCCCTCACCCGCGACCGATCGATCGTCAAAGGCCGCGCTGCGCTGCTTATCGTCGATGTGCAGAACGGGACCTTCGGTCCTACGCATGAGAAATCCGCGCCCGAATTCCACGCCGCCGCCTCGACCCGCGTCATTCCCAACATCCGGCGTCTGCTCGACGCATTCCGCCACGGACGGCTCGAAGTGACCTACACGGTGATCGAGAATTTGACTGAGGACGCACGCGACCGCAGCCTCGACTACAAGCTCTCGGGCTTCAACATCGCCAAGGGCTCATGGGAGGCGCGCGTGATTGAGGAGATCGCACCGCAAGAAGATGAGATCGTGTTGCCCAAGACCTCCTCGTCCCCGTTCAACTCCACCAATCTCGACTATCTGTTGCGCAATATCGGCATCGAGGATGTGTTCGTGGTTGGCTTCCTCACTGACCAATGCATCGATCATGTGATCAAGGACGGCGCCGATCGCGGTTACTACATGACTTGCGTGCACGACGCCTGCGCCGCCGAGACGAATGCGCGGCACGAGGCGGCGCTCTCATGCTTCAAAGGCTATTGCCGTATGCTCACGACCGATGAGGCGCTGAAGCTCGTGGTCAAGGCTCAATAGACCTCGGCATAGCGGGTGCAGAGCTCAGGCGGCTCGAGCGACGCCACATGGGCGAGCTCCGAGCGCTTGTGGCGGAGATAGGCGTCGAGGAAGGTCGGCCCGAACCAGCTGCGGACCGCTTCGCTTTTCTCCATGCCGTCGAGCGCTTCTCCAAGCGATCGCGGCAAGGGCGGCGCCTCCCCCGCATATTTTGGCAGAGTGAGCTTCCGCGCGATGCCGTCGGCGCCGGCGAAGATCATCGCGCCGAGCGCCATGTAAGGACTTGCCGATCCGTCGCTGACGCGGAACTCGAGGTTGAACGCCTTGGCGATCTTCTTGGCCGTCGTTGCCGCGAACACCGGACAGATGCGCAGCGCGGCGCCACGATCCTGCTTCACGATGTCGATCTCGGTCGGCGCCCAGCGGTTCGGCGTGAGCCGCAAATAGGACACCGGCGACGGCGCGGTGATGGCGGTGATAGCCGGCAGATGATGCAGAACGCCGGCGCAGAACTGCGCCGCAGCTTCACTCAAGCCGAGCGGTGCCTTCGCGTCGTAGGTCACTGGCGCACCGGAGGCGTCGTGCAGGCTGAAATGGATGTGCACGCCGCTGCCAGTGCCGTCGGCCACGGGCATAGGCGAGAAGATGGCGCGGTGTCCAAGGCGAACCGCGGTGGCACGGATCAGCTCCCGCGCCATCACCGCCTGGTCCGCGGCCTTCAGCGCCGGTTGCGGGGCGATGGTTACCTCGTATTGGCGCGGACCATATTCCGGCAGGAAGGAATCTGGCTTGATGCCTGCGGCGCGAAGCGCGGCGACGACGCTTTCGCCGAACCCGCCCTGTTGGCGCCAGGCGCCGAGGCTATAGGCATGGCCAGGCCGATCCTCGACCCCGGTATAGACGAACTCCTGCTCGAAGGCAGCGATGAGATGGAGGCCACTCGCCGCATCGAGCGCGGCGACGGCGCGGCGCAGGAACTCGCGCGGGCAGCACTCCCAAGGTGAGCCATCGGTGTTGCGGATATCGCCGAGAAAGAAATGCTCGGGCACGGAGCCGTCGGCGAAATCGACGCGCGCTTCGGCGCCCATGTCCGGCACCACCATGAGATCGCCACCGGTGCCGAACGGCGTATCGAGAATGAACCCGAACGCGTTCTGCATCAGATTGGAGTGGGTCCAGCCGATGCCCTGTTTCTTGCGGGCGGCAAGCTCGCGCGCCGGAAATCCCTTGCCGCGCACATGGCCTGCGATGTCGCAGGTTCCCAGGAAGATCAGCTCCTCGCGCAGCATGTCATTCCTTCTCCTTGCCCGACAGGGTCATTTATCCCATAGCCCTTAGCAATGAGCTTGGCATCCGATCCAGACTTCTTCGACCTCTTGGTTTCCAGTTACCGCCGGACCGTGGGGGCTGAGCCCCCTTTTCTTGCGCACGCCGAGCACCCATCCGCCCGATGGCTCTACGAGGAGGCAAGCCATTGCGTGCTTGCCCACAACACCGATCCCGATCCGCGCTTCATCTACGCCAACAAGGCGGCGCAAGCCTGCTTCGGATATGGATGGGATGAGATCACGCGACTTCCCTCGCGGCTCTCCGCCGAACCGGTCGCCCGCGAGGAGCGCCAGAGGTTGCTCGACGCCGTCGCCCGCCACGGCTTCGCCACCGGATATTCTGGGCTGCGGATCGCCAAGTCCGGGCGCCGCTTCTCGATCGAGGACGGCGTCGTGTGGCAGCTCATCGACGGCAACGGCGCGTTGCGCGGGCAAGCCGCGACCTTCGCGCATTGGCGCGAGGCCTGACGCCAAGCCACCTCACTTCGATGGCGGCGCAGGAGGCGGCGGCTGCGCCTCATCCTGCGGAATGTCCGGATCGATGCAGGCCCAACTCGGCGCCATCTTGGTCCAGATGGTGATGCCGGGCCTGACGACGCCGGGATCGTCCAGCGTGCCGGCACGCACCGTCAGGAAATGCGGCCGCGCCTCGCTCTGAGTAAACACCGGCGTGCCGCACACCGGGCAGAAGCGGCGGTGCATGATATTCCCGCTGTCGGCCTTGTTCGCGTAATCGCTGAGCGCGCCCTCGACGCTGACCGCTTCGCTCGGGAACACCGCGTTGACCGTGGCGCTTCCCGCCCGGTATATTGGCAGGCGCGGCACCAGCAGCTGCGCACCGCGACGGGCTCGGCCTCAATGCGATAGCGCACGGCTCCGCACAAGCATCCGCCTGTGATGGTCATTCGATCCTCACTCTGTAATCTCGGCGTCTCCCGGACCGATCTTAAGTCAGCGCCGAGCGAGGCGACAAGGGCGCGCCGGACCCGCAGTACATCGGAAGCAGCGAAAGGATAGCGAACGGCTATTGGAAGAACCCGACGGCCCCAACCACATGTCTTCATGTTCAATCGGACAAACGGCCAGCCGGTTGAAGCCTTCGGTCAACAGGCCGCCCCAGATCGGAGACCTCTCATGAAGAAGATTTTCCTCGCCGTCGCTTTGGTTCTGACCTTCGCCGCCACCGCTGCCGCACCGGCAATGGCCGAGCAGTTCGGCAACCCCTACAGCCAGCGTTAGACTTCGCGGCCGCAAGGCCGCAACGGTGATCTCGATGACCACCAACCTCTTTCCCCTCCCTTACTGGGCACCCGCCTTCCAGCGGGTGCCCCTATTTCTTCGGCCCCAAGACGAGATCGATGCCCACGGCGATCGCCCGCAACGCGGGCGCGCGTTCCCCAATTCCAGGTTCGGAGCGAGCGACGTGGATGGCCGGAACGTGTCCCCGAACGCAACCCGAGGATCAAGCCCGGCCATACCCCGGCCATAACGGGGGCAGTGAGGCGCTAGCGGGCGGCTCTCTTGCGGCGGTCGACTTCGGCCTGGCTCACTTCGCCGGCCTTGACCAGCGCACTCACGCAGATCTTGGACAGATTGTGCCCGTTCCGGTCCATGCACGACCTGAGACCCGAGGTCTCAAGCCCATATTCACCGCAAAATTGCTTGTAATCGTCCTTGCAGGCCGCCTGCACCGCCTTGGTGATGGGTTGAGCTTGCGCCGCGCAAGCTAAGCAAACGACAGAGAAACCGCCGACAAGCAGTTTCGCGCGATAGGAATACATCTATTGGCCTCCCCCGGGTCCCGTTCGAGCGATCGATGAGAACGGGGAAGTTTAAAGCGATTCCCTCGCGGATGCGCACTCTCCTACTAAAGAAAATTCTTGCTTGCATATGGGCAACAGCGCGGACGAGTTGTGGCGAGGGAAGTCTTCGTCCATCCCTAAAGGGACCACGCGCAGCAGCACCGTCATGCCCGGGCTGGACCCGGGCATCCACGCTGTTCCACTCCAACTAATGCGCCGATGGAAGGGATCGCCGGGTCAAGCCCGGCGAAGACGGAATGTTGGCGGTGATTTACTTGCCGAGCAGCTTCTTCTGCTGATCGACATATTCCTGCGAGACATCACCGGCAGCGATCAGAGCGTCGACACAGGCCTTGGTCATGTTGCGGGCGTTCTGCTTGAAGCAGATGTCGAGAAGCTCGCTGCCGAGGCCATATTGGTTGCAGAACTTGTCGTACTCCCAGGCGCAAGCGTCCTGCACCGCCTTGGTGACGGTGACCGAACTCGGCCTGAGCGGCACCCACGAAGCCAAACGTCGAGGCACAAGCAACCAGCAACGCAACGCGATACGATTTCATGGACGATCCCCCGTTGTTGCATCTAATGAACAGTCTACGGAGCGAGTTTAGAGACTTTTTTTGTTACAAGCCATGCTTCGAGGCTCCTCGCTATGGTTAATGGGTGTGTGGATGAAGGACTTCGGTGTCGTAAAAGATCGAGACGTAAGCCATGGTCACTCGCGGATTTACTGGCCGCCAGCAATCGCCGGACATCGCCAAGAGGCTGCCGCCGGGGCAATCGCTGACCGTCGACTTCCCGGTGCTCTCCGCGGGGCCAACGCCGCACATCAAGCTCGAGGACTGGTTTTTCACTCTCAAAGTCGGGCCGAAACCGGTCGCCACCTGGAGCTGGGCCGAGTTCAATGCGCTGCCGCAGACCATCAGATGCGCGACATCCACTGCGTCACCAAATGGTCGAAGCTCGACACGCCGTGGGACGGCGTGCTGGTCGACGACGTTTTCAAGGCGGCGGGCATCGACGAGCCACCGACCAAATACATTCTCGCCCATTCGTTCGACGGCTATTCCACCAATGTGCCGGTCGCCGATCTCGTCGGCGGCAAGGCCATGATCGCGCTCCGTTATGATGGCAAGCCTCTGCCTCCGGACCATGGCGGGCCGGCGCGGCTCTTGGTGCCGCATCTCTATTTCTGGAAGTCGGCGAAATGGGTGAGCGGCCTGCAGTTCACCGAGAGGGACGAGGCGGGCTTCTGGGAGCTCCGCGGCTATCACATCTACGGCGATCCCTGGCGGGAGCAGCGCTTCACCGGTGACTGACGCGCTTTCCGCCCAACCCCAAGAGCCGAAGCTTCGCTGGCAGGAGGCGAAGATCGCCGAGATCATGGCCGACACGGAGCGGGTGAAGAGCTTCCTGCTCGCGCCGTCGGCGCCCTTTCCCTTCCGCGCCGGACAGCATGTCGATGTCAGGCTGACCGCGCCCGACGGCTATCAGGCCGAGCGCAGCTATTCCATCGCCTCGGCGCCCGAGCACACCGCGGGCATCGAACTCGCCATAGAACGGCTCGACGACGGCGAGGTCTCGCCCTTCTTCCATGACGTGGCCGAGATCGGCGACGCCATCGAATTGCGCGGGCCGATCGGCGGGCATTTCGTGTGGGACGTCGAGGACGGCGGTCCGTTGCTGCTGCTCGGCGGCGGCTCGGGCGTGGTGCCTCTGATGTCGATGCTGCGCCACCGCGCCGCGAAAGGCTCGCGCGTGCCAGCGCTTCTGCTGTTCTCTTCGCGCACCTTCGATGATGTCATCTTCCGCGACGAGCTGCTCGCGCTCGACGCCAAGAACGACGGCTTCCAGCTCGCCCTGGCGCTGACCCGCGATACCCCGGGGCGGGAGCAGGATTTCGGCCGCAGGGTCGATGCCGCCATGGTCGCCGAGCTGGTGGGAAGGTTGCCGGCGCCGCCGCGTCACGTCTTCGTCTGCGGCGGCAATCCCTTCGTCGAGGCCGCGGCGCAGGGCGCGATCGAAGCCGGCGCGAGCCCTGCCATGATCCGCACCGAGCGCTATGGCGGCTGAGGCGCGCGCCAACAGCGAAGGGGCCGCTCCTTGAGGAACGGCCCCTCGCGTGGGCTAGCCTTACGCGCCCCACTACTCCTGCGAACTGTCCGACCCAAGCGCGGGATTTGGCTTGGAGGTGTCTGCCGCCGACGAGCCCGGAGGCGCCGAGCTTTGCTCCTTGGCGCCCTTCGACTGGTCGGCGCTGCCCTGATCAGGGTCCATCGCGCCCTGGTCGGGCTTCATGGCGCTCGCCGCACCAGAGGACGGAGGCGCCGAGCTTTGCTCGGCCGCGCCGCCCGAAGTGTCGGCGCTGCCTGATGACGGCTCGACCGCCTGTTTCGCAGTATCCTGCGAGACGCCAGGTTGCGTCGCCGGCATATTGGTGTCATCCGCGGCCAAAGCCGGGGAAAGTCCAAGTAACACGGCCACAGCCGTTCCGATCAACAAGCAATTCATGTCGCTCTCCTTGAGGTTATCCCTGCAAACGGCAACGAATTATTGTGTCCGGCCGGATGATGTTCCAAACCGCTGGGAGGAAAACGTCAGGGGCCGAGATTGGTTCCCTGGTTTTATTTCCGAAGTTACCGGGCTCCCGCGAACCACGGATCAAGGCTCGTCGATCTCCTCGCGCACCTGCGCGTAGCTCACCACCGCGAACATCACCGTGCCGCCGAAGACGTTGCCGAGCAGCGTCGGCAGGAAGAAGTGAAACGCCACGCGGGCGAAGCTCTCCTGTCCCGCGAGCCAGAGATAGAGCGCTTCCGCCGAGCCCGCGATCACATGGGTGAAGCCGCCGAGCGCGATCAGATAGGTGATCAGCGTGATGACGAAGATCTCGGTGCCTTCCGCCGAGGGAAGCATCCACACGAGAGCCGCGATCAGCCAGCCGGACACGATGCCCTTGACGAACATCTCCGTCGGCGAGTTGGCCATCAGCCTGGCGCCGACCTCGTGCACGGCGGTGGCGATGTCCGCCGGCAGCGCGCCGGAGAACGCGAGGAAGCTCGCGAACAGGAGACAGCCGACGAGATTGCCGGCGAGCACGATGCCCCACAGCCTGAGCATCACCCACAGCCAGTCCCATTGCCGGCGCGCCATGACCGGGAGCACCGCGGTCAGCGTGTTCTCGGTGAAGAGCTGCTGGCGCGAGAGGATGACGATGAGGAAGCCGACCGCATAGCCGAGGGGCTCGACGATAGCCGACCCAGGCACTTTCGGCAGATAGGCCGCGAGCAGCCCCTGCGCCAGCACCGAGAAGCCGATCGAGATGCCGGCCGCGAGCGCCGACCACCACAGCGCGCCGAAAGTGCGGGCAAGCTCGCCCTCGCCCTCGACGCGGATCATCTCGTAGACCACGGCGGCGCGCAGCCTCCGCCGCTTCGACACCGAGCGGACCTCCTCGCGCGTCAAGCCTTCCGGCGGCGGAGGGACATCATCGGCGTGCGCCAGCGCTTTTTGGGTCTTCTTCTCTGGTGGCTTCTTCGTGGTCGTCATGAAGTGGGCTCGATCCTTCTTGCCGTCGTCCGCACTTTATAGACGTCTCGAGGGACGGTCTCATCAGATAGAGGCCCGGCGCCGCGCGAGCATGCCTTGCGCCAGGCGAAGAAGGCTTCCGTCTTATCTCTCCCCTCCATCTCATTGCGGAAGTCCTCGAAGTCGACGCCGACCGACTTCGCGGCCAGGAAGGAGAGGAAGAACTCGCGCACGGGCGGCGGCACCGCGCTCGCATTGCGCTTGGCGCAAAGATGCGCGCGTCCGCGGCAGGATCGCGCGCGGCGGCAGACGGCGTTGCCGCACACGCGCCACAGACAGAGGAGATCGCTCGGCCGGCGCAAGCCTTCGACCTCGCGCCGGCGCGCCGTCTGCGCATCGCGCGCCGAGCCCGCTCCGTTCGTCTCGATCGTCATCTCAGTCATTCGGAACTCGCTTTCTGTGTTCGTCCCGCCGCGATGCGCATTCCCCTCTCCCCTTGTGGGAGAGGGCTTCCCGCCGCGAGCGAAGCGAGCATTGGCGGGAAGGGTGAGGGGTAAATCTATTTTCGACGCGGCAAAGCCGCTGCCCCCTTACCGCGCGCCTCGCGCCAAAGCAGCAAGGCGGTAGCGCATTGAAGAAGCGCGCGCGTGCTCTCCCACAAGGGGAGAGCGGGGAGTTTGTTGCGGCGTCTCGGAATGTGATCATACTTTTCGCTCCTTTGGCTACTGGATGCCCGCCTACGCGGGCATGACAAATGAGTACTCGCCGCACAACGTGCGCGAGGCATGAAGGGGATGGCGCGCAGAAAAGCGCAAATCCTATGGCTCCGCGTCCGTTGCCGGACACGGCGGCGCCGCTCGGCGCGCCACATCCGCTCATGCAGCGAAGCCTAAGCGCATGCTCATTTGCGGTGACTTAACAGACGGCCGGGCCGCGCTTTCGCTTGGGACTTTGCTCGAAACTCGGGCGAGAAAGATCGCTTTCGTTTCGGGCTCAGTCACGTCGCGCTCAAAGAGGCCCGAAGGCCAATAGCGCAACAATCAAGTCGTCAGCCAGCTCCTGGCAGGGCCTCATAGTGGACCCGGGCGGAGCCCCGGCGCCGCCCGAGTGCCCGATTGAGCGTCAACCAGACCCGCAGGGCACCGCACCTTGTCCCGCATCCTGCGCGCCTCGCGAGAGCGCCCCTTCAACGGACGAGGTGGCGCGGAGTCTAACGGAGCCGCGGAGATCGGGGATAAGTGCAGACGCTAACGTCCGGAAAGTGTCATAAACGGACATAACGGACACAGTGACTGACCAATATGCACGCAGAACAGAGATTGATGATGACTTGGGGAAGCGTAGCGCCTCTAATGTTTCCATTCCCCGTGCCACGGTTGGAGGGGGCGCTCTAACGCGGGGAACGGATCCTGTTACAATCTCAAGGGATCGCGGAGCGTCGCTTCCAGCTCATCCTAATCAAACCGTCACATTACGACGACGATGGATATGTGATCCGCTGGTGGCGCGCGATGATCCCATCGAATTCGCTCGCCGCAGTTTACGGCATTGCCGCGGATTGCGCAGAGCGGCAGGTTCTGGGGCCGGACGTCGCCATCGACATCGCGGTGACCGACGAGACGAATACCCGCGTCGACGTCCCCGCCCTTCTCGCCGGTCTTCGGCGCCATCGCAATTTCGGATTGGTCGCTCTCGTCGGCGTCCAATCAAACCAGTACCCACGTGCGCTCGACATCGCCCGACCGTTCCGCGAGGCTGGGATCCAGGTCGCCATTGGCGGTTTCCATATATCAGGTTGCCTGTCGATGTTAGACGGGCGCGCAGTTGAACTCGAGGCTTGCCGTAACATGGGCATTTCCATGTTTGCCGGCGAGGCCGAGGGCCGACTCGACATGGTGCTGCGCGACGCCGCCGCGGGGCGGCTCGCACCGCTTTACAACTTCATGAAAGACTTGCCCGGCATAGAAGGCGCTCCCGTGCCGTTCCTGCCGAAGCGCTATGTCGAGCGTACGCTAGGGCTCAGCGCGAGCTTCGACGCCGGCCGCGGCTGTCCCTATCAGTGCTCGTTCTGCACCATCATCAACGTGCAGGGACGCAAGTCGCGCTTCCGCTCGGCCGACGACGTCGAGACTCTGGTCCGTCTCAACTGGGCGCAGGGCATCCACAAATTTTTCATCACGGACGACAATTTTGCGCGCAACAAAGAATGGGAAGCCATCTTCGACCGCCTGATCGAGTTGCGAGAAAAGAACGGGATCCCCCTCGGCCTGATGATCCAGGTGGATACGCTGTGCCACAAGATAGCGAATTTCGTTGAGAAGGCGAAGCGGGCTGGCGTTACGCGCGTCTTTATCGGATTGGAGAACATCAATCCGGACAATCTCACCGCGGCGAAAAAGCACCAGAACAAGATCACAGAGTACCGCAAGATGCTGCTTGCCTGGAAGGCACAGGGCATCATCACGCTGGCGGGATATATCCTAGGCTTTCCCTCGGATACGCCTGAGACGATCAGGCGCGACATCGCGATTATCCAGAAAGAGCTGCCGCTCGATGTCATCGAGTTCTTCTGCCTGACGCCGCTGCCCGGCTCGGAGGATCATCAGGTGCTGTGGAAGAAGGGCGTCGCGATGGACCCCGATCTCAACGCCTACGACGTGGAGCATGTCTGCACGGCCCATCCAAAGATGAGCAAACAGGAGTGGGAAGACATCTATCGCGAGGCATGGTCGCTCTATTACACGCCCAAGCACATGAAGACGCTGTTGCGTCGCGCAGTGGCCACCGGGGTGCCGATGGGCAGCCTTGTCAAAGTTCTGGTGACCTTCGCGACGACGGTCCGCCTTGAGAATGTGCACCCGTTGCAGAGTGGCATCCTGCGTGTCAAGCGTCCGTCTGAACGCCGCCCCTGCCTTCCGCGAGAAAACCCCTGGATCTTCTGGTCGCGCTCTGCGTGGGAGATTCTCAGCAAGCATGCAATCTTTGCCGGTGCGATCGTCCGGCTACTGCTGACGGCAATTGCCATCTCGCACGCACCCGCGGCACGAAGGTACATGGATCAGGCGCTGACGCCTGTCGGCGACGACGAGACGCTCGACCTTTTCACCAAGACTGCGGGTGGCGACGCCGCAGTTGCTCACATCAGGAAGGTCGCCGGGATAATTGGCACCGGCCAGGCCGCCTGACGACACAACATTGCAGTCTGTTGGTCCTTGGGTTGTTGCAATCACCGACAAGGAACCGCGCCCGCACTGCGCAGGTCCGCTTTGGGTCATAAACGGACATCGGCTCACGAAGCAAGACGGAGCAAGCACAGGACACTCTCTACGGAGATGGCGTAGATTCCCCTTTTGGCGCCAACTTCCCAAGGTGGTGGAAATTGCTCTAGAGAAGTGGGGCGGAATGCTGATAGGAACGTCCCTGCATCCGGACGGATGGAACAGCGTTAGGAGTTTCGCCGATGTCAAGAAACATGTCTTTGATTCTGGCTTGCTGCGTGTCGCTGCTTTCATTCAGCGTCCAAGCTTCACCCATTTTTTCCGCGTTCGTGCAAAAGGCGCCGCCCGCTGTCACGTTGGTGCGCGGCTTCTGCGGGCTAGGCTTCCATCGTGGCCCCTACGGCTATTGCATGCGCAACGGCACCGTGCCCATCCCACCCGTGGTCGTGGTTCCTTCGCCCGTAGTCGTTGCGCCATCGCCGGTGGTTGTGGCTCCGGCGCCGGTGGTCGTGGTTCCGGCGGTGCCGATGGTGGCGCCAATTGTGTGCCCCTACGGCTACTACCTTGGCCCCTACGGCCGCTGCTTGCCGTACTGAACGCCTCATCATGTCATTATTTTCGCGCACTGCGCTAGATAGCCAGCCACTCTAAGGAGGCCTCATGCGTATCGTCACTCGCCGCTTCATCGCGGTCTTCATCATGGCATTTACGGCAGCATTGACCTTGGGTGCCTTGAGTCAAACCGTTGCTGCGCAGCGGGCAACTTCGCCCGAGGAGACCCTGAATCAGATCGCCCTAACCGACGCGCAGATCGAGAGCTTCATTGACGCTCAAAAGGAGATGACGCCAATCATCGCCAAGGCGCCTAAAGGGGAACAGGCTGACCCCAAAATCATGGAGCAGCTTGAAGCAGTGGCCAAGAAATACAAATTCGCAAGCTATGCCGAGTTCGACGACGTGGCTGAGAATATCGGCCTGATCATGAGTGGGATCGATCCGGACACCAAAAAATATGTAGGCCCCGACGCCGTTATCGAAAAGGAGATCTCCTCGATAGATAGCGAAAAGTTGCCGCCGAACGACAAGAAGGGGCAACTCGACGAATTGCAGTCGGAATTGCAGTCGCCACGCCGATCCCGTGAAATTCCCTGCCAATATCGATCTCGTGTTGAAGAATTACGACAAGCTCAACGCTGCAATTCCGCCGGTCCAATAGCACCCGCGTCGCTCGGCGCACCCGCATCAGAGGCCTGACAAGCGTCTCGCAGCGATTGCAAATCCAGCAGCCGTCGTTGCGGCTCAGCCTCTTTTTTTCTTCGAGCTGCCTTTGCTCTTAGGCGGCTTGGCAGGTGTGCTTCTCACCCTCTGAGCCTGGGCCATTTCGCGCAAGATCGTCACAGCGCCCGAACGCATATACTCCACGCCCATGTAGGAGCGCGTCTCCATTTTCGACTTTCCGGCGTAGGAGACCTTGAAGCGACCCTTCCCCGAGGGGTGGAACCCCAGAGTGCCTTCAACGATCGAGCCATCCTCAAGCACGGCAGAGATTGGCTCGGAGGCAGTGAGTGAGTTCGGCTAGCTGGTGGCTTCTCATGTTTCCTCGCTCTGGTTTCGACGTTCGTTGCGATCCGCTCAATAAGCTACGTTCGGGCACCGGTGATCGGCCGAGGACACATCCGCGCGATCCGCGTGGCACAACGGCTCACGGCGAGGCCGGCGCGCTGAAGGCCTGAGGCTTCAGGGCGCCGACGCAGGACGTGTCGGGGGCGCCCGGATCGGCGAGGAACGACACGACGACGTCTTGCGCGCAAGGCGACGCGGGCGAGACGAAATGCCCGACGCCAGGGATGCTGATGATGGTTGCGTGAGATAGTTTCGCCGCCGCTTCCTTGGCGCCTGCGAGCGACGTCAGCGTATCGAAGCTGCCAGAGATGAGGAGCGTCGGGATGGCGCTCGCAACAGGCTGGTGCATGCTCTCCGGGGCGGCCGGGACTTTCCACACGTCGCGGCAGTCCTCGTTGAAATAGGCCCAGCTGCCGATCCCCTCGCCTTGTATCGAGGCCGGATAATCCGGAAACGCCTTCCGGCCGGCCGCGGCGAGATCCTCCGGCGTCGCGAACGGATAGCTCTCGCGACAGCTGACGCCAAGGGCGAGCCCAAAGCCGAGGGCGGGGACGCCTGGAGCCGGCGGTGGCGCGCGACTTGCCCGATCGAGCGCGATCGCCTCGATGGCGTCGGGGCGGCCGGCAGCGAGCCCATCGATGCGATCAGGCGCAGCTTGGAGCATGGGCACGCCATAGTTCTGGTTGCGCAGCCAGTCGATCAGTGCGCCGCCGTCGATGACGACTTTGATGTCTTCACCGGTGGCCGGGTCCTTGACGGTTGCCGTCAGCGGCTCGGCCTCGAGCTTGTTGACCAGTCCGGTGAAGGTCGCTTCGAGATGAGGATGGGCGGCGTTGCAGGCCGGTTCCGCCGCGCAGGCCCGGAAGATGTTGCCGAAGGCGTCGCTCGCGTTCTGCCAGTTTTCGGCGACGTTGTACGTCGTGGGCAAGACCGAATCGAGGACGACGCTGCGGATGCCTTCGGAGTGGTCGCGCATGATCGTCTGCGCCAGGTACGATCCATAGGACGTCCCGTAGATATTCCACACGTCGAAGCCGAGCACCTTGCGGAGATCGGCGAAATCGGCGGCGCTCTCGGTCGAATTGTAGGCGCTAAGGTCGGCGCCAGTGGCGGCAAGGTCACGGTGGCAGGCTTCCGTCGCGGCCAAGTGGGCGCGCTTGGTTGCCTCGGAATAGAAGCGCAGGCCGAGAAGCTCTCTGGAAAAGTCGTCGTTGGCCGCGCAGGTCAGCGCCGGTTCCGAGAACATGGTGCCGCGCTGGCTCACCACGTAGATGTCGCGGTCGCGGATGAAATCGGCGGCGATGAGCCCGTTGACCTCCAGGGGGGCGATGTCGCCCGGCCCGCCGGCCAGATAGACAACTGGGATCAGGCTGTTTCTCCGCTGAGCGGGCGGGGTATTTCGCGACCATGAGCCGGATGGTGCGGCCATCCGGCTGGCTCCGAACCTCCGGTACCACGAGATAGCCGCAGCTCGCTTTGGCAAGCTCTTCGGCCCCCTGCAGTTTCGGGCAGGTCGCGGGCTCGAAGCGCGGCACCGGTGACGCAGTGGTGTCCTCGGCGTGGGCCAGCGAGGGCGGGGCAAGGAGAAGGGCGAGCAGAAGGAGGCGCGTGTGGGTGACAGCCATGGTGCGGAGCCCTCCGTCGGGAGCAGGCGCCCACCAAGGCGCTCCATGGCAGCCTACGCCGAGATTGGCGATAAAGCACCGCCAATGTCCGCTCTGGGTCATAGGTCGCGAGGAGCGCAAATCAAAACCTGAGCCCGCATCCGCCGGGCTGACGCTCGAATGCGAGTGCTTCCGTTGATTTTTAGGCGCTACCGCTTCGCTGCTTGAGCGCCCTACATCCCCATGGCGGCGGCCTTGTTCAGCAGAGCCTCGGCCTGGCGGATGGAGGCGATGTCGATCAGCCGGCCGTCGAGCGACACCGCGCCCTTGCCCTCCTTCGCCGCCTGCTTCATGGCCTCGACGATGCGCTTGGCCTTGGTCACCTCGGCCTCTGAGGGCGTGAACACCTTGTTGGCGAGCTCGACCTGCGAAGGATGGATCGCCCACTTGCCCTCGAAGCCGAGCACCGCGGCGCGCTTCGCCGCCGCCGTATAACCGTCGGGGTCGGAGAAATCGCCGAACGGCCCGTCGATCGGGCGGAGCCCGTAGGCGCGGCAGGCGACCATCATGCGCGACAGCGCGTAGTGCCAGGGATCGTTCCAGTAATAGTTGCGATTGCCGTCCTCGTCCTTGTCGGAAAGGATGCCATAGTCCGGATGCGGCGCGCCGATGCCCATGGTGCGCGCCCGGGTCGACGCGGCGTAGTCGGCGACGCCGAAGCTCATCGCCTCGACCCGCTTGGAGGACTGCGCAATCGCCTCGACATTGGCCATGCCGAGCGCGGTCTCGATGAGGAGCTCGAAGCCGATCCGCTTCTCGCGCTTCTTGTATTGCTCGATCTGGGTGACCAGCATGTCGATGGCGTAGACGTCCTGCGGCACGCCGGTCTTGGGGATCAGGATCATGTCGAGGCGCGGGCAGTTCTCCACCACATCCACTACGTCGCGATAGGCGTAATGGGTGTCGAGGCCGTTAATGCGGATCATCATGGTCTTTGAGCCCCAATCGAGATCGTTGAGGCCCTGGATGATGTTCTTGCGCGCCTGTTCCTTGTCGTCGGGCGCCACGGCGTCCTCGAGGTCGAGGAAGATGATGTCGGCTTGGCCTTTGGCCGCCTTTTCGAACAGCGACGGGTTGGACCCCGGCACGGCAAGCTCTGAGCGGTGCAGACGCGGGGTGGCCTGTTGGATCAGGGTAAAGCTCATGTCGTCGATTTCCTTTCGTTACAAGTTAACCCGTGGCCCCGAGGCCGGCGGCAATGCAGTTGATGGAAAGCAATAAAGCCGGCTTGTAGCGTTCGCGCTCTCCTTCCGTCGCGGCGCCGCGGAACCGGCGCAACAGCTCGACCTGCTCGCGGTTGACGGCGTTGATCATCGGCAGCCGCTCCGCCAGAACTTCGCGATGGCGCGGGAACCGGGCGCCGATCTCGGTTTTGCCGCTCACCTTGCGCACCATGTCTTCCGTCAATCGGTATTCGGCCTCGATCATGGGGAAGATCGTGTCGCGCACTTGGCCTTCGGCGACAAGCCCGGAATAGGCGCGGGCGATATCGAGATCGACGATGAGCAGGGTCTTCTCCACCTCGTCCATGATCAGGCGGAACAGGCGCGAGTCCTTGAACATGCGGGCGAGCATGGCCTCGCCTTCCTCGCCGCGCACCTCGATGAAATTCTTGAGCGCGCTGCCCACCCCGTACCAGCCGGTGATGATGTGGCGGTTCTGCGCCCAGGCGAACACCCAGGGGATGGCGCGGAGGTCGGCGAGGCTCTTCGCGCCGAAGCGCCGGGCGGGGCGCGAGCCGATATTGAGCAGCGAGATTTCCTCGAGCGGGCTCGCCGACTGGAAATAGGTGACGAGGTCGGGATTCCCCACGAGCCTGGTATAGGCGGCGCGCGAGGCGCCCGACAAAGCTTCCATGGCGTCGTCGATTTCGGCGCGCGGCTTCAGCGCCTCCTCGCGCTCGGACTTCAGCGCATGCTCGAACACGCTCGCGGCGAGGAGCTCGATCTGATAGCCGGCGGTGCCGCGATTGGCATATTTGGAGGACACCACCTCGCCCTGCTCGGTGACGCGGAATCTGCCGCGGATCGAGCCTGCAGGCTGGGCGGCGATGGCCCGTCCAGTGGGCGCGCCGCCGCGTGAGACCGAGCCGCCGCGGCCGTGGAAGAAGGCGATCTTCACCCCGGTCTCGTCGCTCAATTTTGTGAGCTTGACCTGCGCCTTGGCAAGCTCCCAGTTGGAAGCGAAGAAGCCGCCATCCTTGTTCGAATCCGAATAGCCGATCATCACCTCCTGCACGCCGCCCTGCCAGCTGGTGCTGCGGCGGACGAGCGGCACAGCAAGCAGCTCGCGCATGATTTGAGGGGCGGCGCGGAGATCGTCGATAGTCTCGAACAGCGGCACGATGGGCAGCGGACAGATCTCGGTGCCGGCCGCGTCGAGGAACACGCCGGCCTCCTTGGCGAGCAGATAGACGCCGAGCGCGTCGGCGACCGAGCGGGTCATTGACAGTATGAATGAGCCGAAGGCCTCGCGGTCGAGCCGCCCGCGCATTTCGGGCACGAGCCTCAGCATGGCGAGCGTCTCCTCCGTCTCCGGCGACAGGCCGGCAAGCACGCGGTCGCCCGCGCGCGGACGGGCAAGCTCGGCGAGCAGCCAGGACTTCCAAGCCTCGGATTTCGCGTCAGGCGGCTCGCCGCCCTGCCCGCTCGTCGCCCGCCACAAAGCGTGCCAGGCCTCGGTGGTGCGCGTGGTGTTCTCGCGAAGATCGAGCCGCACGGTGGAGAAACGGAAGAGCTGCACGGCGTAGCGCACCGGACGCACCAGATCGGTGGCGATCGAAGCGAGATTGGCCTCTTCCAGCACGCGCTCCAGCATCCGAAGATCGAGGATCAGCTCGTCGGCATTGGCGTAGTAGGGCCGATTGTCGGTGTCGCCGTTAGCTTCGGTGCGCGCAAGCGCGGCGTCGAGCTTGCGCAGCACGATTGTGAGATATTGGCGATAGGCTTCGCCTGGGTTGCGGGCGCGGATGGCAACCGCATCGCCTGAGGCCTCGAGCTCGCGCGCAAGCTCGGCGCGGAAGCTTTCCGGCACCGGCGAGGCACGCTCGGTGATCGACAGATAGCGGGCAAGCTCTACGATCCGCGCCCGGTAGTGACGGAGGCTCGCAAGCGCGTTCTGCTTGAGCGTAGTGCGCGTCACCTTGGTGGTGACGAAGGGATTTCCGTCGCGGTCGCCGCCGATCCAGGAGCCGAACTGGAAGAACGGCGGCACGTCGAAATGCGTTTCCGGATAAGAGTGCTTAAGCGCCGCCTCGAATCCGCTCAGCATCTTCGGCGCCATCTCGAACAGCGTCTCGTCGAAGAAGTGGAGTCCCCGCAACACCTCCTGGTCGACCGACGGCTTTTCCAGATGCAGCTCGCCGGTCATCCACACGAGCTCGATCTGGTCGCGCAGATCGTCGACCAGCGCCGCCCGCTCGCGCTCGGTCCAGCGCGGATTTTCCAGCTCGCGCAAGAGGAGATAGGTCTTGCGGTATTTCTCGAGCACGGTGACGCGTTTCGACTCGGTTGGATGGGCGGTCAGCACCGGGCGGATGCGCAAGTTGGAGATCAGCTTCTGAATTTCCGCAGGTTCGACGCCGGCGCTGGCCGCCTCGGCCAGCACATTGCTGAACGTGCCGCGCAATTCTTCGCGACCCCGCTCGCGCTCGATCTGGCGGCGCCGCCGCATCGCGGCGTTCTGCTCGGCGATGGACAGGAGCTGGAACCAGATGCCTTGCGCCTGCAGCGCCCGGGCCATTAGCTCCGGTGTGACATGGGCGACGGGGGCGCCGCCCTTGAGCAGAGGCTCGATCTCGGGCTGATGCTTGCGCGCCACGTCGAGCAAGAGCCCGAACAGCAGCTCGGCGGCCTCGCGCGCCGAAATGCCCTTGATCAGGGCTGCTGGCGACGAGTCATCCCCGCGCCGTCGAGCTCTCTGACATCGTCCTTCATGACAGGCCCGGGCACTCCCGGCGGAAGGTTTGCTTCCGCCTATGACTTGCGGCGCCGCGCCTTGAGCTCAGACGACAGCCTGTGGCCTCGATGGGCCGCCAGACAACACACGCGCCACGGTCGATCCGAACTCGCTCGGGTTCGGCGCCACGGTGAGCCCGCAAGACGCCATAATCTCAGCCTTCTCCGCAGCGCTGTCGCCGACGGCCGAGATGATGGCGCCGGCGTGACCCATGCGCCGCCCCTTGGGCGCGGTGAGTCCGGCCACGAATCCCACCACCGGCTTCTTCATGTTCTCCTTGATCCAGGCCGAGGCTTCCGCCTCTTGGGGGCCGCCGATCTCGCCGATGAGCAGCACTGCCTCGGTCTCAGGATCCTCCTCGAAGAGCACAAGATGGTCGAGGAACGACGAGCCATTGATCGGATCGCCGCCGATGCCGACCGAGGTGGTGATGCCGATGCCGACCGCCTTCATCTGCGAGGCAGCCTCATAGCCGAGCGTGCCTGAGCGCGAGATGACCCCGACCTTGCCTTTGAGATAGATGTGGCCCGGCATGATGCCGAGCATGGCCCTGCCGGGGCTGATGATGCCGGCGCAGTTCGGACCGACCATCATCGGCCGCTTGTCTTTGGGATAGCGGTAGAGATAGCGCTTCACCCGCATCATGTCCTGCGCCGGGATGCCGTCGGTGATGGAGCAGATCAGCCTGATGCCGGCGTCGGCCGCCTCCATGATAGCGTCGGCGCAGAAGGCCGGCGCCACGAAGGTGATGCTGGTGGTGGCCCCGGTCGCGTCCACCGCTTCCTTCACGGTGTTGAACACGGGCAGGCCCTGATGCTTGGTGCCGCCCTTGCCCGGCGTCACCCCGCCAACGACGTTGGTTCCGTACTCCACCATCTCCTTGGTGTGGAAGGAGCCTTTGTCGCCGGTCATGCCCTGGACGATGATCGGTGTCTTTTCGTCGATGAGGATGCTCATTGTGCTACTCCCGGCGGGCGCTCAAGCCCTCGCCCTTGCAGGTTCCTGCACCGCATTGCAGGCTTCGACCGCCTTGCTCGCGGCCTCGGCCAACGTTTCCGCGGTGATCAGCTCAAGTCCGCTCTCGGCCAAAATCTTGCGGCCCTCTTCGACGTTGGTCCCGGCGAGCCGCACCACGAGCGGCACCTTCACGTCGACCGTCTGGCAGGCCTGCACCACGCCCTTGGCCACCCAATCGCAGCGATTGATGCCGGCGAAGATGTTGACCAGCACCGCCTTCACCTTGGCGTCGGACAGCACGAGCTTGAGCGCGGTGGCGATGCGCTCCGGGCTTGCGCCGCCGCCGACATCGAGGAAGTTCGCCGGGCTGCCTCCGGCATGCTTGATCATGTCCATGGTAGCCATGGCGAGGCCGGCGCCGTTGACGATGCAGCCGATCTCTCCGTCGAGCCCTATATAGTTGAGATTGTGCTCGGCTGCCTGCGCCTCGCGCGGGTCCTGCTGCGAGGGATCGTGCATGTCGGCGACACTGTGGCGTCGGAACAGCGCGTTGTCGTCGAACGACATCTTGGCGTCGAGCGCGAGCACGCGATCGTCCTTGGTCACCACCAGAGGATTGATCTCGAGCATGATGGCGTCGCGGTCGCGGAACGCGCGATAGGCGTTCATGATCGCGGTCACCGCGCGCTGCACCTGCTTGATGTTGAGGCCGAGCGCGAAGGCAAGCTGGCGGGCCTGGAAAGCCTGGAGGCCAACAGCCGGCTCGACGATCACTTGCAGGATGGCCTCTGGCTCGGTCCTGGCGATCTCCTCGATCTCCATGCCGCCGCGCTTCGAGGCGATGACCAGGATACGCTCGGTCTTGCGGTCGAGCACATAGCCGAGATAGATCTCCCGCTCGAACGGCTCGGCCACCTCGATATAGACCCGCTGCACCGGCTTGCCTTCCGGCCCGGTCTGGATCGTCACCAGCCGCTTGCCGAGCAGATCGGCCGCCGCCTCGCGCACCTCGTGATAGGTCTTGCACAGCTTGATGCCGCCGGCCTTGCCGCGGGCGCCGGCATGGATCTGCGCCTTGACCGCCCAATTCCAGCCGCCGAGCTCGGTGGCGGCATAGACCGCCTGGTCGGGGCTGAAGGCGACGGCGCCCTTCGGCACCGGCACGCCGAACTGGGCGAGCAATTCCTTGGCTTGATACTCGTGGACGTCCACTTTCTTCCTCCCTTTTTGGTTCTTGGCCGGCGCGGGCGGCGAGGCTTCAGCTCACCTTGCCCTTCACCAGTTCATAAGCTTCCTCGGTCACGCCTTCCGCGCCGGACAAAAGCCTCTCAAGTTCTTTCAGTTTAGCGTCCGCGAAGGCTTTGTCAGAGATCAATTTCACATTGGTATAAACATTTAGCGCCGCGCTTCGCAGTGCAGCATAAGCCGCGAGCACGGCGACGCCCGCGTCCGAGATCACCCCGAGATTGCCCTTGGCCGAGGCGGCGGCAGCGAGATCGATGACCTCGCGCGCGGCGTGACAGCAGCTGGAGCGGCACGTCGGTGGCGAGCTTGAGCGCCTGCTGAATGGCGGCGCTGCGGGCTGACTTGTCGGCATCGGTCTCCTTCGGCATGCCGTAGGCGCCCATCACCGCATCGAACGCCTTGACGTCATCCTCGATCATGCCGGTGAGCCGCTGGCGCAAAGCCTCGGCCTTGACGAGCAGCGCCTTCATCTCGTCCTCGACCTCGGCATATTTCTTCTTGCCGATGGTGAGATGGCACACCATGGCGACGAGAGCGGCACCCATGGCGCCGATGATCGCCGCGGCGCCGCCGCCGCCCGGGGTAGCGTTCTGGCTCGCAAGCTCGTCGAGAAATTTGTCGATGGCGCTGTCTTTGATCATGCCTCAGGCCATCTCCTTGGCCAGCGCGTAGATGTCCTCGGCGTCGAGCACGGCTTCAGAGCTCTCGAACAGATTGCCGATGCAGGCGCGATGCAGCTTCAGTTTGAGGCCGCCGATGCCGAGCGCGCCGAAAGCAAGCTTGCCGTAACGGTCCTTGCCCTTGTCGGTCGCCTCGATGCCTTCGATGCCGAGCGGCGGCTGGGCATTCACGTCGGCGACCATCTCGATATTGGGATTGTCCTTCCAGGCGGAGAGCGGCAGGAGCTGGAGGCCGATGGCGCCGGCGGCATAGACGATATTGGCGTCCTTGACCGCCGCGGCGCGTGACGCATCGTCGGCAGCCTCGACCGCCTTCACCTTGACCCCGAATCTTTCCTCGACCGCCTTGGCCGCCTCGTCGCTCTTCTTCTGTGTGCGCGAGGTGATGGTGACGTGGGCGCCTTCCTTGCCGAGCAGCGCCGCGGCGCGCATGCCGACCGGCCCGGTGCCGGCGAGCACCACCGCCTTCTTGCCCTTGAGCTTCTTCGCCTTGGCGAGGAGCGCCACGCCGGCGGCCGCCGTGGTGTTGGAGCCGTTCGAGTTGAGCATCACCGAGACGCGGAACGGGCCGAAGAATTTCTTCCGAACCGCCTTGAGCAGCGCTTCGCCCTTGCTCATGTCGCCGCCACCGACGAAGATCGCCGTGTTCTGCTTCTCCTTGCCGCCGCGGGTGAAGATCGTGCCGTCGACCAGCGCGCCGACGTTGTCCGGGGTGACGTTGGCGTAGCCGGTGACGCGGTCGGCGCCGCCGTCATAGGCGACTACGGTATCGAACACGCTCGGGTAGGGGTCGGTGTCGAACAGAAACAGCAGCTTTTTCATTTTCATGCCTCGTTGCGCCTACTCGGTGACGACGTTCTGCGGGCTGCCGCCCACGAACGCCTCGATGTTGTCGATGAGCTGATCGGCCAGAATTTGCATGGCTTCCTGGCTCGCCCAGGCGATATGCGGCGTCAGGATGAAGTTCGGCAGCGCCGGATCGAGCAGCACATTGCCTTCCTTCGGCGGCTCCTTGGTGAGCACGTCGAAGCCCGCGCCGCCGATGGTGCCGCTCTTGAGCGCCTCCGCCAGCGCCTGCTCGTCGACGAGGCCGCCGCGCGCCGTGTTGATGAGGATGGCGGAGGGTTTCATCATCTTGAGCTCCTTCGCCCCGATCATGTTCTTGGTCTCCGGGGTGAGCGGGGTGTGCAAGGTGATGACGTCGCTCTCGCGATAGATCGTCTCGAGATCGACGAGTTCCGGCTGCGGGAACACGTCATAAGGCAGGATGCGCATGCCGAGCGCCTGGGCGCGTGAGGCCACCGACTTGCCGATGGCGCCATAGCCGATGACGCCGAGCGTTGAGCCGGCGACGTCATGGATCGGATGATCGAAGAAGCAGAACTGATTGACCTTGCCCCACCGCCCGGCCCGCACGTCCGCGACATAGGCAAGCAGGTTGCGGCGAAGCGCGAACATCAGCGCGAGCACATGCTCGGGCACGGTATTGAACGCGTAGTTGCGGATATTGACGACGGTGATGCCGTTCTGCTTGCAGAACGCCTTGTCGACCACGTCGGTGCCGGTCGCAGCCACCGCGATCAGCTTGAGCTTCGGCAATTGCTTCAGCGTGTCGGCGCGCATCGGCACCTTGTTGATGATGGCGATGGTCGCGTCCTTGAGCCGCTCGAGGATCTCCTCGGGCGTCCAGGTCGCCTCGTATTCTTTGTAGCTGTGCGGGAACTCCGGCTTGCGCACATTGGCGCCGACGGATTCGCGATCAAGGAACACGATTTGGTGCTGCACCGAACAAACCCCTTGGACCTGACTGCACACCCTCACTCAAAGCACGAAACGCCTCGCCCGTTCCGCCGGACACCCCTGGCGGAGCGGACCGGCGAAGCTTGTCGGCGAATCTGGCCCTTGAGCGCCGCTATCCCCGCGGTCGCGGGAAAGCCTATTCGGCAGCGACTTGCTTGATCTTCGCCTGCATGCCGTCGCGAAATTCAGCTTGCGCCGCCGCGACGCCACTTCCGAGCTCAACCTCGATGCCGGTGTCGCGCATCGCCATCTCCGCGCCGGCGATGGCGCCGAGCAGCATCAACTCGTTGAGATCGCCGAGATGACCGATGCGGAACAACTTGCCGGCGACCTGGGACAGCCCGGCGCCGAGCGCGAGGTTATAGCGTTTATGGGCGATATCGATGACATCGGCGCCATTGAAGCCGGGGGGCACCATGATCGCGGTGACCGTATCGGAATGCCATTTCGGTTCCTTGGCGCAAAGCTTGAGCCCCCATGCCTTCACCGCGGCACGCGCGCCGTTCGCCAGGTGATGGTGGCGGGAAAGGACATTCTCAAGCCCCTCCTCCTCGATGATATCGAGCGCCTCGCGCAAGCCGTGCAGCAGCGGTAGGGGCGGCGTATAGGGGAAATAGCCGGTGGCGTTGGCCTTGATCTGGTCGGCGAGGTCGAAATAGGAGTGCCGGCAATTGCCTTCCTTCATCGCCGCGAGCGCCTTCCTGCTCGCGCAAACGATGCCGAGGCCGGCGGGAAGCATGAGGCCCTTCTGCGAGCCGGTGATGGCGACGTCCACGCCCCAGTCGTCGAAGCGGAAGTCGATGCTCCCGATCGAGGAAACCCCGTCGACGTAAAGCAGCGCCGGATGCTTGGCCGCGTCGAGCGCGCGGCGCACGGCGGCGACGTTGCTGGTGACGCCGGTGGCGGTCTCGTTATGCACCACAAGCACGCCCTTGATCTCGTGGTTCTTGTCGGCGCGGAGCGCCTCCTCGATGAGATCGGGATTGGCGCCGGTGCCCCACTCCTCGTCCTGCACGATGACGTCGAGGCCGTGGCGCTTGGCAAGCTCGCCCCACAGGTGGCTGAACTGGCCGAACCGGGAGGCGAGCACTTTGTCGCCGGGAGCGAGCGTATTGGTGAGCGCAGCTTCCCAGGCGCCGGTGCCGCTCGACGGGAAAATGACGACCTCCCCCTCCTTGGTCTTGAAGATTTTCTTCAGCCGCTCGTATAGCGGCAAGGTCAGCTTGGGAAAGTCCGACGACCGATGATCCTCCATGGCGATATGCATCGCCCGCAGGACGCGGTCCGGAATATTGGTCGGGCCGGGAACGAACAAGAAATTGCGTCCCGGCTTTCTCGTTGCCGACATTGGCGACGTTTCCTCCTAAAGTAGGGCTTGCCTTGAGAGAACCTTGGCGGGCGGGAAGTTGGTAACGTCCGCGCGAGCCCCTGGCAACCCCTCTTGCTTATCTAAAACAGCCCGGTAATGCGTCCGTCAGGGGCGAGCTCGATATTGTTGGCGGCGGGGACTTTCGGCAGGCCAGGCATGGTCATGATGTCACCGCAGATCACCACCACGAACTCGGCACCCGCCGAAAGTCTCACCTCGCGGATCGGAATGGTGAAACCCGAAGGCGCACCCTTGGCGTCAGGATTGGTGGTGAAGCTGTATTGGGTCTTGGCCACGCAGATCGGAAAGCTGCCGAAGCCTTCCTTCTCCAGCTCGGCGAAACGATCGCGCACCGACTTGTCGGCGGTGATGTCCTCCGCGCCGTAGATCTCCCGGGCGATGGTCCGCGTCTTCTCCCACAGCGGCATGTCGTCGGGATAGAGCGGGTGAAAGTCGCTCGGTTTCGTCTCGATGGTGCGCACCACGCTGCGGGCGAGATCTTCGGCGCCGACGCCGCCTTGCGCCCAATGATCGGCGAGCACGCATTCGACGCTGATCGTGGCGCACAGGCGCTTGAGCAGCGCCATCTCGGCTTCGGTGTCGGTCGAGAACCGGTTGACAGATACGATGACCGGCAGGTCGTAGCGCCTGATATTGCCGACGTGGCGCTCGAGATTGGCGAATCCCTTCTCCAGCGCCTGCACATTCTCCTTCTTGAGATCGTCCTTGGCCACGCCGCCATGCATCTTGAGCGCGCGGATGGTGGCGACGATGACCACGCAGTCGGGCTTGAGTTCGGCTTTGCGGCACTTGATGTCGAAGAACTTCTCGGCGCCGAGATCGGCGCCGAAGCCGGCCTCGGTGACCACATAGTCGGCGAGCTTGAGCGCAGCCTTGGTGGCGATCACCGAATTGCAGCCATGCGCGATATTGGCGAAGGGACCGCCATGGATAAAGGCCGGGTTGTTCTCGAGCGTCTGCACCAGGTTCGGCGCGAGCGCGTCCTTGAGCAGCGCCGCCATTGAGCCGGAAGCAGAGAGGTCGCGCGCAGTGACGGGTTTCTTGTCGCGCGTCTGTCCGACTTGAATCTGCCCGAGCCGCCGTTGCAGATCGGCGAGGTCGGAAGCAAGGCAGAAGATGGCCATGACCTCGCTCGCCACGGTGATGTCGAAGCCGGCCTCGCGCGGGAAGCCGTTGGCAATGCCGCCAAGCGCGGTGACGATGCTGCGCAGCGCGCGGTCGTTCATGTCGACGGCGCGGCGCCAAGTGACGCGGCGGGTGTCGATGTCGAGCTTGTTGCCCCAATAAACATGGTTGTCGACCAGCGCCGCGAGCAGATTGTTGGCGGCACCGATGGCGTGGAAGTCGCCGGTGAAATGGAGGTTGATGTCCTCCATGGGCACGACTTGGGCATAGCCGCCGCCGGCCGCACCCCCCTTGACGCCGAAACAGGGGCCGAGGCTCGGCTCGCGCACGCAGACGACCGCCTTCTTTCCGAGGTGGTTGAGGGCATCGCCGAGACCGACGGTGGTCGTGGTCTTGCCTTCGCCGGCCGGCGTCGGCGTGATGGCGGTGACCAGGATCAGCTTGCCGTCCGGCCGGCCGGCGAGCGAGGCGATATAGTCGAGCGAGATCTTCGCCTTGTAGTGGCCGTAAGGCAGGACAAATTCCGGCGGAATGTCGAGCTTATCAGCCGCCACCTCGACGATCGGCCGCATTTTGGCCGCTTGTGAGATCTCGATGTCGGATTTCGGCTTTTTATGCTGATCGGTTGTGCGCGTGCCTGGTTTCTCGGCACTTTCACGCGGCTGAACTGACATAAATCAACTGTCCCCGGGGGTTACGGCACAACGCCTTGCAACTGGAATAGGCAACCTAATTCATTCGCTTGCCTTCTTGCAATCGTCTGTGCGAGGTGAGCCGCCCATCGGAGGCCGCAATGACGCCGGTCGAGCTTTTGAAATGGATGTTTCAGGCAGCGGTCGACGCTGCTCTGCCTTCGATCTGCGTGCCGGCGCATCTTCCGCCCCGGCCGAAAGGACGGACCGTCATCATCGGCGCCGGCAAAGCGTCTGGCGCCATGGCCAAGGCGCTGGAGGATGCCTGGGCGGGGCCGCTCGAAGGCCTGGTCGTCACCCGCTACGGCTACCGCGTGCCGACCGAGCGCCTCGAAGTCGTCGAGGCCGCCCACCCGGTTCCCGACGCCGCAGGCCGCGACGCCGCGAAGCGCATCTTCGAGCTGGTCAAGGACTTGAACAAGGACGACCTCGTGCTCTGCCTCATCTCGGGCGGAGGCTCGGCGCTGCTCGCTTATCCTGCCGAAGGCGTGAGCCTTGAGGACAAGCAGGCGGTGAACAAGGCGCTGCTCAAGTCTGGCGCCACCATCAGCGAGATGAACACCGTGCGGAAGCACCTCTCGGCGATCAAGGGCGGCAGGCTCGCCGCCGCCGCGTCGCCGGCCAAGGTGGTGGCGCTGATGATCTCCGACGTGCCTGGCGACGATCCCTCGATCATCGCCTCTGGTCCGACCGTGCCGGACCCGTCAACCAACAGAGACGCGCTCGCGATCATCGAGAAATACAAGATCGACGTGCCACAGAGCGTGCTCACTCAACTCAGGACCGCAGACGAGACGCCGAAGCCCGGCGATCCTCGCCTTGCGGGCGTCGAAAACATCATGATCGCGACGCCGCAAGCCTCGCTCGAAGCGGCGGCCGCGGTTGCGCGCAACGCCGGGGTCAAGCCGGTGATCCTCGGCGATTCGATCGAGGGCGAGTCCCGCGACGTGGCCCTCGTCCATGCCGGCATCGCCCGGCAATGCGCGCTGCGCGGGCAACCTGAAGTTCCGCCTTGCGTGCTGATCTCGGGCGGCGAGACCACGATCACGCTGAAAGGCAAAGGCAAAGGCGGGCGCAACACCGAGTTCTTGTTGGCGCTCGCCATCGCGCTCGATGGTTTGCCGGGCATCTATGCTCTCGCCGGCGACACCGACGGCGTCGACGGCTCGGAAGACAATGCCGGGGCGATCATCACGCCGGACACGCTGAAGCGCGCCGAGGCCGCCGGCCTGAACGCCAAGGCCATGCTCGCCGACAACGATCCCTGGACCTTCTTCAAGGGCATCGGCGACCTGCTGATCACCGGCCCGACGCTGACCAACGTCAACGACTTCCGCGCCATCCTGGTGGAGAAGCGCTGAGCCCACAGGTCTCAAGATCAGGCTCCGCCTGTCCCTACTGGAAGGGGAAAAGGAATCGGAAGGGGCGAGCACCCTGTCTCGGCGGCTGGCTCGGGACGGTAATGCCGGGCGGATCGGGCCCCCTCACCACGACCTTGGTGTTCCCCATGCCGCTTGCCTCAACAAGCTGATAGAGCGCGGTGGCTTTCGGCAGAGAAAGTCGGACGCAGCCGTGCGACACCGGCGTGCCGAGGCCGGGATGGTCGGAGCCGTGAATGCTGTGCCCCCTTTTGGTGAAGAAGATCGCATGCGGCATGCCCGCGTCACCCCACTCACGCGAATAGTGCATGACCTCCATGCGGAAGGGCGTGTAGGAGCCGGTCGGGGTCGAAAAGCCAGTGGCTCCGGTCGAAACGCGCCAGCGGTAACGCACCTCGCCATCGACCGCGACCGTCATGGTCTGGCTTGGCTTGTCGATCTGAATGAGGATGTTGGCGACCGCCGCCTTGCTCGCAAAGCAAGCAAGGCCCAAGGCAAGCAGCAGCAGAGTAAGAAGCCTGAGGCGGTGCATCCCTCTTCCCTCACTTCTCAGCGCCCAAGAGGCAAAGCAGTGTACGTCCGACTTTAGGCGAACAAAATGGCCGTCCGGGTATTTTATGGTAGTCGGCGGCCGCCTCGCAGATTTCCGGGCTTTTCGCCTGGTCAACGCCGCCCCTGTCCTCGCCCTTGACTGACGCGGCGCGAGGCAACTAGCTGTTTCTGAGCGGCGTTAGGATGAAGACCGGCATTGTCCGGCTTGAGAGAAGCGATGCCCCAAAGTGAAGTTGATTCGACGAAGGCCATTGCGCATCTGCGGGGCCTCGACATCGAGATCGTTCACCGTCAGTTGCCCGACGGCTCTGCCGAACAGATTTCGATCAACCTTACGGCAGTGCCTTCTTTCGAGGCCTTCTCCCGCTTCATGGGCCCGTTCAATCCCTTCGCCTTTTGGACTGAGGCCATGAGGTTTGCCTGGTTTCCTTGGGTCCAAGCCACACGCGCCGTGATGCTGCCGCCGGGCCTCTCTCCATCGCTGCCGAAGGATGGGCCTGAGCGGCCGGACCCTCACCCTGGCGGCTACTTGATCAGAGAGACGGATTAGCCCCTCGCCCGGTCCGCCTTAGCCGGCAGGAATTTCATTCCGGCCCTGCCACGACAGACAGCTTTTCGATCGCTCTCAGGCCGGGATGCGCACGCCACTTGACCTCATCGGCTGGAATCGCCAAGGCGAGCTTCGGCCAGCGCCCGAACAGAGCCTGAAGCGCGCATTTCCCCTCGATGCGCGCGAGCTGATAGCCGAGGCAAAAATGGATGCCCGTGCCGAACGCGATGTGCCGGTTGGGGTGCCGCTCCAAATCGAGTTTCTCGGGAGCCTCGTTGACCTTGGGGTCCATGTTCGCGGCGGCGATCATGACCATGATCTTGTCGCCCTTCTTCAGCTCGATGCCGTCGAGCTTCACGTCCTTGCGCACGTAGCGCGGTTTGGAGAACTGGACCGGCGACAAGAAGCTCAAGAACTCCTCGACCGCGAGATTGGCGCGGGCCCAGTCCTGCTCCAGCCAGTTACGCAGACCTGGGTTCTTCAGGAGCTCAAACACCGAGCCGCTGATCAGATGCGTGGTCGTTTCGGACCCGGCGCCGAGCAGGAGAAAGACCATGGCGACCATCTCATCGCCGCTGATGCGCCCACCCTCCTTCTCGACGCGGACGAGCTCGGCGATCAGCCCCTCGCCGCCGTGCTCGCGCGCGATCTGCGAGCGCTCCTCGAGGTAGGGCCTCGTCGCGCCATACACACGCAGCACCCGCCAGACTGAGAAGGGGCCCCTTATCCGTCCGGCGCTGCCGGCCCAAGCCATGAATTTCGCCCGGTCGGTTTGCGGCAGGCCGAGCAATTCGCAAATCACGGCAAGCGGCAGCCTTCGCGCATAGCCCTCGACGAGATCGGCCGGGCTTACTTCGGCGAACAGCTCGTCTGCGAGTTTGCTTGCGATGGCGAGGATGCGCGGCTCCATGTCGAGGATCGCGCGGCGGCGAAAGGCCTCGTCGACAATGCCGCGCAACCTCGTGTGGTCCGGCTCGTCCATGGTGAGCATGTTGTTGGCGAGCGCCCGGACAATGCGCGGCATCCACCAGCGAAATCCGGCAATCTCACCGCCGTCCTTGCGCAAGGTGAACGTCTGATTGTCTTTGAGGACCCGGCCGGCCGCTTCGTAGGTCGTCGTGACCCAGACCTTGCCGACGATCGGAAATTTGACCGCGATCACCGGCCCCGACGTCCTGAGCCTTGCGAGACTCGCAGCGGGGTCGCGGAAATAATCCTGATTGGTGAAATCCAAGCGCAGCGCCATGGCTCCCGCCTAAGCTTTTGAGACGACAGAAATGGGGCTTGGTGCTTTGGCGACCAAATATTTCGCCGATTGGTTTTCTGTCACCTCAGACCTGTAAGCTTCTGCCTTCCGCAAATTCAGGAGGGACGCGATAACTCATGCCGATTTTCTTGCAGCCCGCCATCGGCTCGTAACCGCGGCGCTCGGTATCCTCGCTCTCGGCTGCGCCCTGACCGCAACGGTCGATGCGGCGCTGGCGGAGAGTGCCTGCCCCGCCCCGCCTGACTACGCGGCGAAATGCTACCCGCCGCAACCCTTGTCGCTCGAGGTTCCGCGTCCTGCCGGCCTGCGCGCCGTCGACGAGCCGATGAATGTCGGCGAGTACAAGCGCAAGCTCACCAACTACAAATGCTCCGGCGACTACGACAAGGCGGTGGCCGAGGTGCTGGATCAGGCCATCGCCTATGTCGAGGAGCATGCGGCGAGCGTGGAGAAGCCGGCGCTCGTGCTCGACATCGACGAGACCTCGCTGTCGAACTGGCCCGGTCTTGTCACCAATGACTTTTCCCTGATCAAGGACGGCCCTTGCGACCAATCGATCCCGGGGGCTTGCGGCCTCGTCGCCTGGCAGCTGCACGCCAAGGACGAAGCCATCGCGCCCACGCTGAAACTGTTCAACGCCGCCAAGGCCAAGGCGTCACCGTGTTCTTCATCACCGGCCGCTGCGACGTCGGTCCGATGCGCGAGGCGACGGTGGCCAATCTCAAGGCCGCCGGATATGACGGCTGGGCCGAGCTTGTGCTGCGGCCGGCTGAGAGTTGCGCCAAGAAGCTCGACAGCGTCGTCGAGTTCAAGGGCCCGGCGCGCGGCGACATCGAAAAGCAAGGGTACAAGATCATCGCCAATGTTGGCGACCAGTGGAGCGACCTCAATGGCGGGTTCTCCGAACAGACCTTCAAGGTGCCGAACCCTTACTACTTCATCAAATAGCGCAAGGAAGAAGCCCGCCGCGGGGGGCCACGGCGGGCTCTGCCAAAGGCTTCGCGGGGAAAACGGGGGGACAAGTCCCCGCGCGAGCCGTCAGCCGTGCATCAGCACGGTGTCGATCACTTGGATGACGCCATTCGACTGCATCACGTTCTTGATGGTGATCTTGGCGGCGTCGCCCTTGGCGTCCCGCACCCACAGAGCGCCGTCCTTCGCCTGGAAGGTCAGCTCGTCGCCTTCGACGGTCTTGAGCATGGTCTTGCCGCCGTCCTTGTTCACCATCGCCATGATGTCCTTGGTGGTATAGCGCCCCGGCACCACGTGATAGGTGAGCACGCCGACGAGAGCGTCCTTGTTCTCGGGCTTGAGCAGCGTGTCGACGGTTCCCGCCGGCAGCTTGGCGAAGGCCTCGTTGGTCGGCGCGAACACCGTGAACGGGCCGGGGCCAGACAGCGTGTCGACGAGGCCGGCAGCCTTCACCGCCGCAACGAGCGTGGTGTGGTCTTTGGAGTTGACCGCGTTCTGGATGATGTTCTTGGAGGGAAACATCGGCGCGCCGCCGACTTCCACCGTCATCTCCTTGGCGACGGCGGGAAGGACGATGGCCGAGACCGCAAGAGCGGCGGCGGCAACGGCAGAGAAAGCAAAGGTCGAGAGTTTCATGGGTCTGCTCCTGTATCTGATTGGGGCCCCCGAAATCGGGGTGACGCCGTGAGCTACGGAGCGAGGTTCTGGGCGGATGCCGAAGTGCCGCTGAACTTTTTGTGAACGCGCTGTAAGGCCGCGTTCTACAGGCTGGCGAGCTTGCCGTTGGCGATCACCGGACCAGTCGGCTGTCCGGTTGGCGAGCCGCCCGGTGGCTCGAGCGAAACCGCGAGCACCGCGTCGCTATTGAGCTGCGGCAGCAAGGTCTCGGGCACGGTGATGCGAACGGGCTTGGTGGGGTCGATGAGACCGAGCGAGTGCGGCTTGTCGCCTGGTGGGATCAGCCACAATTCGAAGGCCTTCTGCTGATCGCCGGTAAGTAGCGCGGCCGGCACGATGGTGAGGCTGTCGCCACCCTTGTTGACCGCGGCAACGAAGCTTGCCTGCCCGCTCTCGGCATTGAGCTGCGCGAGCAGAGGCGGCCCGAGCGAGGGCACTTGCGCGAGATAGACGAGCCCCGCCATGCTTGCCGCGGCAAGCGCCGCCGAGGCGATGGCGAAGGTCCTCCAGAAGGCGAGGCTCTGCCACAGGCCCGCACGCTCCGGCTCAGGCTTCAGCGCCGCGGACAGCCGATCCTCGATGCCCTGCCAGACATGCGCCGGCGGCGCCACCGCGGCGACGCCATCCGCCAATCGGCCAAGCCGCCTCTCCCAGAAGGCGACCTCGGCGGCGAAGCCAGGCTCGCTGGCAACGCGAAACTCCGCCATGCGGCGCTCCTCGGGCGCGAGCAGGCCGAGCACATATTCGGCGGCGGTCAGATCGTGGCGGCCGCCGCCGCCTATGGTGTCTTCGTCGCTCATCGCTCAAGACACGTCCTGAGTTTCAACAGCCCGCGCCTGATCCAGCTCTTCATGGTGCCGAGCGGCACGCGGGCCCTCTCGGCGAGCTCCTCATAGGTGAAGCCATCGAGGAACGCCGAGCAAATCGCCGCCGACTGGCGCTCCTCAAGCTCTCGCAAGCAGTCGCTGAGCCTCGCCCGCTCATCGTTTCTTTCGAGCCGCTCGAGCGCGCTCAAGCCGGCATCGGGAATGTCCGCGGCAGCCTCTATCGGCGCGTTGGCGCGAGACGCGGCGCCGGAGCGCAGGCGGTCGATGGAGCGGTTGCGTGCAATGGCCACGAGCCAGGTAATCGGGCTCGCCACGCTCTCATCGAAGCTCGCAGCCTTCCGCCACACGGTAAGATAAACTTCCTGCAGCACGTCCTCAGCCTCGCTTCTGTCGCCCAAGATACGCAGGCAGACGCCGAAAAGCTTCGCCGAGGTCTCGGAATAAGCGAGGCGCAAGGCAGTGCGGTCGCCCGCCGCCACACGGTGGATGGCGGCGACCAGCTGGCGGCGCCTTGTTTCTGCATCCATGGGCTTGGGGCTGCCTCGTTTTCTGCCCAAAACAGGTGCGCTTCTGCATAGCGCACGGCAAGCGCACTGTCTGTTGCGAATGGAATTGAAAACCGCCAATTTCGCAGTTGCGAATTGAGATCGTCGCGTTACTCTTCCCGGTAGGTCACGGAACAGTCGAATTTCCGTCGACTATAGGCCTCTCGGCTGACCCGGGGGCGAGACGCCCCGAGCGGGGCACCGAGCCTGGGGGCTGGCTCGGAGGGTGCGGTGCACCGGCTGGCTTAGCGAGCGTCCAGCGGGTGAGAGAGACGCCAAGCGAGGGGAGCAAATCAGAATGCTGAGACGTGCCGCCCTTGGCCTACTCGTTGGAGCCTTGCTTGCCGCTCCATCGGTCGCCTTGGCCGGGCCGGCTCTCGTCTTCGAACCGGTCAACGGCACGGTGTTCTACTCCGAAGACCCCGACGCGCAGTGGTTCCCCGCTTCGCTCACCAAGCTGATGACCGCCTATGTCACCTTCAAGGCTTTGAAGGCGGGGGAAATCAGGCCGGATACGGAGATCACCTGTTCGAAGAATGCCGTGGCCCAGGCGCCGAGCAAGCTTTGGTTGCCGGTGGGCGCGCAGATCACCGTCGATACCGGGCTGAAAGTGCTCATCGTCAAATCTGCCAACGATGTCGCGGTCATGCTCGCCGAGGCGGTCGCCGGCAGCACGGACGCTTTCGTCGCGCGCATGAATCAGACTGCCGCTGACCTCGGCATGACCCGCACCCACTACATCAACGTCAACGGACTTCCCGGCGAAGGGCAGGTCACCACGGCGCGCGATCTTGCCAAGCTCACCCGCGCCATCATCGTCGAGTTTCCCGAATATTCCGATCTCTTCGCCATGCCTGAGGTCCAGGTCGGCAAGCAGCTCATCCGGTCGCATAACGGCATGTTGCGCGACTTTCCGGGCGCCGACGGCATGAAGACCGGCTTCATTTGCAACTCGGGATTCAACATCGTGGCGAGCGCCACCCGCGACGGCCGGCGTCTCGTCGCCGTCGTGCTCGGCGAGCCCTCAATCGCCTCGCGGCGCGACCGCGCCTCCAACCTGCTCGAGAACGGCTTCAGGCGTTACTTCTGGAAGTCGGTGTTCGGCACCACGATCGACGGCCTCGCCGTGCAGGCTTCGCTCAGCGATGGCCCGGCGCATCTGCACGACGCGGTCTGCGGTGCGGGCCGGGCCAAGCCGGTGCGCAAGCGCACCGTCCGCCTCAAATCCAAGACAAGCGCGAAGAGCACCGCCGAAAACTGAGCGCGGCAAGACGCCTCCCGCACCGCGGCGAGGACCCGCTTTGCATCTGACATCGCCCGGGGCTAGCGTGAGCACGCGAAGCGAGCCTGAGTAATGCCTTGCCCAAGCGTAGAGTGATGTTTTCGGCGCTGAAGATGCTTGCCGGACTGCTCACGGCAGGCGGCCTGGCGGCGGCCTATGCCACCGAAGCCCCCGACAACGTGCAGGCCGAGATCGCCGAAGCGGTGCAATCCTGCAAGGATCTCGAGGGCACGCCAAATGCCGACGCCGTGCTCAGCACGGCCGACGTGAACGGCGACGGCGGCGAGGATTGGATTGCCGACTATTCCAAGCTCGGCTGCAAAGGCGGCATCAACCAGATGTGCGACGATGATGGCTGCGTGTTGCAGATCTATCTGTGGAACGGCTCGGCAGCCTGGAACCTTGCCTTCGACGAGCCGGTGAAGAGCTACAAATTTGCCAAGCGCCACGGGCGCCGCGTGTTGCAGGTGGTGATGGCGGGCGAGGCTTGCGGCCGGCCGAGCACGCAAACCTGCCGCCTGACGTATCGCCTGAACCAGGACTCGATCGACCTCGAACAATAGCGTGCAAGAAGTGTGCTCACTAAAGCCGCCCATATCAACCTTGTGTAAGATGTCCGCTTCCGCGCAATAGCGGATATGCTGCGGCGCGCTTGAGCGGACTTTACCAGGGAGCCAGCAAGGACGGCTCTAGCCGCTGTCGGGGTTCAGTTTTATTGTGGCTCCGCTTGGAACGAAGCATCTTCTCTTGCCTGGTTGCCTCCCCTTGCTTGCCCGGCTATTGCGCCGGTCGGCCAGCGTTATGGCGGAACCAACGCCCAGCTCTGATCGATTGTCGGATGCGGATGGTTACCGACCTGATACGATGGTGTCCTCTGGTTTGGGGGGGAAAATGCCTGACGTGAAGCGGTTTCTGATTATTCTGATAAAGCCGTCGCATTACGACGACGACGGCTACGTCATCCAGTGGTTCCGCTCCCCGATACCCTCGAATTCCCTTGCATCGGTCTACAGCCTGATCGACGACAGCCGCCGGCGGAAGGTCCTAGGGGACGACG
The DNA here is from genome assembly GCA_963757555.1 of uncultured Alphaproteobacteria bacterium. Lineage (GTDB taxonomy): Bacteria > Pseudomonadota > Alphaproteobacteria > Rhizobiales > Methyloligellaceae > Methyloceanibacter. The sequence goes on from CAVWRU010000007.1 coordinate 148,148, forward strand.
TCGACATCGAGATCGACGTGATCGATGAGACCAATACCGTGCTGCGCTTCAACAAGCTGATCCGCCGCCTTAAGGCGGCGGACGGCGCCATGGTCGGCCTGGTTGGCGTGCAGTCGAACCAGTTCCCACGCGCCGTTGATATCGGGCGGCAGTTCCGCGATGCCGGCATTCAGGTCATCATGGGCGGCTTCCATGCTGCGGGCAGTATCGCCATGCTGCCGCAATGCCCGCCGGAAATCGTCGCGGCGCAAGAGCTCGGCATCTCGATCTACGCCGGCGAGGCCGAAGGGCGCATGGACGATATCGTGCAGGCGGCATGGGCTGGCACACTGAAGCCGCTCTACAATCTGATGAAGGATTTGCCGGACCTGTCGAACGCCACGCTGCCTATCCTGCCCGCGAAAGTGGTGCGTAAGATGGCGGGCGCCTATACCAGTTTTGACGCAGGGCGAGGCTGCCCGTTCCAATGCTCGTTCTGCACCATCATCAACGTGCAGGGCCGCAAGTCGCGCCATCGTACCCCTGACGACGTCGAGGCGATCATCCGCACCAATGCGGCGCAGAATATCAACCGGTTCTTCATCACCGACGACGATTTCGCGCGCAACAAGGACTGGGAAGGAATTCTCGACGAACTCATCTGGCTGCGCGAGGAGCAGGGCTTCAAGTTCAAGGTGACGCTGCAGGTCGACACGCTTTGTCATCGAACTCGACGGCTTCATCGAGAAGGCCGCGCGGGGCGGATGCGCCCGCGTGTTCATCGGGCTTGAGAATATCGACCCGGATGCGCTCGCCGCAGCCAAGAAGCGGCAGAACAAGATCTGGGAATACCGCAAGATGCTGCAGGCCTGGAAGGACGTCGGCGTGATCACCTACGCCGGCTATATCCTCGGCTTTCCCGATGACACGCCGGAGAAAATCGCCCGCAACATCGAGATCATCCAGCGGGAGATGCCACTAGACCTCATCGAGTTCTTCTTCCTCACGCCTCTGCCGGGCTCTGAGGACCATAAGGTCCTGCATACCAAGGGCGTTTGGATGGACCCGGATCTCAATAAATACGACCTCAACCACCGCGTCTCGCATCATCCGATCATGTCCGACGCGACGTGGGAGAAGGTGTATTTCGATTCCTGGCGACAGTTCTATACGCCGGAGCACGTGGAGACCGTGCTGCGGCGCGACGCGGCGCGCGGCAAGCGCACCAGCGCGCTCTATTCGTCGGTGGTGCATTTCCTCGGCTCGATCCTCATCGAGAAGGTGCACCCGCTCGAATGCGGCATCGTCCGGCGCAAGATCCGCAACCAGCGGAGGCCGGGATTGAAGCTTGAGAATCCGATCGTGTTCTACCCACGCCGCTTATTTAAATCCCTGGCGACCGGCGTGCGTTGGTCGCTTCTATTCCTGAAATTCCGCCCCGCGTGGAAACGCGTCAGTGTGGACAAGAACGCCAAGGCATATAGCGACCTAGCCCTCCACGCGTCGAGCGCCGAGGAGCAGAATGAAATGGACCTCATTCAAGTGTTCAAGGGCGCAATTCCCCACACCCACGGCGCCCCGGAAGTTGCACAGATGCCGGAATTGCGATCGATGCTCCCCTGATTGAGGGAATCCAAGACTGGGGAAACTGATCTCCTAGGCAGGGGCCGTCGCCGGGGCCGCGATCGCTGCCTTGATCAGATCGAGCGCCTCGGGCGAGCCCCAATTTGCCGGCCCGACCAATCGTCCGATCTCGTGTCCGTCGCGGTCGAGCAATAGCGTGGTCGGCATGCCGACGGCCTTGAGCCCGGCGAACAGCTTGCCAGTGGGATCGGTGTAAAGGGAAAGATGCGTGGCCCCGGCCTCGGCGAGGAAGTTCTTCGGCTTGTCGCCGCCGCCACGATCGATATTCACCGCCACCACCTGGAAGTCCTTGCCGCCGAGCTCGGCTTGCAGCTTGTCGAGCGTGGCCATCTCCTCCCGGCAGGGCAGGCACCAGGTAGCCCAGATGTTGAGCAGCACCACGCGCCCACGCCAGTCGTTCAACGACTTCGTCGCGCCTTCGGCATCGACGAAGCTGATCTCCGGCAGATCGAGGGGCTTCGGGCGGGCGAGAAACGCCGCCATGGCGCCCTTGTTCCCATGACCCGCGGCCTCTCCGGCCGGAGCTGCCGCCTCGACTTCACCTTGCTTTACCGATGAAGCGAAGCGGCCATTGTCAGAAGGGGCAAAACTCAAATATACCGTGCCGAACCCGGCAATCGCCGCCAGCAACGCAGCGATGAGAATGGTGGCCGGCGACGCGTCCCGGTCGCGTTTTGCGCTTCTGTTCACGTCTTCCACGCTCACCTCGCTTTGCTCAAGGGCTCGACGCTCGTGACCAATACCATGTGGGGCGGCCGCTTTCTGGCGAGCCCCGCCGCGATTATGGAGGAGATAAACGCCTCCATCGACTTCGACAAGCGCCTCTGGCGCCACGATATTCTTGCGTCCAAGGCCCATGCCGCCATGCTTGCCGACAACGGCATCATCACCAAGAAAGAAGGCGAGGAGATAGCGCGCGGCCTCGACAAGATCGCAGCCGAGATCGAGGCCGGCACCTTCGCCTTCGCCCGGGCGCTCGAGGATATTCACCTCAACGTCAAGTCGAGGCTCGCCGAGCTGATCGGACCGGTCGCCGGCAAGCTGCACACGGCGCGCTCGCGCAACGATCAGGTGGCGACCGACCTTCGCCTCTATGTGCGCGACGAGATCGATGCGATCGACGGGCTGCTCGCTCATCTGCAGCTCGCGCTCGCCGAGAAAGCGCTCGCACATGCCGCGACCGTCATGCCCGGTTTTACCCATTTGCAAACTGCCCAGCCGATCACCTTCGGTCATCATCTCCTCGCTTATGTGGAGATGTTCGGCCGCGACGGGGGACGCTTCGCCGATGCGAGAGCGCGGCTCACGAATCTCCCTTGGGTGCGGCAGCGCTCGCCGGCACCGGATTCTCGATCGACCGCGACGCCACGGCGAAGGCGCTTGCCTTCACCAGAGCATCGGCCAATTCGCTCGACGCCGTGTCCGACCGCGACTTCGCCTTAGAGAGTCTCGCTGCCGCTTCCATCGCGGCAACGCATCTGTCGCGGCTCGCCGAAGAAATCGTGATGTGGACCTCGCCGCAATTCGGCTTCGTGCGGCTCTCCGACCAATTCACCACCGGCTCGTCGATCATGCCGCAGAAACGAAATCCTGACGCGGCAGAGCTCGTGCGCGCCAAGACCGGGCGCATCGCCGGCGCCTTCCTCACCCTTCTCATGGTTATGAAGGGACTGCCACTCGCCTACGCCAAGGACATGCAGGAGGACAAAGAGCCGGTGTTCGACGCGCTCGCGACGCTCAAGCTCGGGCTCGCGGCCATGACCGGCATGATCGCCGACCTCGAGCCTGACATCCGGGCCATGAAGAAGGCCGCCGGCCGCGGCCACGCCACCGCCACCGACCTTGCCGACTGGCTGGTGCGCGAGACGCATCTTCCCTTCCGCGAGGCCCATCATGTCACCGGTCGAATCGTGGCGCTTGCCGACACCAAGGGCTGCGACCTGGCGAAGCTCACCTTGGAAGACTTGAAATCGGTCGATCCGCGACTCACTAAAGACGCGTTTTCGGTGCTCGATGTGAGCAAATCGGTCAAAAGCCGGAGTAGCTTTGGGGGCACAGCCCCAGCAAATGTGCGGCGGGAGGCCAAAAAATGGATAAAGCGTTTGAAGAAGGCCGGCGGAACGCGATAAAAAGGGGTTAAGGGCCGCCAACAAGGCTCAAGGTCAAAGGGGCACGACCATGGGAAGCGCTTTGCGCGTCCTCCTGGCTATTGCGTTGATCCTGTCCGTAGGCTTGAGCGCCTGCGGCAAACGCGGTTCGCTCGACCGGCCAAAGCCCTCCTACCCTGAGGCCAAGGCCGATCCCTCCACCAAGATGTCGCAAGCGCCGAACCGGTCGCTATGGATTGACCGCTTGCTGCAATAAGGCTTTCTAAGCCTCCATGCACCATTTCGCTTACCGGCAAGGAGTTCGGCGGTGCGAGCATCCTCCACGCCGAGGACTTGAGCCTTGCCGATCTCGCCGCCTCCGTCGGCACGCCCTTCTACTGCTATTCGACGGCAACGCTCGAACGGCATTACCGCGTGTTCGCCGATGCGTTCACCGGCATGGCCGCCGAAATCTGCTACTCGGTCAAGGCCAACTCCAGTCTCGGCGTGCTCGCGACGCTGGCAAGGCTCGGCGCCGGCATGGATGCGGTGTCGGAAGGAGAGCTTCGCCGCGTGCTCGCCGTCGGCGTCGCACCGGAGAACGTCGCCTTCTCCGGCGTTGGCAAGACCGGGGACGAGATGGCCTTCGCGCTCGAGCAAGGCATCTTCGCCTTCAATGTCGAATCGGAGCCTGAGCTTCGCCTCTTGAGCGAGACGGCATCGGCGCTCGGACTCTCGGCCCGCATCGCGCTCCGCGTCAATCCCGATGTCGACGCCAAGACCCATCACAAGATCGCCACCGGCAAGGCCGACAACAAATTCGGCGTTCCCTTCGGCGAGGCGCCGGCGCTTTATCGTCTTGCTGCCGCACTCCCCGGTGTCGATCCGCGCGGGGTGCATATGCATATCGGCAGCCAGATCACCGACCTTGCTCCCTTCCGCAATGCCTTCGCGCTGCTCAGAGAGCTCGTCGACGAGCTCAGGGCCAACAACTTCGCCATCGATTTCGTCAATCTCGGCGGCGGCCTCGGCGTTCCCTACCGGAGCGACGAGCCTGCCCCGCCGCTTCCTGCCGAATATGGCCAGCTCGTGAGGGAGACTGTCGGCGATCTCGGCTGCAAGCTTCTGTTCGAGCCCGGGCGGCTGATCGCCGCCAACGCCGGCATCCTCGTGTCGCGTGTCCTCTATGTGAAGCGAGGAGAGCCCAAGACCTTCACCATCGTCGATGCGGCGATGAACGATCTCATCCGCCCGACCCTTTACGAGGCCTATCACGAGATTTGGCCGGTGGCCGAGCCTGAGCCAGATGCTCCCATGACCACCAACGATGTGGTCGGCCCGGTGTGCGAGACCGGAGATTACCTCGCGCTGGACCGGCCATTGCCTGAGCTTCGCCCGGGCGATCTCATTGCCGTGATGACCGCCGGAGCCTATGGCGCCGTGCTGTCGTCGCAGTATAATAGCCGGCTATTGGTGCCGGAGGTGCTCGTCGCCGGCGACCGCTATGCCGTGACGCGGCCAAGACCTCACTACGGCGACATGTTGGCGGCGGAGCGGCTGCCCGACTGGCTCAAGCCCGAGCGGCGCGCCTAGGGCCTCCGTTTCGCCCGCATCGCTCCCCAAATAACCCGCGTGATTTACGCGTTGTGCTAAGCCTTATGCCGATGATGCGAAACCTGTTTGCTGGAAAGAAAGCGCCCCCGGAGGCCTCCGAGGACAAGTCGCTCGCCCGCCGTTTCGAATGGCGCGTGAGCCTGAGCCGGTTTGCGCTCATCGGCGAGCGGGTGTGGGAGGCGCTGCTCTGGCCGTTCCTCGTGCTCGCGGTCTTTCTCATTCTGTCGCTGTTCGACCTGTGGAGCGTGATGCCGCCGCTGCTCCACCGCGCGCTGCTCGTGGCCTTCGCCGTGGCGCTGCTCGTCTCGCTTCTGCCGTTGATCCGCTTTCCCCTGCCGACCCGCGCCGAGGCTCTGCGCCGGCTCGAGCGCAACGCCGACATCAAGCACCGGCCCGCGTCCTCCTACGAGGACAAGCTCGGCACCACGGCGCGCACCGACACTGCGATCCTGTGGGCGGCCCATCGCGAGCGGCTCAGCCGGCTGGTGGCGAAACTCAAGCCAAGCTGGCCTCTTCCCCGCATCGACCGCAAAGATCCCTATGCGCTGCGCTCCGCGCTCCTGCTCGTGCTGATCGTGGCGGCGCTCGCCGCCGGCCCCAACCGCTGGGACCGCATCGCCGCGGCCTTCAGCCCGGCCGCGCGCACCTCCTCCGCGCTGCTGCGCCTCGACGCCTGGGTCACGCCGCCGGTCTATACCGAAGTTGCACCCATCGTGCTCGCCGACGGCAGCGAGCCCATCGGCGCGGGCAACGAGACGTTCCGTGCCCTTTCGGTCCCGGAGCGGAGCGAGCTGATCGTGCGCGCCTTTGCCCCGCGCGGCGAAGCCGTGAGCCTCGTGTCGCAACCTGACGACGGCACTCCGGCGAACGCGGTCATCCCCAAGCTCAGCGGGACCCAGGGTCTCTTGGAGTTCAAGCTGCCCCTCAATTCGCCCGGCGCCGCCGACGTGCGGGTCGCCGGCAATACCGTCGCGAAGTGGCGCTTCGATCTCATCAAGGACAGCGTTCCGCAGATTTCGCTTATGGGCAATCCGACCACCACGCCGCGCGGGGCGTTGCGCTTGAGCTTCCGCGCCACCGACGATCACGGCGTGGCGAGCGCCGAGGCCCGCTTCACGCTGGCCGATGCCGGAGCGCAAGCCGAGAAAGCTCCGGAGCTCGACGGCGGCAAGCCCGAGGCCGATCCGCTTGCGCGAAGCCCCGCTCATGCCGCTGCAATTGCCCAAGGTCAACGCCAAGCAGATCGAGGGCAAGTCCTCTGAGGATCTCACCGCTCATCCCTGGGCCGGCCTCAAGGTGCGCATGACGCTCGCCGCGCGCGATCAGGCGGGACAAACCGGCCTGAGCGAGCCTTACGAATTCATCCTGCCCGAGCGCAAATTCACCAAGCCTCTGGCCAAGGCCATCGTCGAGCAGCGCAAGAAGCTCGTGCGCGAGCGTGATTTCGGCGAGCAATGTCGCCATGGCTCTCGACGCGCTCACCATCGGCGGCGATCGGGCCATCCCCGACAGTTCGGTCTACCTCGCCTTGCGCGACGCCTATTGGCGGCTCGACACCGATCAGTCGCCGGAGTTGATCGCGAGCGTGGTCAGCCAGCTCTGGGATTTGGCGCTCCGCATCGAGGACGGCAACATTCCCGAAGCCGAGCGCGACGTGAAGGCGGCGCAGGATCGACTGAGCGAGGCCCTGAAGCAGAACGCTTCGCCTGAGGAGATCGATCGCCTCGTCGACGAGCTGCGCACGGCGCTGTCGCGCTATCTTCAGGCTCTCGCCGAGCAGGCGCAGCAGAAGGGCAATCTTCCTCCCGAGCAAAAGTCGAAGAACGGCGACCAGGTCGTCTCCGATCAGGAGCTCGACAAGCTGCTCAACAATATCCAGCAGCTCGCCAAGTCTGGATCGAAGGAGCTTGCCGAGCAGATGCTGAACGAGCTCAAGGACGTTCTCGAGCGGCTGCAGACCGGCACCTTCGCCGACAATGCCAAGCAGCAGCGCGTCGGCAAGATGATGAAAGACCTGAACGACCTCGTGTCGAAACAGCAGAAGCTGCTCGACGAAACGTTCAATGCCAAGCGCCAGCAGGGCGGCAGGCAGGATCCCTTCGAGCTGAGCCCACCTGGCCAGCCCATGGAGTTCGGCAATGGCATGTTCATGCAGCCCTTCGGCGCGCCGGAGGAGGAAGGCTCAGACAACGGCCAGACCCCTGGCGGCAACGATAGTTCGCAAGGAAAATCCGGCGGTCACGGCCAGCAACGCGGCGAGCAGCAAGCTCAGCGCCAGGGAGGCCAGTTCGACGATCTCGGCAAACGCCAAGGCGAGTTGCGCGATGCACTGCAGAGCCTGATCGACCGCTTCCGCATCGAAGGCGCAAGCCCGCCCCAGCAGTTCGACGACGCCGGCAAGGCCATGGGCGACGCCAAGGAGGCGCTTGGCAAGTCGAATCTCGACCGCGCCACCGAGCAGCAGGGCCGCGCGCTCGATCAGTTGCGCCAGGGCGCCCAGTCACTCGCCGAGCAGATGATGGAGAACGGCGAGACGCAGGCGGGCAAGGGACAAGGCAAGAGCGGGAAAGACCCGCTCGGAAGGCCCGACCGCAGCAATCGACCCGACCTCGGCTTGAGCGTGAAGGTTCCCGACCAGATCGACATTCAGAAGGCGCGCGAAGTGCTGGACGAGCTGCGCCGCCGACCTCGGCGATCCGTCGCGGCCGACGATCGAGCTCGATTATCTCGAGCGCCTGATCCGGCCCTATTAGCCGGACCCCGTCAGTTCACCGATAAAGGGAAGCTCGCGGTAGCAGTTGTGGATATCCATGCCGTAGCCGACCACGAACACCGGCGGGCAGGAAAACCCGACGAAGTCGGGCGTGAGCGGCGTGACCCGGGGCACTTGCTTGTCGACCAGCACGCAAGTGAGTACTTGGCTTGCTCCGCCCTGCAGCAGAAGCGCCTTGGCGAAGCCGAGCGTGCGGCCCGAGTTCGAAGATGTCGTCGACGATCACGACGTTGCGGCCGCTGACATCGCCGCCCACGTCGCGCACCACGCGCACCTCGCCTTTGGCGACGCGCTCGCCGTCGTAGCTCGCGAGATAGATGAAGTCGATCTCGGGCTTGAGCCCTTGGCGGTGCAATGCCCTGATGAGGTCGGCGGCGAAGATGAAGCTCCCTTTGAGCACGGCGACCACCATGAGGTCGTCGAGGCCTCGTGCGGCAATGTCGCTGGCGAGCTGATCGACGCGGGCGGCAATGGATTCGGCGCTGTAGAGCGGCTTGACCGCGCGGTCCGCCCACGCGCCCATGACCGTCATCCGGATTTGGCGAAGTGAACCTTGAGGCTGTTCACGGTTTCCGGCGCATTGGGAATTTGCAGCGTGAAGGGGGACTTGGCACCGACGCCAAGCGGCAACACGTCGACGGTGGCCTCCGACAGCTGCTTGCCGCTCTTGTCCTGCAACGCGACCACCACCGACGGCACGCTCACCTCGCCCGAGGTCGAGGTTGACGATTTCGCCGTCGACTTGCAGCACCCGCTGGTCCCCGGCGTAGCTCCATGACGAGCGAACATTCTGGATGGCGAGGCCGCGCGTATTCACCGGCTTGCCCATCATGCCATAGAGCTTGGCGGCGCCGGGCAGCGCGGCCACCACGGTCTTGGGCGCGAGTGCAATCAAGGCGGCGAGCATGACGAGGAAAAGCGCAAGCACCCCCCAGCCGATGGCGACGGCCGGCGGCAGCTTCCGCTTGCCGCGCTCGGCGATTGGCACATTGGTGGCCAACCCGGCCTCGGGATTGACCAAGGCTCCGGCACTGTAGCTGCCGAGGTCCTCGACCTGCGCCGCTGCGCGAGAATTTGCCCCCATGCCCGAGGCCATTCCGGCGCCGTCGCCGCGCAGGTCGGGCTGCATGTCGTCGTCACTGGTGAACAGGGGTCCCGCAGGTTTCGGCGCCGGAGGCGGCCGATCATTCGGACCGAGGCCGTTGGTCGGCTTTGGCGCGAGGCCTTGCTGACCGGGGAAGCGGGGAGGCGGGGCGCCCAATCCAGTCGGTCCTGGACGCGGCTCCTGCGGTGCCGGACGGGGTGCCGCCGCAGGACGCGGTGCCGCCGCGATGGGACGCTGTGTCACGGGAGCGCGAGGGGGCGCCACCGGCGCCGGGCGCGGCTGGACCGGTAGAGGTGTCGGCGCCGAAACCACGCCAGGCTTGGCGGGCTCGATCACCGCCATCGCCTGCCACACATTGCCACATTTCGAACAGCGAACCTTTCGCCCCGACGGCGGAATGGCCGCAGCGGTCTCGAAGCGAGTATTGCAAGCTGGACAGATAATGACCGTCATCGTTCAGAACCACCGCCGCCGGATTCCGTGCTTCCGCGCACCGGCTCACGCCCTTGCCCAATTCCATTGATACCGGACAGCGAGTTCAGCATAAAGACGCAAGTTGGGCCGAATGTTAAGAGGTTCGGGGACGATCGCGTGATCCGCTTTGAAAATGTCGGGCTGCGCTACGGCAGTGGCCCCGAGATCCTGCGCGACGTCACCTTTCATGTGCATCCGGGATCGTTTCACTTCCTGACCGGCCCCTCAGGCGCCGGCAAGACCTCGCTGCTCCGCCTTCTGTTCATGTCGCTCAGGCCGACGCGCGGCCTGATCTTCGTTTTCGGCGAGAACGTGTCGGACCTTGCTGCCGCAGGCAGGGCCGAGCTTCGCCGCCGCATCGGCATCGTGTTTCAGGACTTCCGCCTGCTCGATCATCTGACCACCTGGGAGAACGTGGCGCTGCCGTTGCGCGTCATGGGCAAGAAGGAGTCCGACTATCGCGAGGACGTGACCGATTTGTTGCGCTGGGTCGGGCTTGGCGACCGCATCGACTCCTACCCTGAAATTCTCTCCGGCGGCGAGAAACAGAGAGCGGCCATCGCCCGCGCCGTGATCGGGCGCCCTGAGCTGCTGCTCGCCGACGAACCGACCGGCAACGTCGATCCGATGATCGCCGATCGGCTGTTGCGGCTGTTCGTCGAGCTCAATCGCCTCGGCACCTCGGTGATCATCGCCACCCACGATTATGGACTGATGGATCAACTCGACGCACCGCGCCTCGTGCTCTACGAAGGCCATCTGGAGGTGCGTTGACCGCCGTGCAGCTCATCGACGACATCCGCGATTACCCCTGGCGCAATCTCTTGGCCGGCATTCTGCCCGCGCGCCTTCAGCCGAAGACGGCGCAGATCGTGCCCTCGGCCTCGATCGCCGGCAATGCCTTGACCGTGGTGATCGCCATCATGTCGTTCCTCGCCTGCCTCACCGCCGGCGCGGTGTATATGGTCAATCAGTCGGCCGAAGCCTGGGTCAAGGACATTTCCAGCGAAATCACGGTCGAGCTCGATCCGGTGAACACCGCCGACATCGAGAAGAAGATGACGCTGGTCTCGCTGTTTCTCGCCAAGCAAGCCGGCGTGACGCGGGTGAAGCCCATGTCTGCCGAAGATTCCGCCAAGCTGCTCGAGCCTTGGCTCGGCCACAGCGAGGCGCTCTCGGAACTTCCTATTCCCCGCCTGATCGCGGTGGAAATCGATCGCTCCAACCCGCCTGACATGAAGGCGGTGAGCGAGGCGCTGTCGCAAAACTTCGAAGGCGTGACCCTCGACGACCACCGCAGCTGGCGGGCCGAGATCCGCACCCTGACCAGGTCGTTCGCGCTCGGCGGCATCGCCGTGCTGGTTCTCGTCGCCGCCGCCACCGTGGCGGTCATCGTCTCGGCCACCCGCAGCGCCATGGCCTCGAACCGCGAGATCATCGAGGTACTGCATTTCGTAGGCGCCAATCAGCGCTTCATCAGTCGCGAATTCGAGCGTCATTTTGTCGGGCTCGGCGTCCGCGCCGGCCTCGTCGGCGCCGTCAGCGCGGGCCTCGTGTTTCTGCTCCTGCCGGTCACCATGCAGATGCTCGGCAGCGAGCCAGCCACGGCCAGCGAAATGAGCCAGCTGGTCGGCTCGGGCCGGCTCGATCTCAAGGGCTATCTGCTTTGCATGCTTGTGGTTTTCGTGATCGCCTGTCTGTGCATGATCACCTCGCGGGTTGGCGTCATCCGCGTGCTCAAATCCTACGCCTGACGGCAGGGAGGCCCGACGGATTTGCGCGCGCCCAAGCCGATTTCATATCGATACAATTGAGCCTATTCTTGCGCCGCGCAGGGCAGGGCGGGAGTAAGCGGTGACGCAAGTCGAGCCGGAATCTTCAAGCGCATTCGAGCTCTTGGTCGTCAGCCTGCGCCTGGTCTTCGATCTGGTGATGCTTGCCGTCGTTCTGCTCCTCGTCGGCTTCTTCATCTTTACCGGGAACCTCCAGCGCACCCAGCCGGAGCCTGCCCGCACCGCCGACGGCATTGCCGTGCTCACCGGCGGCGCTGCCCGCATCGAAGAAGCGATGAAACTCTTGGCCCAGCAAAAGGCGAAGCGCCTCTTGATCACCGGCGTCAACCGCACCACCTCGACGGAGGCGCTGAAGGACCTCGCCAGCGAAGGCGACCAGTTGTTCTCCTGTTGCGTCGATATCGACAAGGAAGCGCGCAACACCATCGACAACGCCACCGAGACGAGCCAGTGGGTGGCCCAGCATCACTACAATTCGATCATCGTGGTGACATCCAACTATCATATGCCGCGCGCGCTTGCCGAGCTCGCCCGGGTCATGCCCGACGTGACCTTGATCCCCTACTCGGTGGTGGAGAACAACGTGCACCTCGACCGCTGGTGGACCTATCCCGGCACCACCAGGCTGCTGATCTCGGAATATCTGAAATATCTGCCAGCGCTGGCGCGGCTCGGCGCTACCCAGCTCGTGAGCAAGATAACCACCGGCAAGACGACGGCTGCGGTCGAGGACGCCTCCGAGCCGTGACCGCCGGCCCGTCCATGGCGCGCTCGCTGCTGTTCAACGTCTTGTTCTACGTGACCACCACGCTGTTCGTGGTCATCGGCAGTCCGCTGTTGTTCGCGCCACGAAGCTGGGCGATGGCGGCGCTCAAGGTGCACGCCAATTTCGAGCTGTTTCTGCTGCGCGCCATTGTCGGAACCAGGATCGAGGTGCGCGGGCGAGACCACATTCCAGCCGGACCCTGCCTCGTTGCCTCCAAGCACCAATCGGCCTGGGAGACCTTCGCGCTTATTCCGATCTTTCGCGACCCTGCGCTGCTGATGAAGCGCGAGCTGTTCTGGATCCCCTTCCATGGCTGGTTCTCGTACAAATTCCAGATGATCCCCGTCGACCGCGACAAGGGGCCGATCGCTCTTCGCCGCATGCTGCGCGAAGCCAAGAAGCGCATCGACGACAAGCGCGAGATCATCATCTTCCCGGAAGGCACGCGCCGGTCCCCAGGCGCGCCGCCCGACTACAAGACCGGGATCGTTCTTCTTTACGACGCCCTCGGCGTGCCCTGTCTGCCTGTCGCTCTCAATTCCGGACTGTTCTGGCCAAGGCGGAGCCTGCTTCGCCGCCCCGGCACCATCGTCGTTGAGATCCTCGAGCCCCTTCCACCTGGCCTCCCCAAGGCCGAGTTTCTGCACAGGCTCGAATCGGCGATCGAAACCGCCTCGAACCGCCTTCTCGCCGAAGCAGGCGGCTTGGAACCTGCCCGCGCTCCGGCTGTTAACCCTTCATTAACTTGAAGCGGCCAAGGTGGTGTTCTAGGTTTGTTCTTACGAATCGCCGCCGGCCAGCCTTGAATTCGTCCTCAGAAGACCCATCTGACGGCAATTGGAGGGAGAGGGTTAAAGGCGGGAACGGGACCGTGTTGATGCACCAGCAAGACGTAACCGATACCACCCCTTGGGGCCCTACCGACGAGCCTGCCTTGGTTTGCGCCGAGGCGTGTTTCGACCAAGCCTTCCATTATTGGCGCGGCGCCTCGGGCCGCCGCTATCTGCACAGCGTCTACACCCTGATTGGTTGCCCTGCGCTCCCCCGCGCCAACTACATCCTGGTCCGCCGCCATGAAGACGGCTCAAGGACCGCGCTCGCCCTGGGTCAGACCAAGGACGAGGCGATCACGCTGAACCTTGCCCATCTCCGCCACCAGGGCGCGAAGCTCGGCGCCAATGAGGTGCATATCCACCTTCTGGCCGAGACCCCGGACGAACGGGCGCAGGTCGAAGCCGACCTGACCGAGATGCACTTCCAGCGCATCGCCGCCAACGCCGCCTAGAGACATCTCCTATTCGGGTGCAAGGAACTCTCCTCTCGCGGTTGCCGCGGGATCGACTCTTGGTGCGCCGAACGGGGCTTGATCGGGACACCGATCGGCGTCCCAATTGGCGCATGCGCGAGCGCATTGAGATCGTCGAAGGCGACATCACCAGGCTCGACGTCGACGCTATCGTCAACGCCGCCAACACCATGCTTGCCCCCGGCGGAGGTGTCTGCGGCGCGATCCACCATGCCGCCGGTCCTGAGCTCGCCCGTGCTTGCGCCAAACTCGGCCGCTGCGAGACGGGGGAGGCAAAGATCACGCCGTGCTTTCGGCTTCCGGCCCGCTACGTCATTCACACCGTCGGCCCGGTTTGGGGCGGAGGCACGCAGGACGAGGACCGGCTGCTTGCTGACAGCTACAGAAACAGTCTGGCCCTCGCCGCCGAGCACGGGCTTGCCTCCATCGCCTTTCCCGCGATTTCGACCGGCATCTTCGGCTTTCCGCCTGACCGCGCGGCACGCATCGCCGTCGCTACTCTGCTCAACAATTTGCGCCAGGCGCCGTCCGTCGAACGCGCCGTGTTCTGCTGCTTCGGCGCCGAGTTCCTTTGGTTATCACGAAACCGCGCTCGCGGCGGCCTTGAGCAGCGGCAACTTATCTTGACCGCACCCATCATTGTCTGGTTCCGCAACGATCTTCGCCTTGCCGATCATCCGGGGCTCACCGCCGCGGTCGAGACCGGCGTGCCCATACTGCCGCTCCATATCCTCGATGATGCGACGCCGGGGCGTTGGCGCCCGGGTGGCGCCTCGCGCTGGTGGCTCAATGGCAGCCTCGCAGCGCTCGACCGGGAATTGCGGGAGCAGGGGGAAGCCTGTGCTTGCGCCGGGGTGACGCGCCAGACGTGCTTGCGGCGCTTCTCGCCGAGACCGGCGCGGCTGCGATCCACGTCACTCGCGGCTATGACCCTTGGGAGCCGGGGCTGGAAAAATCGGCGTCGCGCATTTGCCGCCCGAGCGGCGCCGATTTCCGCATCTTCGACGGACGTCTCCTGTTCGAGCCCAACAACATTCTCACCGGGGGCGGCACGCCCTATCGCGTGTTTACGCCGTTCTGGAAGGCTTGCCTTGCAGCCAACGCACCCCGCGCACCACTCCCCGCGCCGAAGCGCGTCACGTTCGCCCAAGCCAAAAGCGAGCGGCTCGAGAGCTTGGGTCTTCTGCCGTCCCGGCCTGATTGGGCCGAAGGCTTGCGCGCGACCTGGCAACCCGGCGAGGCGCAGGCTCTGGCGCAGCTCGGCGAGTTCATCGATCATCGCCTGACAAAATATGCCGACGATCGCAGCCGGCTCGATCTCGACTCAAGCTCGCGGCTTTCACCCTATCTCCATTTCGGCGAGATCAGCCCGAACCAGGTCTGGCACGCGGTGACCCATGCCGCGTCGAGCGCCGGCGCGAAAGCAGACCGCGGCGCCGAGGCATTCTTGCGAGAGCTTGGCTGGCGCGAGTTCTGCCATCATCTGCTCGCGCATATCCCCGCCATGGTGAGCGAGCCGTTCAGGCCCGAATTTGCCGACTTCCCTTGGCGCGACGCTCCGGCCGCGCTTGCAGCCTGGCAAAACGGCAAGACCGGTTATCCGATCGTCGACGCCGCCATGCGCGAGCTTTGGCACACCGGCTTCATGCCGAACCGCGCCCGCATGATCGTCGCCTCCTTCCTGGTCAAGCATCTGCTCACCCCCTGGCAGGCTGGAGCGGACTGGTTCCTGCGACACGCTGGTCGACGCCGATCTCGCCAACAATCAGACCAACTGGCAGTGGGTGGCAGGATGCGGCGCCGATGCCGCACCCTATTTCCGCATCTTCAATCCTGTGCTGCAGGGCGCGAAGTTCGATCCCGACGGCGCCTATGTTCGGCGCTGGCGTACCCGAGCTTGCCGCTGTGCTGGCGTCCGACATCCACGCGCCGTGGGAGGCGCCTGATCTCGCGCTTGCCCAAGCCGGCGTTGTTCTCGGGCGGACTTATCCCCGGCCCATCGTCGATCATGCCGAGGCACGGTCGCATGCGGTTCGAGCGTTTGCCACGATAGCCAAGGGTTGAGCGGCAAGCCTGCTTCTGAGTCAAGAGATAGCCCGTGCGGCCCCCTTGCGCCTTCGCCTCCGGAGCGTATCGCGCTAAGGTGTGCGGCCTCGACCCCATGAGTCGCGCGGCCGGCTCACACAACTGCAGAAGGCAAACCTTCCGATGCTCGAGCTCGATCCATTATTGCTCTCGCGCATCCAGTTCGCCTTCACCATCTCGTTCCACATTCTTTTTCCGTCCTTCACCATCGGGCTCGCCGCCTGGCTGCTCGTGCTCGAGATCCTGTGGCTGAGGACCGGGAAGGCCATCTGTGCCAACCTCGCCGAGCATTGGACCAAGATCTTCGCCGTGTCCTTTGGCATGGGGGTGGTGTCGGGCGTGGTGCTCTCCTACCAGTTCGGCACCAATTGGAGCGAGTTCTCGCGCCGCGGCGGCAACGTCGTCGGGCCGTTGATGTCCTACGAGGTGCTCACCGCCTTCTTCCTCGAGGCAGGCTTTCTCGGCATCATGCTGTTCGGGCGCAAGCGCGTGCCGAAGGCCGTGCATCTCTTCGCCACCGCCATGGTGGCGTTCGGCACCCTGCTCTCCGCCTTCTGGATCCTGTCGGCCAACAGCTGGATGCAGACGCCCGCGGGCTACAGCGTAGGTGCAGACGGCGTGCTGCATGTCGCCGATTGGTGGCAGGTGATCTTCAATCCGTCTTTCCCCTATCGTTTCGCCCATATGGTGGCCGCCGCCTATCTCACCACCGCCTTCATCGTGGCCGGCATCGGCGCCTGGTACATCCTGCGCGAGCGGAATGTCGCCTCTGGGCGCATCATGCTCGGCATGGGGCTGAGCATGCTGATCTGGCTTGCGCCGCTGCAGCTCGTCATCGGCGATCTGCATGGGCTCAACACCAGAGAGCATCAGCCGGCCAAGATCGCGGCGCTTGAAGCCCATTGGGACACGGAGAAAGGCGCGCCTCTGATCCTCTTCGCCGTCCCCGATCCCAAGGCCGAGACCAACCATTTGGAGATTGCGGTGCCGAAGCTCGGCAGCCTGATCCTTACCCATGAGTGGGACGGCGAGATCAGGGGCCTCAAATCCTTCCCCGTTGAAGATCGCCCCAATCCCATCATTCCGTTCTTCGCCTTCCGTATCATGGTCGGCATCGGCTTGATCATGATCGCCGTTGGCGTCGTCGGCTCGGTGCTGTGGCTGACCGGACGGCTCTATGCCAGCCGCTGGTTCCTGCGCGCTCTCGTCTGGGTCTCGCCTCTCGGCTTTCTCGCCGTGCTCTCAGGCTGGTTCGTGGCCGAGGTGGGACGTCAGCCTTGGGTGGTCTATGGCGTGCTGCGCACCGCCGACGCGGTATCGCCGGTTCCCGGCGGCAGCGTCTTAACGTCGATTGTTCTTTTCGTTCTGGTCTACGGCGTCGTGTTCGGCGCAGGGCTCTATTACATGGCCAAGCTCGTGCAACGCGGCCCGGAAGAACTGCCTCCATTTCCCGATGATGAAGAGGCCGATCTTTCGCATCGACCCATGGCAGCGGCAGGCCACCCATGACCCCGGACGTCCTCCCCATCATCCTGCCGCTCGTCTGGGGCGCGATCCTCGCGCTTGCCGTGTTCCTCTACGTGCTGCTCGGCGGCTACGACCTTGGCCTCGGCGTGCTCTTCCCGCTCGCGCCAACGCATCAGGACCGCGACGCCATGATGAACTCGGTGGCTCCGTTCTGGGACGGCAACGAGACCTGGCTCGTGCTTGGCGGCGGAGGCCTGCTTGCCGCCTTCCCGCTCGCCTATGCGGTGATGTTGCCCGCGCTCTATCTCCCCATCATCCTCATGCTGATCGGGCTGATCCTGCGCGGCGTCGCCTTCGAGTTCCGCTTCAAGTCCGAGCGCTATCGCTGGACCTGGGATCTCGCCTTCAGCGCAGGCTCGATCCTCGCCGCGCTGATGCAAGGGCTGATCATCGGCGCCTTCGTGCAAGGCTTCCACGTCGTCGATAACAAATATGCCGGCGGCGCCTTCGACTGGCTCACCCCCTTCGCGCTAGTCACCGCGCTCGCCGTGCTTGCCGGCTATGTGCTGCTGTCCGCCGGCTGGCTGATCATGAAGGGCGACGAGGCGTTGCGCGACTGGGCCTATGGCGTCGCCCGCTACGCCCTGATCGCGGTCGCCGCCTTCATCCTGATCTTCAGCATCTGGACGCCTCTCTCGCATCCCGAGATCGCCAAGCGCTGGTTCACCCCTGCCAACATGGTGATGCTCAGCCCGGTGCCGCTCGCCACCGCCGCCACCATCGGCCTGCTCTGGCTGTCGCTGAAGCGACGCATGCGCTACGCGCCCTTCCTGCTCGCCGCGGTGATTTTCCTGCTCTGCTATACCGGGCTCGCGGTGAGCCTCTTCCCCTACATCATCCCGCCGTCGATCACGCTGTGGCAGGCGGCGGCGGCGCCTGAATTCGCAGCTCTTCATGCTGTACGGCGCGGTCCCAATCCTGCCCATCATCCTGGGCTACACCGCCTATTCCTATTACGTGTTCTGGGACGCGACCGAGCACGAGGGCTATCACTGAGAAAGACGCCTTCCTGATCCGGCCTGCCGCACCGATCGACACGCGCAGTCAATCGCCGACTGCGTGGCGTGGCCGGCAAAGCGAGCCGTCGACTATTCGGCGAACAGGGGCATCATTCGGTCCCGCATCAGGTGGACCGCCTCAGCAACGGCCGGAACGTTGATGCGTGGTTCCAGACACTTGATGCCGCTGCCAAGAATGGCTTGCACATCGGCATGCGTCAGGATGTTTCGCTCAACCAGGTGTTCGAGAAGCGCCACGGTCGTCACACCGCTGGCGACCGCCATGCCTTGAGCGCTGCAACCGAGAAAGCTAATCATGGCAAATCCTCCCTATTTTTCTTTAAAGATAGGGGACTTGCCCCCATCCGCAAGATCGTGCGCCATCAGGCGGCGCTTCAGCGCGGCGATCTTCTGATAGGCAGCTTCGATCTTCGCGCGCGGAATGCGGCCGTCGCGCACGGCCTCAGCGATGATCGTGTGGACTTTAGCGCCAATCTCGAGGTCGCGCGACTTGACGTTGGAGAAGACGAGCAGATCGACGCCGGCGTTCAGCGCCTTGATCACGCGATCCTCGAGTGAATAGCGCTCGCGCAGCGCGCCCATCTCCATGTCGTCGCTCACCACCACGCCCTTGAACCCGATATAGCCGTCGGCGCGGAGCGCATGCACCGCGCTCGCCGACAGCGAGGTGGGGATCCCGTCGCCGTCGCTGAAGCGCGGGTGATAGAGATGCCCGACCATGACCATGTCGAGCAGCCCCTCATGGGAGAGCGTGACATAAGGCTCAAGCTCGCTTTCCCGCCAGCTCAACGAAATATCGGGAAGCGTCTTGTGGCTGTCGCCCCAGCTCGAGCCGTGCCCAGGAAAATGCTTCGCTGCGGTGACCACATTCGCCTCGCGATGCGCGACGATGAACGAGCGCGCAAGCGAGGTGACGGTGTTCGGGTCCGAGCCGAAGCTGCGCTTGCGGCGGGAGATGACCGTGTTCCAGGGGTTGATGCTGAGATCGACCACGGGACCGAAATTGACATTGATCCCGGCGCCTGCCAGCTCCTTCGCCATGTCGCCGTAGATGCGGCGCGCGGCCTCAGGCGTCAGCGTACCGTCGCGGCCCATCTTTTGCGCCGAAGGGTAGTGGGTGTGGCCGTTCCACGGCGTCAGCCGCTGCACGCGCCCGCCCTCCTGATCGACGGCGACGAAGGGTACAAGCGTCGAATTGGCGTTGGCCAGGAAAGCGGTGAGGAGGCGAAGCTGGCCGGCCGAGCGGATGTTCTCGGGATAGAGCACCACGCCGCCGATCACGCCTTTGACGAGTTCGTCGCGCACGGCCCTGACGCCCGGATCGTGCTCGTCATCGCCTGAGAAGCCGACCATGATCGTCTGGCCGATCATCTGGTCGAGCTTGTCGTCCGCCTCGGCCGCCGCGCGCAACTCGGCAAGCCCGTCGGGCTCGGCGGCGTCGGCGAGGCAGGCTCCCAACGCGACGCCGGCGGCCGCGAGCAGCGGCAGACCTGCAGCAAGCAGCGACCGCATCATGGATCGATCGTCTCGATAACCATCGGGCAACTCTACGGCATTTCGCTCGATCTTCGCGCTTCTCCGGTTGCAGCCCGAGCGACGGCGTCGGATTTCGAGAAATTGCCCGTCGCCGCGGTCCCCCGTGGTATGATGCCGCAGTGCCGAGCCCCGGGAGACGGCCATGCGGTCCTTCGTTTTTTCCATAAAGCAGATTGTTTTAGTTGGAGCGGCCTTGGCGCTGCTCCTGTTGGTAGGTCCCACGAGCCCAAGCCCGGCGCTGGCCGGCGAGATGGGCGGCGGCCACTATGGCGGTGGGCACCATAGCGGCGGCGGTGGCGGCGGAATTGGCGTCGGCGGGGTCGGCGTCGGTGTCGGTGCCATCATCCTCAACGAGGCGATACGCCGCTCGCAGGAGCGCCAAGCAGCCGAGCCGCAAGGCTGCCCGCCAGGGCTCGTGCCTTCGCGCCATGGCTGCGTGAAGTCCGGCAAGGACAAGGGCTCGAAGGAGGCCAAATGCGAGCCGCCGATGCAGTACCGCAAAGGCAAGGGCTGCGTGATGCCGAAGGGGCCAGAGGTGGCCAAATGCGAGCCGCCCATGCAGTACCGCAAGGGCAAAGGCTGTGTGGCGCCCAAGGAGCCCGAAGTCGCCAGATGCGAGCCGCCCATGCAGTACCGCAAGGGCAAAGGTTGCGTGGCGCCCAAGGAGCCGGAGGTGGCCAAGTGCGAGCATGGCCATGGCAAGGGCTGCGAGGAGTCCCCGGAAAGGACGGTGTCCTGCGATCGGCCTTTCATCAAGGTCGGCGGAGGATGTGCGTGCCCGCCCGGATTGATCGAGCGCGGCCATGATTGCCGGCCGCCGACGGTGGTGATCGTGCCGCCGCCGGTGATCGTGCCGGTCGGACCTGGGCCTGAGGGGCCGCCCCATGTGGTTCCCGTGGGACCCGAGCCCGAAGGGCCGCCACACGCGGGGCCGCCACCGCCGCAGCAGCAGGCCTCCCCGGCCGCTCCGCCCAAGCCCGCGCCGATCCAGTCGCTGGCGAAGATCTTGCCTGCCGCCAACCGCTGCCTGCCCGACGACCTCTACGACCTGCTCGAGCAGACATACGGCAAGCGCCAGGCGCTCGGTCGCTGCCCGGCCGCGTGCCTGCCCAAGCCTGCCTCCTTCACCCCGGCGGAGCTTGACGAGGCCGCGGCCAAGAGCGGCATCAACTGGTGCGACAACTGCGTGCAGGTCGGCGGCTACATGCCGCTTGCCTCGGTGCTGCAGCTCGAGAAGGCCGCCAACGTCACCATCTGCGTCAATCCCGACATGTGCCGGCTGCCTGCCGCAATCGGCGGCGGCGATGCCGGGGAGCGCGTGGTCGAGATCCGCACCGTGTTCAAGGACCTTCCCGCCGGGGCCAAGAACGAGGGCAACATCGCCGTTGTGGTCGGCAATGAGGATTATCAGGGCGATCTCCCCGACAATCCCGACGGCAAGGCCGACGCCGATGCGGTGATGGCGCTCCTCATCGACCAGCTCGGCTACAAGCAGGAGAACATCATCGATCTCCGCGACGCCACGCTTTCCGACTTCGAGCGCGTGTTCGGCTCCGATTCAAATCCGGAAGGAGAGCTCGCCAAGCGCATCGACAAGAAAGACCCCGGCGACGTGTTCATCTACGTGGCGAGCCACGGCATGGTGAAGGAGGATGATGGCAAGGAGGTCTTTCTGCTCCCGGTCGACGCCAAGCTCGACGATCTCGACAAGACCGCCTATCCGATCCAGGGACTCTACGATCATCTCGGCAAGATCGGGGCGCGCACCATCATGCTCATGCTCGAGGCGAATTTCGCCAAGAATCTCGACGAGCTGATCAACCCGCCGAACTTGCCCGAGCTCGACGTGGAAGCCATGCCGGCCAATCCGGTCCCTGGCCTTGCCGTGTTCAAGGCCTCCGACCGCGACCAGAAGACGATCAAGGATCCCGAATACGGCATCGGGCTCTTCACCCGCTATCTGATCGAGGGCCTGGCCGGCAGGGCCGACGAGGCGCCGCTCGGCAATGACGACAAGCGCATCGATACCGTCGAACTCTACGTCTACACCGCCGACGCGGTGCGGACGGCGGCGCGCAAATCGTTCGGGCTCGAGCAGAAGCCGCTGTTGAGCAAGATCGACAACCTCGTGGTCGGCAACCTCACCTCGAACTGAGGTCGCAACGGCCCCTCACCCGGCGAAAACTGCCCCAGCCGCCGAACCAACCCCTCTCCCTTGATGGGAGAGGGTGCCTCGCGGGCAACGTCCGCGAGGCGGGTGAGGGTGAAAATATTCACTCCAATGGCCGGGCGACGCGGAAGCCGATGACGTTGAGGCGGCTGCCCTTGGGGAAGCTCATGCGCGCGGAGGGCCGCGCGAACTCGGCCTCGTAATACCAGGCGCCGCCCTTGGCCACGCGCCGGTTGCAATCGCCGCCGCGCGGCGAGGCATCGTCAGGCGCGCCGGCATGGCTCGGGTTCCAGCAATCCTCCACCCATTCGAACACGTTTCCCTCCGTGTCGTAGAGACCGTAAGGGTTGGGCGGGAAGGTCCCGACCTCGACGGTCGTTCCCTCGTAGCTGCCCTGCTTGCGGCTTCCCGACGCCGTGCTCGCGTCGAAATTGGCTTGCGTCGGCGCCAAGGTCTCGCCGCCGGCAAAGGGCGTGCTGGTACCGCCGCGCGCGGCGAACTCCCATTCGGCCTCCGACAGCAGCCGGTAGGCCTTTCCGGTCTTTTGCCGCAGCCATTCGACATAGGCCTTGGCGTCGTCGTAGGAGACATAGATCACCGGGCGGCGCCCCCGGCCCCAGCCGCTGTCCTGCGGCCGGTAATTGGCGCAGCCGCCTTCGAGCGCACAGGCCTCCCAGTCGTCGAAGGTGACCTCGAATTTCCCGACGGCGAGCGGCGCCGCCACGGTCACCTCGTGCTGCGGCTCCTCGGCCGGCTGATGGCCCTTCTCTCCCTTGGGCGCGCCCATGCGGAAGCGTCCTGCCGGCGTCACCACCATCTCGGGGCAGCTCTCGCAATCCTTGAAACTCGAGCCGACGTCGTGCTCGAGCGGGCCCGCGCTGATGCCGGGAACGGCCGCGCCAGGCTTCGGCGTGACCGGCAGCGCCGCGATTTGCGTCTTGGTGGCGCGCAGCACGGCAAGCAGGCTCGAGGTGATCTGACCGTCAGGGGTCAATCCGGCCTTGGCCTGAAAGCGCTTGATCGCGTCCTCAAGCGTGTTGTCGCTGTTGTCGCCGCGGCTAGTCGCGCTGATGAATCCGAGTTGCTGCAGAATCGCCCGCGTCTCGTCGAGCGCGGCTTCGTCCTTGAGTACGCCCTCGACGGGAAGCGAAATCGGCGCCTCGCCGCAACCGGCGGCATCGAGGCAGACACGCGGCGAGCCGCCCCGCGTGGTGATCTCCGGCACCTGCGCGCCTCGCGAGGCGACGCGCACGTCCTTGGCCGTGAGCTCGAGCACGTCGCGCATGAAGAGGTGCGGATTGGCGTCGAAATTCTTGAGCAGCGATTTGGCGAAGGGCGAATGATCGCCGGAATCGCCGTCGGCCGCGAGCTGGCCTGACAGCGTGGCATTGGCGATCAGGAGCGAGCGATCCTCCTCGGTCTGCCGAGAGAAGCCGCGGAAGCCGCTGCCCGAATTTACCCCGCGGGTCGGGCATTGCGGGAAGGGATTGTTACGGCAGGCGTCGAGCAGCACGATCTGCTGCGGCGCCGGACCTGCCGCTGCGAACAGCTGATCGAGTTCGACCGAGCGGAGCGTGGTCTTGTTCTCGCACTCGACCTCCATGTCGGTGGGCGCCACCACGTTCTTGCCTTCGATCTCCATGCCATGCCCGGCGTAGTAGACGAGAGCGACGTCGGCGCCGGCCGCCTGGCGCTTGAAGGTTTCCAGCGCGTCGAGCAGATCGGCGCGATCGAGATCGTAATGCTCGGAGACCTCGAAGCCATGATCGCGCAGCTCGGCGGCGATGGCCTTGGCGTCCGGGACAGGATTTTCCAGGCGTGAGAGATGCTGGTAT
The DNA here is from genome assembly GCA_963757555.1 of uncultured Alphaproteobacteria bacterium. GTDB lineage: Bacteria > Pseudomonadota > Alphaproteobacteria > Rhizobiales > Methyloligellaceae > Methyloceanibacter. Next base: position 171,861 of record CAVWRU010000007.1, read on the forward strand.
TGGCCCATGCCGATGACGAGCGCGACGCGCTTGCCTTCGGCCGACGCCGGCGGTATCGCCGCGAGCATGAGGACCAGGGCAGCGGCAATGATACGAAACATGGCGATACACGCCTTTCCGTTTGCCTGAAGCGGCCCTCGGCAAGCTCGCTTGGGTGGTGGAAATTTAGCATTCGCCGGTCGCCACGCGAAGAGCGGCGAGGCCAAACGGTGGCGCTTTTGCCACGATTGTGAATAGACTTGAGGCGGCCGGAACGCCTAAATCCCGGCGCTTTGGGGGTCGATTGCTCCGCCATGCAGCTCGCTCGTTACCGCCTCGCTCGTGCCGTCCTGCTTGCCGCGGTCACGGCCCTCGTCCCGCTCTTGGCAGCCGCCGAGCCAAAAGCCCCGAGCGAGGAGCAAAACGCCGATGCCGCCTTCGCCGCGAGCTTCATCGGCAGGAACTATGATGGGGATCTCGCCATCGAGGGCTGGGACGATCTCGGCGGCGGCCTGATCGTCGCTCCGATCTTCATCCACGAATATCAGCGTGAGGATGGCACGTACCTCGTGCTCACCAGCCGCCAGATCATCAAGGAATCGAAGGACACGCCCGGAAATTACGAGGTGGCAGACGCGCTGATCGTACCGCCGCCGCAAACCGGCGTTTCGTTCACCATCTCTTGCGTGCAAGGCAAGGACGAGACCCTTCGCTTCATCGGCGAGGCCAAGGGGCCGGAGGACAAGGAATGGTGGACCGAGGTCAGGCGCGCCTGGGAGGTTGCGCTCGACACCGGCAAGATCACATCGACCAAGACCAAGGGCGTGCGCTGCACCAACGTATCCTGGGGACAGTAGCTGGGACAGCAGGAGGCGCGCATGAAGGCGCGTTTGCAGGACAGGGTCGTCGCCGAGAGCGAGGACATCGTCGAGGAGGGCGGCTACCACTACTTTCCGCTCTCCGCGGTTCGCATGGAGTGGCTCAAGAAGGCCCCGAAGACCGTGTCCGATCGCGCCTGCCCGCATGGCGTTCAGTTCTATGACGTGGTGATCGGCGGCGATCGCTCCGAGCGCGCGGCGTGGATCTACGAGGCGCCGCGTCCCTCGATGCGCCACGTCGCCGATCGCTTCGGCTTCTGGCGCGACATCGAGGTCGGCTGAGAGGCGCGACGCAATTTCCTGGCGCGGTGTTTAGGCGGGAAAGGCTTCGATCACGCAGATCGGCGTCGGCGTCGTCACCACGCGCCCGAGCTTGAGCCCGGCGGAAGCGAACAGCGCGGCGAACTCCTGCGGCGTGCGCTCCCGGCCTCCGACCGTCATCACCAGCATCTCGATATCGAGCATCTTGGTCGGCGATGGACCAGGACCCTCAGGCATGACCTGCTCGCAGACGAGCAGGCGCCCATCGGCCGGGAGTTGCTCGCGGACCAGCCGCAGGATGGTGCGGCAATGCTCATCGCTCCAATCGTGGATGATGTGCTTCATCATGTAGGCGTCGCAGCCTTGCGGCACGCGCTCGAAGAAGCTCCCAGCCTCGATGCGCAAGCGATCCCCGGCGGCTTCAAGCCGCTCCTCAGGCACGCCTGCGACCACTTCCGGAAGGTCGAACAACACGCCCTGCATATCTGGGTAGCGCTGCAAGATCGTCCCGAGCAGAAGACCGTGCCCTCCGCCGACATCGGCGAGGCGCTTGATGCCACTGAAGTCGTAGGCCCCGAGGATCGATTGCGCCGCAACTGCCGAGCCGCCGGTCATCGCCTTTTGGAAGGTCTCAGCCTGGGCAGGCTGCTCGGCGAACAATTCGAAGATCGGCTTCCCATAGGCCATGGTGATGCCGTCGCCGCCGGTGCGGATGCAATCGGTCATATGGGCATAGGCGCGTATTGACCATTCGTCGCCGAGCATCATCGCCATGGCTCGCATCGAGCCCTGCGCATCGGTCTTGAGCAGCGCGCCGACCGGGGTGAGCGCGAAACGGCGCTCCGGCATGTCGCGAAACACGCCGACACTCGCGAGCATGCGCATCACGCGATAGAGCGAGGGAGCATGCGCCCCGACCTTGGCGGCAAGCTCGTCGACCGCGACTTCGCCGTCGCGCATGTGGTCGGCGACGCCAAGCCGGGCCAAGGCGGCAAGCGACGCGGTCAGCTGCTTGCCGAACAGGAGCTGCACCATCACCCTCTGGGGAGGGACTGGGGTTTGCGCCGGCGCCTCGCTCATGTTTCCCCCGATCTCAGTTTGCCGTTGCCCGCCCAGTGTGTCAGTGCCATGGCGCTATCCCTTGGCGTTGGCGCGCGCGAGTAGCTCCTCGACCTTGGGCAGGATGCGGTCAACGATTTGCCCCACCCCTGCCGCGTTGGGGTGAAGCCCGTCGCCCTGCACGTATTTGTCGTCGAGTGCCACGCCATCCAGGAAGAAAGGATAGAACACGAGGTTGTAGCGGGCGGCGAGCTCCTGGTACATGGCGCGGAACTCATCCACATAGTCCTTGCCGAGATTGCGCGGCGCTTCCATGCCGGCAAGCAGGATGGGAAGCCCGCGCGCCTGCAGCTCGGTGATGATCTTCTCGAGCGTCGCCTTGGTCGCCGCCGGGTCGAGCCCCTGCAAGGCGTCATTGGCGCCAAGCTCGATGATCACCGCGCTCGCGTCGCTCGGCATGGCCCAGTTGAGCCTGGCAAGCCCGGCCGCCGCCGTATCGCCGGACACGCCGGCATTGATCACCTTCACCTCCTGGCCGCGCGCACGGAGCGCCTGCTCGAGCCGCGCCGGGAAGGATTCTTCTTCCGGCAAGCCGAGGCCGGCGGTCAAGCTGTCGCCGAAGGCGACAATCACCGGCTCGCGCGTAGCCGCCCGATTTGGCTGCAGCGACGACGCAAGAATCGTTGCTGCGGCAATCGCGACCATGGCCAAGGCGCCTTGCTTCATTTTTTGGACCTCTTTGCCCTTCTTTATTACGCGTTGCCGTGCCATTTGAGGAGTGCGACCCGATTCCATGGATCAAACTCTGAAACAATCCTCCATCCCCGCCATTGCGCTGGAAGGCGTGCATGTCACGCTTCCCTCGCGCGCCGGTCCCGTTGCCATATTGCGCGGATTGGACATGAACGTGGCGGCGGGCGAATCGATTGCCGTGGTCGGCCGCTCCGGCTCCGGCAAATCGACGCTGCTCATGATCATCGCCGGCCTCGAACGCGCCACCGGAGGCCGCGTCACCGTGTTGGGCGCCGATTTCGGCGCGCTCGACGAGGACGACCTTGCGCGCCTGCGCGCCGCCAATATCGGCATCGTGTTCCAATCCTTCCACCTCGTGCCCACCATGACGGCGATCGAGAACGTGGCGCTGCCGCTCGAGTTCCTCGACCGCGGCGACGCCTTCGAGGCGGCGCGGGCGGCGCTTGCCGAAGTCGGGTTGTCGCATCGCGAGACGCATTTCCCCGGCCAGCTTTCCGGGGGCGAGCAGCAGCGGGTCGCCATGGCGCGGGCGCTGGCGCCGAGGCCTTCTCTCATCCTCGCCGACGAGCCGACCGGCAATCTCGATGAGACCACAGGCGCAGACGTCATGGACCTGCTCTTCACGCTCCAGGAGCGGACCGGCGCCACGCTCATGCTCATCACCCATGATGTAGCCCTCGCCAAGCGATGCGACCGCGTCGTCAGCCTTGCCGACGGCCGCGCCACCAACGGCAAGGTGACTCGCGCCGCCACCAAGCGCCGCGCCTCAGCGTCGTGACCGTCGCCGATCTCACCGCGCCTTCACTGGCACAAGGCTCGCGCCTGCCGCTCGCCCTGGCTATCGCGCTGCGCGAGCTTCGCGCCGGCGCCGGCGGCCTCACCATCTTCGTTCTGTGCATCGCCCTCGGCGTCATGGCCGTGGCCGCCATCGGCTCGCTCGGCGCCTCCTTCGATGCGGCTCTCGCCCGCCAGGGGCGTCTGCTGGTCGGCGGCGACCTCTCGTTCGAGCGCGTGCACCGTCGCGCCGACGCCGAAGAGCGCACCGCGCTCAACAGCCTTGGCCAGGTGACCGAATTCGGCAAGCTTGCGCGCCATGGCGCGCATCCCCGGAGGCAAGAGCGCTCTCATCGAGGTGAAAGCCGCCGACGGCGCCTACCCGCTCTATGGCGAGGTGGTCATCGCCGAGCCGAAGGATGCCGGCCCGATCTGGCGCAAGCCCGGCGTCATCGCAGTCGAGCGCTCGCTGCTCGAGCGCCTCGATCTTCGCATCGGCAGCACGCTTTCCATCGGCGACGCCACCGTGACCATCGGCGGCATCCTCGGCACTCAGCCCGACCGGTTGGCCGACCGCCTCGCCTACGGTCCGCGCGTGCTGATGTCGCTCGACACGCTTGACCGTACCGGGCTTATCCAGCCTGGAAGCCTGATCCGCTGGATCTATCGCTTGAAGCTTCCCGGCGATCGCGGCAACGACCGGACGGCGCTCAACACCGCGCGTTTCACCATCGAGGCCAAGTTCCCGGAAAGCGGCTTCGCCATCACCGATTGGACCGATCCCGCGCCCTCGATCCGCCGCGAGGTCAAGCGCTTCACCCAGTTCATCAGCCTGGTCGGGCTCGGCGCGCTTCTGCTCGGCGGCATCGGCGTCGCCAATGCCATCGGCAGCTACATGGCGAAGAAGCGGCAGGTGATCGCCACCTTCAAGACCTTGGGGGCCTCGAGCCGCCTCGTGCTTGCCGTCTATCTCATTCAGGCGCTCATGCTCGCCGGTCTCGGCATCGTTCTCGGGCTCGTGCTCGGCGCGCTCACCCCCGCTCTGCTCTCGGCGACCTATGGCGATGCCGTGCCCATTGCGCTTGCCGTGGAGCCCCATCCCGCCTCGCTGCTCACCGCGGCCGGCGCAGGCCTCCTCACCATGCTGCTCTTCGTGCTTCTGCCCTTGGGGCGCGCGAGCGTGGTGCCCCCCGCGGTGCTGATGCGCTCGCACCTTACCGACGAGCAGGAACGTCCGCCGCTTGCGTTCATCGTCACCGCGGCGGCAGCGGGGCTCGCGATGTTCGGTCTCGCCCTCGCCGCCTCGGAGGAGAAGGCGATCACCGCCTCCATCGTCGCCGGCATCGTCGCCGGATTTCTGCTGCTCCTCGGCTTCGGCTGGCTGTTGCAGAAGCTTGCGGCCCGGTTCCGGCGCACCAAGCCACCGGCCTGGGCGCTCGCGCTCGCCAGCATCGCCGGACCTGGATCGATCGCCCGCCAGGTCGCCATCTCGCTCGGGCTCGGGCTTGGCTTCCTCGTCGCCATCGCGCTTATCGACCGCTCGCTGATGGCGGAGTTCGCGGACAACATTCAGGTCGAGGCCCCGGCCTATTACTTTCTCGACGTTGACGCCAAGGATCTCGACAGTTTCCGCGCCACGGCGCTTGCCGTCGAGCCTGACGCCAAACTCGCCGACGCCCCCATGCTGCGCGGCCGCATCATGGCGATCAACGGCGTGCCGGTGGAAAAAGTGGAGGCGGCTCCCGACAGCCGCTGGGTGCTTTCAAGCGATCGTGGCCTGACCTACGCCGACGAGCTGCCCAAAGGCTCGACCATCACCGAAGGAAGCTGGTGGGAGCCTGGCTATTCGGGCCCGCCGCTCGTCTCCTTCGACGCCGATTCCGGACCGGGGCTTGGGCTGAAGATCGGCGACACCATCACCGTCAACGTGCTCGGCCGCAATATCGAGGCCCGCATCGCCAATTTCCGCAAGATCGACTGGGAGTCGCTCGCCATCAATTTCGTCATGGTGTTCTCGCCGAACACCCTTGCGGGCGCGCCTCACCGCATTCTGGTCACCCTCGAATATCCGAAAGGCACGAGCGCGGCGCGCGAGGCAAAACTGATCCAGGCGCTTGCCGACCGCTTCCCGCTGATCACCGCGATCAAGGTCGGCGACATCGTCGAGGCGGCCAAGGACTTGCTGCAAAAGGTGATGACGGCGATCCGCATGACGGCGGGCGTCACCCTCCTGATCGGCGCGCTGGTGCTCACCGGCGCCGTGGCCGCGACCCAGCAGCGGCGCAAATATCAAGCGGTGCTCTACAAGACGCTTGGTGCCACGCGCGGGCGCATCGTGCGCGCCGAGCTCCTCGAATTTGCCCTGCTTGGCGCGTCGGTCGCGGCCTTTGCCCTTGCCGCCGGCACCATCACCGCCTGGGCGCTGTGCAAATGGGCCTTCGAGGTGAAATTCGTGTTTTCCGGGACTGCCGCCGCCGAAACCGTGCTTCTCGCCCTTGCGCTCGTGCTTGGAGTTCGGCGCCGTTGCCACCTGGCGGGTGCTGTCGGCCAAGGCCGCGCCATACTTGCGAGGGGAGTAACCCTCTATGCGAATGTTGCGTGACCGATACTTCCGCTCACTTGCGCGGAGGCGATGGACGACCCATATTCCTGTTCAAATTGTCTGAACTACGGGTGAAAGGACCATCGATGGCGGATCTAGACAGACGGTACGCGCAAGGGACCACCGTCGGCCGCGCCGAACCCGGCGTGATCGACCAGGGGCTCCGCGCCTACATGCTGCGCGTGTACAACTACATGGCCTCCGGCGTCGCCATCACCGGCGTCGTCGCCTATCTCACCTATGCCATGGCCGTGGTGGACACGGGCACGGGCATTCAGCTCACGAGCTTCGGCAGCTTCATTTTCGCGAGCGCCTTCAAATGGGTGGTGATCTTCGCCCCACTCGCCATGGTGTTCTTCCTCTCGGCGCGCATCAATTCCATGAGCCTTGGCACCGCCCAGATTGCCTTCTGGGTCTTCTCCGCGCTCATGGGGCTTTCCATCGCGTCGATTTTCCTCGTCTATGCGCATGCGAGCATCGCTCGGGTATTTTTCATCACCGCGGCGTCGTTCGGAGCGCTCAGCCTCTACGGCTATACCACCAATCGCGACCTGTCGGCCTGGGGCTCGTTCCTGTTCATGGGCCTGATCGGCATCATCATCGCGATGCTGGTGAATCTGTTCCTGGCCTCGACGGCGCTGCAATTCGCCATCTCGGTGATCGGCGTGCTGATCTTCGCCGGGCTCACCGCCTACGACACCCAGCAGATCAAGGAGATGTATTCCGTCAACGACGACGGCTCGGTCTCCGGCCGCAAGGCGGTGATGGGAGCGCTCAGGCTCTATCTCGACTTCATCAACCTGTTCATGATGCTGCTGTCGCTGTTCGGCGATCGCCGATAGCCTCGAGCTAATGGGCACAAGTCAGGGCCCCGGCCTCTGCCGGGGCCTTTTCTTTTGCCTCTGACACCATCAAAGGACGGGCCTGGCAAAAACTGGTCTCTGTCGATTCTTCTTATCTGACGCGGCTTCGCCGCTTACCCCTCACCGCGAGTGCGATCTGCTCGCGTGCTCTCCGACAAGGGAGAGCGGGAGGTTGTGGCCTCTACGATCAGCCGATCAGCACTCAACGAGGCGCAGGCCCTTGTCGAGCGCGCGCAGCACGCGCGCCAGATCGTGACCGCGCTTGAGGATCAGGCCGGTGGCCGCCACAACACTGTAGGCGCCTTGGCGGCGCGACAGTTTCGGCGCCTTCTCGATGCGGTAGAGCGGGACCTCGGTGGTGCGCCGGAAGATTGAGAACACGGCCTTCTCGCGCAAGATGTCGATGGCGTAGTCGCGCCACTCGCCGCTCCGCACTTTGCGCCCGTAGACGTTCAGGATTTGGGACAACTCTTCGCGGTCAAAGGCGATCCCGCCGCGTCGGGGCATCCCTTCGGGATGCTGTGCTTGGCCGCCGGCCGTGCGGGCCAGCGGCAAGACTATGGGCTCGGTTTCGCTCAAAGCGCGCCTCCTGTAACCGACCCTTCATGATGACTTGGGATTCCCCGAAATTCAAGCAAATGCCGGAAGTTACACGCACTGTAACATATTGAAACACAAATCACAGTAATGCCCTAGTTCAGCCCCGGACACGCCTCAAACAACGCTATGATGATCCTCTGTTGCCTCTCGGCCCGGTCTGGAAAGAGGCTTCGGATTCTCAGCCCCCCAGCCCCCCCGGGGTCTTCTATCGGACCGGGCCATTTCATTGGTCCATTTTATTTCCTAGTCATTCCTCCCAAGGGTTTGTGCAACGGGTCGGTTTCCGGCCCGTTTTTTCTATGTGCTGGGTTGGGAGTCAGTCGCGCGGCTGTGGCGCGCAGGCGACGTCAGTCCTCTTTCGGCTCGAACTCGGCGGCGCCGAGAATAGGCCCATAGTCCTCCACCTGGACAAGCGCGAACAGGCAATCGCCGCCCATGGTCTTGAGATCCTTGAGCGGCAGACGCAGCGTCATCGCCTCGCCGTGCCACATGCCGATGGGAGAGAGCTCGCGCACGGCGTGATGGTAGCTGAGACCGCGCCCGCGATTCTCGCCGCGCGCCACCTCCACCTTCTGAACCTCCTTGGCGATGGCGAGCCACACCGTGGCGGCGCGCTTGTCGGAGGCTTCCGGCGCGGCGCCAACATCGACGATAAGCGTATCGCCGTCGGCATGCATGCTGACCGGCACCTCGTCCTTTTGCAGCCGCTTGGCCGCGTTGCGCATCGCCATCTCGATCTCCGCCTCGTTGGCGCCGTTCGCATGGAGGATGCCGTCGACTACAACTTGCGGCGTGTAGACCCGGCCGTCGCCGCGCGCGCGCGCATAGTTGCGCTGGCGTTCGCTGTTGGCGGGACTGGCGAGCGTGTCCCGCCAGCCGAGATAGTCCCAGTAATCCACGGAATAGGAGAGCGCGACGATACCAGGCTTCTCGGCCAGCTCCCCGAGCAGCGCATCCGCTGGCGGACAGGAGGAGCAGCCTTGGCTGGTGAACAGCTCGACCACGGCGTTGCCCGAGCCGGGCGGCGCGGCGCTCGTGCCGGCTCTGCCTGACCCGGCAAGCGTAAGGGCCGCGAGCACCGCAAGGGCACCAGCGCAGCTCAGGAGAAAGCGCCTCATGGCGCCTACAATGCCGGATGCGGGCCGAAATATCCGGAAAAAATCGGTCAAGGCGGGTCACAACTCGGTGACTGCAATTGAATTTCGGGGCGAAAATAATCGCGCAGACGCTGCCCCGGAATTGACCTGGATCAGGCCGCGTCTCTCGCAAGGGCGCGCAGCACATAGTGCAGGATGCCGCCATTGCGGAAATAATCGAGCTCGTCGACGGTGTCGATGCGCACGAGCAAGGGGACGGCGCGTTTCGTTCCGTCGCCATAGGTGATTTCAGCCTCGATCCATTGTCCCGGCTTGATCTCGCCCAAGCCTTGCAGGCTCACCGTCTCGACGCCGGTCAGCCCGAGCGCTTGCCAGGACATGCCTTCGGCGAAGACGAGAGGCAGGATCCCCATGCCGATCAAATTCGAACGGTGGATGCGCTCGAAGCTCTCGGCGATCACCGCCCTCACGCCAAGCAGCCGCGGCCCCTTCGCCGCCCAATCGCGCGAGGAGCCGGTGCCGTATTCCTTTCCGGCGAAGACCACGAGTGGCACGCCCTCGCTCTCGTAACGCATCGCCGCGTCGTAGATCGGCAGATGTTCGCCCGAGGGATAGTGCACGGTGATGCCGCCCTCGATGCCTTTGACCATCATGTTCTTGATGCGGTGGTTGGCGAAAGTGCCGCGCATCATCACCTCGTGATTGCCGCGCCGCGAGCCATAGGAGTTGAAGTCGTGCGGAGCGACGCCGTGGGCGGTGAGATATTGCCCCGCCGGACTGTCCCGTCCGATCGAGCCGGCCGGCGAGATATGGTCGGTGGTGATCGAATTGAGGAACAGGCCGAGGATGCGGGCGCCTGCGATGTCGGTCACCGGCGTTGGCGTATGGGCGAGCTTGGCGAAATAAGGCGGCTCCTGCACATAGGTCGAGGTCCCGTCCCAGTCGTAGGTGAGGCCGCCTTTGACCTTGATGTCCTGCCACTCCTTGTCGCCCTCGAACACATTGCCGTAGCGCCGCCGGAACATCGACTTCTTCACCGCCTTGCGCACCGTCTTGGCGACGGACTTCGACGACGGCCAGAGGTCCTTGAGGTAGACAGGCGCGCCGTCGGCGTCGGTGCCGAGCGGCTGAGTGGCAAGGTCGACCGTCACCGAGCCGGCGAGCGCGTAAGCCACCACGAGCGGCGGCGAGGCGAGATAATTGGCGCGCACATCGTGATTGACCCGGCCCTCGAAGTTGCGGTTTCCCGACAGCACCGAGGCGACAGCAAGCCCATGCGCATGGATGGTCTTGGAGATGTCCTCCGGCAGAGGCCCTGAATTGCCGATGCAGGTGGTGCAGCCGTACCCCACGAGATTGAAGCCGAGCGTGTCGAGGTCGTGCTGCAGTCCCGCCTTTTCGAGATAGTCGGTGACCACCTGCGAGCCGGGGGCGAGCGACGTCTTCACCCAGGGCTTGACCTGAAGCCCGCGCTCCACTGCATTGCGGGCAAGCATGCCGGCCGCGACCATCACATAGGGATTTGAGGTGTTGGTGCAGGAGGTGATGGCGGCGATCACCACGTCGCCATGGCCGAGATCGAAATTCTTGCCGGGAACAGGCACGCGTTTTCCTGCTTCGTTGCCCTTGCCGTATTCCTTGTCGAGGGCCTCGGCGAAGGCGCCTGCCGCGCCGGCGAGCGGCACCCGGTCTTGCGGCCGCTTCGGCCCGGCAATCGAGGGCTCGACCTCGCCAAGATCGAGCGCGATGGTGTCGGTGAAAACGGGATCTGCCGTGTCGCCGTCGCGGAACAGGCCTTGCGCCTGGGCATAGGCCTCGACCAGCGCAATGCGCGACTCCTTGCGGTCTGTGGCGTCGAGATAGATGAGCGTCTCATCATCGACCGGGAAGAACCCGCAAGTCGCCCCGTATTCCGGCGACATGTTGGCGATGGTGGCACGATCCTCGACGGGGAGATTGTCGAGCCCTTCGCCGAAAAACTCCACGAACTTGCCGACCACGCCGGCACGTCTCAGCCTCTCGGTAACGGTGAGCACGAGGTCGGTGGCGGTCACCCCCTCTCTCAGCTTGCCGGTCAGGCGAAAGCCGATCACCTCGGGGATCACCATGGAGATCGGCTGGCCGAGCATCGCCGCCTCAGCCTCGATGCCGCCGACGCCCCAGCCGAGCACGGCAAGACCGTTCACCATGGTGGTGTGGCTGTCGGTGCCGACCAGAGTATCGGGAAAGGCGAGCGCTTCGCCGTTCTCTTTCTTGGTCCACACGGCTTGCGCCAGATATTCGAGATTCACCTGGTGACAGATGCCGGTGCCCGGCGGCACCACGCGGAAATTGTTGAAGGCGCCGCTGCCCCAGCGCAGGAACGCGTAGCGCTCGCCGTTCCGCTCATATTCCTTTTCGACATTGACGTCGAAGGCGCGGGCGTTGCCGAAGGCATCGACCATCACCGAGTGGTCGATGACGAGATCGACGGGCACCAGCGGATTGATCTTTTGCGGGTCACCGCCAAGCGCGCGCATGGCGTCACGCATGGCGGCGAGATCGACCACGGCGGGGACGCCGGTGAAGTCCTGCATCAGCACGCGCGCCGGACGGAAGGCGATCTCGCGGTCGCTCTTGCGCGTTTGCAGCCAGAGTGCCACGCCGCGAATGTCGTCGGCGGTGACGGTGCGGCCGTCTTCATGGCGCAGCAGATTTTCGAGCAGCACTTTCAGCGAGAACGGCAGGCGGCCAATGCCGGCAAGCCCGTTCGCCTCGGCCTCCTTCAGGTCGAAATAGTCATAGCTGCGCTTGCCGACCTTCAGCTTTCGCCGGCATTTGAAGCTGTCGAGCGAGGTTTCGGCCACCGATGTCAATTAGGGTCTCCTCGAGCACACGCGCCAAGTTTACCGCGAACTTGGCGACAGGCAGACGACATGCAAAGGCTTGGCCAATCGCTTGGCGCGGAGGCGCCGGCCAAGCCGGCCGGGCGGCATGTGCCAGCATCCCGGACTATTGGAGGCGCGCTCCCGCCTATATAAGGGCGCTTGTGGCGGCGAGACAATGCGCGAGAAGCGCACTTGCCGCCGCCGCTTGGCCTGCCTTGCTCCGTACCACTTGCGCAAATTCCGGGCAAATGCCGATAAAGACCAGCCTTGCCGCGCATGAGATCAGCTGCCAGCGCGGCGGCAAGCTGCTGTTCGAGGGCCTGAGCTTCACGCTTCAGCCCGGCGACGGCCTGCTCGTGACCGGGCCGAACGGGGCCGGCAAGACGAGCCTGCTGCGGCTGATCGCCGGCCTCCTGCCGTTGCGCTCAGGCAGCATCGAAGGCGGCGATACGTCCGTGCCGCTCCCTGAGCTTTCCCACTATGTGGGGCACCTGAACGGCATCAAATCCGCGCTCACGATCGGCGAGAACGCGGATTTCTGGGTGGACTTTCTCGGCAGCCGCGGTTCGGGACTCGACCACGCCTATCGGACGTTTGGGCTTGCCGAGCTGAAAGACCTGCCGGCGGGCCTGCTCTCGGCCGGACAGAAGCGGAAGCTTGCGCTTCTTCGTCTCTTCGCCGCCGAGCGCCCGATCTGGCTGCTCGACGAGCCTTCGGTCTCGCTCGATGCCGCCTCCGTCAAGGTTCTCGACAAGGCGATCGCCAAACATCTCGGGGAAGGCGGCATCGCCGTGGTGGCGAGCCACACCCCGCTCAAGGTGAAATTCGCACAGGAGCTTGCGCTCAAGCTGGAGCCTCTCTCGTGAAAGAGGCTTTCGCGCTCTTCCGCCGCGACGTCATGCTCGCCTGGCGCGAGGGCGGCACCATCGGCACCGCGCTCGGCTTCTATCTCGTGGTGGTCGCCATCACCCCCTTGGGGCTCGGCCCCGACCTCAACCTTCTCTCCCGCACCGCGCCCGGCGTGTTGTGGGTGGCGCTGCTCCTGGCGAGCCTGCTTTCCGCCGACCGCATCTTCCACAACGACTATGAGGACGGCGCTCTCGACGTGCTCGCTACCGGGCCGCTGCCGCTCGAGCTGGTCGCCGCGCTGAAAAGCCTCGCCCATTGGGTGACAACCGGCATTCCGCTCGCGCTGCTCGCGCCGGTTCTCGGGCTTCTCCTCAATTTGCCGATCGAGTCTTTTCCGCTGCTCGTGCTTTCGATGCTTGCCGGCACGCCGGCGGTGAGCTTCGTCGCCGCTATCGGCGCGAGCCTTACGCTGGGCTTGAGAAGGAGCGGCCTGCTGCTCGCGCTGCTGGTGCTGCCGCTCTATGTGCCGGTGCTGATCTTCGGCGTGGCGACCGTGTCGGCCGTAAGCGTAGGTCCGGCGTCGCCCTGGCCTCCGTTCCTGATCCTCTGCGCCCTCAGCCTGGCGAGCATCGTGCTCGCGCCGATCGCCTCCGCCGCCGCATTGCGCAATGCGATGCGTTAGGTCACTAAAGGCCCCCACTCAAACCTCGTCAAAGAGGGCATCTAGACGCATTTCAGAATCGGAAAGCCGAGCGTCCGGCTACTGACGATTCGTGTGCAATACGAGCCATGGCTAGCTTGCCAAGAGCCGCCCTGGAGCAGAGCTTCTGGCGCACCGAACGACGCTACTTTTTGGGTAGGTTGGAGAAGGGGTGGTTGGGGCTGATGATCCGGGTGATGTCTTGCACAATACCCACAAACCCGGCGCGCTCCATCGCAGCAGGAATCGCCTTGTCCAACGCGCCGGCCCGCTCATCCGCGGCTCTCGACGCATTCAATCCCGTCAGGAGTCCGGTGGCGAGCGTGGCCATGATCGCGACGGCGCGCCGGAGACGTAACGTGAGGTGGCTATTCATCTCCCCACAATGGACTCCTCCGCCAGTCCTCTCCCTGTGATCCATCTTCTACCTCAGAGGTCGGTTCGCGCGCTATTGCGCAATCACCGCCTGCGGGATGAGGTCGCCACGAGAGGGTGTTCGGGAGCGATTGCGCGCTTCAACCAAACCAACTACATCCAAGCCCATGTGGAGCCTCGCCAATCCGACGCGTTTCCTGAGCCTTGCCGACCGCGTCATTCCCTGGCTTGCGGTGCTCACCTTCCTGCTCCTTGGGGTCGGCCTCTATCTCTCCTTCTTCGTGGCGCCTCCCGACTACCAGCAAGGCGAGACGGTCAAGATCATGTTCGTGCACGTGCCGTCAGCCTGGCTCGCCATGTTCGGCTATACGCTGATCGCCATCGCCAGCATCGGCTCGCTGATTTGGCGCCATCCGCTCGCCGACGTCGCGGCCAAGACCGCGGCCCCGATCGGCGCCACCTTTACCTTCATCGCGCTCGTCACCGGCTCCCTGTGGGGGAAGCCGATGTGGGGAACCTATTGGGTATGGGACGCGCGGCTCACCTCGATGCTCGTGCTGTTCCTGCTCTATCTCGGGCTGATCGCGCTTTGGCAATCGATCGATGAGCCTGGGCGCGCCGGGCGCGCCGCTGCCATCCTTGCCCTCGTCGGCTTCATCAACGTTCCCATCATCCACTTCTCGGTCAATTGGTGGAACACGCTGCATCAGCCCTCGAGCATCCTGCGCGCCGGCGGCCCGAGCATCGATCCGTCGCTGCTCACGCCGCTCTTCGTCATGGCGGCCGGCTTCACGGTGTTGTTCGTGCTGCTGCATCTCATCGCCATGCGCGCCGAGATCCTGCGCCGCCGGGTGCATGCGCTCCGCCAGGTGCATGTCGAGCGCGCAGCGGCAGCCTGAGGCCGACGCCGCCCACGATGCCAGATCTCGGTCCCCACGCTTCATTCATCTGGGCGGCCTATGCCGTGACCTTCATCGCCGTCGCCGCGCTCATATTCTTCATCGTGCAGGATGACCGGCGGCAGCGGCAGCTTCTCGCCGATCTCGAACGCCAGGGCATCAGGCGGCGCTCGGCCAAGCCGGAGGTCCCACCGAAGCCGCGTCAGGCCGAGGCGCGGGCGAGGAAGCCGAAGCCATGACCGCGGCCGCGCCACGTTCCTTCTGGCAGCGCTGGGGCCTTGCGCTACCGCTCCTGCTCTTCGTTCTGCTGTCAGGGCTCTTCTGGTACGCGCTTCAGGTCGGGGACCCGTCACGCCTTCCCTCCGCCCTGGTCGGCAAGCCTGTGCCGTCCTTCACGCTGGCCCCGATCGAGGGGCTCACCAGCGAAGGCTCGGAAGGATTCGAATATGCCGATCTGGCCAGGGGCGAGCCCACCATCGTCAATGTGTGGGCATCGTGGTGCGTGCCCTGTCAAGAGGAGCACCCGCTGCTCCTGGATCTCGCCAAAGAGCCCGGCGTTCGCCTCTACGGCATCAACTACAAGGATGATCCGGCGGCGGCGCGGCGGTTTCTCGGCCGCTACGGCAATCCCTTCGCCAGGGTAGGCGCCGACCTCTCCGGACGCGTCGCCATCGATTGGGGCGTCTACGGCGTGCCGGAGACCTATGTGATCACTGGCGACGGCAAGATTGCCTACCGCCATGTCGGCCCGCTCACCGAGGACGCCATCAAGCAGAAGCTTTTGCCTCTGGTGCAGCCTTCCGGAGTGAAACCGCAAGGCTGAGACGCGCAGGCTATTTGTTGGTGGAAGCGACGATCAGATTGAGGATGTCGAGGAACTCCTGCCGCTTTGCGGGCGGCAACACGGCAAGCAGCCGCGAATCGGTGGCAGCCGCGCCAGGCTCGGCGTCGCGCAGGCCCTTCCAGCCCAGCGAGGTGAGCTTGATGGCGTAGGCCCTGCCGTCCTCCTTGGCGCGCTTGCGCTGAATGAGTCCGCGCGACAGGAGTCGCGCCACGATGTCGGCAAGAGTAGATCGGTCGATCCCGGTCCGCTCTACGAGGTCGGTCTGGGTCAGCCCCGCTTCCTCGGCGATGGTCATGAGCACGGCAAATTGTCGTGGCGTAAGCCCGCTCTCGCGCACCTCAGCCTGAAAGATGTCCGTTGCGCATTGACCGGCACGATGGATCAAATGCGTCGCCGAACGCTCAAGTTGATGAGTGTTTTTCGCATTCATTTGACGCTCCGTCTTTGCCCCACAAACGACGGTAACATGACTCATTTCTACACTTTAACACGAATTGAAGGCAATTTTGGATTTATGACAGTTGCAACGCACCCCCTGAGACGTCTCTCCGCGTGCCCAGCCACTTAGGATATTGGTATCAGGGCCCTCAGGCTGCAAGCGGTCAGGGGGCAAATTGGCCGCTAGCCTAATCTTTAGGCACTCGTTCCGGTATCCTTGCTATCCGGATTTTCGCCATAGCGTTGCATCAGCGGCATCTGTGACACGGCGAAGAGGAAGGTCAGCGGCAGGAATCCGAAGGCCTTGAAGCTCACCCAGGTGTCGGTCGACACGTTGCGCCAGACGAGCTCGTTCAACACCGCCATGGCGATGAAGAACACGGCCCAGCGTGCGGTGAGCTTGCGCCAGCCTGGCTCTGTCAGATTGAACACCGAGCCGAGCAGAAGCTCGAGCACCGGCTTCCTGAGCAGGAGGCCCACGCCGAGGAACGCGGCGAAGGTCGAGATAGACGATGGTGGGCTTGAGCTTGATGAAGGTGTCGTCGCGCAGATAGAGGGTGAGCGTGCCGAACACCATGACGACGACGGCGCTGACCAGCAGCATCAGCGGCAGCTTGTGGTAGCGCCACCAGGCCGCGGCGAGCGCAACCAGGGTCACGGCCATGAACACCGCTGTCGCCACATAGATGCCGGCAGCGGCATTGGCGCCGAAAAACACGAGCAACGGCCCAAGCTCGATGCCAAGCTTGATGGCGAGCGCGGCGCCGGATTCCGGGCCTTTCCCTCGCGCCGAAGGGGTTGCGTCAGGCGGCTGCGGCATTCCTGGTGTCCAGACCGGCAATGGCGCGGGCGAATTCCTCGGCGTCGAAGGGCTGAAGATCGTCGACGCCTTCGCCGACGCCAATGGCATTTACCGGCAGCCCGAAGCGCTCGGCAATCGCCGCGAGGATGCCGCCGCGGGCGGTGCCGTCGAGCTTGGTCACCACCAGGCTGGTGACGCCGGCGATGTCCTGGAAAGTCTGCACCTGGCTCAGCGCGTTATGCCCCGTGGTGGCATCGAGCACCAGCACGACGCTATGCGGCGCTGACGCGTCGAGCTTCTTCAGCACGCGCACGATCTTGGCGAGCTCGGCCATCAGATCGGCCTTGTTCTGCAAGCGCCCCGCGGTGTCGATGATGAGCACACGGCAGTTCTCCGCCTTGGCGCGCTCGAGCGCCTCATAGGCGACACCTGCGGGATCGGCGCCGACATCCTTGGCCACTACTTCCGCGCCGACGCGGGCCCCCCACACTTTCAGCTGATCGATCGCCGCGGCGCGGAAGGTGTCGGCGGCGGCGAGCATCACCGAGGAGCCTCCGCGCATGAATTGATGGGCGAGCTTGGCCGCCGTGGTCGTCTTGCCGGTTCCGTTCACGCCGACGAGCAGGATCACGTGGGGATGGGCGCTTGCCTCGAGCGCCAAGGGCTTGGCCACGGGGGCAAGAACCTTGGCCACTTCGCCGGCGAGCACCTCGCGCAAAGCCAGCGGCGAGAGCCCGCGCTCATGGCGGGTCGAAGCGAGCGCCTGCCTGATGCGCGAGGCCATGGCCACGCCGAGATCGGCCTTGATCAGCGCGTCCTCAAGCTCGTCCAGCGTCTCTTCGTCGAGCTTCCTTTTGCTCAGCACCGAAGCGAGATTGTCGCTGAGCGTCGTCGAGGTGCGGGCAAGCCCCTGGCCGAGCCGCGCAAACCAACTTCGTTGGGGATTTGTGTGGGACGCCGACGCTTGCGAGGGCTTTTCGTCCTTTGTCTCGTCGGGTTTTGCGGGCGGCGGAGCGATGTCGGGCTCGTCCGGTCTGCCCTTCTCCCGGGTTGCCGGATGTCTCTCTTCCCGCGGTGGCGCGCCGCATGTGCGGCTGGGCTTGACGGCGGCGGCGCAACTGGCGCCTCGGCCTTCGGCTTGCGCGGCCGTTTCCCGCCCCCAGGCTTGGGACCCTTCGGTCCTTGATCCGGTGGACCGCCCTCATTCTTGGCAACGTGAGGTGCCGGCGGCGGCGCCTTTGGCTTCGACGCCTTTTTCGGAGCCCGCTTACGCTCCGGCGGCTCCTTCTGGGCAGCCTTTGCGTCCGGCTCTTTCTTGGCCGGCTTTGGCGCGGGCGGTTCCTTCTTTGGCGGCTCTTCCTTCAGCGACTCTTGGCCGCCGATGCCAAACAGCCTTTGCCAAAATCCTGGCTTCTTGTCGCTATTCACACCCGCGTCCTTGCGATCAGCGCGCTGCCGTCATGGCCGTTCACCACGGCGTCGATCAATTTCGGCGCGCTCATCGGTGCCTCAATCTTGACCGGGGTAAAGTCGCCGGCGCGGCCTCGGCCGGCGCTCTCCATGAGCACCTGAATGTGCCGCCCCTTCGCGTTCATAAGATGGCGCCGCAAGGCCTCGACGCCCTTTTCGCGCAAGGCCGCGGCGCGCGACGCGATCACCGCACCGTTGAGCTGCCGCATGCGGGCGGCTGGCGTGCCCGGACGCGCCGAGAAGGGAAAGACGTGCAGGAAGGTGAGACCGCAATCGTCGATCAGCGACAGCGACCCCGCGAACATGGCGTCGCTTTCGGTGGGGAAGCCGGCGATCAAATCGGCGCCGAACACCATGTCGGGACGAAGCTTTCGCACTTGCTCGCAGAAATTCACTGCGTGGGCGCGCGAATGGCGCCGCTTCATGCGCTTGAGCGTGAGGTCGTCGCCCGATTGAAGCGAAAGATGCAGATGCGGCATCAGCCGCTCCTCTTCGGCGATCGCCTTGAGCAGGGCCTCGTCGGCCTCGACCGAATCGATGGAAGAGAGACGCAGCCGCTTGAGCTCGGGCACAAGCTTCAGGATTTTGGTCACGAGCTTGCCGAGAGTGATCTCGCCGGGAAGATCGGCGCCATAGGCGGTGATGTCGACACCGGTCAGCACGATCTCGGCGTAACCGTTCGCCACCAGCTTGCGCACCTGGGCCACCACCTCGCCGGCCGGCACCGAGCGCGACGGCCCGCGGCCATAAGGAATGATGCAGAAGGTGCAGCGATGATCGCAGCCATTCTGGATCTGCACATATGCGCGCGCCTGGGCGCCGAAGCATTCGATGAGATGACCTGCGGTCTCCTTCACCGACATGATGTCGTTGACCTTGACCCGCTCGGTCTCTTCGAGACAAAGACCCTTGAAGGTCCGCGCCTCGGTCTTCTCCTGATTGCCGATGACGTGGTCCACTTCCGCCATGGCCGAGAAACGGGCCGGGTCGAGCTGAGCAGCGCAGCCGGTGACCACGATCTTGGCGCCGGGGCGCTCCCGCCGTGCCTTGCGAATGGCCTGACGCGCCTGGCGCACGCTTTCTTGCGTGACGGCGCAGGTGTTGACGATCACCGTGGCCCCAAGGCCGGCGTCAGCGGCATGCTTGCGCATGACCTCCGAACTCATAGGCGTTGAGCCTGCAGCCGAAGGTGATGATTTCGAGATCGGACATTGGCGGCTTCTAACACGAAACGAGCGATGCGGGCAACTCGATAGCCCTAGCCTGAGGTCGCAGACGCCGGCTGCAGCAGCTCAGGCGGGAGCGTGCCTTGATAATCGAGAGCGAAGGGCCCGGTCATGAGGATATGGTCGTTATCCTCGCGCCAGTCGATGACAAGGTCGCCGCCCGGCAGCGTCACTTTCACGCTGCGGCCGGTGAGCCCGCGCCGCACCGCCGCCACCGCGGCGGCGCAAGCCGCGGTGCCGCAGGCCTTAGTCAGCCCGACGCCCCGCTCCCAGGTGCGCAAGCGCAACGAGCCTGGCCCGGTGACTTGGGCGAGCGAGATGTTGGCGCGCTCGGGAAACAGCGGATGATGCTCGAGCTCCGGTCCGAAGCGGGCGAGATCGTAGGCCTCGACATTGTCGACGAAGAAGATGCAGTGGGGATTGCCGACATTGACCACTGCCGGCGCGTTCAAGCGTGCATCGGCGACCGATAGGTCGATCCGGCTCGTGTCGGAGAACGGCTCGGAAAGCTGGATCTCGTTCCACTCGAAGCGCGGCGCCCCCATGTCGATGGTGACGCGGCCGTCCTTGTTCACCGTCGCCGCCAGGAACCCGCTCTCGGTTTCGATGCTGACGTGAGGCGAGCCGCGCTCGGCGACCAGCAGCGCGGCGACGCAGCGCGCGGCATTGCCGCAAGCGCCGACCTCTCCGCCGTCGGCATTCCAGATGCGCATGAAGACGTCGGCAAAATCCGAAGGCTCGAGCGCGATCACCTGGTCACAGCCGATGCCTCGGCTCCGGTCGGCGATCGCTGCAATTTGCTGCGCTTGCAGCGCGAGCGGGCGGCCGCGGGCGTCCAGCACGACGAAGTCGTTGCCGAGGCCGTTCATCTTGCGGAAGGGCAGGTTGCCGGTCATGAGCTTTGCCGATGTCTCCTTCGGGCTTTATATGGCGTTTCGCAAGAAAATGAACCAGCATGAGCTTTCACACACTCGGACAAGGTGCTGATGGCAAAAATTTCCCTCGCCGATCCGGTCAACGCCCTCGTTCCCCACACCTTGAAGGAGCCGCTGGCCGGAAGCGGCAAGGGGCCGCTTGCCGGGCGCACCTTCATGGTCAAGGACCTGTTTGCCATCGCGGGACATAAAGCCTCGATCGGCAATCCTGATTGGTACGCGGCGGCAAGCCCGGCAAAGGAGACGGCGCCGGCGCTTCTGCGCCTGCTCCAAGCCGGAGCAACGCTCACCGGCGTCACCGTCTGCGATGAGTTCCTCTACAGTGTGCTCGGCACCAACGTTCACTACGGCGCGCCGGTAAACACCCATGCCCAGCGTCATGTGACCGGCGGCTCGTCCTGCGGCTCGGCGGCGGCGGTCGCCGCTTCGATGTGCGACTTCGCGCTCGGGAGCGACACCGGCGGCTCGATCCGCGTGCCGGCATCGTTTTGCGATCTTTACGGACTCCGCCCCACTTACGGCCGCATCGATAGTGCCGGCGCGACGGCGATGGCCCCGAGCTACGACACGGTCGGCTTCTTCGCTCGCGACGCCAACCTGTTTCGCGAGGTCGGCCGCGTGCTGCTTGACGGCGCGCGGATCGACGCGCCGCTGCGACATCTGATCATCGCCCAAGACATGGTCTCGCGTTCCGAGGCAAGCATCGACGAGGAGATCTGGAGGGTGCTCCACAAATCGACCGCGCTCTGCCCAAGCCCGAGCATATGGACGTCGTCGGCGAAGAGTTCGATGCATGGCGCAATGCCTTTCGCTGCAATCAGGGTTTCGAGCTCCAGTCGACGCTGATGCCGTTCGCGCTCGCCCATCGCGACGGTCTGTCACCGGCGATCAGGGAGCGTTTCGAGATCGCCGCCCGCATCACCCCTGACGAGGCGAAGATTGGACGCGGGATTCGGGCCGAGGCGAGGATGCGGCTGCACGCCCTGGCGAAGCCCGGCACGATGATCGTATTGCCGACCACCCCTACGCTTCCGCCCGAGCGCGATATTCCCGACGGGGCTTCGACCGTGGAGTTCAGGGCCATGACCCTGGGGAGCACCTGTTTGGCGGGGCATGCCGGCCTGCCTCAGATTTCCATTCCGGCCGGTTTCGCCGCAGGTTGCCCGGTAGGACTTTCCTTCATCGGCTGGGAAGGCGGCGATGAGGCCTTGCTCGATCTCGCGGTAACGCTCGCACCGATGCTTGGGGGGAAGGAGGCCGGCTCATGATTTTGGCTGTGCTGGGAGCCATCCTGATCATCTCCGGTATTGTCGTGGTCGCGCGCAAGACCGCGGAGACCTGGTTGCAGAAGCGCGCCGGCAAGCTGCACGAAACCGGCGAAAAACCTAAGATCTCCTATGTGGCTATCGTGCTCATCGGCCTCGGCGCTCTCCTGGTGGCGATCTCGACGTCCCCGTCGCCGTCGCCCTGAGGCTTGACTTGGGGCCTCTCGTCGCCGACATTCCGCCCGAAATTCAAAGGCAGCTCAAAATCCTGAGCCGCCGCCTTGCGTGGGATGTTTCGCGCTCAAGTAGGCCGGAGGCCGATAGCGCAACATCTAAACAAGGGGGTCAACACCCGACAGCGCGGACGCGCCCTCGGGTGCGTTATTGGTTTGCATAACCTCACCCTGAGGCGGCGCGGGAGCGCCGTCGCGAAAGGTGAGACCTCATGCTTCGAGACGCGGCTTCGCCGCTGCTCAGCATGAGGGAACAGGAGAAACGATGTTCGAGACCCTGTCGGAACGCCTCGGCGCCATTCTCGACAAGCTCACCCGCAAGGGCGCGCTTGGCGAGACCGACGTCAATGAGGCGATGCGCGAGGTTCGCCGCGCGCTGCTCGAGGCCGACGTGGCGCTCGACGTGGTGCGCGAGTTCACCGACGCGGTGAAGGCGAAGGCCGTCGGCCAGGAGGTGGTGCGCTCCATCACCCCGGGCCAGATGGTCATCAAGATCGTGCATGACGAGCTCGTGCGCACCCTTGGGGCTGAAGCCGTGCCCATCGATCTCGCCGCCGCTCCACCCGTAGTGATGATGCTGGTCGGCCTCCAAGGCTCGGGCAAGACCACCACCGCCGCCAAGCTCGGCCGCCGCCTGCAAAATCGCGACAAGCAGAAAGTGCTGATGGCCTCGCTCGACACGCGGAGGCCGGCGGCGCAAGAGCAGCTTCGCGTGCTCGGCGAGCAGGCCGGCGTCGCCACGCTGCCCGTAATCGAAGGCCAGGACCCCGCGGCGATCACCAAGCGCGCGCTGCAGGCGGCGAAGCTCGGCGGCTATGACGTGCTGCTGCTCGACACCGCCGGCCGCACCCATATCGACGAAGCGCTGATGGCCGAGACGGCGGAGATCTCGGCTCTTGCCGAGCCGCATGAGACGCTGCTCGTCGCCGACGCGCTCACCGGCCAGGACGCCGTGAACCTTGCCCGCAATTTCGATCAGCGCGTCGCACTCACCGGCATCGTGCTCACCCGCGTCGACGGCGATGGCCGCGGCGGCGCCGCGCTTTCCATGCGCGCCGTCACCGGCAAGCCGATCAAGCTGATGGGCACCGGCGAAAAGATCGACGCGCTCGAAGATTTCGATCCGTCGCGCATCGCCGGCCGCATCCTCGGCATGGGCGACGTGATCGGCCTGGTCGAGAAGGCGATCGAGACCATCGAGATCGACAAGGCCGAGAAGATTGCCGCCAAGGTGCGAAAGGGCGCTTTCGACCTCGACGATCTCGCCGAGCAGCTCAATCAGATGCGAAGCTCGGCGGCATGGGCGGTGTGCTCGGCATGTTGCCCGGCGTCGGCAAGATCAAGAAGCAGCTCGCCAATGCCAATCTCGACGACAAGATCCTGAAGCGCCAGCAGGCGATCATCGGATCGATGACGCGGCAGGAGCGGCGGAATCCGAAGCTGCTCAACGCCTCACGCAAAAAGCGCATGGCGGCGGGCTCAGGCACCTCGGTGCAGGACATCAACAAGCTCGTGAAGATGCACCGGCAGATGGCCGACATGATGAAGGAGATGGGCAAGAAGCGCGGGCTGCTCGGTCAGCTGTTCGGTGGCGGTCCGCCGCCGGAGCTTCCCGCCGAATTGCCGGGCGGCGCCGCGCCACCTCCTGGATTCCCCGGGCTTCCGCCCGGAGGCCTGCCGGGCCTCGGCGGCGGCCTGCCGCGCAGCCTTACCGGTCTGTCAGGCATGCCGAGAGGCCTTCCCGGCCTGCCAGGATCGAAGAAACGCTGAAAGTTTGGAAGTCACTGGAGAAGGATGGAACATGTCACTGAAGATCAGGCTGGCGCGGGCCGGCGCCAAGAAGCGGCCCTATTACCGGATCGTCGTTGCCAACTCGAGGAGCCCCCGCGACGGCCGCTATATCGAGAAGCTCGGCACCTACAATCCGCTGCTGCCGCGCGATGCGGCCGAGCGGGTGACGCTCGTCGAGGAGCGGGTCAAGCATTGGCTCGGCGTCGGCGCCCAGCCGACCGACCGCGTGCTCCGCTTCCTCGACAAGGCCGGGATGGCGAAGCGCGACGCGCGCTCGAACCCGAACAAGGCGCAGCCCGGCAAGAAGCGTGTCGAGCGTGAGGAGGCAAAGCGCACGGCTCAGGCCGAGAAGGAGAAGGCCGCGGCTGAAGCTGCCGCCGCGCCGCCGCCGGCGCCGGAGCCTGCTCCGGAGGGCGAGCAGCCCGCCGCCGAATAGCCTTGCCGGCAAAACCGGACCGGGTGCTTTTGGGGGAAATTGGACGCCCCCAGGGCTTGCAAGGCGAGGTGCGGATTCGGTCCTTCACCGCCGAGCCTCAGGCCATCGCCGAGTACGGCCCGCTCGAGGACGAGACCGGGGCGCGTCTGTTCGAGATCAAGTCGCTGCGCGTCACCCCGAAGGCGCTGAGCGCGCGCCTCAAGGGCGTCGAGAGCCGCGAGCAGGCAGAGGCCTTGACCGGCACCAAGCTCTATGTCCCCCGCTCCCGCCTGCCCGAGCGGGAGGAAGACGAGTGGTACCATTCCGACCTCATTGGCCTTGCCGCGCTCGGGCCTGATGGAGCCACGATCGGCACGGTGATCGCGGTTCACAATTTCGGCGCCGGCGATCTGCTGGAGATCAGGCCCCTAACCGGCGGCGCCACCGAGCTCATGCCCTTCACCCGCGAGAGCGTGCCCGAAGTCGATGTCGAGGGCGGCTGGCTCAAGGTCGTTCCGCCCGAGGGACTCTTCGAGTAACAAATCTAGGTTGATTGCATCCATGACCTGGCGCGCAACAGTCCTCACCATTTTTCCTGAGATGTTCCCGGGGCCGCTTGGCTTGAGCCTCGCCGGCAACGCGCTCGGCGAGGGCAAATGGGCGCTAACCGCCCTCGATATCCGCGACTTTGCCGCCGACAAGCATCGCTCGGTCGACGACACGCCGGCAGGAGGCGGCGCCGGGATGGTGATGCGCGCCGACATTGCGGCCGCTTCCATCGATGCGGCGCGCGCCGCGATGCCGAGGGACACGCCGACAATCTATCTCTCGCCGCGCGGAACGCCGCTGACGCAGCCCCGCGTGCGCGATCTTGCGGCCGGCCCAGGCATCATTCTGTTGTGCGGGCGCTTCGAAGGCGTGGACCAGCGGGCGCTTGACGCGCGCGGCGTCGAGGAGGGGTCGATCGGCGACTACGTGCTGTCGGGCGGCGAACTTGCGGCGCAGGTGCTGATCGATGCCTGCGTGCGGCTTCTGCCTGGGGTGGCGGGAAACGAGGTCTCGCTCGCCGAGGAGAGCTTCGCCTCGGGCCTTCTCGAATATCCGCAATACACGCGGCCGCGCGAATGGGAAGGGCTGGCGATCCCCGACGTGCTGCTCTCCGGCGACCACGAGAAAATTGCCAAATGGCGCCGCGAGCAGGCCGAGAAGATCACCAAGGAGCGCCGCCCTGATTTGTGGGCGAAGCTGAAGGGGCGATAACTCTCTCTCGTCATTGCCGGGCTTGACCAGCGGCAATCCATTCCACTATCGCGTGTCCCCTTGCTGGGAGCGGAATGGATGCCCGGATCAAGTCCGGGCATGACGCTGATAGGGCGAAGGCGATTTTTCGGCCCAAATCCATCGACAAGGGCGAAGGCTTGCGTTAGGAACAACCCTTCCGCGCGCCCCGGTTCGCGAAATCAGGTCAGGATCAATCAAAAAGAATGGCGTTCGCCTCATGGCCAAGAGCCAAGGCAGGCGCCCTGGAAAGGTCTAGTCATGAATATCATCGAACAGATCGAGCACGAGCAGGCGTCGGCGCTTGCCAAGAAGCGCAAGGTGCCGGAGTTCGGGCCTGGCGACACCCTCCGGGTCAACGTCAAGGTGGTCGAAGGCGACCGCGCCCGCGTGCAGGCCTATGAGGGCGTGTGCATCGGCCGCTCAGGCGGCGGGATCAACGAGAACTTCACCGTGCGCAAGATCTCCTACGGCGAAGGGGTCGAGCGCGTCTTCCCGGTGCATTCGCCGCTAATCAATTCCATCGAGGTGGTGCGCCGCGGGCGCGTGCGCCGCGCCAAGCTCTATTACTTACGCGGACGTCGCGGCAAGGCTGCGCGCATCCCCGAGCGCCAGATGGCGCGCGGCAAGCAGAAAGAGCCGTTCAAAGGCTTTACCAGGCCGAAGGGCGAGCCGGACGATTTGAAGCTGATCGCAGGCGTCACGCCGGAGCTCGAAAAGAAGCTGAACAAGCTCGGCCTGATCAAGTTCGAGCAGATCGCCAATCTCTCCGACGACGAGATCGCCAGGCTCGACGAGACCCTCGCGCTCGACGGTCAGATCGAGAATGACGACTGGACGTCGAAGGCCGTGGCGTTGATGGCCGAGACCACCGCCGACGAAGTTCCAGCCGGCGAGGACGAGCTTGAGGACGAGGCTGCCGAACAGGCACCGGCTTCCAAGGCCAAGCCCGCCAAGAAGGGCAAGAAGTAGCTAGGCTTGGCGACTGCCCCTCCTCGCAGGAAGGGCCGAGGCCGCCTTCAGGCGGCGTCGGGGTGGGGGCGACCTATACTCTAGCTTGCGCCCCTTTGTCAGCGTGTCACCCCACCCGGCGCGACGCGCGCCGACCTCCCCATCGAGGGGGGGTATGAGCTTTAAGCGGCTGGGGATTTGTCAATTAGCCGGAGAGAGATTATGTCAGGGGCCAGAAAACGCCCTGCAACGACAGCGAAAATGGCCAAACCGCGCAGCCTGTACGACAAGATCTGGGACGAGCATCTGGTGCATGAGGCGCCTGACGGCACCTGCCTGATCTATATCGACCGCCACCTCGTGCACGAGGTGACGAGCCCGCAGGCCTTCGAGGGCCTGCGCATGGCCGGGCGCACGGTGCGCGCGCCGGAGAAGACGCTCGCCGTGGTCGACCACAACGTGCCGACCTCGGACCGCTCGCACGGCATCGACGATCCAGAGTCGGCGCTGCAGGTTCAGACGCTCGCCGACAACGCGCGCGACTTCGGCATCGAGTATTACCATGAGCGCGACCGCCGCCAGGGCATCGTGCATGTGGTCGGCCCTGAGCAGGGCTTCACGCTGCCAGGCACCACCATCGTCTGCGGCGATTCGCACACCTCGACCCACGGCGCCTTCGGCGCGCTCGCCCACGGCATCGGCACGAGCGAGGTCGAGCACGTGCTAGCCACCCAGACGCTGATCCAGAAGAAGGCCAAGAACATGCGGGTGCGCGTCGACGGCGCACTGAAAGACGGCGTCACCGCCAAGGACATCATCCTTGCCATCATCGGCGAGATCGGCACCGCCGGCGGCACCGGCCATGTCATCGAATATGCCGGCGAGGCGATCCGGGCCCTCTCCATGGAGGGGCGCATGACCATCTGCAACATGTCGATCGAGGGCGGCGCCCGCGCCGGCCTGATCGCGCCCGACGACACCACCTTCGAATACATCAAGGGACGCCCGCGCGCCCCCAAGGCGGGCGCCTGGGAGCACGCGCTGCGCCATTGGCAGACGCTCTTTTCCGACGAGGAGGCCGCCTTCGACCGCGAGGTGGTGCTGCATGCCGAGAGGCTGCCGCCGCTCGTCACCTGGGGCACGAGCCCAGAGCAGGTGGTTTCCGTCACCGGACGCGTGCCGCGGCCCGAGGAGATCGACGACGAGAGCAAGCGCAAAGCCGCCGTCCGTTCGCTCGACTACATGGGCCTCGACGGCGGCGAGAAGATCACCGACATCGCGCTCGACCGCGTGTTCATCGGCTCCTGCACCAATGGGCGCATCGAGGATTTGCGCGAGGTGGCGAGGATCGTCGACGGCAGGCACGTGCATGAGAATGTCAGCGCCATGATCGTTCCTGGCTCCGGCCTGGTGAAGGAGCAGGCCGAGGCCGAAGGGCTCGACAAGATCTTCAAGGCTGCCGGCTTCGATTGGCGCGAGCCTGGCTGCTCGATGTGCCTCGGCATGAACCCCGATCAGCTTCGTCCGCGGGAGCGCTGCGCCTCGACCTCGAACCGGAATTTCGAAGGCCGCCAGGGCAGGCTCGGGCGCACCCATCTGGTTTCGCCGGTGATGGCGGCGGCGGCGGCGCTTGCCGGGCGCTTCGTCGACATCCGCGAATTCCATTGAGCTTTGACGAAGTCCCTCGCCCAGCAGCGGTTTGGGGCAGCGGCGGCTGATTACGCCACCTCGGCGGTGCACGCCAGGGGCGAAAGCCTCGCGCGCCTGGTCGAGCTCACGGAGCCCAAGGCGCATTGGCGCGTGCTCGACGTGGCAACCGGCGCAGGCCACACCGCGTTCGCTTTCGCCCCCCACGTCGCCAAGGTCACCGCCACCGACATCACCGACGCCATGCTCGCCGAGGCGAAGAAGCTCGCGGCCGCGCGCGGCCTAGGCAACGTCAAGACGGTGCCCGCCAATGCCGAGGACCTCCCCTTCCCTGACGTGAGCTTCGACCTCGTCACCTGCCGTCTCGCCGCACATCATTTCGCCGACGTCGCCGCCTTCGCCGCCGAGGCGTATCGCGTGCTGATGCCGAACGGCTTGCTTGCGGTCGTCGACGGCATCTCGCCCGACCAGCACATCTTCCCCGCCCTGTCGGCCGAGGACGCGCGCCATTTGACGAAAGTCTATAACGCCTTCGAGAAATTGCGCGACCCGAGCCATGGCCATTATCTCAGCCTTACGGAGTGGGGCGATGTGCTCGGCAAGGCCGGCTTCGAGATCGTCGCCGCCGAGCACCTGGACCAGGATGTCGAATTCGGACCTTGGGTCGCGCGCATGCGCTGCGACGAAGCGACCGTGGCGCGGCTCGAGGACATGCTGCGCGAAGAGCCCTTGCGCGATTTGCTCAAGCCGCGCGAAACCCCGTCCGGGCCTAATTTCACGCTTAAGGAGGGAATTATTCTTGGCCGCAAACCGCGCTAGAGATCTCGATTGGCCGGGCGCGCAGGCGCCGTCCCTTGCCGAGTTCGAGGCGACCGCCGATCAGGCCTTCAAGGGCTTGCCCCACCGCTTTCGCGATCTGTGTAAGGACGTGGTGATACGGGTCGAGGATTTTCCCACCGACGAGGTGCTGGACACTCTGGGGATCAACTCACCCTTCGATCTGCTCGGGCTTTATCACGGCGTCGATCTCGCGCGGCAGAGTGTCATGGACCCGACCGCCCTCCCCGAAATGGTGTTCCTCTACCGCCGGCCGATCCTCGATTACTGGGCCGAGCACGAGGAGACGCTGGGCCACATCGTCACCCACGTCCTGGTGCACGAGATCGGGCATCATTTCGGTCTCTCCGACGCCGACATGCATCGCATCGAGGAAGAAGCCGCGGCCTAGCCCCCTCACCCGGCTCGCCGCTGAAGCGGCGATCCACCCTCTCCCACGGGGGGAGAGGGGAAAAAGCGCGCCCGCATCATCAGCATCCCCTCGTCCCTGTGTGGGAGAGGGCTTTCTGCCGCGATCTTGCGCGAGCGCTCTGCGCAAGTCGCATGGCGGAAAGGGTGAGGGGTAAGGACTACCAATCGACGGTCTTCTCGCCGGTGACGTGGGCGGCGATCGCCTTGACTAGAAGCTCGTAGTCGTCGCAAGGGCCGCCGCAGCGGTCGGCGATTTCCGTCAGCTGTTCCTTCGCCTTCCCCACATCGCCCTTCTGCAGATAGGCCTCGCCGAGATATTGGCGGGCCTTGGTGAAGTTGGGGTCCAGCGTGAGCGCCCGATGGTAATAGTCGATGCCCTTGTCGACATCGCCGAGCTTGCGGGTGGAGTAGCCGATCGAATTGAGCACCCTCGCCTGATCGCGGTTCTTGATGCGGAAGAAGAGCTTGAGCGCCTCTGCGTAGTGGCCCTCCTGGCCGAGATCGCGTCCGGCAAGATAGAGGTCGTCGTCGCTCAAGGCCGCCGACTTGGCGTCGAGGCAGGCATCTGCGCCCCTGCTCCAGATTTGACCGGTTCCGCAGCTGGTCTTGACGCAGTCGCGTTTCTTCTCGCTGTACCTTTGGCCCCTGGGGCAGCTCTTCGCCTTGCCTGACTTCCCGCCGTCGTCGTTGAAGTCCCGCATCTCCTCGACCGCGAGAGCCCGCGGCATGACCAGGATGAGACCGGCGAGCACCGCCAATACCGTCAAGAGTGCCGCTGAACCCGTCGCCGTCACCATTTGCGCCCCTACCACTCCACCGATCCGCCTTCGGTGACATAGCTCACGATCGCCTGCTCGAGCTTGCCGTACTCCTCGCAAGGGGACGCCGTGCAGCGGTCGGCGATTTCACTCAATTGCTCCTTGGCCTTGGCCACGTCGCCCTTCTGCAAATAGCCCTCGCCGAGATATTCGCGGGCGCGCAGATAATTCGGATCGAGCGCAAGCGCCCGCTGGTAATAGTCGAGGCCCTTGTCGACGTCGCCGAGCCTGCGCGTTGCGTAACCGACCATGTTCAGCACCCGCAACTGCTCCTGCTTTCTGATGCGAGCAAGGACATCGAGGGCCTCCTTGAAATGGCCCTCATCGGCGCGCGCCACGGCTTCGGTATAGAAATCCTGGTCGGTGAGCGAGGCGGAATGGCCGTCGATACACCCATGTTGCTCGCCGCTCCATACGTCGCCGTAGCCGCAGCTGACCTTGGCGCAGCCTTTGTGCTTCGAACTGTATTTGCCTTTGGTCTCTTTGGGCGGCTCGACATCCCCGCAATCCGCTTCTGCAAGGGCATGACCACCGGCGACACCAACGCCGAGCAGCAGGACGAAAGCCCCGAGCCATCGGCGTTGTGCGCTGCTTGATCGTGTTGAACGTCGCATCGGAGCCTCATCTGTTCCTTGCCGAGGGCCAGTGTGTGTCGCGACCCCCATCTCGCCCTATTCAATGTCGACAAGAGTGGTCGCGCCAGGGCAGTCGCCGTTGATCACGTGGTTTTGAGAGATGTGACAGTTGTGTCAAACCGGCCTAACGGGGCCCTGACCTCGCTAGGCCCACGGGCTGAATTGTCGTTGACGGCGGCTCGCGCCGCCCTACAGATTGGCGCCCGGGGCCCCGCGGCAAGGGGCGAAGGGCAGCAAGGGATAAACATCATGGGGTCGGCTGCCCGCTCGAGGGGCGTTATTGCCTTGCTTTTGGCGCTCGCCGTCGCCGGCCCCGAGCCTCAGGCCTTTGCCATCGACAAGGACAAACTCGTCCCGGCGGGCCGGCTGGTGATTTCCGGGCGGCGTCTATCTTGCGGCAACACCCAGACGCTGCTCAGAGACTTCGAGGGCTTCGCCGTCTCCTCCACCGTGATCATGCTCAACATGCAGGCTCTCAAGGACCTGCCGAAACAGGTGCAATGGCTGATCTATTATCACGAATGCGGCCACATCCTTTTCGGCCCGAGCGAGACCTCGGCCGATTGCTATGCGGTGAGGCGGGCGCGGCGCGAGGGGTGGCTCAACGATCAGGCGCTCAGCGATATCTGCGCCGTGTTCAACATCGCCGGCCACGGCCCTGTGCATCCGGACCCTCAAGAGCGCTGCAATCAGCTTCGCCAATGCTTTACCAACAACGGCGTGACCGCCCGTGATGGCGACAGATAGGCGCGGATTCGAGGCCTCGGGGCCGATTGCGCTAAGGTCATTCGCCCCTTAAGCTGGGCACTATGAGGGATGCGCCAATGCGAATTGGGGGGGTGCTTTTCGGCGTATTGATCTGCGCAAGCTTTGCCTTGCAGCCAATTCCCGCGCGCGCCCAGGAAAACACTTTTATTGACAGCCCAAGCGGCCCCACCGTCGAAGACTATGTGGACCAGGCCGGACCGGACGTGAAACTCGTCCCCCAAGGCACCCTCAAAATTGATGGCCGGAGGGTGAATTGCGGCAAGCGGCCGACGGTGCTCAACTCCAATTTCGACAGCTGGGGCGGCGCCTTTCCCGGCTTCCTCATTCTCAATACCAAGAAGATCACCGGGCTCTCCACCGCGGTGAAGCTCTACATCTATTCCCATGAATGCGGCCACCAGTTCGTGGGCCCTGATGAAACCAAGGCCGACCTCTTCGCCATCAGGCGCGGCGTGAAATGGGGTTGGCTCGACGCCGTGGGCATGGAGGACATCTGCACCTTCATCTCGACGCTGAAGGGCGATGCCGTGCATCCGCCGGGCCCGCAACGTTGCGAAACCATGCGGAATTACTACAAGCAGCTCATCGAGAGCGACACGAGCCAATCGGCGAGCGTAAGCACGCAGCCGACCTCTAAGCAGCAGGCGAACACCCTCGCCCCGCAATAGCGATAACGGCGGAAATAGCCCCGTCATGGCCGGGCTTGTTACGGCCATCCACGTCTCTATATTGCCGGTACTCCCAAGAGCAGACTAGGCAAACGGTTCATGGAAAAATTCATCACGCTGACCGGCATCGCGGCGCCGCTGCCGATGATCAATGTCGACACCGACATGATCATCCCCAAGCAATATCTGAAGACGATCAAGCGCACCGGCCTTGGCAAGGGCCTGTTTGCCGAGCTGCGCTATGACGAGGAGGGCAAGCCGCATCCCCACTTCGTGCTGCACAAGGAGCCCTACACCCAGGCGAAGATCCTGATCACCGGCGAGAATTTCGGCTGCGGCTCCTCGCGCGAGCACGCGCCCTGGGCGCTGCTCGATTTCGGCATTCGCTGCGTCATCGCTCCGTCATTTGCCGACATTTTCTACAACAACTGCTTCAAGAACGGCATTCTGCCCATCGCCTTGCCGCAGAGCGAGATCGACAAGCTGCTTGACGATGCCTCGCGCGGGGCCAACGCCACCATCACCATCGACCTTCCCAATCAGGAGATCAGAGGTCCCGACGGCGGCGTGATCCGTTTCGACATCGATCCCTTCCTCAAGCGCTGCCTGATCGAAGGCCTCGACGATATCGGTCTCACGCTGGAGAAGGCGGAGCATATCGAGACCTTCGAGACCGCCTCGCGCACCCGCCGCCCCTGGGCTTGAGCCCGCGCGGCACGTTCACCGGGTCAATCGAACGTCAATGGTTTCGAGCTCTGCTCGATCAGCGTCTTGCCGTCCCGCGTGATCTTCACCGCCGCGTGGTAGCTTCCTTCAGGCCAGCCGCCCGCCGGAACGCCGCGTTTTCCCGCTTGCAGCAAGAAGCTCGCCTGGTCCTCGGCAAGAGTCTCCATATTTTGCAGCAAGGGCGCCTCGCCGTGCACCAGAGCGATCTCGACGATGTCGCCCTTCTTGAGGTTGGCGGCCAATACATAGGCCACACCCCCGGTGTTGAAGTGCGGCGCGGGCAGCCCGGAACCCGACTCGATCTCGGCCTTGGTCGCCTCGTGGTCGGTCAGGCCGAGTGCAATCACCTTGGCATCCTCGGCCGACGCCGCAGCGGCAAGCCCGCAAATCAAGGTCAAGGCTAAGAGCGCCCTTGTCAGGATTTCCGTCTCCCTTTAGGCAAGGCCGCCAGGACCTTGTTCGTCCCTGACGCGTGGTCACGACCGAACAGTCCGGCAACTTTTCGGCACCACGCTCTAACACAGGAACGCCCAGCCGCATGACATACAAACTTCTGCTTCTCCCCGGCGATGGCATCGGCCCGGAGGTCATGGCCGAGGTCGAGCGCGTGGTCGCCTGGGTGAATGCGCAAGGGCTCGCCAAGATCGAGACCGAGACCGGCCTCGTCGGCGGCTGCGCCTACGATGCTCATGGGGAAGCGATTTCCGATGCGACCATGGGACGCGCACTTCAAGCCGATGCGGTGATGCTCGGCGCCGTGGGCGGCCCTAAATGGGACGGCGTTGCTTACGACCAGCGGCCGGAGGCCGGGCTGCTCCGCTTGCGTAAGGACCTCGAGCTTTTCGCCAATGTCCGGCCCGCCATCTGCTACCCGGCGCTCGCCGACGCCTCCTCGCTCAAGCGCGAGGTCGTCGACGGCCTCGACATCATGATCGTGCGCGAGCTGACCGGCGGCGTCTATTTCGGCGAGCCGAAGGAGATCAAGGACCTGGGCAACGGCCAGAAGCGCGCCGTCGACACCCAGGTCTACGAGACCTACGAGATCGAGCGCATCGCCGGTGTCGCCTTCGAGCTCGCGCGCCTTCGCCGCAACCAGGTGCATTCGGCGGAGAAGCGCAACGTGATGAAGACCGGCGTATTGTGGAACGAGGTGGTGACGCGCCTGCACAAGGAGCGCTATTCGGATGTGACGCTCCACCACATCCTCGCCGACAATTGCGCCATGCAGCTCGTGCGCGCGCCGAAGCAGTTCGACGTCATCGTCACCGACAATCTGTTCGGCGACATGCTGTCCGACGAGGCGGCCATGGCCACCGGGTCGCTCGGCATGTTGCCCTCGGCGTCGCTCGGCGCCGCCGATGCCAACGGCCATCGCCGCGCCCTGTACGAGCCGGTGCATGGCTCGGCGCCCGACATCGCCGGAAAAGGCATCGCCAACCCGATCGCCACGATAGCAAGCTTCGCCATGTGCCTGCGCTATTCTTTCGATCTGGGCAGCACCGCCGACAGAATAGAAATGGCGATCGCCTTCGTGCTCGACGAGGGCTACCGCACCGCCGATATCGCCCAGGACGATTGCCGCACCATCGGCACCGCCGAGATGGGCAAGTCCATCGTTTCTGCCCTCGACCGCATGACCTAGCCCCGGCGTCACGTGCTGGACACTCCCACGCGCCCCGACCATACTCCGCCGGCCTTTCGGCCAATGGGGCCACGGATGAGGGGACGCATGGCATTTGCGCGCACTGCTTTTGTCGCAGCCGCCATCATTTTCGTCTTAAGTGTCGCGGCCTTCGCCGAGGACACGAGCCCGTCAACCAGCCCGTCGCAGGCGGCGACACCGTCGCCCAATTCCAGCAAGAATGAGCTGACTGCTGAGGAAAAGGCGCAGAAGCAGGCGCGCAGGGCCTGCAAGGTCAAGATCTGCAACATCCTCGCCAGCAAAGATCCGCAAGGCGACGACGTCTCCTGCGACATCGTCAAGACCTGGCGCGAGTCCGACATCACCAAGATGCTCGGCGGCAGGTTCACCTGGACCTGGGGCAAGGCAGTCTGCCAATCGCAGCTCGACATCAAGCGCGAGGCACTGGTCAAGGCCATGACCGAGGCGAAGTACGACGTGGTCTTGCCCGAGCAGAAAGTGCGCTGCGCGCTTGCCCAGAAATCCGAGGGCGAACCGTATGCCGTCGAAATCTCGATCGCACCCAAGGTCGCCTTCGAGAACGGCAAGGCGGTGTCGGCGAAAATCAATTGGGGCGAGGCGAAAGCACCCATGCTCGCCTATGCCTTGATCTATGCCGGCACCGGGCTCGATAATTCGGCCAACGTCTTGGGGCCTGAGGTGACGCGCATGGTGAATGAGTTCACCACCAAGAAATGCGCCAAGGCCAAGGACGATGCGCCTGACACCACGCCGAACTAACCGAGGAGCCTGAGCAATGTATTACGCCGCACCCTATTTCATCACCATCGGCCGCGTGCTCATGGCCATCATGTTCATCCAGGCCGGCATCGAAAAAATGTTCGGCTATGCTGGCGCGCAAGGATACATGGAAGCACACGGCCTTCCTGGCGTGCTTCTGCCCCTCGTCATCCTCACTGAGGCGGGCGGCGGCCTCTGCATTCTGCTCGGCTTGTTCACCCGCTGGTGGGCCATCGCTCTTGCCGGCTTCTGCGTGCTCGCGGGGCTGTTCTTCCATTGGCACCCTGAAGACCAGATGCAGATGATCAATTTCATGAAGAACATCACTATCGCCGGCGGCTTCCTCGTGCTGGCCGGGGCCGGCCCAGGCGCGCTCGCGCTCGACAACCGCTTCCGCTAAGATCTCAGCCTTCGGCACTCTCGCCCAGATTGACGATGGCGTTCTGCGCGAGCGGATCGGGCGCCGCGACCATCGTGACCACCGGATGGCTCGCATAATAGCGGCGGAGCAGGCCGAAGAGTGCTATCGCGCCGAGCAGCGAGAGCGGGATCGCCACTGACAGCGAAATGCCCAGGGCGGAGAGCAGGGCCGCCACCAGACATCCGCTGCCGCAACCGACGTCCCAGGCTCCTTCGGCGGCGACATGGAACCTGAGCGTGCAGGCCGAGCTTTTGGCCTGATTGTAGACCGCCGGGATGTAGAGGCAGACCACAAGCGCGCCGAGCGCGTTGGCGGCGACCGCTAGGACGGCGTGACCCGGCGCCGCCGCGCGTAACAGCGTCGTCAAGATGAGGACCCCGAGCGCATACGACACCGCGCTCCGCCCATGACCGGCGTCGATATGCCGGCCAAGCAGAAGTCCGGCGACGGCACCGACCAGCGCGGCAAGAGCAAGCGCCCCGCCATAGGCGATGAAGCTTTCGCCGAGCGAAAGAAAGAGCGCGATCTGCCAGACGAAATGATAGCCCGCGCCAATCCAGCCATCCGCCAGGAAGATCTTCATTCCTGGAATGGCGTCCCGATAGGCGCCGGGGACGTGGCGCTGGATGATGACATCGGGCGTCCAGAAGAGGGGTAGGGCGGGCAGCAGGAGAATTGCACTTGTCGCGCCGAAGGCGACGCGAGGCCCGAAGACAACCAGGATCCATCCAGTTGCCAAGGGGCTCACGATGCCGACCAGGGCGGCAATTCGCCTCGCGCACACCGACTTCCGCCCCGCGATTCTCGCGATTGCCGAGGGAAGCAGAAATAGGCGTGGTAGGTTGACCAGTAGAAGGTATCGCCGAGCGAGGCCACGACGCAGAGCGCGAGCAAGGCGGCCCCAAGCCCGTGAACTTCGGCCAGCAACGGATATTGCAACGCCGACAAACAGGTGCCGGCGATGACCAGCGCCCGCACGCCAGTGCGCACGGCAATGGGCACCACGATCGGCCTGATCACGAACCGTCCGGCAAGGATGAGCGCGAGCGCGGCGAGCGCCCACGGAACCGGCACTCCCGCTTTGATGAGATAGACGGCAAAGAACGCGCCGCCGCCGCTCAAGGCAATGGAGTAGATGCCGTAGTGCAGATTGAGGAGATTGACGGTCTTGTCGCCAAAAAAGGACATGCGGCTCACTCAATTGCATTCTGCGCGTTCATTGGGGTTCCGTGCGACCTGTGCAAGACACACACGATCCATGGTCGGCGCCGCTGCCTCGGCGCTGGCAACGCGACGTCTTTACATTGGGCGGTGCTTCCCCTTACATCCGGCCCAATAGTCGAAGGAAGCGGAATCATGGGTTATCGGGTTGCGGTCATCGGAGCCACCGGCAATGTCGGCCGGGAGATGCTCAATATCCTCGCCGAGCGAGAATTCCCCGCCGACGAGGTATTCGCCATCGCCTCGCGCAAATCGATGGGTGTCGAGGTGTCCTACGGCGATGCGCGCCTGAAATGCCGCGACCTCGAGAATTTCGACTTTCGCGGCGTCGACTTCGCCCTGATGTCGGCCGGCTCTGCCGTGTCCAAGGAGTGGAGCCCACGGATCGCGGCGCAAGGCTGCGTCGTCATCGACAATTCCTCCTGCTGGCGCTATCACCCCGACGTGCCCCTCATCGTGCCTGAGGTCAATGCCGACGCCGTGGCAGGCTTCACCAAGAAGAACATCATCGCCAATCCGAATTGCTCGACCGCCCAGCTCGTGGTGGTGCTCAAGCCCTTGCACGACCTCGCCAAGATCAAGCGCGTGGTCGTCGCCACCTATCAGTCGGTGTCCGGCGCCGGCAAGGAAGCCATGGACGAGTTGTGGGATCAAACCAAGGGCATTTTCGTCACCGATCCGACGGAGCCGAAGGTCTTCACCAAGCAGATCGCCTTCAACGTCATTCCCCATATCGACGTGTTTCTCGACGACGGCTCGACCAAGGAGGAATGGAAGATGATGGCCGAGACCAAGAAGATCCTCGATCCGAAGATCAAGCTCACCGCGACCTGCGTGCGCGTGCCGGTGTTCGTCGGCCATTCCGAGGCGGTCAATGTCGAGTTCGAGCGCCCGGTCACCACCGAGGAGGCGCGCGCCGTGCTGCGCGAGGCGCCTGGCGTGCTTGTGGTCGACAAGCGCGAGCCGGGCGGTTACGTGACGCCAATCGAATGCGTGGGCGACTACGCGACCTACGTCTCGCGTATCCGCGAGGACCAGACGCTGGACAACGGCCTCTCGTTCTGGGTGGTGTCCGACAATTTGCGCAAAGGTGCCGCGCTCAACACGGTGCAGATCGCTGAGCTGATTATCAACCGCAATCTGCTCAAGTCCGCGGCTTGATCCTTCGCTAACGGTTGGAACCCTACCTAGTCTGGATCGGTTGATCGGGCATGCTCGCTGGACAGCTTGCGCTCATCATCGCCGCCGTCTTCTCCGGAGCGGCGCTCTACGTCAATGTCGCCGAGCAGCCTGCGCGCCTTCTCCTCGACGATCGTTCAGCCCTTGCCGAGTGGAAGCCCGCCTACAAGCGCGGCTTTGCCATGCAGGGGCCATTGGCCGTTGTGGGCTGTCTGCTCGGGCTCGTCGCCTGGTGGCAGTCAGGCGACTGGCGCTGGCTCGCGGGCGCCGCGCTGCTCATCGCCAACTGGCCGTACACGCTCATCGGCATCATGCCGACCAACAACCGGCTGATGACCATGCCGCTCGAAGAGGCGGGACCGGAAAGCCGGGCAGTGATGGAGAGTTGGGGGCGCTTGCATGCGGTGCGTACCGCGCTCGGCTTCCTCGCCACCGTCATCTTCCTCTCGGCGTCGCTCCGCTAACGCAAAAGCACCGCTTCACGCCGCGTGCAGATCGGTG
Organism: uncultured Alphaproteobacteria bacterium; assembly: GCA_963757555.1. Taxonomy (GTDB): domain Bacteria; phylum Pseudomonadota; class Alphaproteobacteria; order Rhizobiales; family Methyloligellaceae; genus Methyloceanibacter. The sequence continues at coordinate 210,319 of CAVWRU010000007.1, forward strand.
AAGCTTCCACGGTCTTCGTCGAGCGTCAGCAGCGTGCCGCTCGCCAGGTCGAAATAAAGGCCGTGCAGTGAGAGCAGCCCCAAGTCTTCCCGCTTCTTGATGAAGGGAAAGGTGCGCAAATTCGCCATCGAGGAGCGGATGGCGGCGAACTCGAAGGCGACCTCGTCGCCAAACTCGAAAATCTCGCTCTCATCGATCTTGAGATTATCGAGCATGGTGAGCCAGCGGCCGATGAAACCGTGCTCCGCCAACTTGTCGCGCACCCGGTGACGATAGGCGGCGACGCCGCCGCAATGCGAATGGCCGAGAATGATGAGGTGCGGCACCTTCAGTCCCATCACGGCGAACTCGATGCCGGCGCTGGTGCCGTGATACTTGCCCTCAGGCTCGTAAGGCGGCACGAGGTTGGCGACGTTGCGCAGGATGAACAGCTCGCCTGCCTCGGCATCGAAAATCGACGACACATCGGCTCGCGCATCGCAGCAGGCGATCACCATGGCGGTCGGCGCCTGGCCAAGCTCGGCGAGCTGCACATAGCGGCCGCGCTCCGGCGCGTGCTTGTCGCGCAAGAAGCGGCGATGACCTTCGATTAGTCTTTTTGGTAACCTCATCGTGATCCTTAACCCTGTTCTATAAGAGGCACCTTTTCAGGCGCTCGCGCGTTTGTCTAGAAGAGCTCTCGATAGGCGCTCCCTATCATCCCTTTCGGGGAAGCCTCTTGATTTCGCTTGGGCTAAAGGTCGAAGCTTGGCCTTGCCAGGCGATCGAGAAGGTCAACTAACAAGCGCCGCTGGCGGACGGAAACGCGGGTTGAGGCAGCAAGCATCGCCCCAACCCACATCGCAATCAAACGGCGCACGCAGGGTGCAGTGCCGCGAGCCTTCGCTTGCGGGCTTTAGCGTGCGCATACCGAGGAGTCTGAAAACATGGCCAAAGTACTTGCTGTTCTCTACCCCGACCCGGTCGATGGCTATCCTCCCAAATACGCCCGCGACGATATCCCGAAGATTGACCACTATCCCGGCGGCATGACCACCCCCACCCCGAGCAAGATCGACTTCAAGCCCGGCGAGCTGTTGGGCAGCGTGTCGGGAGAGCTCGGTCTTCGCAAATTCCTGGAAGGCGCCGGCCACACTCTGGTGGTGACCTCCGACAAGGAAGGCCCGAACTCGACCTTCGACAAGGAGCTGGTCGACGCCGATGTCGTCATCTCGCAGCCGTTCTGGCCGGCCTATCTCACCAAGGAGCGCCTCGCCAAGGCGAAGAAGCTGAAACTCGCCATCACCGCCGGCATCGGCTCGGACCATGTCGATCTGCAAGGCGCCATCGACAAGGGCACCACCGTGGCCGAGGTCACCTATTCCAACTCGATCAGCGTCGCCGAGCACATCGTCATGATGATCTTGGCGCTCGTGCGCAACTATATCCCGTCTTATGGCTGGGTGGTCAGGGGCGGCTGGAACATCGCCGACAGCGTGGAGCGGTCGTACGATCTCGAAGGCATGAATGTCGGCACCGTCGCCGCCGGCCGCATCGGCCTTGCGGTGCTTCGCCGTCTGAAGCCCTTCGGCGTGAAGCTGCACTACACCGACAAGCATCGTCTGCCGCAGGAGGTGGAGAAGGAGCTCGACCTCACGTTCCATCCGACCGTCGAGTCGCTGGTCAAGGTCTGCGACGTGGTGACCATCAACGCGCCGCTGCACCCTGAGACCGAGGACCTGTTCAACGACAAGCTGATCGGCATGATGAAGCGCGGCAGCTATCTGGTGAACACCGCGCGCGGCAAGATCGTCAATCGCGACGCCGTGGTGCGCGCGTTGGAGAGCGGGCAGCTCGCAGGCTATGCCGGCGACGTCTGGTTCCCGCAGCCGGCCCCGAAGGATCATCCGTGGCGCACCATGCCGCATCACGGCATGACCCCGCACGTGTCGGGCACTTCGCTTTCGGCACAGGCGCGCTATGCCGCCGGCACCCGCGAGATCCTGGAGAACTTCTTTGCCGGCAAACCGATCCGCACCGAATATCTGATCGTGGACAAGGGCAAGCTGGCCGGCACCGGCGCCAAGTCCTACACCGCCGGCGACACCACCAAGGGCGCCGAGGCGGCCTAAGGCTGACGACATCCAGCAGCCTCGACGCTCGTTGCCCCTCTCCCCTTGTGGGAGAGGGCATTCCGCCGCGATCTTGCGTCGCGACGCCTTCGAGCGGCGCATGCGCAAGTCGCATGGCGGAAGGGTGAGGGGTTCCGACGATTCTCATGCTCCGAGATGGCGCTTCGCGCCTCCTCAGCATGAGGAGAATTTACATGTGGATCGCGCGGCCTTCGGCGGCAAGCGCTGCTTCCTTCACCGCCTCGTTCAGCGTCGGGTGGGCGTGGCAGATACGGGCGAGGTCCTCGGCCGAGCCGCCGAACTCCATCAAAACCGCGGCCTCAGCGATCATGGTGCCGGCGTCGGCGCCGAGAATGTGCACGCCGAGCACTCGGTCGGTGCCCTCCTCGGCCAGCACCTTGACGAAGCCTTCGGTGGTGCGGTTGACCTTGGCGCGGCCATTGGCGGTGAACGGGAACTTGCCGACCGTGTATTTGACCCCGGCCTCTTTCAGCTCTTCCTCGCTCTTGCCGACGCTCGCCACTTCCGGAGCGGTATAGATCACGCTCGGGATCACGTCGTAATTCACGTGCCCCGCTTGGCCGGCCAAGATTTCGGCCACGGCGACGCCTTCGTCTTCGGCCTTGTGGGCGAGCATCGGCCCGGCGATGACATCGCCGATGGCGTAGACGCCCGGCACGCTCGTGGCATAATGCGGATCGACCTGAATGCGTCCGCGATTATCGGTCTTGACGCCGATCTCGGCCAGGCCGAGGCCCTGGGTATTGGGGACGCGGCCGACGCACACGAGCGCCACGTCGCAGTCCAAGGTCTCCTGCGCCCCGCCCTTTGCCGGCTCGATCTTCACCTTGCAGGTTTGGCCGTCGGTCTCCACGCCAAGCAACTTGGTGCCGAGTTTGAAGGCGATGCCTTGCTTGGTGAGGATGCGCTGGAACTGCTTGGCCACCTCGCCGTCGAGACCGGGGGCGATGCGGTCGAGCATCTCGACCACGGTCACCTCTGACCCCAATCTCCGCCACACCGAGCCGAGCTCAAGCCCGATATAGCCCGCGCCGATCACCACCAGCCGCTTCGGCAGCTTTGGCAGCGACAACGCCCCGGTCGAGGAGACGATGGTCTTCTCGTCGATGGCGATGCCCGGGATGGAAGCGACTTCGGATCCGGTGGCGATGACGATGGCCTTGGTCTCCAGCGTTTGCGCGCCGCCGTTCGCGCTGCTCACCTCAACCTTGCCCGGAGCGACGATCTTGGCGGTGCCGTGAAACGGCTCGATCTTGTTCTTCTTGAGAAGGAATTCGACGCCCTGCACGTTGCCCTTCACCCCCTCATCCTTGAAGGCGAGCATGACGGCAAGATCGAGCGCCGGCTGAACCTTGATTCCCATGCCTGCGAAGCCGTCGGCGGCCTCGGCGTAGAGCTCGCTCGCATGCAGCAGCGCCTTTGAGGGGATGCAGCCGACATTGAGGCAGGTGCCGCCATGGGTGGCGCGCTTCTCAACCACGGCGACCTTCATTCCGAGCTGCGCGGCGCGGATGGCGGCGACGTAGCCACCGGGGCCCGTGCCGATCACAATCACATCGTAAGTCATGACATCCCTGCCCTCACTCTTCCGGCGTCAGCGTTTCCTCGCCTTTGCCCGCATCCCACAGCCCGCTCAGACTGCCGTCCGACCCGAGAGCATAGACCACCGGCGTCGCCGACCCCCAATTCACGGTGAGCAGGTTGCCGGCGAGCTTGCCGTCGCCCTCGTAGCTCGAGCTGCCGACCTGCCAGGTCAAATGATAGTCGTCGCCCTGCTTGGTGATCTCGAAATCGCCCTGATAGCCGCTCCCGTCGGCGTTCTTGCCGTCGACCCTATAGGAGCCTTCCGACAGATCGATGTCACCCTGGGCCGCATTGGCCACGAGGTCGAGCGTCTCGGTCGCCGAGCCGTCGGCCCATTCGCCGTCGAGTGCGCCACCCTTGCCGAAAGTGTAGATGACCGGGGTCTTGTCGCCCCAATTGACCACAAGCATCTTGCCCGCGAAATGGCCGCTGCCGCGGAACACGTCCTTGCCGATCCACCAAATGAAATTGAACTGGTCCTTGTTCTGCGTCAGCGCCACCATGCCGCGATATTTGCTGCCGCTCGGGTTGGTGCCCTCGACGCGATAGATTCCGGCGAGGTCGACGGTCTTGGGCTCTGCCTCTTCAGTCTTGGGCGTCTGCGCTGGCGGTTTCCCCTCGCCGGGCGACGGCGGCTCCCCGTTCGGACGGAACACGAAATCGCCGAAGAAGGTGGAGGAGATCCACGGCGTCTGCTCGCCATGGGTCTCCACATAGACGCCCTTCAACGTCCGCTTGAAGGTGTCCTCGATGTCGAGATTGGGCGCGTCGATCGATTGATAAAGATATTTGGCATAAGGGCTGTTGTTGCCGGCGCCGTCGAGCGCCGTAAGCCCAGGCGAGGTCGCGTAGGAGATGAACAGGCGCGCACTCGAATCGATGCGCGAAAGTCCCTTGGCCCCGTTCGGATCAATCGGGTTGTTGCGGCAGGCATCGAGGATGACGATGTTGAGATCGCCATGCGCCGACGCCATGGCGTCAACCACGGCGAGCGCCGTCACCGAGCCTCTCTTGACGTCGTCAAGGCTCGAAAATTCGCTGCCCGGCAAAAGATAGTTCTCGCCGTCGATCTGCGTGCCGTGGCCCGAGAAGTAGAACAGGCCGACGCCGCCCCTTTGCTTAAGCTCGGCACCGAATTCGCGGACCGCCTCGACCATCTTGGCCTGATCAGCGTCGGTCTCCATGATGACCTTGAAGCCCGAGTCTTGCAGCGCCTTGGCCATGGCCTCGGCGTCGTTGATCGGGTTTCTGAGCGGCGCGAAGGAATAGGCGGCATTGCCGATGACGAGCGCGGTGCGCGGCTCTGGCGGGGGGCCTTCGGCGCGGGCGAGGAAGGCACTGAGCAAAATAACGAGGCGAAGCAATAGCTTGAGCGGACGCATCACTGCCTGTCTCCCAGAAATGTCCAGGACAGAATTAGCAGTGACCGGCGCCGCGTTCCAGCGTCGTCGCTAAAGATCGAGCACCAGCCGCTTCGGGTCCTCGATCGCGTCCTTGACCTGGACGAGGAAAGTGACCGCCTCTTTGCCGTCGACCAGTCGATGGTCGTAGGAGAGCGCGAGATACATCATCGGCCTCGCCACGATCTGCCCGTCGCGCACCACGGCGCGCTCCTCGATGCGATGCATGCCGAGGATGCCTGACTGCGGCGCGTTCAGGATCGGCGTCGACAGGAGCGAACCATAGATGCCGCCATTGGAGATGGTGAAGGTGCCACCTTGCATCTCCTCCAGGCTGAGCCTGCCTTCCCGGGCGCGTGCGCCGAAATCGGCGATCGCGGCTTCGATCTGGGCGAGACCCATGCGGTCGGCATCGCGGAGCACCGGTACCACCAGCCCGCGCTCGGTGCCGACGGCAACGCCGATGTGATAGTAGTTCTTGTAGATGATGTCGGTGCCGTCGATCTCGGCATTGACCGCAGGGATGTCCTTGAGCGCCTGCACGCAGGCCTTCACGAAGAATCCCATCAGCCCGAGCTTCACCCCGTGCTTCTTCTCGAAGGCCTCGCGATATTCGCGCCTGAGCTGCATCACCGCGCTCATGTCCACGTCGTTGAACGTGGTGAGCATGGCGGCGGTGTCTTGCGCCTCCTTCAGCCGATTGGCGATGGTCTGGCGCAACCTCGTCATGCGCACCCGCTCCTCGCGGGTCTCGTCCTGCGGCATGATCGGCGGCCGCGGCGCCGGCGGAGCCTTCGGGGCCGGAGGGCGCGCCAGGAGGGTCGCTGCCGCGGTCGCTGCTTGACTCGATGGCGGAGCGCCGGCGGCCTTCGCCAGCACATCCTGCTTGAGCACCTGTCCGCGGCGGCCCGAGCCCATGACGCTTGCCGGCGACAGTCCGGTCTCGGCGAGATATTTGCGCGCGGCGGGTGACGGCGGCATGTCGCCCTTGGCGCTACCATTGCCGTTGCCGGTGTCGCTGACCTCTTCCCGCGGCGACGGCTCGCGCTCGAGCGCGGCGGGTTGAACCTTCGGCGGCTCGGGCGGTCTCGCCGGTGCCGGGGCCGGTTGCGGTGCCGGCGCCTCGGCCTCGACCGGGGCTGGCGCAGGCTTGACCTTGCCGTCTCCCTCGCCGATGGCGCCGAGCACCGACCCTACGGCGACGGTATCGCCGGCCTTGACGATGATCTCAGACAGCACGCCGGAGGCAGGAGCCGGCACTTCGACCGTCACCTTGTCGGTTTCGAGCTCGACCAGCGGCTCATCGGCGGTGACCGCATCGCCCGCCTGCTTGTACCATTGGCCCACCGTCGCCTCGGTCACCGATTCGCCCAAGGTCGGAACGCGGATCTCTGTGGCCATGACCTGTCGTTCCCTCGTTTTGTCGCGCTAGCCCAACGCCTCGTCGAGCAGCGTCTTAAGCTCATTCTGGTGCTTGCGGGCAAGCCCTGCCGCGGTCGACGCCGATGCCGGACGCCCGGCATAGCGCGGCCGCCGGTGCTTCGCCTCAATATGGTCGAGCACCCATTCGAGATTGGGCTCGATGAAGGTCCAAGCTCCCATGTTCTTCGGCTCTTCCTGGCACCACACCATCTCGGCTTGGGAAAATCGCGTGAGTTCCTGGATCAGGGCACGCGCCGGGAACGGGTAGAGCTGCTCCACGCGCAGGAGATAGACGTCGTCGACCCCGCGCTTCTCGCGCTCCTCGTAGAGATCGTAATAGACCTTGCCGGAGCAAAGCACCACGCGCTTGATCTCCGCGTCAGGCTTGAGCCTGATCGCCTGGCCTTCGAGGAACTGGGCATCGTCCCATAACACCCGGTGAAAGCTTGTTCCCGGCCCGAACTGGGCGAGAGTTCGATACCACGCGCTTATGACGGAGCAGCGACTTCGGCGTCATCAGCACCAGCGGCTTGCGGAACTGACGGTGCAGCTGGCGGCGCAGGATGTGGAAATAGTTGGCCGGCGTGGTGCAATTGGCGATCTGCCAATTGTCCTCGGCGCAGAGCTGGAGATAGCGCTCGAGCCGCGCCGATGAGTGCTCCGGCCCCTGCCCTTCGTAGCCGTGCGGCAACAGCATCACCAGTCCCGACATGCGCAGCCATTTGCGCTCGCCCGATGAGATGAACTGGTCGATGATCACCTGCGCACCGTTGGCGAAGTCGCCGAACTGCGCCTCCCACAAGACGAGCGCGTTGGGCTCGGCGAGGCTATAGCCGTATTCGAAGCCGAGCACCGCTTCCTCAGACAGCATCGAGTTGATCACCTCGAAGATGCCTTGCGTCTTGGCGATGTGCTTGAGCGGGGTGTACTTCTTCTCGTTCTCCTGATCCATCAGCACCGAGTGGCGCTGGGAGAACGTGCCGCGCTCGCTGTCCTGCCCCGATAGGCGCACGCGAAAGCCCTCGGTGAGCAGCGTGGCGAAGGCGAGCGACTTCTGCTGTCGCCCAATCGATGCCGCTGCCGTCCTCGATCATCTTGCGGCGGTTCGCCATGATGCGGGCGAGCGTCTTGTGCGGGGTGAAGCTCTTGGGGATGGTGGTGAGCTTGCGGCCGATCTCTTTCAACCTTTCGACATCGACCCCGGTCACGCCGCGGCGCGCGCCCTCTTCGGCATGGCCGATACCGGACCATTTGCCGTCGAGCCAGTCAGCCCGGTTCGGGCGATAGGCGTCGCCGGCCGCGAACTCCTCCTCGAGCAAGGCGCGAAAATCGGTACGCATGCGTTCGACTTCGCTGGCGGTGAGGAGGCCCTCCTCGACCAGCTTCTTGCCGTAGATCTCGGTGACGCGCGGATGCTCGCCGATGCGGGCATACATCAAGGGCTGGGTGAAGGCCGGCTCGTCGGCCTCGTTATGGCCATGGCGCCGGTAGCAGAACATGTCGATGACCACTGGCTTGCCGAAACGCTGGCGGAATTCGACGGCGAGCTTGGTCACGTAGACCACGGCTTCCGGATCGTCGCCGTTCACATGGAAGATCGGCGCGTCGATCATCTTGGCCACGTCCGACGGATAGGGCGAGGAGCGGGCAAAGCGCGGCGCCGTGGTGAAGCCGATCTGATTGTTGACGATGAAATGGAGCGAGCCGCCGGTGCGGTGGCCGCGCAGGCCTGACAGGCCGAAACATTCCGCCACCACGCCCTGTCCGGCGAAGGCGGCATCGCCGTGCAGGAGCAGGGGCAGCACTTCCCGCCGCTCGCGGTCGTGAAGCTGGTCCTGTTTCGCCCGCACCTTGCCGAGCACCACGGGGTCGACGATCTCGAGATGCGAGGGATTGGCGGTGAGCGACAGATGCACGCGGTTGGTGTCGAACTCGCGGTCGGAAGAGGCGCCGAGGTGATATTTCACGTCGCCCGAGCCTTCGACCTCGTCGGGATGGGCGGAGCCGCCCTTGAACTCGTTGAAGATCGCCCGGTAGGGCTTGGCCATCACAGTGGCGAGCACGTTGAGGCGTCCGCGATGCGGCATGCCGATGACGATTTCCTTGAGCCCGAGCTGGCCGCCGCGCTTGATCACCTGTTCGAGCGCCGGCACCACGAACTCGCCGCCGTCGAGCCCGAAACGCTTGGTCCCGGTATATTTCACATCGAGGAAGCGCTCGAAGATCTCAGCCTCGATCAGCTTCTTGAGGATCGCCTTTTTGCCTTCAGGGGTGAAGCGAACCGCATTCTCGGCAAGCTCGATGCGCTCCTGGATCCAGGCCCGCTGCTCGGGGTCCGAGATGTGCATGTATTCGGTGCCGATATGCTCACAATAGCTGCGCTTCAGAATGTCGAGGACCTGGCGCAGCGTGCCGAACTCGAGCCCGAGCGCGCCGCCGAGATAAATCTGACGGTCGTAATCGGCCTTGGTGAAGCCGTAGGTGCGGGGCCTGAGCTCCGGATGCTCCTTGCGGGTCGAGAGGTCGAGAGGATCGAGCTTGGCGATGAGATGGCCGCGAGTGCGGAAGTTCCGGATCAGCATGCGGGCGCGCAAGGTGTCCTGCGCCGCGGCAAGCGTCTGTTCCTCGGTGAAGGCGGCGGCCGCCAGCACCGTGGCCTCAAACCCGTCCGACGGCTTCCAGGACGGCCCTCGCGCGCCCAGCAGCACGTCGTCCTTGTCATCCTTCAGGGTCGCGAAAAACGCCTGCCATTCGGGGCCCACCGAATTCGGGGCCTGCTGGTAGCTCGCATAAAGCTGCTCGAGATAGCTGGCGTTGGCGCCTTGCAGAAACGACGTGGTGGCGAACACGTCGTTGAGTTCGTGCCTGGTCATGGGATCAACCTTGCCGGTGGTTTGCCGCTGCCGGCCTGCCGGTCAAAAAAGGCAAGTCTTGGGCCGTCCGGCTCAACCCCCATGTAATACGCGGGCGAGCGTAGTTCCAAGGGCGCCTGGGGAGTCGGCCATGACAATTCCCGCGGCACGCATTGCCTCAATTTTGTGCTTGGCGTCGCCCTTGCCGCCCGAGATGACGGCGCCGGCATGTCCCATGCGGCGGCCAGGCGGCGCGCTCACGCCGGCGATAAAGCCCACCACGGGCTTCTTGATTTCGGTCTCGGCCAGGAAGGCTGCGGCTTCTTCCTCGGCGCTGCCGCCGATTTCGCCGATCATGATGATCGCTTCCGTCCCCTCGTCGTTGAGGAAGAGATCGAGGCAATCGATGAATTCGTGCCGTTCACCGGATCGCCGCCAATGCCGATGCAGGTCGACTGGCCAAGTCCGACGGCGGTGGTCTGCGCCACCGCCTCATAGGTGAGCGTGCCCGACCGCGACACAATGCCCACCGTGCCGGCGCGGTGGATATGCCCCGGCATGATGCCGATCTTGCATTGGTCCGGGGTGATGATGCCCGGGCAGTTCGGCCCGATCACCCTGGTCTTGGAACCGCACAGCGCGCGCTTCACCTTCACCATGTCGAGCACCGGTACGCCCTCGGTGATGCACACCACGAGCTGCACCTCGGCCTCGATGGCTTCCAGGATGGCGTCGGCGGCGAAGGCCGGCGGCACATAGACGGCGCTCGCGTCGGCGTCGGTCTCGAGCATCGCCTCACGCACGGTATCGAACACCGGGAGCCCGAGATGCATGGTGCCGCCTTTGCCCGGCGTGACGCCGCCGACCATGCGCGTGCCATACGCGATGGCTTGCTCGGAATGGAAGGTGCCTTGCGCGCCGGTGAAGCCTTGGCAGATCACGCGCGTATTACGGTCGACAAGAACTGACATTTAGATTGTCTCTGGGATTTCGCTTAATGGGATTGAATGCAAAACTCGGGCCTTCCGCCGCGGCCTGCCTCTGACAAGAGGACCGCGTTGATGTTGTCGTCGAGAGGCAGGCGAATGCGATTGAGCAACCTCAATTTCAGCCCGCAATCGCCGGCCATGGCGCCGAGCGACGTCGGGGTGAAGTAGTTCACATGGTCCGGGTAGCGGAAGCCGCACCATTTGGCGCCGAGCATTTTGCGGTTCAGGCTGCCATAGTTCGGCACCCGCACATAGATGGCCCCGTCCGGAGCAAGCACGCGCGAGCATTGCTCGAGGAGCTCCTTCGGTTGCTTCTCATGCTCGAGAAAGGACCGAAGCAGAATGCCGGAGAAATAGCGCTCGGGAAATTCCTTCACCCCATCGACCGCCGGAGCGTGGATGGCGCGGCCGCCGCGGGTCCGCATGTGGGTATCAGCCTCGCGCGATAAGGCTTCGAAAATCTCGACACCGAACGGGACGAAGGGCTCGGGCACTTTCTTGCCTGAGCCGCAGCCGACATCGAGTACGCGGCCCGGCGCGAACAGGCGCTTGAGCGTGCCGGCAATCCCCGGCGAATAGATGCCGGCGCGCCAGCGCATCATGCTGTCGAGCCACATGCGGACGGGGCTGCGCGCTTTCCGCCGCTCGACTTCAGCCACGCGGGTCTTCTCCCAAGCAAAATCGCTGACGAGGGTGCTTGTACTCAGGCGGATTGCGCAAGTAGACGAAGGTGCAAGAGGCGCACTCCACGATCTCCCAAGGCGGCGACGAATATTCGGCCAGCGCGTGAAACGACTCGCTGCCGCATTGCGGGCAGGCTCTGATCGCCCCGTCAACGGCCGCCATGGTCTCTACGCCCCCACATGAAGGCCCGTAGCATACAGCGTCTTCGTGCCAGGCGCGAAGGGCCGTTCTGGCGCATGCGCCTCACGCCCCATCCTTGACCGCGGCGACGATTTTCCGCGCCGCGTCGTCGAGGTCGTCGGCGGGAATGACGGCAAGACCCAATTCCTGCAGCAGCGACTTGCCGCGCGCCACGTTGGTGCCTTCGAGCCGCACCACGAGCGGCACGCCGATCTTCACCTCGCGCACGGCCTCGTTGATCCCTTCGGCGATGACGTCGCAGCGCATGATGCCGCCGAAGATGTTGAACAGCACGCCCTTCACATGCGGATCGGAGAGAATGATCTTGAAAGCCTCGGCAATCATTTCCTTCGACGCGCCGCCGCCGACATCGAGAAAGTTCGCAGGCTCCCCGCCGCGGAGCTTGATGATGTCCATGGTGGCCATGGCGAGGCCCGCGCCATTGACCATGCAGCCGATGGTGCCGTCGAGCTTCACATAGGAAAGCCCGAGGCGCGAGGCCTCCACCTCGGCCGGCTCCTCCTGATCGAAATCGCGCAAAGCTTCGATGTCGGGATGGCGGAACACGGCGTTGTCGTCGAAGCCGATCTTGGCGTCGAGGCAGACGAGCTGCCCCTCCTTGGTCACCACCAGCGGGTTGATCTCGATCAGGCTCGCGTCCTTCTCGAGGAACAGCCGATAGAGCGCGCCGACGAGCTTGGCGCATTGCTTGGCCTGCTCGCCTTCGAGCTTGAGCGCCAAGGCGATGATGCGGGTATGGAACGGCGCGAGACCCGAGGCCGGATCGACCGCGAGCGTGACGATCTTTTCCGGCGTCTTGACCGCGACTTCTTCGATATTCACGCCGCCTTCGGTCGAGGCGATGAAGGCAACGCGCCCAGAGTCGCGATCGACGAGCAGCGAGAGATAAAGTTCGCGCCCAATCGCAATGTCCTCGACCACATAGACCTGCGCCACCGGCCTGCCTTTGGGACCGGTCTGCGGCGTCACCAGCGGCTTGCCCAGCATCCGCTCGGCCTGGCCGCGCAGCTCTTCGAGCGTCTTCACCAGCTTGATGCCGCCGCCCTTGCCTCTGCCGCCGGCATGGATCTGCGCCTTCACCACCCAAGACCCTGGCTTGAGCTTGCCGGCAGCGGTCACGGCCTCTTCCGGCGTGGTGGCGACGTGGCCGGCGGCAACCGGAGCGCCAAAGTCGCGCAGCAGTGCCTTGGCCTGATATTCGTGAATATTCATCGGATCCCCCGGAGACTAGCGATCAGGAGACGGGAGCGGCAAGGCTCGGGGCAATGCGCTGGCAGAGCTCGACCAGCGACTTCACCGACTCGACCGATTTCATGAAGGCGTCGCGCTCCGCCGCGTTGAGATCGAGCTCGATGACGCGCTCGACCCCCTTGGCGCTGATCACCACCGGCACCCCGGCATAGAGGCCTTTGACGTGGTATTCGCCGTTGAGATAGGCGGCGCAAGGCAGCACCCGCTTCTTGTTCTTGAGATAGGACTCGGCCATCTCGAGCGCGGCGGCGGCAGGCGCGTAATAGGCCGAGCCCGACTTGAGCAGGCCGACGATCTCGGCGCCGCCGTCGCGCGTGCGCTGCACGATCTCATCGAGCCGTTTCTGGGTGATCCAGCGCATCTTCACGAGATCGGTGAGCGGAATGCCGGCGACCGTCGAGTAGCGGATGAGCGGCACCATCGAGTCGCCATGGCCGCCGAGCACCATGGCGGTCACGTCCTCTGGGCTCACGTCGAACTCCTCGGCGAGGAAGAAGCGGAACCTTGCCGAATCGAGGATGCCGGCCATGCCGACCACTTTGTTGCGCGGCAGCCCGCTCGTCTTCTGCAACGCCCACACCATGGCGTCGAGCGGGTTGGTGACGCAGATCACGAACGCCTCAGGCGCATATTTGCGCAGACCCGCGCCGACCTGCTCCATGACCTTGAGGTTGATTTCCAGGAGATCGTCGCGGCTCATGCCTGGCTTGCGCGGCACGCCGGCGGTGACGATCACCACATCGGCGTCCTTGATTTCGGCATATTCGTTGGCGCCCTTGATTTTCGGGCTGTATTTCTCCACCGGAGCGGCCTGCGACAGGTCGAGCGCCTTGCCTTGCGGCACGCCGTCGACCACGTCGAACAGCACTACTTCGCCGAGATCCCTCAAGCCAGCAAGATGAGCAAGCGTGCCGCCGATTTGGCCTGCGCCGATCAGGGCAATGCGATTGCGCGCCATGGTTCCCCTCCTCGATTTGACGCCGTAACGAGCGGGGCCAGGCACCGCTTCCACCTTTGGTTACTGGCAAACCTGGCCTCGCGCAAGCGCGTGGGGGGCAGGGTTCAGAAGGACCCGGAGGCGCGGCCGCCGCCCTTGTGCCGCTCGGCCAGATAGGCCTCCGAGCGCATCTCCATGAGCCGCGAGGCCGTCCGCGCGAAGCTCTCCGCGCCGACGCCGTCGACATAGAGCGCGTGCGGCTCGGCCGCCGCCGAAGCAATCAGACCGACGCCGAAAAAGAGATCGAGCAGCATGGTCTTGCCACGCCCAACCCCGCCATAAAGGTAGAGCCCGAGAGGCGCCGTCCGGCGCCGCCGCGCGAAAGGCAGCAAATCCCCGAGCTTCGGCTCGCTATATTGCGCCAGCCTATTGGCAAGCAATTGCAGCTTCTCTGCCGCCAATTCCTGCGCCGTGTCGGGGGCAAGCTCGCGCGCAAGCACCATCTGCCGGTAGCGCTTGAGAGGTCCGTCCTGCATGCGTCCCGCCTTGAAGCTGTCGAGCAAGCCCCCGATCGGCTATGCTCTTAAGCAAACCGACGGCGCGAAGCCAAGAGGATGGATCGATGGCGACACGGCGCCCGGCCGGCGGGCCAAACGACGCCGAAGACGACGAGGATGCGATCGAGGAATCGATCGAGGTCGCCGGCGTTCCGCTCGTGGTATGGGCGGCGCGGCTCTCCTTGTTCCTTCTCATCCAGGGAATCATCGTGCTCAGCTCCTATGCCTATTACGGCTTCGGCACCGAGCCCATCCATTTCGGCCCAGGCTTCCGGCTCGATCCGGTCCACGCCGCGGTGAACCTCGTCTGGGGGCTCGTGGGCAGCGTCATCGGTTTCTTCATGCCGCGGCTCTCCATTGCCTTCATGCTCGCCTTCGCCGTTTTCTACACGCTGTTCGCGGGCTTCGGCACATTCACCCCCGATCATTTCGGCATGAAGCTCGACATTATGGACAATCTCGCCAATTGGGGATTGGCGCTCGCCGCCTGGGCCATCGGCATTTATGCGCTGTGGCAGGCCGGGCTCCACGCGGAGGAGCAGGCCTAGGGCTGCACGTCCACGGTCAGCGGTTCGTCCTTGGGCTTCACCCTGACGGCAACGAGCTTGGCCGGCTGCGTCCGGCTCAAATTCAACCCGCGATGCACGACATTCGGCGGCACATAGACCGCCTCGCCGCTGTTCAGCACCTTCGTTCCCTGCCCCTCGGTCTGCAGCGATAGCGCGCCATCGATCTGATAGTCGAACTCCTGGGCATCGGGATGAATGTGCCAGAGCACCGAGGCGCCCGGCGGGAAGGTGTAGACCTGGATGTTCACTTCCTTGCCTGGCTCGCCGGCAAGATCCGAGACGAGAAGCTGCTCCGCCGTGACCTCGCCTGGAGCCACCGTCTGGCGCTCGATGAGAAGAGCGAGGCCGATCACGCTTGCCACCACGATCGCGGTGATCAGGGCCTTGGTTGGCATCATCGGGGCCTCCTGTGCAGGCATGCTCGCTTGCGCCTGCATAGCGCATTCCGCCTGCGGCCGCGCGAGACCCGTGTAAGGCGTGGACGGCCGGGTCAAGCCCCTGACGCAATCCGCTACTGCCCGGCGTCGACGCCGACGGCGCCGGGGCCGACTTCGACGGGGCCGGCGACCGGCACCACCTCGAGCTTCGCTTGCGGATAGACCGGCGACCAGGTCGAAGCCGGGTCTGCATAGTCCATGGCCGGTGACATGAAGGGAACGCCGGGCTCGACATAGACCCCGGCACCGAGCGGGCCGACATCGACATCGACATCGGGAAGAGAGGCCACGCCAGGGCCGATATAGCTATATGTGCCGCCGAAATCGGCGCCTGCGGAGAAATCGGTCGCAAAGGCGGGAGCCGAGAGGAGCGCCGCGCCGAGCAATGAGAGGACCGCGGTGCCGCGGGAGAGAGGTCGTAACATCTGGATTGCCTCCTTGGGCCTTCCCCCTCCAGAGATATGGGGAAGCCAGGAGACCAGAAAAAGGTTCCCAATTGATGAGCGTAAGTCGCTGAGAAGGCTTCCGCTCGTGCTGACCTGTCTCCCCCAAGGAAGGCTTCAGCTCATGGACGGGCTACGCTTTGCCGCGGCGAGGTAATCGAATTGGGCTCAGCTGGTGCGCCCGCATCTTCCAATCGTTTGCGCGCGGCGCAGGAATTGAAATGGGGGCACACGTCCCTTGGATCCTCTGCATCGTCCATGAACCAAAGCAGGCAGGCGCTAGGACAGCGGCGGCAATCGGCAAACGTCCGAACGAAGCGCCCGGCGAAAACGGAATGGAGCAGATCGACACCCGCTGTTTTGCGATCTCGATCTCTTCCTCGAGCTCATGCTGGGAGAGCGCCTGCGCCGACACGCCCCAAGGCTGCACATCCTGGTCCATCTTTGACTGTGCCCCTTCCCCCGCGACGACGCGAGGCGTTCTATTGCGCAAGATGCGGTGGGGTTGGGTGTCACGAAGTAGGCGGTGAGGTCAATTATCCGCAGGTTTAGCTGCGTCAATTTTACTCGCGCTTGAGCGAGGCGAAGAGATCCCCATTGGGGCAGAACTCCGCGGGCTCGCGCGAGCCCTCGAGGAACCAGTCGCGGCACTCGCCTTCGCAGGTGCAGTCGCGGCACTTTGCCCGTGCCCGCACGAAATCCTCGCCCGACCGCACGGCGGCGAGGAGATCGACACCTTGCGCCTTCATCATCTCGTCCATCAGCGCGTTGCGGCGAAGCGCGCGAGCGTATTGCGGCCAGCGAGATGGTGCGTCAGCCATCGAACCCCTCCCCGTGGCCGCGGGTTCAGGCTCGCGGCCATCGTCGTCAATTTAAGGGGCGGGAAGCGGGGCGATCCTTGATGCAGATCAATCCGCGGCGCGCGGACCTGCAAAACCCTTCATTCACCACCACCGCAATTTCCACTTCGCCGCCAACCGGCGGTTAGCTTTCGGCGTGACAGGCTCATCCCAACGATAAGGGAGGTGCTGTCATGCGTGACCGATCCGAACAACCGGACCTTGCGGTGGCGTCTTTGGTTGCCGGTGCAACCATCCTCGTCTGCGCCGGCGTGGTGCTGTTGACCTCGGCCTGCGGCATCAGGGTTTCGGCACAAGACTTTCCGGTGCTGAAGCTTGCCGGACCTGAGGATCAGGCCGCCAAAAGATAGCCGTCGAGAACGGAGGAAAGATAAGGGGACGCGGAGCTCAACGCGGTACCGGATCCCGCTTACCCGGATACCCTCCCGACTTTGAGAGGGACCCCCCAAGCTCCGGCTGTGCATGGTGCTGCCTCGCTCGGTGCCAATGCTGCGCGAGATCGCCGAGGAGTCGGGTGCGGTGCCGCTTGTGGATCACCCAGTCCTCGCCGGTCTCCGCCGCATGCGCGCGCAAGCGATAGACAAGACGCATGGCGTGCCAATGTGCGGCGTCGAGCCCGGCCAAGTCAACTCCGTTCCTGTCCCGTACCGGATGGGTGGGCGACGCGAGATGAAAGAAGTAGCGCGACATGATCCCTCCCTGCCCGTTGGGAGGTGAGCAATAGTCACCGAGCTTGGCTCGATTGGGGCGGGGCAATAAAGCTCACGCGCTTATTAAGGAATTTCCTGCCGGTTCGTTAACAAGATGAGACAAGTATTATGATGATTTATCTCAAATCAGCGTTGCTCACCTTAACAAAGCTCGCAAATCCAACATTGGCGCGAGGAGTGCTTGCTCCTCGCGTTGCAGGCAGGCCGCGTCAAAACGCGCCTTGCGGCCCGACTTAGTTGCTCTTGCAAATTATTAGCATGTAAGCTTTGGTATGATCAAATGGCTTCGGCCTACAACGGCCGAGGCCTTTCCCCTGAAAGAGGGACTTCATGCTGAGCCCGGTCAAGCCGGTCCACATCCAAGCCGCGGCTGACCTCGACGGAGATCAGCGCCTCGACGGCTGGCGTCGCCCGCAGACAACGCCGCCGCTCGCCGAAGTATTCGGCTCGATCAAAACGCGGCCGACCGGTCCCCTCTGGCGGAAGCTCCTGGCCTTTCTCGGTCCCGGCTATCTCGTTGCCGTCGGCTACATGGACCCAGGCAATTGGGCGACGTCGCTCGCCGGCGGCTCCAAGTTCGGCTACGCGCTGCTCACTGTCGCGCTCCTATCCAACATGATGGCGATCCTGTTGCAGGCGCTCTGCATCAGGCTCGGCATCGCCTCGAGGCGCGACCTGGCGCAAGCCTGCCGCGACGCCTTTCCGCGCATGCGTGTCCTATCCGCTGTGGGCTCTGGCCGAGCTTGCCATCTGCGCCACCGATCTCGCCGAGGTGATCGGCACGGCGATCGGTCTCAATCTCCTGTTCGGCATCCCGCTCGAGATCGGCGTGCTGCTTACCGCGGCCGACGTGTTCTTGATCTTGTGGATGCAAGCGCTCGGCTTCCTCTGGGTCGAGGCCTTCGTGGTCACGCTGTTCATCGTGATCACCGTGTGCTTCGGCATCCAGATCGCCATGGCCGACCCCGATTGGGGAGAGGCAATCCGCGGCTTCGCCCCCACCGTCGAGATCGTCAAGAACCCGGACATGCTCTATCTCGCGCTCGGCATTCTCGGCGCCACGGTGATGCCGCATAATCTCTATCTGCACTCCGGCATCGTGCAGACGCGGCGCTTCGGCGACAGCGTGCCTGAGAAGCGTGAGGCGATCAAACTCGCCACCATCGATTCCACCATCGCGCTGACCTTCGCGCTGTTGATCAACGCCTCGATCCTGATCCTCGCCGCCTCGACTTTCCACAAGGCCGGCCAGACCGACGTGGCCGAGCTCGGTCAAGTCTATAAGTTCCTCGCGCCGCTGCTCGGCTCGGCCTTCGCGCCTACCCTGTTCGCCATCGCGCTAATGGCGTGCGGGCTCAACTCAACGGTGACGGCGACGCTGTCGGGCCAGATCGTGATGGAGGGCTTTCTCGACATTCGCCTGCCGCCCTATCTCCGGCGGCTGGTCACCCGCTCCATTGCCATCGTCCCTGCCGCCATCGTCACCATCTGGTATGGCGAGCAGGGCACCGCCGAACTGCTCATTCTGTCGCAGGTGATCTTGAGCCTGCAGCTGCCCTTCGCCGTGGTCCCGCTCGTCATGTTCACCGCCGACAAGCGCAAGATGGGGGCGCTGGTGGCGCCCTCCTGGGTAATCGCGCTCGCCGTGCTGATCGCCATCACGGTGATTACCCTGAACATCAAGCTGCTCTGGGACTTTGTCGCCACGCTCTAGCCGCTCCCGCTGCTCTCTCCCGTCATCGCCGGGCTTGACCCGGCAATCCATTCCACCCGCTCGCTTACCGAAAGGGCATGGACGCCCGGATCAAGTCCGGGCGTGACGAAGGTGCAAGGGGTATCAATCCATTTGCCACGATTTACGCGCAATCTGCGCCCAATCGACGTGGGGAAAGGAACGGGGACGAGGATGCGCAAGGCTCCCGTGATGATACTGGCGATTTTGGCCGCTGGGCTCGGCGCGAGCAGCTGCCAGTCGCCACGGGCGACCTTCGAGCGCACGTTCCTGCCGGATCCCGCCAAACCCTATATCGGCATGAGCAAGGATCAGATCATCGCCTGCGCCGGCACACCGTCGGGAAGCTACAGCACCAATACCGGCGAGATGCTCACCTATCACTATAGCGGCGCTGGCCCAGTCCCCGCGGCGGCGCCGAAGAAAGACGACACCAAGAAGGGAAACCCGCTCGGGGCGAAAAAATCCGACAAGAATTACGATTGCGGCGCGAGCCTTGCCTTCGAAGGCGATCACCTCGTCGGGGTGACCTTCGCCCCCCGCCTCGCGGTCAGTCCCTATGAGACCAAGAAGGATTCCAAGACCGGAGAGAAGGTGCCGGTCGAGCAGCCCAAGCCTTGCACCTTCGCGCTGCCCAATTGCGGCGGCCACTGATCCCTACGCTCTATTCCGGCAGGTGACACACGGCCTCGGCGTTGTTGCCGTCGGGATCGAACACGAACGCCCCGTAATAATTGGCGTGGTATTCGGGCCTCAAGCCCGGCCGCCCGTTGTCACTGCCGCCTGCCTTCATCGCCGCGGCGTAGAAAGCATCGACCGCGGCGCGGCTCGGCGCCACGAAGGCGACATGCATCGGACCGCTCGCAGGATCCCCCTGTCCGATCCAGAATGACGGCTTCTGGCCGGCGCCGAAGCCGACCGCCGGGCTGCCGCCGGTCTCCTCCGCCGATACCTGCATGACGATGCCGTAGCCGAGCGGCGCGAGCGCCTTCAGATAGAACTCGGTGGCGCGGGCGACGTCGCGCACGTGCAAGCCGATGTGATCGATCACTCGCCGCGCTCCACCATCTGGCGTTTCAGCGAGGAGATGGCCGCCGCCGGATTGAGCCCCTTGGGGCAGGCCTTGGTGCAGTTGAGGATGGTGTGGCAGCGATAAAGCCTGAAGGGATCTTCGAGCTGGTCGAGCCGCTCGCCGGTCTGCTCGTCGCGGCTGTCCTCGACCCAGCGGTCAGCCTGCAGCAGGATGGCGGGGCCGAGATAGCGATCGCCGTTCCACCAATAGGAGGGGCAGGCCGTGGAGCAGCAGGCGCACAGAATGCACTCATAAAGCCCGTCTAGCTTGGCGCGATCCTCCCTGCATCTGCCGCCACTCTTTCTGCGGCGTCGGCGAGTCGGTCTTGAGCCAAGGCTCGATCGAGCGGTGCTGGGCGTAGAAATGGGTGAGGTCGGGAACGAGATCCTTGATCACCGGAAGGTGCGGCAAGGGATAGATCGACACGCGCTCGGGCGCGTCGTCGGCATGCAGCGTGCAGGCGAGCGTGTTGGTGCCGCCGATATTCATCGAGCATGAGCCGCACACGCCTTCGCGGCAGGAGCGGCGGAAGGTGAGGGTGGAATCGATCTCGTTCTTGATCCAGATGAGCGCATCGAGAACCATCGGCCCGCAATCGTTCATGTCCACCCAATAGGTATCGAGGCGCGGGTTTTCGTCCGTGTCGGGATCGAATCGGTAGATGCGGTATTCGCGCCAGCGCCCCTTCTGCGCCCCGTCAGGCGGCGGATTCCAGGCCTTGCCCGGCTTGACCTTGGAGTTCTTCGGCAGCGTGAATTGGACCATGTTATCCAGTTGTCATGGCCGAGCTTGTCGCGGCCATCCATCAGCACCTCAACCGGCGGTAAGTCTCATCCTAGATGTTCTTGGATTGCCCACACAAGGCCGGCAATCACAAATCACGATACCGCCTGCGGCGTCTCTCCTTCAGCGGCATCGAGCAGCTCGCGCAGCTTTCGCCCCAGGTCCTGTTGGGTGAAGGGCTTGTTCAAGAGATGGACGTCGGCGTCGAGGCGTCCCTGATGCACGATGGCGTTTCGGGTATAGCCGGTGGTGAACAGCACCGGCAGGCCAGGGTAGATCGTCCGCAGCCTTTCGGCGAGCGCCCGCCCATTCAACTCGCCGAGGACGACGTCGGTGAACAGCAGGCTGATGCGAGGTTTCTTGGCTGCGAGATGAAGCGCGTCCTGCACGTTCGCAGCATCGAGCACCCCGTAGCCGAGCTCAAGGAGAATGTCCCTGGCATATTCGCGCACGCCGGCGTTGTCCTCGACCAGCAGGATGGTCTCGTTCGGCTTCGCCCGCGGGATGGGGGAAAGAGCTTCCTCTCTCCCTGCCGGCGTGGCGGTCACCTCCTCTGCCCCGATGAAGCGCGGCAGATAGATCTTCACGGTCGTTCCGCTACCTTCCTCGCTGTAGATGCGCACGTGGCCATCAGATTGCTTGACGAAGCCATGCACCATGGCGAGACCGAGCCCAGAACCCTCGCCCGGCGGCTTGGTGGTGAAGAACGGCTCGAACACGTTGTCCTGGATGTCTTTCGGGATGCCCGTTCCCGTGTCGGTGACGCACAGAACTACATATTGCCCTGCCTTGACGTCGCCGAACCGCCGCACATAGGCGTCGTCGAGATAGGTGTTCGCTGTCTCGATGGTGAGGCTGCCGCCATTGGGCATGGCGGCCTTGGCGTTCAAAACCAGATTGAGAAGCACGTTCTCTAGCTGATGGCCATCGGCCAGCGTCGGCCACATGCCGGCGCCAAACACCGTCTCGCTGCTGATATTCGACCCAAGCGTGCGGCGGAGCATCTCGAGCATGCCCGAAACCAGGCGGTTGACGTCAAGGCGCTTCGGTTCGAGCGCCTGTCGGCGGGAAAATGCGAGCAGCCGCTGGGTCAGCACGCTTGCGCTCTCGGCGCCTCTCTGCGCCGCATCGAGGGCCTTGGAGAGTTTGCTCGCCGCATCGCGCGCCAACTCTGAGTCGGAGAGCTTGGCGAGCTGGCGCTTCATGCTGTCGAGATTGCCGATGATGATGGTGAGCAGGTTGTTGAAGTCGTGGGCGATGCCGCCGCTCAATTGACCGACCGCTTCCATCTTCTGCGCCTGCATGAGCGTGGCCTCGGCCTCACGGCGAAGCCTCGATTCCGTTTCGAGCTCACGGGTGCGCTCCAGCACCCCGCTCACCGCCTGCCGGGTCGCGACCGCCAAGAGTCCGGCGAGCATCACCGCCGCCAGCAAGGCAGCCCCGATCAGCAGCGAAAGCCATCGCCGAAGTTGGTGCGCCCTACCCTGACGCGAATGCAGCAGCGAGCGCTCCACGTGCAAGCCGGTAGAGATCTCAGCGACGATCTTGTCCATCACGGCCTTGCCTTCGCCCGAATCTACGAGAGCGATGGCCTTGTCGCGCTGACCTTGCTTGGTGAGGGCAACCCTGTCCTGCAGGAGATTCAACCTCGCGCTGATGAGCAACTCCAGGCGCCGCAGCCGCGATTGCTGGTCGGGGTTGTCCGAGGTCAACTTATCCAGGTCGTGGACAATCGTTGGGACTCGCGCCGTGGCTTCGTTGAGTGCGCTCAAATAAGGGGCGTTCTGGGTCAAGAGAAAGCCGCGCTGGGCGTTTTCCGCCGCGCGCATCTCGCTCAGCAGCAACTGGAAAGTGCTTTGCACCTCGATGGTATGGTCGACCCACCGATCGGCCCTCTCGCTGCGTTGAACCAGCACTGCCACGCCCACAACCGCGGCGAGGACAAGGCCGAACCCCACAACGAGGATTACCCAGGTGTTCTCCACCAGGCGATGGGCCTTGAGCAGTCGCGTCGGCAAGGGCTGATCCTCCTGCGAAAACCGAGCCTTAGGTGCTGGCGGTTTTTTTGCTTCCCAACTACACTTGCCGCGAGGCCAAATCCAAGCAAGCACTTTGTGGAGCTCTTGTGCCGCGCATCCTGGTCGTCGACGACGAGCCGCTGATCTCAATGCTGGTCGAGAATTGGCTGATCGAGCTCGGCTGCGAGGTGGTGGGTCCGGCCGGCACCGTCGAGGACGGCCTTACGCTCGCCGGAAATGCCCCTCTGGACGGCGCCATTCTCGACGTCAACCTCGGCAACGACACCTGCTATTCGATCGCCAATGCTCTTCGGGCGCGCGGCGTGCCGCTCGCTTTCGCCACCGGTGACGGCGGCCTCGACGAAGGCCAGGGCTTCAAAGACCCGATCCTGCTGCCGAAGCCCTTCGACTTCGATAATGTGAAAACAGCGCTCGAGGCCTTGCTCAAGGCGAACGGGCGTTAACCGGACTGACGAACCCCTCGGGTCACGCTCTCAATACACCCGCTCTTTGGGCTGGATGTAAGCGATCTCGTTGGAGAGCGTGTAGGTGTGCACCGGCCGGTAGTCGAGGCGCACGCGACGCGTCCCGTAATCTGCCCAGCTCAGCGTATGCTTCATCCAGTTGGCGTCGTCGCGCTTGGGGAAGTCCTCGCGGGCATGTGCTCCGCGGCTTTCCTGCCGCGCCAGAGCCCCGGCCACGGTGACCGCGGCCTGCGAGATGAGATTGTCGAATTCGAGCGTCTCGATCAGGTCGGTGTTCCAGATCAACGAGCGGTCGGTGACGCGGATGTCCTCGCTCGCCTTCCACACATCGTGGATCTTGCGCACGCCCTGCTGCATCACCTCGGCGGTGCGGAACACGGCGCAATCCGTCTGCATGGTCTTCTGCATCTTCAAACGGAGCGCCGCCGTGGGCATCGCGCCATTGGCGTAACGGAAGCGGTCGAGACGAGCGATCGCCTGTTCGCCGGCGCCCTTTTGCAGCTCAGGCATGAAGCTTTCGCGCTTGATGGTTTCGGCCGAGCGTTGCGCCGCGGCGCGGCCGAACACCACGAGGTCGATCAGCGAGTTTGAGCCGAGCCGGTTCGCCCCATGCACCGAGGCGCAGGCCGCCTCGCCCACCGCAAACAGCCCGGGCACGATGGCGTCAGGGTCACCGTCGCGCGGACACACCACTTCGCCGTGAAGATTGGTGGGAATGCCGCCCATATTGTAATGCGCCGTCGGGATGATCGGGATCGGCTCGCGGGTGAGATCGACGCCGGCGAAGATGCGCGCCAACTCGGTGATGCCGGGAAGCCGCTCGGCGAGAAGCGCCTCGTCGAGATGGCTCAAATGCAGATGCATGTGGTCCTTGTCCGGGCCGGTGCCGCGGCCTTCCCTGATCTCGATGGTGATTGCGCGTGAGACCACGTCGCGCGAAGCGAGGTCCTTGGCGTTCGGCGCGTAGCGCTCCATGAAGCGCTCGCCTTCGGAGTTGGTGAGGAAGCCGCCCTCGCCGCGCGCGCCTTCGGTGATCAGCACGCCGGCGCCATAGACGCCCGTCGGGTGGAACTGCACGAATTCCATGTCCTGCAGCGGCAGCCCCGCACGCAGCACCATGGCGTTGCCGTCGCCGGTGCAGATATGGGCGGATGTGCAGGAGAAATAGGCGCGGCCATATCCGCCGGTGGCAAGAATAACCTGATGCGCGCGGAAGCGGTGCAGGGTGCCGTCCTGCATGGAGAGCGCGATCACGCCGCGGCAGCGTCCCTCGTCCATGATCAGGTCGATGGCGAAATATTCGATGAAGAACTCCGCCGAATGGCGCAGTGCCTGGCCGTACATGGTGTGCAGCATGGCGTGGCCGGTGCGGTCGGCGGCGGCGCAGGTGCGCAACGCCTGGCCCTTGCCGAAATTCGTGGTCATGCCGCCGAAGGCGCGTTGCAGGATCTTGCCCTCATCGGTGCGCGAGAACGGCACCCCCCAATGCTCGAGCTCGTAGACCGCTTCCGGCGCGCTCTTGCAGAGATATTCGATGGCGTCCTGGTCGCCAAGCCAGTCCGACCCCTTCACCGTGTCGTACATGTGCCAGCGCCAATCGTCGGGCCCCATATTGCCGAGCGCCGCGGCGATGCCGCCTTGCGCCGCAACGGTGTGCGAGCGGGTGGGGAACACCTTGCTGATGCAGGCTGTGCGGAGGCCCGCTTCGCTCGCGCCGACCACGGCGCGCAGGCCTGCGCCGCCGGCGCCGATCACCACCACGTCGTAAGTGTGGTCGATGATCGGGTAGGCGCGGCCGTTGATGCTGGGGACCTGATCTGGCGTGGCGTCTTGCGGCATGAGCGTCTAGCTTCCGAAACTGATTTTCACGAGCGCGAGCGTGCAGGCGAGCGCGACGCCGACGGCGAAGAAGGTGGCCAACAGCAGTGCCACGACCTTTGCCCCTTCACTGTGCACATAATCCTCGACGATCTCCTTCAGGCCGATGCGCATATGGATCGAGGCCGAGATCACCAGCGCAAGCATGGCGAGCGCCACGAAGGGCCGCGCGAGATACGCTTTCACCGTCTCATAGTCGGCGCCGATATGGGTAACGATGGAGAGAATCAGGAAGATGACGAGCGGAATGTTGGCGACCGCCGTCATGCGCTGGCGCCAGAAGGTCTCGGTCCCGCGATGAGCGGCGCCAAGCCCGCGAGCCTTGGCAAGAGGTGTCGCCATGGTTACGCGCCTCCCCTCAGCCAATAGCCGGCGATCCACAGCGCTAGGGTCAGCACGGTCGAGCCGATGATCGTGCCCCAGGCGAAGATCTCGATGCTTTGCTTGTCGAGACCGCACCCGGTGTCCCAGATCAGATGGCGGATGCCGCCGAGCATGTGATGGATCAGGCCCCAACTGAACATGAACAGAAGGAAGCGGCCGAAAATGCTGGCGAAAAAGCCGTTGACCGTGGTGTACGTCTCGGGGCCCGAGGTGATGGCGAGGAGCCACCAGGCAAGGAGGACGAAACCGATCGCGTTGCCCACGCCAGAGATGCGATGGGCGATCGACATCATCATGGTGAGCATCGGCCGGTAAATCTGGAGATGCGGCGAAAGCGGCCGCCGCGCTTCTGTACTGCTCTCGCCCATGGGATGTCTTTTATTGGGAGCCCAGCTATAACCAACTCATAACGTACCGACCCCCTCGGGGCAATCGCGCCAAAGGCCGGTTCGCGCCGTAGGGCTCTTGCTGGGGCTATTCGGTGATCACGCCGCAGGCGATGCGGTCTCCGGCATTGCCGGCGGGATCGGTCTCGTAGTCGTCGGCACCGGCATGGATGACGAGGGCCGACCCGTCCTGATCGAGCAGCGCCGGTTCGGCGTCGAGCGTCACCATCTCGTTCAGCACCTCGACGCTGAGCTTGCCGCTTTCGGGCACATGCAGATTGGGCATGTCGCCGGCATGCGGTCCTTCCGCGTTCATCAGCCCATGCTTGGTGTCGTCAGGATTGAAATGCGGGCCGGCCGACTTGAAATCCGGAGGTTCGCATTTGCCGATGGCGTGCAAATGGAAGGCGTGGTCGCCGGGCGGAACGCCGTCCAGCGTGAGGCGGATCAGAACGCCGCTCGGGGTATCGGTGAGCTCGGCCTTTCCTACCTCCTTGCCGTCCTTGTCCTTGAGCACGGCGTGTGCCGTGTCGACCGCGAGCGCCGGCGAGGCGGCGGCAAGCGTCGTCGCAACGAGCGCGGCGACAGTGAATTTGCGGTCCATGGCAATTCTCCTTTTGCGCACTATCGTCATTCCGGCGAAAGCCGGAATCCAGCACGCGAAGCGCCAAGCAAAAAATGGATCCAGGCTTTCGCCGGGATGACGGGTTTGCGTCAGCGCGGCAGAGCCACCCAGCAATCGAGATCGAGCACCACGCCATTTTCATACGTGCCGTCGGTCTTCTGCCCGGGGAAGTCGGCGCAGTTCCGATCCTTCACCGCGAACAAGCGCAGACGCAGCGCGCCCATGTCCGTGCGACCGGGAAGCTCGGCCTTATCGGTCACCTCGCTCCAGGCATAAATGGTGTCGCCGGCAAAGGAGGGCGCCACGTGCCGTCCGCCATTGATGGCGGCGAGGTGGAAGGCGTTGGCGAGCCCGTTGAAGCTCAAGGCCCGAGCGATGGAGATGATGTGGCCGCCGTAGACGATACGGCGCTTGAATCGCCCTTGCGCCTCGATGTGCTGATTGAAATGCACTCGTGCCGTGTTCTGGAACAGCCTTGTCGCGAGCTGATGCTCGGCCTCCTCGATGGTCTGGCCGTCGACATGATCGATCTTGTCGCCGACCTTGTAATCGCCCCAGCGCTTGGCCGATCCGGCAAGCGCATAGTCGTAGGCGGCAAGCTTCAGATTGGGCAGCGCATGGCCGAGCCGCGGCGGCTCGACTTCGGCGATCAGCTCCGGCACATGCGGCTCAGGCGCGGGCGCATTCTCGTCGCGCTTGTTCACCATCACCCAGCGGGAGAAGGACAGCACCGGCTCGCCGCGCTGGTTGCGCCCCGTCGAGCGCACATAGACCGTGCCGTTCTTGCCGTTGGAATTCTCCTTGAGCCCGATGATCTCGGTCGTGGTCGAGAGCGTGTCGCCAGGGTAGACGGGCTTGAGGAAGCGCATATCCGCATAGCCGAGATTGGCGATGGCGTTCCGCGATATGTCGGGCACGGTCTTGCCGAGCACGATGTGGAAGGTGAGCATGTCGTCGATAGGGGCGGTCGGATAGCCGATCGCTTGCGCAAATGCGTCCGACGACTGCACGGCGAAGCGCGAGCCGTAAAGCGCGGTGAACAGGCTCACGTCGCCGACCGTAACGGTGCGCGGCGTCGCGTGCACGATCTCCTGGCCGAGCTTGAAATCCTCGAAGAAATTGCCGGCGCTCTCATTCGACATAGGGGGCGTCTTCGTGTCGTTCATCGGTGCTCTACACCGGCGTTTGAGGCCAACGTTGGGGGCGCACCATAAGGTCGCGGCGGAAATCTGTCATCCCGCGCTTTGCGGCGAGACGGCTTAGGTGCGGGGGGAGCGATGGGACGAGAACGGTATGCGGGCGCCGAAAACAGTGACGGCCCCCGCTTTCGCGGAGGCCGTCACTCAGCAAACTCTAGAAAGATCGACGCTTGGAATTAAGCGCGGTCCAGCTCGGCGGGGAGGTAGCTCGTCACTTCCATGCCAGCCTCAGACTCGGCGATCTCGGGTTTCAGCCACTCTTTCATGGTCGTCTCCTTCGGTGAACTTACGCTACCCAATATGAGGGGAGGCGATGAGTACCGCATGACGCGTCCATGAAAACCGCCTGAATGTCACATTAAGAAATTCTGACAGGAATCCTGGCAAGCAGCCCTGAATACGCCTGGAAGGAACCGACACGCCACATTTGGTGCCATTGGTCCTGAGCCTTACCAGCTGCAGAGGTGATGGCCTTGGTCACTTTCCTCATTGAAACAGCAGAACGGCGTTGCCCAGGGTCTTGTAGATCCCCCACAGCAGCGGAATGCCGACGAAGCTCCAGGCGAGCACGAGCTTGATGGTGTTGGCGTCGGAGACATCGCCAGGATCGCGGGTCTCGGTCATAGGTTTTGCCTCCCTCAGGCTTTGGCTTCTTCGGGCTTCAGATGGTGCCGCTCATGCACCGGATGCATGAAGAAGTTGCACAGGAACCCGATAAACAGCAGCCCGGCCATGACGTACATGGTCACCGAATAGGCGTTGGCTTTGGCCACCCCGTGCTCGATCTGATATTCGCGGATGTAGTTCACCAGCACCGGGCCGAGCACGCCGGCCGTCGACCATGCGGTGAGCAGCCGGCCATGAATTGCCCCGACATAGCGGGTGCCGAACATGTCCTTGAGATAGGCGGGGATGGTGGCAAAGCCGCCGCCATACATGCTCATGATGATGCAGTAGAACAGCACGAACAGAACGATGTTGCCGGTCTTTCCCGTCCAGGGCACGGCGGCATAGAGAGCCATGCCGAGCAGGAAGAAGATCATGTAGGTGTTGCGGCGGCCGATATAATCGGAGGTCGAGGCCCAGAAGAACCGGCCCGCCATGTTGAAGATGCTGAGCAGACCGACGAAGCCTGACGCCGCGATCGCGGTGATGCGGCCCGGGAACATCTCCTGGCTCATGGCCGAGGCTTGGCTGAGCACGCCGATGCCGGCGGTGACGTTGAGGCAGAGAACCCCCCACAGCAGATAGAACTGCGCTGTTTTCAGGGCCTTATCGACGTGCACGTTCTCGGTGGTGATGAGCTTCTGCGACTGTGTTGGCGCGACATAGCCCTTTGGCGCCCAGTTCGGCGCCGGCACGCGCACGATCACGGAGCCCATCATCATGAAGAACATGTAGATCAGGCCGAGGGCAATGAAGGTCTCGGCCACGCCGACATCGGTTGGGGTGGCAAATTGTTGCATCAGCCAGACCGAGAGCGGGGAGGCGATCAGAGCGCCGCCGCCGAAGCCCATGATGGCCATGCCCGTGGCCATTCCCGGCCGATCGGGGAACCAGGTGATCAGCGTCTTGACCGGCGAGATGTAACCAATGCCGAGTCCACAGCCGCCGACCACGCCGTAGCCGAGATAGATGACCCAAAGCTGGTGCAGATAGACGCCGATCGCCGAAATGAGAAAGCCGCCGCCGAAACAGAGTGCCGCGGTGAACATTGCCTTGCGCGGGCCGACCCGGTCGAGCCAAGTGCCGGTGAAGGCGGCTGCGAGACCGAGGAAGACGATGGCGATGGAAAAGATCCAGCCGAGCTCGGTGAGCTTCCAATCGTCGGGTGCGGAATTGGTGATGCCGATCAGCTTGGTCATCGGCAGGTTGAACACGCTGAAGGCATAGACCTGGCCGATGCAGAGATGGACGCACAACGCCGCCGGCGGCACGAGCCAACGGCTAAATCCGGGTTTGGCGACGGTATGCTCGCGATCGAGCCAGCTTAAAATTCCACCCTCATTGGCCCTTGCAAGGCTCGTCATGACGTTCCCCCCCCCCCCCCCGGGCGCCTCGAATTTTTTGATTGGCCGGTACTCTGGACGCCCTGACGTATCCTCGCAAGCCCCTAGCGTCCCGGCGCCCAGACTTTGCAAGATTTTCTCGCGATCGCTCACCGGCAAGATCAGTTCGGCAACCTGCGGAAATTCCGAAAATTTTGCGAGCGGACCATGACACTGACGCGACATTGCGCCGCCGCTCGGATCAGCTCTGCTGCTTGGCCTTTTTCACCAGCACCGAGGCGATCAGCGCGGCGAAACCGGCAAACTGGGCGATCCCGTTCGCTGCCTGTCCCCATTCCCATAGCCTGCGCCAGTCCGCCCAGTTGTCGGGAACCGGCCCGTTCACCCATTTGGTGAGCTCGACATTCACCGGATAGACGAAGCCGAACCAGATCAGGAGGCCGATGGCGAACATCGCCGCGGCGGCGATGGTGAAGGCGACGCCGGCTGCTCCGTGGCGGCGAAGCAGCACCGCGAGCACGATGAGCGCGACGATGGTGGTTACCTGGATGAGCACGCCGAGGGGGCCTGAGAGTGCGAAAGGCCCGCCCTGCACTGTTGCGCCCACCCAGAGATATTGGTCCCAGCCCATGCGCGCCGGAAGCTGCATGAGGTGGCCGAGACCGACGCTGAGCGAAAGCGCGGCGAGCATGATGACCACGAAGCGAACAAGACTGAATGTCATTGCCTTTTCCCCAATGCGACGAAGCTCATGACGCCGCGCCGCTCTGCTCTTCGTCAGGATCTTCGGCGACATTGAAGCGTCGCACCGTGAGGCTGTCGATCTCCACTTCGCGGAGCCGCGCTTTGCGGATCTCGAGCCTGCCAATGGCGAGCGCCCCGATGGCCAGCGCCCCGATGGCAAGAGCCCCCAAGGCGAACGCGCCCACCGCGACGGCCGGCACGCTCATGGGCGGCAAGGCGATCGGCTCGACGTCGAGGGCGGCGCGGACTCTGCTCAGGAACCGCCGAGGCCGAGTTGGCGCCGCGGCGGAGCCGGCGAGAGCTCCGAGGAGAAAGCCAAGCGCGCGCATGTCGCCTCCGTTATTGGCCTGCCTCTGTCTATCCCATCCTTGAACCGGAAAGAAATGCCTCGGTCACTCCGGCGGCCCGCGTCTTGCGCTGGCTCGTGCCCGGCTTCAGGATCGGGAGACGGAGCATTGGGGAGAGCCGGGCCATGTACAACCGCATTGCCGGAAAGAGCCTGGAACGCATCGCTGCGCTCAGCGAAGGCTGTTCGCCATCGCCATGACGCTGATCGTGCTCGACATCCGCGTCCCGCCGGAAACCGTGGTCCACAGCGAGGCAGACCTTGGGCGGGCACTGCTCGCCCTGTCGCCCCGCATCGTCATGTATCTGATGAGCTTCCTGACGCTTGGGATTTTCTGGGTCGGCCAGCAGACCCAGCTCAATTACCTTGCCCGTGCCGACCGCGACCTTGCCTGGATCCACATTGCCTTTCTTGCCGGCGTCGCGACGATGCCCTTTTCGACCATGCTGCTTGCCGAGTTCATCACCTATCGCACCGCAATGCTGGTCTACTGGGTCAACCTGCTTCTGCTCGGAGCGACGTTGTATTGGAGCTGGCGACATGCCCGCCACGCTGACCTGATCAAACCCGACGCGCCGGCCGGCATAGACCAAGCCATCGAGCGGCGTATCATCATTGCCCAGTCGCTCTAGGCCCTCGGCATGATGTTTTGCGTGGTCAGCACCTTCCTCAGCATCGCCTTCATCTTCTTGGTGCAGCTCTACTACGCCGTGGCGCCGGGTCTTGCTCACCACTCAGGCCCGCCGCCGGCGAGACCATCGCTCGACCCGGAATGACCGGCTAGTCGAGTGTTTTGCGGAAGCGAAGCAGCGCCAGACCCATGGCGGCGATCATGAAAATGAACAGCGCAAGCACGTCGATTTGCATGTCGGCGAAGCCGTTGCCCTTGAGCATGATGCCGCGCACGATGCGGATGAAATGGGTGAGCGGCAGCACCTCGCCGATGGCTTGTGCCCATTGCGGCATGCCGCGGAACGGAAAGGCGAAGCCTGACAGCAGGAAGTTCGGCAGGAAAAAAAAGAAGGTCATCTGCACGGCCTGGAGCTGATTCTGGGCCACGGTGGAGAAGGTGTAGCCGACCGCCAGGTTCGAGGCGGCGAACAGCGTCGACAGCGCGATGAGGAGCGGCACGCTGCCGAGAATCGGCACGTGAAACACGTAATGCGCCGCGACGAGAATGATCGTCATCTGCACGAAACCGACGAGAACGAAGGGCGCGATCTTGCCGATCATGATTTCCACCGGTTTGATCGGCATCGACAATAGGCTCTCCATGGTGCCGCGCTCGATCTCGCGCGTCACCGCGAGCGCGGTGAACATCATCATGGTCATGGTCAGCACCACGCCGAGCAGGCCCGGCACGATGTTGTACTGGGTCACGCCTTCGGGGTTGTAGCGGCGCTGCAAGACGAGATCGAAAGGCGCTGAGCTTTTGGTGATGGAGTCGTCCGGCCCGCGCAATTCGCGGCGAAGCGCCGTGTCGATCACCCCTTGCGCCGCCGAGACCGCGGTCCCCGTGGCCACGGGGTCGGTGGCGTCGGCAATGACCAGGATCGACGGCCGGTCGCCGCGGCGCACGTCGCGCTCGAAGCTTGCCGGAATTTCGATGCCGAATTGCACGGTTCCCGTGCGGACCAGCCGATCAAGCTCATCCGCCGAGCGCACCTGCTGGCGAAAAGCGAAATAGTCCGTGTTCTTGAGGGCCGCGAGGACCGCCCGGGTCAGCGGCCCTTCGTCCCGCACCAGCACTGCCGTCGGCAATTGCTTGGGATCGGTGTTGATGGCGAAGCCGAACAGCGTGAGCTGCAACACCGGCACGAACAGCATGGTGGCGAACGTCATGCGGTCGCGCTGCATCTGCACGAATTCCTTGACGATCATCGCCCACATGCGGCGGAGCATGCCGGGATCGCGGCGTCCCGCCGCGCCGTTATAGGGAATGGTCGTCATTGATAGTTGTCCTTGGACTGATTCATCAGCAGGATGAAAACGTCCTCGAGCGACGGCTCGCCGCGCTTCCAGTGATGCGCGCCATCCGCCTTCCTTGCCCCGGCAATGACCTTGTCCAGCGCCCGCTTGTCGCGGCCGCTGACATGCAACTCGTTGCCGAACGGCGCGACCATGTCGACGCCGTCGCACATCTGCAGCTGCATCACGAGCTTGTGCAGATCGGAGCCGGAGACTACCCAGGTGTTGAGGCCGGACTGGACCACGACATCGTGCGCCGTGCCGCGGGCCAGCAGCTCGCCATAGGCGATATACGCGATTTCGTGGCAGCGCTCGGCTTCGTCCATGTAGTGGGTGGAGACGAGCACGGTTATGCCTTCGGCGGCGAGCCGGTGGATCTCCTCCCAGAACTCTCGTCGCGCCTTGGGATCGACGCCGGCGGTCGGCTCGTCGAGCAGCAGCAGCCTGGGCGACGGCAGGATGCAGGCGCCGAGCGCAAGCCGCTGCTTCCAGCCGCCGGACAGCTGGCCGGCGAGTTGATTGGCGCGTCCGTCGAGCCCGAGACGATGAATGGCTTCGGTCGCCGCCTTTCTTGCATCGGGAACGCCGTAGACGCGCGCCACGAACTCGAGATTCTCGCGGATGGAGAGATCCTCGTAGAGGCTGAAGCGCTGGGTCATGTAGCCCACCTCGCGCTTGATCTCGTCGCTTTGGGTGACGATGTCGTAGCCGAGGCAGGTGCCGTGGCCTGAATCGGGAGTGAGCAGACCGCACAGCATGCGGATGGTGGTGGTCTTGCCGCTGCCGTTCGGACCGAGGAAGCCGTAGATCTCACCCTTCGACACTTTCAGCGTCAGGTTCCTGACCACGGTGCGATCGCCGAAGGACTTGGTCAGGCCCTCGACATCGATGGCGATCTCCTTCATCGCTGCACGACCTCTGGTGGAGCTCCGAGGCGAACGGACACCGGCTGCCCGGCGGTGAGCTTGGCCGTCGCCTCCATGGGCCGCGCTTCCACGAGATAGACGAGCTTCTGCCGCTGCTCTTGCGAGAAGATCACCGGCGGCGTGAATTCGGCCTCGCGGGCGATGAAGCTGATCTTTGCGCGAAGCTCGCCGGCGCAGCCATCGCAGCTGACGTTGACGGTCTGGTCGATCTGCAGCGAGGCCCGCACCGGCTCGGCCACGAAGAACCGCACCTTGAGATTGCCCGGCGGCAGCATCGCAATGACAGCCTGGCCCTCCTTCACCACCTCGCCTGGGCGGAAATAAACCTCTTCAACCGTGCCGGCGGCGGGCGCGAAGACCTTGCGCTTGGCCAACATCTTTTCCGACTGCTCCAGCGAGTGGCGCGACATCTCTACCGATGCCGCGGCAGCGTCGATCAGATCGGAGCGGTTCGGCAGTTTGGCCGCGGTGATCCGCTTCTCCGCCTCGGCGACCGCTGCTTGGTTGCGGTCGTGCTGTGCCTGGGCGTCGTCGAGCTGGGCCTGCGACACCCAGTGCTTCTCGAACAGCGTCTGGGTGCGGTCGAGGGTGAGGTTGGATTGCACCAGCAAGGCCTTCGCCTGGGCAAGCGCCGCCTCGAGCACGTCGATCTCGCCTGGCCGCTGCATCTGCTGCCTGGCATCGGCGAGCCGCGCCTCGGCTTCGGCGACGCGGGACTTCGCGGCGGCGACCTCGGCGTCCTGCTCCGTGCTCTCGAGCGTGAAAATCGGGTCGCCCGTCTTGACGCTGTCGCCTTCCTGCACCGAGAGCGTCTCGACCCGGCCACCCTGTTCTGAGCCGACCAGAACCAAGTCTGCCTCCATGTAGCCTGGAAAGATCGTCTCGCGGTTGGCCGGGAAGGACGTCAGCAGCAATACGACAACGCCGGCGATCACGACAAAGACGAGGAAGGCGATGAGACGCTTCATCGACCGTTTCCTTCGCTACTATCGCGAGGAGGAGCTTTGACGGCCTCGACCAGCAAATCGATATTGGTGGCGAGCAGCTTGTTGGTATCGAGGTGGTAATGGCGCTCGAAGAGCGACCGCCAGAGGATCGCCATCAGCACCGGCGCCACCAGCAATTGCGGATAGTCGCGTAGCGGCGTCGGCTTGAACTCGCCTTGCTCGATGCCGCGATCGATGAGGCGCTTCATCGTCTCGAGTCCGCGCGAGATGACGTTCTCGTAGTAGAACTGCGTGAGCTCTGGATGCTTGTAGCCTTCCGAGATCAGGAGCCGCACGATGAAGGCGCGGCGGGAGCCGGGAAGCTCCTGAAGAAAGGCGAGGAACGGGCCCTTGAGAAACTCCTCCACTGAGAGGTCCGTGGTCTCCATCCGCTCCCGGATCACGTCGAAATGCGAGGTGATGACGCTGCGGATCACCGCCTTGAACAGCTCGACCTTGGTCTTGAAATAGAGATAGGGGAGGCCCTTGCTCACCTTGGCGCGGGCGGCGACGTCCTCGAGCCTCGTGGCGGCGAAGCCCTTCTCGACGAATTCCTCGAAGGCGGCGGCCACGATCTGCTGCGGGCGAACCTCTTTGGCACGCCGCCGCTTTGGTTTGGCTTTCTTCCGCTCAATCGATTTTGTCTCGGCCATCGCTCTCGCCCCTTGGTCGGCTCCGCTTATCGGCCCCAATATAATGACTGACCGGTCAGTACTGCAATGGGCAAAGCGGCCAACGGCCTCGTATTTTCGTACAGGTTAAGCTGGGCGAGCTTCGACCCGTGGGGCCTTTTCGAGGAGAGCGGGTCTGCCTACTTCTTCGCCGGCGCGTAGAACACGCTGTCGATCTCGACGATATCGTCGTCGAACAGGCGCTGCACCTCGATCATGGTTCGCGGCGGATAGGGCGGGGCGCCCCAAAGCTCGGCTTGCGCCGTGTCGACCATGGGCGCGTAACGATGCAGATCGCTCACATACACCGTGAGCCGCACGCAATCCTGCAGGCTCGCCCCCTCCGACTGCGCGATCAATTGGAGATTGCGGAAGGCTTGAACGACGCGGGCTTGTGGATCCTGTACCAGGCTGTTGGTCGCGGGATCGACGCCCTGCATCCCGGCAACGAAGATGAAGTCGCCGGCCCTGACGCCCAAACTCCACGTCCCCTCCGCCTTGATGGCGCCGGGAGGATTGAGCGTCCTGACACCGTTCGGCGAGGTCGATTGAGCAAAGCCGGGGCTCGGCATCATGGCTACGACCGCGAGGCAAAGAAGGGCAAGACGCTTCAGCATGGTGTGATCCGATCAGGCACGAGGGTGGGCGCGAGCGTAGGTCTTAAGCAGATGTTCGCGGTCGACCTCGGTATAGCCTTGCGTGGTCGAAAGGCTAGCGTGGCCGAGGAGCTCCTGGATCGCGCGCAGATCGGCGCCGGCGCCGAGCAGATGCGTGGCGAAGGAGTGCCGAAGCGCGTGCGGCGTCGCCGTCTCAGGGAGACCGAGCGCCTCGCGGGTCCGCGCGATGACAAGCTGGATGATACGTGGGGAAAGGGGTCCGCCGCGCACGCCGACGAACAGCGGATCGTCGGAGCCAAGCTGAACGGGGCAGAGCGCGATATAGCGCTCGACCGCCTCGCGCACGATGGGCAGCACCGGCACCACCCGCATCTTTTCGCCTTTACCCGTCACGCGCAGCATGTCGCGGCCTTTGGTTGGCGCATCTTTGCGGGCAAGCGACAGCGCCTCTGAGATGCGCAAGCCAGAGCCATAGAGCAGCGCGAGCACGGCGGTGTCTCGTGCCGTGATCCATTCGGGCGCATCTGGTGTTGCAATATCGGCGCTCTCGACCAGCGCGCGGGCTTTCGGCGCGGTGAGGGGCTTCGGCACCGAATGCGGCAGCTTGGGGAGCGCCACGGCGCGCACCGCGTCGTTCTTGCCAAGCCCGCGGCGCTCGAGGAAGCGGAAGAACATGCGCAACGCCGACAGCGTGCGCGACAGGCTGCGGCTCCCCACACCTTGCGCCCGGCGCGAGGCCAAGAAGGCGCGGACATCACGCGCGGCAAGAGCGTTGAGCTGGGCGAGCGTCGGCAGCCGGTTCAAGTGATTGGCGAGGAAGCTCAGGAACTGGCCGATGTCGCGGGCATAGGCCTCCGATGTGTTGGCCGAGAGCTGGCGCTCGACGGACAAATAGGCGAGCCAGGCCTCGACCGCCCGCTTGAGGTCGGGCGCGGCGACGATTACAGCTTCCGCTTCCGTCTGCTTGGCCAACGAGACTTCCCCATCTCGACCAGGGCGGCACGCGCCCTTGCGGTACTATGGGATAGGAACTCACTTCTTGACCCTTAACCGATTCGAGCTGGTCTTTGGCAAAATCGAAACCCGTTACCGTCCCCGTGTTGCTGCCGCTAGCTCTTCCGGCGCCTTACGATTATCTCGTGCCGGAGGGCATGACCGTGCGCGAGGGCCAGTTCGTCGTCGCGCCCCTTGCCACCGTGGAATATCTCGGCGTGGTCTGGCCGCGCGATGAGAGCGTCGAGGCGCCGAAGCTCGACCCCAAGAAGCTGCGCGAGATCATCGAAGTCATCGACGACGTGCCGAATTTGCCGCGCGTCTCGCTCGACTTCGCCGATTGGGTGGCGAGATACACGCTGACGCCGCCAGGCATGGTGCTGCGCATGATGATGAGCGCGCGCCACGCCTTCTCGCCGCCGGCGCCGCGCTACGGCGTTCGACTGCTCGAGGGAAATGCCCCATCGCGCATGACCCCTGCCCGCGCCCGCGTGCTCGAGGTCGCGGGCAACGGCATGAGCTGGGTGAAGTCGGCGCTCGCCGAGGCCGCCGGCGTCAGTCCCGGTGTGATCGACGGCCTGGTCGACGCCGGCACACTGATCACCGAAGAGCTTCCCCCTGGGCGCCGCCACAACTCGACCTCTCCACCGCACGGGCGAGGCTCACGCCCGCGCAGGCAGAAGCCGCAAGCGAGCTTCTCGCCAATATCGACGACGGCTTCAGCGTGACGCTGCTCGACGGCGTCACCGGATCGGGCAAGACCGAGGTCTATTTCGAGGCGATCGCCGCGGTGCTCGCGAGAGGCCAGCAGGCGCTCGTGCTGATGCCGGAAATTGCCCTCACCAGTCATTTCATCGCCCGCTGCCATGAGCGCTTTGGCGCCAAGCCCGCCGAATGGCATTCCGGGCTGACCGCGCCGATGCGCGGGCGCGTATGGCGCGAAGTCGCCGAAAACCAGGCGAAGCTCGTGGTCGGCGCTCGTTCGGCGCTGTTCCTGCCCTTCCCAGACCTCGGCCTCATCGTCGTCGATGAGGAGCACGACGCTGGCTACAAGCAGGAGGAGCGCGTCGCCTATCAGGCGCGCGACATGGCGGTGGTGCGCGGTTCGCTTGGCGCGTTCCCCGTGGTGCTGAGTTCGGCCACGCCCTCAATCGAGAGCCTGGTAAACGCGGCGCAAGGACGCTACCGCCACATCAGGCTCGAGCAGCGCTACAAGGCCGCGCGCCTCCCCGACATTTCGGCAATAGACATGCGCGCGAGCCCCCTGAGCGGGGCAAATGGCTGTCGCCGGTGCTGGTGGAAGCCGTGAGCGAGACCTTGGCCCGCGGCGAGCAGGCGCTTCTGTTCCTGAACCGCCGCGGCTATGCGCCGGTCACCATCTGCCGGAATTGCGGCTTCAAGTTCGAATGTCCGAACTGCTCGGCGTGGCTCGTCGAGCACCGCTTCCGCCGGAGGCTCGAATGCCACCATTGCGGCACCTTCGTGCCCATCCCGGAAACCTGCCCGAATTGCGGGGCCGAGCACTCGCTCGTGCCGTGCGGGCCAGGCATCGAGCGCATTGACGAGGAGGTGGCGGCGCTGTTTCCGGATGCACGCCGCGTGCTCCTGTCGAGCGACTTGACCCCCAGCGTCAGCGACCTGCGCGAAACCTTGCGCGAGATCGAGGACCGCGAGGTGGACATCATCATCGGCACCCAGCTCGTGGCCAAGGGCCATCACTTCCCCGGCTTGGCGCTGGTTGGCGTGGTCGATGCCGACCTCGGCCTCGCCCATGCCGATCCGCGCGCCGCCGAGCGCACCTTTCAGCTTCTCAATCAGGTGACGGGGCGCGCCGGCCGCGAGGCCATTCCAGGCCGAGGCCTGATCCAGACCTATATGCCGGAGCATCCGGTGATCCGGGCGCTCGCCTCAGGGGACCGCGACGCGTTCCTCGCCCGCGAGATCGAGGCGCGCAAGGCGGCGGCGATGCCACCCTTCGGCAGGCTCGCTGCACTTCTCGTCAGCGCGGGTTCGCGCGACGCGGCGGAGACCTACGCGCGGAACCTCGCCCGCGCCGCGCCGCAGGCCGCCAAGATCCAGATCCTTGGGCCGGCGGAAGCGCCGCTTGCCGTGATCCGCGGCCGCTTCCGTTTTCGCCTGTTGGTCAAGGCTGCGCGCGAGGCAGACCTGCAAGTCTATCTGAGGCTGTGGCTCTCCGAAGCGCCGAAGCCCAAAGGCGACGTCCGCCTCAACGTCGACATCGACCCTTATAGTTTTTTATGAGCTGCGGATGTCCTGGGCGGCGCGCGCCAGTATCTCGACGATGCGCGTCTCGGCTTCGCCGTTTTCGCCTTCGAGCCGCTTGCCCGCCGCAGCGCGCAAATTCTCGAGCGCGGCGTCCACGAGCTGCGGCACTCGAGAAGTCTCCTCCTCGTTCCGGCCTCTCCAGGCGCGCCGTCGCCGTGCGAGCTTCTCGCCGATGGCCGCAAGCCTCTCTAGCACCATGTCGGCGACGTCGCGGTTCTCCTCGAGATAGGCGCGGCCCTCGTCGGTGATGGTGTAGCGCTTCTTGGCGCCTTCGCTCTCGGCGGTGACGTAGCCGGCCTCTTCGAGGAAGGTGAGCGTGGGATAGACCACGCCGGGGCTTGGGCTGTAGCAGCCGCTCGTCTTCTCCTCGATGATCTTGATCAGCTCGTAGCCGTGGCGCGGCTGCTCGGCGATCAGCGCGAGCGCGAGCAGCTTGAGGTCGCCTTGCGCGAGCATGCGGCCGATGCGGAACCAGTCGCTGCCGCCGCCTCCGGGACCAAGTCCCCAGCCGGGACCCCGGCCGCCATGGCGGCCGAACCGCCTTGCCGCCCACAGGCCGCCGCAGTGACCGCCGTGATGTCCAAAGCCATGCATTTTTTGTCTCCAGTCTGATGAAAGTTATATCTTAAAATATAATGATGCACAGACCATCGCAAGATATATCTTTAAGTGGCAAGGTGCTGTGTTCATTCGGCCTTTCGTTCCACCCGATAGATCGCAAAGACCTCGTCGCCGGTGATGGCAGGCGGGAATCGCTTGAGCGGTCGGAAGACAAGGCTCGGCTCGGCAGTCTGCTTCCTGAGCGGCGCATCGTCGTTGAAGATCAGATAGGCCTCGCTCTTCCCTCCAGCCGCCATGGCGCGCGAGACGCGCGCGACGACCTCGTCGTCATCGAGCTCGAGCTTTCGCCGCGTGCTCCACTCGACATAGGTGCCTGAGCATTCGCATTCGAGATAATAGATCGGCCGCCGCAAATAGCCTGCGACGGGCGAGACGGCATAATCCGCCGAGCCCATGAGCAAGGCGTCATCGAGGTGATGGCTTTGCAGCCAAACGGCGGCGTTGCGGCTCTGCGAGAAGGGACGGTTGTCCGCGGCAAGGGTCGTCAGGCCGCCAAGCGCGTTAATCGCGAGGAGCGCGATCCAAAGAAAGGAGAGCGGCCGCGCCGGCAGGATGGCACTCCGCCACATCCATACCGTGCCGATGAGTGCAACGAACAGGGTGCCGTGATGGCGCGGCGCCCCTAGAAACTGCCAAAGCTGCCCGAAGAGCAGAACGCCGACATAGATCGCCGCATATTGGGCGGTGCGCGTCGGATCGCGCACGATTATCCAGCAGGCGAGGATCGGAGCCGCGAGCAGCGCGAGAAGCATGAGTGCAAGAAGCAGGTTGTTCGAGATATCGCCAATCAGCGATGCCAGCTCCGGCGCGGGATTGGTCAAAAAGGGGGTCGAGGCAAGCTTGGCGCCCCAGCTGCCGAGAGCACTAAGAGTGTCGGGTACGTACGGCCCGAAGAATGGAAAGAAGGCGTCGACCACGTAGTGAGGTGGTACCGCGGACTCGCCGAACTCCAGGCTCGGCGCCGTCTGCAGGAGAGCGTAGTCGGAGGCTGGCACCATGGCGCCGAGCGCGAGCGCCAGCAGCGCGGCGAACCCGGCAAGGCCCTCCCACATCCCGCGCCACCGGCGCCGCTCTTGCCACAGGAAAAAATGCACCGAGGCCGATCGACCAGATGGCGCCGAACAGCGTGGTATTGGCGAGGAGGCCGAGCAGCACCCACGGCCAAAAGAGCTGAGCCGGCCGGTACGCACGAAGCGCGATGAAGCCGAAGGCGAGCAACACCATCAGGCCGTAGGACCGGCTGATGATGAAATACTCCCAGAACAAAAAGAAGCTGAGGAGCAGCAGAAGCTTCTCGAATGTGCGGAAGGGGGAGAAGCGCCAGACGAGCCCCCACACCCCGAGCGCGATGAGAAGATGCACCACCTGCATCGCAACCGGGTCGGTGGTGAAGCGCGTGATCACCCAGAGGATCAGGTGCCAGAGGCCAGGGTGGCCCTCATAGCGAAGCTTGGCGAAGAGATCGAGCGCGGCGTATTGCTGGCCGCCGCCAGCATGAAGGCCTGCAGCTCATCCCGCCGCATGGCGTGCCGGAACAGCCTGATCGTGTTGTAGACGGCGAGGAGGACAAGGAGCAGGTTTGGTAGCGTCGAGCGCAGCGGGGCGACGTAGCCCGCGCGCCTATCTACGCCCATGACACGAGTGATCGACATGCGCCCCCGCCCCGCTTGCGGTCTATCCCCGATCCGGGCCGATCCTGCAAGGACCACGGCTACCAGGCTTCCCCTTATTGCACCCCCCAGCCCCTTATGTTACAGGCTCGGCGGGCCTTCCGGCGGGCCGTCGGTGGCTCATTTCCAAGCTGTTGACGCGGAAGCGCCAATCCCAGAATTTGCGGGTCCAGGAACACGGCCGCGCTTGCAAAGGTGCTCGCCCGGGCAGAAAGGCGTTAATCCGTGACAAGTGAAGTAGACACCACTTCAGGCGTCGCTGGCCGCTATGCCACCGCTCTCTTCGAGCTTGCGCTGGAAGAGAAGGCGCTGGAAAAGGTCGAGCAGAATCTGAACCGGTTCTACCAGGCGTTCGACGCCGTCGAGGACCTTCGCCGCCTGGTGAGAAGCCCGGTGTTTTCTGCTGAGGAGCAGGAGCGCGCCATGGCCGCCATCCTCGAAAAAATCGAGATCGAAGGACTGACCGCGAACTTCCTGAAGCTGATCACGAGGAACCGCCGCCTATTCGCCGCACCCGACATGATCAAGGCGTTTCGAGCCTTGCTGGCCGGCCACCGCGGCCAAACCTCCGCCGAGGTCGCTTCCGCTGTGCCGCTCACCGAGGGTCAATTGCGCGCCCTGCAAACCGCGCTGAAGGCCGCCCTGCATAGGGACGTGCAGATCGACCAGAAGGTCGACGCCACGCTCCTTGGCGGCCTTGTCGTCAAGGTCGGCAGCCGCATGGTCGATTCTTCGCTGCGCACCAAGCTCAACAGTCTCAAACAAACGATGAAAGAGGTTGGCTGATGGATATCAGAGCCGCCGAGATCTCCGCGATCCTCAAAGAGCAGATCAAGAATTTTGGCCAGGAGGCGGAGGTCTCCGAGATCGGCCAGGTGCTGTCGGTCGGCGACGGCATCGCCCGCGTCTATGGGCTCGACAACTGCCAGGCCGGCGAGATGGTCGAATTCGCCGACGGCACCCGCGGCATGGCGCTGAACCTCGAGGTCGACAATGTCGGCATCGTGATTTTCGGCGATGACCGCCACATCAAGGAAGGCGACGTCGTCAAACGCACCGGCGCCATCGTCGAGGTGCCGGTCGGCAAGGCGCTGCTGGGGCGCGTGGTCGACGCGCTCGGCAACCAGATCGACGGCAAGGGCCCGATCGATGCCCCTGAGAAGCGCCGTGTCGACGTCAAGGCGCCAGGCATCATTCCCCGGCAATCGGTGAACGAGCCGATGCAGACGGGCTTGAAGGCCATCGACGCTCTCATCCCCATCGGCCGCGGCCAGCGCGAGCTGATCATCGGCGACCGCCAGACCGGCAAGACGGCCATCATCCTCGACACCATCCTCAATCAGAAATCGGTGAATGCGCGCGGCGATGAGAAGGCCAAGCTCTAT
Organism: uncultured Alphaproteobacteria bacterium; assembly: GCA_963757555.1. Classification (GTDB taxonomy): domain Bacteria; phylum Pseudomonadota; class Alphaproteobacteria; order Rhizobiales; family Methyloligellaceae; genus Methyloceanibacter. The sequence continues at coordinate 253,131 of CAVWRU010000007.1, forward strand.
TGCGTCTATGTCGCCATCGGCCAGAAGCGCTCGACCGTCGCGCAATTCGTCAAGGTGCTCGAGGACAACGGCGCCATGGACTACTCCATCGTCGTTGCCGCCACCGCCTCGGACCCGGCGCCGATGCAGTACCTCGCGCCATTTTCCGGCTGCGCCATGGGCGAGTTCTTCCGCGACAACGGCTTGGCCGCGGTGATTTTCTACGACGATTTGTCCAAGCAGGCGGTGGCCTACCGCCAGATGTCACTTTTGCTCCGCCGACCGCCTGGACGCGAGGCCTATCCCGGCGACGTGTTCTATCTCCATTCGCGGTTGCTCGAGCGCGCCGCGAAATTGAACAAGGACAACGGCTCAGGCTCGCTCACCGCACTCCCCGTGATCGAGACGCAGGCGAACGACGTGTCGGCCTATATCCCGACCAACGTGATCTCCATCACCGACGGGCAGATCTTTCTCGAGACCGACCTGTTCTATCAGGGCATCCGGCCAGCGGTGAATGTCGGCCTGTCGGTATCGCGCGTGGGCTCCGCCGCGCAGGTCAAGGCCATGAAGCAGGTCGCCGGCAAGATCAAGGGCGAGCTTGCCCAATATCGCGAGATGGCCGCCTTCGCCCAGTTCGGCTCGGACCTCGACGCCACCACCCAGCGCCTGCTCAATCGCGGCGCCCGTCTCACCGAGCTTCTCAAGCAGCCGCAATTCTCTCCGATGAAGGTCGAGGAGCAGGTCGTGGTGATCTATGCCGGCGTGAACGGCTATCTCGATCCGATCGCGGTCAAGAACGTGCAGCGCTTCGAGGCCGAGTTGCTTCGCTATATGCGCGCCGAGCACAACGACGTGCTCGATGACATCCGCGACAAGAAGGAAATCTCGAAGGAGAACGGCGACAAGTTGAAAACTGCCGTCGACAAATTCGCCAAGGCCTTCGCGTAAGGATTAGCGGTCCTAGCCCATGCCGTCGCTGAAAGACCTGCGCAATCGCATCGCCTCCGTCAAGGCGACGCAGAAGATCACCAAGGCGATGCAGATGGTGGCGGCGGCGAAGCTTCGCCGCGCGCAAAACGCGGCGGAAGCAGCACGCCCTTACGCCACGCGCATGGAGGCGGTGCTCGCCAACCTTGCCACGGCGCTGCAAGGGCGCGAGGGCGGATCGCCGCTTATGATCGGAACCGGAAGGGACAAGGTACATCTCCTCGTGGTGTGCACCGCCGAGCGCGGACTGTGCGGCGCCTTCAACTCATCCATCGTCAGGCTCACCCGCGATCACGCCTTTCGCCTGCTGAACGAGGGCAAGGAGGTGAAGATCCTTTGCGTCGGCAAGAAGGGCTTCGACCAGCTCAAGCGCCTGTTCGCCTCGAGGATCATCGAGGTAATCGAGCTCAGAGGCGTGAAGCAGCTCGGTTTCGGGCATGCCGAGAAGATAGCCGAAAAGGTTCTGGCGCTGTTCGCCTCCGGTGAGTTTGACGTGGCGACCCTGTTCTTCTCGCGTTTCCGCTCGGTGATCAGCCAGATCCCCACCGCCTTGCGCATCATCCCTGCCGAAATCCCGAAGGAAGCCACCTCGGCGCAAGCCTCGCTCGGCGGCGCGGTCTACGAATACGAGCCTGACGAAGCCGACATCCTCGCCGACCTCCTGCCGCTCAACATCGCCACGCAAATCCTCCGGGCGCTGCTCGAGAACGCAGCGTCGGAGCAGGGCGCGCGCATGAGCGCCATGGACAACGCCACGCGCAATGCCGGCGACATGATCGCGCGCCTGACGCTCCGATATAACCGCACGCGCCAGGCCATGATCACCAAGGAGCTGATCGAGATCATTTCCGGCGCCGAGGCGCTCTAGTTTCGAGATGTAAGGAACCTGAAAATGGCACGCAAATCCCCCGTGATCGCCGAAACCAAGAAGCAAGAGAAGCGCATCGCCGAAGGCAAAGGCGCCAAGGGTCGTGTACGCCAAGTCATGGGAGCCGTGGTCGACGTGCAGTTCGCCGAGGATCTGCCTGAGATCCTGAACGCACTCGAGACTGACAATCACGGCAACCGGCTGGTGCTCGAAGTCGCCCAGCATCTCGGCGAGAACACCGTGCGCACCATCGCCATGGACTCGACCGAAGGCCTGGTGCGCGGCCAGGAGGTGGTCGACACCGGCGAGCCGATCGCCGTGCCGGTCGGCGACGAAACCTTGGGCCGCATCATGAATGTGGTCGGCGAGGCCGTGGACGAGGCCGGCCCGATCAAGACCGCCGACAAGCGGCCGATCCACGCCCCCGCTCCGTCCTATGTCGATCAGTCGACCGAGGCCGAAATTCTGGTCACCGGCATAAAGGTGGTCGATCTGCTGGCGCCTTACGCCAAGGGCGGCAAGATCGGCCTGTTCGGCGGCGCGGGCGTTGGCAAGACCGTGCTGATCATGGAGCTGATCAACAATGTGGCCAAGGCCCATGGCGGCTACTCGGTGTTCGCCGGCGTCGGCGAACGCACCCGCGAGGGCAACGACCTCTATCACGAGATGATCGAGTCAGGCGTGAACAAGGACCCGCGCAAGGAGGGCACGGCGGCAGGCTCCAAATGCGCGCTTGTCTATGGCCAGATGAACGAGCCGCCCGGAGCGCGCGCCCGCGTCGGCCTGTCGGGGCTCACCGTCGCCGAATATTTCCGCGACCAGGGCCAGGACGTGCTGTTCTTCGTCGACAACATTTTCCGCTTTACCCAGGCGGGGTCGGAAGTGTCGGCGCTGCTCGGGCGCATCCCCTCGGCGGTGGGCTATCAGCCCACCCTCGCCACCGACATGGGCGCGCTGCAAGAGCGCATCACCACAACGCAGAAGGGCTCGATCACCTCGGTGCAGGCGATCTATGTGCCGGCCGACGATTTGACCGATCCTGCACCGGCCACGTCCTTCGCCCATCTCGACGCCACCACGGTGCTGTCCCGCGGCATCGCCGAGAAGGGCATCTATCCCGCCGTGGACCCGCTCGATTCAACTTCGCGCATGCTGTCACCGCTGATCGTCGGCGAAGAGCACTACGCGGTGGCGCGGCGCGTGCAGGAGATCCTGCAACGCTACAAGGCGCTGCAGGACATCATCGCCATTCTCGGCATGGACGAGCTCTCGGAAGAGGACAAGATCGCCGTGGCGCGCGCCCGCAAGATAGAACGGTTCCTGTCGCAGCCCTTCCACGTCGCCGAAGTGTTCACCGGCTCGCCCGGCAAGTTCGTCGACCTCGCCGATACCATCAAGGGCTTCAAGGGCCTGTGCGAAGGCGAATACGACCATCTGCCTGAGCAGGCCTTCTACATGGTGGGCACCATCGAGGAAGCCGTGGCCAAGGCCGAGAAGCTCGCCGCCGAGGCGGCTTAAAGACGATGGCTGACAGCTTCAAATTCGAGCTCGTATCGCCCGAGCGGCTGCTCGTCACGGCCGATGTCGAGCAGGTGCTGGTGCCAGGATCCGAGGGCGACTTCACCATGCTCGCACACCACGCCCCGCTGCTCACTAGCCTCAGGCCGGGCCTGCTCGAGATCGCCTTTGGCGGGCCCGAGCGCCGGCGCTATTTCGTGCGCGGCGGCTTTGCCGAGGTCGGACCGCAAGGCCTCACCGTACTGGCCGAAACCGCGATCGATCTCGTCGAACTCGAAGCCGAAACGCTTGATCGGGCCATCAAGGACGCCGAGGAAGACGTCGCCGATGCCAAGGACGACGCTGCCCGCGACAATGCCAAGACCAGGCTCGACCATCTCCGTCAGGTGCAGTCGACGCTCAATCTTTAGCGCGATTCACGTGCCCTGCACGAAACGCTCGAATTCCCGGATCACGCCCTCGTAGACCTGACGCTTGAACGGCACCACGAGGCCGGGGAGCTCGTTGAGCTCTACCCATCGCCAGGCGTCGAATTCCTGCTCATGCCCGGGCTCAGGTGAGAGATCGATCTCGCTGTCCTCGCCTTCGAACCTCGCCGCGAACCAAAGCTGGGTCTGCCCGCGATATCGACCATGCCAGGCTGTGCCGATGAGACCGGTGGGGAGATCGTAATCATACCATTGCCGCGTCCGCCCGATGATGCGCGCCCGCGTCACCCCGGTTTCCTCTTGAAGCTCGCGCTTGGCGGCGGCTTCCGGATCCTCACCCTCGTCAAGGCCGCCTTGCGGCATCTGCCACCATTGGCCGGCGCCTTCAGGCTCGTTGCCGCGGTCGGCGCGCCTGCCGACAAAGACACGGCCTTGGCGGTTGATCAGCATCACACCGACGCAAGGCCGGTATGGCAACTCTGATGCGATCGTCATCGGGTGAAGAGAATCAGCTTTGTCGTTGCGAGCGGATCGCCGCGCTGACCGGGATCAGGATGATGCCTTTTCCTTGTAGCTGCCCGGCCCACTGCGAGAGCTGCTTGATGGTCTCGGGCTTGGCGCTCGCGACCCCGATCGCAGACCCCCGCTCCTTGGCGAGCGCTTCGAGATTGGAGAGCGCCTTGGCAATGTCGGCCGGCGACGGGGTGGCATCGATCTCGACGTCGGCGGCCGCATAGTCGAGGCCGATCGCCCCGGCGACCTTGGGGGCGGCCGAGTCCTTCACCGTGCCGTCGTCGATGAACAGCAGTCCGCGCGCCTTGATCTCCTCGAGCATGGGCGCGAGCGAGGCTGGCGTCGCCTCGAATTTCGCTCCCATTTGATTGGTGACGCCGACATAGCCGGTGAAACGCGACATGAGCCATTGCAGGCGCTTCATGTTCTCGTCCGGCGGAAGCGTGGTAAGGAGGGTGTGCGGTCCGGGGTCGTTGGTGGGATAGTCGAGCGGCTCGAGCGGAACCTGCAAGAGAACTTCATGTCCGGCCGCCCGCGCCTTCTCTACCCAATCCTGAAGATTGCGGCCATAGGCGCCATAGGCCACGCTGATCGGCGCCGGCAGTCCCTTGATCGCCTCGGCGGTGACCCCGTCGGACAAACCCATGCCGTTGATCAGCACGGCGATGCGCGGCGGCTCGCCGGGCGCTGCCTTGACCGCATATTTTGAAGGACGGGCATAAACGTCAATGGGCCGCCTTCCGTCCGTTGCGACCTTGGGAAGCGGCCCATATTGGGACTCTTCGACCAGCTCGGCGACAGGCACCTCGACGAGCGTGATCGACGCAGTTTCCGACTCAGGTGGCGGCGGCAAAGGCGGTGGCGGCGGCACCGCGGCTGTGTGCTGCATATCGGCTTGTTGGCCGCCTGCCGACCCGCCGGGCTGGTTCGCCGCCTGCTGCTGAGCAGCTGGAGATCCTCCTGGCGCGAATTGCGGCCGCACCGGGGCGATGCCGAAACCTGGAGGGAGATCGATCGCCGGCCCGGGAGCTGCCTGCGAAGCCGAGGGCGGAGGTGGTGCCGGCTTGGGCGGCGGCGGCGACACCGCGACGGTGACTTCAGAGTCGCCTGAAGCGCCCGGGAAGAAGACAAGCCAAGCAATACAGAGCAACAGTGCCGAGAGCAGGATCGAAGCCGTGACGGTCAGCGCCTTCATCTACCCTGTACCTCCCCGCGATCAGGTCCGCCACCGGACCACAGAACTCCTTCCGCCACGCCCATCCCGCCCAAGGTTCGCGACGCCCTGGGCGGCCGACTAATTGGCTTCCGCCTTCTTTTTCGCTTCGGTATCGACCGACTTGATACCGCGCAGCAGGTCGAGGGCATATTGCAGCTGGGTATCCTTGTCCTTCTCCGGCGCCACATAGGCCGAGCTGCCGGACTCTTCCTCTTCCTTGCCGTTCTCGTCCTCACCCTCGCCCTTGAGATGGCCGCGCAAATTCGCCTCGCCGCGCGTCGACTGCAGGTCGGCCTTCGCCTTCAAATCCGGGGGCAGCTCTTCCTCGACCACGACTTCAGGCTCGATGCCCTTGGCCTGAATCGAGCGGCCGGACGGCGTGTAGTAGCGCGCCGTGGTGAGCCGGAGCGCGCCGTTCGATCCAAGCGGAATGATGGTCTGCACCGAGCCCTTGCCGAAGGACCGCGTGCCGAGGATGGTGGCGCGGTGATGGTCCTGCAGCGCGCCGGCGACGATCTCCGACGCCGAGGCGGAACCGCCATTGATCAGCACAACAAGCTTCTGGCCATCGGTGAGGTCGCCAGGCCTCGCATTCGACCGCTGCGTCTCTTCGAGATTGCGGCCTTTGGTCAGCACGATGGCGCCTTGATCGAGAAACGTATCCGACACCGAGATCGCCTGATCGAGCAAGCCGCCCGGATTGTTGCGCAGGTCGATGACGTAGCCTTTGAGCTTGGGGCCGATCTCTTTCTTCAAATCCTCGATCGCCTTTTGCAGATTGGCTGTCGTCTGCTCGTTGAAGGTGGTGACCCTGATATAGCCGACGTCATTCTCGACGCTGTACTTCACCGGATTGATGTGGATCACGTCGCGCACGACCTTCACGTCGAATGGGTCATCGACGCCCTTGCGCACGATGGTGAGCGTGATCGCTGAATTGACCGGGCCGCGCATCTTCTCGACCGCTTCCTGCAAGGTGAGGCCGAGGATCTGCTCCTTGTCGAGCTGGGTGATGAGGTCGCCGCTTTGGATGCCGGCCTTCGCCGCCGGGGTATCCTCGATCGGGGAAACCACCTTGACCACGCCGTTCTCCATGGTCACCTCGATGCCGAGCCCGCCGAACTCGCCGCGCGTCTGCACCTGCATGTCGCGGAAGTGTTTCGGGTTCAGATAGGCGGAATGCGGGTCGAGCGCCATGAGCATGCCGTTGATCGCGGACTCGATGAGCTTGGAGTCCTCGGGCTTTTCGACATAGTCGGCGCGGACGCGCTCCAACACCTCGCCGAACAGATCGAGCTGCCGGTAGATCTCCGAGTTGGCCGCCGAAGCCGTTTCGCTGCGCGCGAGCCCGACCATGGTTGAACCGGCGGCGAGCACGGCCAACACCAGAAGCGTCCAGAGCGCGTATTCGGATTTCCGCATTATCCTTGCACCTTCTCGGAAGCCTCGGCCCACCATGGACCGGGGTCAATTGGTCTGCCGTCCTTCCTGAACTCGACGTAAAGGACGGGGCGCGAATTGTCGTTGTTGCCTTGGCCCGCCTGGAGCGCCGCGCCCATCACCGCGACCGGCTCGCCGGCTAAGACAAACTGGCCGAGGCTTACGTCTATGCGGCCCATTCCCGCAAGCAGAACATGATAGCCTCCGCCAGCATTGATGATCAATAGTTGCCCATAGGACCGAAACGGCCCGGCATACACCACCCAGCCGTCGGTCGGGGCAATTATGCGTGCTTCTGCGCGGGTTTGCAGCGAAATCCCACGCAAAGTGCCGCCCACCCCGTCGGCATCGCCGAAGCCCTTGAGCAGCTTGCCCTGGGCCGGCAGCGGCAGGGTTCCCTTCGCCGTGTCGAACGGCATCGCCGGCTTCATGCGGGCGGGGCTGGCGAAGGCGACCTTGCTCGACTCGGGCTTGATCTCGATGATCTTCTCGTTACCAGGGGTGGCAAGCGCCTGTTGCTGCTCGCGCGCCCGCAGCGCCTTCTCGGTGGCAACTTCCGCGTCATATTGCGCCACCTCGGACTTGGCGATCTGATCGTCGAGCCGTGCAATCAGGGCGTTGAGTTCGGTCTCCTCCGCGGCTTGCTGCTCTGCCGCGAGCTGCGTCGAGGCGAGCTCGGCTTCGCTCTGCGCAAGTTTCGTTTTCTTCTCGTCGAGCAGGGCATCGATGCGGTTTCGCTCCGCGGTCAGCCCCTCGGTCTCACTCTGCTCGACATCGCGGTGCTCGCGGATGCCGGTTTCCAGTTTCACCAGCCCATCGAGCTCCTGCGACAGGTTGTCAGCCTGATATTTCAGTTCGGGAAAGACCTGGGCCAAGAGCATGGCGCTCCGCACCACCGCAAGCGCGTCGTCGCGGCGGGTGACGAGTGGCGGCGGCGGTGTCCGGCCGATTCTCTCCATGGCCGACAGCATCTTGACGATGGTTTCCTTTCGATCCGTGATCGAGTTGCGAATGACCGTGACCTGGTCGGTGAGCTCACTGAGCTTTGCTTCGGTCGCGGACAATTTTGCTTCGCTCGCCTGCACCTGCTTGCCTGCTTCGATCAGCTCGCTGTTGAGCTTGGCCCGCGCCTCGGTGAGCGCCGCGATGTCCTGAGCAAGCCCCTGCTCCTGAGCGCGGCTCGATTGCAGCTTTTGCGAGGTCTCGTCGAGTTTCTTCTGTGCCTCCTCGCGGGAGAGGTCGTCCTCCGCCGCGGCAGTCATGGGGAAGGCGCTCAACAGCCCCAGGATGAGCAAACCGGTTGCGACGAACCGGAATGTCGGCTCAGGGGACCGATGGATTGGCGCCATCCTTCGTAACCAGCGTGCTCTTCCCCCGTCCCATCTCTTGGCCGCCGGCTTGAAGAGCAGGAACTCAAGCGAGCAAGAACGGAAGCGGAGCGATACGGCAGAATCAAGGCGAATATGCTGAACAAACCTTAACCTTTCACTCCGGGCAGAGCGACGGTCAGGCGCGGTGATAAGGGTGGCCCGCGAGAATCGTTGCGGCGCGATAGAGCTGCTCGGCGAGCACGATGCGGGCAAGACCATGCGGCAAGGTAAGAGCCCCGAGCGACAGCTTGAGATCGGCGCGCACCAGCACCTCCGGCGCCAGACCCTCGGCGCCGCCCACGAGAAAGGCAAGACCCGGCGCGCCGTGATCGCGAAATTTGCCGATGGCTTGCGCCAATTCGGCGCTGCCGAGCTGATCGCCCTCGCGGTCGAGGCAAACCAATTTGTGCGAGGGGGGGACCTTGCCGAGCATGACCATGGCTTCGGCGGCGGTCCGGGCGGCCGGCGTCGGCCCCCGCGAACTCAGGCACCTCGATCAAGGTCACCGGCGTAAGCCCGAGTTTGCTGCCGGCCATCTCGGTTCGCTCGAGATAGTGCCTGAACAGGTCACGTTCCGGGCCTTGCTTCAGCCTGCCCACGGCAGCAATGAGAAGCCGCATGGCGCGACCTTGTAAGGCCTCAAGCCCTGGAACGACGGAGGCGGATCAGACCACCATACGCTCCATCGGGCGGTCGGCCGACCACATCTTCTCGAGATTATAGAACTCCCGGACTTCCGGGCGGAAAATGTGGACGATGACGTCGCCGGCATCGATCAACACCCAGTCGCAATGGGGAAGGCCCTCGACGCGAGCGCGCCCGAAGCCTTCGTCCTTTAGCTTCCTGATGAGGTGATCGGCAACGGCGCCGACATGCCGTTGCGAGCGCCCCGAGGCTACCACCATCTGGTCGCCGATCGAGGTCTTGCCCTTGATGTCGATGCACACGACGCCCTCAGCCTTGGCATCATCGAGTGTGTCGAGCACGACGTCGAGCAAACGGTTCGGATTTGCGCGAAACGACGCAAAGCCGGAGGGAGGCGTACCCTTAACGGCACCCTCTCTTGGTGAGCGCATGTTTGGGTGAATGTCCTTCTGTCATTGCTCCTGCGGAAGCGGCGTCTTTCAGCGCCGCTCCGGCTAAACGCCGAAGCGCGGCGCTTGGTGCCGCTTCACCCCGAACATAGTCTGCGTCGCGGCAAAATTTCAATAGCTAGTGTCGCTTCGCCGCTTTCTTACTTTTCTTTGTGTCCTTGCGTGCCTTTTTGGCATCCTTTTTCTTCTTCTGCTTCGTGGCCTTCGCCGCCTTGCGCGGTTTGGCGGGACCATCCCTCAGCCGCGTGGAGGAGAGGCTCGACAGCGGCAGGGTGAGCAGGGTCCAGGCCGGCGGTTCCATGCCGGCAAGTCCGCGCGCATCGGATTTATCGAGCGCGGCGGAGGCGAAGCGCTGCGCCGCCATCCCGGCCCGCGCCTTCATCCGGTACCCCGGCCGGTCGAGCACGGCGATCGGCACGAGCGCAAAGATCCTCTCCCAGCCACGCCAGAGATGGAAATTGGCGAGATTGTCGGCACCCATCAGCCACACGAATTCGACCGATGGGTAGCGGCGCTTGAGGAAGCGGATGGTATCGACGGTGTAGGCGCTCGGACGCGTTGCCTCGAAGCCGGTGACCACGATCTTCGGATGGCGTGCGACGGCGCGCGCCGCAGCGGTGCGCGCTTCAAGGTCCGACGTTTTGCCGGCGTGTTTGAGGGGATTGCCCGGGCTCACCAGCCACCACACCTGATCGAGCCCAAGCCGCTTGAGGGCCGCGAGGCTGATATTGCGGTGCGCCGCATGCGGCGGATTGAACGAGCCGCCGAGCAACCCGATGCGCATGTTGGGCGCCGCCATCGGCACCCGTAGACCAGGGTCGAAACGCCTGCCCTGCTTCTTGGAAGCCATTCGACTCATCAAGGACGGATCTGGCCAGAGCCGTGCACGACATATTTGAAGGTCGTGAGCTGCTCAAGCCCCACCGGTCCGCGGGCATGGAAGCGCCCGGTGGCGATGCCGATCTCAGCCCCCATGCCGAACTCGCCGCCATCGGCGAATTGCGTCGAGGCATTGTGCAGCACAATGGCGCTGTCAACGCGGGCGAGGAACCTCTCCGCGGCATCCTTGTCCTCGGTGATGATCGCCTCGGTGTGCTGCGAGCCGTAGCGGGCGATGTGGTCGACGGCCTCGTCGAGCCCGTCCACGACCTTCACCGCGATGACGGCGTCGAGATATTCGGTGGACCAATCGTCCTCGCTCGCCGGCTTGACGCGCGCATCGGCTTTTTGCGTGTCGGCATCGCCCCTCACCTCGCAGCCGGCCTCGATCAGCATCTTGACCAGCGGCGCAAGATGGGTCGGCGCCGCGGCGCGATCGACGAGCAAAGTCTCCGCCGCGCCGCACACGCCGGTCCGCCGCATCTTGGCGTTGAGCACGATGGTCTTGGCCATGGCGGGATCGGCGGGCTGCTGAACATAGAGGTGACAGACGCCCTCGAGATGAGCGAATACCGGCACCCGCGCCTCCTCCTGCACCCGGGCGACCAGGCTCTTCCCGCCGCGCGGCACGATCACGTCGATAGCGCCGCCAAGTCCGCCGAGCATGAAGCCCACCGCGGCGCGGTCGACGGTCGGCACCAGTTGGATCGCGGCCTCAGGCAAGCCGGCTTCGGCCAGCCCCTCGCCGAGCGCGTTGCAGATCACGAGCGAGGTGAGAAAGCTCTCGGAGCCGGAGCGCAGGATCACGGCGTTGCCCGATTTGAGGCAAAGCCCGCCGGCGTCGGCGGTCACGTTCGGCCTCGACTTCGTAGATGATGCCGATCACGCCAAGCGGCACCCGCATGCGCGAAATCTGCAAGCCGTTCGGCCGCGTCCACGACGCAATCACCTCGCCGACCGGATCGGGAAGTGCCGCGATCTCGCGCAAGCCGGATGCCATGGCCGCCACCCGCGCCTCGTTCAGCGCCAGCCGGTCGATAAAGGCATCGTCGCGGCCTTTGGTCCGCGCGGCGTCGATGTCGTTCTTGTTGGCCTCGAGGATCGCGCCCGAGCGCGCCTCGATCCGCTTGGCCATGGCCTCGAGCGCGGCGTTCTTCTGCGCCGTGGGGGCAAGCGCAAGCGCACGTGCGGCCTCGCGCGCCAAGCGCCCCATGTAGAGCATCATCGGCTCGATGCTTGCCTGCGGCTGTCCTGCCAGAACCGACATCATTTTCCTCAACTCTTCCGCTGCAACACCATGTCGTCGCGGTGGATCAGCTCCGGGTCGCCACGGTAGCCGAGAATCTCGTTCAATTCACCGCTCTTGCGGCCGAGGATCAGCCCCGCATCCTGATGGTCGTAGGCGGCAAGCCCGCGGCCAAGCTCGGCGCCCTCGCCGTTCCTGATCACCACGGCGTCGCCGCGCTCGAAGGCACCTTCGATCCTGGTGACGCCGGCAGGCAAAAGGCTCTTGCCGCGAGACAGCGCCTCGGCCGCGCCCTTGTCGACGATCACCGCGCCTTTCGGCTCGAGCGTGCCGGCGATCCAACGCTTGCGCGCCGCGATCGGATCGGAGTGGGCCAGGAACCAGGTGCAGGCGCCGCTCCCGGCCAAAGCGTCCAGCGGATTGAGCACCTTGCCGCTCGCGATCACCATGTGCGTGCCGCCGGCAACGGCGATCTTCGCCGCCTCGATCTTGGTCACCATGCCGCCGCGCGAGAGCTCCGAGCCGACATCGCCGGCCATGGCTTCGATCTCGGGCGTGATGTCGTGGACTTCGTCCAGACGCTTGGCGTCGGGCGCCGACCCGGGTGGCGCCGTGTAGAATCCGTCGACGTCGGAGAGCAGCACAAGGCAGTCCGCGCTCATCATCGAGGCGACGCGCGCCGCGAGCCGATCGTTGTCGCCGTAGCGGATCTCGCTCGTCGCCACCGTGTCGTTCTCGTTGACGACCGGCACGGCGCCGAGCCTGAGCAGCGTGGTCATGGTATTGCGCGCATTGAGATAGCGCCTGCGTATTTCGGTGTCGCCCAAGGTCAGCAGCACTTGCGCCGCGATGAGGCCGCGGGTGCGGAATGCATCCTCATAGGCATGCGCAAGATCGATCTGCCCGACCGCGGCGGCAGCCTGGCTGTCTTCGAGCTTGAGCGCACCCTTGGGCAGCTTCAGCACGTTGCGCCCGAGCGCGATCGCGCCCGACGACACCACGATGACCTCCTTGCCTTGCGCTTTCAGCTTGGCGATGTCGTCACAGAGCGAGCCTAGCCAGTCGGCTTTCAGCGCGCCGCTCGCACTGTCCACGAGGAGCGACGAGCCGATCTTGACCACGAGCCGCTTGGCATTCGCCCATTCCCTTCTCATGGCCGCCAACCGGCCTCGCGCCGCTCCGGCGCCGTGCGCTTGTCGCGTGCCGACGTGATCTCGGCCGCAAGCGCGCGCAAGGCCTGCGTCATGCCTTCGCCACTCACCGCGGAAAGAATCAGCGGCTTCGTGCCCGCCGCCTTGGCCAGAGCCTTCGCCTTGCGCTTCATTTCGTCGGCCGGCACCGCGTCCGATTTCTTCAGCGCCACAATCTCGGGCTTGTCCTCGAGCCCGGCCCCATAGGCCTCAAGCTCGCCGCGGATGGTGCGATAGGCATCGGCGGGATCGTCAAGCGTGGCGTCGACAAGATGCAAGAGCACGGCACAGCGCTCGACGTGACCGAGAAAGCGGTCGCCGATGCCGGCGCCTTCATGCGCGCCTTCGATCAGCCCCGGAATATCGGCGAGCACGAAGTCGGTGCCGTCCACGCGCACCACGCCGAGACTGGGATGGAGCGTAGTGAAGGGATAGTCGGCGATCTTCGGCTTCGCCGCGCTCACCGCGGCAAGGAAGGTCGACTTGCCGGCATTGGGCAGACCGATCAGCCCGGCATCGGCGATCAGCTTCAGCCTGAGCCAGATGGTCATCTCTTCGCCGGGCTGTCCGGGGTTGGCGCGCCGCGGCGCCTGGTTGGTGGAGGATTTGAAGTGCGCATTGCCGAAGCCGCCATTGCCGCCGCGAAGCAGCACCACGCGGTCTCCCGGCTTGGTTAGATCGGCGATCAGCGTCTCGCCGTCCTCCTCGAAGATCTGCGTGCCCGGCGGCAGCTTCAGCATCACGTCGGCGCCGCCGGCGCCGGTGCGGTTCTGGCCCATGCCGTTGCCGCCCTTCTTCGCCTTGAAGTGCTGCTGGTAACGGTAGTCGAGCAGCGTGTTCAAATTCGCCACGCATTCGACAATGACGTCGCCGCCCTTGCCGCCGTCGCCGCCGTCAGGCCCGCCGAACTCGATGAACTTCTCGCGGCGGAAGCCGACGCAGCCATTGCCGCCGTCGCCGGAGCGCACATAAACCTTGGCTTGATCGAGGAACTGCATGGTCAGAGAGCTAAAGCAGCTTCCGCTTCACTAGAACAGGGCCGTCTTGAGCCGATAGCGTTGCGAGTCCCTTAAGATGCAGGGAAACCTGCGAGGGCCCGCTCGCGGTAGAGGCGGTAGGTCAGGCAGCGGGACTTGGCGTTCCGCGCCGCGCAGTCGCGCAAGACCTCTCCGAAAGGCTCAAAACCGAGCTTGGCGATCACCCGCGCCGAAGCCGGGTTCTCCTTGAAATGGCCGACTGTAAGATACTCGAAGCCCTCCTTCATCGAAGGCATAGAGGATGAGCGCCCGCGCCGCCTCGGTGGCGTAGCCCATTCCCCAATATGGCTTGCCGATCCAATAGCCCATCTCGGCGTGGGTCTTGTCGGCGGCGCGATAGCCGACACAGCCGATCAACGCGGTGCCGCGGTCGATGGCGAAGGCCACGCCCTCTTCGCCGGCATGCAGGCTCTCGATCCAGTCGACGGCCATCTCATCGCTATAGGGGTGCGGGATCGTTCCCGTCATGCTGGCGACGTCGTAGTCGCCGGCGAGGAGCGCGATGCTCGCCGCATCGGCGAGCACGAGCCCGCGCAATAGGAGCCTTTGGGTCCGGATGGCCACGAAAGGAAGATAAGCGGGCGCGGGCCCGCTGGCGAGATGCCGTGTTGAAGCTAGCTGGGCTTCACCGACACGTAGACACGGCCCTTCTGCTTGGTCGCGAATTCGACGTCGCCCTCACGAAGCGCAAACAACGTGTGGTCCACGCCCATGCCGACGCCGTCGCCCGGATGCCATTTGGTGCCGCGCTGACGCACGATGATGTTGCCTGGAATGACGCGCTGGCCACCGGACTTCTTGACGCCGAGCCGCCTGCCGGCAGAGTCGCGGCCGTTGCGGGATGAGCCACCGGCTTTCTTATGTGCCATGGTCTTGGTCCTTACTTCTTCTTCGGCTTCGCGGCAGGCTTCTTCGCTACCGCCTTGGCCGCCGACTTCTTGGCCGCAGCTTTTGCTGCCGGCTTCTTGGCAGGCGCGGCCTTCTTCTCAGGCGCAGCCTTCTTCTCGGGGGCCGCCTTCTTGGCCGCGGGCTTCTTCGCAGGCTTCGCCTTGTCCTCGCCCGCCTCGGGCTTCTTGGCCTCAACCTTTTTCGGCTCTGGCCGCGCCACCTTGGTCTGCGACGGCTTCTTGCCGTCGGTCAGGATCTCGGTGATGCGGAGCAGCGTCAGGTCCTGGCGATGTCCCTTCTTGCGGCGGTAGTTCTTGCGCCGCTTCTTCTTGAACACGATGATCTTGTCGCCGCGCATCTGCTCCATCACCTCGGCGGCGACCAGCGCGCCGGCAATGGTGGGGCTTCCCGTCTTCGGGCTATCGCCGCCAAGCAGCAACACCTCGCCGAGCTCGATGATGTCGCCCGGCTCGCCCGGGAACGCGCTCGATCTCGATAATGTCGTTCGGCGCCACGCGATATTGCTTGCCGCCCGTGCGAATGACCGCGAACATGTTTCGCTCTCGTCTTCTTACTCTTGGCTTGGAAAGCCGGCCTGCTTCAGGCCGCCTTGGAGGGGGCCAGAGGAAATGGCGGGAACAGAGGCCGAAAAGGGCCGGTCCCGCCATGCGGCGCACTATATAAATCAACGACCATAAGTCAATGCGGGCGTTGCGGCGCTATCCTGAGAGCCTTTGAGTTGCCGCAAGGGAGCGAGCGCTATAAAGGTGCCGCTCCCGACAGCCATTGGCCCATATTTGATCTTCGGAGAGGTGCCGGAGTGGTCGAACGGGACGGTCTCGAAAACCGTTGTACGGGTAACCGTACCGTGGGTTCGAATCCCACCCTCTCCGCCAAACCTATTTGTTTTTATTGATTTAATTTATGTTTTTCGGATGAGACCCCCGGATAGCCCCCCGGTCGGTGGCTTGCTCTGGGGCATGGTTCTTGGGTCTGAGCGCGGTACGCCGTACCGCGTCGGCGATCTTACGCCTGGGAGGCGCTGACCGCTTCTTACCAAGCCGAAACCTCTTGCCCCGATTTGCCAGGCTTAATCTTCTGCTTGATAGCCCCCTCCGGTTTCCGGGTCTTGTTAGACAAAAGGGTCGTCACTCGAGGACTCGGGTGACGATCCTTACATTTGTGGGGGTTGTCGGACGGCTACTTCTTAGCGATCTTTTGCTTGCCAACGTTCTCATCAATCCATTTGAGGATGAGGTCGGCAATCTGGAGGTTGTTCTTGTCCAGCATGAACATGTGACTGTTGCCGTGGATACCCAGGTTCGGAGGGTACAACATCTGAGCATTGCCTCCTGGCACAGCATTGACGCGAGTGATGAACGCCTGGCAATCGCCGAATGCGGCTGTCCAAAGTGGCACTGCGTCAAGATGATCACCAAAAAAGACTAGGATGGGTTTGTCGCCAACGTAGCGATTTGCTGGTCCGTATAGGTGGTGGCGCCACAGCCGCTTGGTGGCTCAGTTAAGATCATTCCTTTCATTCCCGTCGAATTAGTCAGGGCCGCTTCCAATGGATAGAGGCCGGACTTTGAATGACCCATGACCACAGCGCCCTTCAGCTTTATCGTTAGATCAGACAGCGCTTTATACGTGGGATTAGGCGTCGGCAGGACAGCGTTCACATCGGGAATTCCTTGCTTCGAAAACTCGCTCGCGGCCTGGACAGGGAACTGCTCGTCTGAAAATGAAGTGCCGAAAGTGGGGCCGAAGCGGAAGAGGGTCCAAGCGCTCTCGTCAGTGAACCGAAACATGTCTGGCTGCGCGCTCCTCCTCATAGATTAGCCTTGCCGCTTCCTAAATTTTGCGCCCCAGGGGACGACCCTTGATCTAACCCCAAAAACGAGAAGGCTTACCATGTGGCGAGAGCCGCCTTCGTCAGCGGGCTGTCGACGGCGTCCCGCCTCGTGGTAACAAGCCAACTTGATCTCACCCATTCACCGTCTGACTCATTGCAGATAAAACTAGAATCTCGATTAAAAATGGGTAATTATAGGGTGTGCGGTTGAGTAACTTGACGGCACTTCGAAAATCAAAACATTAGGGAGGAAGTAAATGAGAAAGTTGAGTAAATACGCGGCGTTCGCGGGTCTAGCTCTTCTTGCACTTGCACTCACCGGTACGGTCGCCACAGCACAAGAACCTTCCGTTATCCAGTCCAATGGAAATCTGCATCTCAGAGGATACGGAAACGGCTTTATGGAAGGAAACACCCACCTAATTGATGCCGACACTGCAAGGGGAGGAGTGACCAGCGGCGGCACTGTCGCCGGTGGCTTGTCAATGATCAACCAGATGTACTACGCGTTCATGTTGCCGCAGGCTCAAAGTGGCAAGAAGCATTATCCTATCGGTATCATTCACGGCTGCTGCTTGAGCACAAAATCCTGGCAGACCACGCCCGATGGCCGGATGGGCTGGGACGAATACTTCGTCCGTCAGGGCTTTGACACCTACATGATGGACCAAGTTGGCCGCGCCCGTTCGGGCTTTGATGCTACAACTTATAATAAGGTGCGGGTTGGCTCTATACCGTGCACCACTGACGGGACTGCACCGAGCGGGGCTACCATCCAGTGCCAGGAACTACCCCCTATCCTAATCGCCACTGACCAGTTCGCCTGGAACGTGTTCCGTTGGGGACAAACGCCTTGCACAGCTTCGCCATGCTCCACTACGGACACACCTCATACGGATATTCGGTTTCCAATGAATACCGTGGGTGTGGGTGGAGGGTCGAACCTACAATTCTACAACATGGTAATCCCTGACCTGACAACGACTCTATCCGGGGCCCCCTCTCCAGCCGACCCTGCTGGCTTTTATAATTCTCCCTCTCAGATGGCCAAGCTCGCGAGCAAAGTAGGGGGAATGGTTTTGATGGGGCACTCCCAATCGAGCTCGTTCCCGACAAGAGCAGCACTCCAACCAGAGTCCGGCTGCTACCCCTGGACTTCAGCTTCAGCTTGTAAGGTGAAAGGCATCGTCCAGCTTGAGACAGGTTGTTTCGGGAATCTGACAACGAACGAGGTCGACACCCTCAAGCATATCCCGATCCTCATCATGTACGGCGATTACTCCGCCCTGCCGCAGCCTGCGGCCCCTTGCCCGACGGAGATTTCACAAATCACTGCCGCAGGTGGTGATATCAAGTTCGCCTCGCTGCCGGACTTAACACCTGGTTCCCTTTATCGAGGCTCTCCAGGCGCCATTCACGGTAATGAACACATGATGATGCTGGATAATAATAACCAGCAGATCGCCCAAATCATTATCGATTGGGCCTCTTCGCGTGGTCTGTAACTAACCGTCAGTACATCAAACGAGTGATGTTCTGAGGAGCCTAGCCTCCCCGCTCTCGCGGGGAGGCCTGGTCGCTAAAGTGTTCGCTCAGTAGTAGCAGTGCGACCTAGTGTCCCGATTTCTTAAAAATCGGCAACTTGATAAAGCCCAGTATAGGCCCCTAGGCGTAGTGTGAGCCGTCGGAAGTTGCGCCATTGAGGTTGGTTATTTCGGCGTGGCTCCCGCGAGTAAAACATTGGGGAGGAAGTCAGATGAAAAAATTTGGTAGCTACGCGGCATTGGCAAGCATGGCGCTCCTTGAACTGTCGCTGACGCCCTTAATTGCGGCGGCACAAGAGTTCAAGGATCTTCAATCGAATGGGAACCTCCATCTCAAGGGCGAAGGCAGTTTCTTTATAGACGGAACCTCGCAGTTTATAGACGGCAAATATATCTCACCTTCGGCCTTTGCAGCCGATGCCGGGAGTTCCATTTCCGGCCAGATGTACGTGCAGTACCAGTTACCGCAGGCACAAAATAACAAGCAGTGGCCGATCGTCTTCGTGCACGGCTGCTGTTTAAGCTCAAAGTCGTGGCAGACGACTCCAGATGGACGGATGGGTTGGGATGAGTATTTCGTTCGTCAGGGCTTCGACACGTACCTGGGCGAGCAAGTTGGCCGCGGTCGATCGGGTTTCAATGCGCTCCAATACCAAAAGGTGCTAGTTGGCGACGCATTGCCTAATACAAATCCCGCTATCCTGATTGCCACCGATACATTTGCCTGGAACGTGTTCCGCTGGGGAATCAACACATGCACAGTTTCCCCATGCGCCACCACAGACACTCCTCATCCGGATATTCGGTTCCCGATGAACACGGTGGGAGTGGGAACAGGGTCCACCCTCACGTTCTACAACCAGGTAATCCCTGACTTAAACTCCACTCTGTCTGAGGCTACGCCTCCTGGCTGTGCAGATGGGACTTGCACTCCTGCTGACCCCAACGCTCCTTTTAATACTCCCGTCGCTATGGCGAAACTCGCGAACGACTTAGGCGGAGCTATTTTAGTAGGTCACTCGCAATCCAGCTCGTTCCCGACCAGAGCTGCGCTAAGTGCAGGTTCGCATGGCGTGAAGGGTATCATTCAGATCGAGACAGGTTGTTTCTCCAATCTTACGCAGCCTGATATTGACATCCTCAAGACTATCCCGATCCTGGTCGTTGTTGGCGATTACACCTCGGCGACAACGCCGGCGAGTTGCCAGACGATGATGTCACAGATCAATGGAGCGGGGGGCGACATGAGCTTCGCGCGACTGCCGTCTCTAGCCGCTGGTTCGCTTTATCCTGGTTCACCTGGCCCCATTTACGGTAACGAACACATGATGATGCTGGATAACAACAACCAGCAAGTGGCCGATATTCTCATCGGTTGGATCAATCATCATGTAAAGCCCAAGAAGTGAGACTTCCCCAAGGTCGTCCAACTGACGTGTTACAAAACCTCCCCGCTTTGGCGGGGAGGCCTTGGGCCCCGCTCCCTTATAAAATTGACTAACTTTCGGAGGAGATCGTGAAAACAATTCTTGCTGTTGCTCTCGTTGCGTCGCACATGACGTATTACGAGGCTAAGGTCACGAGCTTTGGTTGCACTTCGATCGATGCCGTCTCTCAATTGCAAAAGGTTCGCTCCGACCAAAAAGCATTGCAAGCGGCCTTGATGGAGAAGCAAATGTACGGCGAATGCGTAACGATTCTGAAGGGCACGCTCGTCCAGGGTTCGGTTGAGGCCGCCGATAGCTCCATATTGCGGGTGAACCAGCAGATCGAGCCACCAGGATATGAAGCACCTCGCGATGATTTTGAAATCAAAGCACTAGAACCAAAGCATTGACGCTCGACACGCGCGAACTGCCTGCCGATTGCATAAACTGACGAACGGTCCCTAAAAAGAGAGTAGCGGGCAGGAGGCAATTCGTAAAATCTCCTGCCCGCTTTGCGGGCGCTGTGTGGTTGTGGTGCCGGCCCCGTCGCAAATGGCACCTCGGGAAGAGGGAGGGTCGAGAAACGCCACGCGCAGTGCCTCGACCAATTCGGGCGGCAAAACGGGCAGCAAAATTATGCAGTCCAACTCAGCTCCCGAGCCTTCGCCTTTGGGCGATGGTTCAGTGAGAGGCTTGCCTCAGGAATACCAGCGATCAAAATGGGGATAGAGCGCGCGCCGGGACGATCAAACCAACGCGCCCCCCTTGGAGGTGGTTTCGCGGTGAAGAGTGGGGCGCAACAAAGGAAAAGCCCATCCGCGAGTACCTCCAACTGACTTCCCTGCCGGGACTAACGGTAGCCTACCGGCTCCGAAGTCGGAGCGGTAAAAGAGCCTCCGATTTCGATGTAAGCCTTGAATAAATCGGGATTTTCTTGCCGACACTTCTGGAGCGCTACAGTGTTTGAGCACCGGTCGCGTGCCTGTATCTCGGCAACCTTTCGCAACCAATCACGCTTCGCTGTTTCGCCAGGAGCAACACGGTCACCGCAACCGGCTATCTCTTGCCGAAGGCGGCTGCAAACTCCTCGGGGTGCTCCTGCCTAGCCCGCGCCATCGCATCACATTTGGAAATACAATCACGGGCGGCTATCTGATCGACCAGCTGTTCAAACTGCATAGACTTGATGGCGCGTTCTGCTTCCTCGCGGGTGTCGAAGGGAGCAGGGGTGCCTTGCATCTTGGCGAAGGTCAGCGGCGATAGACGGCGGGCCTTGCGAAGTGCCTCAACGCGGCTGAGCTTTTCGTCTTCGCGAAGCACCTTGGCAAGGGTGTGGAAATCGTCAGCGGCGGCCTCCACCTCATATTCATCGTTGGTGTCCATTGGAGTGTTCCTTTCGTCCCCCTTGTCACGTTTCATGATGGTAGCCACGGCTCCACGTTGGGCCGGTTTGTCTACGGCACTCACCTCAAGAATGCGGAATTTTGTCATGCGCCGTTTCTTGGCACGCCGATCAGCCTCGGCCTTCTCGAACTCGATCAACTCGTCATAGGTGTCGGACATCGGTTAGCTCCTTTCGGGTGACACGCCGATGGTGATGGATGGCGGCATCGCGGCCTCTAAGGTCTGGCGCAAACGCGATAGCTCGTGTTCCCAAATCTCGGCGTCACGGAGTTCACCGGCTGCACGTAACCGGGCGATGTTCGCCTCGATGTATTGGCGATGTTCAGTCTCGCTCGCGTCCAACATCGCCTTGTGACGGCGCACGGCACGCTCACGGCGCTCAGCCTCCTTCGCATCTTGGTACTTGGCACGTTGACGGTCGAAGGCGTCGATGGCGCGCACGAAAACGTCTTGGGTGCTGCGCAAGCCTGCGGCCTCGATGTCGAGGGTGGTGATCAGGTGGCGGACGTGGTCGCTGCCGTTAGCGGCCCGAAGCGACCACTCGTTCTTTTCGTGCTCGATGACCTCCAGCCGGTTGGTAATCTCCGCCAGTTGGGACACGAGCCGGTCGCGCTCTGGGTCGGCGCGCGGGCGGTCTAGGATTTGATCTTTAACTTGCATTTTCGGGTTCCTCTTTGAATGTTTCGTTCGCGAGCCGCACGTGGGTGACCTGTCATCCCAATCGCCTCCAAGGCATTTCGTGTTGAGGTCCACCCTCAGAGGCTTTTCGTCGGTTAGCCAAGACGGCGGGTCGATGAACTGCCCGGTATGGCGGTCGATGGAGATAGGCCCGCCTAAGGCGACAATCTGGTCCGGTACCCCAAGGACGAGGTTGACTAGACCGGCGACGGCGTTGGCGGCGGCGTCGTGAAAGCCTGAGGTGGTGATGTCCTTAAGCGCCAACCGGCCGATTTCCCGGAAGGCATACTGCTTCAAGGTGGAGAGGAACTGCGCCTGCGCCTTGGGGCTCTTACCGTGCCCCTCAACGTGTGTTTTGAAATACTGATTGGCCGCCTCCTAGAAGGTCATCATCTTGGATGCCTCTAGGGCCGCCTTGGCCTGTTCTGCCTTGCGGGCTGCGAGCGGGTCTATACCAGCCAGGAGCAACCGCTTCTGCTCCAGCACGGCCGCCCGCGCCTTCGCCAATGCGATTAGCGGGAACGGGCCAAGGCCTATCCAGTTCTCTTTCGGGCCGCGCTGGTAGCGGAACACCCACGACCGGGCACCGCTATCTTTCACCTCAAGGTACAAGCCGGAGCCGTCGCCGTAACGCCCGGGCTTTAGACGCGCCAACTGTCGATTGTTCAGTGCCAATCTAGGTTCTCCTCTCTCGGAGCCCCCCGTTTAGCCCCCCGGCCAAACTACCGGGGCTCCGCGAGTTATATCGGGTGACTGCAGACGGAAGTAAAGGGGTAACCCAAGTAGAATCAATGTGTTGGAGGAACCGGGCCTTACCGGGCCGCACCGGGGCCTGGGACGGCGGCCACCCTCTCCGCCAGTTTTTAGGGCACTCGAACGTGCCGGACGGCGGCTATTGCAAACCCGCTGCAAACCGCCCGCTTTTCCGTCGAAAGCTGACTTGCGAATGGCGAACGCGAATGTCCGCTTGGTGCCAGACGCCAAGTTGAACCTTTCGGCTCCCACTATTTCCGAAAGGAGAAGGCCGCAGTGCACGCTGCGGCCTTGCCCCCAGGGGAAAGCTCGAATTCCCTCAGATAAGACCCGTTACCAATAGCGATAATGGTGATGATAGTAGCCGCGATGATTGTAATAGTGATGATTGTGGTGATAACGGTAATGGTGGTGGCGGTAATAATATGCTGAAGCAGGCGTCGGCGCGAGGGCGCCGAACAGCAAAGCTAGCCCTACGGCACAGCAGATCAACAGTCGCTGCATGGGATTTCCTTCTTTGTTAGACCAAGTAGGTCGGTTCCGACCCGATACTGCAAGGCTATGCTCGCTGCATCGGCTTCACATTGACTGGCATCAAAGAGAGGTCAAGACACTTCTGCCCTCCGGTCACTTTTATGGGGAGCGAATTTCTAGGATGCCACGTCGATGCAGCGGTAGTCCGTCGCTAGCCGAGGGCTCTTAACGCGATAGCTTTGAGCTGCTCCACTTCCCGTTCGCCTTTGCAGGCCGAAGCCAGAATGATCTGGGCAAGGTTCTTTCTCAGAACGGCAGCCTGATCGGGGGTGGTGCCAATAGCGCCCAGGTGCCTCCAAGCAGCTTCGTAGGCAGCCGTGAAGGCATCCAATTCGTTCGATGGAAAGTGCGATGAATACTGTCGGAAGGGCATTGATGCCTAACTCCACACAAACTCGATTGTGCCTTGGGGATGTCAAACACTAAGCAGGGGTTGTTACAGGAGCATTACGGGTCCTACTGCGGCACGCCCTGGAATTGTCGATAACCTTGGCTAGTTCGATCACCGTTCGACAAAAAAAGAAACCCCCGACGGGGGTGGGGGCTTCCTTGAGTTCAAATGCGGAAGCCAAAGTGCACGGTTGAGCGCTTCGCTGTGATCGGCTCGCCGCACCACGCCCCGGATGAGCGCAGGGGTTGCTGCTTTGATCTGCCTCAAAGCGAAGACGCTCGCCTCATTTTAAAACGCGACTGCTAGTGAAGTTACACATGAGAGAAAAGAATGATCAGGTTGATCGCTGTTGCTTTTGCCTTGGCCGTCGCAACATCCGCGCAGGCCATGTCACCCGCGCCACTTCATCAGCCGGACGGCATGATCACGCAAGTCCGCGAAGCATGTGGCGCGGGTAGGATAAGAATTAATGGTGTCTGCGTGGCCAGAACCACCAAACGCCAAGTCCGCAGGTGTGCGGTGTGGGGTGCAAGGCACGTTTGCCGTCGGTGGTATTGACGCGCCGCTGAACCGGGCCGGGGGAGGAAATAGAGCGGCGTTCAAGCGGCTCTTAGACTATCCTCCTGCAAACGGAGACTATCCGTCGGCGCAGGGCGGCGACTAACCGGCAAAAAAGCTTCCTAAGTGAGTTGCTCACGGCGAGAGGCCGCTTGCCGCACTGCTCGCTCTGAGCTTTCGGGTCGATGTCGCTTGGGGTAACAAGCGGACCTGGGGCCGAGCCTTATGAAGTTCCGCTTTGGCGAGGTAAGCGGACGTTTGTCGGTGAGAAGTTTGCAAACCAAATTGCAAACCAACCACACGACACAGGCCAGTATCGGGCAACACAAGCGAGCACCGTGGGCTTAGAAATGCCAAACGGAAGCACACGTTTAGCTACTGCGCGGCACACGCCGGCACGAGAATCTTAGAACTCGAAAACCGTTGTGCGGGTAACCGTACCGTGGGTTCGAATCCCACCCTCTCCGCCACGACTTAACACGTTGATACTACTAGTGTATTTGTCAATTAGATAGTGCGAATTACCGGGCCTTTTCCGCGGCTTCGTCGTGGAGCGCAACTGGCACTGGACCGCCAGAGACGAATCGGTCCGCGAGCCCAGGACCCGCCGCTGCTCGTTCCAATCAAGCGGCAACCGCGTGTCGTCCATGAGCTTTCGTGCTGTGAGCTCCGGCGGCTGGTTGCCGTTGAGGATCGCGCCGACAATATTGGGGGCCAATAACGTGAGACGGAATAGACGCGTCGCATAGGACGCGACCATTTTCTCTTCCTTGGCGATCTCTTCCAGAGTCAGGCTTCGGTCGGCAAGCAGCCGGTCGCGGATCGCATTGGCGCGAATGAGCAGGCGCAGGAGGCTCGGATCGGGAGCCGCAGAATCAGACCCATCTTCGAGGACGATCCGCATTTCCTTGCCGGCCCTCCTTAGGCGGGCTGGGACGATGAGTGTTAGAAGGAAACTCGCGGATTCCGCCGCGGCCCTTGCCCCGGGCTTCGACTCATCGTGGTCTCCCATGAGCCACAGGGCGACTTGGGCTCGGTCCACGATGATATCAATCCGATCGGTAAACACCCGGACGCGAGCGACGATCGCACCCAGCAGGGCTCGGCGATCATTGGGGTTGAGGTCTTGCCACATCGCAGCGCAATGCTTCGTGCGCTCGATCAATCGCTTCTGATTTCCCGCATCGGGAGTGAGGTCCTGAACAGCCTGGAAGACGCCGGCGGGATCAGCTAGCCAATCGCGAATGCGGTGCGTTACGAGGGCCTCCAGAGCCGCCGCCGGAATGCGCTGGCCGAGGTCTTTGGCCTTCCCGGCCAGCAATGACCGGGAAACGTAGTAGCGGTAACGGGTGCCTCGCTTGGTCGCATGCGTGGGCGTCATCCGCTCGCCTTGTGCGTCGAACAGGATACCGGCCAAAAGGCTTGGCTGCCGGTCGGTTGTTCCCGGCACTCGATCGACGCGGTTGCTTGCAAGCAGCGCCTGCACCTCGTTCCAAAGAACCTCATCGACAAGGGCTTCATGCTCGCCGGGATAGTTCTTGTCCTTGTGTACCGTCTCGCCCCGGTAGATGCGGTTCTGCAGCATGAGGTAGAGCGCGCCCCGGGCGAGCGGCTTCTGGCCTTACCGGCTGCCGTCCGCGGCCGTGCGGGCCTTGCTAACGATACCAGCCGCGTCCAGGTCCGCCTTTAGCAAGCGCACGGACTTCAGTTCGGTATAGCGCCGGAAGATGCGTCTGACCGTCTCGGCTTCGGCCTTGTTGACGATAAGCTTCTTATCTTCGACGTCGTAGCCAAGGGACGGCTGGCCGCCCATCCACATACCTTTCTTCTTCGAGGCGGCGATCTTGTCGCGGATGCGCTCGCCGGTGACCTCGCGCTCGAACTGGGCGAAGGAAAGCAGGATGTTCAGGGTCAGCCGACCCATGGAGCTCGTAGTATTGAACTGCTGGGTGACCGAGACGAAGGAGGCCTTTCGCCGATCGAAGGTTTCCACGATCTTGGCGAAGTCGGAGAGCGACCGCGTCAGTCGATCCACCTTATAGACCACGACCACGTCGATCTTGCCGGCGGTCACATCTAAGAGAAGCCGCTGGAGCGCGGGCCGCTCCATGGTCGCGCCGGAGAACCCGCCGTCGTCATATAGCTCCGGCAAGACCCGCCAGCCCTCGTGCTTCTGGCTGGCGATGAACGCCTCACAGGCCTCGCGCTGCGCATCGAGCGAGTTGAAATTCTGCTCCAGCCCCTCCTCGCTGCTCTTGCGCGTATAGATCGCGCAGCGACGCTTGAATCGATCGACTTGAGTGTCACGGGAAGCAGCTCTAGTCATTGGTGTCCTCTGGCCCGGCGGATGCGTCGCCAAAATCTTGTGGAGCGGGGGTCGGCTTACGGTTCAACCCGAAAAACCTGGGACCGGACCAGTGCGCGCCGGTGATCGCATGGGCGATCTTGGACAGCGACGAATAGGGCTTGCCGTCATATTCGAAGCCATCCTCCGTCACCTGGACCGGTATGTGTCCGGCCGCGCCATTCCCGCACCAGCCGCGCTCCCCGTCTGAGGTTCGGACCGTCGTCGGGCTCTATGCTTCCGTTCGACGGCAGCAGCTTCGTCAATGCCAGAATCTTCCGCCGCGTCGCCTTGCTGAGGCCGCCATAGGCCAATTCCTGAATGCGATAGGCGATGCTGCGGACCAAAAGGTCACGGCTCAGCCGCGGCGGCTGGCCGCGATACAGCCGACGCCACTCCGCGCGCAGCTGCGGAGCGGTTAGATCGTTCAGGGCCGCAAGCTTTTGCGATAATTCTGCCGGAGGGGCGGGACCAATTACCCTTGTAACAGTCTGCTGGCCCAGTCCGGATTTGGCGGTCGGCAGCTCATTGACCCCTGGCAAGCTTTTTCGATGTTTCGGAAGATCGAGATCGCGCAAGGGCGCGATCTCGTCTTCCAAGGTGTCAGGGTCAACGGATGAGCCACGCCGCTTGCCGTCGCGCCTTCGGCGCCTATCGTGCTCCGACAACACATTCCGGTCCATGGCCTTCAGGCGGTGGTCGGGATGCGATAGCGGCGGGGTCCCGCGTCGGGCTTCTCCGATATTTTAGTGCGAGGCCAAGCTTCTTTTTTACCGCCCCGGCCAGGAAGCCGCGCACACTGTGTTTCTGCCAGCCAGTGGCCTCTTCCAGGTCCTCAATCGTTGCACCTTCCCGGCGACCGAGCAGATCGAGGCACGTCTGTTGTTTGGTCTGTTTGAGGGCTGCAGGTTTGGTACCGCTTCGAATGCCAACGGCACCCTTCCTGCGGGGTTGCCATTTCGGCGCCTTCGTTGTTCCGGCCGCCTTCTTTGCATTCGAGCGACGCTGGCGCTTGGCCGGCTCGACCGGGTCCGCAATTCTTGTCTCGTCAACAGGGTTAGATTTGGCCATCGGGTGGTGCTCCCCTTGCGCGACCGCGCCCCATGCGCGGTGCTTCCACCACCCAAAGCCCCGCAACTGGGCGAGGCGCTATCGAAGCCGTTGGCCCGATGCCTTCTCGGCCACCAACAGTGCTTGATCGTTAAGACCTGTCACGAGCCGTCTCCCTCGCTCTCCTTAGCTGGGTCGGCCCGTCGCAACAATGATGGGAAGGACGAAGCCGTATGAGTCAACGCTCTTCGCGAGCTTGCGGATTTGACTTGACGGGTGTCGTCGCGTCTCTCGTGACAAAGACTTGAGGCGCGCGATCGAAACAAGCCGCGCCTGCAGGTCATGGCGAAAAGGCGACTTGTTGGAACCCAAAGTCGGTGCAGACATGAAACCTCCTTTCGTGGCCAGTGATCAGCCGCGAACGAGGTCGTTCCATTTCTGATGAGAACTCAATTAGAAGGTTTGTACCGCCGAATGAGAGCTCTGATCGTCGTCCCCTCGCGCTTCGACAAAGCGCGCCATCTCCGTGGCGATGGCTGTTCCAGCCAGGTCTTTATCCACCATCCTCAAGAACCTGGTCACGAAACGCCCGGCGTGGGATTGAGGCGTACCCGTATACTCGGTCTTCTCATAAGGAGTATGCGTGAACTCCCGGCCAGTGGTCTCTTCATAGACGGCTGCCAGCCATCGGATAATTGCCGGCAAGGTTTTTCGTGGCGAGGGACCGCGCCGCCTCTGACCCTCCACCAGCGCGCGTTTTGCGCAATTGAGTACGAGCTCAGGAGTGTCGCGGGCGATCTGATCAAGCTGTGTGATGCCCCCTCGATATTTTGTTAGGGGATGAGACAAAAGCGCGTCTACCAGCCGGGCGCGCGTAGCGTAGTCAAGCTGCACCAGGATAGGCTCTAGTTCTTCCGGTGAGGCCAAGAGTTTCTTGAGAGCGGCATTCTGCTCCGCTTGCGAAGGTCCGTTTTCGTCCTGCTGGAGCCACAGGCGGTAGCGCGCGCCAATCCATTCGAGGTTCACCTTCTGTCGCGCAAGCGCCTGCAATCCAGGCAACGGCCGAGATCCGCGACTTGTTTCTGCTTCAGCCTAAATCTTGGAACCTTCATGGCACCAAGTTCGTGCCAACGAGGCTTGACCTTCCTAGGCATGATCAACTCTCTCTATCAGCAGGCGGCTGATCATGGTTGGGTCTCCGGCCAATCCAACTGGGGCATCACCGCCATGGCCAGGGAGTCACCCTTTCTCCGGTTTCGCCCCAACGGGGCATCACTTTCCTGGGCATCTCGAGGCCTGCTTGTGAGCGGCGAGTTCTATTTAACAGGTTCGTCCGAACGTCACAAATGTTGCCGGCGCGCGGGACCCAAACTCACGAAGCAACTCTTCGCTCCAATTACGCCCTCGTAAGTTGTCGAAAATCGACTAAGATTGTTCTTTGCTCTGCCCAAGCGTTGCCGAAGCCAGATGCACCCATGTCCTCGTCTTCTAGGAACGTCCTCGATGAGATTCGGAGCCGACACCGATCGAGGGATTCTCATAAGGAAGTCCAGGAGAGTTTAAGCAGAGGCGACCGCTTCGCGCAGTGGATCGGGAACCACATAGGCACGATCGGATTTTTTTTGATCCTCGGCGTAGGGACCGCAATTTGGATTGGGTGGAACCTTATTGCGCCAGACGGGCTACTCTTTGATAAGCCCTTAGAATATTTTGCATGGTGGTCTTTGGTTTGTAATGTCGTGCAACTTCTTCTGCTGCCCCTGCTCCTGGCCGGACAAAATCTTCAGTCAAGACACGATGAGGCCCGCGCGGCACAAGACCTCAACGTCGACAAAAAGGCCGAAGAAGAGGTCGATCTTGTCGTCCACCTACTTGAAAGGCAAAAAGCCATGCTGAAGACCCTGTTGGAGCGGCAGGGAGTTAAAGTCGAGAACTTATAGGCCGACCCTTCCCGATGACTGTCTCGGGACCCGGCAGTCCCGCTCGACGAACGCTACCGCCAAAGTGCTCGATTTGAAGCGCGCCACATGTCCCCGCGTTCTGTCAGCGTAGGCGCGGCGGAAGTATGGCTTTTCTTAAATCAGACATACCACAGCGCAAAGGTTTAAGCCGCGCCGTGTCAACTCATCAAGACCAACGTTGGAACCGCGTCCTCTGTCGCCCATACGATCGCGTTCTGGCCAAATCGGTGTGCCAGAAAATGCATGGAGTCCAGGTGCGCGGGCAGAATTATCTCGTGCCGGTCGACCCTCTTTTATTCGCGGGATCTAATAGCACAACTTTTTGGCCTGAGCGTCTTGTGAAACAGCAAGCACACAAAAAGGCCCGAGGCTAACCACAGATCTCTTCGCCAACTAAAACTTCAAAGTCGTTTAGGCGATTTCTTTGCAGCTTTTAGCAACGACCTCCTCAAACGGGCTCGGCCGTCAACGGCCCGCGTAGAGCTTCTTGGCGCTCAATAGGCCCGGGCATCGTTAAATGGCCTACCTATGGCCCTTTGCCGATTTGGCGACTTTGTTGAACGCATACTGAGGACACAAAGAAGGCTAAGGACACGGCTGGCGTTTTGGACACACCAACAATCTATTTCCTTAAATCAATCGATTAAGCACCGCTCCGACAATGGGCGCAGTCACTCGGAACTCCCGTGGCAAATCGCACAGCGCCAGCTTGCCAGACAAACTACAATCTCTTCCAAGCTCAAGACGGTCTTGCGCTTCCGAGATTCAAAGGAAACCTCATATGTTTACTCTCAGTCGTATCGTCACCCGAGCGTCCCAGGAAGGTTGCGCGTCCGTGGCGGTGCCCAGCGTTTATCGGCCCCACCGACAAAAAGTGGCCCGCCAACTGCCTCAACCGCAATGCCCATTTTGACACTGACCCCGGGAGCGCTCCATGGATATCCTCTCCAACCAAACAAACTTCAAGAGTCTCTCACTTAAAGATCTTCTTGACGCTCGCGATGCTTATCACTGGCAACTAATGAACAAAACAAAAGTGGTTGGTACCGCTGTGGGATTATACCTCATCAGAAAGAACGATCTCTGGCCGAACG
Source organism: uncultured Alphaproteobacteria bacterium (assembly GCA_963757555.1). GTDB lineage: Bacteria > Pseudomonadota > Alphaproteobacteria > Rhizobiales > Methyloligellaceae > Methyloceanibacter. The sequence goes on from CAVWRU010000007.1 coordinate 283,380, forward strand.
AGAGGGATGCCGATCCAAAGCCCTCAAAGGGAAAGGGTAAAGGTAAGCGAACATTCGAAAACTCGGAGGTACGTCCGTATTCTTGGCCTTGCGTCATTGCGCTGGTGAGCGACTGGGTCGAGGCTACTGAGTTCGGGAGCGGCGGAATCGATTCCGATCATATGATCCCCCGGACGCTCTACCTCCCTGATGGACGAGCGATACCGGTTTGCGTCGTCGCGGTCGAGCCTGCGTCACCGCTTGCGGCTGCTCCTGCCGATGTGCACTGGCCCGACAGCTATATCGGCGGCGGATGTCCCGTGGTCGCGGAGGTGCAAGGGGTCGAGCGTCGTGCCAGCATCGGTTGCCTCGTCTCTGACGGCCATAAGACCTACGCTCTAACCAATCGTCACGTTTGTGGCGAACCCGGCGCGATTCTGAAAGCTCGCGTCCGGGGAAATCTAGTGGAGGTGGGCCGAGCTTCAGACAAGCAGCTCACTCGACTGCCGTTCACTGAGGTCTTTCCGGAGTTTCCCGGCAGGCGCACTTACCTTACGCTCGACATCGGCTTAATCGAGGTCGACGAAATAAACGATTGGACAAGTCAGCCCTTCGGCCTTGCTGAAAAGATCGGAGACGTTGCAGATTTGAATGAGCTCAATTTGGGGGTACAGCTCATAGATCAGCCCGTGAAGGCCTTTGGAGCTGTGTCTGGAATTCTAGAGGGGAAAATAAAGGCTCTCTTCTATCGACACAAATCAATGGCCGGCTATGACTTCGTCTCAGAGTTCCTCATCGCGCCGAATGATGCGGCTGCCCAAACATCGCCAGGCAACTCAGGCACTATTTGGTATTTGCGAACGATTGACAGCGACGGAAAGACCCCGCTGTTGAGGTCGATGGCAGTCGAATGGGGGGGGCAAACCGTCGCGTATTCAGATGGCCGGCGTTTCAACTTCGCGCTTGCGACTGGTTTGAGCACAGCTTGTCAACGTCTCGACGTTGATCTCGTTCGGGAACACAACACCGGCCCCAATGCATATTGGGGCCAGACGGGCCACTACAGCATCGCTACGGCCGCAATCGAGGCCGTTCAAAATGCGCGGCTGAAAGCGCTCCTGCGAGCCAATGTCGAGCGAATTAGCTTCCGTCCAGACCAACTCACGCCGGACGAAATCCGCGCTAAAATTGTCCAACGGCAAATTCGTAGAGCTCGCCGATGTTCCGGACCTTGTTTGGAAGAAGACCCCAGATCGCGTTCCGGGCGGCCGCGACTATGCGCAAAATGCAGGACCAGAACATCCGACGCACTATGCCGACATCGATGAGCCTGACGCTCAAGGGCAAACGCTGAGGGATTTCGATTCTCTCGGACATCAACAAAATGGACGTCGCGGTATGGGAACAATGGTACGTCCAGAACGGCAAGACGCAAGCGCGTTCACAAGGCTTATTGCCGTTTCGAGTGTGGGAGTTCTTCACAGAGATGGTGACTCAACTTCAGGCCGGAGACATGTCCAAGTTCATCTGCGCCGCTGGGATCGTGTCGCATTTTGTGGGTGATGCCTGCCAGCCTCTTCATGGCTCTTATTTTTCGGACGGATATAAGGACCCTGCTGATCCGCACGCCAAGAAGTGGCCCGGGAAGGGCGTGCACTCTACCTACGAAGACAAGATGGTTGATCGATTTTCAAGCCAGCTCTTGGTTCGCATTGGCTCAGAAGCGGAGGTGTTCACTGGTCCGATCCCCCCAATTTCTAACGGGCGAGATGCTGCGTTCGCCACTGTGACGCTCATGAGCCAGGTGGCAGCCATTCTGCCGCCAAGGGCTCTTTGCGACGAATATATTCGCCTGGGCGGCGGCAGTTCAGTCCACGTCGTCGAAGGTCTTTGGGCTGCTTTGGCGATCAGACGGCGAAGGTCATGGGCGCGGGGGCCCGGTACTTGGCGGCGATTTGGGAAGCCGCCGTCACGGTCGCGGGCCGGTCAATACCTGGCCGCCCAGCTGCGATCCCCGAAACCACGCTGGCTGCGATATATCAGAAGTCCGACTTTGTGCCGTCCCTCACCCTCGACAAAATTAGCGCAGTTCTCTGACATCAGGTCCTTGAGGAGGACGGCTGAGTCGCAATTCGGCGCGCGGAGACAAGATGGCGAAGAACATCGTCATTTGCTGCGATGGCACGGCAAACGAATTCAAGGAGGATCGAACCAATGTCGTGAAACTGTTCTCGACGCTGGTACAGGATCCAACTCTGCAAGTTGCTTACTACCACCCCGGCCTCGGCACGATGGAAGCGGTAGGAGCCATAACGAGCGTCGCCCGCAAAATAACGCGACTACTAGGCAAGGCCATCGGATAGGCCTCGAGAGCGATGTCAGGGACACTTACGTGTTTCTGATGAACAACTTCGAGCCAGGCGACCGTTTGTTTCTGTTTGGCTTCAGCCGCGGGGCCTACACGGTGCGCACGCTTGCTGCGCTTCTGCGAATGTACGGATTGATCCGCAAGGGCAACGAGCCCTTAGTGCCCTACGCCATTCGTATGTTGAACGCGATCCCTAAGAAGAACGGGATCTCTTCGCTGAGAAGCGACGATGCCCTTTCACCGCTTACGTCGCCGTTGAAGCTGGCGGCGCAGGTGACTTTCGAAATCGCAGACGACTTCAAGGCTACTTTCACAGGCGAGGATTGTAAGCCTTGGTTCGTCGGCGTGTGGGGCACTGTAAGTTCCGTTCGCTGATAGAAATCCTTTGAACTCCCCTACACGGCGGATAATCCGGATATCGAAATTGGACGGCACGCCATAGCCATTGACGAACGCCGCGCGTTCTTCCGTACCAACCTATGGCGACTAAAAAAGCCGCCTCCGCAGAGCGGTCCCAAGGACCTGAAGCAAGTCTGGTTTGCTGGTGTGCACTCAGACGTGGGCGGTGGCTATCCGGAAGGGGAGAGCGGACTTGCGAAGATCGCGCTTGAATGGATGATTAAGGAGGCGGTGGCGAAGGGGCTCCTCGTCGATCCGACAAAGGTCAACTTAGTCCTTGGGCGAACCCCAAATTCGACCGCCTTCACCCAGCCCGACGCCAACGCTGCCGCGCACGTCTCTTTGAAAGGTCTGTGGTGGATCGCCGAAATCATTCCTAAGCGGCACTACGACTGGAACACTGGGAAATGGCAGAGGCGCCTCAATCTTGGCCGCAGCCGCACAATTCCGGAGGGCTCGTTCATCCACGAGTCGTCTATCAACGGCGTGGCTATCGGACAAGTCTTCCCGACGACGCGACTAAAGTTGCCTGACTTCTGCCAGGCTTTCGACATAGTCAGCTGCGCCTTCAGCACGTGACCTGCTTGTCAACACTGGTCGGAAAACAAATATGTGATGGTATAATTAAATGGCCAATGTTCTCATCATTAGTGCCAGCCGCGGGATAGGACTTGAAACGGTGACGGTCGCGCCGGCCACAGCTTTCGGCCTTGGCGCGTTCTGCCGCAGGCATACCAATCGAAGATGCAAACCTCGATAAGGTCGCAGGCAACGCGCTCGATCCCGACGCAATCCTGATAGCGACGGAAGATAGATCGTACGGTCTCGGCCTCGTTGGCCACCAGAATAGCCACAATCGTCATACTGGATGATCAGAGCCACCCAGCCTTCGTGCTTCCAACTCAGGACAAAGGCCTCGCAGGCTTCACGTTGCGCATCAAGCGAGTTGAACTCTTGCTCAAGGCCCTCCTCGGTTGACTTGCGCGTATAAATGGCACACCGCACCCTCCGACGGCTCTTCTTTGCGCCAACGGCAGATCGCCTAGGCATCTGAAGGGGCCCCTCTTCAGGGCTAGTCCGAAGAAGCGCGGGCCCGACCAGCGGGCCCCGGTCAGTCCGTTCGCGCAAGGTTTGACAGAACCTCGTCGGCGAAGGCGAGCGCTTCCTCGACCGCCCGGGCCCGCTCGTCGAAAAGTGTGACCTCGTATCCTGCGCGAGCGAAGCTGTCGGCCCCGGCGCGGCCGACAAGTCCCTTACCGACGAGGGCGATCACGCCCATTGCCTGTTCCGGCCGTTCAGTCGCCGCCCGCCGCGTTGGAGGCGGCGGCCGGAATAGCGTCCGCCGCCTTCTCCGCAATCATAGATCGCGCAGACGATGAAGAAGCCGGGGATGCGGGGAAAGACGCTGGCGTCGACCACTCGCAAGCCGCGCGTTCCGTGAACGCGAAAATCCGGGTCCAAAACCCCGTCGCGCTCGATCGGGCCGATCGGGCAGGTGCAGGAGGCATGGTGGCCCCAGGCATGGGTCCGGATGAATTGTTCGAGCGCCTCGTCCGCCAGCGTGCCGCCGGCGTGTCTTCCGAACAAAGCACGCCCAGCCGTTCCATCGCGGCAGTCATGCCGCGGACCCGCTGGACCCCATCGACGACCGCCCTGAGATCGTCGCCGCTGTATCGGTGCCTTCCTCGAAATATTTGAAATCGACGCGCGGCGGATCGCGCGGTTCGTCGAGGCCAACTCGACTGTTCCGCCGCGGTTGTTTGTGTGCGCTTTCAACACTGCGAACGTCAGGTCGTCGCGACTGGCGCGGATGACGTCGGAATAGCCGGGGAAATATCCCAGAAACCGCGTCAGCAGCGCCATGACGAACAAATCGGGGTCATCCCGCGCGACGCTCGAGCGCAACAAAAAGGCGACCGCAGCGCCGTTCAAAAGTACATACCTTGGCCCCTCAGCCACGACCGGTAAACCGGATCGCCGACCGCAAATTGGGCGCCCTCCAGGCAGGTCCAGGGACGGGCCACCTTGTGGATGACGCCGATTTCGTAGCGGTCCTGCAGGGTGCGGCCGACGCCCTCGAGAGGAATGCGCACCGGGACGCCAACCTCGGCAAGCCGATCCTTCGGGCCGACGCCGGACAGCATGAGGAGCTGGGGCGTATTGAACGCGCCGCCGGACAGAATGACTTCGCGGCGCGCCTCGACGCGCCTCAATTCCCCGTCTCCGTGGCTGGCGCCGGGCGAGGCGCGATAGAGGCTGCGGCCTTTAAGATATTCGACGCCGACGGCGCGATCCTCCGCATCGAAGAGGACGCGCGTCGCCAGCGCATCGTATTCGACTTTGAGCGGATGCTTTTGCATCGCCTCGAGCACGGTCTCGCGGGCGCCGCGCCGCCGGCCGGCCGAGGTCGAAAGTGGGCCATTGCTCAGGCCCTCGCCGAGCTTCCCTTGCGTGCACCAATTGTTCGGATCAACCTCGCCGACGACAACCCGCGCTAACCGCTCAACGACGCGGCGCAGCCAGGCCTTTCCGCGCGCAAATGGGGTCTTGGGCGCGCCGAAGAGATCGGCCCTGACCGCTTCGCGGATCACGGACATCAAGGCGACGTCCGCGAACGCCTGCGCCGGCAAAGGCCGCTCCACGGTCAGCCGTCCATTCCAGCCGTGCCCGGCCGGATTGACGAACCCGCCGGTCAGCCGGAAAAGCAGCCGCCTCCACCGGGAATAACGGCAATCCTCGATGCGCTCGAAATACCGGCGCATGTTTTCGGCCCGCCATGAGGCGTCGCCGGTCAGCTCGGCGATGGCGTTCCAGTCCAAGTCATGCGGGGCCATGAATATCATCGCGTTGTGCGCGGTGCAGCCGCCGAGCGTCGAGGCGCGCGCGGTAAAGGACGCCGGCGGGCGGATGATCGGCCGGACGGCTTCGGCGCTCGGCGTCTCCGCCAAAGTCGCGGACCATGAAGTTCCATGCCATCGCCCTGTTTTCCGAGGCGAACGGATGGAACGCGGGCACGTCGTAGTCTTCAGGCAGGCCGGGAGCCTTGCCGTCGATCGCGGCCGGATCGGCGCCCGCCTCGAGCACGAGCACCGTCATTCCGGCTTCGGCGAGACGGGCTGCGAGCGTGCCGCCGCCCGCCCCGGAGCCGACCACGACATAGGGGTCGAACGCGTCGGGGCGGCGGCCGCGCCATCGTCAGAACGTCTTGATGAATTCGATCAAGGCGCGCTTGTCGTCGTCGCTCAGCGGCAATTCTTGGCCGAACGTCCCCTGCATCGCCACTGAGGTCGCTGGTGTTGTTGAATTCGGCCGTGCCGAAATAATGGCCGCGATTGACGACGAAATCCGGACATTTGGGAGCTTCAGGAGAGAGCCCGCGCACCTTGGCGAGCCAGGCGAGCATTTGCGCGTCGTCCGCGCTCAAATCGAAACTCGGCCAGTTGGTCTTGAACGCTCCCCAGGAGCTGAAACAAGTTTCGCGGCGTGCGTAATTCCTCATTCAGAATTGAGGTCGACCGCGGGCTGAAAGTTGGCGGCAAGATTGATGGGCAAGCCCTTGGGGATCGGCCCCAGCGAGAAATTCCCGTCCTTGTTGATCAGCTTTCCGAACTGCCCCGCGGAATGCAATCCAACTAATTACTTCTCAATACGAGAGGATAAAAGGATAACCAAATCACCATGATTTCCTCACTCATGAAACGCAATGTACCACATGAGAACCCAAGTCGTGTTTGCCCATCTTCTGCCGGCAAGACAATACTGCTACAAAACCAGTAGGTTCCTGAAAACTTTGGTGGCATTGTCAACAAAAAAAGTCTTCATAGAAAATCATACCGAAGCAACTGTCCCAGCAGGAAGCGGCCATGGATAAGAACACCACTGACGAGCAAAGCAGCAGCATAGTCAACAACGTCCACCACAAAATGGCGTTCCAGGAACACCGGTGAACAGGGACCTGCCCATAATCACTACAACCTGGCAGGTTGTGCAGCAGTTTGCCGAGGAGGACACAGAGCCAATGTTGTTGCAGATCTCGTTGGTGCCGGGCGGGGTCCAGCGACTGTGCATGCCGGGCCGAGCGTGGCAATGTCCTCCCCTTGAAGAGGAAATTATCAAGGAGATATGAACAGCAGCAATACCGCTCTGCACTTGAATAAACCAGGTCAATTCATCATCCATCACTGAAGATATGAAGCACGCGAGATGATCGAGTACCGGGGGGCCGCCCAGCACGACTTTTTCAGCGCGCTTGCCGTGAGGCAATTTATCAAGTCGCAGCGTCGCGGGCGTCCTCGGCGGGACCGCGCTGGAGCGGTGAAGCATGCTGAAAATGACATGTCGTGTTGCCGGCCGCCGGCACTTGGGCCAGGATGATGAGGCGGAGAGGCGTGAGGAGGAACATCGCCATGCACGGCATTGCAGCTAAGATAACCAAATAGGCAAATTGTTTTCAGCGATGACAATATTAATAGAGATGATGCTGCTATTTCTCCACAAAAACAGTCGGAAGTACATAATCCACTTTTTGGTATAAAGGTCAATACTAATTTCATCATGTCAACCACAATGTAAAACCACACATTGACAACTACAACGAATCTCGATGACGTCCTTGAGCACACGCGGCGACCATGACGTGTTCGGCGGAGTCGAAAAAACCGACGAGCTGTTTGTTGTTGAGCTCTCCGTCAGCCAAAGTCTCCTTGCCCCAGAGCTTCGCCTGGGCGAGCCGCGGCCCGAGCAGGTAGACCGCGTTCATCGTGCGCGGGTTGTTGATGTAATCGGTCGAGACGAGCGACGTGTCCATCGTTCCGGACGGATAGGAATGGACGAGCTGATACATGAAGTTCTTCGGGTCGCCGGAGTAGACAAAGACGCGATCCATCCAGAGATACTGGTTGCCGACGGTCGAATTGAGATCACCCCCAATGGGGATGGGCGGGATCGGCGGGCGGGGTAAATCGGACTCGGTCCGACGTGGCAGAAGCCGCACGCCATGCCGACCCGGTACGGCCGAACGAGATTGGGGTCTTTGTAGTAGTTCGGGTCGGTGGGGATCGCGCTCCGGATCCCATTTGTCCTTGGCGGCCTGGATCGAAGTCCGGATTTGGAAACAGGCGCAGACCCAGAATGCCCGTGTCGTAGCCGAAATAGGAGCCGACCGGCAGTTTCGAACCGTCGCTGAACGTCGTGCCGCGAGCGTTGATCTTCACTCCGGGATATTTGGTCTCATCCTCGAAAGGATCGGCGGCGCAATTCGCGCTGCGCACGTCGAGCCAAAGCCCGAAGCGTTGCGGATCAGGCGCGGCCGGCTTTTCGAAGCAGGGTTCATTGATCGCGCCGAGCCAACGCCAGCGCGAGTCGCGATCGCAATGCTGGCCGTTGCAATAGGTTTGGCTGGGGTGCGAGGTGACGATCTTGAGCAGATCGAAGGTCGCCAGGCTGTTCTTCGTGACCCTGTCCCAGAAGCGGTCATTGCCGCCGGTCCAGACAAGCCACATGTTGCGGCCCTGGACCTCTTCCGGCGTCAACTGCACGCCGTTGTCCATCTCGTGGAAAAAGTCCTCGCTCGCCTGCGGAAAGCTCGCCTCGCTCCTGCCCGCAAGCTGCGCTTCGTCGATCGGCCCCGAAGCGGCAAGCGAATGACCAACTCCGCCCGGAACGGCCGACGCGAAAACAGCGAAAGCTAGGACGCCGACGGACAATTTCCAATATAGCATGGTCGCCTCCTCGGCCCCCGCCGGCGCCTCGGCGTGGGTTTCGCGCTCCCTCGCCGGAATTCGCCGGCCGGCGTCTAGTTCTGCTCGCAGGATATTTTTGCGTCTTTTCAAGGGCGCACACAATAGCGCGCCCGTCATTCGAAAACGTGAATTTTGGATTTTGCGAGCCTGTGCCAGACTGCGGCGTCGACGGCGGCGAGGCTCGAGTTCGGCGGCATCGCGACGTGCGCCGCGCCGGCTATCGACCTGTGGATTTGCGATGCTCCTCAGGCTCATTCATCGCCTTATCGAGATCTTCCTTCATCTCGAACGTCGAATTCGAGCAGCCATTCCTGCGCCCCGCCTTCAACGCAGTCTTTCGCGCGCCCGCGGCCTGGCTCTTGACCGCCCTCATCAACCTCGGTCGAAGCCGGGAAAATGTCGGGCTCGCCGAGGAAACGCCTCAACCCGGCGAAGAGCAAGACACG
>CAVWRU010000008.1:0-114766 GCA_963757555.1 uncultured Alphaproteobacteria bacterium
TCGGTGACGCGAGCGAACCCTTCGAAGTCGCCGCGAGCGTTGAACACGCGCACCGGATCGCCTTCGCGGATGCTGCGCTCCTCGGCATCCTTCGGGCTCATCATGACGAATTGCTCGCCCTGCCCGCGGATCTTGTGGGGCTCGTTGGCGTAGCAGGAATTGAGAAAGCCGTGGCTCTTCGGCGAGATGATGTTCAGCGGGTAATGCTCGGCGAGACCGGCATTGCTCTGCGGGCTCTCGCGCGGCGGCACATAACCCGGTAGTGGATCGACGTCCTCGCCGGATTGCATCGCCTCGTACATCATGCGGAAAGGCGGCGCGACGAAGTTCTTGGCCTCGTTGACCATGAACTCGACTTTGCCCGACGGGGTCGGGAAATTGCCGTTGGCATGTGGCAGGCGGTCGTCGGGCGTGCCCACGGCGAGATGGAAATAGCCATGCTTGCGGAAATGGTCCATGCCAATTCCGCCCATCTGCGGTGCATCCCATTTCACGTAGTGCTCGGCGAGCTCCATGTCGCCCATCTTGAACTGGTCGTCGTCGTAGCCCATGCCTGCCGCAAGCAGGCGGAAGATCTCGGCATTTGACTTTGCCTCGCCGCGCGGCTCGATCGCCTTCTCGTTGATGGTCAAATAGAAGTGGCCCCAGGAGAACATCATGTCGTCGTGCTCTCCGGCCATGGTCGCCGGCAACACGATATCGGCGTAAGCCGCGGTGTCGGTGACGAAATGCTCGGCCGTCACGAAGAAGAGATCCTCGCGCGACAGCCCCTTCACGATCTTGTTGGTCTCCGGCGCCTGGCTCACCGGATTGGTGTTGTAGATGTAAAGGCCCATGATCGGCGGATCGAGCTTCATCTCGCCGGTCAGCGCCTGACCGAGCTGGAGGTTGTTGACCACCCGTGTGCCCGGCCTGATGAAATCCGGCCGCGACACGCGCGCCCAGTCCACCGGGAACTCCCACAGCGGCATCTGCAACAATCCGCCACCGACCTGGCGCCATGAGCCGGTGAGCGCTGGAATCGCGCACACCGCACGGATGGTCTGGCCGCCGCCGGCATGCCGCTCAAGCGCCACCCCCATGCGGATGACCGAAGGCTGAGTGGTGGCGAATTCATGGGCGAAGCGCGCGACGTCTGCCGCGGGAACGCCGGTGACCCGCTCGACATAGGCCGGGGTGAAGTCCTTGGCGCGCACGGCGAGCTCCTTGTAGCCGACCGTGTGCTGCTCGACCCAGTCACGATCCACGAGCCCGTTCTCGATCAACGCGGCGATGACGCCCATGGCGAAGGCGCCGTCGGTGCCTGGCTTCGGCATAATGTGCCAATCGGCCTGCTTCGCCGTGCGCGAGCGGTAGGAATCGATCACCACGACCTTGGCGCCGCGCTTCCGCGCCTCGAGCACGAAGGGCCAATGATGCAGATTGGTGGAGATCGAGTTGCACGCCCAGATCACGATGTATTTCGAGTGGACGAAGCTCTCTGGATCGACTCCGCCGGTGGATCCGACCGTGAGCAGCCAGGCGGTGGAGGACCCAGACGCGCAGAAGGTTTTCTCGTTCACTGTCGAGCCGAGCTTGTTGAAGAAGGCGTCGCCAGCGGTCAGTCCCTGCACCAGCCCCTCATTGCCGAGATAGGAATAGGGCATGATCGCCTGGCTTCCGTATTTGGCGATGATGTCCTTCCAGCGCGCCGTGATTTCGTCGATCGCTTCGTCCCAAGAGATGCGGGTGAATTGGCGGGAGCTTTTGGACCCGGAGCGGCGCAAGGGATAAAGCACCCGGTCTGGATTGTAATGATGGTCGTGATAGTCCTTCAGCTTCACGCAAAGGGTGCCACGGGTCATCGGGTGATCCTTGTTCCCCCGCACCTCGACCAGCTTGCCGTCCTCCACCTCGTAGATCATGGCGCAGGTGTCGGGGCAGTCATGCGGACACCCACCGAAGAACGTCCTGCGTGCCGGCTGATCGTTCATGCCTTGGCCCTCCCTATGCGGCTGCTCGCTGCCGGCTCTTGGGCGGCCGGCAATCGCACCAGCCTAAGGACGCGTGGCTCACTTGTCGATCAGCAAGCGCGAGAGACCCCATGCACCTTCGGCGAAGCCGCTGCCCTTCGAGGCGCGGCCAAAAGGGGGCTGGACGAAAGGGCTTCCGCCTTTCATATATCTGTCCTGCGGCCCTCGGCCTCCGCGGTCAAACGGTCGAAATCAGCCGTATTCGTAACGATTGGGTCCCCAGGTGTTGGGCCTTTAACCGTGCGAAACTGAGCCCGTGATCCGCCGCCCCGGAGGCGCCGTTGAACTCCAAATCCCTCGACCAGGCGCTCGCCGAGGCGTTTCTCAAGGCGGCACGCTCGAAGCCCCTTTGGATCGGCGGCTCGAAGTCTATCTTGCAGAGTCGCGCCAATTGCTGCCGGAGATGGAGGCGACCTACGATCAGCTCGTCGCCCGCATCGAGGAAAGTATCCGATGCCAACAGCCAGGTGCCCGAGGTCGGCGAGCCCTTGGCTGACTTCTGCCTCACGGACAGCGAAGGCAAGCTTGTCGAGCTCGCCGCGATGCTGGACAAAAGTCCGCTCGTGATCAGTTTCAATCGCGGTCCGTGGTGCGATTATTGTGGGCTCGAGCTGCATTCGCTCGGCCGCGCCTATCCCGACATCGTCGCCGCGGGCGGCGAGGTGGTCTCCATCGTGCCGGAGACGGCCAAATACGCGCGCAACCTCCAAGCGACGCGCGGCGTGCCGTTCCGCGTGCTCACCGACATGGATCTTGGTTATGCGTTGAGTTTGGGGCTGGTGTTCTGGGTCGGCCAAAAAGTCATGGACATGTATCGCGGGTTCGGCATCGACCTTGCCCATTTCCAGGGAAACGGCGGCTGGTTCCTGCCCATTCCGGCCACACTGGTGGTTGGCCGCGACGGCCTGGTCAAAGCCCGTTTCCTTGACCCGGACTTCCGCCATCGCATGCGCACCGAGGATATCGTCAAGGCCGTGCGCGAGGCCGCTTAGACGCGGGGCTCCCGGCTCGCACCTGCCTAAGTCTTGCGAAACAGGCGGGAGAACCGCCGGACCGGCCAAAGTTTCCCTACCGGCCTCCCGTGCACAGGCCCTACACTCAGCCGTCGCAATCGGGGGGAATGAGCATGTCACTCGGCACAATTCTGATCATCATTCTGATTTCTGATCCTGCTTGGCGTCATCCCGACCTGGGGTCACAGCCGGAGTTGGGGTTATGGCCCGTCCGGCATCGTCGGCTTGATCCTGATTATCCTGCTGATTCTGCTGCTGCTCGGGAAGATCTAGGCTGGAACCCGGATCGCGGACCGATCATCGTCGCCCGCGATCCTCGCCATTTCTATTGCCTTGGTGTCAGGTCCGGTCCCGGAAACACGGCGATGGCCCGGGACTCGCCTCTCCTCCCGACTTCGAGGCTTGCTCGAAGCAGCAGGAACAGGGCGAGCCCGTTCAAGAGATGCCAGACGAAATGGGTGCCGACCTTGCGGCCCTCGACGGTGTAGGCCTCGCACAGCGCGAGATCGAGCGAGCGGAATGTCACCGAGAGGATGAAGATGAGCGCGGCCCACAGGATCAGCGGCCCCGCCGGATGCACGCGCTCCCATAGAAGTCCTCCGACGACCGCCATGGCGACGAGTGCCGGAAGATAGACGAGGCTGCCATTCAGGCACTCGCCGGCGCCGCTGACGCTCGCATCGGGAAAGCCGATGCCCCCTCCCCAGCATTTGACCTGCATGGTGAGGCCGACGATCGCGGCAAAGCCGATCACCGTCAGGACCGTCCAGCCCGGCGGCACGCCCAGGAACCGGTTCAGCGCGAAGCCGAAATAGACGAGCATGAACACGTCGATCGGAATGACGTCGGCGAGCTCGGTCCCTTGCGTGGCAAAGAGATGGAAGGCGAGACTGCCGAGCCCGATCAGGAACACGAGCACGATCAACAAATAATGGTCGGCGCTCCGATCCTGCTTCGGGCGGCGCAGCAACAACCAAAGGGCGGCGAGCGCCGCCAACAGAAAGGCAACGTTGCTCGCGGCATTGAACGGCTCAGCCAGTAGCGCGGCGCTGGTGCCGCGTTCGCAATAGAGGAATACGTGCTCGCTCAGGCCCATCGCGCTCCTCCTCCCGGCGCTAGGAAGGCTCGGCAGCAAGCGAAAGTTCCAAGCTTGCCGCCTTCCAATTCCTCTTCTTGCGTCTTATGCTCGACTCGAAAAGTGGGCGACGTTGGGGGGACACATCATGAAGCCGGCGAGCAGCATCGCGATCGTCGTGAGCGCGGGCGTCCTTGGCGCGAGCGTCTTCTCCGGCACGGCGTCAGCCGAGCGATGGCGGCCGGCGCCTAGCGACGCCGCCTATCCCCACGTCACCGTCCAGAGCAATTTATATCCTTCCGAGACCATCTCGGCGCCGGTCCGGTCTGGACCGCGCGGCGACGAGGTGAGGCTGCCCGGAGGGACATGGGTTCCTTGCGGCTTCAACTGCTATTTCACGCTCAGAAACGCGACGATCGATTTCTGGCGGCGCTACGACGTATTTCCTCAATAGTGGAACATCCTCATGCTGAGGAGCGCTCGGAGAGCGCGTCTCGAAGCATGGGCCTCATCCTTCGAGACGGACCTTCGGCCCTCCTCAGGATGAGGAGTCCTGCCTACTCGTCCTGCGGAATATCTTCCTCGCTCGGGGGAGGACCCTCCTCGTCGTCGTCTTCGCTTGACGGCATGCCGAGGCTCGCCCTGCAATCGTCCTCGAAGCCTTCATTCTTTGCCATCAGCTCCTCGAGCTTGGGATACTTCGCCGCGTCCTCATCTGTGATCTCGTCCTTGTGCATTTTGGTCATCATGTCCACGTCGGATTGGCTGACCTTGTTGCCTTTGAACTTGCCGGCGATACACTCACAATAGAGTTGCGGCGTGGCCTTGGCGCCGGCGGCAAAACCAGGGTCGCCCGTGACCACGGGATCGGCGGCACAAGCGGCGAGAAACGCCTCGGTATTGAGTTCACCGGCCGGCGCGGCTTGGGCGCCGGCGGCGGCGAGACTGAGAAGCCCAGCAGTGATGAGACCGCGCATCAGACCATCGACCATACTACCCTCCAAAAGGCGCGCAGCGGCTCCGGCGAGAGAGGCTTAACTGTCGCACCTAAGCATAAGAACGGAATCGATCTTCCGGCAACTGCCCATGATGGCCATCGCCGCGCTAATCTGGCCTTTTGGTTGAGAGACTTATTTACTGCTTCTTGGGCGGCAGGGCGAGCCGGATTTGCAGCTCTTTCAGCTGCTTATCGCCGACTTCCGAGGGGGCGCCCATGAGCAGATCCTCGGCCTGCTGGTTCATGGGGAACATAACCACCTGGCGCAGGTTCTCCTCCCCGCAAAGCAGCATGACGATGCGGTCGATGCCCGGTGCGATGCCGCCGTGCGGCGGCGCGCCATATTGAAGCGCCCGCAGCATCCCGCCGAAACGCTGCTCGAGGTCGTCCTTGGAGTAGCCGGCGATGGCGAAAGCCTTCTCCATGATCTCGGGTTTGTGGTTACGGATCGCCCCTGAGGAGAGCTCGACGCCGTTGCACACGAGATCGTATTGAAAGGCGAGGATGTCCTCGGGCTCCATGGTCTCGAGTGCTTCAAGACCGCCTTGCGGCATGGAGAACGGATTGTGGGAGAAGTCGATCTTCTCCTCCTCCTCGTTCCACTCATACATGGGGAAGTCGACCACCCAGCAGAACTCGAAGCGATCCTGCGCGATGACGCCAAGCTCGGTTGCGATCTTGGTTCGCGCTCTGCCGGCGAAATCGACGAACTCCTTCGGCAGGCCCGCAATGAAGAACGCGGCGTCGCCACCCTTGAGGCCAAGCTGCTCTCTGATCGCCTTGGTGCGCACCGGGCCGAGATTGTTGGCGATTGGGCCCTTGCCGGGAGGATCGGCCTCCGAGCTCGCCGCCTTCTCGAAGCTGATATAGCCCATGCCCCGCTGGCCCTCGGCGATGGCCCAGGCATTCATGCGGTCGCAGAAGGCGCGTGAGCCTCCGCCTGGCGCCGGGATCGCCCAGATGCGCGTATTGGCGTCCATCTCGATCATGCCGGCGAACAGTTTGAAACCCGAGCCGCGGAAATGCTCGGTCGCGTCCTGCATCTCGATCGGGTTGCGCAGGTCAGGCTTGTCGGTGCCGTATTTGCTCATCGCCTCCGCGTACGGGATGCGCGGGAACTTCGGCGTCACCGCCTTGCCGTCGCCGAACTCCTCGAACAGTCCGCGCATGATCGGCTCGAGCGTGTCGAACACGTCCTCCTGGGTGACGAAGCTCATTTCCAGATCGAGCTGATAGAACTCGCCTGGCGAACGGTCGGCGCGAGCGTCCTCGTCGCGGAAGCAGGGCGCGATCTGGAAGTAGCGGTCGAAGCCCGCGATCATGATCAGCTGCTTGAACTGCTGCGGCGCCTGCGGCAGCGCGTAGAATTTCCCCGGATGAACCCGCGACGGCACGAGATAGTCTCGCGCCCCCTCGGGCGAGGAGGCGGTCAGGATCGGGGTCTGAAACTCGAAGAATCCTGCCTCGCGCATCCTGTGACGCAGCGACCAGATGATCGCCTGGCGCTTCATGATGTTGGCGTGCAGGCTCTCGCGGCGAAGATCGAGGAAGCGGTATTTGAGGCGCGTCTCCTCCGGATAGTCCGGCTCGCCGAACACCGGCAGAGGCAGTTCCTTGGCCTCGGAGAGGACCTCGAGCGCCTTGATGCGGACCTCGACCTCCCCTGTCGGCAGGCTTGGATTGATCGTCTCGGCGGAGCGGGCCACGAGCTCGCCGTCGACGCGCACCACCCATTCCGGCTTCAGCGTTTCGGCCTTGGCGAAAGCCGGCGAAGCCGGGTCGGCGACGCATTGGGTGAGCCCATAATGATCGCGCAGATCGATGAACAGGAGGCCGCCGTGGTCGCGCACGCGATGCACCCAGCCGGAGAGCCGCACCGTCGTGCCGACATTTTCGTTTCGCAGTTCGCCGCAGGTTTTGGTGCGATAGGGATGCATCACTGAAGGGACAAAACGGAGTTGGGAGGATTGCGCCGGAACAGCACATAGGATGCGCCGGCTTGTCAAGGCAAGCGGCGGCAGAGGAACAAAGCGAGTGCGTCCGCGTTTATGAACCAACGGCACATTGAGGGAGACTATTCATGCCCAACATAGTTGAGAGCCTGCCCGTCAAGACGCGGCTGCCCATTGAAGCATGGGCGCTGGCCGCGCTCGTCACCCTGTTCTCGCTGGTTTCCTCGATATCGCACCTGGCGTCCCACCACGCGAGTCCAGGCCTCGAGCAAGCGACCCAGCAGGGAACGGTTCAGCAAGCGCGCGTTTGATTTAATCTGCCAGTTCGACCATGAGGCCATAGGGTGCGGCCCATAGCCGCCTGATCTTCAGCTCTTCTCCGCTTCCCTTTTCGGCAAAAAGCGGAGGCAGATTGCCCGATCCCCAAAGTTAAAAGAGAGGGGTAAGTCGATTCGATTCGATCGGCGCTCTTGGCCTCATGCGGCCGCTTACGCTATATCCGCACTCGATGCATCTCATTACCCGTACCGAGGACTTGGCCGAGGCTTGCGCGCAACTCGGCGCTACCCCTTTTGTAGCGGTGGACACCGAGTTCATGCGCGAGCAGACCTTCTGGCCGAAGCTCTGCCTCATTCAGATGGCGGCCGACGGCACCGAGGTCTTGGTGGACAGCCTTGCCCCCGGCCTCGATCTTCAGCCCTTCTTCGATCTGATGGTCAACGAACAGGTCCTGAAGGTCTTTCACTCCGCGCGCCAAGATATTGAAATCGTCCATCATTTGGCGGGGGTGATCCCGCATCCGATTTTCGATACCCAGGTCGCCGCCATGGTGTGCGGCTTCGGCGAGGCGGTGAGCTACTCCATGCTAGTCAAGCGGTTGCTGAACCGCAACCTCGACAAGACCTCGCGTTTCACCGACTGGAGCCGGCGGCCTCTCTCGGAGCGCCAGTCCACCTACGCGCTCGGCGACGTCATCTATCTCCGCGACCTCTACCCCAAGCTCAGGGGTCAGCTCGACCGCTCCGAGCGCGCAAGCTGGCTCAACGAGGAGATGGCGGTGCTCACCGATCCCGCCACCTACGAGCTCCATCCCGAGCATGCCTGGAAGCGGCTCAAGATGCGCATCAAGACGCCGAAATCTCTTGCCGTGCTGATGGAGCTTGCCGCTTGGCGCGAGCGCGAGGCGCAAAGCCAGGACGTGCCACGCTCCCGCATCCTGAAGGACGAGGCGCTTTATGACATCGCCAGCCAGGCGCCGCGAACGCCGGAGGATCTCGGATCGCTGCGCACCCTGCATAACGGCTTTGCCCGATCGATGCGCGGCCGCGCCGTGCTCGACGCGGTATCCAAGGGGCTGGAGCGGGATCCGAAGACCGTTCCGGCGATCGAGCGGGGCGAACCGATGCCGCCGGAAGCGCAAGCCGTGGTCGATCTCTTGCGCGTGCTGCTCAAGGCCACCGCCGGCCGTCATGGCGTGGCGCCGAAGCTGATCGCGACCAGCGATGAGCTCGAGGAGATCGCCCGCTCCGACGAAATCGATGTGCCTGTGCTTCGAGGCTGGCGGCGGAAGCTGTTCGGCGACGATGCGCTTGCCTTGAAGCGCGGCGAGCTTGCCCTCGTCATCAAGAAGGGCGAGGTGGCGGTGCTACCGGCCGGCCAGCCAAAGAACGAGCGAAAGCAGCAGGCTCACGAGGATTGAGGTGGTGATCGGGAGATAGAAATAATAACTCCCGCGGTCGATCACGATGTCGCCGGGAAGCCGCCCAAGACCGAAGCGCAAGCTGGCAAAGGTCAAAAGGCCGACGCCGGCAAGGAAGGCAACCACCCAAAGCGCGTAGCGCATCTCAGCGTGGCTTCCGGTTGCGCCTGGTGATGCGCGTCTTGACCGTGGCGCGCACATCCTCAGGCAGGTCGTCGAGCGCATCGAGCATGGTCTTCAGCTCGGCGCGCAGCCCATGGATCTGATCTATCAGGTTGAGCAGAACCGGCACCTGATCCTCGTCGAAGCCGAGCTTGTCCTCGAGGTCGCGGATCAACGCAGCCCGCGCCATGTCAGCTTCGGAAAAGCCTTGGCTCTCCTTGGCGGCGGGCCTGATCCACCCCTGCCGCACCCAGACGCGAAGCCGCGTCACGGTGACGTGCTGAACGCGGGCTACGATGTCGCGCTCGGTCAGCATCAGGCCTGCTCCCTGAGCTTCCTCCGCGGATCGTAACGATGCTTGTCGCGCCACTCTTCCGCGAAGGTCTTCAAATCCTCATCGATCCGTTCCGGCATCACCACGGTGAGCTTGACCAACTCGTCGCCGTGCTTTCCGTTCTTGCGCGCAATGCCGCGCCCCTTCAACCGCAGGGTCTTGCCGGTGTTGGTGCCGGGCGGAACCGTGGCCGACACGGTCCCGGTGATGGTCGGCACCTCGACCTTGCCGCCGAGGACGGCCTCATCGAAGGTGATCGGCACCTCGACCACGATGTCGTCGCCCTCGCGCTTGAACACCGGGTGGGGCCGCACCAGAATCTCGACCAGGGCATCGCCAGGCTCGGCGCCGCCGAGGCCCGGCATGCCTTTGCCCTTGAGCCGCATGACCTGACCTTGCTCGACGCCGGCCGGAATGGTCACGTCGAGGGTGCCGCCGTCGGGGAGCGTGATGCGCTTCTTGGCGCCGTTCACCGCCTCGAGAAAATCGATCTCGAGCCGGTATTGCGCGTCCTGGCCACGCATGGCGAAGCGCTGACCGCCGGCCCGCGCTCCTCCGCCTCTGCCGAACAAGTCGCCGAACAAATCCGAGAAGCCGCCGAGATCCTCATAACCTGCGGTCGAGCGGTATCGCGCACCGTCCTCGCCGCCGGCATACTCTCGATAGTAACGCTGCTGCGGACGCTCCTGCCCGCTCGCATCGATCTCGCCGAGGTCGTAACGCCGGCGCTTCTCGGTATCGCCGAGAATGTCATAGGCGGCGGTCACCTGCTTGAACTTGTCCTCGGCCGCCTTGTCTCCCGGATTGAGGTCGGGATGCAGCTTCTTGGCGAGCTTGCGGTAGGCCTTGACGATATCCTCAGCCTTCGCAGTGCGCGCCACGCCGAGAACTGAATAGAGGTCTTCTGCCATCGGGGAACTTAGCGCTGGTACCTAACGGTGGACTGCTAAGGGATGCCAAAAGGCTGGAACCTTTCCTCATAGCATAATGATTTGGGAAAAGCGGTGTCGTCCAGCACGTTGGACTCTAGCTTGCCGCGAGCTGAAATGAAGGACCGACGCGAATTTCCGCGTCGCGGTCGAGCAGGTCGGCCAGCACCTTGAACCTGCGGTCCACCCGCTCCCCTTCGAGGTTGGAATAGGGCTCGGGCAAGGTCCACACCAGCCGGTTGCCTTCATAACCGATCGGCGTGTTGGTAAGCACTCCCGGCATCGAAGCCGAGACCATGTGCGCCGCTCGGAAGGCTGCCCCAAGGATGCGGGCGCGCTTGAGCATGTCCTTGTCGACGAGTTCGATCAGACTTTGGCTCAGCTCGTCTTTGAGCGTGCCCTCGTTGCGGTAGTAGACGGTCAGTGCAAGGAACGCCCGGCCCGGATGATCGACACCGACGAAATTGCCGTGGGCCACGAGGTTCAAGCTCTGAACGCCGCGATAATCCGGATGAGCATGCCAGCCGATATCGGACAGGAGACAGGCGGCATGGCGCAGCCTTCTCTGCTCCGGCGTCTCGGTGGGTCCAGGCGCACGGAACAACGCGTCGGTCCAGAAGCAAAGCTCGTAGGCTGAGTCGATGGAGCGTGAGCGGCGCCGCGCCAAGTCATCGCAAGCGGCAAGCAGCGGGTCCTTCCGACGTTCCTCGTCGCTCAGCATGGTGCAGAGCAGTCCTTCGCGGATGCCGAACACCGAGATCACAACGGCGCGGGGCTTCGCCAGCCTGATAAGCCGCTCGAGCACCAGCGAGCCATAGGGGATGGTCTCGCGCCGCGCGCCGGAAATATCGCGGATGCCGGCCAGCGAGCTTGGCGATTGCTGGTCGAGAAGGCTCGCGAATTTCAGCGCTTCGGCGGCCTCGATGCGGTAATTATGCATGACGTTGAGCGGATAGTTGGTCTGCGTCATGTGCAGGCGAGCAAGGGCCCGCCAGGTGCCGCCGATGGCGTAAAGGTCGCGGTCCTTGCCCTTGTCCAACCAGGGGACTTTGCCGAGCTCGGCATCGACGATCTCTCGCGCCTTCTTCAAATTTCCCCCGGAGGCATCGATCAGCCGCAGGCCGCCGAGAGGCAGGGTCGCGGCATCGCCCAGCTTCCCCTTGCGCACATCGATCAGCTCGAGGCTGCCGCCGCCGAGATCTCCGACCAAGCCGTCGGCGTCGTGAATGCCGGCGATGACGCCAACGGCTGCAAGCTCGGCCTCCTTGGTGCCGGTAAGGACGCGGATCGGGACTTCGATGATGCGCTCGGCCTGAGCGATGAAGTCTGGACCGTTTTCCGCTTCGCGCGCCGCCGCCGTGGCGATGACCTCGACCCTGGTCACACCCATCTGGTCGATGAGGGCACGAAAGCGGCGGAGAGCCCGCAGCGCTCGCGCCACGGCGTCGGCGCCGAGGCGGCCAGTGGTGGCAAGCGAGCGGCCGAGCCCGCACAGCACCTTTTCGTTGAATAGAGGCGTGGGGGCGCGCGTGGCGCCCTCATAAACCACGAGCCGGACCGAGTTCGAACCGATGTCGACTACGGCGACGGGGCTCAGTTCGTTTCTGCGCGCCATGACTGGGGCTCGCCGCCGAGGGTCAACCAGATTCGACCGAACGGGCGAATCGCGGAGGCATGTTTTCCTTGAGCGAAGTGCCGCGACCGGAGAGGCTCGGATTGGTCATGAAGTAGTCCTGCGCGCTGAACGGCTCCTGCCCCTTACCTACTCGGATTCGCTCCGAACTGCCATCCGGCCTCACCCGCCAGCTCTGCACATTGTCCTTGAGGTTGGCCACCATGATCTGGTCGAGGATCTGCTCGTGGACCGTCGGGTTCTTGATCGGGACCATGGCCTCCACCCGCCGGTCGAGGTTGCGGGGCATCATATCGGCCGAGCTGATATAGACGGTGGCGTTGCGGCTCGGCAAGCCGTGGCCGGCACCGAAGCAATAGATGCGGGAATGCTCGAGGAAGCGCCCGACGATGCTCTTCACATGGATGGTCTCTGACAGATGCGGCACGCCTGGCCGCAAGCAACAGATGCCCCGCACCAGGAGATCGATCTCCACGCCGGCTTGACTCGCTTCGTAGAGCGCATCGATGATCTCGGTATCCACGAGCGAGTTCATCTTCATCCAGATCGCCGCCGGACGACCAGCCTTGGCGTGATACATCTCCTCGCGGATATGATCGAGGATGCGCGCCCTGATGCCGTGCGGCGAGACCGCCATGGTCTCAAGCTCGGCTGGCTCGGCATAACCGGTGACGAAGTTGAAAATGCGCGACAGATCGTGGCCGATGGTGCGGTCGGCGGTGAAGAAGGAGAGGTCGGTGTAGATCTTGGCGGTCACCTGGTGATAGTTGCCGGTGCCGACATGGCAATAGGTGACGAGCTCGCCCCCCTCGCGCCGCACGATCAAGCTCAGCTTGGCGTGGGTCTTGAGCTCGAGAAAGCCATAGACCACCTGCACGCCCGCGCTTTCCAGATCGCGGGCCCATTTGATGTTGGCTTCCTCGTCGAAACGGGCCTTGAGCTCCACGACGGCGGTGACCGACTTGCCCGCCTCCACCGCGTCCTTCAGCGCCTCGATGATCGGCGAGGTCTTGCTCGTACGGTAGAGCGTCCATTTGATCGCCACCACGTCGGGGTCGGCGGTCGCCTGCTTCAGGAATTGCAGCACTACGTCAAACAATTCATAGGGGTGATGGACGATGATGTCCTTCTCGCGGATGGCGGCGAAGCAATCGCCGTTGTGCTCGCGGATGCGCTCCGGGAAGCGGCTGATATAGGGCTGGAATTTGAGGTCGGGCCGGTCGGCGGCAATGAGCTGAGCAGTGTCGGTGACACCGATGAGCCCCTTCTGCACAAAGCTCTCGCGCTCGGAGACCTTGAGTTCCTTCATCACGAACCGCTGCAGGCGCGCCGGCATCGAGGCTTCGATTTCGAGCCTGATCACCGAGCCGCGGCGCCTCCTCTTCAGCGCCAATTCGAACAGGCGCACCAGATCCTCGGCTTCTTCCTGGACCTCGATGTCACTGTCGCGGAGCACGCGGAACGCGCCCTGGCTCCTCACGCGGTAGCCTGGGAACAGGCGCGACACGAAAATACCCACCACCGTCTCCAGCCTGATGAACCTGATCGCGCCGTCGCTTCCTCCCGAAGGCAGCTGGATGAAGCGGGTGAGTTGCGATGAAATCGGCATGAGAGCGTGCATGGTGCGCAACGACCCCTCGCGCACGAGCTCAAGCCCGAGCGTGAAGCCGAAATTGGGAATGAAGGGAAACGGATGCGCGGGATCGACCGCGATCGGCGTGAGCACGGGGAAGATTTGGCTGAGGAAATGCTCCTCGAGCCAGTTGCGCTCGGTGTCGGTCAGCTGGTCGGCCTGAAGCACATAAATTCCCGCCTCCGCCAGCAATCCCTCGAGCCTGACCCAGCTTTCCTGTTGCTCATCGGTCAGCTCGGCGACGAACCGGTTGATGTGATCGAGCTGCTCGGAGGGTGTAAGCCCGTCCTAACTCGGCGTGTCGATGCCGGCGACGACTTGGCCGCGCAGACCCGCAACGCGCACCATGTAGAATTCGTCCAGGTTCGACGCCGAGATGGACAGAAAGCGCAGGCGCTCGAGCAGCGGATGGCGCTCGTTCTCGGCTTCCTCGAGAACGCGCCGATTGAAATGCAACCACGACAGCTCGCGGTTAAAGAACCGGCTCGGCCCGAACGCAGCAATCCCGGCGCTCGCGTCGTGTGGTTTCACCTCTTCCGATAAAGTCATGAAAATCCTCGCTAATTGCGTACTTCGCTTGCCGCCCTCAGCGCCATTTCCTGGGATGTTACCTTAGGAACTGTATCACTTGCGTTACGGCGATGGCCAATTCGCCGGGGCTATTCGGGCGAAACCTCCGTGCCCAAAACCTCGGCTACAAGCTGGCGGCTGATCTTGCGGCCAGAACCGAGTGCTGCTCGGTCTATCGCCGCCACGACATCGGCCGCCGCGGCAAGCGACCGTTCGATGCGAAGCGCAAGAAAATCGAGCACCTTCGGGTCGATGGCGAGCTGACGATCGGAAAAATGCTTCAGCATTACGGTCCTCAACAATGCGTCGTCGGGGGCGCCGATGCGCACCGCGGGCAACGCATTTAGTCGTGATCTCAAGTCCGGAAGCGAACAGTCAAAGCGGTTCGGCGTCTCCCGCGTCGAGAGCAGCACGTAGAGCCGCTTTTCGCGGGCGAGATTGAGCAAATGAAACAAGCCTCTTTCGCCATAGCCCGCGCGGTCGACATCTTCGACGATCAGGGCGGTCCCTTCGCCGATCGACTGAAGCAAGGTGGCGTCAAGGTCGCCAGGCGATAGCACATGCGCGCCTGTGCGCGCCTGCCAGACGCGAGCAAGATGAGTCTTACCGCTTGCCGCCGGTCCGATGATGAGCTGGGCGTTTTCCGGCCACTCAGGCCAGGAATCGATCAGTCGTACCGCCCCGCGATTGCACGTGCTGACCAGGAAATCTTCTGCGCCGAACGCCGCGCGATGCGGAAGGTCGAGACTGAGCTGCTTGACCGTCACGAAGCCCTGACCCGCGACTGCTCCGAGCCCTTCAGCTGGACCGATTTGCCTTGGCGCTTAGGCAGCGGCGCGGGGGTGGGCTCATAACTCGCCATATGGGTGAGCCAGCCGAAGAAATAGGCCCCGGCGGAGAGGATGGTGAGCGCCCCGGTCACCGGGATGAGGACCGCCACCAGCTCTTCGAAGCCAAGGCCAAGGCCAAGCTCGGCGAGCACCAGGCCTGCCAGCACGATCTGAGCCAAGGTGTTGGCCTTGCTGACGAGCAGCGGATGGACGGGGACAGGCCGCGACAGGACCCATGACAACAGGAAGGCGCCGATGATGAGAATGTCGCGGCTGACCACCGCGATCACCAGCCACGCGGGCAGATGGTCTGAGAAGCCAAGCGTCACATAGATGCTCATCAGCAGCAGCTTGTCGGCGATCGGATCGAGATAAGCGCCGAGCTCGGTACGCCATTGGAAGCGCTTGGCGAGGTAGCCATCGGCGGCGTCGGACACGCCCGCGAGCAAGAACAGCACGAAGGCCGCAGTCATCTCGTGCGTGATGATCAGCCATACAACCAGAGGCACCAGCACGATACGCGCCAAGGTTAGCGTGTTGGGGATATTCACGGGCGCTTCGCTCCTACGCCGGTTCTTTCAAATTCCAACTCAACCCATTGAAGTCTTAAGACGTAGCAGATTTATGACCCGCACCGAAGCTCTCGGCTTAACGGGCCCTGAGGACAAAATTCTCCTCTCGATTTTCGAAGGAAAACCCACTGTCGGCGAGGACCTTCTGCAAGCGCCCAAGGGAGCCGGCATAGTCGAAGGTGATGGAGGCTGTCCGGGCCGACAGCGAGTTCACCTCAAGGTCCTGGAGGCCAGGAACCTGCGCCAACCGCCCACGGATCTCCTGCCACTCCTTGAGGCCGCCAAATTGGACAACTGCCGTCACCAGGCGGCCCGGCTCTGCCTGCCGGCCCTGGGCGGGATTGCCCTCCTCGTATCGCACTGGCGCCACCTGATCTGGGGAGGTGCGCGTGGCCTTCCAGCGGTCCTGCAGAACGGCATAGGCGAAGGCGGCGGCCTGTTGTGCGGCCAGCTTTGGCGACGTGCCGCTAAGCTTGTCGCTCCGGCCGTAATTGATGCGGCCCACCCCGTCAGTGCCGGCAAGCCGGGTTACGAACTCGCCGCCATCGACCGCCTGGCCGACTGCGATGACGAGAGGGGCGCTGCCGTAGTCGCCCTGCACCGCGGCAAAGGCGCTCGTGTCTCCGTCGAGCACCGCGCGGACCATCCGCGCCTCGAGTTCCTGGCCGCGGCTGCAACACGGTGGCTGGCGCAAGCCCATGGGCCAGGTCGAGATTGAGCCAACCCTGGCGCCAGGCGTCGTTGACGCCGCTCTTTACCTGGTTCCCCTCAATCACGAGCGGCAGAACGGAAATTGTGGGCGCCTGCTCCTCGCTGATGGGCAGGCCAAGGCCGGCAATCAATTGTTTCACCGCCTCCTCGTTGAAGATGACGTCGAGCGTCGCGATGTAGCGCGTGGTGGAATATTGCTCCTTGCGGATGGAGATGCTGTTGACCGCGCCTTCAATCTGCTGCGCCTGAAGGTCTGGCAGCTTTGCATAGAAGCTGAAGGGAACGATCCGCCGCAGGACGGTATCGAGGCCGCGCTTCTCAGCCTCCGCCATCGCATTGGCCTTGGCGGCCACGGCGTTCTCGGCCGTGACGTCGACGGCAAGCTTGGAGACCGTGTAGAGCGTGTCTTGGTCGGCATGCGCGGCCACGACGCCGAGCACGAGACAGCAGCATCCGAGGATCAATCGCCTTGCAACGCTCATTCGCATTTCGAAGCCTGTTTACCCTGCTGTTCCGCCCGGAGGCCATCTCAGCAGAAGCCGATACTGCCTGCAAATGTGACGGTCGCGGGGCCAACACCACGCGCCGCCTCCGCCACCGCCCTTGACGGGCGCGGGCTGGCCGCTTGATATGCACTCGCGCTCAACCCCCGCATCTGCTCCCTGAGTGGCTAGGTGCCCACAAAATCCGAGGACAAAGCTCCGCTGACCTACCGCGACGCCGGCGTCGACATCGATGCCGGCAACGCCTTGGTTAAGGCGA
Organism: uncultured Alphaproteobacteria bacterium; assembly: GCA_963757555.1. Lineage (GTDB taxonomy): Bacteria > Pseudomonadota > Alphaproteobacteria > Rhizobiales > Methyloligellaceae > Methyloceanibacter. The sequence goes on from CAVWRU010000008.1 coordinate 16,885, forward strand.
TTCGCCCGCTTGCCGCCAAGACGGCCCGCGCTGGGCTCCTCGGCGGTATTGGCGGATTCGGCGGGCTGTTCGACCTCAAGTCCTGCGGCTTCAAGGATCCCCTGCTTGTCGCGGCGACCGACGGCGTCGGCACCAAGCTTAAGGTTGCGATCGAGACGGGTGCCCACGATGGGATCGGCATCGATCTCGCCGCCATGAACGTCAACGATCTCGTGGTGCAGGGCGCCGAGCCGCTGTTCTTTCTCGACTATTTCGCCTGCGGCAAGCTCGACGTCGGCGTCGCCGAGCGCGTCGTTGCCGGCATCGCCGAAGGCTGCCGAGAGGCGGGCTGTGCATTGATCGGCGGCGAAACCGCGGAGATGCCGGGACTCTATGCCGAGGGTGACTACGACCTTGCCGGCTTTGCCGTAGGGGCGGTGGAACGCGCCGGGCTTCTGCCGCGCGCCGATCTTGCACCCGGCGATGCGATCCTCGCGCTCCCCTCCTCCGGCGTCCACGCGAACGGTTTCTCGCTCGTGCGCCGCGTGGTCGAACGGTCAGGCTTAGGCTGGAACGATCCCGCGCCCTTCGCCAAGGGTCAGACGCTTGGTGAAGCATTGCTAACGCCGACCCGCATCTATGTGCGCCCCCTGCTCCGAGCCATGCGCGAGAGAGGAGCGATCAAGGCGCTTGCCCACATCACTGGCGGCGGCTTGACCGAGAATATTCCGCGCGTGCTGCCCGATCGGCTCGCTGCCGAGATCAATCTCCGCTCTTTCGATCTCCCCCCGGTCTTCCGCTGGCTGCAAGCCGCGGCCTCCCTCGACGACGCCGAGATGCTCAGGACCTTCAATTGCGGTGTCGGCATGGTGATCGTCGTGGCGCGTATTGAGGCCGATGCGGTCGAAGCCTCCTTGCGCGAAGCCGGCGAGAGCCCCTGGCATCTCGGCCGCCTCGACATTCGCCAAGACCAAGAGGGCGTTCGCTTCATCGGCGGCTTGACGCCATGATCAGAAAGCGCGTCGGCGTTCTCATCTCTGGCCGAGGCTCGAACCTGCAGGCCCTGATCAACGCCTGCAAGAAACGCGAATATCCGGCGGAGATCGTGCTCGTCATTTCAAACGTGCCGCAGGCGCAAGGGTTGCTCCGCGCGGAAGCGGCGCTGATCCCGACGCTCACCATCAACCACAAGGAGTTCCCCACCCGGGAAGCCTTCGACGCCGCGATTGACGCCGCGCTCAACGAGGCAGGTGTCGAGATCCTGTGCAACGCCGGATTCATGCGGCTGCACACGCCGGGCTTCGTCGAGCGCTGGCGCGACCGCCACCTCAACGTTCATCCGTCGCTCTTGCCGGCCTTCAGAGGCCTGCATACGCATGAGCGAGTCATTGCGGCAGGCTGCAAGATCAGCGGCTGCACCGTGCATTTCGTCAGGCCTGAGATGGATGAAGGACCCATCGTGGCGCAAGCCGCCGTTCCGGTGTTCGCCGGCGATAGCGCCGACACCTTGGCGGCGCGGGTGCTCGACGCCGAGCACCACCTTTATCCTCATGCCCTTGCGCTCGTGGCTTCAGGCACTATCTCGGTTAAGGAAGAGCGCGTTCTGGGCACTGACGATCAGGCGCAGGTTCCGTTTTTCTCGCCGCCGCTTACACCTTGATTGAAATCATTAACGGCTGCGAAATCATGGCCTAGACGTGCGCGGTTGTCGCACGACAAGATGCAGCCAAATTTTGGGCGCCAAAGATGGACAATGGCGAGCGCCGGATGCTAGGTACTGAATTCAATCAGAGGCAATGGGCCGCCTCCCGCGGCCGGCCAATCCCGGCTTTGAGCGGTTGTAAGCTGGCCGAAAGGCCACCTGCCTCGTCATTCATGGGACCAGGGGGAAAATGGCCGATATGAACGTCGCCTATTCTCCAGCACACGGACTCGGCGAAGAGCAGAGCATCTGGTTCAAGCTCACGCCACTGCTCAACCAGGAGAACCCGATGCAGGTTCTCATGGCGCTGAGCGACAAATATGGGGGCGTCATCCCCATCAATCTGAAGAACCAGCGCGTCATCCTCTTGAGCGAGCCAGCGCATGCCGAGCGCGTGCTGGTGTCGAATGCCGACAACTACACCAAATATTTCGACGGGCTCAGGCCGATCTTCGGCAAGAGCATGATCACCGTCGATGGCGCGCTTTGGCAGAAGATCCGCAGCCCTCAGCAGCCTGCCTTCCACCCGAACATGTTCGAGGTGTACTTCCCCTATCTGATGGACGCCATCCGCGCCAAGATGGCGCGCTGGAAGAAGTTTTCCGAGACCGGCGAAACCGTCGAGATGGTCGAGGAAACCTGGACGCTCGCCGCCGACATGGTGTGCAAGGCGCTGTTCGACCGCGACATGCCGTTCAATCCGCATTTCATTTTCAAGCAGGTGAAGACCTACACCGACGTGATGAACCACAAGTCGATCCGCCTCAAGAACGTGCGCGGCCAGCTCGAGGAGATCGGCGAGGAGAACGCGGCCAAGGCCATGGAAGTGTGGGGCTCGATCCCCGACACCGTGGTCGGCGCCAACGTCCTCGAGCATCGCGAGAAGACACTGCTCAGGATGATCGAAGCGGCCGAGGCCGATCCCAACTTTCCCGAATTCGATCACCAGCAGGTGATCGACGAGATGAAGCAATATTTGTGGGCCGGCACCGAGACCACGGCTCTGACGCTCGCCTGGTCGCTCTATCTCTTGTCGATGCACCCCGAGGCGCTCGAGCGCATTCGCGAGGAGGCGCGGCGCGTCTGCGGCGAGCGCGATCCCGAGTGGAACGAGGTGCAGCAGCTTTCCTACACCCGCATGGTGATCCAGGAGACCATGCGGCTGTTCCCGCCGATCTGGGCGCTGATCCGCATTGCCGCCGGGGACGATGAGATCGGCGGACACAAGATCAAGGCGGGCGACAAGGTGGTGATCCTCACCTACATCGCCCATCACAGCCCGAAATATTGGGAAGAGCCCGAGACCTTCGATCCCGAGCGCTTCGCCCCTGAGCGGGCGAAGAAGCGGGTGAAGTACTCATACCTGCCTTTTGCCGCCGGCAAGCGCGCCTGCATCGGCGGCGCGCTGTCGCAGATCGAGAACACGCTCGCGCTGGTGCAGCTGTTGCGGAAATTCACCCCTGACTATGTCGGGCCGCAGCCGGCGAAGATCCACGCCACGGTGACGCTCTGCCCCAAGGGCGGCCTTCCCTTCAAGATCCGCGAACTGGCCTAGCCGCTATTCCGCCGCAAGCACGCTGTGGATCTGGGCCACGACGGCGGCACCTTCGCCGACGGCGGCGGCAACGCGCTTGGTCGAGCCTGCCCGCACATCGCCGATGGCGAACACGCCGGGCCAGCTCGTCTCGAGCGGCAGCGCTTGCCGCCGCGATGCCCCAGCCCCGTCGGTGAACTGAACCCCGGTGACGACGAAGCCCTTTTCGTCAACGGCGACGCAATCCTCCAGCCAGCCGGCGTTGGGATCGGCGCCGATGAACAGGAACACGTGGCGCAGCGAACAGGTGTGGGTATCTCCGGTCTTGCGGCAGCGGAACACGGCGCCGCTCAGGCCGCTCGCGGCATCCCCTTCAAGCCCGACGATCTCGGTCCGCGTGTGCAGCTTCACATTGGGAAGCGCCTTGATGCGCTCGATGAGATATTGCGACATCGACGCCTCCAAACCCTCCCCGCGGATCACGAGATGTAGTTGCTTCACCTTTGGCGCGAGAAAGACCACGGCCTGGCCCGCAGAGTTGCCGCCGCCGACCAGCGCCACGTCTTCGCCCGCGCAGAGCATTGCCTCGACCTGCGAGGCCCAGTAGGACACGCCGTTGCCTTCGAACTCGGCGAGATTCGAGATTGGCGGCCGGCGGTAGCTGGCGCCTGAGGCGATCACGACCGTCCTTGATCGCACGACCTTGCCATTGGTGAGCTCAAGCTTGAGCGAACCGCACGACCCTCCCATGGCGCCTCCGCAATCGAGCTTCGCCACCTGCAACGGAATGGCAACCTCGGCGCCGAATTTGAGCGCCTGGTTGAAGCCGCGGGCGGTAAGCTTCATGCCGTCGATGCCCGTCGGGAAGCCGAAATAGTTCTCGATCCGCGCCGACGCCCCGGCCTGGCCGCCGAAGGCTCGCTCGTCGAGCACAAGCACCGCAAGTCCTTCCGATGCGCCGTAAACCGCTGCGGCAAGGCCCGCCGGCCCAGCGCCAACCACCGCCATGTCATACATCTTGTCCGGGTCGAGATCGGGAATCAGTCCGAGACAAACGCCCGCCTCTTCATTGTTTGGTCGCTTCAGCAGGGTGCCATTCGGACAAAGCATCAGCGGCAGCTCTTCCGGCAGCACGCCAAACCGCTCCATGATCTCGCGGCCGTCGGCATCGTTGACGGCGTCGACGACCTGGTAGGGATATCCGTTGCGGCGAAGAAAGCCTTCGAGCCGAGTGAGGTCTGCGGTGCCCCGCGTGCCAACCAGCACCGAGCCGACACGGCCGCCCTTTTCCCCTTCCTCGATCAGGCCGACGCGGCGCAGGATAAAGGCCCGCATCATGATCTCGCCGATCTCGGCAGAGCCGATCATCAGCGCTTGGATGTGCACAGCATCGAAGGGAAGCGCGGCGCAGCCCTCGGCGCCGGCGCGTCCCGAGGCAAGCGACGCCCGGCCGCCAAGTTGGCTCAGCTCGCCGGAAAACTGCCCCGCATGATGGGTGGTGATCGCCGCCTCGCGGTTGAGGCCGTCGCGGCGCATGACATCGATCGAGCCCTCGAGCACGAGCCAAGCTGGCGCATGCCGCTCGCCCACATCGAAAACCAGCTCGCCTGGGGCGAATTCGCGCGCCGGCGCGCTGGCGAAACGCCTCGCCGTCTCGACCTGGCCCGCATCGAGCACGGGGAACATCTGGTAGCCACGGGACTCAATCAGGCTCACGGCACTTCTCCTGTCGAGCGGGCCCCCTTCCCGCTTCTAGCACGCAGTTTACAGCAACGCGGCGCCAAGGTTGCGGTCGAAGGCCGCACGCCCACCACACCTAAAAGCCGGCTTCGAAAACCTGGAACCGCCGTTCGAGTTCCCATTGTTGTTTGGCTTTTTCGCTCCCCTTGAGACCACCCTCACAGGCGGGTGAGGGCTTTTCCGCTCCAGCGGTGTCGTTCTCGCAGCCACCCGATAGATGGGTAAGTCCGGGCCAGACCAAAGGCTCGCGCCGGGCAGAAAACTGTACTCAAGGCTGTTGCGCGCGAGCTCCTTGAGGTCTGAGTAAGAAAGATCGTAGCTCTCGACGGCGCGCTCAAATTCATGCGTGAGATCGATGCGCTCGATGCCCTCGTCGTCGGTCGAGAGCGCGACAGGGACGCCGAACTTTCGATAGGTCGGGAAGGGGTGGGTCTTGCCGTTCACGCCGAGCACATCTTCATTGCTGGTGAGGTTGATTTCGACCAGCACCTGTTTCGCTGCCATTTGCTTGAGCAGCTCCTCGGGGCGCTCCTCATACATCACGTCGACGCCATGGCCGATGCGGTCGGTGCCTGCAACTTCGACTGCCTGGCGCACATGGCAGCACAGGCCCTCCGGTGGAACGAGCCCGAGCACGAGCTCGCCCGCATGCATGCTGAGGCGAACCTTGGGATATAGCCCGCGCACGAAAGAGAAGATTCGCATGTGGTCGGCGTAATCGGCCATGGCAGCAAAGTCGTCCTCGCCGCCGACGAGATTGATGCCCGCCACGCGCGGATCGGCCGAGGCGAGCTCAAAACCGAAAAGCGCTTGCGCGAGCACGCTATCCTTCGGCGTGTTGCGGAACACCTGATAGATGTAGCGGGTTTCGACCTCGCAGGCCGGGGTCTCGTCCGCCGTCCCACAATGCCCGCGCTCACGCCGGAGCGCGTCGGCCTGGTCGAGGAAGGCCCGGGCGGCGGCGATGTCGTCGAACAGGCCCTTGGCCACAAGCTCGTCTTTGAGCGAGTTCAGGTCCTCGCGCCGAGCCATGCCTTTGGTGATGGTGTTGAGCCGGTGCCAAGTGGGAGTGACCATCAGCTCAAGATATTGGATGTTCTGGCTTGCGGCGCGCGCGGCGACCTCATCCACCCACGCCCCGGTGTGGCGAGGATCAGTGCCGCCAAATTTCACGAAGGCGTCAAAGAAATGATCGTGTCCGGTAGCGCCGGCCGACGGCACGAAACCTCGCATCGAGAAAGAATCGACCAAGCCGTTATAGAGGCGCTGGTTTTTGGGAAGCTCGGTGGCCGGAACCTGATCCTGCTCGCACACCGGTTGGAGCTCTGCGCCGGCGAGCACGGGTTGCGATTTGGCGAAGGCTTTGGCGTCGGTATCGACGCAGAGCCCGTCTTCGATGCCGTCGGCGATATGCGTCTCGGCATAGATCGCACCGCTCAAATGGCTGTGCAGGTCGGCGCCTTTCGGCATCCGCTTGAGGAAGTCGCGAAGCGCGAGTGGATCGGTTCGGACGCGGTCCAAGGCTTGCGCCGCGCGCTCCGCGGGAAAGGCTTGCTTATCCTCGACGGGCGCAGCCGAGGCCGTCAAAGCCGTCAGAAGAAGCGTGGCGCATGTTGCACTACAAACTCGAAATCCGTGCATGACCGCCCCCCCAGAGGTCAGTGCTATCCCACGATCTCGCTCTTCTTGAAACAGAAGGCGACTTCCTTCTTCGCCGTTTCCGGGCTGTCGGAACCGTGCACCGAGTTCTTCTGATGGTTGACACCGAAATCCTTGCGGATGGTGCCTGGCGCGGCATCGACAGGGTTGGTCGCGCCCATCACCTCGCGGTTCTTGGCGATGGCGTTCTCGCCTTCCAGCACCTGCACGACGATGGGACCGGAGGTCATGAAGGCGATAAGCGTCTTGTAATAGTCCTGGCCTTTGTGGACCTCGTAGAATTTCCTGGCGTCTTTCCTGCCCCACCAGACGCGCTTCTGCGCGATCACCCTGAGGCCCGCGGCCTCGAGCCGGGCGATGATCTGTCCAGTGAGATTGCGCTCGGTGGCGTCGGGCTTGATGATCGAAAGCGTACGCTCAATGGCCATGGTCGCTGGGTCCCTCAAGGCTTTGAATTATTTTGAGGGCTTATAGCCGCCAGCCATGACAGCGACAAGGCGCCGTCACGCCCCTTGCTGCCAACGGCCTTGGGCGTCCTGCTGCCAATAGCTGACGCTGAAGCCTTGCGCCTTGGCCTTTTGCCATTCCGCACGGGCCCGGCCCACGGCGCCTTCGTCCCGCCCGTCAAACACATAGACGACGCGGGCGTAAGGCGCGGCATCTTCGAGCTCGGCGCCGTCAACCAGAAAGCGAACCTGCGCGCCGTTGGGGTTGCCGCTATCGGCGGTAAGGTAAATGGGGTGGGCGTCGGCGTGACCGTCTCGCGCCGTGCCATGGGCAAGAAAGCTCTCGTCGCGATAGGTCCACAGCAGCGTGTCGAGCGCCTCCACCCGCTCCTCGCTCGCGGCCTGCACCGCAGCGCGCCACCCCCGCTCGAGCGATCGCTCAAGCAGCGTGGGGAGCACCTCTTCGAGGGTGCGCCGCTCGAGGTGATAAAAATAGACTTCGGTGACGCCGTCGCTCATCGGCCCTCATTCCCCCTTGGCGTAGGGGTTGTCGCCCTTGCGCAGATGCAGCCTGATCGGCACGCCGGGTAGGTCGAATGTCGCCCGCAGGGAATTTACCAGATAGCGCACATAGGAGTCGGGCAAGGCCTTAGGCCGCGAGCAGAACAGCACGAAGGTGGGAGGCCGAGCATTGCTCTGGGTGATGTATCTGAGCTTGAGGCGCCGCCCCGAGACCGCAGGTGGCGAATGCACATCGACCGCCTCCCGGAGCCATCAATTCAGGGCGTGGGTGGGAACCCGGCGGTTCCATAACTCGTCGGCCGCAAGCACAGCACCCATCAGTCTATCGATCCCCTTGCCGGTTAGGACAGAGACCGTGACGAAAGCGACGCCCTTGATCTGCGGCAAGAGCCGCTCGCAGGTCTCCTTCAGCTCGGCGAGCCGCGCCTGCGGCGCGCCCACCAAGTCCCACTTGTTCACGGCGATGACGAGGGCGCGCCCCTCCTGCACAATGAGATCGGCAATTTGCAGATCTTGTTTCTCGAACGGCCGCTCCGCATCGAGCAAGAGCACCACCACTTCGGCGAACCTGATCGCGCGCAGCGCATCGCCGACCGATAGCTCCTCGGCGCTCCCCTCCACCCGCATCTTCCGCCTGAGGCCCGCAGTGTCGAACAGCCTGAGCTCCCGCCCCTGCCAGGAAAGCTCGACGGCGATCGCATCGCGTGTGATGCCGGCTTCCGGGCCGGTAATCATGCGCTCTTCGCCAAGGATGGCGTTGACGAGGGTCGACTTGCCGACATTGGGACGCCCCACCACGGCGATGCGCAACGCATGAGCGGCAACGTCTTCCTCTTCGCCTGCCGCCCCCGCAATTTGAGCGCCACCATCCTGCCCAAGTGCCGCTTGCTGGATGGCCTCGCTCAGCTCGCCAATGCCGAGGTCATGCTCGGCGGAGATTGGCAGAGGTTCGCCAAGTCCGAGCGAAAACGCCTCGTACATGCCTGGCTCTGCGGCGCGGCCCTCGCATTTGTTGGCGGCGAGGATCACCGGCTTGCCGGAGGCGCGCACCAAATCGGCGAAGATCTCGTCGCCGGCGACAATACCTGCCCGGGCATCGATGAGAAAAACAACTAGGTCAGCCTGTTTGATGGCAGCCACAGTCTGCTCGCGCATGCGGGAGGTGAGACCCGCGTCGCCATGCTCGAGCCCGGCGGTGTCGATCAACCGCACGGTGCTTTGGCCGAGCTCCGCGTCGGTCTCGCGGCGGTCTCGGGTCAGCCCCGGCTGATCGTCGACGAGCGCCAGTCGCTTCCCTGCGAGCCGGTTGAACAGCGTGGACTTGCCGACATTCGGCCGTCCGACGATGGCGATGGTTAAGGGCATGAGACAGGACCGGAGCGTGGGACGAGCCTGGCCGCTCCCTGGCGATGCTAGTTGAGAGCGATCAGTGTGGCGTTGTCGGCCAGGATATACATGCGGCCGCCGGCCACAACTGGCGATACGAAGACCTTGGTGCCGAGTGGCGTGGTGCTCGATACCTGGCCGCTCCTCGCGTCGACGCCCACGAGCGAACCTTCCGTCGACACGAGCCACAGCTTGCCGCCGGCCAACACCGGCCCGTTCCACAGCGCCGTGCCGGGAAGCTGCGTGACCCAGCGCACCTTGCCGTCGGTGCGGGTCAGCGCCAGGAGCTTGCCGGTCACGTCCACGACGTAGACTTCGTCGCCGGCCGGCCACGGCATCTGCGTGCTGGTGAGATTCCGGCTCCATAGCCGCTCGCCCGACAATTCCGACACCGCAATCATCCTGCCGCCATGCCCGACCACGAAGACCACGCCGCGATCGATCACGGGCCGCGCCGGATCGGCAAGAATACCTGCTGCGCTCGTCTCGTCGATGCGCGAGAGCAACTCTCGCCACGCCGGCTCTCCGCTACCGACCCCATAGGCGGTGACGTCCCCCGCCGGGAACGCCGCAACCACCAGCCCCTTGCCCACTGCCGGGCTCACATTGGAAAGCAAGGTTGCCGGCTCAGGCACGCCGCGTGCCGTCCAAAGCTCCTGACCGTCGTTCCCATCGAGGCAGTGCAAGATGCTGTCGGTGGAGACGAAATAGACTTTGCCGCCGGCCGCGGTGGGCGAGCTGCGCACCGGCTCTCCGATCTTCTGCGTCCACAGCACGGTGCCCTTCTCCGGATCGACACCGACGACCGTGCCGTATCCTGTGGTCACGTAGAGCCGCCCGCTGTCGAGCGCGAGGCCGCCGCCGAAGCCTTCCGCCCGCTTTTCATTCTTCGGCGTCAGGCTTGTGCCCCACACCTTGCCGCCACCGGACGCGGAAAATGCCGATACCGTGCCGCCGGCATCGAGGGTGTACACCTTGCCGTTGGCGACAAGTGGAATCGCACTGAGACGGCCGTGGGACGAAGATCCGGTACCGGCATCCGCCCGCCACACCTTGTTCAGCCGGTCGCCGATGACGAGATGGCCGAGGCTGTTGGTCGGGCTGCCGCCGGGATCAGTCCAGGAGGCATTGGCTACGGGTTGAGGCAAGGCTATCGGCCTGCCTGCGACGGTGGGGTCGGCGACTTCGGTATCTTGGTCGGTGATCACGGCGATGCGTTCGCCGGGAAGTATCTCTTCCTTTTTCTTGAAGGGATTCTTGATGCTCGGCAGTGAGGGCATGCCAGCCGAGCAGGCCGCGAACTTCGCGACGAGCAACGCCGCAAGGCACATGCGCCAGAAAGGGCAACCGCTTCCCCGTATACGAATCGGGCCCACTTTTCGAGCCACCTTCGGTTCTAGGCGCTACTGCGCCGTGGTGCTCAGCGCCTGAGGCACGCCAACGATGAGCGCGAGCATCATGTCGGCACGTTCACGCAAATTTTGTGGCGTCCCCTGATCGGCGATGAGCGTGCTGAACTGCTTTTCGGCATCGGGCATCTTGTTCAGCCGGTAGGCTGAGAGCCCGAGCAGCTCGCGCGCCGAATAGCGCCACGGGCTTCCCTCGTCGATCAGGCCCTTGAGGCGCCGCTCCATCTCCGCATAGTCGGCAGTATCGAGCCGGAGAGTCGCCGCTTGAATGGTGGCAAGACCTTTCAGGATGTTGTCCGTCTCGGAATCGGTGGCGAGCGCATCGTAAAGCTCAACTGCCTTGTCGAGATGGCCGGCTTGCGCCTCGGTCGCAGCGAGCTGGAATCGTGCGAGCACGCTATAGCCTGCAGGCCCTTTGTCGGCCAAGGCATTGAGGACGTCATGCGCCTTGGCTGCGTTGCCGCCGTCAAGCTGGGTGACCGCCTGGCTGAATTCGGTTCCGGCCTCTTGCGCCTTGCGCTCTTGCCAATAGGACCAGGCCTTGAAACCGGCCACACCCGCTACGATCAGCCCCGCGGCGACCAGCGCATAGACACCGTATTTGTCCCACAGCTCTTTGTAGCGGTCCTGGCGGACGGCCTCGTCCACCTCGCGAAAAAAATCACGGTCGCTCATTGCGAACTCTTTGTATCGTGACGACACGGACAGGTTCTGGAAGCAGACGCCGGCCGCTCCTCCCCTCCGCCGTATAGTGAAGGCGTGGTGCTCGCGCAAGGCAATCCAACCGCGTGCGCGACCCGTTAGGCTTAAGCAATACCGATGCGCTAGGCGGGCTAACTGCCTGTCATTTTGGGCTTTTTCGTGACTGGCTCAGGCTCGTCGCACATCGGATAGGTATAGGCATCACTTGGGAAGACGCGCCCGCGAACCTCGCTCGCGTAGGTCTTAACCGCGGTCTCGATGGCCTCACCGATCTGGGCGTATTCCTTGACGAATTTCGGAACGCGCGGGGAGAGGCCCAGCATGTCCTCGAGCACCAGGATCTGTCCGTCGCATTCGGCGCTCGCCCCGATGCCGATGGTGGGGATGGGGATCTGCTTGGTGATGCGCGCGGCGAGAAGCTCGGCCAGCGCCTCGAGCACCACGGCGAAGGCGCCGGCTTCGGCGACCGCGCGCGCGTCCTCCTCGAATGCGGCCCATTCAGAGCGGAAGCGCCCGCGCGGCCTGAAGCTGCCGATCGTGTTCACGGCTTGCGGCGTCATGCCGATATAACTCATGACCGGGATGCCACGATCCCTGAGATAGCGGATGGTCTCGGCCATATGGGCGCCGCCCTCGATCTTCACGGCGCCGCAGCCGGTCTCCTTCATCACCCGCGCGGCATTGCGGAACGCTTCCGATGGGCTCTCCTCATAAGAGCCGAAGGGCATGTCCACCACCACCAGCGCACGTGAGGAGCCGCGCACTACGGCCTGCGCATGCATGATCATGAGCTCGAGCGGCACAGGCACTGTGGTCTCATAACCATGCATCACCATGCCGAGCAAATCCCCTACGAGCAGCATATCGACATAAGGATCGATAATGCGCGCGGTATGGGCGTGGTAGGCGGTCAGCGCCACGATCGGCGCTCCACCCTTGCGTTTGGTGATGTCCGGCGCGGTCACCCGCTTGAAGGCGAATTCATTCGACACGTCAGCTCTCCAGGACTGGCGACCGAAGGGGCTCGATCCTTATGGCAAATATATAGGCGTTTTTGCACCGCAAAATACTGCTAAAGGCGACCCGTCCTGCCCAATTTTCGACGGTTTACGGCAAAGGCGAGGTGCCGATCAAGAGCGGGTGAAGCCAGACAAGAAAAACGACATAGAGAATGACGCCGCCAACCACGGCGATCAGGTCGTTGCGGGCAGGCCCGGCCTCGGGAACCGTCACCAGGCCGGTGGCAGGACGGCGCTTTAGGTTAATGCGGTCGAATACGGAATAAGCGAGAAACGAGCCGAACAGGATAATGGAGGCAAGGTCGCCGTTTGCGATGAGATGGGCGAGCGCCCAGGTGCTGATCGCGTCCACGAAGGGGTGCTTCACCTTCGCCTTGATCTGACCAGGCACATAGGCGGCGACCAGCAGGATGAACACCGGCACCATCAGGACCATGGCCAGGTAGCGCGTCCAGTTTGGCGGCGACCAGACCTGGATGACTGGAGCCTTGGCAAAGCCCCAGACGACCAGCACGAAGCCGAGGATCGAGAGAATGGAGAACAGCGCCTTGTAGCCGTTCTCGCCGAGCCGACCGATCAAATTCTCGCGCAGATCGCGGAAGGTCGGCAGCAAATGCACGCCGAGAAAGACGATGATGCCGATGATGAGAAGCGCCATGGGCTCTATCGTTACGTCTTGCTCGCCCCTTCCACCACCGATTTCATGTTGGCGAGGCCCTGGTCCATGGCGTCGGCCATCATCTTCTTGCCGTTCATCACCAGGCAAAAGGCTTTGGCGATGAAGCTCTGATGGCCGGCCACCGTCCAGCTGACTGCGGTCTTGTCGCCGTCGGGCTTGATGGCGAAGGTCAACTCGTTGCTCCCTTCGAGCGGCTTGACGAAGTCGACCTTGACCTTGACGAGGTCGTTGGGCTGGCTCTCGGTGAGCGTCATCTTTCCTTGGCCGACCTTGCTGTTCCCGTCCCAGGTCATGACCGTGCCGGCGCCTGACGCCGGCCCTTCGAACGCGATCTTGGCACTGGGATCGAGATTCGCCCAGGGCGACCAGGCGTCCCATTTATGAAAGTCGTTCACCTGGTTGAACACGGCCGCCGGCTGCGCCGCCACGGTCGCCGTGCGCTCTACCTGGAATTCGGACGGCTGCAGCGCGACGACGATGAGGAACCCGGCGATGATCGCGGCAAGCGCGATCAGGATTTTCTTCAGCATGGCCTCGTCTCCGGATCTTTGTAACCTCGCGCCAGAATCGGATGTGCCTGCGTCATTGTTGTGACGATCTCACTCCCGCGAAAGCTAGCCTTTGATGAACGGCAGCAGATCGGCGTTGATGATGTCGGCCTGGGTGGTGATCATGCCGTGGGGAAGATTTTCGTAGGTCTTCAATGTCCCGTTCTTCAGGAGCTTGGCCGGCAGCGGTCCGGCAGCCACATAAGGCACGATCTGATCGTCCTTGCTGTGCATCACTAGCACCGGCACCGTGATCTTCTTGAGGTCTTCGGTGAAATCGGTCTGCGAGAAGGCAACGATGCCGTCGTAATGCGCCTTGGCGCCGCCCATCATGCCCTGGCGCCACCAGTTCCAGACCACAGGCGTGATGGTTTCGACCCCCGGTCGGTTGAAGCCGTAGAACGGGCCCGCCGGCACGTCGTAGTAGAACTTGCTCCGGTTGGCGGCAAGCTGAGCCTGGAGGTCATCGAACACCGCCTCCGGCAATCCTGTTGGATTTGCCGCCGTCTTGACCATCAGAGGCGGCACCGCGCTGATGATCGCCGCCTTCGCCACGCGGCTTTGCTCGTGCCGGGCGAGATAGTGCACCACCTCGCCGCCGCCGGTCGAATGACCGACATGGATCGCGTCCTTGAGGTCGAGATGTTCGGTGACGGCCGCGAGATCGTCGGCATAATGGTCCATGTCATGGCCGCCGCCCGTCTGCGTCGAGCGGCCATGGCCGCGCCGGTCATGAGCGATAACCCGGTAGCCGTGATTGAGGAAGAACAGCATCTGCACGTCCCAATCGTCGGCCGAGAGCGGCCAGCCGTGACTGAACACGATCGGCTGTCCCGAACCCCAATCCTTGTAGAAAATCTCGGTACCGTCCTTGGTGGTGATCGTGGGCATATTCTCGTCTCCAGATGTTTGTGACCTCGTCAGAATCGGATGTGCCTACGTCATTGTTGTGGCGGCGGTCATTCCCAGCGGAATCCGGCAGCCATCGACCGCACCTTCGCTCGCAATCTGTCATTGCCGGGCTTGACCCGGCAATCCATTCCATTGGCGCTTCCACTCGCTGCGCGATAACGGCAAGGATGCCCGGATCAGTCCGGGCATGACGAGCATATCAAGGCATGGCTCCTCGTTGCCGCGACGCAATTGCGCCCGGGTTTGTTCAATCCTTCCCCCAAGGGGCGGCGCGCCGAAAAGCGCAAACCTATGGCATCCGCGATCCTTTTTCGGGACCGCGGCGGGCGCCTTCCGGCGCGCCACATGCGCTCAAGCAGCGAAGCGTTAGCGCATGCTCATTTGCGGGCGATTTGTCAGCGCCGGGCCGCGCTTTCGCTTGGGACCTTCGCTCGAAACTCCGGCGAGAAAGATCGCCTTCGTTTCGGTCTCAGTCACGTCGCGCTCAAGGAGGCCGGAGGCCGATAGCGCAACATTCTCGCGCTCAAGTGGGCCGGGGGCCGGTAGCGCAAGAATCTCGCGCTCAAGTAGGCCGAAGGCCGGTAGCGCAACAATCAAGTCGTCAGCCAGCTCCTGGCGGGGCCTCTTAGTGGACCCGGGCGGAGCCCCGGCGCCGCCCGGGTGCCGATCTGCGAAACCGGCCCGCGGGCGCCGCGCCTCGTCCCGCCTCACGACGCCTCATGATGCGCCCCTTCGGTGGACGAGGTGATGCGCATGATAAAGAAGGATTGGGGAACGGGGATAAGCCACATCCAAGCGGACAAGAAACAAGGAAAAAAAGAAGACAAATCTCACTGCCCCTTGCAGATCGGCGTCGGCTGCGGTGGTGGCGCCGGATGATCCTTCTTGTATTGAACGAGGATCGGCTCGAGGGTTTCCTTCGGCCAAAATTTGGGAGAGCGGATTTCGTTCAAGCAGGAGGCGTTCCAATATAATCCGGCGCGCGACGGAGAGCGGCCGGCCTTCACCGCTTGCGCGACGGCGTTGATGTCGCGTGAATTCAGGATAAATATAGAGCGTCGTCGGCTTGTCCTTCACCATCGGGATGATTTGCGCGGCGTCCGACGGCGACCAACTGGTGCAGCCGTTGCTGCGGCCGGCGGCATAATTCACCAGATTTCCGAGCGGAACGTAGCCATCCTTGTTCGCGTTCGGGCTGTCCGGATCTTTCCAAAGACACACGCCCCGCAGCAATACGGCCGGATGGCCGCCGATGGCGCGCGGTCTCGCGTTGGCGGCGTCGCCCTCGCCGTCGAACTGGACGAACGAGCGGCTGAAAGCTACGAATTTTCCCGCTGCACGGTAATAGCCTTTGAAAGATGTGATCGTCTCGTCCGTCACATAAGGGCCGCCCGTCGTCAGCTTGGAATCCATCGCATTGCTGAAGTTCTTGGCGCATTGAATCCCGTTCGAGAAATCCGCGATGCCTTTCAAATTGCGGCCGCTGCCATGACCAGCCGAAACGGCGCGGAACGACCGGTCGCCTTCGCAGATAACGTAGAACCGTCGCCCGAACCCGGCCGGGCGCGTCGCGTCCATGGCGAAGTAGCAGGGATTCTTGACCGCGCCTGCCTTAACTTTCTGCAGGTAAAGGGAGCGCGCCCTCTGTAAAACCACTGGTGCGATTTGATCGTCGCCCTCGCCGACATGGGCCCTCAGCCACGCAGGAATATCCAACGCTTGCTCCCCGGCAAAGCATCGGGGCGAACCCGAAAATGCGGCGGCCATGATGACGACGGCGGCGATACCTAGAAGAAGCGATCTTGGCTGCAACGAATCAAGTCTCCTGTCGACGAAGTGAAGCGCGCACGTCCGGCATGACTACTCCCACTCGATGGTGCCGGGAGGCTTCGAGGTGATGTCGTAGACCACGCGGTTGATGCCGCGCACCTCATTGATGATACGGCGCGCCGCGGCCCCGAGAAACTCGTGGGAGAAATCGTAATAGTCGGCGGTCATGCCGTCGGTCGAGGTGACGGCGCGAAGCGCACAGACATAGTCGTAGGTGCGCGCGTCGCCCATGACGCCGACGGTGCGCACCGGGAGCAGCACGGCGAAGGCCTGCCAGATCGTGTCGTAGAGCCCTGCCTTCCTGATCTCGTCGAGATAGATGGCGTCGGCGCGGCGCAAAATGGCGAGCTTCTCTTCCGTCACCTCGCCCGGAACGCGGATGGCAAGGCCAGGGCCCGGGAAAGGATGGCGGTTGACGAAGGCGGGAGGCAAGCCGAGCTCACGGCCGAGCACCCTCACCTCGTCCTTGAACAGCTCGCGCAAGGGCTCGATGAGTTTCAGCCGCATCCGCTCAGGCAAGCCCCCCACATTATGATGGGATTTAATGGTTGCCGAGGGGCCGCCTGAGAAGGACACGCTCTCGATGACGTCGGGATAGAGCGTGCCCTGGGCGAGGAAGTCGACTTGGCCGAGCTTCTCCGCCTCCTCCTCGAACACCTCGACGAACAGGCGCCCGATGGTCTTGCGTTTGTCCTCGGGGTCGGTGACGCCGGCAAGCCCGGCAAGGAAGCGCTCGCCGGCATCGACCGCGACGAGCGGAATGTTGTAGTGGCCGCGGAAGAGATCCACGACCTCGCGCGCTTCGTTCTCACGCAGGAGCCCGTGGTCGACGAAGATGCAGGTGAGCTGATCGCCTATCGCCTCGTGGATGAGGAGGGCCGCGACGGCAAAGTCGACGCCGCCTGACAGGCCGCAGATCACGCGGCCACCGCCCACCTGGTCCCTGATGCGCGCCACTTCGGTGGCGCGGAACTGCGCCATCGACCAGTCGCCGGGACAGCCGGCAATCCTATGCACGAAATTGGCGATGAGCTTGGCGCCGTCGGGCGTGTGCACCACCTCGGGATGGAACTGCACGCCGTAGAGCTTGCGGGCATCGTCGGCGATGGCCGCGAAGGGCGCGCCGTTGGACACCGCCACGGCGCGGAAGCCTTGCGGCAGCCTGGTCACGCGGTCGCCATGGCTCATCCACACCGGCGCTTTTGTCCCAGGCTGCCACACGCCTTCGAACAATGGCGTATCGCCGGTGATCTCGAGCGCCGCGCGGCCGAATTCGCGGGCGTGTCCGCCTTCCACCTGGCCGCCAAGGGCGGCCACCATGGCCTGCTCGCCATAGCAGATGCCGAGGATGGGAACGCCGGCATTGACCACTGCCGGCGACAGTTGCGGCGTCCCGCTCTCATGCACGGATGCCGGGCCGCCGGAAAGGATGATGGCCTTGGGCAGAGCCAGCTTTAACGCCGCCTCGGCCTTGTCGAAAGGGACAATCTCGGAGTACACGCCCGCCTCCCGCACCCGCCGCGCGATCAGCTGCGTGTATTGGGCGCCGAAATCGACGATGAGGACTTTGTCCGGGTGGTCCGTCATGGCGTTGGTTAGCGGATGGCGCCCGAGTCGGCAATGCCCTCGCTTCAGCGGAAGGATAAGCTAGCCTTCAAATGGGATCGCGGGTTTGGGTGTATGGTGACCAACGCTGAAGAGGAACCGGAGGAGCGGCTGCGGGCGCAGATCGAGGCCTATCACGCCACGGCGCTCGCTTACGCCGCAGTCAAGCTCGGCCTCCCCGACAAAATGGCGGAGCGCGCATGGACCGCCGATCGCCTCGCTTCGGAGCTTGGCCTTTCGGCGCCCCACCTCGGGCAATTCCTGCGCGGGCTCGTCACGCAAGGTATCTGCGAAGAACGGGGAGACGGCACGTTCGCCTTGGGGCCCCTTGGCCGGCCGCTGCGCTCCGGCTCCCCCTCACACCTCGGCGAGAAGGTCGCCATCGTGGTCGAGCAATATTGGGGACCCTGGGCGAACCTGTTGCACACGTTGCAGAACGGCGAACCAGCCTTCGAACCTGTGTTCGGCACCGATGTGTGGGCTTGGCGGAACGAGAACTTTCGCGCCGGCGACCTCTTCGCCGCTTATCTCGCAGGCGAGACCTTCGCCCAGGCCGACCCCATCGTCGAGGCGCTGGATTTCTCCGGCGTAGGCTGCGTCGCCGATATCGGCGGCGGTCACGGTGGGCTGCTTGCTGCTATCCTCAACGCGCATCCCGGAATGCGCGGCATCCTCTTCGACCTGCCTGAGGCCATTCTCGGCGCCAAGACGTTTCTCAAATCGCATGGCGTGTTCGATCGCGTAATCCTCGCCGGCGGCGACTTCCTCGCCGAGATCCCCGTCGAGGCTGACCTCTACGTGCTGAAGAGCGTGCTCCAGCATTGGGACGACGTGGCGGCCCGCGCCATCCTGGAAAGCTGCCGCGATGCCATGCCGGCGCGTGCCAAGCTCGCGATCATCGAGCGCCTGCTGCCTGAGGGTGGAGCCGACGATCCGCACGCCGTCATGCTCGACCTGCACATGATGGTGATCAGCGGAGGCCGCGTGCGCACGCGCGCAGAGATCGAGGGACTGCTCGCCGAAGCAAACCTTGCGCTGTCGAAGGTTCACGCCACCAGCACAGGTCTTTCCATCATCGAGGCCCTGCCTGCCTGAGAACGACTCAACTCGTCGGCGCGTCCATCACCGTAAAGCCGCTGCCGCTGCGCGTCTCGGGAGCGGCCGAGAGGTCCGTGGTCACCAGCACGGTCCCAGGCTTGATGCGATCCCTGATCACATCCATCACGTCGGGCGCGCCGTCGATGCGCTGAAGCACGTCGGTATCCGGCGCCGTGGGGACGGAGGGATCGGCGTGGAAACCCATTCCTTGCCATGTCGAGCCCTGGGCGTCGCCGCCCTGCCACACGAACACATTGGAGCCGATCGGCTCGGACGGGTCCTTGATGACCGCCGCGCCCTCGCCGATGAGATCGGCGTTTTGCAGAACATAAATTCTCATGTCGGCGCGCGACACGAGGATCGACATGACCGCATTCGGATCGAGCGAGGGTATCGTCTTGCTGCCGATCTTGGCTTCGATCTCCTCCCTGGCAGTGGTGCCAAGGATCGGTCCGGGATCAGCCACCGACGCCGGATCGGTGTGGCCTCCAGCCAAGATGACCGGTGTCCCGACTTGCGTGATCTCGTACAGATCATCGGCAAAGTCTTGCGGCAGGTGAACGCAACCGTGGGAGTCGGGATAGCCCGGCAGGTCGCCCACATGGAGCGCGATGCCCTTCCAGGTGAGCCGCTGCATGTCGAGCATCGGCTCGCCATAGGTCGCCGAGGTGTGAACCTTTGCCTTTTGCAGAATGGTGAACACGCCGGCGGGCGTCGAATGGCTCGGCTTGCCCGTGGAGCAGGTGGAGACGCCGATCAGGATGCCGTTGCGATAGACGAAGGCGAGCTGCTTCGGGATCGAGACGATGATGGCCACCGGTCCTTTTGGCGCGCGCTCGGGATGCCAGATGAATTGGCCGGGCTGGAGGCCCGCAATGTCGTCATCGGGAGTTACAGCGCTCTCGGCCAGCGCGCGTGACATGAACGAATGCCGCCCGGCCAGAACACCGACGCCCAACAAAGCGAGAATGGACCTCCGGCTGAGCTCCGCAGGCGATCGACAAGGCATTATCTGCCGACCTAACCACGTTTCCTCGGAGGAACGATCCCTTGCGGTCGACGCGAATGTCAACCGCAGTCCTGGCCTTTCGCTCTCCAACCTTAACGAGATCACTGGTGGGACGCGGCGTCAGCGGCAAGCTCCTTGACATAGATGATCTTGCTGTCGCCGGGGCCGTAGAAGTCGGGCAACCGCGCATCCTCCGCGAAGCCCATGCGCTGGTAGAAGCCGCGCGTCGGGGCATAGCGGTCCGAGGAGGACGTATCGACATAAATGCGCTTGGCGCCAGCTTTGCGCATGGCAGTCTCGGCGCGGGCAAACACCTGCGGCCCCAACCCTTTGCCCTGCTCCCCAGGCGCCACGGCAATCCAGTAGAGATCGAAGGAGCCTTGCGTGCCCTCGATCGGGCCGTAGCAGGCATAGGCCACGAGCCCGCTGCCGCGCTCGGCGAGAATGAAGTGGTAGCCCGAGCGAATCCCCTTGGCGAGGCGCTCGGTGACCAGATCAGCCGAGACTTCGACTTCCGCCGCATTGAAGAAGCCAGTGGAGGCCACGAGCGAGCGCACGCGGCCCACATCGTCAGCCATCACCGCGCTCCGCCATTCGAGCCCGTCCCGCGGGGGAGGACGCTGACCGACGCTTCGGGCGAGTGCCGGCGCCACCTGTCGCGCCGCCGAATGGCCAGTGACGAGTCCCGAGAAGAAGTTCCGCACATTGGTGCCGAGCGTGCGCACGCGATAGCCGCCCTCCTGCACCACGAGGGTCGAATAACCCTGCTCGCCGATCATGTGGCCGAGCTGCTCGAAGTCTCGCGCGCGGTTGGGCCAAGTGCCGGTGGGGTCGCCGCGGGCGGTATCAAACCCGGCGCACACCACGAGGAAGGCCGGACCGAAGCGGCGAATTCGGCGAAGGGCCTCGGCGAGCGCGTGGCGGTGCTGCTCGGTGGTGATGTGCTCGGGCAGCGGCAGATTGAAATTGTATCCGGCGCCAGGCCCGATTCCGGTCTCGTCGCGAAAGCCGGAGAAATACGGATAGGCGAAGCTCGGATGGCCGTGGATAGACACGGTGAGCACGTCGGAGCGCGTGTAGAAGATCTCCTGCTGGCCGTTGCCGTGGTGATAGTCGATGTCGAGTATGGCGACGCGCCCGTAGCGCGACAGCAAATTAGCGGCGATGGCGCCATTGTTGAAATAACAGAAGCCGCCGAAGGTACGTGTCTCCGCATGGTGGCCCGGCGGCCGGACCAGCGCGTAGGTGAGGTCGGCGCCTTCCAGCACTTTTTCCGCCGCGGTAAGCGCGCAATCGACCGCCGAACGCGCGGCGAGATAAGCGTTGAGATTGAGCGGGGTGAAGGTGTCGATGCAGTAATAGCCGGCGAGCACCGTCTCGTCTTTCGGCGCCCGCGCCGGATTTCGCGTCGGGAACACGTAAGGATAGATCGACTTCTTGGGGCCGGCGATCAGGCACGCCTTGCGGATGTAATCCACCAGCCTGCCGTCATGAACGGCGCGAATGTGCCGGTCGGAGAAGCGCTTGGTCGGCACCCGCTCGAACAGACCTGAGGCGTTGAGCTCGGCCATGATCGATCGGATGCGCACCGGCGCCTCGACATAACCCCGGTCTTGCACGTGGTGGATGGTGTGGTCGTCGTTGACCACGAGCGCGATGCGCGGCTCGTCATAAGCACGGACCTCGGCCTTTTGCGGGCGCTTGGTATAACGGGGTTCACGCAAGCGGATCGGATCGTCCTTGATCAAGTCCACGACCATCTGCACGTAGGCACCCACCAGCCCGTATTTCCGCTCCAAAATGGCGCGCACCACCTTGCGCACCTTGTCGCGGCTCGGCAGATCGTTGGAGCCGAGCGGATCGAGCATCAGATATGGCGGATCGGCAGCGCCGGGCGTCACCGGGGTCTCGTAGGCGGTGTTGATGATCGGCCGGGCGCCGTAGCGCTCATAGAATTTGAGCCGGTTGGCGTTGTTGACCCTGATCTCGGAGTTAGGGCTGAGCGCCGGATCGTCGGGCAGGCTTTCGAAATAAAGCTGGGTGCCGAGCGAACGTGCCTCCTCGCGCACCCGCTCATAGAGCAGGGCGCCAATCCCCCTCCCCGTGCGGCCAAGCGCGGTGGAGATGATCTCGAGATAAGAGAAGCCGATGTCTGGGGCGTGCAGCAGGAGCGCCACGCCCAGCGTTTGATCGCGAGCGTTCTCGGCGACGAACAGCCGCGAGACGAAGCGATGTTTCAGTGGATTGGCGAGCTGCTCCGGCATCTTTGCGATGTCGTAATCTGGCATCGCCGGGAACTGCTCGCGCATGATCTTCTGCGCCGCCTCGACCGCGGCGCGGTTCGGCGCCGTGGTGCTGTCGGCCACCTTGCGGATGCGCAACATGTCACATGCGAAGCATGTCAGGCGATGGCTTGCAAGGCTCGCGGCGCGGCATCGATAATTCTGCCGATGAGTCCGCGATAGGAGAGATCGGCTTCGGCCGCCGCGGCAGCAAAGCCGGCATCAGGGTTGAGGCAAGGATTGACGTTGACCTCGAGGATCCAAGGCTTGCCCTCGGCATCGACGCGGAAGTCGACCCGGGCGTAGCCGGCGAGCTTGAACAGATCCCAGCAGGAGCTGGCAAGCGTCTCCAGTTTCTCGGCCAAAACCGGCTCACGCTGTTCCGGCCCGAAGCGGCGCGGCGTGCCGATATAGGCGTCGCTGTCAGAGGCCCATTTGGCGTCGTAGCCGACGATGCGCGGATGATCGTCGCGCCAGCCCTCGAACAGGATCTCAGCTATTGGAAGCACGCGGGGGCGGCCGCGCTCCTCGAGCACGGCGAGATTGAACTCCCGTCCCTCGACATAGCGTTCGGCAAAATGCGCGGTGCCGAAGCGGTCTTCGCGCGCGGCAATGGCGCCCGCGACGTCGGCGCCTTTCACTACTGAGCTTCCGTCAAGTCCGAGCGAACCATGCTCCCACACAGCCTTGACGATGAACTGGGCGTGCGGATCGAGCCCCTCCCCGTCCACCGAAAACTCAGGCGTCGGCAGGCCTTCGCGTTGAAGTTTGAGCTTGGTCGCAACCTTCGACAGCGTTTCGAGCCAGGCGTCCGAATGAGCGCCGGTGTAGGTAAGCCCCACCGCGTCGAGCAGCGAGGGAATCACCGCTGCGAGCCTGCCGTCGCCTCGCACCGCATCCACCAGGTTGAAGACCACCAGGGGATCGCGACGCTTCAAGGCGTAAAAGTGATTGAGGTCGAGATCGACGGCAACGATCTCGGTGGCGAAGCCAAGCCCGGCAAGCGCTCCGGCCACCGCCTCGGCGGAGAGCAGTGTGTCGATCTCGTCAGGACGTTCTTTCGTCGCGGCATGCACGACGGGGATGAAGCCGCCTGGCTTGAGCGCCATCAGGCGCGTCTCCGCTCCTGCCCAAGCCGGTGAAGGCCATAACGGGCAAGACCCGCATCGAGGATCATGCCGATCAGTTCCACGAAAGGCACGCCGTTCTGCGCGGCGAGAATGGGAAGATCGGAATGGTGCGGGTGCAGCCCGGCCAACGGGTTCACCTCCAGGAAATAGGGCTCGCCGAAAGCATTGGACCGGAAGTCGATGCGGGCTGCGTCCCGGCACTCGAGCGCATGGTAAGCGGCAAGGGCCTGCCGCCCGGCGGCCCAAGCCTCGCCGTCGTCGGCGCGGCTGTAGATGACCAGGTCCTCGCAACGCTCCTTGTTGCGCAGCGAGTAGACATTGGCCTCGGCGCCTTCTTTGAGCAGGATCTCGCAGACGCCGAGCACGGCTGCGTCCTTGCCGTTGCCGACAATACCGACGGTGAACTCGCGCCCGGGCAGATAGGTCTCGACCAGCACCGGCTGCCGGTAGCGCTGCAGCAACTTCGTTGCGGTACTGGCAAGCTCTTGCGAGGTATGGACCACCGAAGCCGACTCGCACCCCTTTCCGGTTCCTTCAGCGATTGGCTTGACGAAGGCGGGAAAGTCGCGCCACCCGGCAAGCTCGACTGCATCCGACGTCACCACCATGAAGGCGGGCGTCGGCACGCCGGCACCGCGGACCAGCCGCTTGGCCACGGCCTTGTCGTGGCCGGCTGCGCTGGTGAGCGGGTCTGAGAACAGATAAGGCTGGTCGAACATCTCGCACAACGCCGGCACCTGCGCCTCGCGCGAACGGCCCTTAACCCCCTCCGCGATCGAGAACACGAGATCGAAGCATTCGCCTGCGGCGAGCCGCGCCGCCAGCACCTGCCCGCGGCCCACGCGGGTCACCTCGCAGCCAAGCGCGCGCAAGGCGCCATCGAGCTGATCGATGGTGTCGGTATTGTCGAACTCGGCCACCTCCTCCTCGGAGAAGCCGAGCACGCGGTAGTCGTCGCGCAAATCGTAGACGAGAGCGATACGCATCACAGATTTTCAACGCCCACAGACCGGTCGGAGCCAACCGTGCCCTGCGGATCGGTGTAGCGGTAGGTCTTGCCCTCGAAGTTCTTCAAGATCAGGTCGTCGCTGTCGCGGCCTTGCACGTAATCCGGCAGCAGCGGGATCTTGCCGCCGCCGCCGGGCGCGTCGATCACGTAGGTCGGGACGGCGTAGCCGGTGGTATGGCCGCGCAAGCCTTGCATGATCTCTAGGCCCTTATCGACGGACGTGCGGAAATGCGACGAGCCAGAGATCGGGTCGCATTGATAGAGATAGTAAGGCCGCACGCGCCGCTTGAGCAGCCCGTGATAGAGGCTCTTCAGCGTGTCGACGCTGTCATTGATGTCCTTGAGCAGCACGGTTTGGCTGCCAAGCGGGATGCCGGCATCGGCGAGCCTGGAGCAGGCTTCGGTGACCTCGGGCGTGAGCTCCGCCGGATGGGTGAAGTGGAGGCTCATCCACAGCGGATGGTGCTTCTTGAGGACGCGCACGAGCGAGCGAGTGACGCGCATGGGGAGCACCACCGGCACCTTGGTGCCGATGCGCACGAATTCCACATGACGGATGGCACGGAGCCGGCCGAGCAGATAGTCGAGCCGGTCGTCGGAAAGAGTGAGCGGATCGCCGCCTGAGATCAGCACGTCACGGATCTCGGGATGGGCCGCGATGTAGTCGAGCGCCTCCTCCCATTGCGGCCGGCTGAAGGAATATTCGCCGCTAGGCTCGCCCACCATGCGCGAGCGGGTGCAGTAGCGGCAATAGGTCGAGCAAAAGCCGGTGGCGAGGAACAACACGCGGTCCGGATAGCGATGCACCAGCCCCGGCGCCGCGGTATGGCCGTCCTCGCCGAGAGGATCGTCGGCCTCGCCTGGCGTCTTCAAATATTCGCTGCCGACCGGGATGTGCGTGCGTCGCAGCGGCTCGCAAGAGTCGTCGCGGCTCATCAGGCTCGCATAGTAGGGCGTGATGCCGAGCGGCAGCGAGCCTTGATGGCGGACAACCGCGTCGCGCTCGTCGTCGGAGAGCACGAAGATGCGATCCAGCTCGGCGAGCGTGCGGATGCGGCGGCGCGCCTGCCAGCGCCAGTCGTTCCACTCGGTGGCCTCGACCTCCGGATAGAACCGCTTGCGAAAGGCGCGGGTGGCCAGTCCGATCGGAAAGCGCTCGAGCCGCGTGACAACGGCGCCCAGCGATGGGAGCGCTTGCGAGTGGGGGCTTATGAGAAGATGTGGTTTGGTGGAAACTTGAGGTGTCGCCGTTTGGCGACTGGGTGGCTCTTCAGCTTCGCCGAGAAGCAAATTCATCTTCATCGGGACTACATCCCCCTTTGGTGACTCGATGGACGATCCAGGCGCCAACCGCCTTTTCTGCGTCCCTTTAAAGCGCGAGTCATTTCAGCGACTCTCTTGTTGATTTCAAGAGGTAATGGCGTCGCGTCACAATTTTTTTGGGACCGTGGCTGTGGCGCCGATCGACCGCTCGAACCGAACGCTGTCGCAGCTCATTTGCGCTGCAGCATGGACACGAAAAACCCATCGGTGCCAAAACTGCGGGGCGTCATCAACAGCGTCTCGGCGGACCCGTCGGCCGATTGCGGCGATACAGCAGAGAACGCTGCCTGCTCCCACAGCGGAGCCCAGGGCACGATGCCGAACTCGGCAAACCGGCTGATGAGAGCGTCGACCTGGCCGCGATTTTCCGGCGGCAGCACCGAGCAGGTGATGTAGACGAGCCTGCCTCCTGGCTTCACCAGCCGTGCCGCCTGGTCGAGCACGAGGCGCTGCTCGGCAAGCCTTGCCTCGAGCATCTGTGGCGAAAGCCGCCATTTGGCGTCGGGGCGCCGGCGCCACACCCCCGAGCCAGTGCAGGGGGCGTCGACGATTACCCGGTCCATCTTGCCTTCGAGTTCGTTGAGAGCCCCGGTGTCGCCCGGATCGAGCACTTGAACATTGCGCACCCCAGCCCGCTTCAGGCGTTCGAAAATCGGCCGGAGCCGCATGCGGTCGGCGTCATAGGCATAGAGTTGGCCGGTATTGCCCATGGCGGCGGCGAGTGCGAGCGTCTTGCCTCCGGCGCCGGCGCAAAGGTCGAGGATCTGCTCCTTTGGGCCAGCGCCGGTGAGCAGGGTTGCGATTTGCGAGGCTTCGTCCTGCACCTCGTACCAGCCTTTGCCGTGTGCCGGATCGGCCTCGACGTGGGGGCTGCGGCTTGGACCGGTCCTCGCCGCAATGCGAACGCCGACCGGTGAATGTGGCGTTGGGGCCGCGCCAAAGCGGCGGAGCGCGTGCAAAACCTTGTCTCGCGTGGTCTTCAGGGTGTTGACGCGAAGGTCCACCGGAGCGCGCGTCGCAAGTGCCGCTCCCTCCTCCGCCGCATTCCCTCCAAAGGCCTGTTGGAACGACGGGTCGAGCCAGCCCGGGTAATCGCCGCGTATCCAGGCCGGCGCGTCAGAGGGGAGTTCCCGCCTGAGCGCGGCAAGCTCGTCCGGCGAAAGCGGGGCCGGCGCGAAGCGGCTGCCGTCGGCAAGCGCCGACACCGCATCGGGCGCCAAGTCCCAGCTTGCAACGAGGGTGCGGAGCACGAGCGCCCTTGGGCTGTCGTCCCCCATGGCATAGGCACTGGAAGCACGCTTGCGCAGGCAATCGAACACGAGATTGCCGATCGCGGCGCGGTCGCCGGAACCGGCAAAGCGGTGGGCGAGCCCCCAATCCTTCAGAGCGTCGGCGGCCGGCCGCTTGCGGTCGGCGATATCGGCGAGAACTTCGGTGGCGGCGCTTGCTCGAGCTCCGGGGGTCATCCGGTGGACGCAATGGTGAGGCGTGCAGCAACAATGATCCACATCAGTGCAAGTCCGATGGCGCCGACGAGAAACACCGGTGCCCGGTGATCGATGCGGTTGCTGGTCAGATGGATATAGGCGTGCACGAAGCGTGAAACGACGAACAGCCAGCTGAGGACAAACAGGATCGAGTCTGCGGTCCGCGTCACCATGGCAAGCAGGATCAGCACGTAGAACAGGAGTGGCGTTTCGAGCTGATTGTGGTAGGCGTTGCCGACCTGGGTCACCCGGGCGGGCCAGTTGGGCTCCCGGAGCGCGATCGAATGGGCAGGCACTTGGGCCTGGCGGATGGCCCGCATCCGCAGGAACTGCATCCAGAACAGCAACACGAAGGTCAGCGCGACCTGCGCGAACACTGGCATCAGCAAGGCCTGCATCGACATCGAAGTCTCCCCTTCCCTCAGACGATTGGCCGGCATGGCGGCCATGCGGGCCCTTATACTCTCGATTTCCTACAACGGTGAGCGGTCGCGGCCGTGGCCTTCATGAAGAGAAGTTCAATTGACGAAAAGGCCGATGGCAGCTTTAAGAAGACCAAATTCCGAGAATCTGAGGTCTATGGAGGAAGGAATGCCTGTGTTTGGGAGTAAAGCGGTGACGTCGCGGGCGGCGATCGTCGCCATAACGCTGGCGCTTGCCGCAAGCTTGACTACCCCCGCGTTCGCTGAAGATCCGCAAGCTCCAGCCGAGCCCAAGCCGCCGGTCGTGGTTCCGGCCGACCCGGCCGCTGCCGCTGCTGAGCCAGGATCTGCTGCCAGCGTCGAGCAAAATCCCTGCTTCACCGGAAAAGGCTCGATCAAGGAGGTGCTCGACGGCTGCGCCGCATTCCTCGCCTCCGGTTCGAAGGACACCGACAAGCTGATCGCCGCCCATGGCAACCGTGCCATTGGCCTTGCCGCCACCGGCAATTTCGATGCCGCGCTGGCCGAGATGAACGACGCGGTGGCGCTCGATCCCAAGCAGCCGAACAGCTATTTCATGCGCGCCGCGGCCTTTGCGGCGAAGAAGGATTACGACAAGTCGATCGCCGATCTCGATGAGGCCATCCGCCTCGATGCCAGCCGTGGCGACTTCTACATGCTCCGCGGCATCGTCTTTGGGCACAAGGGCGATTTCGACCGGGCCATCACGGAGCTCGACCAGAAGGTCAAGCTCGACCCGAAATCCTCGCAAGGTTACTCGAGTTCGCGCCGACCTTTACCGCCAGAAGAAGGACTACGATCACGCCGCCGAGGACTATAGCGAAGTGATCAAGCTGGAGCCGGACAAGCCCAAAGGATATATCGATCGCGGTTGGGTCTATGTGCTGAAGAACGATCTCGACAAGGCGCTTGAAGATTTCACCAGCGCGCTCAAGATTCACGAGAACGACGCATCCGCTCTTGTCGGGCGCGGCGTGGTGAAGAGCCGCAAGGGCAAGCCGACCGACGGCAGCGCCGATATCTCACTCGCCATCCGGCTCGAGCCGAACATCATCGACCAGATCAAGAAGCTTGGGGTGGAGTAAGGTCCGGCTTCACTCACGACCATTTGTCCGAAGATTCCCCCTCTCTCCTTGTGGGAGAGGGCTTTTCGCCGCGATCTTGCGCGAGCGCCACTGGCAAGTGGCGCTCTTGTGCAAGTCGCTTGGCGGGAAGGGTGAGGGGTTCATGTTTCCGACGCGGCCGCGCCGCTTACCCCTCACGCGGAGGCGATGCCTCGGCGTGCTCTCCCACAAGGGGAGAGTGGGAGCTTGTCGCGCTGCTTGAGCCAAAGCCCCGTTGGCGCGGCGCGTTCCGCGCCTTCGCCCAGCCTTGGGCGAGTCTATCCTTCGCGTGGATAGTTGGGCGATTCGCGCGTGATGGTCACGTCGTGCACGTGGCTCTCGCGCAACGAGGCTGTCGAGATGCGGATGAATTTGGCGCGCTCGGCAAACTCTGCAAGATTGCCCGCCCCGGTATAGCCCATGGAGGCGCGCAAGCCGCCGATCAGCTGATGCAGGACGCTTGAAAGCGGCCCCTTGTAGGGCACCTGCCCTTCCACGCCTTCCGGCACCAGTTTCAGCGTATCCTTGATGTCCTGCTGGAAATAGCGGTCGGCCGAGCCTCGCGCCATGGCGCCCACCGCGCCCATGCCGCGATAGGCCTTGTAGGAACGGCCCTGGTACAAATAGACCTCTCCGGGGCTCTCATCGGTGCCGGCGAGCAGCGAGCCGATCATCACGCAGTCGGCGCCAGCGGCGAGCGCCTTGGCGAGATCGCCGGAATATTTGATGCCGCCGTCCGAGATCACCGGCACGTCGTGCTTCTTTGCTACCTCGACCGCCTCGAGCAGTGCGGTCAGTTGCGGCACGCCGACCCCGGCAACGATGCGCGTGGTGCAGATCGAGCCAGGTCCGATGCCGACCTTCACCGCATCGGCGCCGGCATCGATCAGGGCGAGCGTGCCGTCCCGCGTCGCCACATTGCCAGCGGCCACTTGCACCGCGTTCGACTGCCGCTTGATGCGGCCGATGGCTTCGAGCACGCGCGCCTGATGCCCATGTGCGGTGTCGACCACGATCAGGTCGGCGCCGGCGTCGATCAGACGCTCGGTGCGGGCAAAGCCTTCATCGCCCACGCTGGTCGCCGCCGCCACGCGCAAACGCCCCTGCTCGTCCTTGCAGGCATGGGGATGAACCCTCGCCTTTTCGATGTCCTTCACGGTGATGAGACCGATGCAGCGATAGTCATCGTCGACAACGAGCAGCTTCTCGATGCGATGCTGATGCAGGAGCCGCTTGGCCTCCTCCATGTCGACGCTTTCCCGGACGGTGATGAGCTTTTCCTTGGTCATCAGCTCGTAGACCGGCTGGTTTGGATTGGTGGCGAAGCGCACGTCGCGATTGGTGAGGATGCCGACGAGCTTGCCGTCGCGGCCGCCGTTCCGCGCGAGCTCGACCACCGGGATGCCGGAAATCTGATGGTCAGCCATCAATTTGAGCGCGTCGGCAAGGCTCGCGTTGGGATGGATGGTGACGGGGTTCACCACCATGCCGGACTCGAACTTCTTGACCTGAGCCACCTGGGCGGCCTGCGCCTCCGGATCGAGGTTGCGGTGGATGACGCCGATGCCGCCCGACTGCGCCATGGCGATGGCGAGCCGCGCCTCGGTGACCGTGTCCATGGCCGAAGAGAGGATCGGGATGTGCACGCCAATCGAACGGGTGACGCGCGAACTCACGTCAACGGCGCTCGGCAGCACGTTGGAGGCGGCCGGCCTGATGAGCACGTCATCGAAGGTCAGCGCGACGTCGGAGTTGTGGGGAAACTTGTCTTTCTCTGGAGACTGCCCTTCGGGCATCGGCCAACCTCTTTGATGGCGGGAGCCGGTCCCACCGGTTGGCGGCTTCCTTTAGCAGCTTGTCCGGCCTATGGGAAGCGGAGCATCGGCTTCGTTAGCGCGAGCGGCCCGATTGCCCTCTCAACTCTGCGCGAAGCCGCGGTGCGGCGAAGGCAATAAAGCTCTGCACCTTGGCCTGCGGCAATCGATCCTCGCGATGCAGGAGGCTGACCGGCACGGCCTCTGGCTCGAAATTCTCAAGGATCAGGCGCAACGTCCCCTCTGCGACGCTCGCCTCGGCCTGATACGAGAGCACCCTCGTGATCCCAAGCCCGGCGCGTGCCGCATCGATCGCTGAGTCAGCGGTGTTGACGATAAGGCGCGGATGCACCGTGACCCGTCGTGCCGTCTTGGGGCCGGCATACGTCCATCGCTCGGCCGGCGCATAGACCCCGAAGCTGATGCAGTCGTGCCCGGCGAGTTCCTGTGGGGTCGCCGGCGTACCCCGCTTGGCGAGATAAGCGGGGCTTGCGCAGGTGATCATGCGGACGGCTCCGACCCTGGTGGCAATCAACGAAGAATTGGCGAGAACCCCAATGCGCACCGAGACGTCGAGCCCCTCCTCGATCAGGTCGACGACGCGATCGACGAGGAGCAGTCGCGCGGTGACCTGCGGGAAGGCTGCGAGAAACGCGGCGACGATGGGCACGACGTGGACACGGCCGAACATGGCGGGCGCGGTGATGCCGATCTCGCCGCGCGGCTCTCCCTGCCGGCCGGCAAGGGCAAGCTCCGCCGCCTCGACTTCGGCGAGGATGCGGCGGCAGGACTCAAGATAGTGACGGCCAGGTTCGGTGAGCGTGAGTTGCCGGGTCGTGCGGGTCATGAGACGCACCCCGATCTCATCCTCGAGCGCCGCGAGATGGCGGCTGACGGTCGCGAGCGGCATAGTCAGGCGGCGTCCGGCGGCCGACAGGCTTCCGGCATCGGCGACGGCCGTGAACACGCGCATGGCGGCCAGACGGTCCATTCCATCATTCCGAAATTTGGAAAGATCAATTGGAACAATAGGCAATACTCTCCACGAGCGGAATGCACCATTTGGTGGTTGTCAAGCCAGCCGTTACCGGGCTCAGGAAACCAACATGGCCTCCACAGACATCGCCTTCTCGCCTTCGGTGAAGGCTGTTCAAGAGGGTCGCGGTTCGCGCGGCGCCTATGCGCGTCTCGAACAGAATGGCGGCTGGGAAACGAAGATCGACGCCGTGCTCGCCAAGTTCATCGCGGGCCTGAGGTCGTTCTACTTGGCGACCGCAAGCAAGGACGGCCAACCTTACGTCCAGCACCGCGGCGGACCCCCCGGCTTCTTGCGCGTCGTCGACGAGACGACGCTCGCCTTCGCCGACTTCGCCGGAAACCGGCAATATATCAGCACGGGCAATCTCTCCGAGAACCCGCGCGCCATGCTCTTCCTCATGGACTACCAGCATCGCCGACGCGTGAAGATTTGGGGCCACGCGCGTGTTATCGAGAACGACCCTGAGCTGATCGCCCGTCTATTGCCGGAAGATTATAGAGCGCGCCCCGAGGCCGCGATCCTGTTCACCGTCGAGGCTTGGGACGCGAATTGCCCGCAACACATCCCGCAAATGCTGTTTGTCGAGGATGTCTCCGCCGCCATCGATATGCTCGAGAGACGCATCGCCGCGCTCGAGGCGGAAAATGCCCGGCTTTGCGACAAGGCTGACTGAGGGCCGTACACGGTTTTGTGTCTTCTCGGAGCTGGAACTGACCGGGCAGTTCTCGCATTATTCAGTTGAGCGGCGTTGGGTCGGCAGGATGAGCCGCCGGCTACCCGTCCTTTTTCATAAGGAGAACGTTCATGAGAGCACCCCTGGCGGCTGTGGCCGCTTTGGCGGGCGGTTTGTTCCTTCTGCCCGCTGTCCAAGGATCGGCGTCGGCAACCTCCGCGCCGCCCAACCTGAATAGCCAAGGCAGCACGTCCGGCTCTGTCATACTTGTTGGCCACGGCGGCGGCGGCGGCGGCGGTGGCGGTGGCGGCGGGGGTGGTGGCGGCCACTTCAGCGGCGGCGGAGGATATGGCGGCGGTGGCGGCCGTATCGGCGGCGGAGGATATGGCGGCGGTGGCCACATCGGTGGCGTCGGCGGCGGCCACGCTTTTGCCAGAGGCGGCAGTCCGAACCTGGGGGGCGGCCCGCGCGTACACTCGTTCGCCGACAATGGCGGTGACCGCGCCTACTATAGCGGCCGCGTCTATAGCGGGTCCCGGTACACGAACCACGATATCAATCACGCCGGACCGCGTGGCGATCGCGGCCGCTACGCGCAGCATAACAACCACAACAACCGCTACGACAACCGTCGCTACGCGGAGCGCGACCACGATCATGGCCACGACTTTGACCATCGTGGTCGGCATCGGGTCTTCCGCAATGGCGCATGGGTCTGGATCTATGGCCCCGATTACTACGCCTATGGCGACGATTGCTGGTGGCTGCGCCGGCAGGCGCTCGTCACCGGCAGCCCCTATTGGTGGTCTCGCTACAACGCGTGCATCGCTTACTACTAGGCTGCCAAGCCTATCTTGACGTCGGAAGGGCCTCCGCGCTCCGCGGGGGCCCTTCTCATTGCGCCCCACGAAAGCCGGTGGCGAGCACATAGACTTCCGGCGATTCCGGCCGGCTCGCCTTCGGCTTCACGTGCTGCACTTTGGCGAAGGAGCGCTTGAGCCGCGCCATCAGCTCCTGTCCGGCGCCGCCCTGGAAGACCTTGGCGAGGAATGTGCCGCCAGGCTTGAGCACATCCTCGGCGAGGTCGAGCGCGGCTTCGACCAGCGCAACAACACGCAGATGGTCGGTGGCGCGGTGACCGGTAGCCGGCGACGCCATGTCGGAGAGCACGACGTCGGCGTGGCCGCCTCTCAGCTCTGCACGGATCACGGCGACGGCAGTCTCGCCGCTCACGTCGAGCGTCAGCAGATCGACACCCCGCAGCGTCTCGATGGGACTGAGATCAACGGCAACGACTTGACCCCTCCCTTCCACCGATCCCACCCGCTCGGCCGCGATCTGGCTCCAGCTCCCGGGGGCGGCGCCCAGATCCACCACCGCCATGCCAGGTTTGAGGAAGCGATATCGGTCGTCCATCTCGACGAGCTTGAACGCCGCGCGCGAGCGATAGCCCCGCCGCTTCGCCTCCTCGACATAGGGATCGTTGAGCTGGCGGGACAGCCAGCGGGTCGAGGCGATCTTCCGCCCCTTCGCCGTGCGCAGCTTGACTGCGAGCTTTCGGCTGCCGCCGTGCCGCTCGCCGCCGTCTTTACCGCGATTTACCATTTGTTAATGAGGCACATTGGCCCACACCCTTGACGCCATGGCTCCCGGCCCCATGTCCGACTTAAAGTCTCTCTAACACCTGCCACATGCCCCGCTATTTCGTCACCCTCATCGTCGCGGTCGCTCTCTTCATGGAGAACATGGACTCGACGGTGATCGCAACCTCGCTGCCGGCGATCGCCCGCGATCTTGGCGAAGACCCGATCGCGCTCAAGCTCGCGCTGACCTCTTACCTGCTGTCGCTTGCGGTGTTCATTCCTTTGAGCGGCTGGGTCGCCGACCGCTACGGAGCCCGCACCGTGTTCCGGGCCGCGATCGTCGTGTTCACCCTTGGCTCGGCGGCTTGCGGTTTCGCCCATTCGCTGCTCGATTTCGTGCTGTTCCGCATCGTGCAAGGCATCGGCGGCGCCATGATGGTGCCGGTGGGGCGGCTGGTCATCCTGCGCACCGTGCCCAAGACCGAGCTGATCTCGGCGCTTGCCTGGCTCACCATCCCGGCGCTGCTTGGCCCGGTCATCGGGCCGCCGCTCGGCGGTTTCATCACCACCTACGTCTCCTGGCGCTGGATTTTTTGGATCAACATTCCCATGGGCATCCTGGGCGTGATCCTCGCCACGCACTACATCGCCAACATTCGCGAGCACGAGCTTCCTCCGCTCGACGTCAAGGGCTTCATCCTGTCGGGCATCGGGCTCGCCGGACTCGCCTTCGGCTTCACCACCATCGGCCAAGGGCTACTGCCGATGCCGGTGGTCGTCGCCTTGCTCGCCGTGGGCGGCATCGGCTGCTGGCTCTACGTTCTTCATGCGCGCAAGGCTCCCGCCCCGCTTATCGATTTGAGCCTGCTCAAGGTCGAGACCTTCTATGCGAGCGTAGTTGGCGGCTTCATCTTCCGCGTCGGCATCGGCGCGACGCCGTTCCTGCTGCCGCTGCTTCTCCAGCTCGGTTTCGGCCTCACGCCCTTTCAGTCCGGACTCTTGACCTTCGCCAGCGCCATCGGCGCCATGGCCATGAAGGCCACGGCAGCGCCGATCCTGCGCCGTTTTGGATTCAAGACCGTGCTGGTGTTCAATGCCATGTTGAGCGGCGCGTTCATCGCGGCGACGGCGCTGTTCACGCCGGTCACGCCGCACGCCGCCATCTTCGCCGTGCTTCTGGTCGGCGGCTTTTTCAAGTCGCTCCAGTTCACGAGTATCAACTCGCTCGCTTATGCCGATATCGAGCCCCGGGCGATGAGCCGGGCCACGAGCTTCGCCAGCGTGGCCCAGCAGCTGTCACTGTCGGCGGGGGTCGCCATCGGTGCCCTGGTGCTCGAAATGCAGCGCCATTTGCGCCACGAGATGGTCGTGCAATCGAGCGATTTTGCTACCGCCTTCGTCATCGTCGGCGCCATCTCCGCCGCGTCGGCCTTGATCTTCATGACGATGCCGAAGACCGCCGGCGCGAGCCTTTCCGCTCCGGCGCGTCCGGTGGGCGTTTCGCGAGAACAAGAGTTGATCGCCGAGGCCGCAGCTCGCGCGGATGCTTAGCGCTCCCGCGCCTAAGGTCGTCCCCACTGGCGGTGGCGCGGCGCAATGCCGTGCCCATCTTCGGCCATCAACGTGGCGAGGATGCCTTCGCGCAAACCTCGATCGGCCACGCGCAAGCGCTCGCATGGCCATACCCTGAGCAGCGCTTCGAGAATGGCGCAGCCGGCAAGCACGAGATCGGCACGTTCCTGACCGATGCAAGGCTGGGCCACGCGCTCGGCATAGCTCATGTCGATAAGGCTGTCTGACACCTGGCGCACGTCGCGGGCACCGAGCCAACAACCGTCCACGCGCGAGCGGTCGTAGGCAGGAAGTCCGAGGTGGATTCCGGCGATGGTGGTGACCGTGCCCGACGTGCCGAGGAAATGCGCGCAGCCCGCGGCGATACGGCTGCGGAAACGGTGGGCATCTTCGAAATCCGCCAGCGCCGCCGTCACATCCGCCACCATGGCCTCGTAGTTCTCGCGGCCGACCTCGCGGCCGCCATGCCGCTCGGCAAGACTCACCACGCCGATGGGCAACGACGTCCAGCCGGCGATGCAGCTCTGCACCTCGAGCCGGTCGTAGATCGATCGGCGCCAAGGGTGGTTGAGCTTGGTGAGATCGAGCCAGATAAGCTCGGAGCTGCCGCCGCCGATATCGAAAACGAGCGCCCAGTCGCAATTGCGGTCGATCAACGACGCGCAACCCGAGACCGCGAGCCTCGCCTCGGTCTCGCGGCTCACGATCTCGATCGCGAGACCGGTGTCGCGCCGCACGCGGTCGATGAACTCGCGACTGTTGGAGGCGATCCGGCACGCCTCGGTGGCGATCATGCGCGAGCGCGACACGTTTCGCCGCCGCATTTTGTCGGAACAGATCTTGAGAGCATCAATGGTGCGGCTCATGGCTATCTCAGAAAGATGCCCCGAGCGCAGGACGCCCTCGCCCAGCCGGATGATGCGTGAGAAAGCGTCGATGACGAGAAAGCCGCGGCGGGAGGGTCGAGCGACCAAAAGCCGGCAATTGTTGGTACCGAGGTCGAGCGCCCCGTAGACCGGAACTGCGGCGCGGCGGGGGCTCGCGCCTGCATCGCTCTTGCCCTGGGCTGCCCCCGACAGGCCCTCAACCGGCGCATCACGCAGCGCTCGGGCCACGACTGGTGGCGGGCCGCCGCCGCCTTCCCCGCAGTCGTTGGTCTCGCTTCGCGCGGCCTTCACATCCGGCGAAGCCATGGCAGCCGCGCGGGCACTGCCGCTCGGCCCAGTCACGATGTTCAACCCTTATGTCCGCAGCACTCGCCTACGTCAGGCTCCCACATGCTTGGCCGCGGCAATGGTTCGATATGTTTACTGTAGCAAGGTCTTAGGGCAGGTAAAGTAGGATTTCAGTCCGGCCATGGCGGCGACGCACCGGGCCGAATCTTGTTACTAGGATGAGCCGTTTGCCGCCATCACAATGTCGCCTTGCTCCCCTCGTAGCTCAATTTCGGTGGCGGGGTGCGGGCCCGCGACCGCCGAACCTGAAATTCGCAAGTAGTCATCTCTCGTGACTTCCCTTTATTCGACAACCATCCCTCCCGGAGGAACATCATGGGGTATAACGAATTGAATTCGAGACGCTTTGGTCGATTGGCCGGTGCCGCGGTTTTACTTGGTCTGGGGCTTGGACTTGCGATGCCGCTCGGTCCGGTTGCCGCTGCCGTCCCCGCCGATTCGACCGGCGCGCGCGCCAGCCAAGCTCTGCCGAGCGAGTCGGCCAAGACCGACGGCGTGATCATCGTCGCCGGCAAGGACAAGAATAAGAATTGGAACAACAACAAGAACTGGAACAACAACAAGAACTGGAACAACAAGAAAGTCGTGGTGGTTCGTCCCTATCGCAAATGGAACAGGCGACCCTATTACGGCACCGTGATCGGTGGCGTGGCGCTCGGCACCATTCTCGGCGCCGCGGCCTACTCAGCCGTCGCCCCGGCGCCAAATACCTGCTGGTACTGGGCCGATCCGACGATGACGCGAGGCTATTGGGACTATTGCCAATAGGCTGATAGGGTGCCGTGCGTCGGCGCCTGTAGCTCAACGGATAGAGCACCAGACTTCGAATCTGGGGGTTGCAGGTTCGAGCCCTGCCGGGCGCGCCACAAAATCAAGGACTTAGCTGATCCGACGACTGAGGCGATAGGCCTCGGTGTACAAAATGGGGTAACAGGTGGCGAGAGCGTCAGGCGTCTGACGCGCAACTGATCATTTCAGACGCCTGAAATGATAGATTAAAAGTTGTATGAACAATTTCCTACAACTGGTGATCTATCGCGGCAGACGCCTGCCACGATGTCGCGGTGCGCCACATGCTGGCAACCTTCGGCGGCCGATCGTAAAGTTGCACGAGCGCCTTTACTCGACTGACGGCCAATCGACCTGGATTGACTGTCACAAATTTGTGACAGTGAAAAAAGTCAGCGGCGGGCGCGCCTCAGTTGTCGGTCGCTGCTCGATCAACCACCGGCCGCCTTAAGGCGGCCGGTGGTACTCGCATGAGCGGCGCAAAGCGCACCGCGACAAAAAGTCAGCGGCGCTCGTGCAAGGCGGTCTTGAAGCCGGTGGCCGGTTAACTACCGCCTCAAGGCGGTAATTTGGACCTCTCACAAATTTGCGAGACGTTGCCGGGATGTCGCTGAGGACTTATTAGCGGCCTTCTCACCGGGGGACTTGGGTCCCCCGGTGCGCCGACGGACGAATTTGTCCGGACATTTGGACCCGACTTGTGATTTGCAACACTTTCGTTGCGTTTTGCAACGGGCCGTCAGTTGCCGGTGAACACCTCGCGCCGCCACACGGCGGCCTCGACCTGATCGGCCAGCTCGCGCTGGCGCGAGGCGATGTCGTACAGATTCCAGTAGTGGTCGCCGAAGCCCGAGACAACCTCGATGCCGAAGGCCGGATGCTTGGCGGCGAAGCGCCGCATGGCGGCGCGCGTGGCGAGCTTGCCTGAGCGCGTGGTCGGCCACTTGCGGCCGAGCGCGTGGTCGATCTGGTAGTCGGCCACGTCGACGGTGGTGCCGCGGCGCATACCGTAGCGGCGGCCACGGCGCTTACGCTCGCAGTCGAACAGAGGTCGAGGATGACCCGCTCGACTGGGCCCTGGCGGCGCTGGGTGGTGGTGGTGTGTGTCGTCATGACTGGTATGTGGTGGGACGAGGCGTCGGCCTGAGGGTACTAACTGGTCAAGGTGCCGCCATCGACAAGCCAGCCAAAAAAAAAGAAAATGGCGTGATTTTGGAAGACTTTAACCCGTCCGCAGGACATAATGCCTCTGCGACAAAATGAACTATTGCCCGCTGGTCGAGATGGCCAGTGTGCGAGTTTTTAGGGAGGTGTAAATGACACGATATCGAAAACTGTCCACGATGCTCATGTTTTTGACCGCCACTGCCCTCGCTGGCGTGGTGGTCACTTCAGCTCCTGCATTGGCAGCCCCAGGAGGAATCCCAGGACCTAATCCGGATGCCCCTGGGCAAATCAAAAAATCTGCTCTCCCCTTGGAGACGATGGGAGCCTATTCGTTTTCAGGGACTGTACTTAGCAACCCTGCGGGCCAGACGCTGCACTGCGATCACGGCTACGCTGAGTACTGGATTCCGGTCTCCACCCGAAAGCTCCCCATCGTGATGTGGCACAGTAGCAGCAGCAAAACCTGGCAAACCACCTTCGACGGCCGCGAAGGATTCCAGCCTATCTTTTTGCGCCGTGATTTCTCAGTATACGTTATCGACTTGCCACGGCAGGGCCGCGCCTCGTGGGGTTGTGAACAAGTCCCGGCGAATGAGTTGCCCACTATTGGCCGCGATCAGTCATCCTTCAGCGGCTTCCGATTCGGAACCTGGACGCTTCCCGGGCCGCCCGTGTACTTCCCCGGCGTGCAGGAGCCACAAACTGCTGAGGTTCTGAATGAGATGCTACGTACGCGCTATCCGGAATTGAACGGGTTGCCGTTCGAGCAGTTCGAATCGGATGCAGTGAGCGTCTTGATGAACAAGATCGGTCCCGCGATCCTTATGGGGCATTCGGGAGCGTCCCGCCGTACTATGTGGACTGCGATAAAGAACCCCAATGTTAAAGGCATCGTCGCCATGGAAGGAAGTCAGCTCTTTCCGGCAGGCGATCCTGCAATTCCTCCGGGGGCAGTCACCGTACCGGAAGCCGATTTCATGAAGCTGGTTAAAATCCCGATACTGATTGAGCTGGGCGACTATCTCGACATTACGCCGAGCGGGCTACAAGCCATTGCAAATGCCAAGGCGTTTGTCCAAGCGGTGAAAAGTCGTGGCGGTAACGCGAAGCTGATTTACCTGCCCGACCTTGGGATTCATGGCAACACGCATTTCGCCATGTCTGACTTGAACAATCTGCAGGTTGCAGATTTGGTCTCGCAATTCTTCAAGGACACCGGCCTCGATAAAAAGTAGGGTCTTGTCCAAATTGTAAGGGCTCCCACTAGACAAGAGCAGTTGGTAAAAAGGTCGGGGCCGGCAGTGGACACTAGTCCTCCCTGTTG
The DNA here is from genome assembly GCA_963757555.1 of uncultured Alphaproteobacteria bacterium. Lineage (GTDB taxonomy): Bacteria > Pseudomonadota > Alphaproteobacteria > Rhizobiales > Methyloligellaceae > Methyloceanibacter. The sequence continues at coordinate 56,637 of CAVWRU010000008.1, forward strand.
GCTTCGGCCTTTTTACATGCGCGCGGTAGGATCGATGTCACCAGGAAGGTGCGGCATGGCGTGGAATTCCATGAGAGCTTCAAGCCAGGAGGGAATTGCCCTGGTCGCTGTGTTATGGGTTCTAGTAATGCTCTCCATCGTTGCCGCTTCGTTGTGTTTGGAAGTCCGCACCCGCGCACTCATTGCCCGCAACACTGCCGACAACGCAGCTGCGCGTGCCTCAGCCGATGCCGGGATACAACGCGCAATCCTCGATTTAATTGCCGGACGGCATGTCAGTGAGACGCCCTATGATTGGCGGTTCGCCAACCACTTCGTTCGCATATCAGTTCGGGACGAGGCTTCTAAAATTGACGTGAACATGGCACCACCGGCGCTTTTAGCCGCCCTATTTAATTCAGTTGGTGTCGATTCATACAGGGCTCAATCTTTGGCAGACGCCATTGCTGATTTCCGAGATGCGGATAATTTCACGCACCCCCATGGCGCGGAAGAGGCTGAGTATAAAACTGCCGGTCTTCACTGGGGTCCGAAGAATGCGCCCTTTGAAAGTCTCGAGGAACTACAGCAGGTCCTCGGCATGACACCAGACACGTATAAGCTGGTGGCTCCCGACCTGACAATCTATACAATTTCAGGTGGGACCAACATGGTGAGTAAACGAGTGGTTGAACCCTGCACCAAGCGGGTTTAAACGAACAATATTTGGTAAATTCATCGGGGGTGATCTATTCGATCCTTGTAAAGGCCAAGGGCTCGGGCGAAAGCGTGTTTGTCCGCGAAGCGGTTGTAGAGATTATTACAGAAGCAAAAATTCCCTTGATCGTGTCCTGGCGGTGAGAAACAAAACAAGCGCCACCTTCGCTTAAACCATTCACGCCCGATGGTGAGGAGTTAGACGGGGACGAGGCTGGTGTGTTTCGTTCGATAGACGCCGTCGATGCCCGTGGTGTTGTGAGGAAGGATGAGGTCGTTCCTGATCTGAATTGGGATCTCACCGACCAGCATTGGCAGCCTCCCGAGCGCGTTTTGGCCAGTCTCCTCCCGCCGCGTCAGCAATCGCCAACAACGGCTCCCAACAATCGGCGTCACGATCTTCGATGCCGGGTGGCATTTCCGGGTCCGCCGGCAACACAAGCTCTGCACACCACTCGGCAAGATTCTGTCTGATGGTCTCAGCCTGCACCGCATGAATGCGATGGCGGAACTGCTCAACGTGTTCCTCAGGAGCCCGCCGCCGCATATCGATGAGGATCGAACGAGACGTGACGGTGTCGGGAAGGTTGCCCAAGCCCGCAAGCGCGACCGCGCAATAGGCTGGTATTTCCTCCGTCATCACTTTCTGGCCGACGCAGATGCAGCGGCCATCGACTGCGCCACGGCGATGACCGGCATTGAGCAATCCACGAACCTCACCAGTGTCCCGCACCTTGGAGTCGAATAAGGTATCGACCTCGTCGTACAGAATTGTCGGGCGCCCAGCCTCCTCATCACCCACCTTTCGGAACAGATAAGCGGGCGTGACATTAACCGCATGGACGGGATTAGGGACCAGCGGTTCCGTCACCTCAAGAGCCCGGGTCTTGCCTGAGCCTCGCTCCGGTGAGTTGAAGGCGATGCGTGGCGTCAACTCCCAGCGGTCCATCAGGTGTGTGTGGGCGATCCACAGGGTGTGCGCCACCAACGCATGTTCTGAGGGGTAGGCGACAAAACGACCGATGTAGGATTCCACCTGATCGAGAGACGTGTAGCTCATGCCGCCTCTCTTACGGGGATTGCTTCCCAGCTTGCCCCCACTAGCCAGCGGCAAGTCCGTTTGAAGGTTTCCACCTCGGCTTGGAGCGCCTGTTGCTCCTCGACGTCGAGGCCGAGAAACTCGAAGCGCAAAATGGCGCGTCGAATCTTTGATTGAATCTCGTCTCGCCAGTCGGCAATGACCTCAAGATCCGCGACACGCTGTTCAAGATCGGGAGGCGTCATGGAAGCAACCCGACCACTCGCTTGCGCAGGCCATTAGGCACCTCAACAGTCTGCGACGTGGATTGGCGCCGGCAAGTTTCTAACCAGGCATCGAGGTCCTCAATCGCGTAGCCGACAGCTCGACCACCGAGATTGAGAAAGGCTGGTGGCAGCCCATAAAGCCGCCGCTTGGCTAACGTGCTCTCGCTTAGTCCGATGTAGTTTGCGGCCTCTGGGGCTCGCAGCACTCGCTTGGTATCTGTCATTGTTCCACCCATCCATTGCGCCGGGATTGCCCAGCCGATAAGGGGAAACATTGCGGTCTATGAAGAAGAAAGGGGCGGGACTTATTTCTACGGCGAGTGCGTGTTTTGAGTTCCGAAACTCAGCATCGTCTTGCTTACCGTTTCTCTTTCCAGAGAGCCTTTGCCAGTGAAACGTCAGCACGTCTCGCTTTTCCGATAGCCTTCGCCAGCGCACTTTTAGATTGCGTCGGGTACTTGCATCCCTTCGGAAGGCATTTTTGCAGCTCCCACACAAACAGGGTGAAGGGAGATTGCTTGTCGCTTTTACTCTTGTTGCCGGCGTCCTTGCGGACGCCACCGGGCAAAGAGTTGTCGTTCGCAATCTCGGTTAGCCGCCGAGTCCATAGCGCCCATTCCTCACCTTCTTTGAAGGCAGGCAGAGCCCCAAGGTCCCCGAGCAGCCCCCGGGTAGAAGTGGGAGGCTCCAGTTCCTTGAGGGCCTGAAAGCAAGCCGACTGGAATGAGGTGAGAACGCCGCTCAGCGAGTGGAAGCGCCCAACATACGAACTGCCGGCCTTGTCGCTTAACCGTGGATCGTGAAAATTCTTCGTGACGAGGTGCCCCGCAAGAATGCGTGCGTTCGACGAGCCGCCCGCTTGCATCGCACGTTGAAAATCGCTCGCAGATTTCTTGTAAGTCTCAATCAGCTTTTGTGTTTTCGTAACCGGCTCCGCTGCCCGCTCGAAGTTCTCCCAATAAACGAACTGCTGTGTTGCTTTGACAACGGCCGCCCGCACGCTGCCGGATAATTGCTCTCCGTACGCGCCTTCGATTCTTTGCCAGTCAGCCTCGCTAATGGTGAGGTCAGGCGCACCGCCGGCACTGGCCATTGAGAGCTTCCGTGCACGCCGCGCCACACTGCACCTCCGCAAGTGCCCCGCAAGGAAGGTCGCTGCGGCAGCCGAGTGCGGAAACTCGGTGTTCGGGGATCAGCCTAGCCGCGTGACCGGAAACTAAACGCTAGCAGCAACTGAGCATGTCCGCTCTTGGGGGTAAAGCGGACGCCCCTGATCCGCCGCAGATGTCCGCTAATGACCCATAACGGACACATGAAGTGTACTACTTTAGGACTCGATTTAATCATCTGACGGACGTCCAGTGGCGCTCAACACTTTATGAGCACAGACCTAGTCAATGATGCTTGTCCAGTGACATTCTGTCCAAACGCGAGCCGTTGTTCCATGGTTAGAACACAGGCATGAAGCCGCCCTAAAGCTAGCAGCGTTTCATCGACACCTTTTGTGTGGAGCGCATGCCGATGACGCGGGCGGCTCCTGCAGAAAGATCCAGCGTCATGCCTTGTGTGAATGGTCCACGATCATTCACCCGCACGACAACGGTTTTTCGAGTTCGCGGATTACCGACCACAAGACAGGTGCCGAAGTAGAGACTTATGGGCCGCAGTGAGCCCGTCGGGATTGAACACTTCTCCTGACGCGGTGCGGCTTCCGCGAAACTCGTCACCGTAAAACGTAGCTCGCACTATCTCTCCCTGGAATGCTGTCTTCACCCCAATATTGGCTGGGTTCAATGCTGGGGGTGTTGGCGCGCCTGCCTCTTCAACTCGCCGTTTTTTATTTCGGAATTCTGATGAGCAGGGGCCCTCCCGTTGCCAAACAGCGCCGTCTCGAGTTTCCTGTCCAACCCGTAGAGGTCGGCAAAGGTGGTGAGCTCTCCCGTGTCATGCACCACCGCCGTGAAATAAGTCAAATGCACCGGAATTTTGCGGTCAAGCGCTACTGGGCTGTTGACGCTGTGCTCCCAGAGATCGTTAACTTCACTTGTTGACCAGCCCTTATCTTCGGCAAGAAGCACTTCAGCGAACCAATCTGGCTTTTCCATGCGAACGCAGCCATAGCCGATCGCACGCATAGACTGTTGAAATATTTTGCGGCGGGCGGCGAACGTATCGTGCAATAGGACGTCATGGCTGTTGGGCAAAAGGAACTTCACCTTCCCGAGATTGCTCTTTGGCCCAGGCTTTTGGGTGAATGTGTAATCGCGGATATTGACGCGGCTCCAATCGATCTTGGCGGGGTTCACTGGGTTGCCTTGATAGCTCACCGAGAATGCGTACTTCTCTAGGATTGAGTAGTTTTTCTTGCGCAACCGCGGGAGCAGGCTCTTTACCAACACCGAGCTAGGTGCGATCCACTCGGGATTGAAAACAATCGTGGTCATGTCGGCTGAGAAGACCGGCGTCGGATCATTGCTCGTGCCGACTTGGGTTTTGTCCGCAAAGATGATTTTCCCGTTCTTGATCACATATAGCATGAACTCGGGGGTGTTGCCCCAGACATAGAGAGGACCTAAGTCTTCGGGCATCCATCGCCAGCGCTCCATGTTAATGATCAGCCGTCTGATGTCTGCGGGGCTTCCGGCGGCTTCTCCGCCGCGCATTCTGAGGAGAGCCTCTTGAAGGCGAACGAACTGTTCGTGCCTTGGATGCAGAGACTGAAGATAGGCATCGGGCGCCCGCGCGGCGGCGATCTCCATCAAGACGAGCCTGGGATCACGCAAAGAAGGGGCGTGATCAAACAAGCCGCTGAGTTCATGCGGGTTGAGGCGACCTCCGCGAGCAAAGCGGGCATATTTCAGAATGGCGAGATCGAGCTTGATCTCGGCGATGGCTTCTTCATCCGGACCCGCCGGTAGGTCGCCTGCGGGCGGGAGCACGAATGCAGCAGCGTCAAGACCCCAATCATTGGCCTTCTCAATCTCGAACACAGCAAGTTGCCCCCTGGCTGAGAAACCCATATCGGTGATCCACAGGGGCGCGACACCGCTACTTCCGTAAAGGGCTTGGAGCGCGGCGAGATCTGCAGCGTCGACATCACCGCGGAGACGGGAATCCGCTAGGTTCGATCGGATGCGCTCGATAACCGGGTCCGCCTGGGCTGGGCGCTCACGAGCCGGGGTATCTACAGATGCGGCCGACGCAGCGTTATCATCCATCGCGCATAACGGATCTGCCGCAGCCAAAGCTTGGCAAGTGGATAGAAGGACAGCGACTAAATACCCCCGGTGCATCCCCCGTGCTCCCGCTATAGGCGTCATGATAGCGCAGCTGGGGACCACCCTAGGTCCTGCGGTTGCTCGGCGAAGGGAATGCGCTTTTTGTGTGATTATTGAGGCCGTCTCGGCGCGCTTCTCCGGACTGAATTTTTGGCGGCATATTTGTTCAAGCCTGCGCAGGCTGAGGAAGAGCCACGCTTTTCAGGAGCTTCCATCGCAATCAGTATGCGGTAAAAAACGCCCGAAGCAGAATTCTTCCGCCATCCGCATGTCTGCTTGTAGTCAGGTTCTTTGTGAGAGAGCCAGATCCGGCGGCGCTCAACTGAGTTCTCATTTGGACAAGTTCCGCTACGCGCCGTGCTTCTCTGAGGTGACCATCGCGCAACAGTGGGCCTATGTGACTGAAGTAGACCGAGGCCATTTCCAACCATTTCTCTACCTCAGTACCCTTTGGTGCAAAGGGCACAGGAATCCCCGCTTTCCTTAAGTCGAGCATCAAGGAGTTGACGTCGGCGAGCAGCGACGGGGATGCATGGTCTCTTTGCCTGTCGACCTTTCCCAATTCCAATTGAATGGCTTCTCTTACGCGAACTGCTTTGTCTGCCAGCGCTGCGTATTTCTTCGATTGGTGCCAATCAGTTCCCGTGAGGATGGTGTCTACCCAAATGCCGAGAGTCAGACCGCCGACAAATGCGAGCACATATTCGAAATGGGGTAGATCGCCAAGGCTCCGCACATATCCCAAAAACGTCGAAACACTTTCTGGGGGATTGTTATAGACCTGATGCTGGAGGGCAAATTCGTGAAGGATTGGAAGCAGCAAAACAGCCAGTGCTGCCAACGAGATCCAGCGAATAAGTCGGCGCATCTTCAAAAAAAAGCGCCACAAGATGTCGACTAAGCCGCACCGGCACGTCTCACGGCCTCATGCAACTCATCGCAACTCCTGACCCAGCCTAATTCGCGAGCCCTTTCATTGGCGGCCTCCCAAGCTAGGGTTCGGAACTCCTTGAAGGTGATGGAGGCTTCTGAGTCATCCTTGTACTCATCCATTGCGAGCCAAGGAGCATCTTGTTTTCGAAATTTCGCCCTGAGACAGGTGCCTCGCATGGTTACCAGAATGTAGGGACCTTGCACTTCTACTCGCAGGTTCGAGTGGGTCATATCTTCCTCCCTCGCCGGCATACGCCCACTCTTCGAATCGCCAGCCTACTGCGAGAGTTTGAGTTCAATCGCGTCCTTTGCATGGCCGAGCAAAAGTTTTCCACGGGGTCTGGGGATAACTTGCCGGGGGCTTTCATTCCAACGGGAGCTCATGCCGCCATTGGCAAGAGCGAACAACCCCAGCCGCAACGCCCTTTCTGGCACCTAGCAGACCAAGTCCTGTTCTGGATCAACGTCTGAAGTTAGCTTCGCCCTAGCCTGAAGCTGTAACGGGGCAGGCGCAGATCCTGGCAGACAAGTCAGAACGCTTTCTAAACCTGTGACCATTTCGTCACGCGAAAGAACTTATTTTGTTGCCTCGGGCATGCATCTGAAAGTTGCCACTCCGAACTCGTAAAATCATCACTCTAGGCATTGCCAACACACCGGTCTGGGGGGGCCAAATGCGCCTAGGTACTAAGCCGATTGAAAGTTCTAATCCGGAGGACCAATTGGCTTGGTTAGTTCTGCGGGTTATCGCGGCGCTTTCACCATGCAGAAAGGCATCGCTTATCGACTATGTAATCGCAGCTGGGGACTCTAGTTCAAAAGCAGGGCAGACCACATTTACTCCGCATAGGCGAAAGCTTGTCGGTGATGCTCTCCTAAAGCTCAAAGCGTCCGCCTTTATTCGGTTCACGCAAGAGCAGATCGCCATAACCGATGAAGGAAGACGATTTCTGACCGAATTAGAGTTAATTGCTTCGCGGCATGATGACCGCTCGGTTAAGACGGCGGAGATCAATCGCGAGCTTCACGCGCAACCTGGGACGCGTTACATCGCTCTGTTGAGAGAGTGCGCTACGAATCTGCTGGCCAGGTACATCCCGCGGATCAAGCGGTTCTGCCAAGACCGTCTCGCGGGAGCAGGGCATGGCTTTCTAATGAATGGCGTTCGAGCACGCGATATTGCGCTCGAAGTTTGGAAGGGCAAAGTCACTCCGATAGTTCGATCCAAAGCACCAACTTTGGTCGTTATTCTGACGCGATTTTCAATGGTCTGCCGCAAGAACGCGCAGGCCACGGCCAATAGTCTCGTGAACCGGCAAACGCAGAGCGGAGCCGCCCTTTGGAAGAACGGCAAAGTCAGCTGGTCATTCCTAAATAACAAGCTCGGTCTAAGCCGGTTGGCCATCGTTGTGGGGGTCTTGCTCGTCGCCCTGTCGGCCGCTGGTGTTGCTCTCCTTTCAGGCAATCGTGCCGAGAGCAAACCAGACACTCCCACCGTGAGCTTACGAGAGCCTCCAATAATTTGGTTTTATGATGGGCAAGACCACCCCCAACAATCCATTTTTGTAAAGCGCAACTTCTCTGGGGCTACTTGGATTGAGGGCATTTCGATTAGGGGTGAGAACAAATCAAATCAGTCGCTGACTGCTGTTCAAGCTACCCTCATATCGGACAGTGGCGAGCAGATGGAACTCACTGTCAGAGCCACAGGGGCCCAGAAAGCACAGGCTGACGCCTCGAATGTTCCCTCAGGCTCCGAGTTTTCCCTAGAGTATGGCTTTCACTCCGACGCCTCCGGTCGCCAAACTGGAATGCCGGCAGAGGAATTTCTGTCAAAGTATGGTGGTATGATTTTTAGATTGCGTTACACGGTGCCCGGCGCTCAGAGAACTCTCCTAGAATATTTTTCGCCCTCGCGGTTGAAGGCCCAACTCGCGGATGCGAGCGCTCAGCGTCGCGAATTTGACTGATGCCGATGGCGCCCTGGGTGGTCCCCTTCCGATGTCCGCTTGTGGCACTAAGCGGACATAGATTTGGAGGCAGAGCATGTCTGCTCTGCCTCACTTTTCAGACGTCAATCTGCTCGGCTACGGCAAGCGCGTCATCAACCTCAATTCCGAGATAGCGGACCGTGCTCTCGATCTTTGTGTGACCCAGCAGGAGCTGAACAGCTCGAAGATTTCCTGTTTTCTTATAGATCAGGGTTGCCTTGGTCCTGCGGAGTGAATGCGTGCCATAGAAGCATGGATCAAGGCCAATCATTGTGAGCCACCCTCCTAACAGTCTTGCGTACTGCCGCGTCGTCAGATGCCCTGCCGGACCACGTCCAGGGAAGAGGTATGGGCCAGAGGTCCACGCCATTGTGAGAGATGGTCGTCAATCGCCTGGCGGGTTTGCTCTGTGATCTCGAAACGAACGGGCCTTCCGGTTTTGCGCTGGCGAACGGAGGCCCGATCGACGGCATAACCATTGGGCGCGACGTCAGCGATCCTCAGGCCAACGACGTCACATCCACGAAGTTTGCTGTCGATGGCCAGGTTAAACAGCGCGAGATCCCTAAAGCGTTTTAATAATTGGAGCCTGGTTCTCACCGCCCAGACATGTTTCGGGCGAAGAGGCGCACGGCCAAGACCCATACTGGACATCACGCCTGCGTACTGGCAGCCCGTGGCGGTGCGAGTCGTCCCGTGCCTGAGCGGAAACAGGAACGGCCCCGAACTCTCTGCGACGAAGCTCAAGCGCCCACGGGCGAAATGGCTGAGACCCCGCCGTCGATCAGGAAGTCTGCCCCGACGACGTACGCAGAATCGTCCGACGCGAGATAAACCGCCAGCTTCGCGATCCCTGACGGATCGGCCATCCGCTTGCTGGGATTGTTGGTTGCAAGGACGCCCTTGACGGCGTCGCCCTGCTCTTCGCCTGCGAAGCGACCGAACATCGCCGTGTCCGTCGGGCCTGGGCTTAGGGTATTCACGCGAATCCCGCGGCCGATGAGTTCGGCGCTGAGGATTCGCGCGAGATGGACGACCGCGGCCTTGCAGGTCGAGACGGTCGAGGTTGTCGGCCACCCCTTGCGCGCGCCAACGGACGCATTGATGACGACAGACGAGCCCGGCCTGAGCAGCGGCAAGGCCTTTTGAATGGTGAAGTAAGCCCCTTTGAAATTGGAGCCTATCACCATGTCGAAGCTTTGCTCTGTCACCTCTTCGAACGGCAGGAACTCGCTATAACCTGCATTTACGAACAGGCCGTCCAGGTGCCCGAACTCCCGCTTGATCGTGGCGAACATCGTATCGAGGTCGGCGAGTTTGCTGACGTCCGCGCGAACGGCGAGACTTCCGGCTCCCAGCGTCCCCTTAGCCGCCTGCAGCGTCCTCTCATTCAAGCCGCAGATGGCGACGCGCGCGCCCTCTCGGCCGAATTCCTGCGCTGTGGCCAGCCCGATCCCGCTGTTACCGCCGGTGATGAGGATATTCTTGTCCGTTAGCCTACCCATTGTCGTCACTCCTTCAGATTAAACATATCCGTGTCAGTTACACTTTCAGGCAAATTTAGCCGACGCCGCGTACCAGCTCCGCGAGACTCGTTTTGCTGAGAGCCTGCTCAACGGCGTCGTTCGCAGCGTTGAAGATTGGGCCGAGCCTTCGTTTCATCGCGCAGGCCACCGCGCATCCTTCATGCACTTGGCTGCGCATGGCAAAAACGCCAGTCTCGCTTTCAACCGCCTTGTAGATCTGACCGAGTGTTATGCGAGATGCCGGGCGGCGGAGACCGACGCCGCCGTGACGGCCTTGGCAAAGAGCGACCAGTCCCTCCCGCTCGAGGAGCTTAAGGATCTTCCGCACCACGACCGGGTTGGTCTGGAGGCTTTTCGCGATTGCCTCCGAAGTCGTTCCCTCGTCGCCGGCGTAAGCGACGAAACTCATGATGTGGACGGCACTCGCCATACGACTGTTCGCGGTCATAATGGTAACCATATTAGTTACATTTAAGGCTGTCAAGCTCGAGCATCGCGTCCGATTCGCCACGATCCCTGCCAGCACAGGCGGTGTTCCCGGTGATGCCGGCGTTGTTGACCAGGTGGGCAGTGTTGCCGTCGCCGCCGGCTAGCTGAGCAGTGACTCATCTCGGCCTTGTGAGAAAGTTGGCGGCGCCGCAGTACGAAACCCTAGTGGGTAAGTCGTGGCAAGTTCGAGCTCCGCCGAGCCGCTCTCGCTTGCCGCCGAGCTGATTGGGTAGTCTGTGTCTGCCGTCAGCACCTATGAGACAGATTTAGCGGTTTCAGGAAGGGAGGATTTCTGGCTCATCGTAGCCTTTAGAGGGAGCGAAGATGAGACAGAAATCCATTGCGGTTAGAGATCGGGCGGAACGGGTCGTGAAGGACATCCGCCGGGCGATGCGGCGTTGATCAAAATCGGCAGCCAAGAGAACCATGCCGAAAATTCTCAACAGCAACTAGAACCGATGGGCCTAGCCCATCGCTACGCGGCCAGGCCCAGTTCCATGTTTGGCGCGATCGCGGTAGTAGGTCACGATGGCGAACGCAATCCAGCCGCCGCTGAAAATGACGCCGCCAAGCAACATAAGCTCGCCCGGGATGGGGCCAAGACTGGCGCGCTGCACTAGCTCGGAAAGGCTGGTGATTGGCCTCGGGTCGATCGCGATCTTGCCGTAGTAGGCGAGCGTCTGGATGCCGAGAATCCATATGTAATTGCGGCGCAGCCTCCGCCCGATGGCGCGCGCAAAGGTGATGTGATGGCGCGGCTCGCAATAATCCCGTGCGAGAACCTGGCGCCAATCAGCATTGGGTTTCACGTCTTCCCCGCGCAATATGGGCGCATAGAAGTTCTTTTCCATCCAGCGAGCGCGAGCGCGCCAGACGTTGAAGTAGCGGTAGCGTCGCGCCTCGAAAATCAAAAACACAATGCAAAGTACACCTGCGAGCAAGAGCGGCAGCGGTGAAGCATCCCGGCGAGAGAAGGTTATCGAGAGGGCGATGCCGAGCGTGACCACCGCCCAATTCGTCGTATTGTCGAGGCGCGTCCGCCAGACGGTGCTACGGTAGACCTCGCCGCGATACAGGTGCGCAAGCGCCCCGATCGTTGCCGCGTCAAATTCGTGTGGGACGAAGGCCGGTCTGATCGCTTCCATGCCCTCACCGCATCACCAGAAGAGAATTCGAGGCAGCATACTCCCTTTTTTTACTTTGCAGTCACCACCTAAGAGCCTTGATCCGCTTCTGGCACAAAGCGGACTAGCTCAGTAACGCGCTAGCAGGTCAACCACTGACTCTCCCTTTCATTAGCTACACGTTGGTTTCTCTGGACGACGCAGGCCGCTTGGTGGAGCACTTTGGTGGTGCGAGGACCTAATATATGTCCGCTAGTTGTGACCTGAGTTTAGGGGTTGAGCAGTGCAGCTCGCAGGGCGCGACCACAGATTGAATGCGAGAGTCTCTGTCGTCAGCACCTATGAGACAGATTTAGCGGTTTTAGGAAGGGAGGATTTCTGGCTCATCGTAGCCCTTAGAGGGAGCGAAGATGAGACAGAAATCCATTCCGGTTAGAGACTCGGCGGAACGGGTCGTGAAAGACATCCGCCGGGCGACGCGGCGGCATTTTACGGCTGAGGACAAGATCCGCATCGTGCTTGAGGGGCTTCGCGGTGAGGACAGCATCGCCGAGCTTTGCCGCCGCGAGGGGATCGTCCAGAACCTCTATTATCGGTGGTCGAAGGAGTTTCTAGAGGCTGGCAAGAAGCGATTGGCCGGTGATACGGCGCGGGCGGCGACCACCGATGAGGTCAAGGAGCTTCGCCGCGAGGCATGTGCTCTGAAGGAGGTTGTGGCTGAGCTGACCCTGGAGAACCGCCTGCTCAAAAAAAGCGTGACGGCGGATGGGGAGGACGGCGCATGAGATACCCAGCCTCCGAGAAGCTCGAGATCATCCGGCTGGTTGAGCAATCGCATCTGCCGGTCAAGCGCACGCTGGAGAAGCTCGGCATCCCCAGGGCGACCTTCTACCGTTGGTACGATCTGTATCAGACCGGCGGGCCGGAAGCCCTGGACGACCACTCGCCGCGCCCGGATCGGGTCTGGAACCGCATCCCGGACGATGTCCGCGAACGGATCAGGACCCTGGCCCTGGACGAGCCGGCGCTCTCGCCCCGGGAGCTTCCGTGCGCTTCACCGACACCCAAAGCTATTTTGTGTCAGAGGCTTCGGTCTACCGCCTGCTGAAGGCGCTCGATCTGATCGCCAGTCGCGCCTTCATCGTCATGAAGGCAGCGGACGAGTTCTCCGACAAGACCACGGCACCCAATGAGCTGTGGCAGACCGACTTCACCTATCTCAAGGTCATCGGCTGGGGCTGGTTCTATCTGTCGAGCGTGCTCGATGACTTCTCGCGCTACATCATCGCCTGGAAGCTGTGCACGACAATGACGGCCCAGGATGTCGTCGCCACGCTAGAGCCATTTCTGATCAGGTTGCGTCGTATCCTGTCGCAGCAAAGTAGTTTGCACATTCTTGCGGGGTGAAGCAGTCGAGGAGATTGCCAATCCTGTCCCACAGGCCGTCGACGGTTCGCTCTGCGGCTCCTCTGAGCAGCGCTTTCAGCTTGGCGAAGGCGTTCTCGATAGGATTGAAGTCTGGGCTGTAGGGCGGCAGGAAGAGCAGGCTTACGCCGGCCGCCTCGATGGCGTGTCGGGCAGCCGGTCCCTTATGGCTCGACAGATTGTCCATGATCACGATGTCGCCCGGGCGGAGTTCGGGCACCAGCACCTGCGCGACATAGGCTTGGAAGGCATCGCGGTTGATCGGGCCGTCGAGCACCATCGGTGCGGCGATGCCGGTGAGGCGAAGGCCGGCGACGAAGGTTGTGGTCTTCCAATGGCCCTGCGGGATGCCGGCGCGCAGCCGTTCGCCCTTGGGCGCCCGGCCATGCAGGCGTGCCATGTTGGTGGACGCCCATGTCTCGTCGATGAAGATGAGACGCTCCGGATCGAGCTCGATTTGACCGTCGAACCAGTCCTGGCGCCGCTTCAGGATGTTCGGCCGGTCCTGCTCGGCGGCGTGCGCAGTCTTTTTTTGCGCGTGATCCCGCGCCGCTTGAAGAAGCGCCACAGCGTGCTGAGGCCAGCCCCAATGCCCGTCTCGGTAAGCCCGGCCTGAAGCTCGGCAAGGGTCATGTCCGGCTTCTCGTCGACCAGCGAGAGGATCAATGCGGCGTGGGCCTCGATGTGCCCCGAGCGGCGATCCCCGCCCAACGGCTTGGGGCCAAAATCACCCTCTCGGCGCCGCCGGTCATTCCAGCGGATCGCACTCGATGCGCTTACCCCAAAACGGTCTGCCGCCTTACGGCACGACATCCCGCCAGCAACAGCCGCAACAACCCGTTCGCGAAGATCAATCGACAGAGCTCTGGCCATGCATGCTGGCCTCCCTCACCAGCATGCAGTTTGAATCAGACCTTTGCTGATTCGGGAATCCCTCTCAATTCAGCTCGTTCGGAAACCGCTCTAGACCTGGCGCTAAAGGCTTCGGGACTTGATCGGGCCAAGGTCGTTCACCAGCCACGGCTCTTGTCGGACAACGGCTCGAGCTACATCTCGGCCGACCTCGCCAAATGGCTCGACAGCCAGAACATGAACCACGTTCGGGGCGCGCCCTATCGCCCCATGACCCAGGGCAAGATCGAGCGCTGGCATCAGACGCTGAAGAACCGCATCCTGCTCGAAAACTACTACCTGCCAGCTGACCTCGAAGCCGAGATCGGAGCCTTCATCACCCACTACAATCACCTGCGATACCATGAGAGCCTGGGCAACCTGACACCGGCCGACGTCTACTTCGGACGCGGCCAGACTATCCTCATCGAACGTGAAAGGATCAAACGACAGACCATCGCCACTCGACGCTTGCTGCATCGTCGGCAGGCCGCATAACATCACCAACCAGACGAGCCAGGGTCTCCCTTAAAATGAACCAGCTCGCTGTCCCAAAAACTCTGACGACGGACAGATCGCCATGCCCGCATAGAGCGTGAGCCAGCTCGGCTTCTTGGTCCGCATGGTGGTCTCTACGTAACCTATTGCCGACATCGCCATTGCTCCCCTCGCCGCAATTCGGCCAAATCGGAAATGACGGTGCCCTGCCCAGGCTTAACACGGCCTTAACCTGCTGCCGGCAACGAGCGACGTGCGGGGGGCATAAAAAAAGGCGGGCCGGAGGGTTAGCTCCGGCCCAAGATTTTAGCGGCTTGCGGCTTGGGGGGCCGAGGGATAGGCCGCCATCGTCTGCTGATGAGCGCCGGCATAGCTGCTTGCCGAGCTGTAAGGATACGGGGGGGCACTCCTACAGCGCGCTCACCATCAGTAAGAAACAATTTACCATAAGCTTGGCCGATCCGTGCAACTAGGTTGAGGCATGGTTAATGGCGAGCCCTACTGGTGATGGTCGGCACCATCGTTGGGCGCTGCGGCGCCCACGCCCATGACTTCGAAAGTCACCGGCACAGCGCCCGCCTTCTCGAACGTTAGAGTGCCTGCGAATGTCTCGCCCTGCTTCAACGGCCTTTGCAGGTCGAGGAACATAAGGTGGTAGGCGCTGGGCTCGAGCGCCACCGAGCCCTTCGCGGGCACCGGCAGTCCTTCGGTGAGCTCGCGCATTTTCATCATGCCGCCGGACATGCTCATCTGATGGATCTCGGTCTTCCCCGCAATGTCCGCCGTCACCGAGACGAGTCGATCCGGCACGTCGGCGGCGTTCTTGATGGTGAGATAGCCAGCGGCCACTTTCACTCCGCCCGGCGTCGCTCGCGACCAGGGCGTCTCGATTGTAATGTCACCGGACTTGAACTCGGTGGCGAAGGCGTCGCGGCCGGGTGCGGTCATGGCGACGATAGCAACGAGCGCCAGCGCGCCGCGAAAGAGCAAATTGAGCAGGTCTCTCATATCGGCTCGGCCCTAACCCGTGTGCAACGGAGGTGCAAGGCGCAAAATGGCCGCGGCTGATGGCACGGGACATGAGCCCCGGACTTCGCGCGTCGCCGCCAAGAACCTTGCCAAGGTCCTGACCTCGCGGCTAGAACACGTGAACCACAAGGAGTGACGTCTGACTTGTAAATCCGCTCTCCTTGCTCGATATGGTGAAGCAGGTGGGGGATCGTCTAACGGTAGGACAGCGGACTCTGACTCCGCCAGTCTTGGTTCGAATCCAAGTCCCCCAGCCACCATCGATCCCAGCCAGCCGATGCCCGTCGGAACCCCCTGCATGCAAGTTTGCGCACACTTCGCCAAACGGTCACCTTGCGACGCGGCGATCTTCGCCCCTCATGGCTCCCTGCAATCGCGGCATGCACACGCTAAAGAAGCGCCGAGTTGGAAGTGCTTAACCCATGGAGTTGAGAACTCGGTTTGCGACACGGGATGAGGGATTTCGCGCTCCGCTTGCCAAATCTCTCATCAAGGTCTTACCCTTCAAGATTGGCAGCCCGGCGTGGGCATAAGGAAGCGTGCCGGCGTGGGTTGCCTAGCCCCTGCTAACCTTCTGCGTAACCCCAAGAGGCCAGCCCCATGACGGAAAGTTCAAAAGCTGCCGCCGAGAAGGCGCGCGATACTTATCGTAAGGCCGCAGCCCAATTCGAGGACCTCGCCACCGACGCGCAAGTGCCGGAGGCGATGCGCGCCTTCGCTGAGAAGAACATCGCTCAAACACGCGAGATCTATGAGCGCTCCAAGGACGCACTTGATGCAGTGATGGAGAGCTGGGAAAGATCGTTCGACGCGGTCGGCCAAGGCGCCGTGGCGCTTAACCGCAAGGTCATCGACATTGCTCAGCGCAACATCAATTCAGGGTTCGATCTTGCTAAGGGCTTGGCATCGGCAAAGAACCTTGCCGAAGCGATGGAGCTGCAAGCTTCCTACTGGCGCAACCAGATCAGTGCGATGCAATCGCAAGCCGAAGAAGTGCGCTCCCTGTCGTCGAAGGTGACCGCCGACGCGGCCGAGCCGATCAAGGCACAGATGACGCGCGGCCTGGATTAAGGGAACATTACGAGCTGACGCGATTGGCTTCGTGAGGTTGCCCTCGTGGCTCTTCTGCACCGCGCTCGCAAGAGAAATTTGCAGCTATGAGTGTGTTGTCGCCGGCTTCCGCGGCGTGACGCAATGATCGAACGTTTCGAAGCCCCGGGATGCTCCGTCGCGGGGCTTCTTCTTGTGTCCTACCCTTGCGGAGCGATCGGTTAATTCCCAGCCGTCAACATTCTGGCGCGCGCCGGTTTGACAAGCCGTCGTTCTCGTGGAACAGGCTTTGACCGTTTCTGCGGGCGTGCGACCTGCGCGTCCCCCTCTCAGGATTACCTGATGCTGTTGAACACGCGCCGCCGCATGCTCGGCCTGCTCGCCGCCGCCATCGGAACATCGCGCTTCGTGCCGTTCGTCCCGCAGGCATTCGCGGCCAAGACGCCGGACTGCTTCGCGCTACAGCCGTTCGGCGACTGGAAGGGAGTGGCGAGCGACACGCAATCCGGCGCCCGCATCGGGCAGGTGACTTTTGCCAATGCAGACACTTGTGACTTGCGCGCCGAGATCCAGGTGTCCTCGAGCTACGACTGCAAGCTCGTGGTCTTTGGCGATCCGGACACCAGGCCGCTGCCGAAGGATTTTCTCATCAAGCCCGACAATCGCCTCATCGTGAAGAACGACAATCGCCTCATCGTGAAGAACGAGGACGGCACCACCGCGATCGACGAGCCTCTGTGCGGCGTATGCACCGACATCCGCGACGACAAGGTGAGCATTGTCCTGCCGCTCGCCACCGGCGCCCTGTTCCGCTCCGCCAAGTCTGTGGAGATGGCAGTGAAGCTCGGCGACGCCGAGGAGTGCCGCTTCACGCTGAACTGCGAAGACCTGCGCAAGGCGCTCGACTGGGCGGTGGAGCGCAAGGACGCCTTGGCCAAGGACCAGGATGAGAAGAAATGCACGCCGCCGGCCAAAGGCTGCTTCCTCACCACTGCCTGTTGCGAGATCGTAGGCTTGAGCGACGATTGCTTCGAGCTTCGCACGCTGCGTCGCTATCGCGACCGCGTGCTTACGACCATGTCAGGCGGTCATGCTGCCCTCGCCGCATATTATCTTGTGGCGCCGTCGATCCTGGAGCGGCTTCCGCAAGAGGAGCGCGCGAGACAGCTTTTGACAGTTTATATGCGCTACGTCCTGCCAAGCGCCGTGGCGGCGCGGCTCGGCTTCAATAGTCTCGCTTACTCGCTCTATGCGCGCATGATGGACGAGCTTTCGCGTAAGCACGCCTCCGCGGAGACGAGGCCAGCGCTTCTCACCGACGGATAGTTTTTTCGACTCACATCACCTGCGCCTGTCGCCCCCAGGACACATGTCAAGCGCCAAGCCTCGGCTTCGCCGCAATCAGGTCGAAGTGGCGCCCCAGTCGCGCGATACGGTCATGTTTAACAAAAAGTGAACGTTTTGCCCCGAACGGGGTTCAAGCACGGGATGAATGCCGACAGGAGTTTAGCTGCCGGCCTTCGAGATGCACGGGGGTGTCGATTTCATGCGTTGCCCGTCCACATTCTCGACGGTTGAGGCGCTCGCTGCTCGGACAGCGCCGGCTCCTGCCGCGAAGAGGGACGAGTATCATGGCGACGCGCGTTTTGCGTCTCCGACTGTCATTGGTTTACGTCGCCATTGTCGGCATGGTCGCCTCCGGCTACGCGACCACGGGAACCGGCAAGGACCTGGATCCCAATTCGAACGCAGACTGGCTCGGTGTGATCGCGGGCGACGAGGCCGGATCGGAAACCGAGCTTGCGGCCGAGATGGCTGAACTCGTCACCGCCCACGCCCCCTTCCGCGTAGTCCCGGTTCCGGGCGACAGCGGCTTCAAAAACATTTCGCGATTGTTGAATGACCCGCATATCGATGCGGGTTTTGTTTCGACTGACGTGCTCGCCGATGCCAAGACGCAAAGCTCGCTTCCCCATCTCTCCGACAAGCTTCAGGTGGTTGCCAGATTTTGCCCGCAAGAGGTGCATGTGTTGGCGACGGCCGCCATCGACAGTCTCGCGGACCTTGCCGGCAAGAGGGTGAATTTCGGGCCGGCCGGCGGGGGCTCGGCGGTGACCGCGACGGCTCTGTTCCGGGCTCTGAACATCGAAGTCGATCCTGTCGCGCTCGATGACCGCGAGGCGATCAAGCAGCTGACGCACGGCGCGATTGCCGCGAGCGTGATGGTCGGCGCCAAGCCGATGCCCCTTATCACCGAGATTCCGGCACGTGAAGGGCTTCATCTACTGCCCATCGCCTTCGACGCCGGTCTCGAGGACGCCTATCTGCCGACGGGCTTCGACCATGACGACTATCCAAATCTGATCGAGATGGAGACCGAGATTCCATCGATCGCGACCGGCCTCATGCTGCTTGTGGCGGCGGCAAAGGACGATCAAGGCCACGCCGACCGCGTGGCACGTTTGATAGACATTTTCTTTTCGCGCTTCGACGAGCTCAAGACGGACGGGCGACATCCGAAATGGCGGGAGATCAATCTCGCCGCGAGTTTGCCCGGCTGGACCCGGGCTCCCGACGCCGAAGCGTGGTTGACGCAGCATCAAGACGAAAGCGCGCGAAAAGGCTCACAGGCAAAGATCGAGGCCGGCGCGGGCCAATCAACTCTGCCTGCGGGCCAAAATCAGAGGGACGCATTGTTCAAGCAGTACATCGAGTGGCAGCGCGCTAAGGGGCACTAGCGCGCTTTTTTTGTGGGAGGGGGAAACGGGGCGCGTGACGCCGGACGGCTTGGCCGTCAGGTCGAGTAGCATGGAGTACGAAAATGACCGGTTCCACCACGCCCTGCCCGACAGAGGCTGGTTCGCTACCGTTGAGTCAACTGCTCGCCCGCCATCAATTCGAGGCGACGAGCCCTGCGGCAATTCCCGGCGTGCGCTGGGATGCCATCCACCCCACCGGCTTTTCACTCCGCGAGACGCGGCCATCCCCGAAACGCATGGCCGGCGGCATGACACTGCCTCACTCGCTCGCGGCACGCCTCAGAACGCCCGCGCCCGACGACAAGGAACTCGGCAACTTTCTTGAGGACCTCGCGCTTGCAGTCCGCGCCGAGACCGGCAGCAATTACGACCTCAGCGACTTGGAGGCCTTCGAAGCTGGCCTGCCGCTTGAGCCTAAGCCCGCTCCGCAAGCGCACATGCAGGCGCTCATCCACGACTTCCGCCGGCGTCAGCGCCAAGCCGGAATGCTCGTTGCCGGCTGTGTTGCCACATCCTTTGTGCTGACCGTGGTCGGCATTGCGGCGCTCGCAAGTTTTGCCAGATCCACCCCGGCCGACAGCGAGCCTGTGGTCAAGAACCCGGGTTCCGTGGTTTGGCAGCAGCCGGAAGACGCTTCCTTGCCCAAGCTCATCCTTGCCAAGGCCGCCGCCTCAATCGAGCCGGCGCCGATCGTGGAGGAGGCTTCGAGCCCCGAGCCTGCTTACCCGTCCGTCTCATCGCCCGCAGTCAACCTGACACCGCAGCTGATCTTGGTGAAGGCCGGGCGGACGCTTGAGCTCGCTCCCCTGCTCACGCAGCGGCAGGCCCGCTACATCCTCATCCGCGGTCTTCCCAACGAAGCCACGCTGTCCGCAGGCCAGCGCAACCCGAGCGGTGCTTGGCTGGTGAAGGACAAGGACATGGAGCGATTGACCGTGTCGATCGGCAGCGCCGCGAGCGGCTACTACCCGGTGGAAGTTTATGCGTTAGGCGCCAGTAGCGCCCCCCAGGCCCGGCAGCGCTTCATGTTCCGCGTAGAGGCGTCTGCCGGGCCTACCTTGGCCTCAGCCGACGGGGCCTCGGGAACGCTGTTCAACGCGGGCGTGGCCACTGCACCGGAACAGCCGGCCCAGACGGCGAAAATCTCTCCGCTCATGGCGCGCGGCTTGCGCCTGGTCAGCGAAGGCGACATTGCGGGGGCGCGGCTCCTGTTCATGCATCTTGCCGAGCAAGGCGAAGCCGACGCGGCCTACGAGCTCGCGCGCACGTTCGACGCGGAATATTTGACGGAGATTGGCGCGCAGGGCGTAGGCCCGGACAAGACGCGCGCCGTGGGTTGGTACGAATGGGCCTCGGAGTTGGGCAATGCCAAAGCCGCCGAGCGCCTGAAGATCCTCGCTAGTCTTTCGGACTAGCTTGAGGTGGGCCGCAGCCGCTAACCGAGGGACCAAATCGGGGGGATCGGCGACTGCGGCCCAACTTCTCTAGATGACGAGGCGGCGCCTCAACTCGGCAAGCAGCGCTTCGGCAAGCATGTCCGCGCTCGTTTCGCTGGTCTTTAGCGCGAGCTCGGGACGCTCCGGCACCTCGTAGTCGGAATTGATGCCGGTGAAGTGGCTAATGAGCCCAGCGCGTGCCTTGCGGTAGAGTCCCTTGGGATCGCGCGCTTCGCAGACCTCCAGCGGGGTATCAATATAAACCTCGACGAACTCGCCTTCCTGGAACAGCTCGCGCGCCATGCGCCGCTCGGAGCGGAACGGCGAGATGAACGACACCATGACGATCAGGCCTGCCTCCACGAACAGCTTGGCCGTCTCGGCCACGCGGCGGATGTTCTCCACCCGGTCGGCGTCGGTAAAGCCAAGATCCTTGTTGAGGCCGTGGCGGATGTTGTCGCCGTCGAGCACATAGGTATGCCGCCCCAGCGCGTGCAGCCGCATCTCCAGCATGTTGGCGATGGTCGATTTGCCTGAACCGGACAGCCCGGTGAACCAGAGCACGCAAGGCTGCTGGTCCTTCAGCCGCGACCGCGCGTTCTTGTCGATGGAGAGCGCCTGCCACTGGATGTTGGTGGCCCGCCGGAGGCCAAATTCGATCATGCCCGCCGCGACCGTGGCGTGGGTGAAGCGGTCGATCAGGATGAAGCTCCCGGTCTCGGCGTTCTCGGCGTAGGGATCGAATACCAGAACCTTCCCGGTGCTGAGATTGCAGGACCCGACCTCGTTCAGCTCGAGCGTTTTGCCGGCCACATGGTCGAGATTGTCGACGTTGAGCTTGTATTTCAGGCTCGAGATGGTCGCCGTCGTGGTCTGGCAGCCGCATTTGATGGCGTAACTGCGCCCCGGCAGCATAGGTTCCTCGTCGAACCACACGACGCGCGCCGCGATCTGATCGGCAATGGCGGGCGCCTGCTCGACGCCGGAAATGATGTCGCCGCGGCTGACATCGACCTCCTCGGCGAAGGTCAGCGTCACCGCGTCGCCGCGATGGGCGACTTCAAGGTCGCCGTCGGCGGTGACGATGCGTGCGACGTGCACGCGCTTTCCCGAAGGCTGGATGAGCACTTCATCGCCAGGCTTCACCTTGCCGCTCGCGATCGTTCCGGCGTAGCCGCGGAAGTCGAGATGCGGCCGGTTCACCCACTGCACGGGAAACCGGAGCGGCTCTTCTTTCTCTTCCCGCGTCACGTCGACCGTTTCGAGATGTCCGAGCAACGTCGGCCCGCGATACCAATGCATATGCGGGCTCGGGACCAGCACATTGTCGCCCCTGAGCGCCGACACCGGGATAGGGACGATCGACTCGAAGCCGAGCGGCTCGGCAAAGGTCTTGAAGTCCTCGGCAATCGCGTCGAAGCGCGTCTGGCTGAAATCGACCAGGTCCATCTTGTTGACAGCGAGCGCAAGCTTGCGGATGCCGAGCAGAGACACGATGCAGGCATGGCGCCTTGTCTGCGTAAGCACGCCGGCGCGCGCATCGACCAGCAGCACGGCGAAGTCGCAATTGGAAGCCCCCGTCGCCATGTTGCGCGTGTACTGCACGTGGCCCGGCGTATCGGCGACGATGAATTTGCGGCGCGGCGTCGAGAAATAGCGATAGGCCACGTCGATGGTGATCTTCTGCTCGCGCTCCGCCTGGAGGCCGTCGACCAGGAGCGCGAGGTCGAGCGCGCCGTTCCCTCCCGGGCGCTTCGAGTCGCGCTCGGCGCTCTTCAACTGATCCTCATAGATTTGCGCCGAGTTGTAGAGCAGCCGTCCGATCAGCGTGCTCTTGCCGTCGTCGACGCTGCCGCAGGTGAGGAAACGCAACAGGGTGCGGTTCTCCTCGGCGGAAAGGCGCGCCTTCAGGCGCTCCTCGGCGCTTACCCGGCTCTCGACGACACTCAAACGCGGCATCAGAAATACCCTTCCTGCTTCTTCTTCTCCATCGACCCGGTCTGGTCGTGATCGATGACCCGGCCCTGACGCTCCGACGAGCGGGCCGCCACCAGCTCTTCTATGATCTCGGGCACCGTCGCGGCATTCGACTCTATGGCGCCCGAGAGTGGATAGCAGCCAAGCGTTCGGAAGCGCACCCGGCGCATCTTCGGTTTCTCGCCGGAATCCATTGGCAGGCGATGGTCGTCGACCATGATCAGCATGCCGGCGCGCTCGACCACCGGGCGTTCGGCGGCGAAATAAAGCGGCACAACCGGAATGTCCTCGAGATAGATGTAGGTCCACACGTCGAGCTCGGTCCAGTTCGACAGGGGAAACACGCGCATGCTTTCGCCGGGCTTCACTTGCGTATTGGCGAGATGCCAAAGCTCGGGTCGCTGCCGCTTCGGGTCCCAATTATGGGCGGCATTGCGGAAGGAGAACACGCGCTCCTTGGCGCGCGACTTCTCCTCATCGCGCCGCGCACCGCCGAAGGCGGCATCGAAATGATGTTGCTCCAGCGCCTGCTTCAGACTTTGCGTCTTCATGATGTCGGTGTAGAGCGCGCTGCCATGAGTGATCGGTGAGATGCCGTCGCGCACGCCCTGCTCGTTGATATGCACCATGAGATCGACGCCGAGCCGCTTCGCCTCGCGGTCGCGGAAGGCGATCATCTCGCGGAACTTCCAGGTGGTGTCCACATGCAGGAGCGGGAAAGGCGGCTTGTCCGGATAGAACGCCTTCATGGCGAGATGCACCATGACGGATGAGTCCTTGCCGATGGAATAGAGCATCACCGGATGGCGGAACTCGGCCACCACCTCGCGCATGATCTGGATGCTTTCGGCCTCGAGCTGTCGCAAATAGGTTGAAAGTCTATGCTTCATGCGCGTAGCGCCCCTGCCATTTTGCGGCCTTGGCCTTAGCATCTTACGCGGTCCAGGACAAATTGGGACAGCCTGCCCGGCCTTCCCCGATCTTTGCGCAAAGTTACGCGAAATGCTAAGCCACGCCCCGATATCGAGGGACGATAGAACCGGCTCATGAATGACAAAATTAAGGCGCAAACGCGCGGGGCGAGCGTGCCAGCGAGCCCGCCCGCGCTAGAAAACGTGCGCGTCGGCATCGTCGGACTTGGCTATGTAGGGCTGCCGCTTGCCGTGTACATGGCGCGGCACTTTCCGGTCCTCGGCTTTGACGTCAATAAGGCCCGGGTCGACGAGCTGGCGAGAGGCCGTGACCGCACCGGCGAGGTGACCGACGAGGAGTTCGCCGCCGCCCGAACGATCTCCTTCAGCGCCGATATCGAGGCTCTGCGCGACTGCAATTTCTTCATCGTCGCGGTGCCAACACCGATCGATGAGGCCAAGCGTCCTGACCTCACCGCACTGATGCGGGCGAGCGAGACGGTCGGCTGCGTGCTCTCGCCTGGCGACGTGGTGGTGTATGAATCGACGGTCTATCCTGGCGCCACGGAGGAGGTTTGCGTACCGATCCTGGCGAAGGCGTCAGGCCTCACCTTCAACCGCGATTTTTTCGTGGGCTACTCGCCCGAGCGCATCAATCCCGGCGATCTCCAGCACCGGCTACCGAGCATCGTCAAGGTCACCTCCGGCTCGACGCCGGAAGCCGCCGACCTCGTCGACAAGGTCTATGGCAGCGTGGTCACGGCCGGCACCCACAAGGTGAGCTCGGTCAGGGTCGCTGAAGCCGCCAAGGTCATCGAGAACATCCAGCGCGACGTGAACATTGCGTTGATCAACGAACTCGCCATGCTGTTCAAGGACCTTGGCCTCGACACGCGCGAGGTGCTGGCCGCCGCCGGCACCAAATGGAATTTCCACGCCTACCGCCCTGGCCTCGTTGGCGGCCACTGCATCGGCGTCGATCCCTATTATCTGACCCATAAGGCGCAATCGATCGGCTTCCACCCGGAGATGATCTTGGCCGGTCGCCGCATCAATGACGGCATGGCGAGCTTCGTTGCCCGCGACATCATCAAGGCCATGCTTCACCGCAAGCTGAAGATGGAGGATGCCAAGGTGCTGGTCATGGGCTTCACCTTCAAGGAGAACATCCCCGACACCCGCAACACCAAGGTCGCCGACCTGGTGCGCGAGCTTGGCAGCTTCCTCGACGTGGTGGTGTTCGATCCGGTGGCCGATCAAGACGATGCGCTACACGAATATGGCATCAGCATCGTCGATAAACTGCCCGACGAGCGCTTCCAGGCGGTAGTGCTCGCCGTGAAGCATCGCGAGATTATGGGCCTTGGCCGGGATCGTCTGGGCGCCCTGCTCGCTCCCGGCGGGCTTATTTACGACATCACCGGCGTGCTCGCCCCCGGCGAAAGCGATGCGCACATCTAGCTTGGGAAAGACGGCGGCTCGACCGCGGTCGATACCGACGCACCCTTGCCGTTCTGTGCCTTCGCAACCTGCTCCATCTTCCGCTCGACCTGGAAATAGCGGTAGGCGCTGACCGGGATCATCGCGAGATAGAGAATGGAGCCTACCGCGAGGGTGAGCGACGGGCAGGTCAGGAGGCAGCCGATGAACAGCGCCACGAACACGAACACCGGCAGCACATACTCGCGTGCAATCTTCTGCCCGATCAGCTTGCCCGAAAACGTAGGCACGCGGCTTACCATGAGAAGCGCGATGGCGAGCGTATAGAGGAGCACGAGCGGCGTAAGGGTCGGCAGATGCAGGCCGAGGTCCTGCGCGTAGATCGGCAGGAGCAGGATGATGGCTCCGGCCGGCGCCGGCACGCCGACGAAATAGCTGCTTTTCCAGGCGGGTAGATCTGTCCGATCGAGCGCCACATTGAAACGGGCGAGCCTCAGCGCGGCGCACACGGCATAGATCAGCACCGCGATCCAGCCCATGCTGCGCAGATCGTCGAGCGCCCAATTGAATATGATGATGGCCGGCGCCACGCCGAAATTGACGAAATCGGCAAGGGAATCGAGCTCGGCGCCGAAGCGCGACTGGGCCTTGAGCAGCCGCGCGACGCGCCCATCGATGCCATCGAGAAAGGCCGCGAAGACGAGCGCGGCGACGGCAAGATCCCAGCGGTGCTCGATGGCCATGCGGATCGCCGTCAACCCTGCGCATAGCCCGAGCAAGGTGAAGATGTTTGGGATCAGCACCCGCGTCGGCACCTGGCCGCGAGAGAACACCCGCGCCCGCGGCTTGCGGTCGTCTTTTTCAGGATCGAAGGGAGGAAACATGGGACGAGAGCCTCTCCGCTAAGGTCCGCCGGCGTCAGCGCGAGCACCCGGTAGCTCGGCCAGGACCGTCTCGCCGCCGATCGCGATTTGGCCGACTGCCACCAGGATCTCGGCACCGGCCGGCAGATAGACATCGACCCGGCTGCCGAAGCGGATCAGGCCGATACGCTCGCCTGCCGTTAAGCTAACCCCCTCGCCTACAAATGTCACGATCCGCCGCGCGATCAGTCCGGCGATCAGCACCACGCCGACCTTCTTCTCGTCGGGCGTTGCGATGACCATTGCTCGCCGCTCGTTCTCCTCGCTCGCCTTGTCGAGCTCGGCATTCAAGAATTTCCCCGGAATGTACGCGCTGTGCGACACGCGCCCCGCCACCGGAGAGCGCACCACATGCACGTCGAGCACCGAGAGGAACACCGAGACGCGGGTGAGCAGAGCGTTCCCCAGCGCAAGCTCCTTCGGCGGCACGACCGTGCCGATACTCGCGATCCTGCCGTCGGCGGCGCTCACCACGAGACCGCGACGCGCCGGCGTTACCCGCTCAGGGTCGCGAAAGAAATAGGCGCAGGCCAACGTCGCAACCACCCCAAGCCAGCCAAGTGGCGGCGCCAATAGGAACAGGATCAGCGTCGCGACGGCGAAGCCGATGATGAATTTATGACCCTCGCGATGGATCGGCACGAAGGCGCTCGTGATGCTGTCGATGATGGTGCGGTGTTCGCCCATGGATCAGAAGGCTCGGATTAGTTGCCGGCAAGAGCCTCGTCTTCGAGCCGCTCGGCGGCTCTCGACTCCGGCTCTGGCTCGTGGTCGAGCACTTGGGCCAGGCGCTCGCGGGCCTGGTCGGCCTCGCGCTGGCGCGCCCACAGGCTGGCATAGAGTCCGCCGCGCGCCATGAGCTCAGGATGGGTGCCCTGCTCGACGATCTCGCCATGGTCGAGCACGATTATGTTGTCGGCATGGACCACGGTGGAAAGCCGGTGAGCGATGACGAGCGAGGTGCGCTCGCGCGCCACCCGCTCGAGCGCATCCTGGATCTCTTTCTCGGTATGGCTGTCGAGTGCCGAGGTCGCCTCGTCCAGCATCAGGATCGGCGGAGCCTTGAGGATGGTACGGGCAATGGCCACGCGCTGCTTCTCGCCGCCAGAGAGCTTCAAGCCCCGCTCGCCGACCAGCGAATTGTAGCCTTGCGGCAGCGTCATGATGAAATCGTGGATCTGAGCGAGCCGCGCCGCCTCGCGCACCTGCGCGTCGCTCGCCTCGGGGCGCCCATAGCGGATGTTGTACAGGATGGTGTCGTTGAACAGCACCGTGTCCTGCGGCACCATGCCGAGCGCCGCGCGCAGCGAGCTTTGCGTCACGTCGCTGATATTCTGCCCGTCGATCAGCACCCTGCCGCCGGTGAGCTCGTAGAAGCGGAACAGGATGCGCGAGATGGTCGACTTGCCTGCCCCAGACGGCCCGAC
This sequence comes from uncultured Alphaproteobacteria bacterium, assembly GCA_963757555.1. Classification (GTDB taxonomy): domain Bacteria; phylum Pseudomonadota; class Alphaproteobacteria; order Rhizobiales; family Methyloligellaceae; genus Methyloceanibacter. The sequence goes on from CAVWRU010000008.1 coordinate 83,745, forward strand.
GATGGCCACCATCTTGCCCGCCGGAACCTCGAAACTCACATGCTTCAGAATCTGCCGCTCGGGATCGTAGGCGAAGGACACGTTCTCGAATTTGATCTTGCCCCTGGTTACGCGCAGCGGCTTGGCGCCAGGCCGGTCGATGATCTCCGGCGGCTCATGCAGCAACGCGAACATGGTCTCGATGTCGATGAGACCCTGCTTGATCTCGCGATAGACCATGCCCATGAAATTGAGGGGCAGATAAAGCTGCATCAGGATGGCGTTGATCATCACGAATTCGCCGATGGTAAGCGTGCCGGCGGCGACGTCGCGGGCGGCGAGCAGCATGCAGATCACGGTGCCGATGGTGAAGATCACCGCCTGACCGGTGTTGAGCACGCCGAGAGAGGTGTAGGTGCGGATCGCCGCCTTCTCGTAGCGCGCCATCGAGGAATCGAAGCGGCGGCGCTCCAGCTCCTCGTTGCCGAAATATTTCACCGTCTCGTAGTTGAGCAGGCTGTCCACCGCCTTGGCGTGGGCCTCGGTGTCGGACTCGTTCATGTCGCGGCGGATGATGATGCGCCGCTCGCTCGCCCAGAAGGTGAAGGTGACATAAAGGACCACCGTCGCCACCACCACCACCACATAGATCCAGCCGAAATAATAGGCGACCAGCCCGGAGATCATGACGAGCTCGACGGCAGTCGGAATGGAATTGAGAACGGCCATGCGCACGATGGTGTCGACACCGGTCACGCCGCGTTCGATGACCCGGTTCAATCCGCCGGTGCGGCGCTCGAGATGAAAGCGCAAGGACAGCACGTGCAGATGACTGAAGGTGCGGTTGGCGAGCTCGCGCACCGCATGCTGGGCGACCGCGGTGAACCATACGTCGCGGAACTGGGCGAACAGCACCATCAACACCCGGCCGACGCCGTAGGCAATGATGAGAAAGACCGGGCTCGCGGCAAGGCCGACGGCGGTGATTTGTTTTCCCGTCGCCTGGCCCGTCAGAAGATCGACCACCGATTTGTAGGCGATCGGCACACCGAGCGTGATGACCTTGGCAATGATAAGCGCCACCAGGGCCATGACCACACGCGTGCGGAGATCGGGACGCCCGGCAGGCCAGATATAAGGAGCAAGCTCGCGCAAGACCGTGAGGTGCCCGGTGCGCGCCTGCATCAGCGCGTCACTCCTCGTTTGCGGCAAGTCCTGCATCGAAACCCGTTATCCTCGGCTTCCCCGCGCGGCAAAAAGGGGTAGCGTCAAGCGCTACCCCCTCGCCTTCAAGCATATAGTAGCAGGTCGAGACGCCCTCAAGCAGGCGCCCGAGCCCGGCGCCTGCGAATTATCTGCCGGCGGGAATGTGGAATTTCTGCTCCGGATAGATCCAATGCGGGTTGCGGATCTTGTGGCGATTGTCGCGCACGATGGCGCGATAGTGCCACCCTCCGCCATAATAGGCTTCGGCGATCTCCCACAACGTGTCCCCGCGGCGCACGGTGTAGACCCGCGGAAGATGCTGCTCGTGCTCCGCTGCTGCGGGTTTCGCCTCTTCCGCGGCCACTTTGGACGCAGGTTCCGGCTGAGGCGTGGCAGCTTCGGGCGCAGGAGCAGAGGGTTGCTGTGGAGCTTCGGCCGCGGCCTGCTCCTCTTTCGGCGGCGTGGCCGGCTTCGCCATACGCACGATGCCGACCGACGCGCTGCCGGTAACGTTCCCCTGCTCGATGTTGTCGGCGCGGAATCGATGCTCGCCGGTCTCAAGTTTCCGTTCGGCCCCGAAGACCCAGGTCCCGTCGCTGCCGACGCTGACTTCGCCGAGTGGCATCTGGTCGAAATAGAGGAAAAGCCGCGCGCCCGGCTCGCCGGTACCGGAGAGCGACACCTTGCCTGAGTCAGAGCCAACGTCCTGATAGTCGACGCTCTTGAACACCACAGGCGCCTCTTTCTTCTCCGGCGGCTTCGCTTCTGCAGGCCGCTCGGCCACGACCGGAGGCGAAGGCTCGGCCGGAGTTGCCTCCGGCTGTGCAGGAGCAGGTGCCTCCGTGGCGACCTCTTGCTGAGGCGGGACCGGCTCTTGTACCGGTGTCTCAGCCGGATAGACCGGCCGTGGCTGAGAGGACAGATCCTGCGGCTCTGACGCCACGACCGGCGAGGCCGGCTCGGCTGAAGGAGCCTCTGCAGTTGTCTCCTCCTCCGGATAGGCAGGCTGAGGCTGCGACGACAGATCTTGCGGCTCTGCTGCGGCAGCCGGTGCTGTTGGCTCGGCGGAAGCAGCCTCCTCCGGCGGGCCCTCAGGATAGGCTGGCTCGGGCTGGCCTGACGGCTGCTCGGCTTGGGCGGAGGAGGCTCCGGCAGTCGAAGCTTCCGGCGCGGGCGTAGCCTCGGCCTGAGCCGGCGTCTCTTGTGCCGCGGTCTCCTCCCCTGCAGGTTTCGGCTCGCGCGCGAGCCGAAGCGAGGCGCGTCCCTGCACTACGCCGATTTTCGCGTCGTAAGTGTCGGCGCGGATGGTGTGCTCGCCCTCCCCAAGCTTCTTCTCGACCTCAAACGTCCAGGTGCCTTCATCGCCGATCACCAAGTCGCCAATCGGCTGTTGGTCATAGAAGAAGAACACATGTACGTTGGGTATGCCGACGCCGGACATCGCGATCTTCCCGTTGTCCGGCGTGGTGTCCTGATAGTCGAGCTTGCTGATTTTGACGGGCGGCTTCGCCCGCTGGGGCGGCGGAGCATTCTCGTCGGGAACCACCGGCTCGGGCTGCCCTGGAACGGCTTGAGGCTCGCCGGCCTGCTGCTCGGGATTGGACGCCTCCGGCGCCGCAGCTTGCTGCGGCGACTTGTCGGGGGCTGTGGAAGCGGCTTCTTTCGCCGTTTCCTCGGGTGCCGAAGGCTCCCTCTGCGCCACGGCAGCCTCGCCTTCCGCTTTTCCGACCGCGACCTGGACCGGTTGCTGCCCGGTGAGTGCCTGACTCCCGTCGGGCGAGGTGGCGCGCAACGTCAGCGAATGGTCGCCGGCGGCAAGAGGCGTGTCGAGCACCACGCTCCAGGCGCCCTCCTCATCGACCGTGGTCTCGGCGATCTTGTTTCCCTCGCTCTCCACAGTGACCGTCCAATCCGGCTGGGCGCGGCCGGCGATCACGCCTTCGCCGGTGGGCTCGATGCGCACCACATCGAAGCTCGGCACGGCGGTCGGCGCGGAAGGCGTCAACTCCGGCGGCTGGGGCTCGCCGGGCTTTGATTGCTCGGCACCCGGCTTTTCGCCGGTCGCCACCTGGGGCTCGACCCGAGGTCCACCATGATGGCGGTAAAGATAAACGCCTGCCGCAGCGAGGGCGATCACGCCGATCACTGCCACCAACAACGCTACGAACCTGCTGCCCATCGCTCGCTCGTTCCTCCGGAGAACGCCCCCCTGATTGCCGTTATCTCGCCGCCGGGACCGAAGGGCCGAGTCCGCCGCGCTTCCTCATCGCTGCACCCTACATCTGTGGACAAGCCGCTGCCAATACGAACGGTGTAGGCTTCCTTGACGTTTGAAAGCAGCCGATGGCACATGGGTTCCATGCAAAAAGAAGCTAACCTTCGGAATATCTGCGTCTATTGCGGCTCAGGCCCAGGCCGGAACCAGGCTTTCGCCGAGGCCGCGCGCGACTTTGGCCGAATCCTTGCGGCGGAGAACATCGGCCTCGTCTACGGCGGCGGAAGCCTCGGGCTGATGGGAGAGATCGCGCGAAGCGTGATCCGCCATGGCGGCCGGGTGACCGGCATCATCCCCGCATTCTTGAGCGCGCGCGAACACATGCTGCTCGAGGCGCATGAGTTGATCGTGGTCGACAACATGCATCAGCGAAAGCACCTGATGTTCATGAAGTCGGACGCCTTCGTGGCGCTGCCCGGAGGTCTCGGCACGCTCGAGGAGTTCGTCGAGCAGCTCACCTGGTCGCAGCTTGAGCAGCATCAAAAGCCCATCGTGCTCGTTAACATCGACGGCTTCTGGGATCCGCTGCTGGCCCTGTTCGCGCGCATGCGGCAGGAAAGTTTCATTCGCCCGGGGCTCGAGCTTCACCTCGAGGTCGTCGATCGGGTGGAGGCGATCGTTCCCGCCATCACCCGCGCTCTCGTCAGCCACGACACCGAGGCGAAGGCAGAGGCCGAAGCCAAGGTCACCGCGAAATTCTGATGAACGCGCTCAACCCGGCTGAGTATCGATCAGAGCGACGTTAACCGGAAGCTCGAGCCAGTGATGACGTCGCGAGGCCCAGAAGAGCTTCGTCGGCCGAGCGAAGCTCGGGTCGGCAAAGCAGCCGGGCAGGGACGCCAAGAGTTCCCGGCAGGCCTTCGGCGCAGAACAGCACGGCCGTCCCGCAAGCCGGGCAGAAAAAGCTCTCGACGAAGCGTCCGGAGTCGCCTTGCTGCCTGTACTGCCGTCTCTCGCCGGCAATGCTTATAGCGGACTCAGGAAATAGCGCAGCGTAGGAGAACGCGCTGCCGCTGCCGCGCTGGCAGTCGTTGCAACTGCACAAATAGACATCGACGGGCTCGCCGCGTGCCGTGACCGTCAAATTGCCGCAAGCGCAACGCGCGACGCGCTCCGGGCCGTCTTGCCGACTTCCCATGGATTGACCTCCATCGATCACGGCGCGATGGCGCCGTCGCGGATCAGCTTGAAGTTGATGGAGTCGAGCAGCGCCTCGAAGGAGGCGTCGACGATGTTCGGCGACACGCCGACGGTGAACCAGCGGTTACCCTTCCCGTCCCGGCTCTCGATCAAAACCCGCGTCACGGCATCGGTGCCGCCCGTGAGGATACGCACCTTGTAATCGACGAGCTCGAGGTCGGAAATATAGCTCTGATACCGGCCGAGGTCCTTGCGCAGCGCCGTGTCGAGCGCGTTCACCGGGCCGTTGCCCTCCCCCACCGACAACATGGTCTCACCGTCGATGCGCACCTTCACCGTCGCTTCCGACACGGTGACGAGATTGCCGACGGCGTTGTGCCTGCGCTCGACCATGACGCGGAACAACTCGACGTCGAAGAATTGCGGCACATTGCCGAGCAGGCGTCGCGCGAGCAGCTCGAAGGAGGCGTCGGCCGCCTCGTAGGCGTAGCCCTTTGCCTCGCGCTCCTTCACCTCGTCGAGCAGCCGAGCGATGCGCGGATCGTCCTTAGGGATAGCGATGCCGATGCGGTCGAGCTCGGCCAAGATGTTGGAGCGGCCGCCCTGATCGGAGACGAGCAGTCTGCGCCGATTGCCCACCGCCTCGGGCGGAACATGCTCATAGGTGCGCGGGTCCTTCTGCACAGCCGAGACATGGATGCCGCCTTTATGGGCGAAAGCTGACTCGCCGACATAAGGCGCGCGCCGGTTTGGTGCGCGATTGAGCAGCTCATCGAGGATGCGCGAGGCGTGGGTGAGCGTCGTGAGCCTCTCCGGCGTCACGCCGGTTTCAAAGCGCATCGCATAGTCCGGCTTGAGCATCAGCGTGGGGATGATCGAGGTGAGGTTGGCGTTGCCGCAACGCTCACCGAGGCCGTTCAGCGTGCCTTGGATCTGACGCGCGCCGGCGCGCACCGCGGCGAGCGAATTGGCCACACCGTTGTCGGTATCGTTATGGACATGGATGCCAACCCGGTCTCCAGGGACATGCTTCACCACCTCGGCGACGATCGCTTCGATCTCCTCGGGCAGCGTGCCGCCATTGGTGTCGCACAGCACCACCCAGCGTGCGTCTGCCTCATAAGCCGCCTTGGCGCAGGCGAGTGCGTAGTCGGGATTCGCCTTGTAGCCGTCGAAGAAATGCTCGCAATCGAGGAGCGCCTCGCGCCCAGTGGCGACGACGGCCGCAACCAATTCGCTGATGCCCTGCAGGTTCTCCTCAAGGCTGATGCCGAGCGCCACATCGACATGGAAGTCCCAGGTCTTGGCAACGAGGCAGATGGCGCCGGCCTTGGCGGCGAGCACCGCCTGGAAGCCCGGATCGTTCGAGACAGAGCGGCCCGGCCGCTTGGTCATGCCGAAAGCGGTGAGCTTGGCGAAGCCTAGCGGCTGCGGCGCCGCGAACAGCTTGGTGTCGGTCGGATTGGCGCCCGGATAGCCTGCCTCGATATAGTCGAGCCCGAGCTCGTCGAGCTGCTCGGCGATCAGCGCCTTGTCCTCGAGCGAGAAATCGACGCCCTGGGTCTGGGCGCCGTCCCTGAGCGTGGTGTCGTAGAGATAGAGACGCTCGCGGGCTTGCGATTTGCCTTGAGCCCGAGTCGCTAAGGTATTGGAAGGACTCATCGCGCGCTCCTCTTCCCCTCTCCCCTTGTGGGAGAGGGCGGCATTGCAGCCGCTTGCGGCTGCGATGCCGGGTGAGGGGTATTCGTCTCGACAATGTCAGACAACAGGGTGAACACGCCTCTCAGATTGGTCAGGACATCGTTGTTCCATAACCGCACGACGGTGAAATCCCTGGCTGCGGAACCAGTCATCCCTCGCGACATCCCAGGCCGAGCCAGAATGCTGGCCCCCATCGACCTCGACGACGATACGCCTCTCGAAAGATGGAAAATCCGCCACGTACCGGTCGAGCGGCACCTGGCGCCGAAACTTGGCGGCGGCGAAGCGGCGGTCGCGCAGCATGTACCAGAGCTTCCGCTCTGCATCTGTCATGCGGCCGCGAAGCGATCTCGCCCTGACGACGGAAGTGCTCGCCCCCTCACCCGGCGTGCGGCGCAGCCGCACGCCACCCTCTCCCACGAGGGGAGAGGGGTTTGGTTGCGGCGCCTTTCAATTCATCGCGCGACCTCCCAGGTGGTGACCAGCTCGCCGGTCTTCGGATCCTTGGCGTCCTTAAGCTCGATACCCATGGCGGCGAGCTCGTCGCGGATGCGGTCCGCCTCCTTGAAGTCCTTCGCTTTGCGTGCGGCGTGCCGTTGCGCGATCTTCATGTCCACGTCGGCCTTGTCCATACTAGTGACTTCATACCCGACAGCGAAATCTGCTGGCCTCTCATTGTCATAGACAGCCAGAAATCGAGCAGCGGCCTTCAGGCGCTTAACATCTGGTATGGACCGCCGCCGCGCGCCATTTGCCCACCCATACAGCACGGTCATCGCGCTAGGCGTGTTGAGATCATCCTCAAGTGCACTGACAAACTCGCTGTCCGGTTGATCCCCCGAAGGGGCGTCTCGCAGGACCTCGGCCCACTCGATGAGGGTGCTTCGCGCTTGTGCAAGTCGATCCACTTTCCAGTCGAGCGGCTGCCGGTATTGTGTGGAGAGCATGGCGAGGCGAACAACACGGCCGTGCCATGGCTGATTTCCAAATTTTCGCTGGGTAAGCAGCTCATGGATGGTGACGAAATTGCCGAGTGACTTCGCCATCTTCTCACCCTCGATCTGGAGGAAGCCGTTATGTAGCCAGTAATTGGCCATGATGGGCGTATGGAAGGCGCAGCGCGACTGCGCGATCTCGTTCTCATGATGTGGAAAGACGAGGTCGATGCCGCCGCCATGGATGTCGAAGGTCTGCCCGAGGTGCTTCCACGACATGGCCGAGCATTCGATATGCCAGCCAGGACGGCCCGGAGTGCCGATGCCGGCGGGCGAAGGCCACGCCGGCTCGCCAGACTTCGATGGCTTCCACAGCACGAAGTCCATCGGATCGCGCTTATACGGCGCCACCTCGACACGGGCGCCCGCGATCATCTCGTCTAGCGAGCGGCCTGACAGCTTGCCGTAGTCTGGCATGGAAGCGACATCGAACAGGACGTGATCTTCCGCCACATAGGCGCAGCCATTGGCGACGAGCCCGTCGATCATCTCTCTCATCGCGACGATGTGCTCCGTCGCCCGCGGCTCAACGGTCGGAGGCAGGCAGCCAAGCGCCGCAACGTCGTCGTGGAATTGCCTCTCGGTCTTCTCGGTGACGCGCCGGATCGCCTCGTTCAGCGGAAGCTCCGGATACTCCTCGGCGGCCCGCGCATTGATCTTGTCGTCGACGTCGGTGATGTTGCGGACATAGGTGACGTGCTCCGCCCCATAGAGATGCCGCAGCAGGCGGAACAGCACGTCGAACACGATGACCGGACGCGCATTGCCGATATGGGCAAAGTCGTAGACCGTCGGCCCGCACACATACATGCGGACATTGCCCGCATCTATGGGCTGGAACAACTCCTTCTTGCGGGTGAGCGTGTTGTAGAGCCTGAGCGCCACCAATAGCCTCTTTGCCTTACGGCCGGCCGGCGTTCGGTTCTTTTCTGGGAGGTGAAAGGTAAAAGGGAAGAACGACCGGACAGCTCTTTGCTAGACCGGAATAATGCCGCAGGAAATGATAAGGATGCGTTGTGCTTGCGCCATGATGGCTCGCTTATGGCCGCAAACATGACTTGCGTCAAGCAGGCCATCTTATTGATGCCGCATTGACCCCTAAGCTTGGGCGGGCATAATGCCCGTGGCCTAAGGCCCGGGCCGGAACGGCCTTTCGGGGGTCGCAACCAGTCGGAAACGCCAAGACGTGAACGCCCATCACGAGCTTTCGCCCGCTTTCCCGGCGCGCTGCGGCAGCCGTTATCGCAGCCTCGCCATTTTTGCCCTGTGCGCCGCCGCCGTGGCCTGCGTGGGCGGTGATACGCTTGCCCAGGACAGCGATCAGCAGCTCCGTTGCATGCAGCTCCAGCAAGAGCTGGCAAGCGCGCAAGGCGGCGGCGGCGGCGGCGCGGCGCTAGCAGGCATCAACAAGCAAATTCAGGACGCAACCCGCGTCTACCAGGGCACCAAGGCGGCAATGGATGACGCCGGTTGCTTTCAAAGCTTCTTGATCTTCGGTAGAAGCCTCGCGCGGACGCCCAACTGCCTCAGGATGAACGATCGCATGGAGGATGCGCAGCGCCAGCTCGACGCGCTCCAAGGGCAACGTGACGCGATCGCGAGCGGCGGCGGCAATCGCCGCCGCCAGGCCGAACTGATGGACGCGCTTGCCCGCAATGGATGCAGCGGCGCCAAACCCCAGCAGGTGCGGCGCGACAGTGGCGGCGGCGGGCTGTTCGGCTGGTTCGGGCGCGACCGCGACGATACGGAGGCGCAGCAACCTCAGGGACCCGTCTATCGCAGCATCGATCCCAATGGACGCTACCGGTCGGTGTGCGTGCGAACCTGCGACGGGTTCTTCTTCCCAATCAGCTACCAGACCTATGCGAGCCGCCTGTCGGAGGACGCGACTGTCTGCCAATCAAGCTGCGCGGCGCCGGCCGAACTCTACGTCTATCGCAATCCTGGTCAGGAGATCGACCAGGCGATCTCGCTCAACGGCACCGCCTATGCCGATCTTCCTGCCGCCTTCAAATATCGCAAGGCATATGTGAAGGGCTGTTCGTGCAAGGAGAGCGAATACAATCCGACCGAGATCGAGGCGGCGACCAAGAAGGCTGAAGCCACACCGGCTCCCGGCAAGCCCGGCAAGAAGAAGGGCGCCGCACCCGCCGCCCAAGCCGCGGCGCAGCAGCCGCCGGCGCAGCTCAATATCGACGCGACCGGCGCCTTACCTCAACCCGCCGCTCAACCGCAAGCCGCGGCCCCGGCGCCACCGCCAGATGCCGCAGCGGACGCGGCGCCACAGCAGTCGAGCGTCGCCAAGCGCACGCCCGCGCCGCCGCAATAAATTCAGCGACTAGGCGGTCTTGCCCTGCAGCCGCGCCGCCGCGCGGGAGCGCCCGATCAGCGGCAACAGCAGCTTGAGTTCGGGCCCATGCTCGCGGCCGGTGAGCGCGAGCCGCAAAGGCTGGAACAGCCCCTTGCCCTTCAGACCGGTCGCTCGCTTCACTTCGGCCGCCCATATTTCCCAGGTCGATTGATCCCAAGGCTCAGGCGGCAGCAGCGCCGCCGCCTCTTTGCACAGGGCCGCATCGGCGATCACGGGCTCGAGCGGACCGGTCACCACCTGCCACCAGGCGCCAGCGTCGGAGAGAACGGCGAGGTTGGAGCGCACGGCGAGCCAAAATTCTTCGCCGCCACCGACACCCATGGCGCTCAGCGACGGCGCCACCGCCGCATAGGGCAGCGCATGCAACAGCCTCGCGTTCAGCGCGCGAAGCTCTGCGACATCGAACCTGGCCGGCGCACGCGACATTTTGCCGAACGAGAAGTGCACCACGAGCTCGGACAGTCTCGGATGCGGCGCCACGGTATCTGAGGTGCCGATCGTGGCGGCGTAGCTCGCCACCGCAAGGGGCTCAAGCCCCTCCTCGCGCATGCCCTGGATGGACAACGACCTGTCGCGCTTGGAGAGCGCCTGTCCCTCAGCCCCAACCAGAAGATTGTGATGGCCGAAGGCGGGATGCTCGGCGCCGAGCGCCTCGAACAGCTGAATCTGTGGCGCGGTGTTGGCGACATGGTCCTCGCCCCGCACCACATGGGTCATGCCAAGATTGATGTCATCGACGACACTCGGCAGCGTGTAGAGATAGGTCCCATCGGCCCGGACCAGCACCGGGTCGGACAGCGAGGCGGCGTCCACATGCTGCTCGCCGCGAATAAGATCGTTCCACACCACATCGCGGGTCTCGAGCTTGAAGCGCCAATGGGGACTTCGCCCCTCGGCCTCGAGCTTCTCTCGATCGGCCTCGGTGAGCTTCAGAGCGGCTCGGTCGTAGACCGGAGGCTTGCCCCGCGCGAGCTGACGCTTGCGCTTGAGCTCAAGCTCATCCTGCGTCTCATAAGCCGGATAGAGCCTGCCGCTCGCCTTGAGCTTTTCGACCGCGGCGTCGTAAACCGCAAAGCGCTCCGACTGCTTCACCTCACTATCCCAGGCGAGCCCGAGCCAAGCCAGGTCTTCGCGGATGCCGTTCGCGAACTCTTCCGTCGAACGCTCGCGATCGGTGTCGTCGAGGCGCAGCACCAGGCGCCCGCCCCGCTGCTGCGCGAACATCCAGTTCAGCAGCGCGGTGCGGATGTTGCCGGCGTGCAGCCGGCCGGTCGGACTTGGGGCAAAGCGCACCGTGACGCTCATGCTAAAGCTTCTCGCGGAACTTGTTGGTGATGGGGTAGCGCCGATCGCGGCCGAAATTCTTGGCGGTGATCTTCACTCCGGGCGCCGCCTGCCGCCGCTTGTACTCGGCGAGGTAGAGCATGCGCTCGACCTTCTTCACCACCTCGGGCGAATGTCCCCGCGCCACGATCTCGGAGATCGGCATCTCAAGCTCGACCAGACAATTGAGAATGTCGTCGAGCACGTCATAAGACGGCAGCGTGTCCTGATCGCGCTGATTGTGCTTGAGCTCCGCCGTGGGTGCTTTGGTCAGGACATTCTCGGGAATGACACGGCCCTTGGGCCCGAGGCAGCCCTTTGGGCGCTCGCGGTTGCGATAACGGGCAAGGGCATAGACCTGCGTCTTGTAGAGATCCTTGATCGGATTGAAGCCGCCATTCATGTCGCCATAGAGCGTGGCATAGCCGACCGACACTTCCGACTTGTTGCCGGTGGTGATCAGCATCGGCCCGAATTTGTTGGAGAGACCCATGAGCAGCGTGCCGCGGACGCGTGATTGCAAGTTTTCCTCCGCGGTGCCGGAATCGCCTCCGTCCGGAATTGCCGAGAGGCTCTTGGTCAGGCCCTCGACTGCCGGGTGGATCGGCAAGATGTCGTAGCGCACGCCAAGTGCCTGCGCTGTCTCCGCCGCATCGTTCAGGCTCTCATTGCTGGTGAAGGTGTAAGGCAGCATGACGCCATGCACGCGCTTGGCGCCAAGAGCATCGACGGCCATGGCCACGCAAAGCGCCGAGTCGATGCCGCCAGAGAGCCCGAGCACCACGCCCGGAAAGCCGTTCTTCTCGACATAGTCACGCAAGCCCGTGACGCAAGCGAGGTAGTTCGCCGCGTCCCCCTGCTCGATCTTGGCAAGCGGCTCTGGCTCGCAGATCCAGCGATCGCCGTCGCGGCGCCATGTCGTTATCCCCAATGCCTCTTCCCACGCCGGCATCTGCACGACGATGCGGCCGTCGGCGTTGAGCACGAAGGACGCGCCGTCGAATACGAGCTCGTCCTGGCCGCCGACCTGATTGACATAGGCCATAGGCAAGCCGGTCTCGGCGACGCGGGCCCGCGCGATCGAATAGCGCTGGCCCTGCTTGTCCATCCAATAGGGCGAGCCGTTGGGCACGATCAGGAGCTCCTGCCCCGGCCTCGGCCAGGGTCAGGCAGGTCTCCTCGCTCCAGATGTCCTCACACACCGGCACCCCGATCGAAACCCCACGCAGTCAAGATCGGTTCCGGCAGCGGACCCGGCGTGAACACCCGCTTCTCGTCGAACACCCCGTAATTGGGGAGATTGTACTTGAGCGGACGGCCTCGATGCGGCCTTTATCCAGATAGGCCATGGCGTTGTAGACGAACGGCCAGTCGGCCCAGGGAAGCCCGACAAGCAGGCAGGCCCGCCGTCGCTCGTGTCGCGGGCGAAAGCCTCGCAGGCCGCACCCGCCGCCCGCTGGAACGCGGGCTTCAGGGCCAGATCCTCGATCGGGTAGCCGGTGAGATAAAGCTCGGTGAAGGCGATGAGATCGGCGCCCTTGGCCGCCGCCTCGCTGCGCGCCGCGCGCGCCCTCTCCACATTGCCGTCGATATCGCCCACGACGGGTTCAGCTGCGCGAGCGCGAGCTTGAAAGTGTCAAGCTTTGGGCCGACGTTGATTTCGTTCGCCATCAGCGGAACTTAGCGGCAGACGCGGAGCTGTCCAGCGGTGTGGCGCCTTGCGCTTCCACCTATTCTCCGGCCGCGATGGAGAGCTCAGGCTCCGGCCGCCCTTCGCGCTCGCGCTTCAGCAGCTCCGCGACGAGGAAAGCCAGCTCGAGCGCCTGATCGGCGTTGAGGCGCGGATCGCAATGGGTGTGGTAGCGGTCCGACAGGTCGTCCTCGGTGATCGGCCCGGGCGCCGCCGGTGCATTCGGTGACGTTCTTGCCGGTCATCTCGACATGGATGCCGCCGGGATGGGTGCCTTCGGCGCGGTGGACGTCGAAGAAGGTCTCCACTTCGCTCAGGATGCGGTCGAACGGCCGCGTCTTGTAGCCGGTCGCGGCCTTGATCGTGTTGCCGTGCATCGGATCGCACGACCAGACGACGCTGCGGCCTTCCCGCTTCACCGCGCGGATCAGCTTCGGCAGGTGCTCGGCGACCTTGTCGGCGCCGAAGCGGCAGATCAGCGTCAGCCGGCCCGGCTCGTTGTCCGGGTTGAGGATGTCGATCAGCTGCGAGCAGCTCGTCCGGCGTCAGCGACGGCCCGCACTTCAGGCCGAGCGGGTTCTTGATGCCGCGGCAAGAATTCGACATGGGCGTGGTCGGGCTGGCGCGTGCGGTCGCCGATCCAGATCATGTGGCCGGAGGTGGCGTACCAGTCGCCGGTGGTCGAATCGACGCGGGTCATCGCCTGCTCGTAGCCGAGCAGCAGCGCCTCGTGGCTGGTGTAGAAATCGGTCGCGCGCAGCTCCGGATGGCGCTCCGGATCGATGCCGCAGGCGCGCATGAAGTCCAGCGTCTCGGTGATGCGGTCGGCCAGCTCCTCGTAGCGCTGCGCCTGGCGGGCTGTCCTTGACGAAGCCCAGCATCCAGCGGTGCACGTGCTCGAGATTGGCATAGCCGCCTGTGGCGAAGGCGCGCAGCAGGTTGAGCGTCGCCGCCGACTGGCGGTAGGCCATCTCGCATGCGCTGCGGGATCGGGCGTGCGCGAGGCCTCGCGTGAACTCGATGCCGTTGATGATGTCGCCGCGATAGCTCGGCAGCTCCACGCCGCCCTGCGTCTCGGTCGGCGCCGAGCGCGGCTTGGCGAACTGGCCGGCGATGCGGCCGACCTTCACCACCGGCAGCGCGCCGGCGAAGGTCAGCACCACCGCCATCTGCAGGAAGACGCGGAAGAAGTCGCGGATGTTGTCGGCGCGGTGCTCGGCGAAGCTCTCGGCGCAATCGCCGCCCTGGAGCAGGAAAGCCTTGCCCGCGGCGACCTCGGCGAGCTCGGCCTTCAGCTTGCGCGCCTCGCCGGCGAAGACCAGCGGCGGATAGGTGGCGAGCTGCTGCCTCGACCGCGGCAAGCGCCGCCGGGTCCGGATAGACCGGGACCTGCTCGATCGGCTTCGAGCGCCAGCTGTCCGGGCTCCATCGCGGGGCCATCAACTCTCTCCCTACAAGGCTGACGCTATATAGGCGATTCGTCCGCGCCTGGCAAGCTTGAGCCGTTGTCTCCCCCACTTACCCGTGCCACATAGCCACCTTAAGGGCCAAGGAAGTAACGTAAATGGACCCCCGACATCTCGAACACGACCACCGCCCGAGTGAGATCGCCAAGCGGCTCAAGGAAGGACCCCGCGTCAGCTATCTGCGCGATTGGGTCTATGGCGGCATCGACGGCACCGTCACCACCTTCGCCGTGGTCGCGGGCGTGGTGGGGGCTGATCTTTCGACCAAGGCCCTGTTGATCCTCGGCGCCGCTAACCTGTTTGCCGATGGCTTCTCCATGGCGGCGGCGAATTTCACCGGCACCAGAGCCGAGATCGAGGAATACGAGCAGGTGCGCCGGATGGAGGAGCGCCACGTCGAGATCGCGCCTGAAGGAGAGCGCGAGGAGATCCGCCAAATCTTCCAGGCCAAGGGGTTCCAGGGCGAGGCTTTGGACAGCGCCGTGGATGTGATCACGGGCAAACGGGATCGCTGGATCGAAACCATGATGACCGAGGAGCATGGCCTCCCTCCCATCACGCGCTCTCCGGGAAAAGCGGCGCTGCTCACCTTTTTTGCATTCTTGGTATGCGGCTCGGTCCCCCTGCTGCCTTTCATCCTCGGCCTGCCCGCCACGATTGAGGCCTCCACGTCATGACCGCGTTGACCTTCTTTTCCATCGGCTCGCTGCGCAGCCGCTGGTCGCCGGCGCCATGGTGGCGCGCGGGTCTTGAGACCTTCGCCATCGGCATCACCGCGGCGGCGATGGCCTACCTGGTCGGCGTGGTTCTGGCGCTCTCTTGACCTGACGCGAGGCGGCTACTCCGTGCCATCGAGTTGTGCCACATTGCGCCGCCATGGCCATCCGCGAACCAAGCTTCACCCTCGGCATCGAAGAGGAATACCTCCTTGTCGATAAGGACAGCCGCGACCTCGCGTCCGAGCCGTCCCCGGCGCTCCTCGCCAAATGTCAGGAGGCGTTGCTCGATTACGGCAGTCAGGTCAGCCCCGAATTCCTGCGCTCGCAGATCGAGGTCGGCACCAGCGTCTGCCACACCATCAAAGAAGCGCGCGACGAGCTGGTCAGGCTGCGCAGCACGGTGGGCGCCATCGCCGATGAGTTCGGCCTCGCTCCCATTGCTTCATCGACCCACCTTTCGCCAATTGGCGGAGCCAGCAGCACACCGACAAAGAGCGCTACAACGTGCTGGCGAGAGATTTGCAGCAGGTCGCGCGCCGGCTGGTGATTTGTGGCATGCACGTCCATGTCGGGATCGAGGACGAAGACCTGCGCATCGATCTGCTCGGCCAGGCCGCCTATTTCCTGCCCCATCTCCTTGCGCTCTCGACCTCTTCTCCCTTCTGGGAGGGGCGGCAGACCGGTTGAAGTCGTACCGGCTGTCGGTGTTCGATGAGCTCCCCCGCACCGGCATGCCGTACAAGTTCGGCAGCTACAGCGAATATGTCCGCTCCATCGAAATCCTGGTCAATGCCGGGCTGATCGAGGACGCGACCAAGATCTGGTGGGACTTGCGGCCCTCGGCGCGCTTCCCCACGCTCGAGATGCGCATCACCGATGTTTGTCCGTTGCTCGCGGACGGGATCACCATCGCCGCGTTGTTCCGCTGCATCTTGCGCATGCTCTATCGCTTGCGCCGTAAAAACCAGCGCTGGCGCTACTTACCCGCCTTTCCTCGTGCGCGAGAACCGCTGGCGCGCCCAGCGCTACGGCATCGGAAAGGCATGGTCGATTTCGGCAAGGGGACATCGTGGCTTTCTCTGAGCTGATAGAGGAGCTCCTGGAGCTGGTCGCCGAGGACGCCGAGCATTTCGGTTGCGTCGCCGAGGTCTCCCGTGCGCGCGACATCGTCAAGGAAGGGACGAGCGCCGACCGGCAGCTTGCCCGCTTCGAGGCGGTGAAGGGTTTGGGCGGCAGCGAGCAGGCGGCGCTGGTGGCCGTGGTCGACGGGATCATCGACGACACGATGATCATGCCTCGCTGAAAAGAACATCAGGGTTCGAGCGCGGGCATCGCCCGCTCCCCACCTCCGAGGGATGGGACCCAGCACTCTTTCCTAAAGCGTCGTGCTCATGCCGCCATCGACATGCAGGTCCGCGCCGGTGATGTACGCCGCCTCGTCCGACGCGAGGAACAGCGCGGCATTGGCGATGTCCTGCGGCGTGCCGAAGCGCCGGAGCGGCGTCTGGGTGAGCAGCGCCTTGGCGATCATCGGGTTCTGCATGTAGCGGCCGATCAGAGCCGTCTCGACATAGCCGGGACAGAGCGCGTTCACGCGGATGCCGTAGGGCGCATATTCCACCGCAAGGCTCCGCGACAGCGCCGACACAGCCCCCTTGGTCGCCGAATAGACCGACATCTGCCGCGTATGCTTGGTCGCCATCACCGATGAGAGGTTGATGACCGAGGCCTTGCCCGAGGCTTTGATCAGGTCGAAGGCTTCGCGCGCGCAGCGCACCGTACCGTCGACATTGGTCTTCCACACTTTGTCCCAGGCGGCATCGTCGAGATGGCGGAAATCGCTCCGCTCGCCGACGCCGGCGTTGTTGACGAGCACGTCGAGCCGGCCGAAGGCCTCGGCGAGCCGCTTCATCAGCGCCTTGACTTGCTCGGTGTCGGTCACATCCACCGTCTCAGCCTGCGCTGCGCCATTGCTTTTGACGATGGCATCCGCGACCTCGCGCGCCGCCTCGCCATCGCGATCCGCCACCACGACATGAGCGCCTTCGCGGGCGAAGGTCTCGGCGATGGCCCGGCCGATGCCGGCGCCGGCACCCGTCACCAGTGCGATCTTGTCCTCAAGCCGCCGCATCGGACCCCGCCATGGGCGTTGGCGCTTCCCATTTGTGCCTGAGCGTCACGAGTTCCTCGGCGGCGCTCGGATGCAGCGCCATGGTCATTCGAACTGCGCCTTGGTCGCCCCCATCTTGAGCGCGATCGCCGCCATCTGCACGATCTCGGCGGCGTCGGGTCCGAGAATATGGCAGCCGAACACCCTGCCGGACTGCATATCGACCACGAGCTTCATCAGCATTTTCTCGTCACGGCCGGCAATCGTGTATCGCAGCGGCCGAAAGGCGAGCTTGTAAATGTCGACCACATGGCCCATCTCGCGTGCCGATTCCTCCGAAAGGCCCACGGTGCCGATCTCCGGATCGGAGAAAACGGCAGTCGGGATCATGGCGTAGTCGACCGGGGTTGGCGTATCGTTGAACACCGTCTCGGCGAAGGCCGTGGCCTCGTGGATGGCGACGGGCGTCAGATTCACGCGGTCGGTGACGTCGCCGACCGCGTAGATATTGTCGACCGAGGACCGCGAGTATTGATCCACTACGACGTGGCCGTTCCAGCCGAGATCGATGCCGGCCTTGTCGAGCCCAAGCCCCATGGTGTTGGGAAGCCGCCCCGTGGCGGCCATCACCAGCCCCGCCGCAAGACTGTCGCCATTCTTGCAATATACGCGATAGCCTCCGGCCTCCTTGTCGATGCGCGCAATGTCGGTGTCGATGCGGATATCGATGCCGCGCTTGCGCATGGCCTCGGCGAGCCCGTCGCGCAGTTCCGCATCGAAATTGCGCAACACCTGATCGCCGCGATGGAGCACGGTGACCTTGACGCCGAGGCCGGCGAAGATCGATGCGAATTCCATGCCGATATAGCCGGCGCCGACAATGACGATGCTGTCCGGCAGCTGTTCGAGCTGAAAGCACTCATTGGAGCTGATGAAATGCTCCGAGCCGGGCAGCTTCGGGATCATCGGATGGCCGCCGGTCGAGACCAGGATCGTCTTGGCGCTGATCGGTGCATCGCCACCCGCCAGCTTCACCATGTGAGGGTCTTCGAGCACGGCGCGATCAAGGATGATGCGCACGCCGGCTTTCTCCATCGTCCGCGTATAGACGCCGTTCAGCCGCTCGACCTCGCGGTGGACATTGGCGATCAGCGTCGGCCAGTCGAAATGCAAAGTCTCCGCTGTCCAGCCGAAATTGCGCGCATCGGCAAACGCGCCGCCGTAGCGGCTGGCATACACGAGCAGCTTCTTCGGCACGCAGCCGCGGATCACGCAGGTACCGCCGACGCGGTATTCCTCGGCGATGGCCACCTTGGCGCCGAGCTCGGCCGCGAGCCTGCCGGCGCGCACGCCGCCGGAGCCGCCGCCGACCACAAACAGATCGTAGTCGTACTTACTCACGTCATGGGGTCCGCTGCAGGAGCTGCACGCCGTTCGCCGTCGCCACGATAGCCAAATCGGCGACCCCGAGGAACAGGCCGTGCTCGACGACGCCGGGCACCCGCTTCAGCGCAAAGGCGAGCACTTCAGGCTCGGGAATGCGCCCAAAGGCGCAGTCGAGAATGAAATTGCCTTGGTCGGTGATGTAGGCTTGGCCGTCCTTCCCCCGGCGCTGAATGATCTCGCCTTCGCATCCGGCCTGGGCGGCCATGGCCTCGACCATGCGGCGGGTGGCGGCGAAACCGAAGGGCACCACTTCGACCGGAAGCGGAAACCGCCCGAGCATCTTCACGAGCTTGCTGTCGTCGGCGATGACCACCATCTGGTCCGATGCCGTAGCCACGATCTTCTCGCGCAACAGCGCTCCGCCCCCACCCTTGATCAACCGAAGCTGTTCGTCGACCTCGTCGGCGCCGTCCACCGTCAGGTGCAGATGGGGCGTCTCGTCGAGCGTGGTCAGCGGAATGCCGAGCGCTCCGGCCTGCGCGCGCGTGGCCTCGGAGGTCGGCACGCACAGCACCTTGAGCCCTGCCGCCACCTTGACGCCGAGCGCCTCGACGAAGCGCGCGGCCGTCGAGCCGGTGCCTAGACCGAGCCACATCCCGTCGCAGACGAGGTCGAGCGCGCGCAGCGCCGCGCTCTCCTTGAGCAACGAGGAATCGCGCAGTTCCATCAAGAAGCCGCCTTTGCTCTGGAAGTAAGGCCTAGCCTTGCAAAGCCAGGAATGAGATATGCCGGGGCGGCCCCTCCCGGTCAACGTGCAAGCCTAACGAGGACATAAGTGCGGCTCTCCCATTTGGCAGATGCGACGATCGTTTTCGATCTCGACGGCACCCTCGTCGACACTGCGCCCGACCTTACCAACGCCCTGAATGACGCGCTCATCCGCCGCGGCCATGCCGCGATTTCGCAGGAGACGATTCGCTCTGCCGTAGGCTTTGGCGCCCGCGTGATGATCGAGGAAGCCTTGCGCCGCGCCGGCGCCGAAGAGGACATCAATGAGATGCTGGCCGATTTTCTCGTTCACTACGAGGCCAACATTGCAGCGGAAAGCCGTCCCTTCCCCGGTGCCGTGGATTTGCTCGAGGCTTTGGCGGCGGCAGGAGCCAGGCTCGCGGTCTGCACCAACAAGCGCGAATATCTGACGCGCAAGCTGCTTCAGGCGCTCGGCCTCCAGCATTACTTCCATAGCGTGGCCGGGCGCGACACCTTCACCGTGTCGAAGCCGGACCCAGGTCACCTCACCGGAGTGATCGCGCTCGCCGGCGGCGAGCCGTCGCGCGCCATCATGGTGGGAGACAGCGACGTCGACATCGCCACGGCGAAAGGCGCTCGGCGTGCCTTCGATCCTGGTGAGCTTCGGCTATGCGCCGCCAGGGTTGGACCAACTTGCTCCAGACGCGGTCATCGACCATTTCGACGCTCTCGTGCCGAGCGCGACGCTCCTCCTCGACAGGTGCGCGACTGGGCAGCGCGCTGGCTAGCCGGTCCACCCACGCCACAGATTTGCCCTAATTCGACCGGAGTGCTCTCAACGTGGAGCCACAGTCGAAAGCCACCTTCACCCGCCTTTAGGTCATTTCGCTTACAGTTTTTCCAAGGGAGAGAGACGATGCTGAGACGTGTCGTGATCGGCGCAGCCTTGGCCTGCCTGATGGGTGGCACCGCCTACGCCGTCGACGAGCCTGCCGAGGGGGACGATCAGTGCACCCAGCAGCTCGCGGCCGCCGAGGAGGCCGTACAGAACAAGATCGACGCCAACACCTTGAGCGAGGAGGACACCGAGAAGGTGAACGAGCTCCTCGATGAGGCCGACGCGCAATGCACGGAAGGCGACCTCGCGAATGCGACCGCGACGCTTGCCACCGTCAATAAGATGGTAGGCAAATAGGTTTTACGACTTAAGGGCGGCGTGGCCTCACCCCGTCCTCGCCCTTTCCGCCGGCCTTGGCCGTCCGTTCCTTGACTTGCCCCGCTCCCAATCGCTAAATCCGGCTTCCAGGCCTCACCGGGCGGTTAGCTCAGCTGGTAGAGCACTGTGTTCACATCGCAGGGGTCACTGGTTCGAGTCCAGTACCGCCCACCATTTAAATCAATAACTTAGCAGAAAATTCAAGCAATCCAGACATTTCGAGTAAGCACCAAGTAAGCAAACCATAGCATAGTGCGCTGCCCGCCAACGCGGCTTTCCCTTTGGCCTCGGAATGATGCTGCCGCCCAGGCTCGACTTCGGCTTTGGCCAAAGCCTTCGCGCTCTGCCCGGTCCCAAAATCTCAGGACGCCTCCAGACTATGCTAAGTTGACGACGACTAGCGAAACGGTACGAGCGAGCAATTGGTGGGGGGAGCGTGATGGGGGCGTTCAACAATTCTGAACCAATCTGACGAGGTCGACCACAATCTTCGTCTGCAGCGGCTCAACGTGGGTCTGTCCCGCGGCCAGGAGAAAATTGTTTTTGTCCACTCAAAGCCGCTTGACCAATATTCGTCGGCGCTCCGAGTTGCCTTATTGCACTATCGCAGTGAACTTGACCGCGCGAAACCCCTCCCTCCTGTGGATCCGGCATCACCGATGGAGCGGAAGGTTATCCATTGGCTTAGTCAAGTTCCTTTGATCCGCGATTTTGAGGGCAATTGTGAAATCACACCCCAATTTGAGATCGGAAAATATCTGAAGCAACTTGATCCGACATATCACCACCCAGACTATTGTGTTGATTTCCTCATTCGGATTTCCGACGGCGTAAAAGAGTATCAACTGGTGCTGGAATACGATGGCTTCGAGTTTCATTTCGAAAAAGGAGTGCCACCCAGGTTGATTAATTCGTCAACTTGGCGATCGTATCTTACGGCGAAGGATCTTGAACGCGAGAAGGTGCTCGAAAGCTTTGGCGTGCAGATGATCCGCCTCAACAGGTTTAATCTCGGTAAGGATCCCGTGGCTACCATTGATGGGCTACTGCGCGATCGATTGAATGACATGCTCGTTGGCTACTCGCCAAGCCCGGCTGAGGAAATCAGATAGGGTCATGGACGTGACGCAAGTCATCTGTCTGCGAAATGTTCCTTGCGAGGAGCTGAGCGAGTTTGCGCGCTTGAAATACGTGCCGGTTTCGCGTGGTCGTTCCCTGACCTGAGCCAAATCCCTCTTGGTCGCAGCCTTCAAACGTTGGTTGCCACTGGCTGTTGCATCAATTGCAACAGGGTTCGAAGACGGCTCTTTTCTTCATCATCGGCGCAACGATCAGCCATCACAATCTCGGGTACGCGGGCGAGCACGTAACAGGCATGAATTTTCTCGCCTTGCAACTTTTGGAGAGCAGTTGCGAATTGTTCCGTATCGGGCACCAGAGCGTCCATCCAACAATTGAAGGGGCGTCTTGCAACTTTGCCTTGAATTGAGCAGCGATCTTGTTGCCACTCTAAGTAATTCCAAAGAATCTTTCGCTCCCCCCTGCTCAGCTTTTGGTCGGATTGAGCAAAGTATAAGAGAACAGTAAGGCCGTCCTTACTTCGCTGCAATTAACCTCTCTGTCGGATTGATGCGGGTCCGTCGCTGGTGTCCGCGTGCCCGTGCCACGAGGAGCAATCCTGACAGGAACCTCGCAGGATCGTCATACACTTCGCCAGTGCGCGTATCCATGATCTCGCGGATGCGATCAATTTCTAAATTCCCTCGGCGATCCGCGCAGCTCGCAGTGAGCTTGCAAATACCAAACGCGACCCCTTCGCACAGCCTTGTCGACGACCACGAAACGGCGGGTTAGGCTCGCATCGGTATCATCGTAAGCATAAGTAATTGCCAGGCGAACTCCGACTAGAGGTCCCAGTTCCTCGGCACCGTCCGAAGGCAGATACATATCTGGGGAATCCAGCGAGGTTCCTCCTTGGCCAAAGCCAGGCGGCGGTGTAATTCGGCGTTCGCCAAACAGAGCACCGAGTGACAAAGGTGAGGTTCCGTCTCCAGGCGGCAGCTCCGGACGGGGGCCACATTGGGCTTCATCTCCAGACGATAGTTGGAAAAGTTGCCTGAAATCAGTTTCTCGTAAGATGCGGATATTCTGACCCTTCTGAATCAACTCCTCGGCTTCTCGGTGTTTCTTGCTCTTGATATGCCCGGCTAGTCGACTGAGGTCCTGATCACCTACAACAAGCAAAGTGGTGCGCTGGGTAACTGCCGCATCGACCTTGCACCCCATCGCCGCTGCGAGGTCAGCTGCCTCCCGCCTGTGGATTTGCAGCTCCCCCGTGAAGACGACGACTTCACCGTAAAGTTGACCATCAGGATTGGCTTCTCTGGAAATGCGTTCCGCGGTTTTGCCTGGGTCTATAGGCTGGCGAACTCGATTAAGCCATCCATTGATATCAAGTCCAGTTTCGGCCATTAATGAAGCAGCAAAAGCAGCACACCGTGAACCCTGAAACCGTGGCGAAGATCGTCCACGTCCTGACCTACGACCAAGAGGTTCGGCGCGAGACACGCCCGGACCCGCTCTGCCGCATCGTGCATGGCAAGGTGAAGATGACCGTTGAGGAATGGAAGGTCGCGCTGGTGACCTGCACCAAGATGGTCGCTGAGATGGCGGAGCTAGAGCGGCTGGACGCGGCCTACGCGGCGATGTCGCGCGCGCTCAGGTCAGCGCCTAGGCCTCAGCGGAAGCGGCTGCAATCGCCGCTGAAGGCGGCGGCAGCAGGTGATGAGCCGCAGTTGTCCCTGCCCTACGAGGGGAAGCATTGTCCGTCGTCAGAGTTTTTGGGACAGCGAGCTGGTTCATTTAAGGGAGGCCCTGGCTCGTCTGGTTGGTGATGTTATGCGGCCTGCCGACGATGCAGCAAGCGTCGAGTGGCGATGGTCTGTCGTTTGATCCTTTCCCGTTCGATGAGGATGGTCTGGCCGCGTCCGAAGTAGACGTCGGCCGGTGTCAGGTTGCTCAGGCTCTCGTGGTATCGCAGGTGATTGTAGTCGACGACGAAGGCGCCGATCCCGGCTTCGAGGTCACCTGGTAGGTAGTAGTTTTCGAGCAGGATGCGGTTCTTCAGCGTCTGATGCCAGCGCTCGATCTTGCCCTGGGTCATGGGGTGATAGGGCGCGCCGCGAACGTGGTTCATGTTCTGGCTGTCGAGCCATTTGGCGAGGTCGGCCGAGATGTAGCTCGAGCCGTTGTCCGACAAGAGCCGTGGCCGGTGAACGACCATGGCCCGATCCAGACCTGAGGCCTTCAGCGCCAGGTCGAGCGTGGCGGTGACGTCCCCGGCCGTCATTGTCGTGCACAGCTTCCAGGCGATGATGTAGCGGGAGAAGTCGTCGAGCACGCTCGACAGATAGAACCAGCCCCAGCCGATGACCTTGAGATAGGTGAAGTCGGTCTGCCAGAGCTCATTGGGTGCCGTGGTCTTGTCGGAGAACTCGTCCGCTGCCTTCATGACGATGAAGGCGGGACTGGCGATCAGATCGAGCGCCTTCAGCAGGCGGTAGACCGAAGCCTCTGACACAAAATAGCTTTGGGTGTCGGTGAAGCGCACGGCAAGCTCCCGGGGCGAGAGCGCCGGCTCGTCCAGGGCCAGGGTCCTGATCCGTTCGCGGACATCGTCCGGGATGTCTTTCACGACCCGTTCCGCCGAGTCTCTAACCGGAATGGATTTCTGTCTCATCTTCGCTCCCTCTAAGGGCTACGATGAGCCAGAAATCCTCCCTTCCTAAAACCGCTAAATCTGTCTCATAGGTGCTGACGACAGAGAACCTTGGCGCCGGCGCCGCCGGTCAAGGGCAACCACACCGTCAGTCTGGCCGCCGCGCCAGCGCCAGCGGTCCAGCCTATCTATTCGTGCACATTTCGGCCGCGTGGCAGTAGCAGGCGATTGCCGGCGGTTGCTTGATTGGTGTCTGTTGCCATACTTGGCCGCTAGGCTCTAGCCGCTTACTCTGATCCTGAATGCTGCGTCCGTGGCGAGAAGCCTAAGTTCCGGCACTCATGTAGGCGAGCCGCGATTGAGGAGAGTCCGAAGCGCGTAGCCCGAGTCGCGTACACATCACGCTCCGTCACCGTCGATCACGAGGTTCATACCCTGGACGTGCGTAGCAACCGTAAGCTGCGGCCAAACTTGCCCGCCGCCACTTAACGTAACTTGCATGCGAATTAGATACGGCAGCGATTCCCAATTCTGCCAGTCGTCGTGCCACTGGGCAGGCCTTAGTAGTAGAGGACGCCCAAAATAAGAAAACTGCATCTGGGCGACCTTATCCAGCAGAACGACCCGCCGCGTCTTAGAATCTTCGGCTCCTGGGAAAAGACGCCACGACATTTCGAGGCGCTTGGCGGAGCCACCATCGTCCGTGAGATAAAGGCCGACCTCGTAAAATCCTCCCACGCCGAGATGCTCGGGAACTGGAGCTATAAATCGAACGGAATTTTGGTTGCCGATAAAGTAAACGTAGCGATGCTCGGTTAGTGTGGCTTCGATCATGAGTGGGCGGGCTTCACTTAGCACTCGGCGTACTAGTTCTTGGATCGTCATCACTTCCGAGGTCCTACTTAGTTCTTTTTGCCCCACATTCCAGGCTCTTGTCCCGAACTGTAGACCGCTCGTGAGCAGTAAGAAAACTAAGCTGAGCAGGAGAATGGCAACCAAGAGCTCTAGTAGAGTGAACCCTCGGCTTGGCGCAAAATTTCGCCAAGTTGATGCGAGACAGTAATTCGGCAGCATAAGTCTAAACCTGCATGAAGGATGCCATTACGAGTCCCTCAGGGGCACCAACTCTCATTGCTGCAAGTGATTCTTTGTTGCCGCCAATGCAGACACTGAGGCGGCCGTTCGTTGAGAATCCTGCAGAGAGCGTCCCCATCCGGTTCGGACGGGAACGCTCCTGCAATCGTTGCTCTTCGCTTACTTGTTCTTGTCCAGGCCGTTCGCCTTCAGCAACTTGTCGAGCAGGTCTGCGACCTTCTCGTTGTCCATGTCGGCGAAGGCGATATGCGTGCTTCCCGTGAGCCCCGCATCCTCCGCCAGCTTGAGGACTTCGGCGTGTGCCGCCGTACTCGTTGATCAGCTTGGCGCACAGGCGGGACTGCTGAACGAAACTAGAACGTCTCAGGCCGGTGGTCGCCCCACACGAACTGGATCACTTTGAGCTTCGCCAGCTTCTTGAAGTCTCCTCGGGAATGCCGATGGGTCCAAAGGCGCAGGCATTCCAGACATGTCGCACAGGTTCGCGATGCGGCATTCGGGATCCCCGATCGGGAACACGTATCCGATGCTCTCGTAGGTGACGATGCCCGCGATGTTGTGTCCTCGTGGCCTTGGCCGTCGTCACCATGGCGCGAAGTCCACCCGCGGAGTTCGTGAGGTAGACGATCTGATTGCCGAGCCTGCCGGAGTCGGCCGCGACGGCTGCCGCATCCGTCTCGATGCTCGATGTTTCTTCCGAAATCGAACTCGTCATAGCGGAGCGCCGGTCGCGTTCCACCAGTACTCCTCGAGCTTGCGGACTGTTGGCCGGGAACTGCGTGCCCGGGCACAATTCCGCCGGCGTCGGCACTTGTCCGGCGAGAACCGTGGGGCCAAATTTCCAGGCGGTGAAATTGCCCTGATCCCGGTGCTGATCGGCGTGTAGGTGATCGACTCGCAGCTCCAGTTGGCGCGGCCAACGCGCGGGCCGTCCCAGATGTA
The DNA here is from genome assembly GCA_963757555.1 of uncultured Alphaproteobacteria bacterium. Lineage (GTDB taxonomy): Bacteria > Pseudomonadota > Alphaproteobacteria > Rhizobiales > Methyloligellaceae > Methyloceanibacter. The sequence continues at coordinate 109,827 of CAVWRU010000008.1, forward strand.
CGTGGGATAGTCGGCGCGCAGCATCTTGTCCTTGAAGCCTTCGCCACCATCCCAGCGGTTCTGCCACACCTGCGTGCTGGAGCTGTGCCACATCACGAGGCTCGTCTTGCGCGGGTTTTGCGGCAAGAAATACTCGACGTACCCGTGGTCGCAGGACAGCGACCGATCGGGGTTGTTGGGGTTGATTTGGATTTTGCCGCCGGTTACGAACCCGCCCGAACTATCAAGCATGATTTTTGGCCCGTTCTGAGCCAGTGCGACGCTGCTCGTCGCAGCGACGAGCACGAGCGCGGCCAGCGCGCTAACGCTTTTTAGTTGGGTCATTGGTTTCCTCCTTTAGTGTAACGAGGTTTCCTCCTTTGGTGTAACAACCTTTATTTTCAGCTCCCGCCTATGGCCCGAGGCCATCACGACATGGCGTCGCGAAGGCGTTCTACAGTAGCAAAAAACAGCACCTCTTTCGAAATCTTTTTTACGCCCTGCCCGAGCAACCCAATTCCCACACGCGATGCGAGGGCGCTCCGTTATCCAAAACCACTCCCGCAGACGTTGAGCAAAATCGAAATCTGTTGCCTAACTTTGATTTAAAATGCGTTGCAGCGTTCGTGCACACATCGCGTTGAGCTGCTGTTGGTATCGGTCAAATTTCTCGACATGCTTGTCGTACGTATGCCACCGCATCCATTTGGGCTTGGGTGGCAGCTCCCATTTGTCGGGATCAAGGTCGTCGATCAGCCGCGCCTTGATTTTCGCTTTTCCCCTACGTGCCCGATCTACCGGGGTATCGAACTGCGATGCGTAAGCGACTTGCCTTCCCCAGTTTTGGCGGCTGGTGAAGCGACTGGCACCCGGAGGCATCCACAAGACCGAGCATCGAGGCGTACATGGACATTTGAAGTACCACTGCCGCCCGCCGAAATGCCGAGGTTCGGCAACCAAATCGATCCACTGATCAAGGTCTTCCATTTGGATGCGAAACCATCCCGCTCGGTTTGAAGTTGCGTGATGATCTGCGCACGCGCAGTGAGCTCGCCAGTGTGGCTGTTGGTCCAAGTGTACGTGCAAAAAGCCCTTACTCCAGGTTGAAGGAGTCCCTCACGAGCGAGTTCGTTGATGTTGAGTTTCAGCCCGTGTTCGAGACAAACTCTTTCTTTTGCTCTTGGCATTCGTCTCACCGTTGGTAGGAAGGGCTTTCGAGGCTCCACTTACGGACCAGAGTGGGCGTCTTCTGACATTTCGGATCAGCCTGATTGATTGGCTCCTCGACAAACTCGACTGACTACAACGGAAACTGGTAGCTATCGCGTCCCAGGTTCACAGTCGATTTTATGCAGCCGCCTGGGTACCCACTCAAGCTGTCTTCATCGTTCGTTGCCACAACTAAGGACGGGTCCCAACGGGTTATCAAAAAGACGGTTGGCATGCCGATGGGGCCAATCAAGTTTAGGTAGTTGTCACCAATCTGCTCGACCCGGAATAAGAGACACCTTCCCTCAGATTTGTAGCAGGAGATCTCAACGGCGTTGTTTTCGTGCCGTACGCCCTCACCCGTCAAAGTTCCGGTCGCGCCAACGTAGTTGTCGTTGACGCGTCCCATGTCCACGGAACTGGCCACCGGAAAGACGATCTGTTTCGCGACATAGTGATGAGGCCGCAGATACAGTACCGCCGCGACGCCGCAGACCGCTCCGATCAGGAGAATTGTGCGACCCATCTCTGCCAATTTTAGCGTCTTTCATTCGTTTGTCCTCATTCACCCTCCCCCTTCACCCCTCACTGACCCTTGGTGGAAGTCAGGAAGGCATAGCTTGGCCTAGCGTGGGCCAAGCCATCTGACCCTCGGAGCCAAGCCCGGAGCCGACATAGGCGGATCGAGACAACCTCACTTGAGGAAGGTCGGGGTCATGCGGTCGGCCTTTACGTCCCGCTTAGATGACGCGGGAACACCACCTCGCTGATCCGCCAGCGAGGAGGCTACCTGAGGGTCGGTGCAAACCGTAGCCCTCTCCTGAGCCTCAGAGAGAGTCGCTGAGGCCCTTAATTGCCTTCCGTTACTCCCGGTGAGCCTGGTTAGCTCCCGACGCGGAAACCCGATGTACGGGCTTGGGCTATGTATGCCCAGACCCGCGACCGTGATGACTTATCCGACCAAAGCGGTTGCGCCTCCACAGTCGCGAAACCGGGAAGACGCCGTTACTCGGCGGTGTTCAGCCGCCGCTGCTTATGACGAAGTAGGACGCCTCTTAGGTGTCCGTCGTCAGAGTTTTTGGGACAGCGAGCGGCTTCATTTAAGGGAGGCTCTGGCTCGTCTGGTTGATGATGTTATGCGGCCTGCTGACGATGCAGCAAGCGTCGGTTGGCGATGGTCTGTCGTTTGATCCTTTCCCGTTCGATGAGGATGGTCTGGCCGCGTCCGAAGTAGACGTCGGCCGGCGTCAGGTTGCCCAGGCTCTCGTGGTAGCGCCGGTGATTGTAGTCGGCGACGAAGGCGCCGATCTCGGCTTCGAGGTCACCGGGCAGGTAGTAGTTCTCGAGCAGGATGCGGTTCTTCAGCGTCTGATGCCAGCGCTCGATCTTGCCCTGGGTCATCGGGTGGTAGGGCGCGCCGCGAACGTGATCCATGTCCTGGCGGTCGAGCCATTTGGCGAGGTCGGCCGAGATGTAGCTCGAACCGTTGTCCGACAGGAGCCGGGGCCGGTGAACGACCGTGGCCCGGTCCAGTCCCGAGGCCTTCAGCGCCAGGTCGAGCGTGGCGGTGACGTCCTCGGCCGTCATGCTGGTGCACAGCTTCCAGGCGATGATGTAGCGCGAGAAGTCGTCGAGCACGGTCGACAGATAGAACCAGCCCCAGCCGATGACCTTGAGATAGGTGAAGTCGGTCTGCCACAGCTGGTTGGGCGCCGTGGTCTTGTCCTTGAACTCGTCCGCTGCCTTCATGACGATGTAGGCGGGGCTGGCGATCAGATCGAGCGCCTTCAGCAGGCGGTAGACCGAAGCCTCTGACACAAAATAGCTTTCGGTGTCGGTGAAGCGCACGGCCAGCTCCCGGGGCGAGAGCGCCGGCTCGTCCAGCGCCAGGGTCTTGATCCGTTCGCGAACATCGTCCGGGATACGGTTCCAGACCCGATCCGGGCGCGGCAAAGCTCGGCGATGCTGTCCTCACCGCGAAGCCCCTCAAGCACGATGCGGATCTTGTCCTCAGCCGTAAAATGCCGCCGCGTCGCCCGGCGGATGTCTTTCACGACCCGTTCCGCCAAGTCTCTAACCGGAATGGATTTCTGTCTCATCTTCGCTCCCTCTAAGGGCTACGATGAGCCAGAAATCCTCCCTTCCTAAAACCGCTAAATCTGTCTCATAGGTGCTGACGACAGAGAGCCGAGTTTTCGCTGAGCGCTCCCCGAGATGCCAAAACAGGTGTGAGTGCGCCTCCTGTTCAGCGAGCACCCCGCCAAGGTGAATTGCGACTTGAACAGCGGCATCAGCTTGACCTAGCGCAAGCAAGTCTCGCACTCCACGCAGGAGTGTCAGGATATGTTCGTCGTCCTCGTCAAACTCATGCTCGGTGACAAACACCTCCATCTGGGTAAGCTCCTCTGCGGCTGTTGACCTTTCGATTGAAGCGATTTCCCAATCATGCAGAGTGTTGGCCAGAGCAACTTTTATCTTTTTCGGTAATGGGGGCATCACCCGACGAGCCTCATGAGGTGACGCCTCTAGCGCGGCTCGGTTTTCAGCCGCGTAGCAATTCCTATACGATGCCCCTGATCATAGCCGAAAGACCGCCATGCGGGCTTATCGCAAGCGGAAGGGAAAGCAGTAAACCGCATGGCAAGGCTGGCTGTCACACTTCCTAGCTGAGCATGCTCAAGCCATATGACTTTGATGGAGGCCTACGCGGTCAACCGCGCAGTCAACAGCGTCAAGAACGACACGGAAGAGTGCATTGAGCCAGCGCCGTGATGGCGGGTAAAGCGGACATGGCGCGGAACTGCGTCAGTGTGTCCGCTAATGACTGCCGATTCAACTGATCGCCGCAACACACTCTGCGAACTTCTCCGCTGGTGAGTGATACTGCAACGTCTTTCTTGGTCGCTCGTTAAGCTCGCGCGCCACGGCGTTCAGCTTGGCCTGGCTGTGCACGGACAGGTCGGTGCCCTTCGGGAAGTACTGGCGCAGAAGACGGTTAGTGTTCTCGTTAGTGCCGCGCTGCCAGGGACTGTGGGGGTCGCAGAAGTACACCTCAAGGTCGGTAGCCAGCGTCAGGCGCTTGTGGTCGGCGAGCTCCTTGCCCCGGTCCCAGGTCAGCGACCTGCGCAGTTCCCGCGGCAGATGCTGCACTTGTCTCACGAGCGCGGCCACGACGCTGGCGGTGTCCTTGTTCACAACCTTGGCGAGGAGTACGTAGCGGGACCGGCGCTCGACCAGGGTTGCGCCATAGCTGTTCCGGGAGCCTGCGATCAGGTCGCCTTCCCAGTGGCCGGGGATGGCGCGGTCCTCCACAGCAGCGGGCCGTTCCCGGATTGAGATCGCGTCCTTGATCTGGCCGAGCCCGTCGCACTTCAAGCTGGCGTGCCGGGAGCGGCGGATCGCGCGGGTCGCCCTCAGATGGGCCAGCAGTTCTTTCTTCAGCACGCCGCGCGTCTGGATGAACAGGCTTCGATAGATAGTCTCGTGGGACACGCGGCGGTGCTCGTCGTCGGGATGTTCGCGCTTCAGCCAGCCTGCGATTTGCTGCGGCGACCACTTGAGCTCAAGCTTAACCGATACTGTCCGGCAGAGCGCCGGGCGACAAGCGAACTTGCACCGCTTGGGGCGACGGGTGCGATCCCAAGCCGCCCGATCCGATCGCGCAGCCCGATAGCCTGTGCGCCCTCCATTGTCCCGCACCTCGCGGCTGATCGTCGATGGCGCACGTCGCAACTGACGGGCAATCGTTCGAA
>CAVWRU010000009.1:0-414230 GCA_963757555.1 uncultured Alphaproteobacteria bacterium
GCCGCTTTTGCCCCGAAGCTTGAAGTCGAACAATTGACCGTAGAAGGCCAAAGCTTCCTCGATATCACCGACTTCAAGCGCTACGTGATTGAAACCAACGGCGCGCGCTTTTCTTGCTTCAACCATGACACTCTCCATTGGCTCAAATTCCGATCCCGGGCTACGCGTTCGCAAGCTCTTCGAGACGCCTGGCGAGTTGATTCAGCTCCCACTTCCGTGCCAGTGCAGCCGCCTTACTCCAGGTTGGTTTCTGGCTGCGAAGGCTCGGCAGTGGAGCCTTCGAGTTCATCGTCGCTATCGACCTGAAAAGCCGCAAGTCTGCCGCCTGTGCGGGAAAGCGACCGGCAGCCAGCGCTGCTTCGAGGGTACCATATCGCTGCAGCAGCGTTGCCGCCCCGGATGCGCCGACGCCCAAAGCGCCTGGCAGCTTGTCGGAGGGATCGCCGCGCAAGGCGATGAAATCCGGAACCTGCGCGGGCTCGACACCATACCGTGCGCGGACTTCGGCTGGATTGACACGCGCCATCTCACCCGCGCGGACAGGATAAAGAATGGTGGTGCGATCCGAGGCAAGCTGAAAGGTGTCGCGGTCTCCGCTTGCAATGAGCACGGTGCCGCCGCGTGTTTCCTCGGCGCGCGCGGCTGAAGCGAGAAAGTCGTCGGCCTCGTAACCTGGCGCCTTTGCGTTCTGAAAGCCGCATGCTGCGACAAATTCCGGGATGAGATCAAGTTGCTCAATCAACGCATCGTCGAACTCGCGTCCACTCTGGTAAGCGGGAAACTTTCTCATGCCGGTAGGTGGGGACTTCCAGCGTATCCCATGCGACGAGCACGGCGCGTGGTTGCTCTTCGCGGTAGAGGCGCAGCAAAAGGTTCGCAAAGCCAAGAATGGCACCGGCAGGCTTTCGGCCGCGCCTCAGAATCGTCTTCGGCAGGGCATGGTAGGAGCGAATGAATTCGCCGTCGATCACTAACAATGGTCGGCGTTCGGGCGTCATTGTGCGCGATGCGGAACGCTTTGCCTTCGTCCGCACCGGTTTCGATACGCTTCGAACCGGTTTGCTCGGTCTGGCGGTTTTACTGCGCAGTATGATCCATGCCGGAGCGTGATCGCTCGCGTTCGCTAAGCCTCGGACGTCACGATCGACGCCGGACTTCAGGAGGCGGTCAGCGGCTATCCGATTCAGCAGCAGATGGTCGAGCCGGAGGCCAGCGTCGCGCTGCCATCTTTTCCGCATGTAATCCCAGAACGTGTACATCTTCGCCTCGGGGTACAGCGTACGGATCGCATCGATCCAGCCTTGATCCAGAAGACGTGCGAACAGCGCGCTAGGCTCCGGCTGCACAAGCGCATTGTCCTTATAGGATTTCGTCGGGTAGATGTCTGCGTCCGTCGGCACAACATTGTAATCGCCCGCCAGCACGACCGGTGCATCGAGGGCGTAAAGCTCGGCGGCATGCTCGATTAGACGTTCCATCCACGCGAGTTTGTATTTGAATTTTGGACCGGGCCGCGGGTTGCCATTAGGCGCATACAGCGTGCCGATCAGCACCCCGTTGACGGCTGCCTCGATGTAGCGGCTTTGCTTATCGGCAGGATCGCCAGGCAGCGAGGTGTGCGTGAGAACCGGCTCGCAACCGCGCGCTAGGATGGCTACGCCGTTCCATGATTTTTGGCCCACGCCAGACGGCGTCGTAACCGGCCTTTTCGATCGCGGCTGCAGGGAATTCCGAGTCCGTCGCCTTCAGCTCCTGCAGGCAGACCACGTCAGGCTCTGCAGCTTCGAGCCAAGCAAGAAGGTTACTGAGCCGTTTGTTGACATTGTTGATGTTGAAGCTGGCGATCTTCATTCCGAGGCATGGTGCTGCTACCGAGGCTCCCCGGATCAGTCGAACCGACATCCGTTCTTTTAGCTCTTCTTCGAGGTCACCACGTAGACATTGCCCGGCACAAAAGAGACCTTGTTGCTCCCGCATTTGGGGCATTTCGGTTTCATGGCTTCATGCTTGGAGATGGTCTCAGTGCGTTCAAACTTCTTCCCGCATTTCTCGCAACGATACTGGTAGGTCGGCATTGGCTTGAATCCAGCAACGAGACGCGGCGGCGCGTGCAGAATTTTACGGCCGATGGCTGCCTTGGGGAAGCCCGTCCGCCGCAGTCCTCTTTAGTCATGATCTCTTGCGACGCCACTGAAGTCGTGCGGAGGGATGAGGGATGTGCGCTAGCGATCTAATCGCCGAATTTCAGACAGGATGTGGTATTCGACGGCTTGGATGTGTCATAGACAGCGGATACCCAAGTCGAGGGTCGCTGCTCAAGCACCGATCTGACCACACCCGGCGCCTTGCGATGCCTGAGGGTGCGCGGCTACTGCTCTGACTACGAAGACCGGAATGATGGGATTCGCAGAGTGCGCCAGCAGGTCCTCAGGCCATTCGTCGAGTAGATATTCGGCGGAAACAGGGTCACCCTCGAAGGTCAACATCAAACGCAGCTTTTCGTTGAACCACTCCAATGCCTCGTCACGGTCGGCTGCGACCGTTGTCGCGACAACATGATGCTTGTCAATCTCGTGCAGGCTGTAGCGCATCAGACAAACTGGATCCTATTGAAGGAACCCGATTGTATTGTGATTTGTCAAGGCGATTTCACCCGTGAAGTAACGTTTGGCATGGCGAAGGCCGAAGCCACTCGTCCAGCTTCGACCACCGCCGCCGGCCGGAGACGTTGCGAACCGCGATCGCGACTGCCTTCTTCTGACCAATCAGAACGACGAGGCGTTTGCCGCGGGTGAGACCCGTGTAGAGGAGATTCCGCTGCAGCATGGCGTAGTGCTGGGTCATGATCGGGATCACCACGGCAGGATACTCCGAGCCTTGGCTTTTATGGATGGTCGCGGCGTAGGCCGGCACCAGAGTGTCGAGCTCACCAAAGCCGTAGGTGACCGAACGGCCGTCGAAGCTGGCGTTGAGTTCACCGGCGTCGGGATCGACGTCGTCGACATAGCCGATGTCGCCGTTATAGACGTCCTTGTCGTAGTCGTTCTCGATCTGCATGACTTTGTCGCCGGGCGCGAAGGTCCAACCGAAGCGCTCGACCTTGCGCTCGCCGGCAGGATTTAACGCGGCCTGAAGTTCGATGTTGAGCGATCGGGCGCCGACGCCTCCGCGATTTATCGGGCACAGCACCTGGATGTCGCGGATGGGATTGAGCCCGAATCGCTTTGGAATTCGCGTCTTCACCAGGTCGACGATCCGCGGCACGGTCGTTTCGGGGTCGTCCGCCTGCACGAAGTAGAAATCGCTGGCGCCCTCTGGCCTAGAGAGATCAGGAATTGAGCCCTGATTGACCTTGTGGGCGCTGGTGATGATCCGGCTTTGCGCGGCTTGCCGAAAGACCTCGGTCAGCCGCACGACGGGAACCACGCCAGAGGCGATGACGTCGGCCAATACCTGTCCCGGTCCGACCGATGGCAGCTGGTCGATGTCGCCGATGATCAGGAGTGCGGCATCGTCCGGCACCGCCTTCATCAGCGCCTGCATCAGCATGACATCGACCATGGAAGCCTCGTCGACGACCAGCAGGTCGCAATCGAGTTGGTAGTCGCCATCGCGTTTGAAGCCGCCGCTCCTGGGGTCGACCTCAAGCAGCCGGTGGATGGTCTTGGCCTCGAAGCCGGTTGCCTCCGTCATGCGCTTGGCAGCGCGGCCGGTGGGTGCGCAGAGAAGCAGCTTCACGCTCTTTGCCGAGAGGACTTGCAGTACCGAGTTGACGATCGTGGTCTTGCCGACCCCCGGCCCGCCGGTGATGACGAGCACTTTGGAAACCAGCGCCAGGCGGATTGCGGTCTTCTGGTTCTCGGCGAGCTCAAGACCAGTGCGCTGCTTGAGCCACGGCAGGGCCTTGTCGGGATCGATCCAGGGCCAAGGGAGCTTGCCGTTTAAGAGCCGCATGAGCCGGTCAGCGATAACGCGCTCGGCCTTGTGCAGACCCGCCAGAAACACGCACGGGGTTTCTCCGATGTAATCGGCAACGACCGTGCCCTCGGAAACTTCCAGATCGAGGGCCGTGCGGATCTGCTCCGGCGGTACCTCGAGCAATTCCTCGGCGAGCGGAATGAACTCTTCGGTCGGCAATCCGCAATGGCCTTCGTCCATGGCCTCGGTCAGGGCGAAGGAGATGCCGGCGCGCACCCGGATCATGGCCATCTTTTCGATGCCGAGTTTCATGGCGATGGCGTCGGCGGTCTTGAAGCCGATGCCGCGAATGTCGCGCGCCAGCCGATAGGGGTTCTCCGTCATGACCTGCACGGCGTCGGCACCATACGTCTTGTAGATACGCACCGCCCGCGCCGTGCCGACACCGTGCTCATGTAAGAACACCATGATCTCGCGCACGACCTTCTGCTCGGCCCAGGCGTCCGTGATGCGCTTGGCGCGCACCGGGCCAATGCCCGTTACCTCGCGCAAGCGCTCGGGCTCCGCTTCGATAGTGTCGAATACTTTCTCCCCGAAGGCCCGAACCAGCTTCTTGGCGTAGACCGGGCCGATACCGCGGATCATGCCGGAGCCGAGATATTTCTCGATGCCGTCAATCGACGTCGGCGCCGAGGTCTTCAAAAACCGCGCTTTGAACTGTTGGCCGTGGGTGCGGTCGTTGATCCATTCACCGGACGCGGTGATCCATTCGCCGGCGGAGATCGTCGCCGCGTAGCCTACGACGGTCACCAGATCGCGGTGTCCGCGTGCCCTTGCCCGAAGAACGCAGAAGCCATTCCCCGAGTTGTGGAAGGTGATCCGCTCGACGAGGCCGGCGAGGACTTCCTGGGGCGAGGATTGCGGCTGCGGCTTCATGCGGTTTGCTAATCATGAACGCAGAGGCCAGCGCAACGCCTTCGGTGGTAGAGCATCTGGCCATCGCCAAGCATCAGTCCCTTGTCCTCGAAGATCTTTCTACCAAAGGGGGCTAGTCCACACCTGAAATTTCGGAGCTCCATCAATTTTCTGCACCTCGGCGAGGTCCCCACAGGACGCCGCTCAATAAAGTTGGCTTCGAGGAAACCGCATCAAGCCAGCGAGCACGTGCGATGCAGCCAAAGGCAGGGCGGTCGGACCAGCAGGCGATACGCCTCAGTACTTCTGTTCACATCCCTGTCATGGCGGTTTCCCGTTGCGCACTCAGTGTAACGTCGGCATCGGTCCGTTATCGCAGCGATCCTCCTCTTCTTGCACCTCTTCGAATTCACTAAGCCACCAGCGTACAAGTATAGCGATGGGATCATTTCCTTTCGCATGAAGCCAATTGTGAAACCGCTTCAGCATCGGGTCGGGCTCTACCGTCTCTACGAACTCAGTAATGACTTTTAGCGTCACGGCGGCCCGGTCATCATATTGTGACCTACGCAGGGTCAGGGCCTTGAACTCCCTGAAGTCTTCCTCGTCTTCTTCAGCATACACTTCGAATTCAGCGATCCACCTCAGTGCCAGCACGACGCTTGGATGATCGCCCTTAGCCTGAAGCCAATCGTGAAATCGTTTCAGTTCTTCATCGCTGATCCCAATGATTCCTCCTCTCCGTGCGCTGGTGATACGCTAATCACCTGTTTGAATGCCCATCGAAGAAAGTGCCGCGATAGCTTCGGCCTCCCGCGCCCGATACCATGCCGGCCAGCACGCGCGATGCACCCAAGCATGGCCGATTGTGTCGGTCCCGAACGGTAGCAACGGATCGCAAGGTCGTTCCCCGCCGCCGCAGGCTAGGCACCGGCCCGGTGCGGACGGCGTAGGATTGCGGTTGATCCATTCTGTCAAGCAGCAGGCGAACGCGCGCGCTTCTGCCTCCGCCCGGGGCAGGCCGCCATCGAATTCGGCGATGGCAGCGCGCTCGTCGAAGAAGACCTGCCAATCCTCGGGCGACCAGCCATCATTGGCGGGACGCAACAGCCTCAGGATGTCGGCCTTGTGACGCGACAGGAGGTCGAGCACCGCCTGCGGGGGCTCGTGCGGGGGCCTCGAGCTCTAGGTCGTCGCCATCAATACGCACGCGAATGCCAACGGCACGTGCCGACTTGAGTGCGAGAGCGGCACTCATAACCGTCATCCTCCAGACAGTCGGTTCCGATTTCTCCGATGGCGTTTGCCGTGCGGCTAGGGAAGGCATAGGGGTCATAGGGGTCATAGGGATTGTCAGACCCTTCGGCTGCGTGGACGTTTGCGCCATTGGCGTGCTCGTGAGCTTGCGACTCGCCCCGATGCCCCCTATGCCCCCTATGGTCTCCGTCCTCGGCAGTCTTCTTGAGGGCGTAGGTTGCCTTCCCCCATCTCCCGACTGCTTCCTGGCGGGTCAGCACGAAGCCCGCAATGCGCGTACCGGCAAGGTTCGCCAGGCGCGTAGCGAGATACTGCCGACCGCGCCCCTGGGGGTCTGCCAGTTGCTCCACCATAGGATCGAGCTGGCTGACGGCCACCGGCAGATCCCTATGTTTCTCCCACCAGAGAGTAAACAGGTCGCCGATCTGCTGCCTGCGACCATCGCGTGCCTTTGCCTCGCTGACCCGCTCAACCGGGTCCTGACAGCCGAGCGCGAGCAGCGGGTCGCGGACCCAGCGGCACCATTGCTCAAAGCTGCCGAGCGGGAGGCCCCGCTTGATGTCGGCCTAAAGCCGACCCCAGCGCCAGATAGTGAGCAGCGCCGCCAACAGCTCGGTACGGCGCTTCCTTACCTCCGCGCGAATGTCGTTCTTGAACGGTCGAGCCTCAGGGTCTTCAGTGCGCGGGTCAAACTCCACCGCGACGAAGCGGCGAGCCAGATCCTCCGACACGCTCAGACCGTTACCAGTCATGATCACGAAGGCAGATGAGTTCAACAGCACCATCTGTGACTTGCCAAGCAGCCTGACACGCGCCGGACGTTCCGTGATGGCGCTCGCAAGCAGGTCCGACCGGAAAGCGGTGTTGTTGAGATTGTCGAGGAACAGGGCCGGGCTGCCGCCCATCAGCTCAGCGGCAATCCGCTTCTCCAGTTCTTCCGCTGTGGCGCCGGCTGTGACGGCATGCGGATCGCGCCCAAAGGCGATGATGCACATGCAGCGGGCGAGCAGACCCTTCCCGGCACCCGCCCCCGACATTGGAGCAGCCCGTAGCAACACACCGGGCGCCAAGTGGAGACTCGGCCGACAGACCGCCGTCAACAATGCCACCAGAAAAGAAGAACTCGTCTCGCCCCGGAGCCTTGCTGGTGTCGACGACGGCGACGCCGCTGGGGTCGTCCAACGTCTCCGCGTCAGCGAAGCAGAAGGTCCTGAAGGTCCTGCGGATCAGCTGAAGCGCGGCTTCTGTTTCAGCCCTCGTCGGCCGCTCGGGAACGCGTCCCGGTAAGATCGGGCACGTTCTCGCACCACATGCCCGAAGCTGGGTCGTAGCCCTCAGTGCTGTTGATCGTGCCGTCGTCCTGAAGCAAGGGCGCGGAGGCAATACCGTTCAGCGGGGGCAGCTGCCACTCGCCCCACCACTCAAGATACATGAGCGCGAACCAAGACGGCAGACCCACATCAACCTCGTCTCCCTTCTTCAAAGCATAGGGACGACAGACCTGATGCGCCCTCAACACAACACCGGACCTCGTCATCATCTGCGCAACCGTGCCCTTCTGGGTTTGGTCAACGGCGAGGCGGACGGGCACACCGCGGTCATAAAGTCCGCCAGCTTCAGCAAGAATGTCTCGCAGCGTCGCGACGGTCTGGTGCGGGTTGCTCTTGTCGACCAGCAATCGGGGCTTTTCAGACACCTCGTCAACGACGGGATCGTCAATTTCCTCGGCTGCGTCGATCGCCGCGGCAACAGCATCTTCGGGATCGATGTGATACTCTGTGTCAGTTCATTGCACGTCCCCCTGAATGCTGAGGCGCTCGGCCGAGCAGCATGTCGTTGAAGTCCATTCCCTGCGGCGGATGAGCGATGCGCACGCGACGACCTTCGCGCTTCCAGCGCAGCGCGGCATAACGCGCCGCCGCGTCGCCCGCGTCGTCGCCGTCGGCGAGAATGATCACACTCCCGGACATCGTCGGGCAGATCGAGAGTTCGCAGGCCTGAGGTTGAGAGCGCCGCCCAAGCCGGATGGCCGGTCGCTTGCATGGCGGCAAGGCAGGTCTCGATGCCTTCGCCGACCATCAAGACATCGCCGGCTGGCGCAAGTCGCACAGCGCCGCCACGGCAGGGGCCGAGCATCATCTTCTGAGGATCGACCGGCGCTTTGCCGCAACCATCGCGGGCAAGGAAGGTGCGGTGGATCGCCAAGCGGCGCGTCGTCGACCCGCGTGTCACCAGCGCAACCATCGCCGGCCAGATGCCGCCCGAAGGATGCTTCAGCCCAGTATGACAGCGGAGCGTCACCGGTGGAGGCAGATAAAGTCCACGCGCGGCGAGATAAGTCTCGACCAGCGTGCCGTCGGGCGGCATCGCAGTTGCCAGATGGCGAGCGCGGCTTCGGTGCGCTTGGCATCGGCATGATCTGGCCGCGGCGCGGGCAATTGATTCGCACCTGCGTTCCAAGGTGGAAGGCCAGTCTTCTCCCGAACGTAATCTTTGCAAACGATTGGGTCATCACCTGCGAAGCTATGAACAACAAAGCCACCGGGCGCGCTTGCGTCCAACTTGATGCTGAGCGACCTATCCTTTGCGCTGTGACCCGGACCTGGAATCAGAACCTGACTTCCCCACACCTCTCCGCCAGCGGCCCGGGCGATTTCTTTGAGCGTTAGCATTTGCGTGCACCCGGGTCCGAGGTCGACAGGCGACGGCTCTCCTCAAGCCAATCCATGAGGTCTTCCGGCCGATAAACAACCCGTCGGCCAAGCTTGCAGTAGGCGGGGCCCTTGCCAGTGACTCTGAGTTTGGCAAGAGTGCTCTGAGAAAGATTGAGTACGCGAGCGGTGTCGCTCGCTGGAAGGACCGTGGGAATGGTGGTCATTGTTCGAGGCTCGCTTTCCGTCTCCCGGGATCCGCCCGGGGACTGGACGCCACATGCCTCGGATTCGATCGGAATCAGAAGAAGAAGGCAGACAATAAGGGAGACTGCTTAGACAAAAATCCGCCTGCTCTAATTTCTGTCCGCCGTTTTGATAAAGCGGTCGTAGTACGGCTTTAGCTTTTCGCCAATTCGCGTGCGACTTGGTCGCACATTCAGAGTTTGCTCAAACCAGTGCTGAAAATGCTCGATTGCAGCTTCCTTCTTTTCCGGCATCGCCCCTTGCATCAGCAAATCGGTGACTTCCAAGTGGAAGGCATCCCAAGGAAGAGAGGGTCTGCCCGGCAGCCTCACTGACCGGGGTTGTTCGTAGGAAGGTTCATTTAGCACAGAGTTCTCACCAACCCTTTCCACGCCGCAAGCGTGCCCGCGGCCTTCTCCGGGGAATGTTTTCAGCACGGCGTCAGTCTGACATCTGATCCAACAGTAGTGCTCATGGTGGTTGCGAGCAGCATTTGATGACCAGTCGATGCCACTAGGCGACCAAAAATGGCTAGGTATCTCTACCGTGTGCAGGTCCCATAGCCGCTTATGTTTTGCCTTCAGGATCTCCATCGCTCTTTCTCGATCCTCATCTGGGAGCAACTTACCCGATGCTGCCAACCTCCCTTCTCTAAGAGCGAGGTATATTCGTGTGGCCGGGTACTCAATTGCCGCCTCATATTCTGTAGACCACTGGCGCGTCTGAGAGTCTTCCCAATCATCGCCGCAACTTGCATACCCCATTTCCAGCGCCGTCTCCGGGTGAAGTGGTAAACCGGCCCCCGCGCATTCTTTGCCCGTCAAGCGATAGAAGATCCTGGGATGCTTAGCGGCATAACCGTATTGTTCTAGATCTCCTTCAGCGTCGCGCAGTTCGAGGTCTTCTTCTATGTCCGAGTACGTAGCCAATGGAGGCCGCTGGAATGCGACCCATAGAAGAACCTCATAAAGAAGGCACCTTCCTGAAAGCTCGACCGGCTTGAGAAATCTCATTGGCAAAAACCAACCTCTAAGCCTATTTGACTCGAACCCGACTTATGAAAATCGGTTGCAACGAGACAGCTTATTTGGGGAAGTGCAAACTCGGCATTTCGGTGAGTTAGTAGCCACGCTGGCCTTTCGTTATGTTGCATCTATGTCGCGTCTACTTGCGGCATCAAGCGGAAAATCGCGGAAATTCCGCGCAACACAAGGCATGACGATGCAACATACCAAAAGTCGGAAATAGGACCCTGAAAAAAACTAAGTATTTGAAATTGCTTTGCGTTTTGTGGTAGCGGAGGAGGGACTCGAACCCCCGACACGCGGATTATGATTCCGCTGCTCTAACCAGCTGAGCTACTCCGCCATTTGGCTGGAAAGTCGCCGATATAAGGAGCGCCAATAATTGGTGTCAAGCAAACGCCGGCTGAGCACGATCCCCCGCCCCACGGTCCATTTGAGTTTTGCTCGCAGCGGCAGCGGCCGGCTTGCCCTGATCGGCATCAGCGCCCTGGCCCTCGCCGGCGCCGCCTCGCGGGTCCCCCACGCCACGCTATAGCCGGGCTGCTTCACGAAGCGGAGCATGGTGAAGAGGCCGAAGGGCCACATCGACCTCTGCTCGGCAAGCCGCAGATCTTCGCACACCAACACCCGATCGAGCGTGAACACCGCATGCCAGCCGATCGCGGTCGCCATCGTCGCGAGCCTCCGCTCGACGAAACCGCGGATGCCCTGCTCCTGGCTGAAATGATTGACCAGGATCACTTCGCCGCCGGGGGCGCATACCCGCTCAAGCTCGCGCATGACCTTCACCGCATCGGGCACCACGGTCATCACATACATGGCGACCACAGTGTCGAAGCTCTCGTCGGGAAAGGCGAGCGCGCCGGCGTCCATTTCGTAGAGGCCGCCGACATGGTCGAGCCTTTGTCGCCTCACCCGTGCCCGTGCCTTCCCCAGCATCTCCGGCGAAAGATCGATGCCGGTGACCTCGAGATGTTTGCCATAGCAGGGGAGCGACAGCCCGGTGCCGACGCCAACCTCGAGCACCCGGCCCCTGCGGCGGTTGATGATCCTCACCGCGTGCTTGC
Organism: uncultured Alphaproteobacteria bacterium; assembly: GCA_963757555.1. Lineage (GTDB taxonomy): Bacteria > Pseudomonadota > Alphaproteobacteria > Rhizobiales > Methyloligellaceae > Methyloceanibacter. The sequence goes on from CAVWRU010000009.1 coordinate 11,080, forward strand.
GGCCCGCCTCGGCCACGGTGCCGAAGGTGAAGTCATACACCGGTGCCCAACGCCGGTAAGCGTGACGCACGGAAGCCGCGTCCAACAGATCAGCTTTTGAACCCAACTTACCCTCGCTTACTTCACGCCCACGCTGGGCGACCCACAGGAACCGCTACCGCATCTGCGCTGACTATCCCGCATTGGCCTCGCCGCGCCCGTCGACTCGATCCAGCCGCCACCGAGAAGCCGCTCTCCCCGCTCGGCGGCGTCGTAAAACACGCAAGCCTGTCCAGGCGACACGCCATCCTCGCCCGTGGCGAGCTCGACCTCGATCGACGACGCACCGGCCCGCAGCCTGGCAGGCTGCAAAGCCCCGCTCGACCGGATCCTCGCCAGGACATCCATACCGCGCTCCGGCAGCTGCTCCAATGGCTCATCGCCAAGCCAGTTCACGTCTCGCAGGCCGATGTGATGAGTGCGCAACCATTCCCGCGGGCCAACCACAACCTCGCGGCTCTTGGCATCGAGCTTGACCACGTAAAGCGGCTCCGCCGCCGCCACGCCGATGCCGCGCCGCTGGCCGATGGTGTAGTTGATGATGCCGCCATGCCGGCCGAGCACACGGCCATCCACATGGACGATGGCGCCCGGCTCCGCCGCGCCGGGACGCAAGCGCTCGATGATCTGCGTATAGCGCCCGGTCGGGACGAAGCAGATGTCCTGGCTGTCCGACTTCGCCGCGGTCGCAAGTCCGAAATCGCGGGCGAGCTTGCGCGTCGCCTCCTTGTCGAGATCGCCGAGCGGAAAGCGCAGGAAGTTGAGCTGCTCGGCCGTGGTTGCGAACAGGAAATAGCTTTGATCGTGCTCGGCATCTTGAGCCTGGTAGAGCGCAAAGCCCTTCGGCCTAGGCCTGCTCCTCACATAATGACCCGTGGCGAGCGCCGCGGCGCCGAGTTCCTTCGCGGTCCGCAATAGATCGCGAAACTTGATCTTCTGGTTGCAGGCAACGCACGGCACCGGCGTCTCGCCGGCAAGATAGCTGTCGGCGAACTCGCCCATCACGGCTGCGGCGAATCTCGCCTCGTAATCGAGGACGTAGTGGGGAATGCCGATCGACTCCGCCACGCGCCTCGCGTCCTCAATGTCCTGGCCGGCGCAACAGGCTCCCTTGCGCCCAGTCGCCTCGCCGTGGTCGTAGAGCTGGAGCGTAATGCCGACCACGTCATAGCCCTCGCTCTTCAGCAAGGCCGCCACCACAGAGGAATTGACCCCTCCGGACATAGCCACCACGACCCTGGTATCGGCTGGGCGCCCTGGCAGATGAAGACTGTTGAGCCCGTCGGGCTTGGCTGGATTCACGGATTAGCTCGGAGTTCCGATACGTCTGCCACGGCGCTCGCAGGCTCCCCGCCCAGCCGCGGCTTCAGAAAATGGCGTGCTTCTGGACAGAAGATAGGGGGCGCTCCAGCGCCATGCAAGCCAAAGCGCTGGGCCGCCAAAGGGGTTCCAGGCGCCTGGTTAGGTGGTAAAATCGATTATTTTTAAAGGGTTTCCTGGGCTTTCTTTTACCTCAGGGCTTAGGCAAATCTTAAATGCGGCGGATTAGTGTTGGCCCTTGGTTCCGCCGAAGACTGCGTATCGGCTCGCTTCGAGCCTATGGTGTTGTGAGTCCATGACTGATCATCTTAGGCCCCGCGTCAGATATGTGATCGGCCCCGACGGCAGTCCGCTTACCGTCGCCGATCTGCCGCCCCGGGATACCAAACGGTGGGTCATTCGCCGCAAGGCCGAGGTCGTCGCCGCGGTCCGCGGCGGCTTGATCAGCCTCGAGGAAGCCTGCGAGCGCTATACGCTCACGGTCGACGAATTCCTGAGCTGGCAGAGGTCCATCGACAAGCACGGCCTGCCCGGCTTGCGTGCCACCCGCATCCAGGAATATCGCGGCTAATCCCGCTCCTGACGCTCCGATCTCCACGATGACCTGCCGGGCACCGCGCCCGGCAGCTCGCGCCTGTTTGTGATTTGCGGGCGGCCGCCCCATCTTGCTCAAAGATGGGAGCTTCCTCATGCGGCCCAAAGCGATCTGCACCATCGGTTATGAGGGCGCGACAGTCGCCGGCTTCATCCGCGCGCTGCGGCAGGCTGGCGTTGCACTGGTGCTCGACGTCCGCGCGGCGCCGGTGTCGCGCAAGAAGGGCTTCTCCAAGAACCAGCTCGCGGCCCACCTGACCGAGGCCGGCATTGGTTATCGCCATCTGCGCGGGCTCGGCACGCCGAAGCGCGGGCGCGACGCCGCGCGGGGCGGAGACCTTCAAAGCTTCGAGCGCATCTTCCTCGCCCATATGGACGAGCCGGAAGCCCTGCTCGATCTCGGCGAGGCGATCGCACTTGCGCAAGGTCAGCCGGTCTGCCTGCTCTGTCTTGAGCGCGACCCTGAGCACTGCCACCGCATGATCGTGGGAAACCGCATGGTGCAAGCGACCGGGCAGGAGCTTCGCCATTTGTTCGTCGAGGATGAGGCCAGCCCTCCGGGCTGATCTGGCGGGCATTTCAATAGGGTGACAATCGAGCCGGGATCGCCGTAACCTCCCCGTCCCGCTGCGTTCCGGGCGGGGCGAAAGGTCAGGCGTACTCGATGAACTCCAAGGCGAAACGCGACGCTCCCCTTCTCGTGGATCTCGCTTTGCAGGGCGGAGGCGCTCACGGCGCCTTCACCTGGGGCGTCCTCGATCGTCTATTGGAGGAGCCCCGGCTGCAGATCGAGGGAATTTCCGGCACCTCGGCCGGCGCCATGAACGCCGCGGTGCTGGTCAGTGGTCTGGCAGCGGGCGGCCCCGACGGTGCCAAGGGCGAGCTCGAGCAGTTCTGGCGCCGCGTCTCTGATGCCGCCCTGCTCAGCCCTTTCCGCCGCACACCACTCGACATCATGCTCGGACGATGGACGCTCGACACCTCCCCCATGTTCGTCACCCTCGACCTGATGGCACGCATCTTTTCGCCCTACGATCTCAATCCGCATGGCGCCAATCCCTTGCGCGACATCCTCGCGGACTGCATCGACTTCTGGCGCGTCGCCAAATCGACGGTGAAGTTGTTCGTCACCGCCACCAACGTGCACACCGGGCGCGGGCACGTCTTCCGCAATGGCGAATTGACGCCTGAGGTCTTGCTCGCCTCGGCCTGCCTGCCCACCCTGTTCCAGGCCATCGAGATCGACGGCGAGGCCTATTGGGACGGCGGCTATGCCGGCAATCCGACCATCACGCCTCTGATCCGCGAATGCGCGTCGAGCGACACGATTTTGGTTCAAGTCAATCCGGTCGAGCGGCCGGGCACGCCGCGCTCTGCCCGCGACATCGTCAACCGGGTCAACGAAGTCTCCTTCAACGCCACCTTGCTCAAGGAGCTCCGCATGATGGCGGTGCTGCGGCAGGTGTCGGACCCGGGCAAGAGCGAGGGCGCCCGCTGGGCTAACATGCGCATCCATCGCATCTCGAGCGCCACCATGACCGAGCTCGGCTATTCGTCCAAGCTCAATGCCGAGTGGGATTTCTTCATCATGCTGCGCAATGAAGGGCGCCGCTCGGCGCAAGAGTTCCTCGAGGCGCACTCGGACGACCTCGGCAAGCGCTCCACCCTCGACCTCGACGGCCTTCTCGATCACATCTGACGCGGGGCTCATGGGACTTCTCGGCATCCTCGTCAGCCTCGGACTGCTCATCTTCCTGTCCTATCGCGGCTGGAGCGTGCTGCTGGTCGCGCCATTTGCAGCTCTGGTCGCTGCTTTGGCTGCCGGCGAGCCGCTTCTTGCGCACTGGACCCAGACCTTCATGGGCGGCGCCGCGCAGTTCCTCGCGCAGTTCTTCCCGCTGTTTCTGCTCGGCGCCGTATTCGGCAAGGTCATGGAGGATAGCGGCTCGGTCGAAACCATCGCGAGTTTCATGACCGAGAAGCTCGGGACGGCTCGTGCCATCCTCGCCGTGGTCTTGGCCGGCGCCATCGTCACCTATGGCGGTGTAAGTCTCTTTGTCGCCCTGTTCGTTCTCGCACCGATGGCCATGAGCCTGTTCAAGCGGGCCGATATCCCGCGCCGGCTGATGCCTGCCGCGATCGCGCTTGGCACTATGACCTTCACCATGTCGGCGCTGCCCGGCACGCCTGCGCTGCAAAACGCCATCCCCATGCCGTTCTTCGGCACCACGCCCTTCGCCGCGCCTGGGCTCGGCGTGATCGCCGCCGCGATCATGTTGACGTGTGGGCTGTGGTGGCTTGGCCGCGCGCAAGCCGCCGCAAGGCGCGCTGGAGAAGGATACGGTGCGAGCGATAGAAACCCGGCGACCGGCGACTTGCTCGTCACGCGAGCGCGCCACCATCGCCTCGGAGTTCGATCCCGCCGAACTACCGCACGGCAGCCACGCCGAATCCTCGCCGAGCGTCCTCGTCTCGCTTCTGCCGCTGGTCGTGGTCATTCTGGTCAATCTCGCCATGAGCCTGTTCGTCCTGCCGCGACTCGACACGAGCTATCTCGGCGAGCAACGCTGGGGCGCGACGTCGCTGGCCGCGGTGGCCGGCGTGTGGGCCGTAGTGACTGCGCTCGCCGCAGCGCCTCGCCGTTGCCGTCGCCCTCAACTACCGCCGGCTTCCATCGCTCAAGGCAAGCCTCGACGCCGGCGCCAATGCCTCGGTGCTGCCGGCATTGAGCGTCGCAAGCCTCGTCGGCTTCGGCGCGGTGGTCGCAGCGCTTCCCGCCTTCGCCTTGGTGCGCGACTGGGTCTTGTCAATCGAGCGGTGGTCCGCTCGTCTCGCTCGCCGTCGCCACCAATATCCTCGCCGCATTGACCGGGTCGGCCTCTGGCGGCCTGACCATAGCGCTCGACGCGCTGGGCGAAACCTATCTTCGCCTCGCTGCCGAGCATGGAATCGATCCCGCGCGCTGCTCCATCGCGTTGCGGTAATAAGCGCGGGCACGCTCGACAGCCTTCCGCATAACGGCGCGGTGGTGACGCTGCTCGCGCGTCTGCGGCGTCGACCCATCGCGACAGCTATAACGATATCTTCGTCGTGGCCATCGTGGGCGCATTGATCGCGCTCTCCGCCGTGATCGTGTTGGGTTCGATCTTAGGATCGTTCTGAGCTAGGGTCGGCGCATGGTCACAGATCGCCAAACCCGCGCCATGCTGGCCATTTGCACGACGATCCTCGTCGCGGCGGCGCTCTATTTCGCCCAGCTCCATCTTCGCGCCCCTCGCCTTCGCCATCTTCATGGTCGCCATCGTCTGGCCCCTGCAGCGGGCGCTGGAAGCAAAACTTCCCCAGGTCGTCGCATTGCTGCTGACCCTGGCTTTGACCCTAGCCGTGCTCGTCGCCGTCAGCTCCATGGTCACCTGGGCCCTGAGCGTCGAGCGCCAATGGTTGGTCGGTCATGCCGCGCGCTTCCAGACCGTCTATCTCGAATGGGCGCGCTGGTTGGAAGAGCATGAGATCTTCGTCGTGGGCCCGTTGTCCGAACGGTTCGACGTGATGTGGCTCGTGCGCCTCTTTCAAAGCCTCGTCGGGCACATCAATACCCTGCTCGGCTTCGCCGTCCTCGCCTTCGTGTTCCTGATGTTGGCCTTGCTGGAGACCGGCGATTTTCGCGAGCGGCTCGCCCTGGCCAGTAAACAGGCAAAGGGACCGGACTTCGCCGCGGTCGGCGAGGAGATCGCCGCAAAGTTCCGCAAATACATGCTCGTGCGCACGCAGATGAGCGCTCTCACCGGCCTTGCTGTATGGGGCTTTGCGCTCTTCTCCGGCCTGGAATTGGCTCCAGCCTGGGGCGTCATCGCCTTCGTCCTGAATTACATCCCTTTTATCGGCTCCTTCGTTGCGACTCTTCTCCCCAGTCTCTTTGCCGTGGCGCAATTCGAGACCTGGCAGGACACCCTCTTCGTCCTTGTCGGCATGTTCGCGATCCAATTCGCTATCGGCAACTATCTCGAACCGCTCATCGCCGGCGCGGCGCTGTCGATCTCGCCGCTAGCCGTTGTATTCGCCGTATTCTTCTTCGGGTTCCTTTGGGGAATGCCTGGCGCCTTTCTCGGCGTTCCGATCCTGATCGCGATCCTCATGATTTGTGCGCATTATCCTTCGACAAAATGGATCGCGACGCTCCTGTCAGGCACACCGAAACCTCGCGACTCCAAATGACGCGCCACTCCAATCGAGGAGCGCCGGGGGAGCCCGTCATCGATCCCCGCCACGGCGACGTCGAGACCGACGCGTCGAGCACCAAGCAGCATTCCATGCTCTCGCTTGCCGGCGGCCTCCTCGTCGAGATCAGCCTGCCCAAGCTCATCATGGCGTGGACGCTCCTGCTGGTCGTCCCGGGTCTCCTGCTCGGTCTTGGACCGATCGTCGCCTCGGACTGGGTTCGCGCGCTGTCGGGCACGGTCATGACACCGGCAATTGGGATTTGGTCGCTGCTCGTTCTCGCCGCCATCCTCGCCATCGGCTATTTCGGTTGGCGTGCGCTCTTCCGTCTGGTGGAGGGCAGCTTCTGGGCCTTGAACTCCGTGGTGGTGCAGCCCGGATACGCCACGGTTCGTGAAATGCTTCGCCAGATCGCCGAGCGCTTGTTCGCAAAGTCGGCGAGCAAGGATCAATATGCCAAACTGCGCGCCGGCTCGGCCCTCGCCGCCGGCCTCATGATCTGCTGCGTTTCCCTGCTCGTGCTCTATCTGGTCTGGCCAAGCGCCGAACTCTTCGGCAGCTTCGCCGAGATCGGAGTCTTGGCGCAGCGTCATCGCCGTAGCGCTCGCCAACAGCGTGGTGCTGATTGCCGGCTATCTCGCCGTCGCCGCTCTGATGTGGGGCGTGGCCGATGCGATGATGGACCAGCCGCGCGACCTCGCCGGTTTCGACGCACGGCCGGACAATGCTCGCGTGTGGCGGGTGGCGCATTTGTCTGATGTGCATGTCGTCGGCGAGCATTACGGCTTTCGCATCGAGAGCGGGCGCTCCGGTCCGCGCGGCAATGAGCGCCTGAGGCGGCTGCTGAAGCAGCTCGAGGTGTTGCACGCCGAGAACCCGCTCGACCTCGTTCTGATCACCGGGGACATGACCGACGCGGGCAGCTCCGCGGAGTGGGCCGAGTTCCTCGATGCCGTAACCGCGCATCCTAAGCTCGCCGAACGCATGCTGATCCTGCCCGGCAATCACGATCTCAATATCGTGGATCGCGCCAATCCGGCGCGCATGGATTTGCCTACGAGCCCCAACCGCCGCCTGCGCCAGCTTCGCACTCTATCCGCCATGGAAGAGCTACAAGGAGATCGCGTCCGCGTGGTCGAGATCGGAAGGAAGCGCGTGGGCAGGACGCTCAACGATTATCTAGAGCCGCATTTCAAGCAGATGGCGCGCTTCGCCGACGCGGCCAAGCCGCTTCTGTCCTACGCGCTGCCCGAGCTTTGGGCCAAAGCCTTTCCCATGGTGCTTCCACCGGATCGGGAGGACGGCCTCGGCGTGATCCTGCTCAACTCGAATGCCGATACCCATTTCTCCTTCACCAATGCGCTCGGCATGGTCTCCGCCGAGCAGGTCTTGGGGCTCGAGATCGCGATCAAGCAGCATCCGCGCGCCTGCTGGATCGTCGCGCTCCATCACCATGTCGTCGAATATCCGCGTCCGGCCAAGGCGCTGTCGGAGCGCATCGGCACGGCGCTGATCAACGGCAACTGGTTCGTGCGCCAGTTGCAGCCCTTGGCCGGCCGGGCCATCGTGATGCATGGCCACCGGCATATTGACTGGATCGGTCATTGCGCAGGGCTCGTCGTGGTCTCGGCACCCTCTCCGGTCATGGAAGTGACCGACGACAAAGACACGAGTTTCTACATTCACACTCTGGCCATCGGGCCCGACGGGCTCCTCAGGCTGCTGACGCCCGAGCGGGTCACGGTGCCCGGGGAGCCGGCATCAAACCTTTTGGATGCGGGTTCTACAGCCACGAGTTGCACAGGGGCCATGCAAAATTCACGCGATGCTCCGCGAACGGAGTACAATCCCGGCTAGTGCCAGAGGGCGGTCCCGCGCCTCCTCTGGCCGCACACATTGCGGCAAGGGGAGGATCGGGTATGGCAATAACGACTCCGGTACCGACGACCCACTGGTGGGTCTTTCTTCTTGAGGGAATTGCAGCGATCCTCGTCGGCTTCCTGCTGCTCACCGAGCCCGCCTCGACCGTGGTGGCCATCACCATCTTCCTTGGCTTTTATTGGCTCTTCGTCGGGGTGCTCGAGCTCGTGCGCATGTTCGTCGATCGCTCGGTGCCCTGGTTCTGGTCCCTGCTCATTGGCATCCTCGGCATCATTGCCGGTATCCTGGTGCTCAACCATCCGCTATTCGCGGCCATCATCCTGCCGGCCACCCTGGTCCTCTACCTCGGCGTGCTCGGCGTGATCATCGGTATTTTCGGGATCATCGGCGGGTTCAGCGGGGGCGGCATGGGTTCCTTCATCTTCGGCGTCCTCAATCTGCTTATCGGCATTTTGCTGCTGAGCTCTCCGGTGATAGCTACGCTCGCGGTCCCCTTCGTCTTCGGCATCCTGCTGCTCATCGAGGGAGTGGCGCTGATTATCTGGGCCTTCCGCGTGCGCGCCTAGGCGTCCGCCTTCGCCTCCGGAGAATCACAACCTCCCTTAGGGCAATCGCTGCCGCGCGGCCTGAGCAAGACTGAGAGACGCATAAGAGAGACTGTTGGGTACGACAGAGGAGACCGCTGTGAAACGGAGAACATTCTTGTTTGGTAGTGCCGCCGCCGTGGCTGGCGCTGCCGCTGCACCTGCCTACGCTCAATATGTCGACAAGGCATGGCTGAAGACGCCGCGCGAACGACCGCTCGCCCCAGCGGACATACAGTCCGCGGTCGAAAACTCCGTAAGCAGTTCCTCGCCGAGTTCGATCCTGCTTACGTCGAGAACGTCATCGTCCCTCATTTTCTGGTCAGCGTCTATGACGGCGAGCGTCCATCCCTCCCCATGATCGGCGTGGAGCTCACCAAAGAGAACGCCATTCCTTACGACCTGTGGGGCCTGTTGAGCGAGACCTGGAAGCCGGCTCCGGAGAAGGGCGTCACCGTTTTCCTGCAAGGGCTGGAGAACGCGGGCCGGACAACCGCCGCAAGCGGATTTACATGACTGCGGTGACGCCGGACCTGTATCGCCCAATGTATGGCGACAAGGTCGTACAGTTCTGGGACAAGATCCTAGCCGATGCGAACGCCGGCAAGCCGCTGATGCGTCCTTATCTCGAAAACTATTTCGACCTCTATTGGGATCTGCATCTCGGCGTCAAAGCCGATGCCATTCCACAGCGCGTGCACGAGATCGGCATGGCCTTCAACACCGTGCTAGCCTATCGCGATGTCACCCAGAAAATCGTCTACGACAACTACATGACCGTACGCTCGCATCTCGACTTTCTAAAGGAGTGGATCGACGACAGGCTCGCCGACATCACGAGCGGCAAGACCCCGAACCCGGAAAAGACCTTCGCCTGGTACTGGATCAAGAACGCCGGCGATGGCGAGTATTTCGCTCATAAGGACGTGGTGTTCGAGCTGTTCCACAATTTCGTGGCGCTCAGCCAGTGGGGCAACACCATGTACAACATCATGCTCAAGTTGGCCAAAGACACCGGCGACCCGGATGCGCGCGCCTGGTTCAAGAAGACCATGGAAGGAAGTCCGGACGACGCCGGCGGCAACCCCTTCACGCCGCTCGAGCGGTTCGTCATGGAGCTGTTCAGAATGATCACGCCGAATGGCGGAAGTATTTCAGCCTTGGCCGAAGTGAGGACGCCGCCCTATGAGCGTTTCGGCTACATGGTGACGCCGCACGAGACGACGAGCTTCGATCCCGTGCAGTGGAAGGATCCGGAGAGCTTCAACCCCGATCGTTACAACACCGCGCCGACGAGCCACCAGATTGACGATGGGAAATGCGATCAGATGGGGTTCGCCCGATGTCCGTTTGAGCAGACGTCCTTCGAAGTGATGGATGGCCGCAACGCGTCAATCCATAACAGCGGCTTCGGCACGACGTCTATGGCATCGTTGACGGCAAGCCTCTCCCGGTTTGCGACCATGCGGGATTTGCCCCCTTCGGTTTCGGCTATCGCCGTTGCCCGGGAGAGCAGCTCACCATCCAAGTCTTTGAAGATTTTCTACGGAAGGTCTGGAAGAGCGGGATCGAGTTCCAGAAACTCGACATCGCCAATCCGGAACCCCTGCCAATCGGGCCGACCACGGTGATCGGCGACGATGTCGGCTTCACGCGGTCCGCTTAGTTCCATCCCAATTTCAATCAGAACAGGAGAATGTTGATGAGGAAATATTCCGCAGCGGTGTTGGTTGTCTTCGCTGTCGTGCTGTGTTTCGCCGGCTCGGCCGAGGCCGGCAAGAGGAAGTGCGCGGAGGATTATCGCCGGTTCTGCGGTCAATGGGGACTCGGAACCCGGGGGCTGGAAAACTGTATGCGTCGGCACGGAGATCAGCTCACGCACGCTTGCGTCAGGGGGTTGATCCAGGCAGGTGCGGTATCTCAAGCCGAGGTTGACCGGAGGCGCGCGGCGGCCGGGCGGTAAAATTCGGACAATTGTCACGATCGTAGAAGTCAGCTTTCTAACTTTGGTGAGTTGAAATCCATGAGGGAGGTTGCCGTGAACGCCTTACGTTTCGTCTTGTTGGTTCCTTGCGCGGTTTTCGTATTTTTTGGTGCTCCGCGGCCGGCGGCGGCGGACAGCTGCTACGTGGTGCGAGCCACGGCGGACGCTAGAAACCCGCAGATCTCCACCGAGAGGTCGCAGAGGCGGCTTCAACACCACATTGCAGGCAATTTGAGCAGCCTGCATGGGAAGGTCATCGGTCCGGTTCACACGCATTGCATCCGGAATGCGTGCGAAAGCTCGGCTGTTGTCTGCCATCACTGGGACCAGGAGCGAAATATGAACCGCAAAGTGATTTTGGCAGCGGCAGTCACTGCACTTCTTGTCAGTTCTTTGCATTTCGATCCCGCTCAGGCCGCGTCATCGAGAGCTTGCGATGTCTGGGCCCGCGACTACGCGAGACATGCAAGTCGCCAGGGGCAAGTCGCTCGCCGCGGCTTGTTCGGTGGCCTGCTTGGAGTGGGCATCGGAGCCGCGACCGGCGGCGCCGCTGCCGGCGCTGCCATTGGCGGCGGCGTCGGAGCCCTATCGGGCGCTCACGCGCGTCAGAGGACCGCGGACAAGATCTATTGGGCAGCCTATCGGGATTGCATGGCGGGACGGGTTCGTTAGCGCCTGCTGAACATCCTTGCCTCGGCGGCGAAGCTATCTGGCATTCGCCGGTGGTTTCGCCGCCTTGGCCGAGGCGATGTGCGGCATGGCCCTGTTGCAATCGGCTTGACCCCGCTCCCAGCGGGCAATGTCGTATTTCATCTTGGCGTCAAGCTCGGGCGACATCTTTCGATTCTCGGTGGTGATCACCGTCGATGAGCCCGCCTGCTTGAAATCGATGGTGTAGGTGAGCAAACCTGCCCGCCCAAGGTCGGCGCGCTCGTGCACGGTGATGGTCACGGTGCCTCCGCCGGGGCTGACATCGGCGCGATAGACGTGGTTCGGCAGAAGCGGATCGGTGGCATTGAACCAGCAGCGCTTGATGCGGCCGCCCATTGCGACATAAACGTCGAATGGCCTTCCCCTGATCAGGGACGCGGCCGGTACTCCCCCACCGGTCACTCCCCCGCCGGTCGTCCCGGTGGAACCCGTCGCTTCCTCCTCGGCGAGGCTGGTTCCCGCGCCACCGCCTCCGCCAATGCCGAAGCTGCTGAGGCTCACGCCGCAGCCGGGCAACGTCGCTGTGATAAGCAGCAACCCGATGCTCAACCGAACGCTTGGCGACAAGGCACTCCCCCGCATCTTCAAAAGCACTAGTCGCGGAAGTTCACGTACTGCAGCGGTAGCTCGACTGAAAGCCCCTTGATGTGTTGGATCACCGCCTGCAGGTCGTCACGCTTTTTGCCTGAAACCCTGAGTTCGTCTCCCTGCACCGTCACCTGGACTTTGTACTTCCCGTCCTTGATCTCCTTGACGATTCGCTTGGCCATCTCCCGATCGATGCCTTGGCGGATCAATGCCTTTTGCCTGACCGCCTGCCCCGCCGCCTTCTCCACCGTCTTGTAGTCGATAACGCCGGGCTCGATCTTGCGCCTGGCGAGGTGTCCCTGCAGCAACTCATGCATCTGTTTGAGCTTGAGCTCATCGTCGGCATTGATGGTGATCTCGGCCTCCTTCCGCTCGACGCGGGATTGGGAGGCTTTGAAATCGTAACGCTGGCTCATCTCGCGCGTCATGTTAGCGAGGGCGTTGTCGATCTCGGCAAGATCGGTCTTTGACACGATGTCGAAGGACGGCATGGGTCCCTCCCCTCGTCTTGCTAAGGGCCAATCGGCTCAAGCGATGCCAGCGTGGCCTCAGCTCGCCACGCGGTGAGGCAGGTTGGAAATGGCACCGAGCTCGGCGGCGCGGGCCTGCTCGATCTTCATCCTCTCGGCGTCGCGCTCCTCGAGGAGCTCGATCTTCTTCAGCTCTTCGAAGGCCTCGGCCAAGGTCTCCCGCGCGCTTGCGAGCTTCAATTCGAGATCCGCGGCGGAAGCCAACAGATTGTCGCGCCTCTGAATGGCGGCCTTGGCGAAGGTCGGGTAGGCGTAGTGATTGGTGTCGGAGACGCCTGCGCGCTCCTGTTCGATCGCGATCTGCCGGTCGAGGTCGTTCGCCATCTGATTGAAGTCGCCGATCATGGCCTCGATCTCGGCAACCTTGCGCTGCTTCTCCTCAACGTCGAAGCGCTTCAACCGGCTCAGTGCGTCCCGTGACTTCATGGTTCGATACCCCTCAACATCTTCGGACCTGGAACGGAGGATTTCAATATCCGTGAACGATCCCGTGCTGCGCTCGCCGCCCGGAGCCGGCCCCCACCCCTCAAGGCCCGATCTTGGCCAAGAGGCCTTAAGGGGCGGTAAACCATGTGATCGGTATTTGACGAAAGCCGAAAACCAAGCGCAAGAGCCAATAGCACTCGCCAGAAGCTTAGCTTTTGTTAACTATTGGCAACTAATTTGTTGATTCGAATTAACCATCCATTTTGCGTCGAGTGAATTTGCGCGCGTGCCGCTTGGGGGAACGAGTAGGAACGGCCTGGAAGACGGGGGAATAAAGATGCGGGTGCTTCTCATCGAGGACGACAGCGCTACGGCACAAAGCATCGAGCTGATGCTTCAGTCCGAGGGCTTTAACGTCTACACGACTGACCTTGGCGAAGAGGGCGTCGACCTCGGTAAGCTCTATGATTACGACATTATCCTGCTCGATCTGAACCTGCCGGATATGAGCGGTTACGAGGTGTTGAAGACCTTGCGGGTGAGCAAGGTGCAGACCCCGATCCTGATCCTTTCCGGCCTCGCCGGCATCGAGGACAAGGTCCGCGGCCTCGGCTTCGGCGCCGACGACTATATGACCAAGCCCTTCCACAAGGACGAGCTGGTCGCCCGCATCCACGCCATCGTCCGCCGCTCCAAGGGCCACGCCCAGTCGGTGATCCAGACCGGCGGCTTGAAGGTCAATCTCGACACCAAGACCGTGGATGTGAACGGCCAGCGCGTGCACCTGACCGGCAAGGAATACCAGATGCTCGAGCTTCTTTCCTTGCGCAAGGGCACGACCCTTACCAAGGAGATGTTCTTGAACCATCTCTATGGCGGCATGGACGAGCCTGAGCTCAAGATCATCGACGTCTTCATCTGCAAGCTGCGCAAGAAGCTCGCGGCTGCGACCGGCGGCAAGCACTATATCGAGACCGTTTGGGGCCGCGGTTACGTGCTGCGCAATCCGGAAGACGAGTTCGAAGCGGCTTAGGCTGCTCGCCGCTTCGCAATCCTGACGCTCGCGCCAGGCCTAGGCCGCTCTCAGCTCGACCTCTTTGTCGCGGGTTTCGACCGTGATTGTCATGCCCGCCGCCGCGGCTACGCGGCCTGCGTAATAGGGCTGGATCGAATGGGCGTCGACCACCATGCCGTTCGCGCCGGCAAGCAGGCTCGTGACCTGCTCGGATAGGCGCGCCGGCTCCCCTTGCGCGAGCACAATGAACGCAACCTCCGGTGCCTCGCCTCTGATCTCGACGCTGACCGTTCCGCCTCGGGGCAGCGCCGCGACGCCAAGCGTGATGAGGTTCAGCAGGAGTTTGACCTTATTCTTGGGGAGCGTCGCCGGCGGTCCTTGCCAGGAGAGAGCGTGCTTCCCGCCTTGCACGAAGTCGCGCGCCACCCGTTCAGCGTCGCGCAAGTCGATCTCGGCGCCGGCCGAACCAGCGGCGCCGAAGGCAAGGCGCGCGAACTGGAGTTTGGCCGAGGCTTGGCGGGCGCTCTTGCGGATCAGATCCATGGTCTGCTCGCGCATGGCCTCGTCCTGCTCTTCGCCAAGCATTTCGAGGCCGTTGGCAATGGCGCCCACCGGACTGATCACATCATGGCAGATGCGGCTTGAGACCAGGGCCGCAAGCTCCAGATCGCCGATCGTGGCCTCCTCGCTCATGTCTTCCCCCAAAACAATGTCGGCCCCTCGCCGAAAAATGACGCGGGGTCCCCATCACAAAATCTGCTAGATCGAGGCGGCGCGGTCCGCTGCGAGTTCCGCATCGATGTGCGCAACACCGAATCAATGCACCACGAGAGTATCTTGCCTTGTCAGCCCCAACAGAGACAACTCAAGAACGACACACCACCGATTTCGACGGGGCGCTGGCAGCGGTTCTGACCGACGCCGCGGCTCGCGCCGGCGCCGCCATCAGGCGGTTCTATCGGGAGGGCACTAAGGTCGAGCTCAAGGCCGACCAAAGTCCGGTCACCCAAGCCGACAAGGCATCCGAGGCGATCGTGCTTGAAGCGCTGCATCGGCTTGCTCCAGACATTCCGGTGGTGTCGGAGGAGGTTGCCACCGATCGCTCGGCGCCGCTTGGGCCCCGCTTCTTCCTGGTCGATCCGCTGGACGGCACCAAGGAGTTCATCCAGAAGCGGTCGGACTTCACCATCAACATTGCGCTCGTCGAGGACGGTGTCCCGCGCTTCGGCCTTGTCTATGCGCCGGCGCGCTCGCTTCTTGCGCTCACCCTCGAAGTGGGGAAAGCCGTCGAAGCGAAGCTTGAGCCGAGCGAGAACGGCGCGGACCTCGCCACGCTCGACTGCCGGGCTTTGCATGTGCGCGAGGCTTCCCCGGAAGGTCTCGTGGCCGTGGTGAGCCGCTCGCATTTGGACCCCGCGACCGAGGCGTTTCTCGCCAAGCTCAACATCATCGGCAGGTCCGACGCCGGGTCGGCATTGAAATTTCTCGAGGTCGCTCAGGGCAAGGCGGATGTCTATCCGCGTTTCGGGCCAACGATGGAATGGGACACCGCGGCAGGACATGCGGTTTTGGCTGCCGCCGGCGGCACCGTGGTCGATGCCGAGGGAAAGCCGCTCCGCTACGGCAAGACCAGCAAGGGGCTGCTCAACCCGAGCTTCATCGCCTGGGGGCAAAAAGCCGCGCCGGCGTGAACCCCGGCCAGCCACTGTTTAGTAACAGTTTAAGCAAATCATACCGAACGAGAGCCGGGCCCAAGCGTTGGGCCCCTGGACTGGCTTCAAAGCCACGGGGATTTGCCATGCTGTTTAGAACGCCTTCGGCTACGCTTGCCGCAATTCTGTTTGTTTCCGCCCCTGTCTGGGCTGGAGAGGCGGCACCTCGAGGTACGATCAAGATCGCCCAAGCCGATGACGCACCGATGGTGATCACGCCACAGCCCCAGCAGGAGCACCTGCCGCCTCCCGCCCCGGATGGGGGCGGCCCCGGCGTCCCCTATGAACCTGCGCCGGGAGCCGCGCTCCCGCCGCCGCCCGGCGATGGGGCCTATGTGGCCCCTGGGGCCCAAAGCCGCGGTACCTTTGCCGTGGAGGAGATCAAGGACGCCGGCCACCGCTTCTTCGGCAGCGTGTCCATGGGACTTGCCGAGGCAATCGAATACGCCTTCCATCGGGCCGGCCGGCCGAATGGCTATATTCTTGGCGAGGAAGCAGGTGGCGCCATCATTGCCGGCGTCCGCTACGGCGAGGGAACCCTCTACACCAAGGATGCCGGCGAGCATCACGTCTATTGGCAGGGTCCGTCGGTCGGCTACGACCTTGGCGCCGAGGGCTCAAAAACCATGGTTCTCGTCTACGATCTCCAGAGTCCGGGCGAGATTTACAGCACTTTCGGAGGTGTTGACGGGTCGGCCTATCTCGTCGGCGGTGTCGGCGTCACATTCCTGGCCGGCGGTCACGTTATTCTTGCCCCAATCCGGTCCGGGGTCGGGGTGAGGCTTGGCGCCAATATTGGGTATCTGAAATATACCCGCGAGCCGACCTGGAATCCGTTCTAGATTGGCGCTAAGGAAGTCTTAACCGGGGGGCTGCGCGTCAAACCCCGCTACTTCCCGCGCCCCGTGGCGCGACTCTGAGGAGCGCAGGTTCGGATGATCGATATTGGCTTGTATGTCGTGCTCGGTTTTCTGCTTGCGAGCCTGCTTGCGCTGATGGTCGCTCCAGCATTCTGGAAGCGCGCTGTGCGCCTTACCAAGCGGCGCATCGAGGCGACGCTGCCCATGTCCGCTGCCGACATCCAGGCTGATAAGGACCAGTTGCGCGCCGAGTTTGCCATCCAGCTGCGCCAGGTCGAGGTTGCGCTGGAAAAGGCGAAAGACAAGGCTGCGCGCGAATTGGTCGAAGCCAACAAGCGCCGCGTCGAGATCTCTGAGATCCAGACCGAGCTCGAAGGCACCAAGGGGCGTCTGCAGGAAAAGGACAACGCCAACCGCGTGCTCGAGCAGACCATCCGGCGACGCCTGCCCGAGCTCGAAGGCCGGCTAAAAGCCGCAAAGGAAGCCATGGCTGAGCTTGAGGCCGCCAATGCCGAGCTTCGCAACACCGCTGGCGCCCAGGCAGAAGCGCTGAAGCTTGCGCGCTCGACCCTCAACTCCCAGCGGGGGGACATCGACCAGCTGCGCGGAGCGCTGGAGGGCGAGGCCGTCTCCACGCGCCGGTCGGCGAAATCGGACGCCACGCTCGCCAGGAGAATCGACGGCTCAGCGCCGAGCTGTCCAAGCTCAAGCAGGAGCTCACCGACGGACAAATCGGCGGCAACGAAAACGGTCTGCTGCGCGATGAGCTCAGCAAGCTCGCAAGCCAAGTGCTCGCTGTGGCCAAGACACAAGGCACTGCGCTCCCTGACTTCGCGCCTCTTCCCCCGCCCGCGTCTCTCGTGCCCGGCCCACGCGAGCCTCATTTCGGGCCGGAGAAGGCGGTCGTCAGCCGGAATGGTGGAGATGCGCGCGAAGAGCGCCCGGCCCAAGAGCCGCTCGGCGCCGCCGCGCGCCAGCGCGAGCCTTTGGTCGCCGTTCCCGGAAACGTTGATACCGGAAGAGAAGATGCCGGAGGCGAGCCCGAGGCGACGGGAACGATTGCCAAGCTTCTCTCCGCCCGCAAGGCGAAGCGCCGCGGAAGCCGAGCCCGCCGGACCGGAACCTTGAGCGAGCGCTTGAAGAACATGTCGGCTGACTCGCCCGACACCTGAACCGCGTCTCACCCGTCGACTTGCAGCAATTGCCGTGATCCGTTCTGGAGCCGCAGCGCCGTCAGCCTGTCGGTGAAGACGGCGCCGGTATCGATCCCGATCCGGTTGGCGCGGATCTCTGGCGCCGGCGTCGGCGTGTGTCCATGCACCACGATCTTGCCGAAGTCCTCCTCCGAATTGAGGAAGGGACCGCGGATCCAGACGAGATCCATCGGGTCCTGCGCTTCGAGGGGCACCCCCGGCCGGATGCCGGCATGCACGAACAGATAGTCGCCGAACGACACCGCGAGTTCGAGGGTATCGAAGAACTCGCGATGGCTTGCGGGAAGAGAGGCAAGGAAGGCTCGGCGCCAACTTTCAGGCGACGCGCCCTTGGCGATCAGCGCGGTCACATCCATGCCATAGGAACGGAAGGTGGCATCGGCCCCGTTGGCGAGCCAGTGGGCGAGATAAGACGGGTCCTCGAGGAAATCGAGCATGATCGCCTCATGATTGCCCTTGAGGAAATGCGCGTCGAATCCCCATGGCAGCTCGGTGAGCAACAGATCGACCACGCGCTTGCTCTCCGGACCCCTGTCGACGTAGTCGCCGAGGAAAACCAGGGTCCGACGCTCCGCATCTTTGCTCCTCGCCGCATTGGACGTGATCGTTGCCAGCAGCAAAGCAAGCAGGTCCGCCCTCCCGTGAATATCGCCGATGGCGTAAACGAGCTGGCCTTGCGGCAAGGATGGATGGTCCAAGGCGGTCAAACCGGTAGGGCGAGCGTGGTCCACCGGCCATCCTACCTTAGGCCGTGGCCGCAAGGCGCGCTCAATCCTCAGCTGTTCTCGGTCTTGCCGAGGATCTCGTGGTAAAGCTTGGCCGGAAAGCCGAATACCGTGCTCACGCATTTCGCCTTGAGCCCGATGAACAGCACCATTTCTCCGTCGCGCAGCTGGTCATCCTCGGTGATGACGTAAAGCTCATCGGCATCGAGAGGCGGGAGGCCCTTGAGATCGCGCGCGCGGTCCTCGAAGACTTTGAGATCGTTGCCGGCGAGGTAATCGTATTTGGCATGCACCTGCTTGATCGCGGTCTGGATCGTGCTGAGCGGCTTGCAGATCACCGGCGGCGAGATCAGGCCGTCATTGTTGTAGTAGGTCGTGCCGTGCGACTGCACGAGAGGGCCGAGCTTCTTGGAAGCGCCCTGCAATCCGGCGAGCCCGATCAGTGAGACGCCAAGAATGGCGCCGGCTGCAATCTTGAGCCAGACGGGCATGACGGGCATGCTGACATCCTCCCGCCGAGGGAGCCTAGACCAGGAGCCGCCTCCATTCGAGCAGCGATGCGATGCCGAAACGGGCGTTCTTTGCCGAGACGCCAAGGCTCGGACTCACCCTCGGAGGCGAATATTGCGCCCCCGCCGGGGCCGCTGGCAACATCTATCGGAGGCTTGGCACTCGCCGTGTGGAGCGCCGTCCGACGTGGCGAAGGGCGCCAAGCCCGCGCACGTGGCAGATACGCGGGGCGGCGCCCTTCCGACGGCGTTTCGAAGCCGCTAGATCGCAGTGTCGACCTCGCACACCACGGTGTCGCGGTGGCCGCAGTCAGGAAGCTTCCAGGCTATGATGTCTTCGCTGCCGTCTTGGTTCTTGCGCACGATGGGAACCGGGCAGGCCACGCGCCAGAATTGATAGGACGACGAGCGATGGTCAGCATCCCATTGCGGGCCGAGCGTCATCGCCGAGCGCTGGCAGCGCTGCAGGTTGAAGGGTTGTGGCTGCGCGCCGTCAGCCTCGGCGCGGTCGAACATCTGAACCTCTTCACGCCGGCAGACCATCATGGCGTGCTCGGTCGCCCATTCTCGGTCCTCCCAGCCGGTAAAGGCGGCATTGGGGTCAGAAACTCTGGTAGCGACGGTCTTGCAGACAATGAGGACGATGGCGGCCGGCATCGGTACGAAATGCGGCGGTATCGGAGATTGCGCCACAGCAGCGAGAGGGAGGAGCAAGGCCCCCATCACGGCTAGGAGGAATTTGGTTGGCATCGGGAATATCCTCTAATGGAGTCCTTCGATGCCCTCCCCGCGTCCCCTACGGAACCAGCATTTCTCCCTTTTGCAACGGCCTATCGGATTTCTACCTGGGCCGCCTTGTTATGTTGCAACGCAACAGACGCCGCTTGGTTGCACATGCTCACGATCGAACTTGATCCAGCGCTTCAATTCTAATTTGAGAGCGTAACCAACTATAAACTTGCACCTTTTTCGCCATTTCGAAAGCCTGTCCAGAAGCGGCGGAGCCCAATCGAGCGCGACTCGACCATCACGACTCTAATGCTGCACTGCAAAATAGTGGTATGCAAGCGCAATTTGGCCGCAGCTTTAAGGAAGCTGGGCAGCTGAAGCGGCGCGGCAACAGCGGTCAGACATCTGGCACGTGTGGCACCAATTTCTGCCGGGATTGCCTAAATCGACAGCACTAACGGGCGCGTTACCCAGGATTATGTGAGCGAGCAACGATGCTCAAGCTGCCCGGAGCGACTTGCCTTCCCGATCGAGCGCCGCGAATTCCTGTTCCGACAGATCGATGTTGACCGCCGCGACGTTCTCTTCGAGATGCGAAACCTTCGAGGTGCCCGGAATGGGCAGCATGACGGGACTGCGCTTCAAGATCCAGGCAAGCGCAATCTGGCTTGGCGCGGCCTTGTGGCGTTTGGCAATGCTGTCCAGGAGCGAGCCCGGCTTGGCGAGATCTCCTGCGGCCAAAGGGAACCACGGTATGAACCCGATGCCTTGTTTCGCGCAGTGGTCGAGGACGTCCTCGCTCTTGCGGTCGACGAGGTTGTAGCGATTCTGCACGGTGGCGACCTTGAACACCTTGGAGGCGGCTTCGATCTCGGCGACGCTGACCTCGCTCAGACCCGCGTGGCGGATGACGCCCTCGTCCAGGAGCAGCTTTACCGCGCCGAACTGCTCATCGCGCGGAACCTTCGGATCGATGCGGTGAAGCTGCCAAAGACCGATCTGCTCGACGCCGAGCTGCCAGCAGCTTTTATGGGCCTGCTGGATCAAATATTCCGGGCGCCCGAGAGGCACCCACTCGCCCGGACCAGTGCGCGCGAAGCCGCCCTTGGTGGCGATCAGCATGTCCCGATAGGGGTGCAACGCCTCGCGGATGAAGTCGTTCCGAGACGTCAGGCCCGTAGGAATCGGCGGTGTCAATGAAGTTGATCCCCAGCACGGGAACCCGCTTGAGCGCGCGGATGGCCTCGGCACGATCGGCGGGCTCGCCCCAAATCCCGGTGCCGGTCAGCCGCATGGCGCCGAAACCGAGACGGTGGATCTCGATTTCGCCGCCGACCTTGAAGGTCCCGGATTTGGCTGCATTGAGTTTCGACATCGTCACCTCACTCATTCGAATTCGCACTGCTTGAATTCAGCCTATTCCTCGATTGTAGCCGATATGTTCGACACGACCGTGGCAATTGCTAGAGGCGTCTTGCCGCGATTGCTTTTGCCTTGCGCCAATCCAAGCCCGAGCCGGGCCCCACCGAAGCCGAGAGCACACGCAGGTCGGCTCATCGGTCGAAGTCAGTCCGCTGGTGCGACTTAATCCGCTAGTGAAAGAAAGGTTGGGGAAACAAGTTCCACCATGTGGCGCCCCGTAGGGGTTTCGAACCCCTGTTTCCGGCGTGAGAGGCCAGCGTCCTGGGCCACTAGACGAACGGGGCGAACCGGTCGGGCCAAGCGAGCGCAAAGCTATAGCTTGGGCGGATGAAGCGGATCAAGGCTTATCGAGGCCTGAGCCTCACATGGGCGACCACCCTGCCGCTGGCAAGATCGATGATGACGATCTCCGGGCCGGCGGCGCTATTCAGATGCACCGCAAGCCGGTTGCCGTCGAGCGACATCGCGGTCACCGCGGCGCCCGCAGGCACCGGCAGATCGATGTTCAGGCCTTCCTGCCCAGGCAGGGCTTGCCCGCCGGCAAGGCTCCCATCTTGTGCCGGGTGCGAGGCCTGATAGACAATGGCGGCGAGCACGAAAGCGAAGCCCCCGACGAGCAGAACGCCCATCACGATGACTGCGATCTTGAGGATACGCACCTGACGCGGGGTGAAAACCGTCCCTGGCAAGACGGTTCCCGCCGAGACGGTTCCCGCCGAGACACCTCCCGTCAACGTGATCTCGGGCTCGCTGGCCACGGACATTCTTGAACCTCATGCCTGTTTCGACCGAGCGCCTGACGGCAGAAGCCGATGAGAGCCACTCCGGCCAGAGGCTCGACCGCTTCCTGAGCGATCGCTTGCCCGGATTTAGCCGCACCCGCCTGCAAGCCCTGATCAGGCAAGGTCAGGTGTCGCTCGGGGCCAAGACCATAGAAGACGTGAAATACCCGGTCAAACCTGGCGACCGCTTCAACATTGACGTACCGCCGGCGGTGAGCGCGAAGCCCGCGGGCCAGGCAATTCCGCTCAACGTCGTCTATGAGGACGACGCCATCATCGTCATCGACAAGCCGGCCGGTCTCGTCGTCCATCCCGGCGCCGGCAATCTCGATCGCACCCTCGTCAACGCGCTGATCGCCCATTGCGGAAAGAGCCTTTCAGGCATCGGCGGTGTCGCCCGTCCCGGTATCGTGCATCGCCTCGACAAGGACACGAGCGGCCTCCTCGTCGCGGCCAAGACCGACCAGGCCCACCGCGCGCTCTCCGCTCAATTCGCCGATCATGGCCGCGAGGGGGCGCTCGAGCGCGGCTATCTTGCCCTTGTGTGGGGCGCGCCGCCACGCCCTCACGGCATGATCGATGCGCCGGTCGGGCGACACAAGACGAGCCGCACCAAGATGGCGGTCGTGCCCGTAACCAAAGGCGGACGCCAAGCGGTGACCCACTATCGGCTGCTCGCAACCTTCGGACGCGGGGATGCGCCCATCGCCTCGCTGCTCGAATGCCGGCTCGAGACCGGGCGCACCCATCAGGTGCGGGTGCATCTTGCCTCGATCGGGATGCCCTTGATCGGCGATCCGGTCTACGGAACCGGCTTCAAATCCAAGCTTCGCAAGCTTCCGCAAGCCGCGCAGGACAAACTTGCAAGCTTCAAGCGCCAGGCGCTGCACGCCGCGGCACTAACTCTCGTGCATCCGGTGACCGGCACCTTACTGGAATTTAATAGTCCACTGCCCGATGATTTTGCGATGATGGTCGAAGCGCTCAAGGACTTGTGAAGGTTCCCCGGTCTTTAATCCTTGAGGCAAACGTTCTATAGAGGGGCGCCGGGGGGGCATTTAGGTGAAAAGATGCGGCCGGCGTTGGGCCGCGGGAGAGCTGCTCTCATGGCCTCGCAGAGTCTACCGAGTGTCGGTGCGCATGGCGGACTGACGCGTTACCTTGAGGAAATCCGGCAATTTCCCATGCTGGAGCCGCAGCAGGAATACATGCTCGCCAAGAGCTGGCGCGAGCATGGCGACCCCGATGCCGCCCACCAGCTCGTCACCTCCCACCTGCGACTCGTTGCCAGCATCGCCATGGGCTATCGCGGCTATGGTCTGCCCATCGGCGAGGTGGTCTCGGAAGGCAATGTCGGGCTGATGCAGGCGGTCAAGCGCTTCGATCCCGACAAGGGCTTCCGGCTCGCCACCTATGCCATGTGGTGGATCAGGGCGGCGATCCAGGAATACATCCTGCGCTCGTGGAGCCTGGTGAAGATGGGCACCACCGCGGCGCAGAAGAAGCTGTTCTTCAACCTGCGCAAGATCAAGGGGCAGATCAAGGCGCTCGACGAAGGCGATCTGCGTCCCGATCAGGTGAAGCTCATCGCCACCCAGCTCGGCGTCACCGAGGAGGACGTGATCTCCATGAACCGGAGGCTCGCCGGCGACTCTCCCTGAACGCGCCGGTGCGCAACGATTCCGAAAGCGGCGAGTGGCAGGATTGGCTGGTCGACGACACCATGGACCAGGAGACCGCGCTCGCCGAGTCCGAGGAGGCCGAGCGCCGCCGCGGCATGCTCAACAATGCGCTGAAGGGCCTGAATGATCGTGAGCGCCGCGTCTTCGAAGCCCGCCGTCTGGCCGAGGATCCCTTGACGCTCGAGGAGCTTTCCGCGGAGTTCGGCGTCAGCCGCGAGCGCATTCGCCAGATCGAGGTGCGCGCCTTCGAGAAGGTGCAGAAGGCGGTGCAGAAGGCCGCCGCTGCCGCAGAGACGCCTGAAGCCGCCGCCGCAAGCTGACGGCAATTCCGCTTTTTCTACCTACCTCTTCCAAGTTCCTCGGTGTCATTCCCGCGCAAGCGGAAATCCAGTAACCAATGATCTCAGTCATCAAATGAGTGCATGGGATACTGGATTTCCCGGTCAAGCCGGGCAATGACAGCGGGATGGTTTCTACCTAAAACAGCCGATGTCCCTCAAGCAGATGACTGTCGACGGCGTCGAGATCGCCTATCTCGACCAGGGCGAAGGTCCTCTCGTCATCATCGCCCATTGCAGCTCCGCCTCGCACAAGGAATGGCTGACGCTCATCAAGGAGCTCAGCGCCGATTGGCACGTGCTCGCGCCTGACTTCATCGGCTATGGCCAGTCGGGCGCGTGGCCGGAGGACAAGGTATTCACCGGCCAGGCCGATCTTGCCGTGCTGCTCGAGCTCGCCAAGACCACAGAGAAGCCGGTGCACCTCGTGGGCCATTCTTATGGCGCGGCCTTGGCACTCGAAGCCGCTCGCAAGCTTGGACCCAAAGTGCAGAGTTCGACTTCTGGTCGAGCCGGTCGCCTTCAATTTGCTCCGCGCCGAGCACCATCCCGAATGGGCCGAAATCGAGAAGCTCGGCGTCAGCGTTCTTTCGGCCGTGTCGAACGGCAACGATCGCGATGCCGCGGCGGCCTTCATGCGCTACTGGCTCGGCCGCATGCGTTGGTGGCTCTCGCCGGAAAAATTCAAGGCGGCGATCACCGCCACCATCCGCAAAGTCGCCCTCGAATTCATGATCATCATCGAAGCGGCTCCCCGCTTGAGCGACTATGCGAGTGTCGCGGTGCCGACCTTGTTGATCGCCGGCGCCAAGACTCGCGCTCCTGCCCGCGCCGTTGTCGACATGCTTGGCGCGACCTTGCCCAACGCAAAGCTGGCCGTGCTGAACGGTGCGGGCCATATGAGCCCGTTCACCCATCCTTCCGAGGTGAATTGGCTGATCGCCGACCATCTCGCCGCTCGGCGCTGATCAGCGGTCCGTCCCCGTCGGGCAGCTCCTCAACGTCGCGCATGAACAGCTCCTCGAGCTCCTTGGCCTGCGACAGCGCCTTGGCGCGCACCTTCTCGACGTCCGTATAATACTGATAGTCCTTGTAGAGCCGGTTCTCGTCGAGCCGGTTGAACGTCTCGGTCAGCCGCTTGACCTCGGTCTCGCTGAGGCCGAGCGCGGCAAGCACGACCGCAGTGACCGCAAGGTTTGCCGTCCTCGTTACCACGCCCTTCAGGCAACACCTAGTTTGAGCGTGGGCAGCAAATCGGCATCATTCCGGCACGGGACCTAATCAGGTAAAGCTGCTCAGCTCTTGTTTCCGGATCCCTGCTTTCGACGGAATGAAACCCCGTGCCGGAGCGCCGAAACGCCCCCACCCTCAAGGACGCGCTCACGGTCTGGGCGAAGATCGGGGTGTTGTCCTTCGGCGGCCCCGCCGGTCAGATCGCGCTGATGCATCGCGTGCTGGTGGACGAGCTTCGCTGGGTCAGCGAGGGCCGTTTCCTTCGCGCGCTCAATTTCTGCATGCTTCTGCCCGGTCCCGAAGCCATGCAGCTTGCGACCTATGTCGGCTGGCTGCTACATGGAACTTTGGGCGGACTTGCCGCAGGCCTTCTCTTCGTGCTTCCCGGCGCCCTCGTCGTGCTCGCGCTCAGTATCGCCTATGCGCTCTTCGGCCATGTGCCGCTCGTCGAGGCGGCATTTGTCGGCGTCAAGGCAGCGGTGCTCGTCATCGTCATCGAGGCGCTTTTCAAGGTCGCGCGGCGCGCGCTACGCGAGCCGTGGCACTGGGCCGTCGCCGCGGCGGCGTTCATCGGCATCTTCTTTTTCGCCGCGCCGTTTCCCTTGGTGATCGCGGCCGCCGCCCTGTTCGGCTATGTCCTGAAGAGCACGCGGGATACATCCCCGCCGCTCGCGCTTGAGGAGCCAGGCGTGAGGCTGAGCCGAACGTTGGGCACAGCGTGCTTGTGGTTGGCGATCTGGATCGTGCCCCTTGCCGCGGTCGCTATCGTCTTCGGGCGCGATCACGTCTTCACCAGCATTGCCGTGTTTTTCTCCAAGCTCGCCATCGTCACCTTCGGCGGAGCCTATTCGGTGCTCGCCTACATGGCGCAGCAGGCGGTCGAGACCTATGGTTGGCTGAATGCGAAAGAGATGCTTGACGGCTTGGGCCTCGCCGAGACGACGCCAGGCCCGCTCATCCTCGTCACCGAGTTCGTCGGCTTCCTCGCCGGATATCGCTTCGGCGGCGAGCCCAGGCTCGCCTTCGGTCTGCTCGCAGCTGCGATCACGCTTTGGGCGACCTTCGCGCCTTGCTTCCTGTGGATCTTCGTCGGCGCTCCTTATGTCGAGCGCCTCGGCACCAATCCAAGGCTTGCGAGCGCGCTCAGCGCCGTCACCGCCGCGGTCGTCGGCGTCATCCTCAATCTCAGCCTGTGGTTCGCGCTGCACGTCTTCTTCGCGACAGTCGAGCCGCTAAGGCGAGGACCGTTGCGACTTTGGCTCCCCGATCTCTCGACGCTCGACGTCAAAGCCGTGCTGCTTGCCTGCCTTGCAGCGCTTCTCCTGCTTAGGCTGAAGCTCGGCATTGCAACCACGCTTGCGATCTGCGCAAGCGTGGCGCTCGTCTGGTTTGCAGTTGCCGGGTGAGTACGTCTAGCGCGGAACCCAGAGATTCACGAAGGGTGCGCGCACCCAAGTGCCACGCCGTCCCGAATAGACGCGCGCGAAGGGAGCGGCCACCCAGGTGCCGCGGTGCGTGTCGACCTCGGTGAATGGGGCCCGGACATAGGTGCCGGTGTCGGGGTCGTAGCGGCGGTAATATTTGTGGCCAACTTGCTGAACGACCGCAGGCCGGACTTGCGCGTCGATACCTGCAGCGGGGAGCGCCGACGCCTGCTGCGGCATCACGGCAGCAAGGCCAAGCAGGGCAACGGTTGCGGCGAGAGTCGCGGATCGAGTGGTCATTCTACTGTTCTCCTACGCATATTCGTTCAGCCCCGCCGTCTTGGCTTTCCTATAACATGAACGCGTCGGAAACGAGACGGTTCGTCACGCGGCCACATTAACTACAACCATCCCCTCCACTTGAAAAAGAGATAGGGCACCACAGCCGACACCACCATGAGCAAGATGGCGAGCGGGTAGCCGAACTCCCATTTCAGCTCGGGCATGAATTCGAAATTCATGCCGTAGGCCGAGGCGACCAGAGTCGGCGGAAGAAACACCACCGCGGCGATGGAGAAAATCTTGATGATGTTGTTCTGCTCGATATTGATCATGCCGAGCGTGGCATCGAGCAGGAACACGATCTTGTTCGACAGATAGCTCACGTGATCCGCAAGCGAGGTCACATCGCGCGCCGCGGTTCTTATGCGCGCCTTGAGCAATTTGTCCTCCTTTCGCTCATTGGTCGCCTGGACCAGGAAGGTAAGCAGGCGTCCGAGCGAGTGGCTGCTCTCGCGTGCGCGCGAGGTGAGTTCGCCCTCGCGCCCGATCGACTTCAACAACACGTCGAAGCGGCGTTGCCGCGTGGCCGTCCCTCCCCTCATCTCGAAGATCGAATGCGACAGCTTTTCGACCTCCCCCTGAATGCGCTCGATGAAGTCCGCCATGCGATCGACGATGGTCTCGATCAAACCGATCAGCACCGCCGTGCCGTTGGTGAGACTTGGATCGGGCCTGCTGCAGCGCGCCGCGAACAGCGAGAAGGCGCGCGGCTCGACGTAACGGAGCGTGATCAGCCGATTGCCGGCAAGGATGAAGGTGATCGGCGTGGTCGCAGGCTCAGCGGTCTCGGTCTGATAGAGCACCGTCGCGGTCATGAAGTGAGCGCCGTTCTCCTGATAGAGGCGGCTTGAGGCTTCGATCTCCCGCTGCTCTTCGCGCGTCGGCACGTCGAGCTTGAGCGCGCGCTCCACCTTGGTCTCTTCCTGTGGCTTGGGATTGAGGAGGTCGATCCAGATCGCCTGTTCGGTGATCCGCCGCGGATTCTTGTGCGGTTCGAGCCCACCCGACCGGGCCTCGTAGACGGTGAGCATGACCGGACTCCTGCGGGGCGAGCGAGAGAGGCCCTAGCGAGCTTCTCCATACCGTTTGGCGCAAGACCATAGGGCAGCGCAAGACCGTTGCCACTGGGACATTCCGGCCCAAATCCGCTTTCGGCGCCGACCGCCAGGCCGGCCTTCTGTTGCCGAAAAGCCAGAGCGCGAAATCTCCCTCCCTTTACCACAGGTTGTTTCTAACATAGTCTACAACCTTTTGGGGAAAGGGGGAACCTATGGCAACCAGAGCCAAAGCAAAAGCGGGCGCCGGAAAGGCGCCTGCGCGCACAAAGAAAGCACCGGCACGCGCAAAGGCCGCATTGCGCGCAGCGAGCGCGCAAACACGCGTCATTAGCAAACACGTGATCCTGTCGATCCTTCGGCAACTGCTCGATCCGAAGGGCATGCGCCCCGTGGTGTTGGATGCGCCGATCGGAAATTACATCAAGGGAGGTCCGGCCGCGGTGCGCGCCTTCTTCGCCGTGCTGAACCGGGCATTCAAGAGCTTCGGGCTCAACTTGAAGCCGGGCGACCTCGCCAACGTCGAGACCGTTCAGGATGTCGTCGACGTCATCGCCGACGGATTCAGGCGGCACGGATATCAAGTCATTTTGTAAGGGGGGCACCATGTCTAGATCACGCCGCGTGGCTTGGGCCACGATGATTGCCGCTAGTTTTATCGTGAGCGCATCGGTGCTCGACAGCGCAGCGGCCGCGACAGTCGACGCCTGCGCCCGGCAGGAGGGCTTCTATCTCCGCCGCGATAAGCTCGACATCTCCATCTACAATCAGAGCATCGATGCGAGCGCCGCCGAAGGCGCCGCCATCAGCTACACCGGCGATCGGGAGAACGACACCGAGACTGCGGAGATCCACGCCCTCGCCGCTTGGGTCTTCGCCAGGAACCCATGCTCACCTGTTGGCGAGCCTCCAATCGGGAGGCCTTATGTCTCCGGGTACGCCTTCGCGGCTTCGGTTCTCGGCGACGGTACGCTGACCGCGGACAAGACCGATGAGAAAAGCGCGCTGAAGCCCGGGCTGGATGCCCAGATCGAAATCGCCAACGGCCCGATCTTTGATCTTCAGGCACTGACCGCGACGCCGTACTACCAAACTGATTTTCGCGGCGAGGCTCAAGCCTACGGCTTTTCGGCCTCGTGGCAGCCGTACCAGCTCGATTGGCGGCTCGGCGGCAGCTATCGGCCGTTCTCCCGCGCGTTCGACTTCTTCTATCAGCTGAAGGCTGAGGCCGATGGCTTGACGGGTCAACAACCCGGGTCTCACGGACTTCACCGCCGACACTGATTATCTGTGGCTCGGAGGCACTGCGACGCTCCGCGCCAGTCTGTTTAACGGTCTGCTTGGCTGGGATCGTCTGCTGTGGGTCACGTCCTATGCCTATTTCGACAACACCAACTCGAGCCGGAACGCGAACCAGACCATCCATCTGTTCACCACCAACCTCGGCTACAATTTCACCGAGAGTGGCAAGACATCGATCTCGGTCCAATATCAGAATGGAACCGACCGCGACACGCTCGAAAAACTGAACCAGTACATGGTGACGCTGAACGTAAAATACTGAGCGCTTCGCGCCTTTAGTTCTTCTGGACGATGCAGGCGCCACCGCGCGAGCGCAGCTCTGAGCACAGCTTGCCGGCGTCGTCGCGGCTATCGGCGCCGATCTGCACCATATAGAGGTTGTGGCGCCCGCGGCTGAGATTGCGCTCAGGCAGCACGAACGGATCGCGCTTCGACAGCACTGAGGCGTAGCGCGCCTTCAACCGGGAGAACATCGCAAGCGCTCCCGCCTTCGAGAAAGACGTCGATACCTGGACGCCCCAAGGCCGCCATGCCCCGCTCGCAGTCAGGGGCTCGGTCTCGTAGACCGCGCGCACCACGAGAGGCGCAAGCTTGCGGCACGATTCCACCACGTCCTCGGTCGGTGACTTGATCGAGTCAGGAAGCGTCGTCTCAGGCAGCTTCCACTCCTCGGCGTCGCGGCCGGTAACGAAATACACATAGCCGATGGTCTCGGCCGGCAAGCTCGACCTGCCGTCGAGCCAGGCGTGCACCCGCTCGGCGCCGGCGTTATAGGCAGCCGCGGCCAGCCCCACATTGCCGAACTCATTTCTGAGATCGGCAAGCAGGCTCGCTGAATGGACGATGGCCTCTTTCGGCTCGAAAGGATCGTCGAGCCCGCGATCCGCCGCCGTGCCAGGCATGAACTGGGCGATGCCTTGCGCACCTTTGGGGCTCACCGCGCTCGGATTGAAACGGCTCTCCTTCCAGATCAGCCGCACGAAGAACATCGGCGGCAGTCCCATGGCGTCCGCCTCATCCCGCATCAGCGGACACACCGTATCGACGAAAGGCTTCGGCCCGGCGGCGACCGCGGCTGCGGCTTCGATGCCCTTCTCCACGTCGTCCGCGCGCGCGGGAAGCGAAAAAAGAAGGGCGAGCGCAAGCGCGGCCGGCGCGATCAGCGCCGCGCGGCAAAAGAGCGCGCTGCTCTTTACGGAAAGTTCTTGGGGAAATCCTGTGGAAGAGCCCGCAAAACGGCAATCCAGACCATCACCAGGGACAAGACCCCGAGGCGTTGAATTCGGTCGAGAAAGGACCGAAGTGCCTTTCGTTTCATGGTCATAGGCGCTTGCGTAGACATCATTTAAAAGCATAGCAGAACGCCCAAAAAAGCACCATGAACCGCCGGTAGCGCAAAAGCGCGGAGACGGTCGCAGCGTGCGTTCTTCCCTATTCCTCCTCGTCCTCGACTTCGGTGTCGGGCCGGTCGTCGCCCGGATCGAGCTCCACGTGCCAGACGCCCTTGTCATCCTCATATTCGATAGTTTCGGTGGCGCCGGGCAGCTCCTGCTCGGCCGCGGCCTGCTTGGCCGCCGCGACCGCAGCCTCGTGACTGGGAAAGGGTTCGGAGAACACGCCGTCGACCTTGTAGGCCCAACCGCCGTCATGCTCCACGATCTGATAGACGATCTTAGCCATTGAAATCACCGCCTTTTGGAAGTGCTGGGACTATAGCGCATAACCGAGGCGGCGACTGCCATGTTCCAGTCTTCGAAGGCCTCGACCGCTCCGGCTTGATCGAGCGGCTCCATCGCCTCCCCGAAGCTCGGCCCCTCCTGTTGCGCACCAGCGAGCCCGAAATGGAAATCGCACACCTCAATTTCATTGCGCTCGCCAAAATCGATGGTCCCCTTCGCCTCGGAACACGTTAAGGTTGTCCAGTCAGCACTGCAACGATGCCCTGCTCCGCGCCACTCTGGGAGGCAGTCATGGCAACCAGTCACGCATCGGTCATCGAACAGATCGCCGATCCTGATGTCCCCATTGCCAAGCTCCGCAACAAGGTAACCATCGAGCCGTCCCGCTCGAGACCGTTCACGCCTTCCGTGGTCGTCGACACGGCGAAGATCAGAACAGCCGCCGCACCGGAAGCTGTCGCGCCGCCGACCGGCGGCTCCGTGAGCGACGCCTTCACCAGCCGGCGGCAAGAGATCTATCGGCGAAAGATCGCCGCCGGGTGGAAGGGGCTGCGCTTCGTTTCAGAGGGGGATTCGTGGTTCCAATATCCGCTGGTGTTGCGCGACATCATTGATTGGCTCAGCGACGACTACGCGATTCTCGACTTTGCCGCGGCGGGCGACACGCTCGCGAATATGAAGCGGGGGATTCTGGATATCGTCGACGCGTTGAAGCGCGAAAAATCGCATGGATTCCTTCTCAGCGGAGGCGGCAACGATCTCTTGGATGGGGGACGGCTCAAGCTCATGCTCCGGCCATACCGGAGCGATCCCGCCGGCGGACCTCTCTACAAGACGGCGCATGACTACATCATCATGCACAGGCTCGACGAATATCTTGAGGAGGTCATCGGAGACTACCGTGATTTTTTCGACGTGCTCACCACGCAACTTCCGGATCTGAAGATCTTTTGCCATGGCTACGACTGGATGCTGCCTCGCTTCGACGGCATCTATCTTTGGCCGACCATGCAAGAACGGGAAATTCAGGAGCCGCTGCGCTCCGCCATCATCAAGGTCATGGTCGATCTGTTCAACGAACGACTGCAGCAGGTCGCCGACGACGCCAAGTATCTGGGCAACGTCATCCATGTCGACTGCCGCAACACCGTCGGCAACAAGGCCAAATGGTTCGACGAGATCCACCCGCGCGATCCGGGCTTTGGCCGTGTCGCCGGCAAGTTCAAAACCGCGATCAAGGCAGCGCTGCAAGGCGTGGCCTGACGCCGCCGCAAATCGCCAACTCCGCTACATCGAGATCAGAACCACGCCGAGCACGGCGGCGGCGAGCCCCACGATCTTGTTCCAGGTCATCGGCTCGCCCAGAAACATCACGCCGAGCAGCGAGCCGCCGACGATGAACATGCCATAGATCGGCACCACCACATTGGCGGGCCCGAGCGACAGCGCATGGAACAGCGAGCTCACCGCCACGGTGAGCGCGATGCCGGCGCTAATGGCCCAGCCAAGAGTTCCCTTTTCCAGGTCGAAGATCAGCGGCTTGAGCTCGCCGCGAATGGCGACCATGGCGAGCGAAAAGATCGGCACCATGGTAGTGGAGACCGCGAGCACCATGTAGCTGGTGACATCGCTGCTCCGCCCCGCAAGCTTCACGAACAACGTGGCGAGGGAATAGCCGACCATGCCGAGCAGGGCCCACAAGACATAAGATTGCATTCGTCGCTCCCGTCGATGTTGCCTCATCTGGCTTGCACCATCCTACCTGAGGCAAAGCGCAGAGGTTATTGCGTGGCGAATTATCCGCAGAAATGACTCATGACATTTGCCGCAAAGTTGCGTCATTCTTCGCCGTTTACTCATAAAGGAGGCTTTGTGATGCCCGTCGATCGACGCGATGCGATGGTTCGCGCATATCTTGAGGACGTGTTCAACGGCCACAATCTGCAATCGCTCGATAAATACATGAGGGACGACCTCGTCTCGCATTGGCTGGGCGACCGCAGCCTGCACGGGATCCCCGCCTGGAGAGACGCAATGGGCGGCTTCTTCGAGGCGTTTCCCGACGCGGCCTATACCTTGAACGACCTCTTCTTCTCCGGCGACAAGGGCGTGTGGCGCGGGACGTGGCGCGCCACCCAAAGCAAGGCCTGGGAGGGAATTCCGGCGACCGGTCGCAAAGCCACCTGGACCGTCATCATCGTCGGCCGCTTCGAGGACCAGAAGCTCGCCGAGGACTGGGTCGAATACGACCGGTACAATCTGTTTCGCCAGCTCGGCGCGCTTTAGCCTGCCAGGCATGTCCCTCAAGATAATCGGCGCAGGCTTCGGGCGCACCGGCACGCTGTCGCTCAAGCTCGCGCTCGAAGAGCTTGGGCTAGGCCCCTGCTACCACATGACCGAGACGATCGCCCATCCCGAGCACGACGCCATGTGGCTCGCGCTCGCGCGTGGTGCGACGAGTGACTGGCGCACGGTCCTGAACGGCTACGCCTCGACCGTCGACTGGCCGAGCACCTATTTCTGGAATGAGCTCGCGGCGGCGAACCCGCAAGCGAAGATCATTCTCACGGTGCGCGATCCGGAAGACTGGTACGCAAGCGCCGCCGCCACGATCTTTGCGCGTATGCTGGAATTTGAATCGTTGCGTGCCGACCCCGACGCGGTCGATGCCACCCGCCGCGGCCACATGGAGATGGTCAATGCCATCGTGGTCGAGAAGACCTTCGGCGGCTCGCTCGATAAGCACCACGCGATTGCGGTGTTCAAGGAGCATAACGACGACGTTCGGCGCAGCGTCCAGCCCGATCGCCTTCTCGTCTATCAGACGGGCGAAGGCTGGGAGCCGCTCTGCGCCTTTCTCGGTGTAACCCTACCCGCGACGCCCTATCCGAAAGCGAATACGACGGAAGACTTCCGCTCCCGCTTCCCGGTGAAACGTTCGGGCGCCCGTGACCCATAGAAGCATTGACGGTGAAGGGCTGAGCAGAAAGGATCGCTGGCTTGTGCGAGCAGGCGCGAAACGGAGGTCCCCATGATCCTGGGTTTGTCGATTGCCACCTTTACCCTGCTGCACGTCGCGATCAGCCTGATCGGCATCGGCACCGGGTTCATCGTGCTTTATGGCATGCTGCACGGGGAGAGAATGCCGGGCTGGACGGCACTGTTCCTCGCGACCACGGTGCTGACCAGCGTCACCGGTTTCATGTTCCCCGCCACCACCATCACGCCGGCGGCGATCTTCGGCGTCATCTCGCTCGCGATGTTGGCAGCGGCGCTCTTGGCACTCTACGCGTTTCATGCGAACGGCCCCTGGCGCTGGGTCTACGTCGCCGCCGCTGTGTTTGCGCTTTATCTCAATGTGTTCGTGCTGGTGGTGCAGGCCTTCCAGAAGGTGCCCTTCCTCCATCCGCTCGCGCCCAATGGCTCGGAACCGCCCTTCCTCGCAGCTCAGACCATTCTCCTCCTCGCCTTCCTCTGGCTCGGAATCATGGCGGTACGGAAGTTCCACCCGCACGCGACGGCACGGCCGCACGGCTGAACAGCCTCAGTGTCCGGTGTAGTCCGAGGTGCCGGCGCCGAGCGTCTTCTGGAATTCGAGCCGCCTGCGCTCCTGCGCCGCGGCCTCATCGGCGCGGGCCTGCGCCAAGCGCTGACAGCACTCGTCGAAGGGCGTGGTCCCGGGGGTGAGCCCTTTGTCCCGGCACGTCGCGTCGTCTTTGGATTCGGCATCGGCTTCAACCGCCTGGCGGCTCGCCTGCGTTGCTTGCGGGTTAGCGCAGGCCTGCAGCTGCCCGAGGCTGAAGCCGAGCGCCGCGAGGAATGCGAGGCGGGATCCCATAGCCGCTCGTTCAACACACAAATTGCGATCTTGACAAGGCAGACCCGGCGCGAAACGTCCGCGCCGGATATGGACCCACACTCGCGCACAGTGGCTAATGGGTCAAAAGAGGACAGCCTGCGAATGCCGCATCGACAGCTGCCTGCGCACCACTTACCTGGTACGCCGCGCTTGTCTGCCCCTCGGACGGATTTGTACATAGAGGACATTTGACGCGGTGAGTTCCGCCGTAAATCGCGCCACATCGGCTTTCGCCTCGATCACGATAATCTTGCGGGTCGACAAAAAGCGTGGACTGATCTGGCGCCCCGGTTTCGCATCGAAGCGATAGCCAAATTCGGAATCTTTAGCGGAGCCGACATCGAAGGCAAAGGCGAACCCCACCGAAGGCTTTCCCTTGAAGCAACCAAGCTGGAGGTAGCTCGCTGGAGTGACGGCAAGCGCGGAGTTCATCGTCTTGCTGCCGCGAAGAAGGGCGGTCGAAGCTGGTAAGCCGGTGATGGGATCGGTCTTTCTTGTGATCTGCCAATCGCCGGAAGAATTCAGCGCTCGCCGCAACGACGAAAAGGCTCGAGCCGGCGCAGGCACCGAGAACGGCGGACCGAAAACGCGCGACAGCCCCACGCACGACGCGCACCCCCACGCCGGCAGTTTGCAACTAATGCGCGATACGCGCAATGTCGCACATAATGAACTTCGCGGAGCCGCCGTCTTGCGCGAAAAGGGTACTTGTCAGTGAGCCCTCACGCATGGAGACGAAAATGAGATTGCCCCTGATCAGCCTGTCCCTGTTGCTTGGGGCCTCTTGCTCGGCGCTCGCCGACGACGACCTCCCCTGCATCAGCACCACGTTCAATCTCTTGTCGCCGAACGACAAGGTCTGCGTCAGCGAGTTCGACGATCCCGACGTGCCTGGTGTCGCCTGCTATATCTCGCAGGCGCGGAAGGGCGGATGGGGCCAGCCCTTCGGGCTCAACGAGGATCCGTCAAACTTCTCGGTGTCATGCCGGCAGGTCGGACCGATCACCGTCGACATCACCAAGCTGCCGAAAAGCGAAGAGGCCTTCACCCAGAAGACGAGCATCTTCTTCAAGCATACCCGCATCTATCGCCTGCCCGACGAGAAGCGCCATGTCCTCGTCTATGTCGCCGCGAGCTCGAAGCTGATCAACGGCTCGCCGGCGAACTCGATCAGCGTCGTGCCGATCGAGCCCTGGCCGCAGACGCCGTGAGCACGGTCCGAGCGCGGCAGCCGATGCGCGACGCTCGCATGCGATCGCTACCGAGCGGACTCTCTATCCGCGCGGGGGGCGGCGGCGCTCGTGAAACCAGGCGCGGTATTCGGCCATCTTCGTGCGCTGTGTCGAGGGCGCATGCCGCTTGCAGGTCGAGGCTTCCTCGCTGCCCTCGACCGCGCCCCAGCGCAGCTCGACGCAGTCGTTGACGTTGTAAGCCATCTCGAGCGCGGGCATTCGGTCGGCAATGTCCTTGAGCGCGAGGCTCCACTGCGAGCCGTCGCTCCGCGTATAGGAGAACTTGCGCGAAGCAAGCTCGGAGGCGAGCACGCTGTCCAATTCGGCCTTCACGTCGTCGACGCTCTTGTCCTTCGGCATGGCGTAACGCTCCGGCCGCCGCGCCACGTGATCAGGAAAGCCGCGCACCACGTCGATCGCGATCAACAGACGCAAATCGCGCGACGGCGTCGCATAGTCTTCCCACGCGCCGGTGGTCTCGAAGATCGATGCGCCGTCAGGGATGGCCACTTCGCCGCCGCCGCCGGCCTGGTACTTGCGCCCGTTCTCGACCGACGTCACGCGCGTGTTCACCTGCTCCTGGAGCGACGTGATTGTCTCCTTCAGCGCGCGCACCGGATCGAGCGGCGCCGGCGACATCACGTCGTCCATGCGATCGTAGAACTCCTCGACCGAGAGCTTTGACTGCTTGAGCGAAAAGTCGCCGTAGCTCGGATTCTTCGCGATCTCGGCGTTGGTCAGGCGCCGCTCGACACCGCTCCCCTCGCGCACGATGGGCCTGAAGCGCTTGAACCCTGGACTGCCGAGCGATGGATCCTGCGCGAACAGGAAATTGCCGCGCCAGAAGCGCTTGCGGGCGACCGTCCCGTCAGGCTGCCCGTCGATGGCGAGGAAGACTCCCGCTCCGTCGCCGGACTGCGGCACGCGTTTCACGAGGACCAGAACGTGGCCATAAGGGTCGGCATAGATGGTGCCGGGACGGAGCGTATCCTCGCTGAGCGGCACCGGATAGTAATCGGTGTTGTTGTCGTCAGCCGCCGTTCGCCCGTTGCCGGATTGGACGCCATTGGCGATGGTGGTCCTCAAGTAATAGCCAAATCCGGGCACGAGACCCTGCGGCTTCGGGGGAAGCCTGAGCACCGGCCCCGGGACAGGTACGCCGAAGAAGCCGACCCGCTGCTCGCCCGGTGCAACTTCTGCCTCTAGCGGCGCGGGAGGAGGCTCCTCGTTCTCGATGTTCCACCACTGCGGGCATTTCGGCGCCTGGCCGCCGTCGCCGCGCGTGCACTTCGAATAGCCGAACGGCAATCCCATCTTAAAGGCGAAATAGGCGCGCAGGAAATAGGGAACGTCGGCGCAGTCGGGCTGAATGATGAGCCCTTTCTCATCCTCGCGCAGACCCAAGGAGTCGAAGAGGACGTTGCGCGACTTGTCGCGCAGCACGTCATGCATCGCGTTCCATGACGGCTCTTCGTCGAGCGGCGCATCGAACAGCGTCTCGATCCACGCCGAATACGAGATTCTCGGTCCCCCGATCCCACGCCGCGCGCACCGGCCAGACGGCCCTTCCTTTCACAGGCCCCGGCGGCTGCCTGCCCTGCACCACGATGTCGCGCGTGACCGTTCGGCATTCCGGCGCCGCGCCATCGCGCACGAGCATCGCCTGCCAGGTGCCCGCGGCGGGCGAAGCGACTTCGGCGTACCAGAAATAAGGAGGCCCGCCATGCCGGTCGCCGGATGCCGCCGCGATATGTCCGTTCGGCGCGATCAGCGAAAGCTCCCCGTCGAGCGGCTTCTCCGTGGCGAGGATCACGCGCAAGGGCGCGCCCTTCCACGGCGCCATCGGCGAGGCGAGAATGGCGAGTCCAGGCTCATCTTGGCAGGTGGCGGCTGGAGCCTGCGGCTCGGCGTGGGTCCTGGCCTGGGCTTTCGCCTGGTGCTTGGCGGCCAGAGTTGCGGCGGGGACGCCAAAACACCCCCCAGCGATCAGCAGAGCTGCAATCGCGGCAGCGGCAAATTGGCGTGCAGGCAACAATCGAACCCCCGTTCGATTCTTCGACCGCACGCAAGAATACCCCGAAATGTTGGGTGCAATAATGGCAAATTGCGCGCGAGACGGGCGCTTTGACACTGCGCTTGGGCGCGATTCATCGCCTCGCCGCGAGATCGCGCGAGGGCATGGCAAAGAGCATTCGTTGCGCTCAAGCAGGCCGAAGGCCGGTAGCGCATCAATCGTGCGCTCAAGCAGGCCGAAGGCCGGTAGCGCATGGATCAAGAGGACGAGCGGGGCGCTGAGCGGCCGCGATCCTTCTCGAGATAAGGGCAGCCTCTCGGGGCCCGCCCGCGCTCAAGCAGCGCGAGCGTCGCGCAACCTGAGCACTTGCGGCGATATTGAAGCCTCGTTCCGCCGCCTTACCCCACGCAGATTGCACAGGCCCGCGCGAAAGGCACGAAAGCCTCACCCGATGACCGCCGGTTCCCACGGCGGTGGGCGGATCGTAAGACCCCCGAGGCCGTACCGTTACTCTGACGCGAGGTCACGGCTTGCTATCCACTTGGGCCGTGTCGTCCCCGCGCCTTCCTCGGGCGCCGCGACCCTCATCCCGAGAGGCAGTCGGTCTGCAGCTCGCGTCCTCATGGACGAGGGATGGGTGCAATGTAATGCGGCGCCGATGGACGGGGATAAGTTTTGCGGCAAATCGCTGTCATGGCTCCCCCTTCCGGGGAGGGATGAAATTACGTTTCGTCTGCTTTATGCCATATCGCCATGTGGTCCCGCCTGCTCGCCGTCGCCCTAGCTCTCGCCCTGCTCCTGCCCCCCGCCCAGGCGCTCGCCGGCATCAAGGAGAAGGTCGCGGCGCTGGCTCCGTCGGGGATCGTGCTCGTGGTTGACGAGAAGGGCAACGAGCTGATCGCCCAGAACGCGGACAAGCCCTTCGCTCCGGCTTCCGTCACCAAGATCGTGACCGCGTGGCTGGCGCTGGAGGTCTTGGGCCCCGACTACCGCTTCGAGACCAAATTCTACCTGGACAAGGACCGGATGCTCTACGTGCGCGGCGGCGGCGATCCTTATCTGATCTCCGAGGAGCTGGCGCCGCTCGCGAAAGATCTGGTCGCCGCCATCGGCAAAGAGCCAATCACCGGCATCGTGCTCGACGCGAGCTACTACCCTTCCGACCTCCGCATCCCGGGCATCGAGGACACCACCGAGTCCTACGACGCTCTGAACTCCGCGCTCGCGGTGAACTTCAACACCATCGCCGCCGTGCGCAAGGGCAAGACGGTCCGCTCCGCCGAGGAACAGACACCGATCACCCCGATCGCGATCAGGGAGTTCCAGTCGCGGGGTCCGCAGGGCCGCGGCCGCATCAGCCTGAGCAAAAACCCGGCGGTGAGCCTGCAATATGCCGGCGAGCTGATCGCCGCATTCATCGAGAAGGCCGGCGCCAGCGTCAAGGGCAAGATCACGACCGGAACGGTGCCCGAAGGGCTAAAGCCGGTCTATGTTCACAAGTCGCGTCCCCTTTCGCAGATCCTCGTCCAGCTGCTCATCGCCTCGAACAACTACATCGCTAATCAGGTCTTCCTAGAGATCGGCGGCACCCTGGGTGGATCCGTCAGCCTCGAGAAAACGCTGAAGGTCCTGAACAAGATGCTCGTCGAGAACGGCCTCGATAAGGACATCCACCTCGAGGAGGGCTCCGGCATCAGCCGCAACAACCGCTTCACCGCCCGTGGCCTCGCCAAGGTGCTCCAACTTTTCGAGCCGCACGCCAACCTGCTGCACGGCCACGACGGCGGCTTGAACAAGACCGGCACCATGTCTGGCATCAGCACACTCGCGGGCTACGCCGACACTTCAAGCCACGGACGCGTACGCTTCGTAATCGCGCTCAAGACCAATGGCCCGCTGCGCTTCGAGCTGCTCCACGCCATCGAGGCTGGGCTTTAGCCGCAAGACGCCGATGTCGCGCGCCCGTAGTCGCCGCCCCTCGGCCCGCGAGGACCGGGATAAACTGGTCCGCTTGGTGCCAATAGCGGACATCAACCATCACCTGTTCAGCGCGGTCGTTATAGAATGTTCCAGTTTGGCGGGCCCGTTGAAATCCGCCCGTCAACGCCTTGGCATGGCTCGCGACAGTCAGCAGCCGCTTCAGTTATTTGATCTCCCAGGCGGCCTTGTGGTTGACGATATCGGCCGGGCGGCCCCCGACCGTTTCGTGAAGTTCCACCACAGTGTAGGGAACCGTTCCCGTGATACCTTTATATTTCCCCGTTCCACCCATCAGGTAGTGG
Source organism: uncultured Alphaproteobacteria bacterium (assembly GCA_963757555.1). Lineage (GTDB taxonomy): Bacteria > Pseudomonadota > Alphaproteobacteria > Rhizobiales > Methyloligellaceae > Methyloceanibacter. The sequence goes on from CAVWRU010000009.1 coordinate 51,365, forward strand.
TTTTTATCGTCGAAGGTCGTGAATACGTTGTCACCATCTTTGTCGGTTTCAACGCAGCTACCGTTGAAGTGAAATGTCTCTCCCACCTGGCTCCAGTGTCCCAGGCAGCGAACAGACATGTCATGGAACGGTCCTTCGCCTTTCACATTACAGGTGATCCCAGTGAAGTCAGTGATTGCCCCCGTGCCAACTCCGCTATCGATTTTTGCCACAGTGTCATATGTATAGTATGTGTCGTATTCCGCCTGGCCAGTCTTCGGAAACTCCGCAGCTGGTGCTGGAGCCGCGCAAAACGTGAGTACGACAGCCATCGAAGCGAGGATCGATTTCATGGCGGTACCCTCCTTCAAGGATATCCATTCTGACCACGGTCGACTGGCGACTACGGCCAGCGACGTGCACTGAAGTAACTTCCGAGATGCACTCTTGTCGCTCGTCGGCGAGCCGTTTTCAATTCGTTGGCTTTTGTGCAGGCTCGGGGACGATCAGATCTTCAGAGGCTACGATTTGCCACTTGTCATTTCGGCGGATCCAAGTGTCAGTCCAGACGAAACGACCGCGGAGCGGTGTCGCGGTGCGACGCACCCAGGACTCATTTCCTTGTGCCACAGCCGTGTCGCCGAAAAAGCGAACTTTCACATCGTTGAGACGGTTGGAGATGAATTCTTTGGGAGCTTCGCGCGTGTCGGCGACCATCTTAGCCTTTTCGTAAAAACTGCCATCTGGATCTACGCCGAGGAAGTCGTCGGCGAGAATGCGTTCCACCACGGAGGCGTCGCCGTTGGCGACGGATTCGGCCCATTGGCGCTCGCTTTCCCTGATGTAGCTCTCTACGTCCGCAGTGCTGGATTGTTGCGCCCTGGCAGTCCACATGGTGCAAATCGAAGCGATAGCAACGACGAGAAACGACAGTTTTGCTTTCATATGTTCCTCCGTAACTTCGGCATCCGCTAATGTCTGCGCTCCTTCCTGATCGTCATTGATGATCAATCCTGAAGCGTGACAGGTCGTGCCCTCTAGTCCTAGTATGAAACGGTATGAAACATCCCGATGCGGGCGGGGCTGGCAATTTCTCGGCACGTTTGGAGTTGGAACGTGACGGTAGTTCAGCTCAAACGCTGGAGCGAATCCGACCAGAAGGCCATTCGTGAGCAACTGGACCGCATCCTCAAGAGCGGCCCGTTTCACCAGTCACGGCGCCGGCAGCGGTTCCTGGAGTACCTCGTCAATGAGACGCTGGCTGGGCGCGGTGAGCGGCTGAAAGGCTACAACATCGCTTTAGAGGTCTTCGATCGTCCTGAGACGTTCGATCCCATGGTCCATCCGCTCGTGCGGATCGAGGCCGCGCGTCTGCGTGAGAAGCTTCGCGAGTACTATGACGCCGACGGCCAAAGCGATCCCATTCGCATCGATCTACCGAAGGGCACTTACACCCCGCAAATCGAGTTTCGGCCGGCGGAAATGCCTAGTCCCCTGCCAGATCAAGCGGACGTGATAGCTCCAGATCGACACCTGAGTCCTGTTGCATCCCAGCCCCGTGCTCGCAAGAATCCCTTCGGAGTCCTAGCGGCCTCCATAATTGCAGTGTTGCTTGTGCTGCTTGCAGGTTTCAGCGCTTGGAGGTGGTGGGTTCCATCCACTCTATTATCTGAGAAAGCGTCCATCGCGGTCTTGCCGTTCAAGAGCATTGGGAACGATCCTAAGTGGGATCGCTTTGCCGACGGGATCACTGAGGACATCGTTACCGATCTATCGCACTCCAAGGACCTGTTTGTCGTCGCCCGAAACTCAACTGAAGTTTACCAAGGCAAGCCCGTAGATGTTAGAAGCGTTGGCCGCGATCTCGGCGTCCGCTACGTGCTCGAAGGCAGCATTCAACCGAGCGGCGACCAGATTCGGGTGACCGCCCAGCTAATTGATACAAGAACAGGCGGCAACGTTTGGTCGGACCGTTATGATCGCCCTGCCACAGACCTGTTCAACGTGCAGAGCGATGTCACAGAGAAAATTTCAGGCACTCTCACCGGCTATGAGGGCGCAGTTGCTGAGGCCGAGCGTTCACTCATTAGGCGGAAGCCGCCCAGTGATTTGACGGCCTATGACACCTATCTCCTTGGAATGGAGGCCAAGCATAAGGTCACCAAGGAAGGCCTGGACGAGGGAGAACGATTGTTCCGAAAGGCGCTCGAAATCGATCCGCAGCTCGCTCGAGCATATGTCGGTTTAGCCTACATTTATGTGTATAGGATCGACCTCGGTCTCGGAACTTCCGTTGCTGATAATTTGACCAAGCTGATGGAGGCCGCTCGGAATGCTGTTCGGTTAGATCCGAATGACGGAGAGACCCAGCTTGTTCTGGGACACGCCTTCGCCTACCATGGAATGGCCGACCAGGCTCTTGAGCAATTTGCCAAGGCGGAGGCCCTGGCTCCTAATAACGCTGACCTTCTAATTAACATTGCGTGGTTCCTTCCTCAATTTGGCCAACCCGATCGGGCGGTCGAACTTACAGAGAAAGCGCTGAAACTGAATCCCAACTACCCGTACTGGTACAACCAGGAGCTTCGGTTGGCATATTTCTTTGGCCGCCAGTTCGATAAATCCGTGAAGTACGCGAAACAGGTCACCACCCCTTTCCCCACGGACTACGCATACTTGGCGGCGGCAAGCGCGATGACCGGCGATATGGCCGGGGCGAAAGTCGCCGCCGCGCAGGTGGTTCGCCTGGATCCAAATTGGAGTGTCGAGAAATATCTGAGCGATGGTGGCGGCTATCCAGACGATGCCGCAATGCTGTTCATCGAGGCAGCCAGGAAAGCCGGAGTCGCTGCATGTGTGCCGATGGACAAGCTTTCGTCAATGCCGAACCTTATTCATATCAAGACGTGCGATGAGAAGAGGACTCACCAAGCCGCTGGCTAGAATTCTCAGGGCCTGCACACCAAAGCTCGGCGCCTTACTTTTGCAAATGTCCGCTCATGATGCTGTGGACGGCTCTTGCACCGGCACCCAAGTGCCACTGATTTCGGCGGGCTTAGAGCTGGCACCGCACCGACGCGGCGGGCGCCGTGTCTAAATACTCCCGCCGGCGTGAAAATGTCCGTTTTGGGTCAGAAGCGGACTTTGTCGCCTTCCGCAACGCACACCTCACCGCCCATCTCGCGGAACTTCTCGCTCATCTCGGCCACGCCGCGCTCTCTTGCCTGCTCTACCGCTTCGCTGCTTGAGAGCGTCTCCTTCTCGGCGAGCTTGGCGGCGTAGTCGCGCACCTGCTGCGTGATGCTCGTCATGAGCAGCGCCGAGCGCGTTAGCCCGTGGCCCCGACAAACCGTTCCCCCTTCGGCGAGAGGAACCAAAGAATAGCCGCGGCCACCAGCAGGGCCGGAACATCGCCAACGAGGTGACCGTGTTCCTGACTGTCGGAGAGGGCCTGCGCCGCCATGATCGCCGCATGCACGACGCTCGACCAGATACTGAAGGCAATCAGGCTGCGATTGGCCGCCGGGTTCCGAGCGGCGGCGATCAAAAAGATGCCGAGCACCGCATAGATGCCGCAGATCATCTGCAGATAGTAAGTGCCCTGCCCGCCGTGCCAGACCCAGCCCGAAGGCCAGATTAGCCCGAGCGGACAGACCAGCAAAAAGACGATCCCGAACGCGACAAGGGCCATCTTCAGATATTTTTCCTTGGTTTGGTCGTCCATGATCTCTCCTTGGTTCGGCTCGCTGGCGCTTACGTCATGCCGTCGCCGCCGCTGCCGAAGCCCACTTCCGCCTTCTACTCTTCCTCCACATACACCTCGCCACCCATCTCCTTGAACTTCTCGCTCATCTCCGCCATGCCGCGCTCTCTTGCCAGCCCTACCGCTTCGCTGCCTGAGACCTTCTCCTTCTCGGCGAGCTTGGCGGCGTAGTCGCGCACCTGCTGGGTGATCTCCATCGAGCAGAATTTGGGCCCGCACATCGAGCAGAAATGGGCGAGCTTGTGCGCCTCCTTGGGCAGCGTCTCGTCGTGGTAGCTCCGCGCCGTGTCGGGATCGAGCGAGAGGTTGAACTGATCCTGCCAGCGGAACTCGAAGCGCGCCTTCGACAGCGCGTTGTCGCGCGCCTGCGCCGCAGGATGCCCCTTGGCGAGGTCGGCGGCGTGGGCCGCGATCTTGTAGGCGATCACGCCGGCCTTCACGTCGTCGCGGTTGGGCAGGCCGAGATGCTCCTTCGGCGTCACGTAGCAAAGCATGGCGGTGCCAAACCAGCCGATCATCGCGGCGCCGATGGCGCTCGTGATGTGGTCGTAGGCCGGCGCGATGTCGGTGACCAGAGGCCCCAGCGTATAGAACGGCGCCTCGCCGCAAAGCTCGAGCTGCTTCTCCACGTTCACCTTGATCTTTTGCATGGGCACGTGGCCCGGGCCCTCGATCATCACCTGGCAGCCCTTGGCCCAGGCGATCTTGGTCAATTCGCCCAAGGTCTCGAGCTCGGCGAATTGCGCGGCGTCGTTGGCGTCGGCGATCGATCCTGGACGAAGCCCATCGCCGAGCGAGAACGACACATCGTATTTCCGCGTGATGTCGCAGACCTCGTCGAAGCGCTCGTAGAGGAAGCTCTCGCGGTGATGGGCCAGGCACCACTTGGCCATGATCGAGCCACCGCGCGACACGATGCCGGTGACGCGCGGGGCGGTGAGATGGATGTAGCGGAGCCGCACGCCGGCATGGATGGTGAAATAGTCGACGCCCTGCTCGGCCTGCTCGATCAGCGTGTCGCGATAGACCTCCCAGTCGAGCTTGACCGGGTCGCCATGCACCTTCTCCAGCGCCTGGTAGATCGGCACCGTGCCGATCGGCACCGGCGCGTTGCGGACGATCCATTCGCGCGTGAGGTGGATGTTGCGCCCGGTGGAGAGGTCCATGACCGTGTCGGCGCCCCAGCGGATCGCCCACACCATCTTCTCCACCTCCTCCTCGACGCTCGAGGTGACGGCGGAGTTGCCGATATTGGCGTTGATCTTGGTGAGGAAATTGCGGCCGATGATCATCGGCTCAGATTCGGGGTGATTGATGTTGGCCGGGATGATGGCGCGGCCGCGCGCGACCTCGCTCCGCACGAATTCCGGCGTGACGAACATCGGGATCGACGCGCCGAAGCTCTCGCCGTCGGCAAGGCGGCCTTCGGCTTCCTCCGCCGCCCGCTCGCGCCCGATATTCTCGCGGTGCGCGATATACGCCATCTCCCTGGTGACGATGCCGGCCCGCGCGAACTCGAGCTGGGTGATGCCGCGGCTTGAACCGCGCGCAGCCACCCAGTCGGCGCGCAAGCGTGGCAAGCCGCCCTTCACATCGATCGCGGCGCCCGCATCGGTGTATGGTCCGGAGGTGTCATACGCACGGAAAAAAGAACCGTCGCTCAGCGCAATCTCGCGGAATGGCACTTGGAGATCGGGGCACCCGTCGGGCGAGCAATAGACCTTGCGGCTCCCCGCGAGCGGTCCGGTCGTGACCTTGGGTGGCTGAACGTCCTTGGCAGAGATCGGCTTGTTCATCGTCAAGCTCCCATGGCTTGGGGGAGCTGGCGCGGGGGCAGAACGATTTCCCTGTCCCTTCGCCGGCATGACCCGGATCAGGTTCAAAGGGTCTCCGCCGGCGCCTTGACGCCAAGGCAGGCGGACTCTCAGCCCCTTTCCCGGGGCTCCCCTCGGACTGAGGTCACTCTAGGCCCGCGCCTGGTGTCGGACAAGAGCAGGCGGGGTCTTGCCCGCCCCTGCGGCAAGGCGATCAATCGGCGGCGCGACCCTCGCCGCCTTTGCGCCGCGGCCGCTTGGCGCTGCGCGACGCCGGGCGCGTGCTCCTTGCCGCGCTCACCCGATGGGAAGGCCGCCGCTTGCCGCCGTTCCACACATCCTGGTAGCCCATGACCGTGAGGAAGGCGCCGAGCGCGAGCGTGACGACCGCGCCCGCGATCGGCCAGCGGTGGTGGGCGATCGAACTCTCCAAGCCGTTGCGCCGTCGACAGGGCCAGAATGCGCATGATGCCGCCGATGAGAAACAGCCAGCCGAAGATGGTGATGAGGACGCGCCAGTCGCGCGTCCACAAATGGTGCACATTGAGGATGGCGAGCCCGGCTGCGAGCGTTAGCAGGCCGGTGAGATAAATAAGCCCCTGATCGCGCACAAATCCGCCCGCCATGGCGCGAAACGTCTCGCCCTCGAGCAGCAGCCCGATGCCGATGATGAGCAGCACCGGACCGAGGATGCGGGCGATGAATATCGAAGGCGTCATGCGTCCCTCCTCCCTGGCAGATCCAAGCGCCTGAGGGAGCGGCCTCCGCCTTGTCTTCCCTCGCTTTGGGCGCTCATCGAAGCCGGTCCGCCATTGCACGGAGCACCGCCTCTGATCAACTTCGCTGATGTCTGAAGGGCGCCACTCCAAACGTTGGCCAAGCTTTTGCAAGCGCCTTAACCAATGTGAGGCCGAACCTGAGGGAAGGCAAGCCGCACACACCCAGGCTCCACTCCGCCAGCCCCTTGCAGCGCAACGGAAACCTTGCGAGCGGAGGCTAACCGGTCTAAGCCTCCGCCTGCACCCCCCATATTATAAGGCGTTCCTGGGGTAGATGGCATCATAGCCATGATTCTCGCCATGGTGGCCACAGAAGCCCGCTGGCGGGCGTAACGCGTTGATACGAGAATCGGGTAGCCCGGCCCCTGAATTGCCGCCAGGGGATAGCAGGGGCATGTGCTTCGGCACGCCACGGTGAAAGGACTCGCGTAGAGGGCCAGCCTTTAATGCTTTCCCTTGCGCTTGCGATAGGCCCGCATGCGGCAGGCATTCGAGCAGTACAGCTTGTCGGACCGGCCTCGGCCAGCCCTGATCAAACCTTTTTTGCATTCGACGTGTTCGCAGAGACTCGCTGTAGTAAAACCTGCCACTGTTCATAGCATCAGCTATCTCGAACTCCGAACATCCTATCGCCAAGGTCGGTGACAATGAATACCGGGTGAACGGTCAGCACTCTTCGTTGGTGCTCGCTGAGTTGAACGGCCAGTTCCCGCAAGGGCTGAAAGTTCACATGGACACCTACGAGGTGGCCAATAACGACGGGCTTGCCCTCCTGTTTCGCCAGTTCGACTCCCGGAAGAGCGGGCGCACACCCAAGGATGTGTCTGGAGCTACCAGGGTCTCTATACCGACCTCGCGGGTGTAAGCCGGGGCGCAGGAAAGCTCGCCGTCGAAGGTGTTGCTTGGTTCGACAGGCACATCGAAGGTCTGCCAGCACCGAAGGGTGATGACGTTTACACGCTCTTCGGCAAGGCCGCGCTCCACGACTTCATCAAGTGGGTAGGTGACGTGTTCAGCATCAAGACGCCGGAACTCAGGCGCCAGACTATCGTAGCGGCGATGTACGGCACCTTCGAGAAGAACGAAGCCGAGGCTCGCAAGTTCTGGCAAGAGGTAAGCAGGGGCGGCGTGGAGTTCGAGGACAACCACCCGACCACGGTGCTGGATGCATTCCTAAAGTCCGCCATCGAGGACAAGAAGAAGCTGGAACTTAAGCTACCCAGCTTCTATCAGGAGAGCATTTACGCCTGGAATGCCTTCCGTGGGGACAAGACCATCACCACGGTTAAGTACGATGCCAAAAAGGGTTTCTATACCATCACTGCCTAATCTGACCCGTGAACCTGCCTCGGGCCGTCACTTTGGCGGCCCCTTTTCTTTAGTTCAACGCGAAGCGCTTGACCCGCACGCTGACGATGGTGCCCGGCTTCAAGTAGCCGTCTTTTTGCCACTCCCATGCAACAGTGCGAAGGACCGCTGGCGCATCACCCTGCTGCAATGTTCCCGTCGGAATAGCAAAAGCGCCGGCGCTGCCATCATCGTAGTCGGACTGGAACCGAACGTGGCGCGCCAGGTCCTCTTCGGGAGTGAACGTCACACGACGGCTACCTTGGGAAACACGATCGGGTTGCGGAAACCTGGCACGCCAAGGTTCCTGCGTGCCATCACCAGCGCCCCGGACACTGCGTTCGCGATGTCATCGTGTGAGCCTGCGCCTGGTGGGTGGTCGATGCTATCCTTCCCACTACGCACCGTGCGCCTCTCCAGCGTCATGAATTGGCGGATCATCTTGTCGTGGTCGAGCAGCGCCACGGCGCCGGAGTTGATGGGGGCGAGGATCTCCTTGTAGAGATCGGATCGGGTCAGGTCGGACGCCTCGTAGTTGGCACCGTGTTTGCGGAATTGCTCCTTGACCCACTCGGCACCGTAACGATCCCCCCAGATCTTCGTACACCTGTACGACCTGGCGATATCGGAGAACTCTTCGGTGACCGCCTCGGGCGAAAAGGGCGGGGTGCGCTCGCGTATCAAATCGAGGACCTGGGTTTTATTTTCAGTGTGAGCGATCGCGAGGACCATCGAGTCGTTCGACCCACCGGATGGATCACAGAAGCAGACGTACTCCTGTTTGCGCTCGTGCGGCCGCTCGTACACGCCGGCATCAACGCAGGCGCGCAGAGCCTCCAAGGCGAGAAATGCCTCAAGGTCCGTCCTCCATTCGGCACCAAATTCGCTCGCAGCCCATATGGGGTCATCTGCGTATTGCGCGACCATGTACTCGCTGTCGCGCGGTATCGTGGGGTTCATCGTCCACGTCGGTGCACGTGCAGCCAGGACCCGACCAGGCTTCCCCCAGTGCTCGGTCACTTTCTTGTAGAAGAGGCCGTGGCGAGAGTAGGGGCTGCTGATGCCGATCAATAGACTATTCGGAATGCTGGCCATGGCAGGCTTGATGGCTTCGTAAACCTGGACGTCAGGCGTCACCGTGTTTTCGGAGCGCCAGTGCGCCACCTCATCCAGGACGCAGCAAACAACCGTGCGGCCGCGAATGCTGCTCCGGTCGTTGGTCACGATCTCGATACTCATGCCGTTGTTCAGCTCGACGGTGTCGTTGGTCATCCGCGTAACCATCCCGGCCAGGAGCGGCTGCTCCAAGAACTTTCGGCAGAAGTCGAAGCTGATGCTGGCCTGCCTGCGATCGAGAGCCAGGAGCTGCACCACGCCGCGCTCGCCGCGGACCAGGTGCTTGCGGTGTCCGTACAGCTCCGCTCCGATCGTAGCCTGGAAGGTCACATAGCTTGAGGCCTTGACATCCTTGCCAGCGCGCCGACCAAACGCCAGCCACGCCTCACGAACTGGCGACGTTGGGCTCTCGGTGCAGCCAGTCAGCTCGGTGAAGTTGGGGAGTTCATGTTTCTCCAGTGGGAGACCGAAAATTGCCTTGTCGATTGTTCTCCAGTTTCTCCAACTGTCGCCCCCAAACCAGTCCGCAAACAAGTGGGGGTCTGAGCATGCGTCGACGTAAGTGATGATGCCCTTGCGCTTCATTTTCGCCCCTTACCCTTCCGCATCCTGATGACCTTGGCTGGGATCGGATGCCTCACCGACGGCCTCACCCGATGCCTCGGGAACGGGATCATCGTGGCCATCGTCGTCATCCTCGACCTTGGAACGGATGTAGTCATACAAATCGGGCGTGATGTCCTTCGTTCGCCGGGTGAGGCCCAGCAGCGCGGCGGTCCTGGTGAACGTGTTCTCAACGGCATTGCGCTCACCCAGCGACACCGTCTCACCCCGCAGCCACCGGACATGAAGGTCCATCAGGATCGCGGCACACATGGCGGCGTGCTCGGCCATCAGCCTCTCCAATGTGGACAAGCCATCCTCGCCGCCGAGATCGGATATGATGGCCGCCTTGGTCTCGACGGCAAGCTGTCCGGCCTTGGTCCGCCGGTCGATGTCGCTCATCGTCACCAGGCGGTGTTTGGTCCCAAATCGGCTTGTAGTTCCCTTCCGCGGCATGGGTAATTCTGCCCTCCATGACCATGGCTAGAAGCTAGACTTCTCTGTTCTATATAGCCAGCAACCGCTTAAAAACCAACGACTTAAGGCGGAGGGCAGGTCCGCTACACCAGGCCGAGGCTCACTAGGGGTAGTAGTGCCGCCGGAGGCGTGTTTGTGTTGCGCCGATCTGCTTGCCAATTATGGCGATAGCGCTCTGATAGACGCTGGCGGCATTCCAACCTTGGATTGCTGAAAAATTGGGCTCGCCTGGCTGATAGCCCTCGCCCCGAATCCAACCGTGATCTTTGAGAAAGTTCGCGGTGGAAGCGAGCGCGTCGGCCTTGGTGTTCAGATTGATGCTGCCGTCGCCGTCACCGTCAACGCCATAAAGCAGGATGCTCTTGGGTAGAAATTGAGTTTGACCGACCTCGCCCGTGCATAGCGCCAAGGGTGGAGACGTCGAGAAGGCCACGATCAACGAGCTTCAGCGTTGCGTAAAGCTGCTCGGTGAATTACTCGGATCTGCGGCAGTCATAGGCAAGGGTAGTAATTGCAGAGAGCGTGTTCTGGTTGCCCATGAAAGCGCCAAAGCCTGTCTCCATCCCCCAGATGGCGATCAGGGGTCCGGCGGGTACACCAAAGGCGTTCTCGATAGAAGCAAAAAGCCCAGCATTGCTGGCCTTAAGCGATTTGCCCTTCGCGGCAATTGCAGCGGCACCACGTTTTGCCAAGAATGCGTCAAGCGACAGCGTGAAGCTTTTCTGGCTGCGGTCAGCCGCGATGGTGCCCGATGAATAACTCGTGCCTATCAGCGCCGAAATTGCCTTCTGGCTCGCGCCATTGGTTTGGGCTTCGTCGGCGAAAGTGCTCTTCCAGGCTTCGAACCCCTCGCCGGTATTGCCGCATGAAGCGGCCTCTGCCAAACCGACCATCATTTGGAACGCCGCGGCGAACAGCAGTGCACCGCTCAATCGCTTGTTCACTATCGCGGTCTCCCGCGTCCACTCGCCTGCGCAAAGTTAAAGTCGGGCGCTTGCTATGATTGACCTGCATCGTTGCCCGGGATGTACGATAGGCCTTGGTGCTGCAAGCTTCTATGTCCCTTCGAACGCTCTGATCGGCAGCGCAGATGAACATCCGGTTCGGTGCTTGTCTAACTCCTGCATGCTGACCCAGGCCTTACGGGAAGACCAGGCGGGGGATCGATGTAAATTCTGGCGCTTTCCATGGTGAGCCGCTCCTGGCAAGCCACGAGCTCCGGCCCAGTGCCAGAAACATAGAGATCGATGTGCGGTTTGTTTTGCAACCAGTCTTCGGAGCATTCACGACACGTATCTTCCATGACGTAATAGCGTTCCAATGCAGGCACATAGACTTTAGTCCCGGGACTTAGGAAGCCAACGTCTGCTGCCAGCGTCCCTGGTCGCTCATAGGTACCGAGATCTTCATTTGCCGAGTCGTGTACGGCGGCGTGCGAGATGACGTCGGTCCCGAGATGCGTGGGATTGCCGTCATCATTATCGTCAAATCCGTAAAACGTCACATAGCTTAAGACCACTTCGTTTTGCGCCCGCCCATCACTCGTGAGAACGCAAAACGCCGTCAATGTTGCTAATGTCCCTAAGGCAAACCGACTTGTCTTTTTCATGCAGTACCGTTCATAAAGGCTTTCGCGATGGGTGATAACCGAATGGCGGCCACGTGTGATGGGATTATGGCGCGCCCAGTCAGCGCGGACATCGCTCACAGTCAGTTTTTGCACATGGACAGCGCCCGCCCGCTTTCAGGAGTAAAGCAGACATAAAACGGAACGGGGACGAAGTCCGCTAATGACCCATAACGGACATATGAAGTGTACTACTTTAGGACTCGATTTAATCATCTGACGGACGTCCAGTGGCGCTCAACACTTTATGAGCACAGACCTAGTCAATGATGCGTGTCCAGTGACATTCTGTCCAAATGCGAGCCGTTGTTCCATGGTTAGAACACAGGCATGAAGCCGCCCTGAAGCTAGCAGCGTTTCATCGACACCTTTTGTGTGGAGCGCATACCGATGACACGGGCGGCTCCTGCAGAAAGATCCAGCGTCATGCCTTGTGTGAATGGTCCACGATCATTCACCCGCACAACAACGGTTTTTCGAGTTCGCGGATTACCGACCACAAGACAGGTGCCGAAGGGTAGAGACTTATGGGCCGCAGTGAGCCCGTCGGGATTGAACACTTCTCCTGACGCGGTGCGGCTTCCGCGAAACTCGTCACCGTAAAACGTAGCTTGCACTATCTCTCCCTGGAATGCTGTCTTCACCCCAATATTGGCTGGGTTCAATGCTGGGGGTGTTGGCGCGCCTGCCTCTTCAACTCGCAGTTTTTTTATTTCGGCGCTTTGATGAGCAGGGGCCCTCCCGTTGCCAAACAGCGCCGTCTCGAGTTTCCTGTCCAACCCGTAGAGGTCGGCAAAGGTGGCGAGCTTTCCCGTGTCATGCACCACCGCCGTGAAATACGTCAAATGCACCGGAATTTTGCGGTCAAGCGCTACTGGGCTGTTGACGCTGTGCTCCCAGAGATCGTTAACTTCACTTGTTGACCAGCCCTTATCTTCGGCAAGAAGCACTTCAGCGAACCGATCTGGCTTTTCCATGCGAACGCAGCCATAGCCGATCGCACGCATAGACTGTTGAAATATTTTGCGGCGGGCGGCGAACGTATCGTGCAATAGGACGTCATGGCTGTTGGGCAAAAGGAACTTCACCTTCCCGAGATTGCTCTTTGGCCCAGGCTTTTGGGTGAATGTGTAATCGCGGATATTGACGCGGCTCCAATCGATCTTGGCGGGGTTCACTGGGTTGCCTTGATAGCTCACCGAGAATGCGTACTTCTCTAGGATTGAGTAGTTTTTCTTGCGCAACCGCGGGAGCAGGCTCTTTACCAACACCGAGCTAGGTGCGATCCACTCGGGATTGAAAACAATCGTGGTCATGTCGGCTGAGAAGACCGGCGTCGGATCATTGCTCGTGCCGACTTGGGTTTTGTCCGCAAAGATGATTTTCCCGTTCTTGATCACATATAGCATGAACTCGGGGGTGTTGCCCCAGACATAGAGAGGACCTAAGTCTTCGGGCATCCATCGCCAGCGCTCCATGTTAATTATCAGCCGTCTGATGTCTGTGGGGCTTCCGGCGGCTTCTCCGCCGCGCATTCTGAGGAGAGCCTCTTGGAGGCGAACGAACTGTTCGTGCCTTGGATGCAGAGACTGAAGATAGGCATCGGGCGCCCGCGCGGCGGCGATCTCCATCAAGACGAGCCTGGGATCACGCAAAGAAGGGGCGTGATCAAACAAGCCGCTGAGTTCATGCGGGTTGAGGCGACCTCCGCGAGCAAAGCGGGCATATTTCAGAATGGCGAGATCGAGCTTGATCTCGGCGATGGCTTCTTCATCCGGACCCGCCGGTAGGTCGCCTGCGGGCGGGAGCACGAATGCAGCAGCGTCAAGACCCCAATCATTGGCCTTCTCAATCTCGAACACAGCAAGTTGCCCCCTGGCTGAGAAACCCATATCGGTGATCCACAGGGGCGCGACACCGCTACTTCCGTAAAGGGCTTGGAGCGCGGCGAGATCTGCAGCGTCGACATCACCGCGGAGACGGGGAATCCTGAAAACCGCTGCCCGTCTGTTCAATCAGCAGGGGTTTTCTGAGGCTACGATCGAAGGGATTATGACGGCCGCGGGCCTCACCCATGGCGGCTTCTATCGGCACTTCAACAGCAAAGATGAACTCTACGCCGAATTTGTCAGGCACTTTCTGCACAAGGACGTGCCCGCAGGCTGGCAGAAACCGCCGCCTGAGTTGTGTGATCCAAACTTGCCGTTTGCAAGATATGTTGTCGATGCCTACCTGTCGCGCGAGCATTTAGACGACCTGGATGGTTCGTGTCCGCTGATCGGCCTCCCATCCGACGTTGCTCGCAGTAGCCAAACCGTCAAGGCCGCCTATCGGGAAGTTGTCGAGTCCATGATCCGGCTATTCGAGGCTAACTTGAACGGACCAAGGGCACGCGAGCAAGCTCTTGTCCTTACCGCCCTCTGCGTCGGGGGCATGGTTTTGGCTAGAGGCATCGACGATCAGCGTCTCGCCGACGACATCCGCAATGCAGCGCACAAACAAGCCTTCAAGACAGCGGATTGGAGCGACGGCCGACGCGCGAAGACAATGCCCACAGAGACCGTAGTTCGACGGCATTAAATGATAGGCACCAGAGAGAGCGGCGAAACCGACGTCAAACGAGCGGCGCTCTGAATTCGCGGTAATCAAATGTCAAATGACGGGTAATGTGCGGAGCCGCGGAGGCAGCGACGTGTGTCTCGCTGTTAGGCCAACAGCGCTTGAAATATGTCTCACGGTCGATGCGATTGTCCAAAGGGCTCGTGAAATGGAAATCGTCGGCAATAACGGCCTCGATCGCGTCGCGGTCTTTGTCTGCATAGGCTTGATAGGCTTTTGACGCGATTGAGAGAGGGTCGTTTTGCATGTCCTCGCTCTTTGTGGCTACGACGGAGACCAAGCGAATGGTAGCGATGAAATCAACCAATGTTCAGATTCCAAGGTCACTCAAGGACGTTGCGACGCCGGGAAGTTGCGCACTCGTCGTCTATGACATGCAGGCCGGCATCCTGTCTCAGTTACCTCACGGTCATGCTGTCCTGGCAAAGGTCTTAGAGGTCCTGGAAATCGCAAGGGAGCACGACTTCCGTATCTTCTTCTTGCGACATATGTCGTTGCCAGCAAAGCTTGCGGGGGTTTTTCAACTGCGGCAGGCAATGGCATGGCAGCGCGTTGATAGTCCCGAAGCGATCAACCCCTGGTTCCTTCGAGACAGCCCAGGCTTTGAGCTCGCGTCGGAGCTCCGGGTCAGGGCTGACGAGGCGATTTTCGACAAGATTTCGATGTCCGCTTTCGAAGGTACGCCCTTGGCTATGGCGCTCCGTGACTGTGGCCTGATCTCGTTCATGATCTGCGGCGTCGCCACGGAGATTGGAATCGATCCCACTGTGCGCCACGGCGCCGACTTGGGTCTCATACCCATTGTCAAAACCAGCTCAAACGGTGGCGGTGAGAGTTAACAACGAAAGGGTCAACGTAAGGGCCTGCCGGCATTACAATGCCGTTCGACCGCACGCCTCCTGGGGCTACAGGCCGCCGTCGTGCCCGCGCTTGCCGCGTGGCCGTCTGCGCGCCCTCAAACCGCTACGACGGCCAACACTCCCGCTGGCGCCGAGGGCGCCGCTAAACTAACATTGCAACTGGACCACTCGATGGGGGCTGATGTCTGGCTTGCTTTCCACTGACTTAACGAGCGACTAATGCACGGACTAAGATCCGCAAGCCGCTCATCAAGTGCGTCTTTATGTCGAAGTCGTCCCTATCCGCTAACACGCAAGCGCGCATCGGCTCGGGCGGTCCCGAGGCTCGACCTTATTCTTTCTCTTATGCGCGCCGGATGGTGAGAGAGGCAGCGCTACCACGCTGGCCTCGGCGAGCACGTAACGCATTCTTGGTCCAGATTGGAGGACGGTGGGGCGGCGAATAAGACGCACTCCCGCCCCACCGGCCTTTCCAACAGATAACCGCCCGTTTCCCTTCTCTATTTGCTCGGCGGACAGGAGTGGTCAATCATCGGATTGGGAATGTTCTTGTTTGCCCAGTCAAGGAAGAGGTCAAAGAGCGCAATGTTGGTCGTGCCCAACATATTCATGTGCGTCTGGCCTAGGAACTTGCCATTGAACGAGGGATCGTCGAGATCGAGATAGGTCGCTGGTCCTACGCTGCGTGTCGTGCTTGCATTTAGCGCAGCAACGAAGGCGCGGTTGACATTCCGCGTCGCGGCCGGACGATAATCTCCGTTTATGAGCAGGAAGGGTATTTGATCGTAGTCCTGTGCTGAGGTTCCGGAGGCCGTGAAACTGGTTCCAGCTCCTTCAGGAACGATGATGCCCTTGACTAGATCTAGCTCACCTTTTGCTTTCAGAAGGCGAACCGTTTGCAACACCTCGCTCATCGCTTGCGAGTGCGGAGAAAGGATCGCGCCACCGAGTTGTTCGACCAGCTCCGCCAGGGCGCGTGGCGTCCAGGTGTCATTTGCTGCAACCGTCGTCGGAGTGCAGGTCGCACAGAAAGAAGTCGGGAGCGTGGTCTCGGCGTTTGGGACCAACCACTTATAGGCATTCAGAGCCAGATAGTCGTTGTTGGCGGGATTAGGCGCAGGTCCGATAGCGCCTACACGCGCCTGGATATTCGGGTCGATCGAGCGGCCCGCCGGCGGTATGGGATAGGCCGGAGGATAGGTGCCATGTCCCTCTGAGGGAGGGGTTGTCTCCGCTGGGTCGGGGTCGCCAGGGTCTCCGTGGCGAATTATTGTACCATTGAGAATGGTCGTGCCGGTGGGAATGATATGGCCGAACCAGCTTGTCCAAATGCTGCTTCCCCCGCCGCCTATAGTCGGAATTAGAGCCAGATTGTTCGTTACCCTTGCCTCATGAAGCACGGATTGGTCGAAGCCAGAGCGTCCGCGCCCGGCCTGATCCACGACGAAGGTAGAAAGATTGTTTTGCACTGCATAGGGGAGCCAACCCTCTCGCCCGTCTGGTGTCGCATCGAGCGCCGATCCTGTGTAACCCGACCCGTGGATCATGACCAGCGGCCACTGACGGTGCTTGGTTGGGATTTGAAACTGCACATACATTTTGCCGATGATGATTTGATCCGGATTGCCTGCAGCTAACGCTGAGCCCAGATAGTTCGTGACCTTAGGTACGCCACCTATGAATAAGGCTCCCTCGTCACAAACATCCAATGCCTTTCCCTGTACGAATCGATTTGTCATCGGGTTTACCGGGTCCGTTGGGCTTGCCCCGTCCCCCCCGCCGGACTTCGTCCAGGCCGACCCACTGGTGATGGCTAGTGCGCCAACCAAAGCCACTGATGACATTAAAAACATTTTTAGCTTCCTGAACTGCGGACTACGCATATGAACCTCCCTAGTGAACCCGACTTATTTTCAGTGCGGAGTTGGAATTGACGCAACGACCAAAATGCCGTTATCCAGAGAGGAAATCTTCCATTTTCGTACTATAATCAAACTTACGAGTGGAATTGTAATACCGGACAGAATTTCTCTATTTAGGCAATCCCCGCAGCATGTCACGATATGATCGGGTTAAGTGGAGCCTCACGAAAATCTAGTGCGCGAGTCAGAGATCCTGACGTGAGCCCCGAGAACTGCCCCAGGAATGGGTAGAGTTCCATCACCTCTGAAAGGGGATGGACATGAAGTGCCATCCAAAAAATGTGCCGTGCTGCAACATTTTGGAAGCACACCAGCGGGGCTGGACCCGCTGAGAAAGTCTGGTCTCTGTCAATAGGCGTGTAGCTATATGGCTGTGGTGCGCCGGACGATGGTGATGGGTGCTCCGCACTCTCGACTTTACAATGATCCCCAATGCAATGAAACATGGAGGCCAAGCGCAGGTAGTGCTCCTGCCAGACGTAGGCTTGTTCGGCAGCCAAAATAACCAGGTCCGCCATTAATAGCACCCGCGAGAACGTGGAATAAATTGACCGAAGATCTGATCCGCCTCGCCACGCGAGCAGCAAAATCTCCGAAGACCAACGAATCTAAAAATCGGGATTCTCAGGGCTAATCACGACGTTCATAGTCTGAACGTGAGTTGCAACCGTAAGGTCCGGCCACACGGGCTCACCACCGCTTAACGTAACGTGCGTGCGAATTAGATCTGGCAGAGATTCCAAATCCTGCCAGTCGTCGTACCACCGGAGAGAGCCTTGTGGTAGACGACGTCCAAAATAAGAAAACTGGATTTGGGCGACCTTATCCAGCAGAGTGACCCGCCGCGCCTCAGAACCTTCGACTCCGCGGAAAAGACGCCACGACATTTCGAGGCGTTTGGCGGAGCTACTATCGTCGGTGAGATAGAGGGCGACCTCGTAAAGTCCGCCCACGCCGAGATGCTCGGGGACAGGCGCAATAAATCGAACGGAATTTTGGTTGCCGACAAAGAAGACGTGTCGACGCTCGGTTGGTGTGGCTTCGATCATCAGTGGGCGAGCTTCACTAAGCACCCGGCGAAGAAGTTGCTGAATGGCTGCCGCTTCTGAGGTGCTATTGGGTTCTTCTTGTCCCACATTCCAGGCTCGTGTACCGAACTGGAGACCGCTCGTGAGCAATAAGAAAATTAAGCTGAGCAGGATAAGAGCAACCAAGAGCTCTAGTAGGGTGAACCCTCGACTTGGCGCCAATTTGATGCAAACCTGGGGTTTGGAAAACGATTGGTTCGGTACCGAGACAGCGCACGGTCTAAGCCTAATCTTTACCGCTGATCTAAGATAAAAACCAAAAAGATTTCGCTTCATATCTTTTCTATCGGCTGGTTTCGTCAACTATTCCGCTACGGGTTGGCCTGACCGATACTTTGTACCAAGCGAAGTGAGAGGTTATTGCACGATTGGTGCCCGTCGAGGGCTTGTGGTGACGGCGCGATAGACCTTCGCGACCATCTCCGGGCCATTGTTGGACCGGATGAAGGCGGGGATAGCTTCACACAACATGACGTCGGCCAGGGTCTCGCTGATCGACGAGTTCTCCCGCAGGTGCCTGGCCCATCCGCGTTGCCCACATGATCAACGCCATCAGCGTTATCGCCGCCCATCATTGGTTCGAGCTTCGACAAAATCGAAGCTCCAGACATGATTGGGATACGCAGGTCGAAGCCGGAGGCAGGACCCGTCATTGAGCCAAAGCCTGCTTCTCTTTGGCTGCTTCTTCGGCACCTTCAGCCCCTCTCGGCGCCAGATGCGCTGAACCCGGCCCTTGCCGACCTCGATGCCGCCAGCGTTCAATAGGGCGGTCACCCGGCGATAGCCATAGCGGCCATACTCCGAGGCAAGGAAGACGATATCCCGCGTTAGCTCATCCTCATCGGGCTTGACGGTGGGAACATAGCGCTGCGTCCCCCTCGGTTGCCCGACGATCCGGCAGGCTGACCGCTCGCTCAGCCCATATTTCTCACGAGCCGCATCAACCGCCTGCCGGCGCCGTTCAGGGCTTACAAGTTTTCCCGAGCAATGTCCTTCAACCCAATGAGCGCTGGTCGCTCGACTTCCTATCCGATCAGCTCGTCGACGCCGGTTCCGCATCCTGGTGGTGGTCGATGATTGTACGCGGGAGTGCCTCTTGCTCGTGGCCGATACCTCGCTGTCGGGCGCCCGCGTTGCCCGCGAGCTCGACTGGCTCATGGCCGAGCGCGGCAAGCCAAGGATGATCGTGAGCGACAATGGCACCGAATTGACCTCGACGGCGATCCTATGCTTTGCCGACGATCAGAACATCGCCTGGCATTACATCGCGCCCGGCAAGCCAGTGCAAAACGCCTTCGTCGAGAGCTTCAACGGCCGGCTGCGCGATACCAGCCGTCCGCACTCGCGGCTCAGCTGGCTCACCCCACAAGCATACGCCGTGACAAAACGGTCCGCGGCGCTGCGCTCCTGGGAAGGCTCCGCGCCCCGGACCGCCACCATTACCATCCAAGAGGACATCAGCAACCGCCCGACTCCAGTCGCCGCTGGATAAAAGTTGGGGGCAACGTCAGTGGTCGCAAGATCTATTCGCTGCACGCGCCAGAGGTCGAGTGCATCGGCAAAGGCAAGGCGCACCGGGCTCGCGAGTTCGGCGTCAAGGTGAGCGTGGCCACTACGCTTCAGCGCTCACGCGGCGGTCAGTTCGTCGCCCGTATCGCCACCTTGCCGGGCAATCCTTATGAGCACAGCATGGACCGCAACAACCTGGCGCATGCCTCCGGCGACGCCGTCAACGCCATCCTTGCCGGCGCCGGTTATAACTTCAGCCTCCTCCTCACCTGGCTGAGGCTCTTGTTGTTCCGATTGCTGATCCTGCTCAGCGAGCCAGCGCAGCCTCGCGCTGCCTAAAAAAGCTATTGTTCACGGACGATGACCACGCCGCCACATGCCCGGGCTCGCTTTTACCATTTTGGTGAATATGGTGGTAAAATGGCTTTGACCGCCAAATCCACAGCTGAGCGCGGTCTCACTGAGCGACAACCTGGAATTTCGTAAAAGGTCTTTCGCCTTTTCGACACGACAATGAATCAGCCATCGATGCGGCGGAAGTCCCGTAGAGACTCTGGAACGCTCGTTTGAAGTGGCTAAGTGACACATTACATTCGCGAGCTATATACTTCAGGGAAATTTCCTTTTCCAGGCCTTTAGCAAGTAGCTCCTTGGCACAATGCTCCTGCCATGGTGCGAGTCCACCCCTCGCAGGATGCGGGTTGGCATTGCTGATACGTTTTGGTGCGTAAGTGTTGACTGCTGCCGGTTTTCGGGCCTGCACGACCCGATCGTTGGTAACCGCCGCGTTAGCGAGCTTCGTCGCAATTGGCTCATGGAGGTCCATTCCCGTAGGGAAAATCGGAGCCCCATTGCCTTGCGAGATGAGAGCTTCTTGTTTGCCGTCGACCAGCGGCATACGCCGATACATTGCGATTACCTCTCTAGCCGCGCATACGCTCCCTGGGCCAAAGCTCGTCACAAATCATCTTACCTCTTTTGCAAATAAGGAACTAGAGTGTTTCGGGTTTGTCCGATTGATCAAAGTTCTTATTAGGCCAAGATCACGTGAAGTCCTGCTTCCTGCAGCAATTTCAGGGGCGCGCATTGCTGGTGGTCTCCGGACGGCAAATGATTCGCCTTCGACAAATGGTGCGCCTTCGAACCGAATCGCAGTTGCGACAATCTCAGCAGGATGACCTTCGAGCATAACCGATGTCCGAAAGCAGCTTGAACCCCGTCGCTGATATGGCCAAGAACGGCCGAATCGAGCACCTTTTTCCCTCTCCACTGTTCAGCTACGTGTTCAAGAACGTTGATGATCTGAACGCCGAGCTCCGTGACCTCATCCTGGAACGCGAGAAAACGACACAGTCGGCGGTTAAAAGTAATGTGGGCGGCTGGCAGTCCCAGATCGATTTCTTGAACTGGGAAGGGTCAGCAGTCGCCACGCTCGGGCGCTACCTCGGCACCGCGGTGGAGATGGCGACGAAGCAGCTGCCGCTTGTGGCTCCCAACGTCAAAATCGAATTCGACTTAGTTGCGTGGGCGGCCGTCAACCGCAAGGGGAATTATAACACTTCGCATGTGCATCCGATGGCGACGTGGTCGGGTGTCTATTATGTGGATCCAGGCGATGAGCCTCGGAGTGGGCTCGGTGCCGTGCTTGAATTCGAGCACCCGATCCAGGCCATGGTCATGAATTTTTTCCCGGGTCTGCTGCCCTCAACGCTCCTTGTGCGTCCTGAGGCCGGCTTGGTCATCCTATTTCCCAGCTCGCTCGTGCACAACGTGCGCATGTACCAAGGCGAGCGACCCCGCATCTGCGTGCCATTCAACGCACACGCGCGAGTTCGAAATTGAATCCGACCTGGCGAGGCCTTTACCGAAAAATGCAGGTCCAAGAATGGTACCCGCAGCAGGCCAAAGTTCAGTTGCTCCGTGGCGGCAGTTTCGACGAGGCGACCCGGTGGCTGAGAACGAATGCAAACGATCTATCGGACACTGAAAGGCTCATGATAGAATCTAGTATGCGACACGCGAATGTTGAGCGCCGTTTGAGGTGGGTGATCACCGGTGGGGCATTCGGCATTGTCTTGTTGGCGGCCATGAGCTGGTATTTCGTCGGACAGCGACGACTAGCCGAAGCAGCTGTTAGCAAATCTCACGAACGCTATGCACAGATGCTCGCAGTTACAGCCGAAAGCGTATTCACTAAGGCCCCGCCGCTCGCCCTCCTTCTCGCAATGGAATCCCTTAACATTGCGGAGGACCTTGATAACGAGCGAATACTCCGATCGATGCTCGCACAACCGATGGGAGTTCCGCTTCAAGGCTCGGGGCCATCTCTTTCCATTACTTCAGTTGCGATAAGCGGTGATGGACGCTGGATCGTATCGGGTGGATCGGAGGGCAATGTGCGGGTTTGGGACGGGAGGCGTCCGCGTGCCGAGCCGCAAATACTCTCCGGAAAGAAGAGTGAGAGCTGGGTCAGTGCCGTCGCCATTAGCGGCGACGGCCGGTGGATTGTCGCGGGGGGAGCGGATGGCAAGGTGCGGATTTGGGATCGGACAAAAACTAAGCCTGAGTGGCTAGCATCGTGGACAACTGAAGGACTGACCACGAGCCTCGCTCTGAACGGCGACGGCCGGTGGGTTGTCGCGGGAGGAGCAGATGGCAAGGTGCGGGTGTGGGACCGGGAGAACCCCAATGTCGAGGCGCAGACGCTGGTAGGAGGTGAAGAAGACCCGCGCGCGATCACTCGTGTTGTGCTGAGTGACGATGGCCGGTGGGTCTTATCGGGCGGACCCGACGGCGTGGTGCGGGTCTGGGATCGGCAGCAGCCCGAGAGCGTAGCTCAGACGTGGCACACGCTAAAGAGCTCTATCACCGGTTTAGCAACAAGCGACGATGCCCGTTGGGTTGCTGTGGCCGGTAACAACGGAATCCTGCGAGTGTGGGATAGGAGTGGTACGGAGCCAGAGGAGCTGTCTTCGTGGGGGAGTGAGGGCGTCATCACGAGCGTCGCTATGAGTAGCAACGGCGGTTGGGTCGTCACGGGTTCAGATGACGGCACAGTGCAGGTGAAGCGCCCGGGTGGTGGGGAGTTGCCCCAGTTGTGGCGTGCACATGAGGGAGCGGTCCAAGACGTCGCGATGAGCGCCGACGGGCGCTGGGTAATCTCAGGCGGAGTAGACGGCACACTCCGCCTCTGGGATCAAGAACTTCTCAGTGGAGAGCCCGCAGGGTGGCGGATACCCCTAGATTCCATCAATTCCCTCGCGCTGAGCGGCAACGGGCGTTGGCTGGCTTCCGGTGGTCAACAAAGCGTGGTTCGGATCTGGGACCGAGAGCATCCAGACGCTGAACCGCAGGTTCGTACCGTGAATCATACAGCCATCGCAGGCGTGGCGCTCAGCGGCGATGGCCGTTGGGTATTGTCGGCAGCCAAGGACGGAACAATATTAGTTTGGGACCGCGCAGCTTCGAACGCCGAGCCGCAGATGCTGCGGGGAAAGCAGAGTTGGGCCAGCGGCGTTGTGATAAGCGACGACGGTCGCTGGGTTGCCTCAGGAGGCCCCGACGGCGCGGTTCGGGTCTGGGATCGAGAGCGCCCTAATTCTGAACCGTCGGTGTGGGCGGAGTACCCGGATTACGTCCGCAGCGTCACAATGAGCGGCGACGGACGCTGGATAATCTCCGGAGGAGGCGATGGAACCGTGCAGGTGCGAGATCGGGAGCATCCGAACGACAAGCCGCTCGTATGGCACTCACATTACGGCCAGGTGACAGGGGTCGCTGTGAGCACCGACGGACGATGGGTGGTGTCGGGGGGATCAGATGGCAAGATACAGATCCGGGATCGTGAGCATCCGGAGGCAGCACCGCAAGGATGGCAGGGACTGCAATCTCTGATTACCAGCATAGCGGTGAGCGGCGACGGACATTGGGTGGCCTCCGGAGGGGCCGATGGCACGGTATTGGCTTGGAATCGCGAAGATCCGCAATCTCCCCCCCTGGTGTGGCAAGGTCATGAGGCGTCGGTCAATAGCGTGGCGCTGAGTTGGGACGGCCGCTGGCTCATGGCTGGACAAGGCGATGGTACAATATGGGGTGCGTCTATAAGCACAGCTGATCTGAAGGTCAAAGCGTGCAGATTTGCGGCGCGGAATTTGAGCGCTGCCGAATGGCAGCTGTACATCACTGACAAGCCATATCGTGAAACCTGCCCTGGTGAGCCGCGACCGGACGAGCAGGAGTCAATACCGTCACAAGGAGCTAATCCCCCTCGATGAAGCGTCCTGGAGAGAGGCGCTAGATATCGCTCATCGCGCGAGGCGCACGGGCTATTCGGGTGGCTCGAAACGGAGTGGTGCAGGTGGGAAAGTTGCAAATCGTCACTGAGTATTACAAGTTTTTGAGGCACCAGAAAAAGTGGTGGATGTTGCCAATAGTGATGCTTCTGGTGCTACTCGGCGTGCTCATTTTGTTTACGCAGGGCAGCCCGCTCGCTCCGTTTATCTACACCGTCTTCTAAGACCGTGAAGCAAAAAGTGCAACTATGGGTATTTCGTGTCGGCACGGCGATAGCGGCGCCGCTCGTGGTGCTTGCGGCCGTCGAGTTAGGCCTGCACCTATTCGGCTTTGGATATCGAGCTGAGTTCACCGTGCCTTGCACCGTGCAGGACCACAAGGCGTACTGCGACAATGACCATTTCACCTGGCAGTTCTTCCCACCCGGCCTGTTCCGGCTACCCTCGGCTTTCGCCATAACCGCCGAGAAGCCAATTGGGACATTTCGTATCTTCATCGTCGGTGAGTTTGCGGCCCAGGGTATTCCTGACCCGTCTTACGCGTTCGGACGATATTTGGAGGTCATGCTGCGGGAGCGCTTGCCCGCCGTGCGCTTCGAGGTGGTCAACACAAGTATCACCGCTGTAAACTCCCACGTGCTACTGCCAGTGGTGCATGACCTGGCGCGTCGCGACGGTGATCTCTTCATATTGTATATCGGCAACAACGAAGTAGTTGGGCCATATGGCGCGGGAACGACGCTGACACGGCGGGGCGGGAGACTTGCGCTCGTCCGGGCCGGCATCTTGCTCAAAACCACGCGGCTCGGGCAACTCCTTGGGGCTGCGATGCGAGAGATCACCCCGGGGGCTGAGCCGAAAGAGTGGCGCGGCATGGAGATGTTCCTTAACCAGCAGGTGCCGGCGGACGCTCCAGCATTGGCCCAGGTATATGCGAACTTTCGGAGCAACTTAAGAGACATTGTCGCTGTAGCGCAGGGCTCCGGCGCCCGGGTCTTGATCAGCACCGTTGGGGTGAACCTGAAGGACAGCGCTCCGTTCGCTTCCCTCCATCGCGCTGGTCTTGCGCCGAAGGAACTTGAAGCTTGGGAAGGGAAAGTACAGGAGGGTACGGCGCTGGAGGTTGAGGGTCGGCACAGCAAAGCTTTGGAACGCTACCTATCGGCCGCGGCCATTGACGACCGTTATGCCGAACTGCAGCACCGAATTGGCCGCATCTACTTGGCACTCGGAGAGTTCACCGCGGCGCGGCAGAGGTTCGTGCTCGCGCGCAACCTGGATACCTTGCGCTTTCGCGCCGATGATCGGATCAACGATATTATTCGCTCGGTGGCGAAAGCGGCTGGACTGGGGGTTGAACTCATCGACGCAGAGCAGCTGTTTGCTAAAGCAAGTCCGCATGGAATCCCTGGACGCGAGCTGTTCTACGAGCACGTGCATCTGAACCCGCGGGGGAACTACCTCATGGCACGAGCCCTGTTCCCACGCGTCGTAACTCTCCTGCCGGAAGAAGTGCGGCGCTCGGCTGCGACGGAAGAGCCTCCCTCAGAGGAGGAGGCCGAGCGACTACTCGCACTCACCGCACATGATCGACGCCGTCTGGCATCGACGGTAACGACGTGGCTGAGCCAACCCCCGTTCACCAGCCGCCTCGACAATGCCGAGGAGGTGCAAGCGATGAAGCTCGAGGCGGAGGGGAGCGAGGATCCGGAAGAGACTGCCTCTGCGTACCGATGGGCGATCGAAATCGCACCTGAAGACCGCTGGCTGCACTTCAACTATGGGCTATGGCTCGAGGCGCGTCATCCAGCCGCGGCCGCGGCTGAGTTCGCCCGTGCGCTCGAGCTTTTGCCCGGAAACTATGAGGTTAGGGAGAAGTTGGCGGATTCGCTCGCTGAGATGGGGCAATACGATGGAGCCATTGCCCAGTGCCGCGAGCTTCTCCGCCAGATGCCGTACCACGCACCGGCATACCTGACGATGGCATACGCTCAGGCGCAACTGGGGTCATTCGATGAGAGCATTGCATCTTATGAGCGGGCCATCGAATTGCACTCCGCCAACGCACTCGACGCTTACACAAATATCGGAATCATCCAAATGCACCAAGGCAGGTTTGATCGCGCCGCGGTGAGTTTCGAGAGGGCGATGGCGCAGGACAATGCCCAAGCTCGGAGCGAGGCGCTCCGCAAAAATCTAAATTACGCACTTCAACAGCTGGGAAGACAGCGTGCGACAATCGAAGACGCGCCGTGACAATGTTCAGTTTGCCGTCCGGTCTGATCCTCAGCAAAAGTCGTAGAAGAACCGCTCCGGTCCTGCTTGCCTCCCCATCATCAATCCGCCCTCCTCGCAAATCACAAGGAAAACGGAATCACGGCCAGCCCCGGCGCTCAACCTCTGACTAAATCAACAAAATTAGGGGAATAGCGGACATAACGCAGCGGACACACAAGCCTCGAGGTTATGCTGTCATAGGTATAGGTCGGCTTCGCAGAAATCGATGAAGATACAGTCTTCTGCCAATAGTGACGTCTCAGGCAATTCGTTTCATCGCGGAGCTTGCGGCGTGATGAGATCGCGCCGGAACATCTGGCGTGATGTGAAGGTTGGGGAGGACGAACAGCACGTAATGCAGAGCCGGTCGATCCGGCGATCGGGACAACCCATTAGTGCCAGTGCATCCCTTGGAATGCGGGCTAATAACCGGGACCCGATCCGCGGAGGGCATTATGGCCAGCGGTTCATGCCAACCGCGCTAACAGGCCGAACACATGGCTGCACCGACCAGCGACGTGACGTGAAGTTTTGACTTGCCAACCTGGAGCCGTTCTCTAATCGCGCCTCCCTCGTCAACGGCTTTTATCCTCAGCTGCCGCCCCCGGGGTCATGGTTCTCTCCGCGGTCGGTGATTCCGCCGCAACATCTGGTCCGAAGCATAGGCGCTGCAAGGTCCACAACGGGCTCGGACGATGTCCTTCCCAACGGCTACCCGCGCAGTCGCCTGTCCCTTCGCCCCTTTGGGCAACCCGCTATCTCCGATCAAATATTGCCGGTGTGCTCTTCAACGAGTTCATGTCGCGTCGGTGGGCGACGCCCAACGGAACGGTTCGCCCGAGCGCCAGATGCTGTGGAGGATCACCGTCAGCTTCCGAGCTAACGCGCCGCGTGCCTTACCCGAACCTGACCGGCGGGCGATCGCCAGCGCCCATTCCTTGAGTCTTGAGCCTCGCTTGACGCGCGTGAGGATGACGACCGCCGCTTCGTACATCAGCGTTCGCGCCAGCGCGTCGCCGCGTCTTGATATCCTGCCACTGCGGTCAATCTCGCCCGACTGATATTTGCGCGGCGTCAAACCCATATGGGCGCCCACGGCGCGTGACCTCGCGAAGCGGGCAGGATCCTCGACCGTGCTACACATAGGCTAGAACCGACAACGCACCGATGCCTGGCACGCCCATCAGCAGGCGGCATGTGGGACTCTGCTTGATGAGCAGTCGGACTGCCTTGTCAAAGCTGGCGATCTGTTCGCGTAGCTGTCGCCAGGCGTTGAGCATTGGCCCAACGATCGGGGCAATATCCGGTCGGTCGGCAAGCATGGTCTCGACACGCCGGTCGAAGCGCATTCCGCGCATCGTACCGGGTAACATGCCGAAGGTCTTCAGCACGCCCCGTATATGGTTCGACAGCCGTGTCGTCATGCCCACAAGTTGAGCACGCGCACCGAGCAGTGCACGAGCTCGGTGAGAGTCAAACGACTTCACATGGACCGCCCGATACCAGCCTGTGCGCATGATCTGAGCCAACCCCTCGGCGTCGCTCTGATCGGTCTTGTTGATTTGCATCTTCAGCGCAGCGCGCGCGTGCCGCGCATCAAGGCATGCGACATCAAACCCGCGACCCCGCAGCTCGTGCACAAGCCAGGGAGTCATCGGACCCGTCTCAAGGCCAACGCGGGCATCGTCGCCAGCGTGGTGGCGTATTGCCGCATCGATCTGCTCGGGTGCCGAAAGGCAAACGCCCCGCCAGATCCTGTTGCCAGCTGGATCGACAACGCAGATCGCCGTCATCTTCTGAGATACGTCCAAACCAACAAAGTGAGTCATGATCCGCCTCCGATGGTGGAAACCACCGGGCACCAGCGCCCGGACCGCGGCACTATCGACGAGTTCAGCTCGCCGCCGCGATTACCCGATGTCCACACATGGCACTAAGCGTGGACTACGTTACACAGCTGCCTCGAGGCTGTACGCGGGGCTTCTTCCTCTATAGATTGTGGGTTCGGATGTAGAGACACTCACGCCGATTGGTTCGTGACATGTCGTACATTTTCGACAGGATCCGACCATTAATCGACAGGCTCACAGACCCGCTCTTAGAGCGTTTAAGGCGAGCGCCCACCGTAGTCGTAGTTTTAGTTCTTTCTGTATTGGGCCTAATTGCGCTGGCGATTTACAGACCAGAATTTTTTTCGCTTGCTTCTAACGCATTTAGCTTTGCTACTGACAGAGCCATTTACTACACACGAGTTGGTTTGAATAAGTCTGATACCATACCATTTTCGTCGCAGTTAGTCGCAAAACTAAAAACGACGCGACAAAGGATTACAACTTCTTTGGATACTGAACTTTCAGATTTAGACAAGGGATCTCTTACGGCGTGGTCTGCATCTCAGGCTATTGTATCAGTCGCAGGTTCAGATATGCCTGCCGTTATGGCAGCACATAAGCAGCGTACGATAGAGTTTATTTATGCAAATGCTATCCAAAGCTGCAAATGCTGGAGTGAGCTTTCCAAAAAGGAAGATGACATCTACCAGCACACGCCATTCATTTCCGGCTGGGTTTTACATGCCCTGTCAGACATGAAAGTGCCAGCGTCATCGGAAGTAATCGATCGCGTCATATCCGATCAACATGAGGAAGGTTGGTGGTCTACATTCCCGGCGAACACTGAACTCCAATTCGCCTCCACCTATGCGACTGCCTGGGCGCTACTGGGTTTGTTTCGGCAAAAGCAGAATGGTTACATTGAGGCATCCAAAACTCCTGATGTCGAAAATGCGTTGAAGCGGGGAACCGAATGGTTGATCTCAGTTGGAAATGATGCCCGATGGAGCGCCTACCCCAAAATGACAGATGAAGAAACAGAATCGGAGAGTATTTCTGGTCTGGTGCTGCATACATTGAATGTTATTCTCGGCGAAGAGGCGGTGCATGAACTTAATCAGCAATGGTTAAACAGGTTGCTCTTATCACAAGTGATTTCGGCCGGCGACGCAGAAAAATACTATATTGAAGTGCCGACTTCTTCTGGGAAAGCAATTGATCACTTCGAGCAACTAAAAATGCCATGGATGACAGTGGCGACAGTGGATGCTTTTGCGAGCGGTTCAATCAGCCAACAGGCCAAGGCACTCGAATGGCTTGAACATGCTTTGAACAATAAAAGTGTTTCCGCGCTAGATAAAAAAAAGGATTGGTGGAGGGCCGAAGTCCTATACGCTTTGAATTATGCGATGCAGAACGAAAAATAGTTATCCGTCGGGTTTCCGTCGCGGCGCTGGCAGCAGGTGAGATTAGGTGTGTCCTTGCTATAAACTAGTAGTCGAAGGACAAACCGATGTGATCGACTTCTTAGGCCTCAACAAAACCTCGGCACGGTTTCCGGTTACCGTCGATCAGGATTTTTCCTACCCCTGCTCAATCGAATCTCGAGAATGCACCTTTGCATGAGGCCTTGTCAGCTGGGGCGTGAATCCTACTTGTCGAGATCGGGTCGAAAGCCAGCGGTGTTCGCCTTCTGAGCGGGAATATCATGCTGGGTTGCGAGAGCCTCCTTGGAGGCGCTCCGCATCGCGCCGAACATCCATCGAGAGCTGACCGTCACATATCGGCGCACCGCTATGGACGATCCGAAAGGCACGGGCGTGGGCCGTGTCCGGTATCGTTGCTAATGGCCCCCCAGGGACTTTACCGTCGTGATGTTACCTTGCTCCTTTTACGGATCGTCCTTTTGCGACCGCTTTTTTTTGTGATGTTACCTTGCTCCTTTTACGTATCGTCCTTTTGCGACCGCTTTTTTTTCTTGGCCGTACCGCCAAGTTTGTCATCCGCTCCATAGCAGCGGGACCCGCCAACGCTGAGGGCGGCGCGCCGAAGGCGTCCGTCATTTGCTGAGCCAAAGCCAGAATGACGCTCCATTTGAGATTGCCGGGATCCCAGTGAACACAGGGAGTTGGGCAGTCTCCATGACCATACCAGCCCGCTATCTTGCCGTATTTGCCTGACGACCGATGCGGATTTCTGCCCGCTTTACCAAAATCGCCGTCCGGCCATGGATGACTAAGGGGAATGGCGTATTCGCGCAGGCATACCGCCATCAGAGATGATAAGGCCGCGACAGTTTCATCATCCGGAAGCCACGGATACTCTTTCGAGAATCCAATCATCTCGATTTGCACGATTGCCCGGTTGTTATTGGCTCTCAGAGCCGCGCCGATGGTTCCTACCTGAACGAGCTGGGCGATCCGGACCTTTTGGGCATCGGCGTCGTAGCCGAGCATGAAATGCGGGGCGAAGTGCTTTTGGAAGATTGCCAAGCTTCCGGCCCATCCACCTTCGGTCGTATGAAGCACGCCCGTTCTTGGGGCCTTCAGGGGTACTGCTTCATTGAAGTGCGGTATGCCTCCTATATGAGCTATCGGAAATCTGCCCGCTTCATTCAGCCAAGGCTTGACGGTAGCCATCCCTTGCTCTCCCAAAAAGCACGCCTCCGCCAATATTAGCACGTAGGCTTGTCATCATTGCGCAAAGCTCGGTGGAATGTCCCATGACCTTCAACTCGGAACCGAGGGCACGCCTCCCGCGGAGAGCCCTCCTTTCTTTTTCGCATCTGGCAAAAGTTTCCTCAGGCCAATTGAGTTAAGTCTACTAATGACCCTTAGCAGACATGGTCAATGCGCCGACGACCGTCAGCTTCCGGGGGCAAAACGGACGTTGACTAATCGTTGTTTGCCAATCTCGATTATGAGTACACGCCCTAGCTAATTCACCCCTCCCCCGCCGCGGACACCGTGGACACTTTGGACACGATGACAGCCCCACTCCCCCATACTTTCCCCTCTTTTATATCTTTCTTTTTTTCTTGTCCAAAGTGTCCAAGTTGTCATTAGTATATATAACCCAAGCACTTAGTGGTGGACACCTTGGACGGTTTGGACAGGCCAGGCGTGTCCGGCCGGGTGTGTGACGACATCGCCACCACCACAGCATGCATCCACGATCTTCTTGCCCATGGCTTCCGTGGCGCGCACGGTGCCTAGGCCGCTGACGCAGCCGGGGCCTGCGGCGCAGGTGACATACTCACCGTTCATGACAGAGCTTACGCAGACCAGGGCCGGCGGCTTGTCGACCAGGCTGGTGCCGCACACGCCGCAGTCCACTTCGCCGTCCATGCAGGCCGTCAATTCAAACACGTACCTCTTCTCCTTCTTCGCCATCACTCCCACTCCTGTGGTTCGGTGGGCCAATCCTGTGGCCCATGCTTCGCGTCAAAGAGTTGTCTGAGGTCGGCGAGGTCGGGGAAGGTGAGGCCGCGCACGTTGCCAACCCTGTAGTCTGTACAGCCCCAGTCCTTCTTCAGGTCGGATTTGATCTTGGTACCTGTCGTGTAGCGCAACCCCGGCACCATCGCCTTGGCTGCGTAGCAGAACCCCTCGCGGCGGTCTTCGCCGGTGGTGATGGCGACGTTGGGCTTCCCCGACTGGACCCATGGTAGTTGCCCGTCGTGGGCGATCATCTCCACCAAGGCGTCGATGCCTTGGCGCGACTGCGCTTGTTGCCGCCGGAGGCCTTCGGTCTTTGGAATGTTGTCCCTTGGATGCCAGTCCCCGAGGTCGCGCTCCAGTAGGTCGTAGAGCATGGCGGCGATGCCGCCGTCGTTTAGCTCGTCGTAGAGTGCCTTGAAGTATTTGGTGTCGCCGATGCGGGCGGAACTCACTTCGGCGACAGCGAAGCGACGCTCATCCCCCGACGCGGGGATGACCCAGTCTTCATTGCTGGCGATAAGCGGGTGCAGGCAATTCCGTACCGGAAAGGGGTCGACGCCCTTCGGCTCGACCATGAGCGTGGGCTCGGTGATCAGCCTCTTGAGCGCACCTTCACCCTGCTTGTCTCCGGGCCAATACGCCTCATCGGCAAACAGCAACGCGCAGTAGGCCATGTGCATGTTGAACCCGCCGACGAGGTGCTTGCGATCGGAGATGTGCACGCCGTGCGGGCCGAAGATGCGCACCAGGACCCAGCCAAGGGTTCCCTTGCCGCTTCCCTTGCCGCCGCGCAGTACCAGGGCAACTTCGGCGCGCAGGCCGGGATTTTGTAGGGCCCAGGCAATCCAATTGAGGATGTACTCCCCAAGAACCTCGTCACCGGCCGCAAGTACGTTGACGATGTGCTCGCACATGAGCTTCCAGTTCCCCTTGACGGGGACGACGGCGAAGCCGCGCCACATGTTCATTTGGCCGTCGATCACCGGGTCTTCCCCCGGCGCGAACACCAGGCCCAGATACCTTGGCGCCTTGTCGAAGAACTTCGTCACTATCGACACGCGCACCTGGTTGCCGTTCGGCATCTCTTGCTTCGTGTGCAGGTGGCGAAAGAACAGCGTGAAGGCAGACTCGGAGAGGAGGTCAATCGTCTTGCAGTCGTCCCCTGGGTACAGGTTTCTCTTCTTCCAGCTCATAATGCGGGCGCTGCCGCCAATGAGCACGATGGCGTAGTGCTTGAGCAGCGTGTCCAGGTCCTGCTGCGGGGAACTTAGGGTGCCGGCACCTATTTCGGATGGGAGCATGGTCATGCGGCCAGCCCCCTCTTGACACTGTCGCGTTGGATGAAGTCCCGGGCGAGTTCAATGATCTCCTGCTTCTCAAAATCGGTGAGGTCGGGGTAGACGTGCTCGACGTGCGAGATCACGAGGGCGACGAGCACGCCCCGGTGTGGAAACGCGGCGCCGAACAAGTGACCGAGCAGCTGCGCCACGCGTGCCCGCCTCTCACCCGGTAGCGCCGGTCCCACCAGCATGTCAAAGAACGCCTCGTCCTCTTCCGGCGTGCGCTCGCTCCCCGGCTTGGCCTTCCCGGCAAGAGCCATTTGCACCAGCCACGGCGGCGCCATCTCCGGCAAGTCACCGTCAGGCATTGCGCTCTTGTCCCAAGTGTAGTGACCGCCGGACTTGTGCACGCAGCCGGGGCCGACGACGTATTTGCCGGCGCCCTGAAGCTCGATACCTTGTGCAAGCACGCAGCTGGGGAGTTTGCCGCTGAGCATGATGTGCACGCCGCCGCCGCCGGTGTGGCTGCGCCAACCGCAAATGTCGTGGTTCTCCCTGACCAGCGCGCGCCACGACTTGTCGCCGCCATTTCTCGGGTCGATGTCAATCGTGGGCATCTCGTCCGTGCAGACGCCGTAATTGAGCCACGGATACTTGGCGAACGCCTTGCGGATCTTGTCCACGTCGGTGATGGCGTTCTTTACGCCGTGGGGTGACAGATGATGCGGGTGCTTGCCGGCGTTCTTGCCGCAGTCTGTGCCGCACGTGCATTTGCCGTCGACAATGCCATGCAGGAATATGATGCCGTGGCCGCGGGCAGCGAAGGCTGTAGCGTTGGAAAGGGTTGGTGGCGTAGGCATGTCTCGCCCTTGTTGGGGAATGGATGAAAGAGGGGCCGCCAACTGTTGCGAGTTGAGCGGCCCCAACTGTTAGAGCGTGAAGTCTGGAAGATCGTTGTTGAGAAGCTCGGCGACCTGCGTCTTCGGATCGACAGGCGGGAGCGCCTCACTGCCGTCGAGCGTCGTCCACCCGACGATCTCGAAGGACGGCTTGTGCACCTTGCCATACGTCTTGTGTCTGTAGCTTGCGCTCTCAAGCTGCACGATGGGGACCTGGCCGGGAAAGCGGAGACGATCCTTCTCGTATGCTGCGCAAAAGGCATTCACCGCGTCACGCCCGCCGTAAGAGCTGGATGTGAAGTAACCAGTCTCCCGCGTTTCGAGATCGAACAAGCCCATTCGCACGGTGCGTGCCCACGGGTCTTTTTGCTCCCCGTCTGGACCCACCTCCCACTTGCTTGGATCGGTGTCACCCAGATCCTCGCGACGTGGGTGCAGGTGGAGCTGGTCGATCCGCACCATCTGCACTCGGCCGGGGGCTGAGTTCTTCCAGTGCTGGAAACCGTAATAGATCTCGGTGGGGTCTGCGCCGCGCCGCTGTCCAGACACGTCCTCGTCGCCGCTCATCCAATCACCTTTCTTGTAGAGGTAGTACTTGGCGCCCTCCTGCTTGGCGAGGCGGGAGACCTGCTCCCACGGAGAGATGCCCGTGGTGGCGATGCCGGCATTTGTTTTTGTCGTGATGTCAGTCGTCATGATATTTGTCATCCTGTGGTTGGTTGGTTGGTTGGGCATGCACGTCTACTAAATCTCGAGTTAGTAAGTCGCTTGACCAGGAGAGCTCCGTGTAAGCCTCCCTGATCGCCGTGAGCGCTTCCCATGTGTGAGGGGTTGGCGTGTGCTCGTAGGCGTAAGTCGCGTGTCGAACCGCTTCCTTGATGATCGCGCGACATCGCGCCCGCACTCGCTCTCGATGAGCCGGTGGGTGTGCTTCATGCTGGTCTTCGAAATGAAAAGGACCGCCGAAAGGGCGACCCCGATACAGAGTTAGTCGGTGCGAGCTAGGCGGCGAGTGGCAGCTCGGTGACGAACTGCACAACCGGCTGGTCGATGCCCCACTCGGGGTGCTTTGCGATCTCGGCGGCGACCTCCTCGGGCGGGAGTGACCAGCAGGGGTACTTGGGCTCGTCCGCGCTGCCGGCGCGGCTGGCCACAAGTGTCTCCGGCGGCGGTTCCCGCTCCTGCTCCCATCTGCGGCACAGAGCGCCGGTGCCGTGGCGACGATATTGAAGGTACTGACGGACGAACGCACGCGCTTCTTGGTCACATATGGTAAGGGGGCGAAGCAGGGGCGTTGTCAGCTTGGCGCACGCGGCGAGGACTTGCCGTCTGGACCACTCGTCGCTGTGGCCAAACGCAGCGCCGATCTCGGCGTGGGTGCGCCCCTCTAAGTAGTAGGCTACCACGACTTTACGTTCGATGTCTGAGAGCGGCGCTATCAGGCGCACAAACACCTGGGTCCCCGTTGGGGGATCGCCGGCGACCTGCCCTTCATTGACCTCAGGCCCGTTGTGCCTAGCGTGGTGTGCGGCAGCGGCAGACACCCGCTCCCGTACCTTCCACCTAAAGTGGGCGACGAAGCCGTTAGCTCGGCGCAGGTCAAAGCTGGAGATGGCTTTCTCAGCCGCTAACCAGACTTCCTGGTTGAGATCGTCAAGGGGGATACCGCGATTTAGCCTGCGTCCATAGCGGATCCCCGCCGCGAGGTAGGCCGCAATGATACGGTCTCGCGCAGTGAGGTCCCGGCCCTGTGCTACGGCTATTAGGGCGCGGATGTCGGGTTTTCCGCGCTTTGCATCTATATAAGTCATGTCTACCTTTCTTGCCCCGGTTATTTTGGACGCCCAGTCCAACGCCGGGGCATTTTTTAGGGAATAATCACGCCGGCTCACGCTGGGCCCGCAGTTTCTCCTGGTGTTCAACAATATCGTTGCCAAACCAGCCCACAGCGCGGGCTCCTAGTTTGACCGGTTTTGCAAACTGCCCGTCTTTGATCCGCTGCCACAGGGTTGCGTGCGACCACCCGGTGGCCTCCCGCACCTCCGGCTCGCGGTAGACTCGATCGATCTGCTGCTGGTTCGTGCGCATCGTCATTGCCTATGCTCCGCTGTCCGACATCGTCCTTGATGGTATGGATATAGAGACAACGAAGTGGGGACCCACGTTTTGCGATAAGCCCCACGTCTAGGTAGGCGACTCGTCGTCGGACTTGACGATCTCGCTGTCCGACTCGACGATCACGCCGTCGGGCTCGGCCCTGACGTACGCGTTGTCGACTTTCCTATCGGGCGACAGGGAGGTCCGGTAGTCCTCCCGGTCTTCGGCACTGAGCTTGCGCACCACCTGGCGGTGCTTGTCCCTGACCGTGTCGGCCTTTCGCCCTGTCGCTGCTTCCACCCGTCGGGCAGCGGCGCGGTGTAGCTGCTTTTCGTCGGCCCCCTCCGCGCCCAGCGCGATGAGCGCCTTCTCCATGAGGTCAAAGGCCTCGATGTCCGTGACAAGCTTTTCGTGTGGGCCAGGACACCGTCTACGCGTCTTCGGCGGCTCATTGGGCATGTCCAGCAGTCTCAGGCAAACCGCCTGTCGTCACCGGCGTCTGACTATCCACGCCAGCGCCGCCCAGTCCTTCTCCTCCTGACTAGCCATGCAGCTTCACCACCCTGCCGCCGTCGATAGGCGACGAGCAGTACTGCTCCCATAGCTGCATCAGCTTGCGCCTCTTCTCGAGGGCGCTACCGCGGCGGTATGCAGCCTCGACCTTGTTTTTGACGGCATGGGCGAGGGCATGCTCAATCACATCGTTAGGCATGTGGGTATTGTCGCCGGCCCAGTCGCGGAAGGAGCTGCGGAATCCGTGAACCGTCAGGCCTGCGCCGCCATCCATTTTCTTCAGTGCCTGGATCAACGCATACTGATTCATCTGGCCGCCGCGGGAACTAGGGAAGATGAGATCCTCGGATCTCGGCATCGACGTCAGGATCTCGATCGCGCGGTCACTCAGCGGCACGGCGTGCTCGCGCCCGGCCTTCATGCGTTCCGCCGGGACTACCCAGACCTTCTCGTCAAAGTCGATCTCATCCCACCTGGCACCGAGAACCTCAC
Source organism: uncultured Alphaproteobacteria bacterium (assembly GCA_963757555.1). GTDB lineage: Bacteria > Pseudomonadota > Alphaproteobacteria > Rhizobiales > Methyloligellaceae > Methyloceanibacter. The sequence continues at coordinate 87,990 of CAVWRU010000009.1, forward strand.
CAGTGCGCGCGGCAGTCAGGATCGTAAACTCCAACGCCAAGGCGCTGTTACCGGTGCGTGCGCGCAACTTCGGCATGAAGCTCGGGATCGCTGCGTAAGGCAGCGCCGGATGATGCTTCGCCGAGCCGTTGCCGCCAGACATCGGAGGGGGGCGACCGTCAGCCACCCATTTGACGATCCTTAGGACGCGATCCCTGACGCGCGTCCCAGTCTCCGGCGCCTTCGCGAACAACGGCATGACGGTCTCATTGACCAGCGCGGCGTCGATCTCCGATACCGGCACGCTGCCGAGCTTAGAGTAGACATGCTTGGCGAGGGTAGATCGCCATTGATGTTGGTGCTTGACGTTCTTGAACGTGGGGAGGTGAACGGTGAGGAAATCTTCGGCAGCAGCCCGGAAGACGACGCGGCTGGCTGCCTCTGCGCGGGCCTCGGCGAGTTCCTTGTTCCGCTTATAAAGCGGGTCGATACCCTCGCGGGCAAGTTCGCGCAGTGCGCGCCCCTTAGCGCGCGCCTGCTGCAGCGTTATCTCCCTTGCGCTACCGAGGCCGGCGTCACGCGGCTTGCCAGTGACAGTGTTGGTGTAGATCCTCTGTTTCCAACTGAAGACCTTGTACTTGGGTGAGCCGACAAGCATCAAGCCCATGCCGTCGTGATGGACTTTGAACTCACCGCTGCGGAGGATCTCCTGCACGCGACGAGCAGTTAAAAGGTTCTGTTTCACGGGTCCCGCTCCTAGCCATGGTTTCCCAGGGGACCATATAGGGCGGTAGCGGACGTTACAAGAGGAAGGTGTGGAGGGGGAGTCCTTTGTTCCCAAGGAAAGGCGGACGACACTCGACGAGGCAGGATGCTAACTTGCATTCCTAAGCCTCCGCCATCATTCTGCCGCTCTTGACCTTTGATTGCGGGCCTGGAGGCAGCCCTGGCCTATCCATCCCCCCCGCCGCGACCGAGGTAGAACAACGTGAATCAAGACGCTGCGACTGAGGCTCGCGCCAACACGAGCGCCGCCGCCACCGTCCGCTGGGTGGCGCTTGCCGCAGTCGTCGTCGCCACCGTGGCCGGCGCCTTCCTTTATTGGCGCCACGCCGAGCTCTACCCCACCACCGAGAACGCCTATACCGGATCGAACATCGTCCGCGTGGCCCCGGAGGTGAGCGGCCCGGTCGTCCATGTCTATGTCCGCACCGATGAGCGGGTCAAAGCTGACGACCCCTTGTTCGACATCGATCCCACGCTTTATGAGGCCGCGCTGCGCAATGCGCGCGCCCAATTCGATGCCGCGGCCTCCGCCGCCGGAACCGCCGGCGACGACTTGAAGAAGGCTGCGGACACGCTCGAGGAGAAACGCACCGCGCTCGAGGATGCGGTCAAGACCTATCGTGACGCCATGGATGCGCAGCAGCCTGAGCAACCGCCCTCCGAAAAGCTGATCGGCGCCGAGAAGGGGTGGCAGGACGGCCTCAAGGCCTACAAGGATGCTGAAGATGCGTTCGCCAAGCAGCAGGACAAGCCGCTGACGGTGACCACGCCGACCGTGCAGCTCCGCGCCGCCTCGGCCCAACTCACCAAGGCGACCCACGATCGGGTGGAGACCCACGTCACGGCTCCCTCGGACGGCACTCTCTCCAACGTGACGCTGCGGCCGGGCGCCACCGTGCAAGCCGGGCAGCCGCTGTTCGCCATCATCGAAGGAAACCGCTGGTGGGTCGACGCCAACTTCAAGGAGACCGATCTCGCCCGAAGTCAAGGTTGGGCAGCCCGCCACGGTGAAACTCGACATGTATCCTGACACCACCTTCGAGGGGACCGTGGAGAGCATCAGCGCCGGTTCCGGCGCCACCTTCTCCGTGCTGCCGCCGGAGAACGCGAGCGGCAACTGGGTGAAGGTGACGCAGCGCTTTCCGGTGCGCATCAGTCTGACCAACCCGCCGGCCGACAAGCCGCTCAGGGTCGGGGCCAGCGCCTGGGTCATGATCGACACCACCAAGGATCAGACCGCCGCTCAGGACCAGAAATGACCCGGCGCAAGCCCGCCGTGAAAAAGCCGCGGCCGCCGCGGCGACCAGAACCCCCGCTCCCGCCGCCCGAACCGCCGCGCCTCCAACCGAAGCCTTCGGCGGCGCTGGTCATCGCCGTGGTGCTCACCGCAGTTCTCGAAGTGCTCGACATCACCATCGTGAGCGTGGCCATCCCCCACATGCTCGGCACTTTCGGCGCCACCTCCGATCAGATCACCTGGGTGCTCACCTCCTACCTCGTTTCCGCCGCCGTGGTGATGCCGCTCACCGGTTATCTCTCGGCCAGGCTCGGCCGCCGCCGGCTGCTGATCTTCTCCATCGTCGGCTTCGTGATTTCCTCGGCGCTGTGCGGCGTGTCCTGGAACCTCGAAAGCATGGTGATCTTCCGCCTCGCCCAAGGCATCTGCGGGGCGCCGCTGGTGCCCCTCAGCCAGGCCATCCTGCTCGATGCCTTTCCGAAAGAGAAGCACGGCCAAGCGCTCGCCATTTTCGGCCTCGGCATCATGGTGGCTCCGGTTCTCGGACCCACGTTCGGCGGTTGGCTGACCGACACCTTCGTGTGGCGCGCGGTGTTCTACATCAATGTGCCGATCGGCGTGTTCGCTTTGCTGCTTGCCATGGGCAACCTGCCGCGCAGCGACGTGAAATATCTCAAGACCGATTGGACCGGCCTCATTCTCCTCGTGCTCGCTGTTGGTTCGTTGCAGATGGTGCTCGACCAGGGGCAGACGCGCGACTGGTTCAACTCGCGCTTCATCCAGTTCTTCTCGGCCATCGCCTTCTTTGCCAGCATCGCCTTCTTCATGCGCGGCTGGAACAATCCGAAGAACATCGTCGATCTGTCTCTGCTCAAGGATCGCAACTTCCTCGCCGGACTGCTCGCCATTACCGCCTATGGTGTCACCCTGTTCGGCACCATCGCGCTTTTGCCGCTGCTCACGCAGCGGCTCATGGGCTATCCCGCCATGAATGCCGGCATGTTGTTCATTCCCCGCGCCATCGCCAGCGCCATCGCGCTGTCCATCACCGGCAACTACCTGATGTTGTGGATCGATGCGCGCATCCTGGTCGCTATCGGCATCGTGCTGTCAGCCGTTGGCACCATTTTGATGGCGGGGCTGTCGCTGCAAGCCGACGGCTGGGCCATCGCCTCGCCCGGCATCATCGCCGGGGTCGGTATGGGGCTGTTCTTCGTGCCGCTTACCGCGGTTGCCTTCGGCAGAATGGAGAATGAGAAGCTGGACGAGGCCGCCGGCCTCTACGCGCTGATGCGCGGTATTGGCTCATCGATCGGCATCGCCGTGGTGAGCTGGCTGTTCGTGCGCCAAACTCAAATTCATTGGGGCGACCTGATCACCCATATCAGCCCGTTCAACCCAGCGGTGCCGCCTTTCCTCTCGGCCCATGGGCTCAACCCGCAGTCGCCAAGCTCCATGCCGGCCGTGGCGCTCGAGATCGGACGTCAGGCGCAGATGCTCGCCTTCATCGACCTGTTCTGGTTCATCGGCCTGGTGACCTTCGCCATCCTGCCGCTCGTGTTCCTGATGAAGCGGCCGAAGACGTCGGGCGTGTTCATCCCGGCGCACGCCTGAAGGCACGCGCGGCACTCTTTTGCAGATGAGTCGAGCTTGGCTCTACCAGCAGACCTTGGCGCCCGATGTGCAGACCACGGGCGATATGACGCCATGCCAGCACACGGTGTAGGATTTTGGCGTCACCACATCCGGCTTGACGAAGAGATCGGACGAGACGGACTCCCGCCAATAGGGCTGGGGCGTCGCCCGCATGGCGCTGACAGTGACCCCGGCGCCCTTGCTCTTCTTGAAATCGGCGATCGCTCCAGCTAGCGCCGCTTGCGATCCGCTCAAGGCATCCGCCTTGTCCCAACCATCGGCGGTGCCAACCAATTTGCTGCAGCCGCCAGCATGGGCCGGTGCCGCCGCGGCCATGCTAAGTCCCGCCACGACCAAGGAAAACGCAGAAACGCACAACAACGATCTCATGTGAGGACCCCCTTCGCGCCGGAATGAGAGCCGATAAGATATAGCGGCGGGGGCGCGTTGCCAGCACCTTGCCGACGCACCCCATCGGTTCGCGCTCGCCTGTAGCGTTTGTGCCACAGTTCGACGCGCGCCTTGCCGACGCCAAACTCTGGTAATGATGTCAGGGGAAAAGCGCTGACAGTTATCCTGGTTTGGCAAGTACGGGGCGCCTCCGATGGCCGCGAAGCTCGTGCTGATAACCGGAGCCTCGAGCGGCATCGGCGAGGCGCTCGCCAAGCGCTATGGCCGAGCCGGCGCCCATGTCCTGTTGCTGGCCCGCAATGAAGAGCGCCTGATGGCGGTGGCCGAGGCGATTGGACGAAGCGGCGGGACCGCGACCGCCTATGTCATCGATCTTGCCGATGCAAACGCCATCGAGGAGACGAGCGCGCGGATCGCGCGCGAAGTGGGCACGCCCGATGTGCTCGTCAACAACGCCGGCGCCGGACGCTGGCTGCCGATCACAAAGACCACGGCGGAAGAAGCGCTGTCCATGATCGAGGTGCCGTATCTCGCCGCCTTCAATCTCACCCGCGCCTTCCTACCCTACATGCTCGTCCGCCGGAGCGGTGCCATCGCCTGCGTCACCTCGCCGGCCTCCTATCTCGCCTGGCCGAATGCCGCAGCCTATATCGCCGCGCGCCGCGCTCTTGCGGGCTTCACCGGGGCGCTGCGCAGCGAGGTGAAGGGCAAGGGCGTGAGCGTGACCCTGGTCGTCTTGGGGATGGTGGAAAGTCCCTACTGGCAGCACAATCCAGGAAGCCGCGACAACGCGCCGATCGGCAATCCGAGACTGGCGCCGGTCATGTCGCCTGAGCAGGCTGCCGAAGCGATCTTCGCCGGCGTGGAAGGGCGCAAGCGCACCGTGGTGAAGCCGGCAATCTTGCGCGCTGTCTTCCTGCTCAACGCTGTGGCCCCGGGCCTTGTCGCGCGGCAGCTTCGCCGGGCCACGCGCAAATCACCGGGCAACAGTGCCCGAGCGCTTCAACAGCCAATAGACGAGCGCCGAGGCGATGGCGATGATCACCATCGACCACACGAACCCTGACGGGTCGTTGATCAGCGGCACGCCGCCGACATTCATGCCGAAAATTCCGGCGACGAGGCTTGCCGGCAGGAAGACGGTGGTGACGATGGCGAGCACGTGCAGACTGCGATTGGTCTGCTCGCTGCTCTTGAGCATGATCTCCTCCTGCAGCAGACGAGCGCGGTCGCGCAGCTCCACGATCTCGGTGTCGAGCCAGTCGAGGCGCTGAACGAGTTTCTTCGTCCGTAGATTGAGGGCCGGATTTTCCGACTCCTCGATTTCGTGCTCGAAGCGCTGGATGAGCGAGCGGAGCGTAACCAGTTGCCGATGCACGCGCACCGACGTGCGCCGCACGCGGCCCACCACCTTGCGGTCGATATTGAGCTCGTCGGCCAAGATCCGTTCCTCGGCGTGGTCGAGCTGATCGGCAAGACCATCGGCAAACCGGTCGAGCAACTCGATCATCTGTCCGGCAATCAATTCGAGCAGGGCAGCCGGCGTTTGAACCTTGGCGCCCAGACGGAGCGCCTTGCGGGTGGCTTCGATGGCGTTCAGCTGATGCCGGCGGCTGGAAATGAACACCCTTTCGGTCAGAGCAAAATGCAGAAACCCGATCTCCTCGGTGGCCCCGCTCAACCCGCAGACGAGATCGGCAAGGACGCCGTAAAGACAGGCCTCGCCTCCTTGCAGCTGCTGATGCTCGTCGGCGGACACGAGCAGCGCGCGCGCCGGCGCGGGAAGGAGAGCGGTGTCGTTCAGGAAGTGGCAGGAACGGGCATCGGCAAGGTTGAAATGGAGCCAGAGCCAGCCGCCCTCCGCCGCCGGCGGCCGCTCGATATTGAGCTCCTCCGACGATCCATCCGGTGCGAAGCGAATGGCAAAGACCAAGCCCGCCAAGGGTTTCGCCTGCGTTTCCCTGACATCACCGGGAGAAGTGGTGACCATGGCTGACATTCACTGAGCCTCCGCACAAGCTGAGAGCCGGAATGTTACACTTGTGTGACAGCAATTGCCTCCATGGCGGAGAAAACGGCGGACCTTTGTAAAACTGACAAGGTGCTGCGCCTAAAATGGCGGCAATGCGGGACCCATCCTATCGCAGCTCGGCGAAGGAACGCTCATGCGTTATCTGCTGCTGCCCTTCACTCCGCGCTACATCCTCCTGACCATCGCGTTTCTTGGGACCGTCGCGCTCGCCGCGGTCGCCGCGCTCGATGCCGAAACGCTGCCCGCCCTTGGCCTGCCGCTGGCAATCCTTTGCGGTTTGCTTCTGCTCGGCGTTTACGATCTAGTCCAGACCCGTCACGCGATCCTGCGCAACTATCCTATAGGCGCGCATATCCGTTTCATCCTCGAGCATATCCGGCCGGAGCTCCGGCAATATTTCTTCGAAGCGGAAAAAGACGGCACCCCCTTTCCGCGCGACAAGCGCGCCATCGTCTATCAACGCGCCAAGCAGCAGCTCGACACGCGCCCCTTCGGCACTGACTACGACGTCTATCGCGATCACTACGAGTGGCTGCACCATTCCATGCAGCCGAAGAAGCCGGCGGCCGAGCCCTTCCGCATCACCATCGGCGGGGCCGAATGCACCAAGCCCTACTCCGCGTCGGTGTTCAACATCTCGGCCATGAGCTACGGCTCATTGTCGGCCAACGCCATTCGCGCCCTGAACAAAGGCGCCAAGCTCGGCGATTTCGCCCATGACACGGGCGAAGGCGGCGTCAGCCATTATCACCGCGAGCATGGGGGCGATCTCAGCTGGGAAGTTGGCTCAGGCTATTTCTGCTGCCGCAACAAGGACGGCAGCTTTTGCCCCGAGAAATTCGCCCAGATCGCGGCGGGTCAGCAGATCAAGATGATCGAGCTCAAGCTGTCGCAAGGGGCGAAGCCAGGACACGGCGGCGTGCTGCCGGCGGCGAAAGTGAGCAAGGAGATTTCCGAGATCCGCGGGGTGGAGATGGGCCAGGACTGCATCTCTCCGTCAAACCATTCGGCTTTCGCCACGCCCATCGAGATGATGCAGTTCATCGCGAGCTTGCGTTCCCTTTCCGGCGGCAAGCCGACCGGCTTCAAGCTCTGCGTCGGTCATCCTTGGGAATTCCTCGCCGTGGTCAAGGCGATGCTGAAAACCGGGATCACGCCGGACTTCATCGTCGTCGATGGCAAAGAAGGCGGCACCGGCGCCGCCCCGCTCGAATTCATGGATCACCTCGGCATGCCCTTGCGCGAGGGACTCACCTTCGTGCATTCGGCGCTGATCGGCGCCAATTTGCGCGACAAGATCAAGCTCGGAGCCGCCGGCAAGATCGTCTCGGGCTTCGACATGGCGCGGGTGATGGCGCTTGGCGCCGACTGGTGCAACGCGGCGCGGGGTTTCATGTTCGCCGTCGGCTGCCTGCAATCTCAGCAATGCCACACCGACCGCTGCCCGACCGGCGTCGCCACGCAAGACAAGCTCCGCCAGCGCGCCATCGTCCTTGGCGACAAGTCACTGCGTGTTGCGCATTTCCACCGCGAAACGGTGATCGCGCTGGCCGAGCTGATCGCTGCCGCCGGTCTCAACCATCCAAGCGAGCTCCGCCCTTACCACTTCATGCGCCGCACCGGGCCCGACCGCATCGTCAGCTTCACCGAGCTTTACCGCCTCATGGAATCCGGTGAGCTTCTTTCCGGCACAAGCCATGCAAGCTTCAAGGAGGCGTGGGACGTGGCGTGCCCCGAGAGTTTTGCACCAGTCCGCGAGACGAGGTCCCGAGACATCATGCTCGCCGCCGAGTGAGGCCGCCCCGGCCGTCGCGCCTGCTTGCGCCCGGTTTGATCCGCGTCAATGCCCCGCGCCGGCAGATGTGGAAACTCGCCCTATCCCTAGCCGCCAAAGTCATAAGGTGCAGAGCAAGTCACGATGGAGCCATTGCCGCATGTCTATGAGGTCGCCCTTGCCGGCGGTCCCGAAGGCTACGCCGCGATCTCAACTGACGGCGTGCCTCAGCTGAGATCTGCACCGCCGAAGGATTTCGACGGACCAGGCGATGCCTGGAGCCCCGAGCATCTTCTGCTCGCCTCCGTGGAGGCCTGCTTCATATTCACCTTCAGGGCCGTGGCGCGAGGCTCCAAGCTCGACTTTATCGCGCTCGATGTTGCGGCCAGCGGAACCGTCGATCGCAAGGACGGCGTCACCCGCTTCATCGAGATCGTTCTCAAGCCGCGCCTCACCTTGCCAAAGGGCGGCGACGCGGAGCGGGCGATCCGGCTACTCGAGAAGGGCAAGACGGCCTGCCTCGTGACCGCGTCGCTTGCGGTCCCCGTTGGTCTCGAGGCGGAAATCTTCGCCGAGGTTTAGCCGCTGACTTCAGTTGTTGAGGAAGCCCGAGATACTGTCGGCGATGCTGTTCCCTCTGAAGCTGCCATGCCGCCGCTGCTGCTGCTGACGGACCACCCGCTCCTGCACACGATTGACCGGGGCGGCGACCTCTTCGGCCACCGGCGGGAACGGATCGTAGGCCATGGGCTCGCCGAACATCGCCGACGCCATGCGGGCGTCATGACCATACACGTCGTTGAAGGTCGTGAACGAGCCGTCGTCGTTCACCTTCAGCGTGAAATAGGTGATGTACACCGGGATCTTCCGCTTGAGGCCCACATGCTGGTCTTCGCCGCCGCTGGCGATAGCCGAAGCAACTTTTTCCGGGGTCCAGCCCTGGTCTTTCTTCAGCAAAGTCGCGGCAAGCTGATCGGGGTTCTGCACCCGCATGCAGCCATGGCTCTCGGCGCGCACCGTCTTGGCAAACAAGTTCTTCTGCGTGGTGTCGTGCATGTAGACGTCATGCTTGTTGGGGAACAGGAATTTGATGGTGCCGAGCACGTTGTCGGGTCCAGGCGGCTGATAGATGTTGAGGCTGCGGATGTCGATGCGGTTCCAGTCGAGCATGGACGGATCGACCTCCTTGGTGCCGATGGCAACACGCAGGCCATTGCGAGCGAACACCGAGGTATCCCAGCCGCCTCCCCCGCCGCCGAAGAGCCAGTCGCCGCCGCCTCCCCTGATGGATGGCAGCAGCTCCTCCGTCTTGATCGAGTTCGGCACGTTCCAATAGGGATTGAACACGATCTCCTGCATCTCGTTGGAGAAGATCGGTGTTTGCTTGTCCGGCTTCCCGACCACCACCCGCGTGGTGAATTCAGGCTTGCCTTGCTCCATCACCCGCAGGGTGAATTCGGGAACGTTGACGGTGACGTAGAAAGCCCCGAGGTCGTTGGGCAGCCAGCGCCAGCGCTCCATGTTGAGCAAATCAGCCTCGTCTTTGCCGGGCTCGAAGACTGCGCGTGCTGCGCATTGAGCACCCGCCGCGTGCCAGGGCCGACGAGACCGTCAGGCCGATATCCTCGCTCTTCCTGGAAACGCCTCACGGCTTCATCGACGGAGGCGTCGAACAGGGTCTCCTTGACGCCGTCGCCGGCCGGAATCTCAAGCCGCTTCCTGAGCAGCGCCACCTGATCGTCGTCAACGCCGAGCTTGAGCACCGGCCCATCCGGAATTCTGACGAAGCCGTCGTCGACATGGCCGCCGCGCGCTTCGACCAGCGCCTTGCGCAACGCCTCGAACTGCGGCTGGTCCGGCTGGAAGCTCCGCAGATAGGCCGCCGGCTCGGCGCGGATGGCCATCGATTCGATCACCTGCAGCGGATCGGCAAGCGCGAGCGTCGGATCGAGATCGGGATCGGTCCGCGACCAATCGAACCGGCCGCCGCGTGCGTCGCGGGCATAGTGGAGAACGGCAACGTCGAGCTTGATCTCGGCGTCGGCGAGGGCGGCGGCATTGGACGATTTCGGATCGAAGCCGTCGGCCCTGGGAAGCGCATAGTCTGACGCGCGCAAGCCGTAGTCGTCGGCCTTGCCGATCTCCTCCATTACCGACTTGGCGCGGAGGTTCAGCCCGTTTTCGTCGACCCAAAGAACATGGGCGTCGGGGGACGAATAGTACTCGGCGAGCGCCTTGTACTCACTGCCCGCCTTGCTGCCTTTATCGGCCACGCGGCTGACGATGGCGATGCGTAAGCCTTCGGCAGGCCCGATAAGCGCCGCAGGCCCGTCGGGCTCAGCCGCGCGGGACGGTACGATCGCGGCCAGGCAAGCCATGGCCGCGGCCGAGAAAAGGCCAAAAGTCGCGCGAGAGGATAACCTCACAACCGCTCCTGATGCTCGATAGACCCCCTACAAACTTGAATGCGCCACACCCCGAATGCGAAATTGCGGCGGTGCGCGGCGACCCTCGCGAAATCCAGGTCTCTGCGAGGCGCTTCCGCGACTCCCTCTGAAGCCAAGTCGTGTCAGCCGTTGAAGTTTGCGCTGATACCGAGGCAAGAGCAAGGCAGCCTTGTGCCAAGCTGTGGCCAAAACGAAATACCGCATGATTTCAGGCAGTTCTGGGGCAAATTTGCCTGAATCCGCCGGCGTAAAGTGATCAACTAATCCGGGCCGCAACAGCCTCGGCATCAGCTCCATGCGGATAACCCTGATCGCGTCATCGACCCGCGCGCTGCGTTCCCGACAGTCCTGCAGATCACCCACGGCATTGTGCAACAAAGCGGTCGGTTGAGCGACGGCCCCGCTCTCGATGAGCTCTTCGATAAGCCGCATCAGTATCGCGGTATTCGCCAGCGCCAAGCAGTCGCCAGTATCCTCGCTGAGCATGGACATACCTCCTCGCAAATCGAGATCGTCGTCCTGAGCTTCCTTCCAGGTTCGTGGGTCGACTCTACCACTGCGTGTCCCCCGCAACATGACATCCTTTGCGGCTTAGGGCCGCTAAGAAGCGAGCTTGAGCGGCGCTTTCGCGGCGGCGGTTTCGCTGCCTGCCTCGGAGGCGGCCTCGGCAAAGGGCCGTGTGGCGCTCGCGCCGAACCTCTTGAGCAGCCGGGCCATATATTTGCGGAAGCGGTAGTGCTGGATCTCGAATTTATGCCAGGCGGTGTCCTTGTAGGGAATGCCGTGGCCAATGTCGGGATTGCCGGTCGCCTTGAGCTTGCGGAACCAGTCGGCGCGCTTGGGATCCGAGGCGCACGCCACGATGAAGCTTGCGATCAGCTTCGCCTGGTAGTCGGCGATCTGCCACACCCCGCCTTCCGCCGGCTCGAACAGGCCAACCACGAAGAAGTCGTCGAGCTCGCGATGGAAGGCGTGGATGAAGAGCCTGGACCTGCCCTGCTCGTCGAGAATCAAGTTCTGATCCATGAACGGGAAGCTCGGCCTGAAGCCGGTAGCGTAGACAAGCAGGTCGACCTCCTCTTCGCTGCCGTCGGCGAAGCTTACGCGCTTGCCTTCCAGCCGCTCGATGTCCGGCTTGGCCACGATCCGGCCATGCACGATGTGATCGAGATAGAGGCTGCAAGCGGTGGGATGGGCCTCGAACAGCTTGTGGTCCGGAGCGGGCAGATTGTAGCGCCAATGCGAGCCGACCACGACGCGCAAGCCCCACCAATAAAGCTTACGCATCACCGCGCGGGGCAGAGGCCAGCGGCTGGTGAGATCGATGAAGGTGTCGGTCGGCTTTCCCATCACGATCTTCGGGAAGAAGTAGTAGCTCCGCCGCATCGAGTGCACGGCCCGCAGGCCGTCGTGGGCGGCATCATCGAGAATATCGACGGCCGAGTTGCCGGCGCCGACCACGAGCACGCGCTTGCCCTTGAGTTGCTCCTTCGACTTCACGTCGTGGGAATGCAGGATCTCGCCGGTGAAGGCGCCCGGAAAGCTCGGCCAGTTCGGCTCCCAATGATGGCCGTTGGCCACGATGAGCCCGTCATAGAAGCGGGGTTTGGCTTCGCCTTCGATTTGAATGCGCCAGCGCCCGTCAACGCGCTCGGCCGACATCACGCGCGCGTTGAAGGTGATGCGGTCGTAGAGCCCGAACTCGCGCGCATAGGCACGCAGATACTCTTGCGCCTGGGTACAGCTCACGTAGTGGGGCCACTCCTCGGGAAACGCGTAGTCGGGATAGCGCGACAGTTTCTTCGAGGAGTTGAGGTGGGTCGAGCCGTAGACCGCATGCGGGCTCTTCGGATTCCAAATGCCGCCAATATCGGCCAGCGCCTCGAAGCAGTCGAACGGAATGCCTCGCTCGGCGAAGGTTTTGGCCACGGCGAGCCCGCAGGCTCCGGCGCCGATGATGCAATATTGTTTCACCACGCCTCCACGTTAACGCTGATCGCGTGCCCCTGGTCCCAATGCCTCGCCGTGGATAGCACAGAAGCCGCAACCCCGAAATCGAGGGCCGGAAGGGTCCGGTTCCTTGATCTCGGTCAAATCCCAGGAGGGTCACAACGGCTCTCTCAAGCGACTACCGCTGTTGTATACAGGCGGGGGGCGCCCAACCGCATTCTCGCCCACACTGCAATTTGGCGGTTCTTTGCACTATGGTCTGGCGCGTCGGCGCCATGCCGGGGGACTGAATGGACATCAAGGACGATGTGACGATCCAGAGCTGGGACGGCACCTGGACCTATCGGCCCAAGGTGCTGGTCACACCGGAAACGGCCGAGGACATCGTCGAGATCGTGAAGAGCGTGGTGCGCTTCCCGCCGCCCGTGCGCCCCGCTGGCTCCATGCATTCCACCGCGCGCATGAACGGCGACGACGGCGGCACCATGGTCGACATGAAGGCCATGAACCGCATCCTCAAGTTCGGCGAGGACAGCGTGACGGTGGAAGCCGGCGCCACCTATATCGTCGTGTCCAACGCGCTCAAGGAACGCGGGCTGCAATTCCACGTCACCACCGAGATCGGCAACGTCACCCTCGGCGCCATGGCCACCGCCGCGACCAAGGACTCGTCCTTCCCGGGCGGCTATGGGCAGATCAGCTCCTACGTGAGCGAAATGCGTTTCGTCACGCCGGGCGGGGAGATCCGCATGATCAACGAGCGCGACCATCCGGAAGAGATGCAGGTGATGCGCTCGAGCTACGGGCTGTTGGGCATCGTCTACGAGGTCACCATCAAGGTGCGCCCGACCACCGCGCTCAGCGTGCGCCATCATTCCATGGCGCTCGCCGACTTCCGCAAGCGCTTCCCGGTCTACAAGGCGCAAGGCTACGCGGTGATGTACTACATCTTCCCGTACGTGCGTCGCGTTCTGGTCGAGGTGCGCAAGGACAATCCTGGCGTTCAGCCCGTGTCGCGCCGGCGCTGGACCTACCGCAACCGCTTCTGGCGCAAATACGGCCCCGCCATCACCCTGTGGATCAAGGCGCGCACCTCCAATCGGAGGCTGCGCGAGGCCGCTGACAAGCTCCATTTCTTCATCCTGCGCCAGGGGCTGGTGCGCGTCGTGCGCAGCGATGCGACCTGGCCGCACGCCCAGATCATCAACTATCCGCGCGATCCCGGGCCGTTCAAATATCTGTTCAGCATGTGGGCCTTCCCGGAGCGGAATTTCTTCAAGATCCTCGATGAGTATTGCGACTTCGTCGACGCCTATGACAAGCGCACCGGCTACCGCTGCGACCTGCCTTGCGTCGGCTATTCTATCGTGCAGGACCGCGAGGCCCTGCTCTCCTATTCCTGGGACGGAGCAACACTCTCCATCGACCCGGCGTCCACCGGCGGCAAGGAGTGGGAGGAGTTTCTCGTCGCCTACAACGAGTTCTGCAGCGCGCGCGGCGGCCAGCCGCTGTTCAACCAGACGCCGTTCCTGACCCGCGAGCAGGCGCAGAAGGCCTTCGCCGGACGCCTCAAGTTGTTCGCCGACTACCGGCGCCAGGCCGACCCGGAAAATCGGCTGCTCGATTCCTATTTTCGCGACCTTTTGTCCTGACGCACACTACCCTGCGACAGTAAGGACACCGATCTCTGGCGGTCTCTCGTGCGTTCTGAACGCAGAGTTGACAGAGGGCTGGATGGGGCGCCAAGCACGAAAGGAAGTGTCATGGAGCATATCAAGATCCCCGGCCTGCCCCGGGACGTCTCGCGGATCGGCCTTGGGACCTGGGCCATCGGTGGATGGATGTGGGGCGGCACCGATGAGAGCGACGCGATCAGCACGATTCACGCCGCGCTCGACAACGGCATCAATCTGATCGACACCGCGCCGGTCTATGGCTTCGGCCGCTCGGAGGAGCTGGTCGGCAAGGCACTAGAGGGCGGACGGAGAGTAGGCGCAATCATCGCCACCAAGGTCGGCCTCGACTGGTCAAGCGGCAAAATCCTGCGCAACTCGACGCCGGCACTACTGCGGCAGGAGCTCGAGGATTCGCTTCGCCGCCTCAAGACCGATGTCATCGACATCTACCAGGTGCATTGGCCCGACGAGTTGGCTCCCTTCGAGGACACGGCGAGAACGCTCGATGCCTTTCGCCGCGAGGGAAAGATTCGGGTGATCGGCGTCAGCAATTTTTCGCCGGGGCAGATGGATCGCTTCAGGAAGGAAGCGCCGCTCGCCACCATCCAGCCGCCCTACAATCTGTTCGAGCGGGAGATCGAGCAGGACGTGCTGCCTTACGCCGGGCGCAATGGCCTGGCGGTGCTCGCTTATGGCGCACTCTGCCGCGGGCTGCTGGCCGGAAAGATCACCGCGCAGACGGAATTCGAGGGTGACGACCTGCGCAAGACCGACCCCAAATTCCGCCAGCCGAGGCTCGGCCAATATCTTGCCGCCGTCGAGCGGCTCGACCGCTTCGCCCGCGAGGCCTACGGAAAGACGGTGCTCGCGCTCGCCGTTCGCTGGTTGCTCGATCGCGGCGAGATCGTCGCGTTGTGGGGCGCCCGCCGTCCCGATCAGCTCGCGCCGGTGAAGGACGTGATGGGCTGGACGCTCGACGCCGGCGCCATGCGGGAGATCGATCGCATCCTCGATGAAACCATCATGGACGATGTCGGTCCGGAATTCATGGCGCCGAAGCGGTCGCTGTCGTCAGACGCAGACAGGCAGAAGCGGGCCAGCTAGCGCCTAGCCCTTGCGCGAGGTGAACCAGCGGATCAGCGGAAACGAGAGCGCGCGGGGCATGGAGCGCACGGATTTGAGAAAGCCTGCCACCTGTGGCGGGAAGGCGATCTCATAAGGCTTGTTCCCAAGCTTCTCGACGATCTTCCGCGCGCAGCGCTCCTTGCTCATCAAATAGAGCTTCTTCTTGGGGTCATAGGAGGCGTTAAGCGGCGTATCGACGAAGCCTGGATTGATGATGGTGACGTCGATGCCTTCAGGCTCGAGTTCGAGCTTGAGGCTTTCGGCGAGATTGATCACCGCGGCCTTGCTTGCCCCATAGCTTCCGGTTTCCGGCCAGCCGGCATAGCCGAACAGCGAGCCCATGATGGCGATGTGCCCGGATTTGTGCTGAAGCATGGAGGGCAGCACGGCGGCGACACCATTGATCACCCCGTCGACATTGAGCGCCATGGTCTTGTGGAAGCCGTCGAGGTCGATATTGCGGATGTCGAAGGGCACGTACATGCCGGCCCCGAGCAGCACGAGGTCGATGGGGCCAAGCTCGCTCTCGACCTTCCGCGCGCAGACCTTCAAGGCATAGGGCTGCAGGACGTCGGCGGGAAACGCCGTGATGTTGTGGCTCGAAGCGGCAAGCGCGTCGAGCCTTTCGCTTGGCCGCGCCGTCGCCCCGACTTTGACGCCGGCCGAAGCGAGCCGCTTCGCCACCTCGCCGCAAATCGCGCCAGAGGCGCCGGTGATCCACGCCACGTTCCAGGGAAATTTATCCGCCATACCCACCGTCCGTAGTTGCCGACGGACGACCTTAGCATCGGCAGGCCCGCGTTGCTAAACGCCACGCTCCTCGCGTGGATCGTTGGCCCCTGGGGGCATCGTGCGCAAGACCGGCTTCGGGCGTGGCGAGCGGCCCGGGTTCACTACCCGATCGAAGGTCTGGTCGCCTGTCGTCTAGGCGGCCGTCCAGTCCACGAGATTTGCCGTCTCCGCAACGGCGAAGCCCTGCTGATCCGGACGATGGAAGGGGTAACTGACCGGCAGGTCTCCTGGCGCCCGATTGAGCAGGGCGTCATAGAGGCGCCAATGCTTTTGCGTCGCCGTGCTGTTCCATGTTGCGCGAAAGCGCCTGGCAACGAGCTCTATTGCGGCCATGAACGAACGGTAGCGAACCCAGCGGTGATTGTCCCAGGTCAAGACGACGGGCGCGCCGGATTTCGGATCGGTCAGCACCACGTTACCGGCCGGCGTCGGCGCAAAGCGTGCGGCGAGAAGCTCTCCGGCAAGCTCGCCACGCTCGCCAAGCGCCTTGATGACCTCTGGCGGCATGCTGAGATTGAGACCGCCTTCGTTCTCGGCGAGTTTCACATGCACCACCCGATCCCGATAGCCTGGCATGGCCATGAGCTCGGTGTCCCCCCAGTTTCGCGCGGTGTCGAACAAGGCGCTGAAGAAACCGAGAACGCCCTCGAACGTATGGAAGCGGGCGGCCGAGGAGATGCCGGTGGCGTTCCCGCTCGGCATCCAGACCTTGTCCCAACCCTTCGCCTTGGCCTGTTCACTCGCCGCCGCGTTTTCGCCGAGGCTGCTCACGCGCACCAGCCTGTCGTCGGTCTCGTCGATCTCGGTGGCCTCCACATTATCCGGCACGAGATTGATGCCGAAGGTTGGCCGGCTGGGCAGCGGCGCATCGAAGAAGTGGATCGGGAAGTTGCTCGTCAATCCTCCGTCTGAGAACCAGCAGCGCTCGAGCGGATATTTTCCGTCAGCCGCGGGCTTCGCATCGAAATTCGCGGCATAGAGCGGAACGGCGCTGAGCAGGATGGGGAAACTCAAGCTCATGCGGGCGCCGAGGAGAATCGGCAGGTCCGCCGCCTTTGGCAGGCAGTAGAAATGCTCCGGGACATGAACGTGGTCGCGGTGACGAGGCGTTTGCGCGTGATTGACCATCCAGCCCACGACGGATTCGGGAAACAACTCGTCGAATTCTCTCTTGTCGAAATAGAGCTGTCCCCAGCTTCCTTCGAGAAAAGGAAAGCGGTGCGAGATGCCGCGCGTCACATTCGTCGTCATCAGCACGAGCTCGATATCCCGCGGAGCGTTGTCGTCGCCATCGTTGCCCCACAGATCGCCGAAGGTCACGGGATCGTCGGTCGGCGTGCTTCCCGCAAGGCCCTGGAAGAAGTCATGCAGCCAATCGGTGAGCGGCAAAACGCCGACCCTGTCAGGCCGCATGTCGCTGGAGCCCGAGCAAAGACCGTAGCGATTTTCCGGCAATCGGTTGCGCACGTCGCGCAACACGCCGAGCGCCACGCCGAGGACCGCCGTCAGCAGGCCGAGGATGAGCGCGGCGATGACCAACACCGCGTGCCGCGCTCCGCTGAGCCCGTGGGAATGCGCCACCCAGAGGAGCGGGATCAGCGTGACGGCTGCACCGGCAACGGAATAAGGCCAGTAGTTTACGAGTCCGACCGTGATGACGCGCAGGACCTTCGCGAACATGCCCTCCCGCTCGAGGCCCGACATGAGCAAGCCGAAGAGACGGCTTGTGCCCGGCTGCGGCTGGGACAGCCGCTCCAGCGTGGACTTGTCGTCCTTCAGCTCGGCGAGCTTTTTCGGAAGCTCGTAGATGGTCTGAAAGCGATCGTCGCCGTTATTGGCGCCAAATTGAGCCGCCGCCGTCGCGGCAGCGGCGATGGCGCCCGCCGAGGTGCCGCCGATCGAACGGAAATTGTAGGTCTCGGCGAGCTTGGCGATGGCGCGCGGATAGACGATGCCGCTGGTGATGCCGCCGCGCATCACGAGATCGCATTCAAGCTTTTCGGAGTTTCTGCCCATGATGGCCTCCCACAACCAGTGCGGGCAAGCCTACATCGTGCACCGTCGTCTTGGATAGTCGGTTCGTCCGTCGGCGGCAGGAATAGGGTGCGGAGGCTCAATCCACGAAGGGATCGTGCACCAGGATAGTGTCCTCGCGCTTCGGGCTGGTGGAGAGCAGCGCCACCGGCGCCTCGATCAGCTCCTCCAACCGACGCACATATTTGACGCACTGGGCGGGAAGCTCGGCCCAGGAGCGGGCGCCTCGCGTGGATTCCGTCCAGCCTTCCATGGTCTCGTAAATCGGCACCACCCGCGCCTGCGCGGCTTGTGCCGCCGGCAGATAGTCGATCTCGCGGCCGTCGAGCCTGTAGCCCACGCAGATCTTGAGCTCCGGCAGTTGATCGAGCACGTCGAGCTTGGTGAGCGCGATGCCGTTGATGCCGCCTACTTTCCGTGTCTGGCGCACGAGGCAGGCGTCGAACCAGCCGCAGCGGCGCGGCCGCCCCGTGACGGTGCCGAACTCAACGCCGCGCTCGCCGATAAGCCTGCCCGTCTCGTCCTTGAGCTCGGTAGGGAAAGGCCCCTCGCCCACGCGCGTGGTGTAGGCCTTGGTGATGCCGAGCACATAGTTGATGGAGCCCGGGCCCAGGCCAGAGCCGGTCGCGGCCTGCGCCGCCACGGTGTTGGAGGAGGTGACGAACGGATAGGTGCCGTGGTCGATGTCGAGCAGCGCTCCTTGCGCCCCTTCGAACAGGATGCGCTTGCCGGCGCGCCGCTCACGATCGAGCAACGCCCACACCGTGTCGACGTAAGGCAGCACCTTGGGCGCGATCGCCGCGAGCTCGCCGCACAGCGCATCGGCGCTGATCTCCGGCTCGCCAAGACCGCGGCGAAGCGGATTGTGATGGGCGAGAATGCGCTCGATCTTCGGCTTGAGGCTCGGCAGGTCCTGCAGATCCATGACGCGGATGGCGCGCCGTCCGACCTTGTCCTCATAGGCGGGGCCGATGCCGCGCTTCGTGGTGCCGATCTTGCCGTCGCCCGCTTGCGCCTCACGCAGCGAGTTCGAGCTCGCGGTGGAGGGGCAGGATGAGGGTCGCGTTTTCGGCGATGCGAAGATTATCGCGAGAGATGGCGATGCCGAGCGTCTCGATCTTGGCGATCTCCTCGGCGAGCGCCCAAGGATCGACCACCACGCCGTTACCGATCACCGAGAGCTTGCCCTTGCGCACGACACCGGAGGGAAGCAGAGAGAGCTTGTAGGTAGTGCCGTCGACCACGAGCGTGTGGCCGGCATTATGCCCGCCCTGAAAGCGCACCACGATGTCGGCGCGCTCGGAGAGCCAATCGACGATCTTGCCCTTGCCTTCGTCGCCCCATTGGGAGCCGACGACCACGACATTGGCCACTGTTTAATCCTCTGAATCCCGGATCGAGTCGCACGAACGGCCCCGCTCGATGCGGGGCCGTGTTTCGTTATAGCGCGTGCACAGCGCCGATGCGAGGCCTTCTCCCGCCGTGGTTAGTGGCCGCCCTGAGGCTTGGTGAGAGCGGGATCGTTCTGAAAGCAGATGGTCTTCCCGTCGACCGTCTTCTTGATCGGACAGTCCGCGCTTTCGCCGGTCTCGCTATTGCTCTTGGCGCTCTCGGTAGCAGAATGAAAGCCGCTCGGCCCCGCCGCCGATTCCGCGCCTGCGGGAGCCGTGGCGCCGAAACCAAGCAAGACAGCAACAGCGAGCAGAAACACCATCCTCTTCATGGCGACTCTCTTAGCATCTTCTGCGGTGATCTTCATCACCTGGGGCGAGCAGTCGCAATCCTTGCCACGATTGATCCAATTCTCGCCAGCTTTGATCTCACTCGTGCCGGATTAAGCGGGCATCCCTCGACTCACGCAAAACGGCACTCCCCAAAAATCGAGGAGCAAATGCATGCGAGCAATCTTTCTCGCCGCGACCCTGTTGTGTCTCATGGGAACGGCTGTCTCCGCGCAGCCGTCTAAGATGAATCCGTCCCCCGATGCGTCACGCGTCGGAGACCTGACCAGAGCATCGGTTCAGCCCTCGAAGATGAATCCGACCCCTGGCTCCGCCAGCGTCGAAGGATTGACGGGCGCCATGCGCGATGTGGAGTTGCCGTGGCTCGATCACGCCATGAACGATGTCGGCACCAATCCGACCGGTTGGAAGCGGCAATGGTGCGCGATGTCTGTGAACCTCTGGCTGCAGCGGAGCGGCAAGAAGGGCTGCGGCGGCAACACCGCCATCTCCTGCCTCAGCGCAGGGCGCAAGCTGGCGGGGCCGACGATCGGCGCGCTCGCGGTGATGAAGCATCACGTGGGCATCGTAAAGGAAGTTCACGCAGGCCAGGTCACGCTGGTGAGCGGCAATCACTCGGGCCGTTCCGGCGCCCGCAGCGTCGGCGTCGGCAAATATGCGCGTACGCGCGTCGTCGCCTATGTCTGGCCTGAGTAGCGCGACCTTCTACGCCGCGGCGTCGGTGAGCGCGTGCACGATGTCGGAGACGACCGTATCGACGAGCTTCACGTCGTCGCCCTCCGCCATCACGCGGATCACAGGCTCGGTGCCGGAGGGACGAATGACGAGGCGGCCCGTCTTGCCGAGCCGCGACTTGCCGCTGTCAATGGCCTTGCGCACGGCGATATTGTCGAGGGGCTGATGGCCGTTCTTGTAGCGGACGTTCTTCAACACCTGCGGCAGCGGCTCGAAGCGATTGCAGATCTCGCTCACCGGCTTGCCGCTCTGCGCCACCACGGCGAGGATCTGCAGCGCGGTGACGAGGCCGTCGCCGGTGGTCGAATAATCCGACAGCACGATGTGACCTGACTGCTCGCCGCCGACATTGTAGCCGTGCTGGCGCATATGCTCGACCACGTAACGGTCGCCCACGGGAGTACGCTGCAGCCCGAGCCCCAAATCCAGAAGGTAGCGCTCAAGCCCGAGATTGGACATCACCGTGGCGACCACGCCGCCGCCGGCAAGGCGACCGCGCCTGAGCCAGGATTCGGCAATAACCGCCATGAGCTGATCGCCGTCGATCATCTGGCCCTTTTCGTCGACAATGACCACGCGGTCGGCATCGCCGTCGAGGGCAATGCCGATATCGGCGCGCACCTCGTTGACCTTGCGGATGAGATCGTCAGGCGAGGTCGAGCCGCAGTCCCTGTTGATGTTGAAGCCGTCTGGATCGACCCCGAGCTTGACCACCTCGGCGCCAAGCTCCCACAGCGCCTCGGGCGCCACCTTGTAGGCGGCTCCGTTGGCGCAATCGATCACGGCGCGGATGCCGTCGAAGCGGAGGTTCTTGGGCAGCGTGCGCTTGGCGAACTCGATGTAGCGCTCCCGAGCGCTGTCGATGCGGGTTGCCCTGCCGATCTTCTCTGGCGCGGCAAGCAGCTCGGTGGCGTCGCCGAGCATCAGCTCCTCGACCTGGAGCTCGGTGTCGTCGCAGAGCTTATAGCCGTCAGGGCCGAACAGCTTGATGCCGTTGTCGGCGAAGGGATTGTGCGAGGCGGAGATCATCACGCCAAGATCGGCGCGCAGCGACCGGGTCAGCATGGCGACGGCCGGAGTCGGCATCGGTCCGAGCTGGAACACGTCCATGCCCACGGCGGTGAAGCCCGACACCAGCGCCGATTCGATCATGTAGCCCGAGAGGCGCGTGTCCTTGCCGATCACCACGCGATGGCGATAGGACCCGTTGGTGAAAAGCTTGCCGGCGGCCATGCCTACGCGCAGGGCCACCTCCGACGTCATGGGTGTGGAATTGGCGCTGCCACGGATTCCATCCGTGCCAAAGAATCTGCGAGCCATGGGCCGATGTCCCCCTAGTCCCCCAAAGGCGCCGCCCGCCTTTTGCGATTAGGTCGGCGTGTCATGGAATTATGCTCCTGCTGTATTCCACCACCGTTCACAAAGTGTAAGCGATTGTAACCACACTTCCTCCCCTTCCTCGTTAGTCCCGACTTGTATTGATTTGCAAGGGGTATTGGGGGGTAGGGTGAGCAGTCCGTCACCGGCTTTCCCTGCCCTTCCCTGCCCGTCGGGTACCAATCGGGTACCAACTTTTCAAGCCGCTTTTTGTTGCGGGATGCCACAATGCCGTGCCGTTCGCACCCCAGCTTCGGTCGGCGTCGTTTTCATTTTGGCTCGTGGCTGTGGAACTACAGTAGCGAAAGCACCCCAGTGCTACTTTGGGGCGTGGGATAGGGGGAGAGCAGGTGCGTGGGGGTGCCGCTCTAGGTTTGGCTACCGGTGCAGTCTGCAAGATCTTGCTATGTCTGCATTCAGCTGTCCCAGCAAAACCGTGCAGCAGTTAATCACTACGGTGGTTACTCTACCGTCATTGTGAACCGTGGCGTCTACATGTCCTGTATGGGCGCACACGGATATCTTCTCGATCCGAACGGTTCCCTAACAGCGCTCCCTGGCACCGAAATCAGGATGGTGGATTAGAATTTAACGAGCAGCCCTTTTAGTGAAGCTCACGGCTCCAAAAAGTGCAGAAGAGTATTTTGAGCGGACCGAGCACGCGGTGATGCACGCCTATGCCGGTTTGGCTTCCTGCTGGGAGTATGTTGAAGAGGCGGAAAAGCACAGCCGACCACCCGTCGAAAAGGACGGCATGCTTAATATTTGCCCCCGGAAACTCCGGAGGAAAAAGCTCAGTTGGAGCGATCTCTAGCGGCGTACCGAAAATATTTCGAGCTCAAAATCTCTGAGGCCATGTTCGCTGGGTTTATTTTGGAAGCGGCCTACATGGCAATCAGGCTCTACTCGCGTAACACGTCGATCCCGGCGAGCTGTGCGGCCTTCGTGAAGCCTTCGACTACTGTGGTTCCTTTCTGCATAGGCGCGGAGCGCCACGGTGTCCCAACTGGCCTTATCGTCTACGCTGGGAAGAACCAATACGCGCATTGGGACGACGACGAGCTGCGCAATGTAGACACTGCTATCTTTGCCGCTCTCGACAGGGCTTTTGAGGACAACATGTGGGCGGATTTGGCCTTCGACCTTGGCAATCCCACAATCAACATTTATGGGGCTGAGGTTCTGATTACGGCGCTCGGCTGGAGGGACTACGACACGTACTTGGCTCAGATGAAGCAGCTCCTCAGTTAAGCCATTCGATCAAGCAGAACAGGATCATCGCGAAGGTCACCGGCACCGAAGACGCCGCTCATGCTGCCCCCTAACATGTCTGCTTTGTGCCATGTGTGGACGGCTCCCTATTGGCAAGGGTTTTTTTGAGAATGATGCACGGCTGGTCGGTGCTGCCATGTGTCCGGCCTGTTGATGCGGCGCTTTCCATGGGCCGCTGGCCATAATGCTCTCCGCGAGATCAGGTCCCGGTCAAAAACACGCAGTCAAAAGCTGCTGTGGCACAAGTGGGGTGTCCCGATCTCCCGATCGACCGGCTAGGTGCATTATCCTCGCATTGCCCTTTCCAACTTCGTCGGCGCGCGTAGAGCGCGCATCTCTCAAATTGCCTGCGGAGCAGGCTCTCTGTAGCGTGTGCCGCTGACCATCAGCGCCCAGGCAATGCGGGCGATCTTGTTGGCCAAGGCGATCGCGGCAATCTTAGTCGGCCGCCGGGCCATCAGCTCGGCGAGCCAGGCCCGCCGCGTATACCCGACCTGCTTGGCTCGTCGGATCACCGATAAGGCACCAACCACGAGCAGCGAGCGCAGATAGCGGTTGCCTGCTTTGGAGATGCTTCCCAGCCGCGCCTTGCCGCCTGTCGAGTTCTGCTTGGGCACTAGCCCAATCCATGCCGGCACGTCGCGCGCCGAGCCGAAGGCATGCGGATCGGGGATGCTGGCGACGAGGGCCGTCGCAATCAGCGGGCCAACGCCGGGGATGGTCTCAAGGCGACGGCTCAGCTCATTGGAGCGGTGCCAAGCAAGGATGCGCCGGTCAGCCTCAAGGATCTGCCGCTTGACCAGCACGAGCTGAGCCCGCAACGCTTGCAGACATTCCCGTGCGACAGGAGGCACCCGCCCATCAGACCCTTCGTCGATGAGCCGCAGCAGCCTCTCCACGCCGTTGCGGCCAATGCCGGCAACAATGCCGAACTCGGCCATGTGAGCCCGGATCGCATTGATCAAGGTCGTACGCTGGCGCACGAACAGTTGCCGCGTCCGATGCAGCATCAGCACCGACTGCTGCTCCTCCGTCTTGACTTCAACAAAGCGCATGGTCGGGCGCGTCACCGCCTCACAGATCGCCTCCGCGTCCGCCGCATCGTTCTTGTTCCGCTTCACGTAAGGCTTCACATACCTGGCAGGCATCAGCCGGACTTCATGTCCAAACTTCGCGATCTCCCGCGCCCAGTGATGCGAGGTAGCGCAGGCTTCAATGCCGACAAGGCACGCAGCTTGCTTCTCAAAGAACGGCAACACCTGGCTGCGCCTCAGCTGCCGGCGCACAACAATGCGGCCCGACGCATCAACCCCATGGATCTGAAAGACGTTCTTCGCGAGATCAAGCCCGATTGTGGTAACTTCGTTCATGGACGGCTCCCTCTTGGCGGTTCCTCAACAGCAACCCCAATTTGGCACCTAGATGCCGGTGGCGGGAGCCGTCCACAGCATCAGAAGCGGACATTGCATCCGTGCTGCGCTGAGAGCGATAATTCGTTGACGGGCGGTCACCGGGGTCACACCGATCCATTAGACCAGTCATACGATGAACTGAGGCTTCGCATGGCAAGGCTTGTATTCGCATTCGTCATCGGCCTGCTGCTAACCCAATCGGCGAATGCCCAGAATACAAAACCTCTCACAACGGAGGAGTTGGCCAGCCACACCATCTACCGCCGCGCCGTCGACGCCGTCATCTGGGGCCTACCGCTCGTGGGCGAGGACGCGGTGAAGCAAGCCGCCTTGCGCGATGGCAAGGCGAATTACAACGACATCGTCTGGTGGCCCAAAGGGGGCGGGTGGAAGAACCAGTCGCCCACGCCCAACGTCAACACACGCTACATGTATTTCTTCATCAATACCCGGCAGGACGGCCCAGTGGTGGTGGAACTGCCCCCGGCTGTGCTCGGAGCCAGCTTCTACGGCACCATCGAAGACGCATGGTATGTGCCGCTCGTGGACATCGGCTTCGAGGGCAAGGGCGGCAAATACCTCGTGCTGCCGCCCGACTTTAAGGGCGACGTGCCGGATGGTTACACGCCGGTGCGTCCCGCGACCTATAACACGATGACGCTGCTGCGCTCGATACTGGCGTCCTACTCCGAAAAGGATGTGCAGGCTGGCGACGAACTGGTGAAGCAGGTGAAAATCTACCCCCTGTCGAGGGCCGCCAACCCGCCCGCGCAGCGCCTCCTCGACATGACCGACGTGATGTACAACGGTCTCGTGAAGTATGACGAAACATTCTTCACCAGTCTCGCCCGGATGCTGAACGAAGAGACGGTGCAGCCACGCGACCTCGAAATGATGGGCATGCTGCTTCCGCTTGGCATCGAGAGAGGCAAGGAGTTCAAACCCGACGCCGCGACTGTGGCCCTGATGAAAACGGCGGCTGCGGAAGCGCACGCGTGGCTAATGGATAAGGCTACGACAGATGTCACTCCGTGGTGGCCGGATAGTCAGTGGGTCGTCCCCACCCCACCAATCACAATGCCGACTGCTTTTAAGTGGGAGACGCCGAATTATTTTGATGTCGATGCGCGAGCCATCGCTCTATCGCAGTATTTCTGCCCAACGGAAAAACTTGGCACCGGCAGTTTCTATTTTGGAACCTTTCACGACCACGGTGGCAAGGCGCTTGAAGGTGGGAGCAATTACCGGCTGCACGTTCCGGCGGAGGTGCCGGTGCGCGAGTTCTGGTCTGTCACCGTCTATAGTCTGACAACGTCGAGCTTTTTTCTCAACGCGACGCGTCTCACGCTCGGTTCGCTTGACAGGGAATTGCTAAAGAACGCCGACGGCACTGTGGACATCTGCTTTGGCCCGACGCCGCCCGCCAGTCAGCAGTCCAACTGGCTTTACACCCAGCCCGGCGAAAAATGGTTCCCCTGGTTCCGCGTGTATGGCCCGGAGAAGGCGATTTTAGACAAGAGTTGGAGGTTGCCGGACATTGAAAGGGTGAACTAGCCCATCCCCAGCCAAAGCCTTCATCCCTACGTCTGGCTCGGGTCATGAGCAGACCTCGCGTCACGTCTGCGTCATGTCTGTTATTCCCCTCAAAGCGGACATTCATCAGCACGGTTTGCATGTCCGCTTTGTGCCATAAGCGGAGATGGCGACGGCTGCGGCGAGGAGGCAAGGCTCTTGTTTCATCTGGCCTCTGGACCGCCTGTTATATACAATATGTAGGCCTTCTCCTTTGGCGCGGCCTCCTGGGGGTGCCCTGCCGTGGAACGTCGCATGGAACGTCGGCTTGCTGCGATTCTCGCTGCCGATGTGCAGGGCTATAGCCACCTTACGGAGCTTAACGAAGAAGCCTCCACAGCTACTGTGCGCTCGTACTGTGCCGTGGTGGAGGAGTTTATCTCCGCCCATCGCGGTCACGTCTTCAGCAGCGCCGGCGACGGCGTCGTCGCTGAGTTTCCCAGTGTCGTTGAGGCCATTCGCTGTGCTGTCGAGATCCAGAACGAAGTTGCGGAGCGCAACGCGAACGTCCCAAAGTACGAACAGATGCAGTTCCGAATTGGCGTCAACCTGGGGGACGTGATTGCCGAAGAGAATCAACTTTACGGCACCGGCGTGAACGTGGCCGCTCGCCTGGAAGAACTAGCCGAGCCTGGAGGAATTTGCATCTCGCAAACCGTTTACGATCAGATTTGGAAGATCGTCGAGTTACCCTTCGAAGATATTGGTGAGCGCCATTTGAAGAACATCACCGAGCCGGTACACGTCTATCGCATCCTTCCCTCGCCCTTGCCGTGGCTCAGGCGGTTCTTGTCGGGCACCCGCCGCAGGCCGCGCTTCGGCGTTGCCGCTGGCGTCCTTCTTTTGCTTCTCGCAGTCGCGGGAGGGGCATTCTATCTGCGTCAGCCGGCCGCACTGTGGGACGCTTTTTTGGGCAATGGCGGCGCGCTCCCCGAACACCCGACCATTGCTGTTCTTCCCTTTGACGACATGAGCGCTACTCACGACCAGCAATACCTTGCCGATGGAATTACCGAGGAGCTGATAACGGGGTTGGCTAAGTCTCCCGAGTTTCTGGTTATGGCTCGCAATTCGACCTTCACGTACAAGGACAGGCCCACGGACGTCCGGCAGGTGGGAAAGGACCTCAATGTTCGTTACGTCGTCGAGGGCAGCATACAGCGCTCCGATCAGAATGTGCGCGTAGCGGCGCAGTTGATTGATGCAAGTACGGGGAGCCAGCTCTGGGCCGACCGCTATGACCGGCAGGTAGAAAGCATTTTCGCAATTCGTGACGACATCACGCGGTCCATCGCCGGAACACTCGGGGGGTCGGCCGGCAAACTGGCTCAAGCCGAGGTCGCACGCCTGTCCGGGAAAAACCCGAATAGTTTCACTGCCTACGATTACCTTATGAGAGGCTGGTACGAGTGGCACAAATTCACCCGTGAAGGCAATGCAGCGGCGCTCGATCTTTTTGAACAAACCAGGAAAATCGACCAGAACTATGCCCGCGCCTACGTTGGCCTAGCCTGGGCCTATGAAATGAATGCCGACTACGATTGGACGGACGATCACGACAAAACTGTTAAGCTCGAACTCGAGACGGCCAGCACGGCGGTACGCCTCGATCCCAATGACTATCAAGCTCAATGGGTACTTGGGTATGCATATCTATACAATCGGCAATACGAGCAGGCGATGGCCCATTACTTGCGCGCTCGAGAACTGAACCCAAACGACGCGGATCTTCTTGCGGAGATGAGTGATCTCCTCATCAACATCGGCCAGCCGAAACAGGCAATCGACCAAGTTAAGGAGGCAATTCGGCTCAATCCGTTCCACGAGAAGTGGTATCTGTATTATCTGGGATGGACCTATGAAGAAGCCGGTATGCCTAAGGAGGCCATAGAGATTTTAGAACAAGCGATAGATCTTCAAAATCCGGATGATGAACAGGTTTGGTATTTGCCGATTATGGCGGCCGCCTACGCCGACCCAACGGTTGGGCGGATGGATGACGCGAGCAAGGTAGTCAAGACGATGCTGTCACGTGAGCCGGACTTCTCGATTTCCAAAAAGTTGTCTCGCCGCTATCCCTACAAGACAAAGGAACTAGCCGACAGATGGAAGAATGCGCTGCGCCGTGCCGGACTCCCACAGTGAACGAGGCTGTTAACGAGCAGATCGCACGCCCATCAGGGGCACAGTCACGCTGGCTGATTGAGCGTCTCTACTGGTTGGGAACGTGAACCGCCCGGGGGGGATATCTCTGCGGCCAAGGTAGAGAGAGCAATGTCCGCTATGGGTCATTAGCGGAAGTAGCTTGGAGATCGTGCCAAGTCCGCTAACTGCTCGAAAGCGGACATGCTCGGCGCCGGCATCGATGTCCGCTAAGTGCCAAAAGCCGACATTCAAATGCTGTCAGCCGTGTCCGCTGCCATCCCTGATTGCTCTACGGCGTGAGGTCCACCGAAAACCCTTAGCTTGGTGGTAGAGCTGGCTTCTCATGCGGCAGACCGCCGTCGCCGATGTCGAAATCCGGATCGAAGATCGTCTTGCCCTGGGCGCCGAGGAATGCGGGCTGCGCCTTGATCCACTCGCTCGGCTTCTTTTCTTTCGCATACTGCAACAGCCGCGCCTCCAGATCGGCGACAATGTCGGGATGTTCGTCGGCGACGTTATTCTTTTCTCCGGGATCATTCGAGAGATCGAACAACTCGGTCTTCCCTGGAAGCAGAGCGATCTTGACTAGTTTCCAGTTGCCCTTCCGTATCGCCCCGCGGAATGCTTCAACGTTGATCAGGTAATCCTCGTGCGGAGAGGGTTTCCCCTCGGCCAAAGTCGACCAGATATCTTTGCCGTCGAATGGGTGGTCAGGACTTCCCGTTGCTCCGGCGAGCGCGAGGACAGTGGGCATCACATCGACCATCCCGAGAGGCTCATTGACAACCCTTGGATCGAGCTTGGCGAGCCAATAAAAAATGGTCGGCACGCGCACGCCGCCTTCGTGCAGTGAGCCCTTGCCTCCACGGAATTGGCCATTCGAGGCCGGCGTCTTTTCTTCAAGTCCGACCCCGCCGCTCTCCTCACGCTCTTCCGGCGAGCGGGCTCCGGTGGCAAACAACGCGCTCGTGGCACCGCCATTGTCGCTGCTGAAGATGATGAGCGTGTTGTCGAACATGTCCTTCTGTTTGAGCGCGTCGACGATCCGCCCGACCAACTTGTCGAGATCGGTGATCATGGCGGCATAGATGTGCCGGTGCTCGTCTCCGGCCAGATCCTTGTAGGCTTCGACGTCCTCCTTCGTTGCCTGATAGGGCGCGTGTGGCGCAAGAGAGGCGACATATAGAAACAGCGGCTTCGACGTATCGTGGCCGTCGATGATGCTGACCGCCTCGTTGCCGATCAGGGTTGTGAAGTAGCCGTCTTCCTTGAGGAACGTGCCGTCACGCTGCCAATCGATGATACCGCCGCGCTCCTTGGTGAAATAATCGACCTCGCCGACAAGATTGCCGTAGAAATGGTCGAATCCCCGGTTCTGAGGCCAGTATTTCTTGTCCGCGTGGCCGAGGTGCCATTTGCCGACCATGGCCGTGTCGTAACCGGCGTCTTTCAGCGCCTGCGCCAGCGTGCGCTCGTCGGTCGGCAAGCCATAGGTGTGGCTCGGGAAAATCACCAATGTTTCCAAGCCATAGCGCATGGCGTAACGGCCGGTCATCAGCTCGGCGCGGGCCGGCGTGCACACCGGCATGCCGTAGAAGTCCTCGAGTTGCACGCCGTCGTTCGCGAGCTTGTCGATATTTGGAGTCTTGATATCGCTGCCGCGATAGCCGAGATCGGCGTTGCCGAGATCGTCGGCGAGGATGATTACGATGTTTGGCTTTTCGGTCTGGGCCGTGACTGAATGCGTAGGGGAAAGCAAAAGAAGAAGGGCGATAAGAGTGATACGCAGAAAATCCATCGGGTCACTCCTGATCCATTGAGTGCGTACTTATTGTCGCAGTGGATTGTACAGGTTTAGAAATCGCGCGAAATGGTGGTCAAGGACCGACGAGGAGAGGATGCTCGGCTTGGAGTACCAATTGTCCGCTTTGGGTGGCGGGTTCAAAGGGTGGCCGCAACACTTCAATCTTTGAGAAAAGATGGAGTGTTCAGGATGGGCTATCGCGGACGGATCTATTTCACGGAGAAGCAGAAGGCGGAGATCTGGGATCGCTGGCAGGGCGGGGAGTCGATGAGTTCGATCGGGCGGATGTTCGATCGCAATTCGTCGTCGATCTATCCACTTCTGTCCCGGACCGGCGGGATCCGACCGCCGGAGCGGAAGCGGTCGCGTTTGGCGTTGAGGCTGTCCGAGCGCGAGGAGATCTCCCGAGGGCTGAGGGCGCAGCTTGTCTCTTCGAACGATCGCCCGTCAGTTGCGACGTGCGCCATCGACGATCAGCCGCGAGGTGCGGGACAACGGAGGCCGCACAGGCTATCGGGCTGCGCGATCGGATCGGGCGGCTTGGGATCGCACACGTCGCCCCAAGCCGTGCAAGTTCGCTTGTCGCCCGGCGCTCTGCCGGACAGTATCGGTTAAGCTTGAGCTCAAGTGGTCGCCGCAGCAAATCGCAGGCTGGCTGAAGCGCGAACATCCCGACGACGAGCACCGCCGCGTGTCCCATGAGACTATCTATCGAAGCCTGTTCATCCAGACGCGCGGCGTGCTGAAGAAAGAACTGCTGGCCCATCTGAGGGCGACCCGCGCGATCCGCCGCTCCCGGCACGCCAGCTTTAAGTGCGACGGGCTCGGCCAGATCAAGGACGCGATCTCAATCCGGGAACGGCCCGCTGCTGTGGAGGACCGCGCCATCCCCGGCCACTGGGAAGGCGACCTGATCGCAGGCTCCCGGAACAGCTATGTCGCAACCCTGGTCGAGCGCCGGTCCCGCTACGTACTCCTCGCCAAGGTTGCGAACAAGGACACCGCCAGCGTCGTGGCCGCGCTCGTGAGACAAGTGCAGCATCTGCCGCGGGAACTGCGCAGGTCGCTGACCTGGGACCGGGGCAAGGAGCTCGCCGACCACAAGCGCCTGACGCTGGCTACCGACCTTGAGGTGTACTTCTGCGACCCCCACAGTCCCTGGCAGCGCGGCACTAACGAGAACACTAACCGTCTTCTGCGCCAGTACTTCCCGAAGGGCACCGACCTGTCCGTGCACAGCCAGGCCAAACTGAACGCCGTGGCGCGCGAGCTTAATGAGCGACCAAGAAAGACGTTGCAGTATCACTCACCAGCGGAGAAGTTCGCAGAGTGTGTTGCGGCGATCGGTTGAATCGGCAGTCATTAGCGGACATACTGAGAAGTTCGCGCCATGTCCGCTTTACCCCCAATAAAGACGTTGGTTCAGTGCAGCCAATCGTCCCTGTGGGCTATCCACGAATTTTGGCAATCTCGTTTTCGGCTTCGGCTTTGACCATGTGGGCCAAGATAAATCGAAGGGCGTTCTCACGGCCTAGGATGCCGACCAAAGTCGCGTACAACTGATTGAGCAGATCTTCCTCGGCTTGTTCGTCGGTGGGCGCGTTCACGTTGGGTGTTGGAGTTGACCCCCCCCTTGATTTCACATTTGGAAGCGTAAAACACTCCCCACCGGTCCCATTTTGAAACCCCGCAGAGATTTGATCCCCCCTCCCCGTGGTTTGTTTCCGTTCCGATCCCACGCGTAACTTGCTGTCCTTCGTCTTGACGTTGGCTCCCCTTCGCTTGATCACCACCTCGCGCATTTGTTTGCTGCTTACCGTGCGTCGAGGTTCCACCTTGTGCCCGTCGTCATCCGTGGCTTGCATGGCTGCGTGCGCGGACAGCCTGCCAAGGATCTCTTCCACTTCCACCTTGGTGGTGCGCACGAGAACTATGAACTCCTCGTCATCGACAAGTGCCCACACTGTTCTAATTTCCATTGTCCTGTTCCCCTGTGTGTGTGTGACCCACTTGGCACTTGTGTAACGAACGTAACGAACCGTAACGAACCGGGCTTTTCGTTACGGACCTAAGCGTAACGTAACGTACGAACCCCCTTTAGGGGGTCGTACTTCGTTACGGTCCCGACGCCGTCACGAACCACCTGCCTGAGTATTCGTGAATGAGCTTCCTGGCTTTCAGGTCACGCTTCACTTCCCACATGCGCTGTCTGGCAATGCCGGTCTCCTTGGCCTTGTTGTGCCACTCGTCCTGCAAGAGGCCGGTAGGCATTGCATCCGCCAAGATGCCGAACATGACGCGCTGATTAAGTCCAAGATCCTTCTTCGGTGGAGGCGTTTGATCGCAACTCCACTCGTTGCCGGTTAGCGTCATGGTGACCGGGTCGAAGTCCCTGCGGTTTTCTGGTGTCCGTTCCCTGGCCTTGGTGAAATTGAGCGTGAAGGCAATATCCGAGCCGGGGACCGCCACACGTTCCATTAAGCCAACGGTGTCCATCTGCCATTCGCGGGCCTTCGATCCGTAGCTTCGGCTTTCGTCGTGGCCGGTATGGTGGAACCAGATTTGACCGATG
The DNA here is from genome assembly GCA_963757555.1 of uncultured Alphaproteobacteria bacterium. Lineage (GTDB taxonomy): Bacteria > Pseudomonadota > Alphaproteobacteria > Rhizobiales > Methyloligellaceae > Methyloceanibacter. The sequence continues at coordinate 120,499 of CAVWRU010000009.1, forward strand.
CAGCGCCGCGTGAGTGACCGTACATAGGGCAAGATGCTCGACCATTGTTCCTCGTCCTTCATGTCGCCTTCGAGCAATGCCTGAATGTTGTCGAAGATGATTAGGTCGAAAGGTCCATGGTCCTTTATGAAGGCATCGATCCATCGCTGCCCGTTGGGCGTGTTCAATGGCGGCATCTCTTCGTGGTCCTCTTTGGACAGGACCGCGAGGTAATCGGCTTTGCCTTCGCGTTTCACGGCGTCCTTAAGCCGACGCCGCAACTCGCGTCGAGACATTTCGCCGTCGATGTAGAGGACGCGACCATAGCGACGAGGAGACCATTTCAGGAGGCCCTTGTTGCTGGCGATGGCGATTGCCACGGCGAGCCCAAACATGGTCTTGCCCAGGCCGGTCGGCCCGACGATTAAAAGCCAGGTGGTGGTGCTGAGAAGATGCCCGAGTAGAAAATCAGGTTCCGCCAGGTCATCGCGTTCCAGCCATTCCGAAAGCCATAGGGTGTCTTGTCGTGTCCGTTGGTTAGGGTCATGGCCGCCCCCGCTTGTGGAGCCGGGACGCACGGAGAAATTCCGCACACAGCGCCATGGCCTCGTCCATGGTGAGAATGCCCATCGAAAGCAATTCACGGAGATCGTGAGCCCGGTCGATCAGGTCGAGCGTGGCGCGGAGCCGGTCGCGTGCGGCACGCTTGGCGTCTAGTAATTGTTGCTTCGAGCTGGGGGATTGCTTATCGAATGGGTTCGTCGTCTTCCCATTCTTCGCAAGCGCCTCGGCCCCGGCTGGGGCGTTTTGCACTTCAGGTTTGTACCCCCGTCCATGGTTTGAACTTAACGAGGGTTAATCCCTTGTCGCCGTCATAGACTGAGTATTTGGCGGCCTTTTCGATATTGACGGTGGTGCGGTGCTTGCCGGTTTTCCCGTCCAACATTTTGACTTGGCCGACGATGCCCCGCGTTAACAGGACGCGAGCGAGATCGTGTTCCGGGTCCCAGGAGTTGGTGACAAGAACCTCCCCGTCCACCTCCACGTCATAGTGATAGCAGTGTTTCCGTGCCGACCCTTCCTTGGTGGGAGGGGTGGCTGTCAGACGTGCCGTGAGAGTTCGGACGTATCGGCCAGGACGGGCGGGAAAGGTGTCCAGCATGGATCATCCCTCGATGCCGAGTTGACGGCGTATCCACGTGGTCGGAACGCGCTCCTTGGCCCTTGGGCCGTTGTTGATCTTGATGGTTGGAATGGTTCCGTTCTTCACTCCGGCATAGCCGCTGTTCTTGCTGTAGCCGAGCGCCCAGGCCGCATCCTCGATGCTGTTGGTGGGCTGGCTCAGAACTTTCTTCAATCTGTCGTCCATTCGTCGAACCCAAGCGGATTAGGCGCCTTTTCCCGCGACACTCGCCTGCCACACCGAGAGCGCCTGCCGGGTTCCGGCCACGTCATGAACGCGCAAGATCTGAGCTCCCTGGGCAGCCGCGACAAGGGCAACGGCAAACGATCCGGGCTCACGCGACTGCGGTGTTTCGCCGCCGCTCACTCCGCCGATGAAGCGCTTGCGCGAGGCGCCGATAAGGAGCGGCACGCCAAGCCCATGCAGCAGGCTGAGATTGGCGAGCAGCGCCAACGTGTGGTCCATGGTCTTGCCGAAGCCGATCCCGGGGTCTGCGGCGATGCGGGAGCGCTCGATGCCGGCCGCTTCAGCCGCGGCGATACGATCCGCGAGATAGTCGAACACCTCGAGCACCACGTCGTCGTAGCGGGGGTCCACATGCATGGTCTTGGGCTCGCCCTTGGCATGCATGAGGATCACCGAAAGGCCGGTATCGGCCACGGCGGCAAGGCTGTCGCGGTCATGGGTCAACGCCGAGACGTCGTTGAAGATCTTGACCCCGGTCTTGGCCGCGGCGCGGGCGACGCTCGCTTTCCGCGTATCGATGGAGATGGCAGCCTGGAGCCCGGAGAGCCCCTGGAGCACGGGAAGCACGCGGGCCAGTTCCTCGCCCTCCTCGACCGGATCGGAGCCTGGGCGGGTCGATTCGCCTCCCACATCGACGATGTCGGCGCCGGCGCCGGCGAGCTCGGCGGCATGGACGATGACGCCCTCCGCCGTGTCGTAGAGGCCGCCGTCGGAGAATGAGTCGGGGGTGACGTTGACGACGCCCATGATCAGGGGCCGCGCGAGGCTGAGTCCGGCGAAAGGCGGCCGCGGCGCGGTCAGCCGGTCGAGCAGGGAGGCAAGCTCGGCGTCGCGCGACCCGGCAAGGTCCTTCGTGGCGAGGAGACGTCGCTCCGTGCTGCTCGGCACGCCCTCGATCAGCTCGGCGGCGGCAAAGGCGATGGCACTGCCGGCCAAAGGAAGGGCAAGGCCCTCTGCCACGGCCTCGGCCGCCACCTCGCCGTAGAGCAGCCCAAGCGGCCTGAGATAGAGCTTCGCGTCCGCCATGGGCATTGGCTTAGCACGGTGTGCAGCTACGGCGCGATGCTCGGCAAACGAAATGGCCGGGACACGCCCGGCCATTCATCGATGCAAGATCGCTCAAGCTCAAGTCGAGGGCTGGGGCTCCATGGCTCCGGTATCCGGCTCAGGTGGAGCCTTCTTGCCGCGCCCTGCGGTGGGAACGGCAGAGGCCGGCGTCGGGCGCGGCGAGGTGTCGACTGCGAACTCGCGCACCGGCGGCTTGCCCTTGAGCAGATCCTTGATCTCGTCGCCGGACAGCGTCTCGTATTCGAGCAGCCCGCGCGCGACCAGGTGCAGATCGTCGATATGCTCATCGATGATCTTGCGCGCCGTCTCGTAACCCTCATCGACCAGGCGATGGATTTCCTCATCGACAATGGTCTGCGTCTCGTCGGACATGTTCTGGGTCCGGGCGATGGAGTGGCCGAGGAAGACCTCTTCCTCGTTGTCGCCGTAAGCGAGCGGCCCGAGCTTGTCGGACATGCCGTATTGGGTGACCATGGCGCGCGCCAGCAGCGTCGCCATCTTGATGTCGGATGCGGCGCCGGAGGTGACCTTCTCGTAGCCGAACACGAGCTCCTCGGCCACGCGTCCGCCCATGGCGACGGTGATGTCGGCCTTGAGCTTGGCGCGCGTATAGGAGAGCAGGTCGCGCTCGGGGAGCCGCATGACCATGCCAAGCGCACGGCCGCGCGGAATGATGGTCGCCTTGTGCACGGGATCGGACGCTTCCTGATGCAGCGCCACCAGAGCGTGGCCGCCCTCGTGATAGGCGGTGAGCGTCTTCTCCTCCTCGCTCATCACCATGGAGCGGCGCTCGGCGCCCATCATCACCTTGTCCTTGGCGTCCTCGAATTCGACCTGGGTGACGAGCCGCTTTGAGCGGCGCGCGGCGAGCAGCGCCGCCTCGTTCACGAGATTGGCGAGGTCGGCGCCGGAGAATCCCGGCGTGCCGCGGGCGATGACGCGCAAGTCCACGTCCGGCGCAAGCGGCACTTTGCGCACGTGCACCTTCAGGATCTTCTCGCGGCCGATGATGTCTGGACGCGGCACCACCACCTGGCGGTCGAAGCGGCCGGGACGCAGCAAGCGCAGGATCGAGCACGTCGGGCCGGTTGGTGGCGGCGATCAGGATGATGCCTTCATTGGCCTCGAAGCCGTCCATCTCGACCAGCAACTGATTCAAAGTCTGCTCGCGCTCGTCGTTGCCGCCGCCGAGGCCGGCGCCACGGTGACGTCCGACGGCGTCGATTTCGTCGATGAAGATGATGCAGGGCGCGTTCTTCTTCGCCTGATCGAACATGTCGCGCACGCGGGAAGCGCCGACGCCGACGAACATCTCGACGAAGTCCGAGCCGGAGATGGTGAAGAACGGCACATTGGCCTCGCCCGCGATGGCGCGGGCGAGCAGCGTCTTGCCGGTGCCGGGAGGGCCGACCAGCAGCGCGCCGCGCGGGATACGCCCGCCGAGCTTCTGAAACTTCTGCGGATCGCGCAGGAACTCGACGATCTCCTGCAGGTCTTCCTTGGCCTCATCGACTCCGGCAACGTCATCGAAGGTGACGCGGCCGTGGCGCTCGGTGAGCAGCTTCGCCTTTGACTTGCCGAAGCCCATGGCCCGTCCGCCGCCGGACTGCATCTGGCGCATGAAGAAGATCCACACGGCGATGAGCAGCAGCATCGGGAACCAGGACACGAGCACGCCGAGCAGCGAGGGCACGTCGTCCTCGGACGGCTTGGCGGTGATCTTCACGCCCTTCTTGTTCAGCCGATCGACCAGGCCGGGATCGTTGGGCGCATAGGTCTGGAAATTCCGGCCGTCCGAATAGTGTCCGGTGATCTGATTGCCGGCGATGGTCACGTCTTGAACGTTGCCGCCGTCGACGTCGCTCAAGAGCTGCGAGAAGCTGATCTCATTGCCGCGGACGTGGACGCCAGGGCTTTGAAACAGATTGAACAGGGCGACCAGCAACAGGCCGATGAACACCCAGATGGCGAAGTTACGGAAATTCGAATTCATGACGACCTTGGTTGAACCGCATTCGAGAGGGCCCGGTACGAACCACCGGCAACGCGCCTTCCGCTGGCGGGACCCTCACTGACCTATAGGACCTATTAACATAGGGGCGGGGAACCCCTTTTCCAAGTAAACCTTAGCCCAAAGAGGTAGATGCTTCCTCAACGCCATCCTTCAAATGCGGCGCGTTGAGGGCGCGTTGACGAAACGCGCGGTGAAGCAAACCGTTTCCTCGTCATCGGCATCCGAGCCGAGGCGCGGAAGCATGAGCGATTCGCCCTGCCAGCACGCGGGAAGCGTGGCGCCGGCGAAGCGCGGCAGCGCCGTGAGCCAGGGGGCTGTGGCGCAGAGATCGCGCCAGCGCAATTCGCCGAGCGCGCCGACGGTGACGGAACCGGGCGCGCCGTCCGGCAGCTCGACCCTGAAGCGGTTGTCCCACAGCGCCCGCTGGCCCGGATCGAGGCGGAGCGACGGTAGTCCCGTTCCCCGCGTCTCACGAAAGACGCCGAGACGCTCACCGATAGGCTGCAGCCGGCAGCCGCCGAGCGTGTAAGTCGCCGCCGGCCGCCCGGCGAGCGTCGCATACAGAGCCTCGAGCTTGGAGAGCCGCAGAGGCCTGGCGCGGCCTCCGACGGCAGTGACCACGCGCGCCAAAGCACGAAGAGCGATCTCTTCGGGCGCGGCGATCAATTGGTCGCGCTCGATCAGGCAATAGCCGGCTTCGCTGATGACGCCATGTTCGGTGAGAAACGCGTCAGCAGTTTCATCGAGCGCGGCCCGCGCCCGCCGCAGACGCTTTGCCGAACGGGCAAGCGCCTCGGCGTTCAATCCAAGTTTCGCAAGCGCACCGGCCCCGGCGCGCATTCGCGCCCGCTCGAATCGTGCATCGCGATTGCTCGGATCCTCTGTCCAGCCGACGCCGGCATGTTTCAGCGTGGCGGCAAGCCGCGACTTGGGGATATCGAGCAGCGGACGCAACACGGCGATGCCGGACCAGAGGCTTTTCTCCGGAATGGCGGCAAGCCCATCGAGGCCGCTACCGCGCTTGAGCCGCATGAGAAAGGTCTCGGCCTGATCGTCGAGTTGATGGGCAGTGACGAGCGCCGGGATGTCGTGAGCATGGCAATAGGCCGCCATGAGGTCGTAGCGGGCTTGGCGCGCACGCTGTTGCAATCCTCCGCCCTGCCGCTCGTCGCTCGTCCAGGTGAGAATCGCGTGAGGCAGGCCGAGGCATGCCGCCATCCGCCCCACCATCTCGGCTTCCTCGCGTGAGTTTGCGCGAAGGCCGTGGTCGATCGTGAGCACGGTCGCCTCTTTCCTGATTGCGTCCTCCGCACGCCAGCGCGCGATCAGGTGGAGCAGCGCCATGCTGTCGACACCGCCCGACACGGCAAGTGCAAGCCGCGGGAATCGAGTGAGCCGCGCGAAGAGGGTGCGCGCTTCGTCCATCGAGATTGGTGTCGTCATCGGCAACCTGCCTTATGCGCCGCATTCGTGCGGCGGAAGGATCAGCGCGCGCGACTATTGCTGCGGAATCTCCGGCAGCTGGTCGTCGCCCTGCGGCGGAGGCGGCATGGCGTCTTGGTCCTGCGACGGTGCAAGTCGCTGCGGCGCATCCGCGCCGCCGCCGAGCCTCGCCTCGAGCGCGCCAAGCTGCTGCGTCATCAGCTCGAGCTGGCTCGTCAGCGCCCCGATCTGCGTCTCCAGTGCATCGACCCTGGCGCTGACGCCGGCGGCCACGCTCTGGCCTGGATCGCTCCCGGCGGCCTCCTGCGGCAGCGTGACGTCGGGCCTCGTCTTCACCAGCGATTCGAGCGCGGCCACCATGGCTTGCAGATCGGCGACTTGCTGCTCCAGACGGCCGATTCGATCCGGCGGCGCGGCCGGCGCCGCGGCCTCGGCCGGAGGTGCCTGCTGTGGTTCGGCCGCCGGCTCCTGTTGGGCGAGAGCAGGAGCCGCGGCGAGGAGAAGCAGAAGCGCCGCGCCTGCCAACGGAGCGGCCATGCGCGATCGCTCGCGCTCAATCAAGGTCGGAGAAGTCACGGGGTCTTAGCCTTGTCAGAAGCTTCGCACGATCCGCGGGGACTATAGCCCGTGAAAGGCCGCCCGCAACATGGCTCATTTGCTTCCGCTTTTGGGGCCAAACTTTGATCGCCACGCGGCGCGTCGGGATCGTGCTTGCGCCCCCGCTTCGCCGCCCCGCCTCTAGTAGCTCGCCACCGCGCCGTTGTTCAGCACCGTCTGCGCGCGGCAATTCTGCGACCAGCACGAGATATCGTCGCACACCGCGATCGGCCGCTCCTTGCCATAAGAGATGGTGCGAATTCGGCTCGCGCTCACGCCCTGCTGAGCGAGAAATCCCTTCACTGCCGTGGCTCGACGGGCGCCGAGCGCGATGTTGTACTCGCGCGTGCCCCGCTCGTCGGCATGGCCTTCGATGGTGACCGTGTATTGCGGATATTGGTTGAGCCACACCGCCTGCTTTTGCAGGATGCCTTGCAATTCGCCGGTCAAGGACGAGCTGTCCACCTCGAAGTGGACGATGTCCCCGACATTGGAGGTGAAGTCCTGAGCTGAACCCGGTGCCGCGCTACCGACGGAGCCGACGCCATATTCCTTTGGCGGCAATTGATTTCGCGAACATGCCGCTAGGACGAGGGCAATAGCGAAAATGCCTGCAATCTTGCAGGCGCGCCTAACCCCACCGTTCAGCCTCATAATTGGTTACTCCCGCTAGCCGCTTTTTAGGAATCGTTAGGCTCAAACCCTTAACGAACCCCTATGCCCCGAAATTGTCAGGAGCTTGGCCAGCGCGAGCGGGCAATCCGTAGAATAGCTGGGTTAAAAAATGAAAGGGATGCCTGGGGCGCCGCAGCTAAGCTTCGGCGTCCCGGCATCCAGATCCACATTGCGGAAGATGATCCCCCCTCCGCCCCATAGAATGTCTTGTATCGCGCGCGTTAGACGCGAACAACCTGCTCGACCACGACGTCGGCTGAACCGAGCTTCAGGGGCTCTTGCGTTACAGCCTTCTCGTGATGGAAACAGCCGCCCAGCGCAACGGCGGCGGCCACAATCGTGGCGACGACGATAACGCCCTTCAAACCCTGCATGGTCTTCTCTCCTTTGGTTAAACGGCAAGTGCCGTTTTTGCATGTACCGGTGCGGCGCTTTCAGATCAAGAACGGACTGCTGTCCGGAGACCGTTTTGTCGGTCATTGGTGCCAAAATGCCACGCCGAATCTCAACCTCAGCCAGGGGTCAGGCTACAAGGCGGAATGAGCCTGAGCAAGGATGGTTAACATAAGGATAACAGGTGCTTCACGCTGGCACAGAGGCAAGCACAACGCGCGCTTTTTGCGTCGATTCCGAGCGGTTTTTTTCGGCTAGTTGATCCGCGGCGACCAGGCCGGATCGGAGCCGAAGGCGGGGGTGGAAACGAGGCGCTCGTTATAGCCGGTGAGGTCGATGGAAAAGAGCCTCGGGCCACCGTCCGCGCCAGGCAAATCCCGGAAGAACATCAGTACCCTGCCATTCGGCGCCCAGGTGGGCCCCTCGTTGTGGAAGCCCTCGGTCAGAACCCGCTCGCCGGAGCCGTCTGGCTTCATGACGCCGATGAGAAATTGACCTCCGGTCTGCTTGGTGAACGCGATGAGATCGCCGCGCGGCGACCATACCGGCGTCGAATAGCTGCCGCTGCCCGAGCTGATGCGCCGCTGATTCGATCCGTCGGCGTTCATCACGTAGATCTGCTGGCGGCCGTCCCGGTCGCTTTCAAACACCACCTGTCGCCCGTCCGGGGAAAAGCAGGGAGAGGTGTTGATCGCCTGGCTGCTGGTCAGCTAAGTCGTGCGCCGGCTGCGCAGATCCATGACGTAGATGTTGGAGGCGCCCGATTGCTCCAGGCTCATGACAATTCGCTGCCCGTCGGGCGAGAAGCGCGGCGCAAAGGTCATGCCCGGAAACGCCCCCACGATTTCCTTCTGCCCGGTCTCGATGTTGAGGAGATAGACCTTGGGGCTGTCGTCCGCGAAGGACATATAGGTGATCTCTTGTGTGGAAGGACTGAAGCGCGGGGTGAGGACCAAGTCCTTTCCGGTCGTCAGCAACCGCACGTTGTAGCCATCCTGATCCATGATGGCGAGCCGCTTGACGCGCTTGTTCTTCGGTCCAAACTCATCGACGAACACCACGCGCGTATCGAAATAGCCCTTCTCGCCGGTCATGCGCTCATAGATGACGTCGGCGATGATGTGACCGACGCGGCGGGCGTCCTTGGGGCGAGTGAAGAACTGCTCGCCCGCAAGCTGCTTGCCGGCGAGCACGTCCCACAGGCGAAACTCCGCCCGTAACTTGCCGTCAACATTACCAATTCTGCCCACAACCACCGCCTGGGCATTGAGCGGCCGCCAGTCCTCGAAACGCGGGGCGCGACCGACGTCGAGTCCCTTCTCGATGAACGCCGCGGGATCGATCGGCAGAAACAGACCTGACAATTTCAAATCGTTGGTCACCACGTCGGAGATCTCGCGCGCCGCCTTGGCATCGATCGAGCCGTCGCTGGTGAAGTCGGGAATGGCGATCGGCAGGGGCTGAATGTTACCTTGGGTAATGTTGAGCTCAACCACCGCGTGTGCGCGATCGGCGCCTGTGGCGGCGGCGATGAGCGCGCAGAGAATGACGCCTGCGACCCGCCAGCGAGTCGCTGAAATTTCGAATTCGGGGATGAGGTCGATCATGGCTTCGATTCGCTTCATGCGATGAGACAGCCTACCCGCTGCCATACATCTGTCTTGGGTCGAAATTGAGGATCATGTCGCGCCACACGGCGTACTTCGCGCCCGACAACTCGTAGGGCTGGCATTGGAACACCGCCCGCACCGCACTGTCGGCGGCTGCCTGGAAGAAAGGTGAGCCGCTGCTGTTGGCAACCGTGGGGTAGCCGATCAGGCTTCCGTCCTCGTTCAGTTGCAGCCTGAGCTTGATGACGATCGCATCGGCGCCGAGACCGCCGGGCGGCGAACTCCAGCATTGTGCGATCTTGGCTCTCAGCGCGTCGATCTCGTTGACCGACATGGTCTGTTGCGTGCCGCTCGATTGCCCCTTCACCGGCTTTCTCGGCGTGTCGGGCAGCGAATCGGCGGCGCGTGGCTGTCGTGCCTCATCGGGAATCTTGTTGAGCAGCGCGGCGAGCCGGTCGGCGTTGACGTCGCGCTTCTTCTCGGCCTGAGGCGCAGGCCTGGGCTTCGGCTTTTCCTTGGGTTTTTCCGGTTTCGCTTCCGCTTTCTTGGGCAGAGGCTCCTTCTTCGCTTCTGCCTCCTTCGGCTTCTCAACCTTTTCTGGCTTTGGCTCCGGTTTCTCTTCCGCCTTCTCCGGCGGGGCCGGTGGTGGCGGCGGGACCGCTTCGGCCTTCGGCGGCTTTGGCGGTTCCTTCTCGGCCACCGCCTTCGGCGTCGGCTCCTCCGGCTTCGGCGCGAGCGGCGCCTCGTCCTTGGCGTCGACCATGCCGGCCTTGATCTTGGTGAACTCCGACGGCGAGACGATGTCGATCGGAACGTCGGCAATCATCGGCGCGTCGAGCGCGCGGCCTGAGGGAAACACCACCAGGACCCAGAGCAGTATCGCGAGATGCAGCGCGATGGAGATGACGGCGCTCTTGCGCAACTCATGTCCCCTATTGCGGCTTCTCTTCGAGATCGGAGACGAGCGCGATGCGGCGAAAGCCTGCGGCGCTGATCGTCCCCATGACCCTCATGACGACGCCATAGTTCACCCGGCGGTCGCCGCGCACGAAAATGCGCTCGTCGTACCCGTTCTTGGCGATAGCAGTCAGTTTTGGCACAATTTCGTCGATTTGGAGTTCGGTCTCCTGCAGAAAGATCTTTCCGTCCGGATCGACCGAGATGGTGAGCGGCTCCTTGTCGCCTTCGAGCTGCTTGGCTTCAGACTTCGGAAGCTCGATCGGCACGCCGACGGTGAGCAGCGGCGCCGTCACCATGAAAATGATCAGCAGCACCAGCATGACGTCGACCATCGGCGTCACGTTGATCTCGCTCATCGGCCGGGCTGAACGACGCCTGGCGCGTCTGCCATTGAGCGATCCGCCTGGTTGAAGTCCCGCAGCCATGGTTCTCGTTCCTCAGACCGTAGTCTTGTCGATCTGCCGCGAGAGAATGGCCGCGAACTCATCGGCGAAGCCTTCCAGCCTGGCCGCGTGCCGAGCCACCTCGCTATTGAATTTATTGTAGAAAATGACCGCGGGGATGGCGGCGAGCAGGCCAAGCGCGGTGGCGAACAAAGCTTCGGCGATGCCGGGGGCGACCACCGCGAGATTGGTGTTCTTGCTCACCGCGATGGCCTGAAAGCTCGTCATGATTCCCCATACCGTGCCGAACAGGCCGACGAACGGCGCGGTCGAGCCCACCGTGGCGAGGAAGGTGAGCCGCCGCTCCAGACGCTCGACCTCGCGGCTGATGGCGACGTCCATCACCTTCTGCACTCTGAGCTGCGTGCCTGGTGAGAGCTTGAGCTCGCTGCTGCGCATCCATTCGCGCATGCCGGCGACGAACAGCGCCGCCATCGACGTGTTCCGGCGCTGACTGAGAGCCTGATAGAGCTCGACCAGCGACTGCCCCGACCAGAACACCTGCTCGAACTTGTCGGTCTCCCTCTTGGTCTTGGCGAAGAGGAAAAATTTCTCGAGGATGATCGCCCAGCTCCACACCGACGCGGCGAGGAGCCCGAGCATCACGATCTTGACGACGATGTGAGCGTTGCGAAACAGCTCCCATACCGAGAGATCGACGGCGACATCAGGCGGGGTCATGATGGCCTCGTGGCGCGAGCTCCAAAGCGTCTCTCTCGGGCTTATCGCCAAATCGAAACGACGGTTGCCCGGCGGGCCCAATGGCCCTCGGGCTTAAGACGAACATCGCCGGAGAGAGCGCCGCCTCTTGCTAGAGGCGGGACCTTACGCGAGCGAGTGTGACTAAAATTGGGCTCATTAACCCTTAACGGCAGCACTGGCGCTCGCGGCTCAGGCCTGCAAATCCGGCGTTTCAGAGATACCCTTACGCGCGCTGGTTAACGAACCGTTCAAGCGCGCTCCGAATAAGCGCGCCAATTCGCTGCGGCTTGCCCGAGGGGGCGACGAGCACGACGGTGACGCGCGCCCGGGCGACCACGGTCTCTCCCCGCCTGACCTCCTGAGCGAGGACCAGCGAGGCGCCGCCGATATGGGTGCAACGCGTGACCACTTCGAGCACCTCGTCGACCCGCGCGGGCTTCAGATAATCGATATCGATGTGGCGCACGACGAACACGCCCCGTTCGCCGATCTTGGCGGCGGCGAGGCTCTGATGGTCGCTGCCGAGCAGCCTGATGAAGTCGGACCGGCCGCGCTCGCAGAATTTCAGGTAGTTGGCGTGATAGACGTGGCCGGCGAAATCGGTGTCCTCGTAATAGACTCGGATCGGGAGGACGTGGGACTCGCCCTCGATCCGTCCGGCAAGATCCGGCCAATCAACGCTCATGCTTCTTCGCTGCCGTTGAACAGGCCGAATTGCGCGGGACGGTCTGGCACCGGCATGCGGAGATGGGTGAAGGCGCTTTGCGTGAGCACGCGGCCGCGCGGCGTGCGCGCGATGAAGCCCTGCTGCAGCAGATAAGGCTCGATGATCTCCTCGATGGCGTCGCGCGGCTCCGACAGCGCCGCGGCGAGCGTTTCGATGCCGACCGGCCCGCCCCCATAATTGACGGCAATGCAGCGCAAATAACGATGATCGAGCGCATCGAGCCCCCGATTGTCCACCTCGAGCTGGGCTAGCGCGCCGTCGGCAATCCTGGCATCGACCGCGCCAGACCCTTCCACCGAGGCGAAGTCGCGCACGCGGCGAAGCAGCCGGCCCGCCACCCGCGGGGTACCGCGCGCCCGCCGCGCGATCTCGTGCGCCCCTTCCGGTGTGAGCGGCAAGCCGAGCAGCCGCGCGCCGCGCCGCACGATCTCCTCGAGCTCCGGCACGCCATAGAAGTCGAGCCTGATCGGGATGCCGAAACGTTCGCGGAGCGGCGTGGTGAGAAGACCGGTGCGCGTGGTGGCGCCGATCAACGTGAAGCGGGAAAGGTCGATGCGCACGGAGCGCGCCGCCGGTCCCTCGCCGATGATGAGGTCGAGCTGGAAATCCTCCAAGGCGGGGTAGAGGATTTCCTCCACCGCCGGATTGAGCCGGTGAATCTCGTCGATGAACAGAACGTCGCGGTCCTCGAGATTGGTGAGGAGCGCGGCAAGATCGCCGGCCTTGGCGATCACTGGGCCCGAGGTCGCGCGGAAGTTCACGCCGAGCTCGCGCGCCACGATCTGCGCGAGCGTGGTCTTGCCGAGACCCGGGGGACCGGCGAACAGCACATGGTCGAGCGCCTCGCGCCGGCCGCGCGCCGCCTCGATGAACACTCTCAGATTGGCGCAGACCTTTGCCTGGCCGATGAACTCGCTCAAGCTCTGCGGCCGGAGCGAGGTCTCTCCCTGGTCTTCATCGCGCCGCGCCGCGGCCAGCATCCGCTCGCTCATTGGGCAAGCTCCCTAAGACCGAGACGGATCAGCTCCTCGATGCGGGCCTCGCGCCCGGCCTTGCCGATGGCGAGCGAGACCGCCGCGGCGGCCTGGGCGTGGCCATAGCCGAGATTGGTGAGCGCCGACACCGCGTCGCGCGCCGACCCTCCCTCGGGGATGACGGCGATCGACGCCATACCTGCGGCCGGCCTGATCGCCGGAGCGAGCGACGGCATCTTGTCCTTCAACTCGGCCACGATGCGGGCCGCGACCTTGGGCCCGACGCCCGGCGCGCGCGCCACCTGATTCTTGTCCTGCCGCGCCACGGCATTGGCGAGGTCGGCGGCATCGAGCGTGCCGAGCACGGCAAGCGCCACCTTGGCGCCCACGCCCTGGACAGTCTGCAAGGCCCTGAACCAGGCGCGCTCATGCTCGCTGGCGAAGCCATAGAGCCTGATCGCGTCGTCGCGCATATGCGTGTCGATGGCGAGCGTGACGATCTCGCCGACGGCGGGAAGGCCCGCCAGCGTGCGGGCGGCGCAAGTCACCTCGTAGCCGACGCCGTTCACATCGACGATCAGCGTCGATGTTCCGACCTCATCGAGCCGCCCGGTGAGCTTGCCGATCATGGCCTGCCTCCGCCGGCAAGCGCGACCGCGGCCTCGAGCCTTCGCCAAGCCCGGCAATGGGCATGGGTGATGGCAATGGCGAGCGCATCGGCGGCATCGGCGCTGTCGGGCACGGCGCGCGGGAGAAGCCGTGCCACCATGGCCCTGATCTGGCCCTTGTCGCCATGGCCCGCGCCGACCACCGTCTTCTTGATGGCGTTCGGCGCGTATTCGGCGATCGAGACCCCAAGCAGCGCCGGCACCAGCATGGCGATGCCGCGCGCCTGGCCGAGCTTGAGCGTGGCGGAGGCATCGCGATTGACGAAAGTCTGCTCGATAGCCGCTTCGACAGGCGACAGCCGGGCGAGGACCTCCTGAAGCCCGTCGAACAATTGGCGGAGCCTGACCCCGAGTGCCTGCGCATCGTCCGAGCAGACCGAGCCGCAGGCGACGTAGCCGAGCCTGACCCCGTCGGAGTCGATGATTCCCCATCCCGTGCGCCGGAGCCCGGGATCGATGCCGATGATGCGAACAATTTGCGCTCTATCGCCCAGGGAGAATCCTCCGCCCATGGTCGAACGTCACCGAAGACGAATCACTTTGTGGAGTGTGCCATGCGAAGCAGCCCCCGAGGTAGTGCGGGAGGGAGTGCCCCACGAGCCCCTAGAAAGCTTCCTCGGATATTGTGAGCGAACCGATCATCGGGCATAGTCGCAACCCCAGGTTGATCGGGGAGGAGTGAAAATGGTAAGAAAAACGAGCAATTCCAAGACCCGCGCCAAGTCCACCACCAAGCGAAAAGCCAAAGTACCCGCGAAGGTCTTCAGCGAAAGCGTCGAAAATCGGATCGACGGCTGCGATTTTGAAGTTCTTGCGAGTGACGTGACACCCGACTTTGCGTTGCCCCCCGCCAAAGGAGGGGTCGAGGCCGTCCGGGCCACTCGCAGCAAAAGCCCCCAACGACGCTCTGCGCGATAGCGGCAGCAAACACCGGACCGCGAGTCTCTTTGTTCAAGGGAGGATGAAATGTCCTTTGCTCTCACGTGGTTGCCAAAAGCGCTGTTGGATGCCGGTCTCAAGGTTGCTGAACAGCCCGGCTGGCAAAATCGCGGGCGCGGAGAAATGGGGCCCGTCAAGGGTGTGATTTGCCATCACACCGCAGGCCCACTCGCCGGAAACATGCCTAGCCTGGGAACGGTGACAAAGGGACGACCCGATTTGCCTGGTCCTTTGGCGCAGCTTTGTCTCGGCCGTGATGGCACGTATTTCGTCGTCGCGGCCGGCCGCTGCAACCATGCAGGCAAAGGCAATTGGCAGGGCTTTACAGCCGGCAACACCAACTTCATCGGAATCGAGGCTGAGAACACTGGCCTCAAGACTGGGCCTCTGGCCGACCCTTGGCCCGACGTCCAGATGGACGCGTACCGCCGCGGAGTCGCCGCCATCCTCAAGAAGATCAAGGCCAACGCCATCATGTGCTGCGGCCACAAGGAGTACGCTCTGCCGCAGGGACGCAAGAACGACCCCACCTTCGAGATGCACGATTTTCGCGCGCAGGTTGCCGCCATCATGGCAGGAACGGCACCGTCGCCTTCGGTGATACCCGCGGTGGACGGAGACGGCCGGCCAACTCTACGGCGCGGCGACACAGGAGATCTGGTCAAGGACGTGCAGAAGAAGGTCGGTGTTGCCGCGAGTGGTACTTTCGACGGCGAAACCGAGGCCGCCGTCCGACAGTTTCAGCGGGATCACGGACTTACACCGGACGGCATCGTCGGTCCTCGGTCCTGGGCCACACTGTTGGCATGACGGCGCCGCGTCACATCGGCACGGCGTTGGCGAACAGGGTCTCTCCCCACTCATAGAGGGGCCGCTTGAAGTCGGACTCGGTGTGGATGGCCTGGCCTTTGCGCTCGGTCCATTTCTTCCCGTAGGTGTCGAACGGGAAGTGGCTGATGTAATAGTCGCAGGTCTCCTCCCAGTGCTTGACCGAGAGCGACTTACCGTAATGCTGGCAGTAGAGGCCGATCTTGACCCGCTCCATGCCGACCGGCGTGCGGCCGTGGCCTTCGGAGAAGCCGATCTCTGGGCGGTTCCGCCACAGCATCAGAATGTCGCGCTGCTCGGGGCCATAGAAGCGGCGGAAGTGGAGCAGCGGGAGATCGGGCCGGTAGGGCTCGCAATCCTCCGGCGTCATGTAGGCGTCGAATAATTGCACCCGCACCGCGTCGCAATCCTCGGCCTCCGGGCTCGAGACGAAGCTGCGCAAATTCCCGGTGACCCGCTCGTCGGGATCGAAGCAGAACATCCAGTCATGCGGCAGTTCCGCCCGCGCCATGTCGAGCAGCAGACCGCGATGGCTCCCTTCGGCGCGCTTGCGCGCGTCTGCATCAGGTTCCCAGGATTGATTGGCGACGATCAGCGCGACCTTGGGATGATTGCGCAAAATATCGACGGTCTCGTCGGTGCTCGCATCGTCATAGGCGACGATGGCATCGACCTGGTTCGCGAGGTAGTCGAGCGTGTCCGGCAGGATCAGCGCCTCGTTGCGGATGCGCGTCATGCCGGCGATGAGGTGCTTCTTCCCGAGCAGCGCCTCGTTGCCCTTGATGACCCGCTCGCTGTCATGGAGTGGCCAGTTGGACGCGGGCGCCGCCATTTCGCGCAACCCCGCGGTCAGAACCCGAAGCGGGCGAGGAGCGCCGCGATCCACACCAGCCCGGCAAGCAGGATGGCGAAGAACACCGCCGCCGAGCCGAGATCCTTGGTCACCCTGATGGCCATGTGCAACTCAGGCTGGACGTGATTGCACAGGCGCTCGATCGCGGTGTTGAGAAATTCGACCGCGAGCAGAAACAGCAGGCTGCCGATCAGCGCGACCCAAATCCACAGATTGGTCGCGACGAGAAAGGAGAGCGGAACGGCGAGCAAGGTGATCGCCACTTCCTGCTTGATCGCGGCTTCGGTGCCGAGGCCCTCGCGCAAGCCGCCGACCGTGTTCCACAACGCCGCCCAGATGCGGGCGATGCCGCCGCGGCCTGGCAGCGCCGCCTGCTCGCGCAGATGCTTGTACGCGGTGCTCTTCGAAGGGTGCGGCGGTTTCATGCTGGCGCAAGCGCTCAGGCTGCCGTCAGGCGGCGCAGCACGTCCTCAGCCACGTCGAAATTGGCGTAGACCTGCTGCACGTCGTCCGATTCTTCGAGCGCGTCGATCATGCGCAACAGCTTCTGCCCGGTTTCCTCGTCGATCGGCACCTCGGACTTCGGCCGCCACATGATCTGCACGATGCGCGGCTCGCCGAAGCGTGCCTCGAGCGCCTTTGCCACCTGATGCAGCTGATCAGGATTGCAATAGACGACGTGCCCCTCATCGCTCGATTCGCAATCGTCAGCGCCGGCATCGATCGCAGCTTCCAGCATCTGATCCGCCGTCGCCTTGGCTGCATCGAACTCGATGGCGCCGAGCCTGTCGAAATTGAACGAAACCGCGCCGGTCTCGCCGAGATTGCCGCCGAACTTGGTGAAGATCGAGCGCACCTCGCTTGCCGTGCGATTGCGGTTGTCGGTAAGCGCCTCGACGATCACGCCGACGCCGCCGGCGCCGAAGCCCTCGTAGCGCACTTCTTCGTAGTTCGCCCCGCCGGCCTCCAGGCTCTTCTTGATGGCGCGCTCGATGTTGTCCTTGGGCATGTTCACGGCGCGTGCAGCCTGAACCGCTGTCCTGAGCCTCGGATTCATGGTGGGATCGGGCATGCCCATCTTCGCCGCCGCGGTGATCTCGCGGCCGAGCTTGGAAAAAAGCTTGGAGCGCTTCTTGTCCTGGGCGCCCTTGCGGAACTGGATATTTTTGAACTTCGAATGGCCAGCCATGAAAAGTCCTGTTGGTTACCGGCCTTGAGGATGACGGTGCCGCTTATACGGGCGACGGCGCCCAAAATCCATAGCCGCCCTGGGCTTGCGGCCGATCCCAAGCGGGCGTCTTGTCTTAACACAACCTTAACCCTAATGGTCCGACAAGAGATGTTTCGGCCGTTTCACTTTTTCAGGGGGGCAAGAATGTCGAGCATGACTGGAGCGTCCACCACGCCGCAGCTCGCGGAGAGCACGCCGTCACTTTCGGAACTTTGCGGCGATGCGGCGAAGCATGTGGCGCAAGCTCGCATCGCTCTGTTCAGCGATGATGTCGACGCCGATGGCGCGCTCGCCCATCTCGACCAGGCGATTTTTCTCCTCCAGCGCCTGTCGGCCCATGGCCGAGCAATGGGTCTCGGCCGCTCAGAGGCCAAACTTCCCACCGTCTAGCGCCTGAGACGGACGTCAAACAGGCGTAGCAGCCCGCACCCAAAACTCAGGCTCGGCTTGCGACAACCTGCCGCCGAGCCTGATCGGCCCAATCGCCGTGGCGAGACCGGTGGCGTCGTCGATCTCTATGCCGACACCTGAGATGGTAGCCTCGCCGAGCGCCGGCTGAAAGCGGCCGTTCGGAATCTTGGTGAGGAAGCGCGACAGCGGCTCCTCCTTGTTCATGCCCAGTACCGAATCGTAATCGCCGCACATCCCGACGTCGCTGATATAGGCGGTGCCCTGGTTGAGGATTTGATCATCCGCCGTAGGCACGTGGGTGTGCGTGCCGATCACCGCGCTCGCCCTGCCATCGACGAAAAAGCCCATGGCCTGCTTCTCCGAAGTGGCCTCGGCGTGGAAGTCGATGAGGATCGCGTCGGCGCCGCGTTTAAGGCCGCATGCCTCGATCTCCCGGTCGACGGCGCGGAAGGGGTCGTCGAGGTCGCCCATGAACACGCGGCCCATGGCGTTGATCACGAGCACCTCCCCTCCGTTCGACGCCTTGAACAGCCCGCCGCCGCGCCCCGGCGCACCGTGCGGGAAATTGTTCGGGCGAAGCAGGCGATCATGCCGTTCGATGAAGATCAGCGTCTCGCGCTGGTCCCAGACATGATTGCCGGTGGTTACCACATCGGCGCCGGCATCCAAGAGCTCGGTGAGAATCGCTTCCGAGATGCCAAATCCGCCGGCCGCATTCTCGCCGTTGACCACGACGAAATGCGCGCCGTAGCGCTCGCGCAAGCGCGGCAGCGACTCGATGACTGCCGCTCGGCCCGATCGGCCGACCACGTCACCGAGAAACACGACTCGCATCCTCGCCGCCAATCCACGAGGGCCTCGACCCGGGCCCGACCAAGGGTGAATAGCCCAAACTCGCCCTATCCTGCCAGCATTGCCGGCCGGTCTGCTTAAACCTTTCGTGAGCGGTGGGAGGGCTCGGCGCCCTCGGGGTTGGCGGGAACGCCTCGCAAAGGTAGCGAGGCCGCGATGGCCGTCGGGGCGTCGATCCCTGGTGTCCCTACTAATGTAGGTGGGCGCCGAGTGTCGGAGACCACGGTCCCCGTCAGGGTCAGCTCCCATAGGATCTTATAGGGCCCGGGGAATAGTGCCCCTAACGCACCTCGCAGCCCGCCATTTGTGACAATAGCCGGTGAAGCGGAAAGACGAAACTATCTTCGTGTCGAGGTTTGTCCGGTAAACCTCTGACTGAGCAGCTCGAGACGATCGGCCGCGGCGCTGATCGTGTCGGCAAGATCGGCGCGCATCAACTTCGACGACTTGTCCACCGTCGACCGGTCGCGACGAACCTCGGCTATGGCGCCCTTCAGCTCCTGAAGCTGACGCCTTGCCTCCCACAGCTCATCGGTCACCATCAAGGATGCCATCAAGATGAGGCGGTCGTCGCCCACTTGGCCGAACTTGTGCTTCATCGTTTCCATGTGGGAGGCGAGATATTCGGAAAGCGCGATGAGATGCGCCTCTTCCCCCTCCCCGCATTCGAGCCGATAGGTGCGGCCGTTGAGCGTGACACTCACCTGTCCCATGGCGCGTCCCCTAATATTCGGCCCCTTTTGCGGGCACCATGTCCCTCAGCGTACCCATCACCACTTCAAGGCGGCCCGAGACCTCGCTGTTCGCGTCCTCGAGCCGACGCGCTCGGCCGCGCTCATGATCGAGCTCGGCGGCAAGCCGGTCGCGCTCAGAGGCGAGCCGATTGCGCTCGTCGGTCAACGAGCGCACCTGCTCCTTGAGCTTCACAGCCGACTCGCGATCTTCGAAAAGCTGACCCAGAAAGCGTTCGATACTATCCAGCGAGGCGCCGAATCGCGTCAGAGCTTTTTGCAGAGAGTCAGTTTGGGCCATCACGAGCTATGTCCCCCTCACCGCGCTGGCCTCGCCGATCTTCGACGGCATGGCGACCCTCGCGCCCCGACTGGGCGACCATGTGACAATGTGGTGACGGTCGCGCCGATGGTCAACAAGCAGTTGCTCCTCCACTGACCCCCCACCGTTGGCCGGCGGGATTGCGGCCGGGCCCAACATTGACAGCGCCGCGGCCAGCGTGATTTGAGACGGACACTGACAATACCGCACCATTGCGAACAGAAACGCAAGCGGAGGCTGCAAAATGGCTGAAGCAAGGCCTCCTCGCCGGCTCTATCTTACTCTTCCGGCAAAGCCCTCGGCTACGATCGAAAAAGCGCTCGCTGAAACCCTGAACGCCGCGCAGGTGGCCTGCATCTTGCTTTGTCAGGATGGAAGCGAGCCCGACCCCGGCTTGGGATTTCAGGCTGCGCGAGCTCACGCAAGCCTGCGATGTCGCGCTTCTTGTCGAGAACGACATCAATCTCGCCGAACGCGTGAGCGCGGACGGCGTTCACATCGCGGCGGACGCAGCACTTTACCGGCAGGCGCGAGAGCACCTGGGTCAACGCGCCATCATCGGTGTTGGTTGCAATGGAAGCCGCCATGAGGCCATGCTGTTGGCCGAGCTTGGTGCGGATTACGTTGCATTCGGCCAGATGCCCGCCCCCGGCGAGCGCGGGCGGGAAGAGCGCGCCGAGCTGATTGCTTGGTGGTCGGAGATTTTTGTCGTGCCGTGCGTCGCTTGGAACGTCGAAACGCCGGAAGAGGCCTCGAGCCTTTCCCGCCTCGGGGCTGATTTCATAGCCTTGTCGCCCGCCGTCTGGGAGGCCGAGAATGCGGCCGAGCGGATTGGCCAGATCGCCACGGCGTTGCGCGAGGCAAGGAGCGCGGCGTGAGAGGCGCTTATCGTTGGCTGTTGCCGGTCGCGCTCGCACTTGCCGGAGGACCTCCTGCCCAAGCGACAGAAAGCCCCTCCTACACGGCCTATGCGCAAGGCCAGTATTTGACCGCCCGGAAACTTGCCGAGGGCGAAGCCGCGAAAGGCTCGAAAGAGGCCTATACACTCCTTGGCGAAATCTATGAGGAAGGGCTCGGCGTCGCCCAGGATTACAAGAAGGCCGCCGACGCCTACCGGAGAGGCGCCGACCTCGGTGACGCCAACGCTCAGTTCTCCCTCGGCATCTTCTCGCTCGATGGTCAGGGCGTGAAAAAAGACGAGAGCGCCGCGGCAAACCTTTTCGAAAAGGCCGCCAAGAGCGGTCACGTCATGGCCCAATACAACCTCGCCCTTATCTATCTCGACGGCAAGGGACGGCCGCCGGATGAGACGAAGGCTTTCGAGTGGATGGAGAAGGCAGCCGCGCAGAGCCTCCCTGCGGCCGAATACGACCTTGGCGGCTTCTATCAATTCGGACGTGGCGTCGCGATCGATCGGGCTAAGGCCGCGGAGTGGACTGGCAAGGCGGCAGAGGCCGGCGTGCCGGAGGCACAGGTCGAATATGGTGTGATGCTGTTCAAAGGCGAAGGCGTCCCCGTCGATGAGCAGCGCGCCGCCAAGATGTTCCGCATGTCCGCCAAAAAGGGCAACCCCGTAGCCCAGAACCGGCTCGCCCGGCTTTATGCCAACGGCGTGGCGGTAGGTCCGGCCGATCTAGTTCAGGCGGCCAAATGGCACCTGCTTGCCCGCGCCGCAGGCGTGAGCGATTTCACTCTCGACATCCTGCTTGCCAAGCTCACGCCGGAGCAGCGCGCCGCCGCCGACAAGGCTGCTCAGGACTGGCGCGCGCAACATTCCTCCGAATGATCGCGGCTTGACAGCGGCAAGGGCTTAAGTCCTTAAAGGCGGGCCACTCCAAATCATTCCACCTTCGCAGGTTTTCATGAAAATCAACGGCAACGAAATTCGCCCCGGCAACGTGATCCAGCACAAGGGCGCACTGTGGGTCGCGGTCAAGACGCAAGCCGTGAAGCCCGGCAAGGGTCCGGCTTACGCCCAGGTCGAATTGAAGAACGCCATCGACGGCACCAAGCTCAACGAGCGCTTCCGCTCATCCGAGACGGTCGAGCGCGTGCGGCTCGAGCAGAATGACTATCAGTTCCTCTACGAACAGGGCGACATGCTCGTTTTCATGGACATGGACAGCTACGAGCAGATCGAGCTTCCCAAGGAATTCCTCGAGGAGCGCGCGGCCTTCCTCCAGGAAGGCATGAAGGTGACGGTGGAGAGCCACGAGGGCAAGCCGATCGGCATCGCCATCCCCGAGCAGGTGACGCTCGAAGTGGTCGAGGCCGACCCGGTGGTGAAGGGCCAGACTGCGGCCTCGTCCTACAAGCCGGCCAAGCTCGAGAACGGCGTGCGCATCCTGGTGCCGCCTTTCGTGGTCGCCGGCGAGCGCGTGGTGGTCGACACCAACGAGCTCACCTACGTCCGCCGCGCCGAGTAACGCCACTCTGTCATTCCCGCGAAAGCGGGAATCCAGTAAACGACGCGCCGGCAGGTCAAGGACTGACCTTCACGGATTTGTGGATGCCCGCCTGCGCGAGCATGCCAATGCAACGCGGAGACCGATGCCAGCGTCAGCCCTGATGAACGTGATGGTCGGCGCCGCCCGCAAGGCTGGACGCAGCCTCGCGCGCGACTTCGGTGAAGTCGAGCAGCTTCAAGTGTCGCTCAAGGGCCCCGCCAATTTCGTCTCCGCCGCCGACACCCGCGCCGAGGAGATCCTGCACAAGGAACTCGCCCGCGCCCGCCCGGGCTACGCGATGCTGCTCGAAGAGCATGGCGAGGTGGAGGGCGCCGACCGAACCCATCGCTTCATCGTCGATCCGCTCGACGGCACCACAAACTTCCTGCACGGCATCCCACACTTCGCCATTTCCATCGCGCTCGAGCGCGACGGCGAGCTGGTCGCCGGCCTCATCTACAATCCGGCCAACAACGAGATGTTCACCGCCGAGCGCGGCAAGGGCGCCTTCCTCAACGATCGCCGCATCCGCGTCGCGGCGCGCACCGAGCTCGCCGACTGCGTCATCGTCACCGGCATTCCGCATCGCGGCAAGCCGGGCCGGGAGCTTTTCGTGCACGAGATGCAGGCCGTCATGACGGCTTCGGCCGGCATCAGGCGCACCGGCGCCGCGGCCCTCGATCTCGCCTGGGTTGCCGCCGGCCGCTTCGACGGCTTCTGGGAGCGCAATTTGCGCGCCTGGGATCTCGCCGCCGGGATCGTCATCCTGCGCGAGGCTGGAGGCTTCGTCAGTGACGCCGACGGCAAGGACAAGATGCTTGCGACGGGAGACGTGGTCGCCGGCAACGAGGCCATCCAGCGCAAGTTGTTGCAGATAGTAAAGGCCGCGGCGACGGCCGGCGACACTCTGCCGGTCGCCGATCCGTCACGTTAGCTGGCGTCGGGCCTCTTGCGAGCCTTTTGATTGAATCGCATCGGCGCCCTGAGGTTGCCGTTTTGCCAATCTTAGTATTCAGTTAATCTCTGCCCGCAACCGCCCCCCGATTCCCTGAACGGTACCATGGCAGCGACGTCGACCTACAAGGCCAAGCTTACCTATCCACAAATCTTCCTTTGGAGGATGAGTCTGTTCCTCATCCTGGCGATTTTGCTCGCCGTCATCCTCGACGGGCAGACGCAACAGCTGCGCACGAGCTTCCTGGCCAACCCGGCGTTGAACAGCTTGATCATCGGCGCCCTGGTCATTGGTGTCGTCTACACATTCCGCCAAGTGTTGCGCCTCTATCCGGAGATTCGCTGGGTGAACAGCGTGCGCATCTCCGATCCGGGCCTCGCGGTCGATACCACGCCGGTGCTGCTCGCGCCCATGGCGACCATGCTCCGCGACCGCACCGGCCACCTGTCTTTGGCCACCGGTGCCATGCGCTCGCTGCTCAACTCGGTCGCCTCGCGCCTCGACGAGCAGCGCGAGACCACACGCTACCTCGTCGGGCTGCTCGTGTTTCTAGGCCTGCTCGGCACCTTCTGGGGCCTGTTGCAAACCGTGACCTCGGTCGGCTCGACCATCAGCGCGCTCGACACCAATGGCAGCGAGAACGTGATGCTGTTCGATCAGCTGAAGGAAGGCCTTGCCGCGCCGCTCAAAGGCATGGGAACCGCCTTCTCCTGCTCGATGTTCGGCCTCGGCGGCTCGCTGATCCTCGGCTTCCTCGATCTCCAGGCCGGGCACGCCCAAAGTCGTTTCTACAACGAGCTCGAGGATTGGCTCTCCGGCATCACCGAGCTGCAAACGGCGGAAGGCGCGACCGTCACCGGCGTACCGCCCCAGCTCCGCTTCGCGCTCCTCGACATGCAGCGCTCGCTTTCCGATCTGAGCGAGAAGATCGAGCTCCGCGTGCTCGGCGACAACACCGGCGACGCGGTCAAGGACCTCGCCCAAGGCGTGGAGAAGCTGATCCGGCAGATGCGCGCCGAGCAGAAGGTGGTGCGCGAATGGGCCGACGAGCAAGCCCAACAGCAGCACGAGCTCGCCGCCGCCCTGAAGCAGATCACCGGCAAGGTGAAGCTGCCGGTGCACGAGGAAGAGCGGAGCTAGCCATGGCGCTGGCCAGAAGCCGCCGCGGTCCAGCCGTCAATTATTGGCCGGGCTATGTCGACATGCTCTCCACCTTGCTCCTGGTGGTGACCTTCCTCATGTCGATGTTCATGCTCGCCAATTACTTCATCACCACGCAGACGAGCGGCAAGGACACCATGCTGTCGCGGCTGAACCGCCAGCTGTCGCAGCTCACCGAGCTTCTCGCGCTCGAGCGCTCCAAGAAGCAGTCGGTGGAGGATAGTCTTGCCGCGCTGCAGGCGACGCTGGTCGACAAGGAAAAGGAGAACGCCCGCCTTACCGGCCTGCTCGGCGAGCAGGGCGGCAAGACCGAGGGCGCCGAGGCCAAGACCAACGCGCTAAGCGGCCAGCTCGACCAGCAGAAGCAGATCACCAACGAGGCGCTCGCCAAGGTCGAGATCCTCAATCAGCAGCTCGCCGCTCTCAGGTTGCAGCTCGCCGCCTTGCAGGAAGCGCTCGATGCCTCCGAGGTCAAGGACAAGGAGAGCCAGGTCAAGATCGCCGATCTTGGTCAGCGCCTGAACGTGGCCCTTGCCAAGAAGGTGCAGGAGCTTGCCCGCTACCGCTCCGACTTCTTCGGCAAGCTCCGCGAGGTTCTCGGCGCCCGTCCCGAGTTCCAGGTGGTCGGCGACCGCTTCGTCTTCGCCGCCGACGTCCTGTTCAACTCCGGCTCCGCCGACCTTAAGCCTGAGGCCACGCCGCAGCTCGACAAGCTTGCCGACGCCCTGAAAGAGCTCGAAACGCAAATCCCGAGCGACATCCCCTGGGTGCTTCGCGTTGACGGCCACACCGACATCAGGCCGATCACCAATGGAGCCTTCCCGTCGAACTGGGAACTGTCCTCCGAACGCGCCATCACTGTGGTGCGCTATCTGATCGACCGCGGCGTGCCGCCGAACCGCCTGGTTGCTGCTGGCTTCGGCGAGTTCCAGCCGCTTGATCCCGGCGACTCGGACGAGGCGCTCGCCCGGAACCGCCGCATCGAGCTCAAGCTCACCGAACGCTGATCCTCCTTTCCCCTGCGTCCTTTGGCCTCTCCGGTGCGGCTTGACGCATGGCGGCGATGTTATGTTATATCATCTTGATGAACGCCACCCACCACCAAGCTCCCAAGCTTTCGCGCAATCAGGGGCAGGTGCTCTCAGCCTTGCGCAAGGCCAAGGAGCCGTTGAGCGCCTATGCCATCCTCGACCGGGTCAGGGTCGCCGGCATTTCCCATCCGCCGACGGTATATCGCGCCCTGAATGAGCTGATCCAGCTCGGCATGGTTCATCGGCTTCAGTCCCGTTCGGCCTTCGTCGCCTGCGACCACGGCGCCTGCGACGGCAAGGCCGCCTTTGCCATCTGTCGCCAGTGCGAAAGAGTCGTCGAGATTTCGCTGAGCGACAAGGATGAGCGCGTGCTGCTCGAGCTGTCGCCGAAAGACATCGCGGCGGAGCAGATCACGCTCGAGATCGCCGGGCTTTGCGAGGCCTGCCGGCCGCACACGGCGAGCTAAAAGCAAAGGGTCTGACGGAGGCAGAGCCACCGGCCGGATTATGTTATATCATTTCAAGGAGGAGGAACTCATGAAGGCGTTTGCAGTTGCAGCGGCGTTGGTCGCTCTAGCCAATCTGCCGGCTATGGCGGCCGAGCCCATCCACGTCGTTGCCGCCGAGAACTTCTATGGCGACATCGCCAAACAGATCGGCGGACCGACGGTCAAAGTGACCAGCATCTTGTCGAATCCTGACACGGACCCGCACCTCTTCGAAGCGAGCCCTTCGGTTGCTCGGAGCCTTTCAGGCGCACAGATCGTCATTTACAATGGCATCGACTACGATCCTTGGATGGCGGATCTGCTCAGCGCGTCCAAAGCGCCGGACCGCAAGGCGATCGTCGTCGCGGACCTCATCGGCAAGAAGTCCGGTGACAACCCGCATATCTGGTACGATCCGGCGACCATGGTTGCGCTGGCGCAGGCGATGAAAGATGCGCTGGTTGCCGCCGATCCAGCCAACAAAGCTCAGTATGAAAAACACCTCACGGCTTTCGAGGACTCGCTCAAGCCAATCCAAGACAAGATCGCCATACTGAAAAAGCGATCGGCCGGCGTTCCCGCCACGGCGACCGAACCGGTTTTCGGTTATATGTTCGAAGCGCTCGGCATGGACGTCAGGAACGAGCCGTTTCAATTGGCGGTGATGAACGACACCGAGCCTACTCCCTCTCAAATCGCCGCATTCGAAGACGACCTGAAAAGCGGCAAGGTCAAGCTGCTCATTTACAACAGCCAAGCCTCCGATCCGTTGGCCGAGCGTATGCTCAAGCTGGCGAAGGCGTCGAAGATTCCGGTGGTTGGTGCGACGGAAACTGAGCCTCCCGGGTCAACCTATCAGGCATGGATGACAAGGGAACTCGTGGCCGTGGACAAAGCTCTGCCTCCGCTGACGCAGTGAACGCCCTCAAGTTCACCAACGTCACGGTTGAGCTGGGCGGACGCGCGGTCCTGGCCAATGTCAGCTTTGCGATCGGGGGCCAGGAATTTGTCGGCGTGCTGGGACCGAATGGTTCCGGAAAGACGACTCTGCTCCGAGCTGCTCTCGGGATAGTGCCTGTCAGCCACGGCTTCATCAGCGTGCTTGGCTCGCCCGCCGCCCCTGGAAACCCGTCGATCGGCTATATGCCGCAGGTGCGCAGCAACGTCGACACATTGCGGCTAAGCGGTTGGGACTTCGTGGCGGTGGTGGTCGATGGCCACCGCCTCGGCCTGCCGTACCTCAACAACGAAGGACGGAAGGAAGTCGACTGGGCTCTGGACATGGTCGGAGCGCGCGAGCTCGCGAAACGCCCTTTGGCCGAAACCTCGGGAGGCGAGCGTCAGCGACTCTTGTTGGCACAGGCCCTTATTGGACGGCCCAAATTGCTGCTCCTGGACGAACCCCTGATCAGCCTCGATCCAAGTCACCAGCGCGCGGTGGTGCAGCTAACGAAAGCGCTCCAGAGGGAACTGCGCATATCGGTGCTGTTCAGCTCGCACGAACTCAATCCGCTGCTTGGAGCGCTCGACCGTGTTCTCTACCTCGGCAACGGACAGGCTGCACTCGGCACCGTCGATGAAGTCATTACCGGTCCTGTCTTATCGCGCTTGTACGGATCTCCCATCGAGGTGGTTCGTATCGGTGGCCGCATTTTCGTCATGTCGGGAGAACACGATGTAGAGCGGGAAAATCATCGCCACGAGCACACCCACCACGATCACCATGCTCCAATATGACTTCATGCGGACCGCTTTCGCGGCCGCCACCATCGTGGCACTGGTTGCCGGTCCTATCGGCTACTTTCTGGTTCTCAGGGGACAAACCTTCGCCGGTCATGCCTTGGCGCATGTCGGATTCACCGGAGCCACGGGAGCGATACTCATTGGCCTTTCCCCGCTAGCGGGCCTGATATTTCTCACCGTCGTCGCCGGCATCGCCATGGGGTTTCTCGGCGAGCGTTTGGCACAACGCGACGTGGCCATCGGCATCGTCCTTGCCCTGGCACTCGGCCTCGGACTTCTGTTCCTGCATTTCTTCACGGCCTTTGCCACCCAGGCGACGGCCCTCCTGTTCGGGAACGTGCTGGCCGTGGACGTTACCACCGTCTGGACCTTGCTGATTCTTGGCGTGCTGACCCTCGCCACTCTTGCCGTCATCTCGCGGCCCTTGCTGTTTATCAGTGTGCAGCCTGAATTGGCGGTGGCGAAAGGAGTGCCCGCGCGGGCGCTATCGATCGCCTTCTTGGCTATCGTTGCCCTGGCAACCGCCGAATGCGCGCAAATCGTGGGCGTTCTTCTCGTTTTTGCGCTGATGGTGGGACCAGCGGCAACGGCGCAACGCCTCACGAAGAATGTAACAAGCGGAGTTGCTTTCGCCGCGGCGCTGGCACTGGCGGACGCCTGGCTTGGACTTACGCTTGCATTCTACACCGACTGGCCAACCAGTTTCTGGATCTCGGCCTTGAGCGCCGCTAGCTATTTCTTGGTGATCCTCCCCTGGCCGCGTTGGTTGCGGAAACAAGCTCCGATAAAAATTGTCGCATCCAACCCCGCCGTTCCGGAGGCTCTCGCCCCAACCGACAGTCAGCCGGTGTCTTGATCTGAACTGAGATAGATATGGTCGACGCATGAGTTGGCGCCGCAGAGGCGCCAACTCAAATTGCACGCATCCTCGGGAGATGCCGATATTCGTCAGACGCGCACGAAGGCCCTTACGGCTCGCAACATCGTCAGCGGCGCTGCCGGTGTCGCCTGCTTGCTTACGACCTTCCCGGCCACATCCGGCGACGTTCCCACCTCCGAATTCCTGATGCACTGCGAGGCTGCTCCCGAGCCGTGCAAGAAGACAATCCTTGCTTACGTCAAATTTCTGGCGGAAGGCGATCTTCTCGACAAATGCATCATACAGCTCCCTGCCAGCGAGGTTTCGGCAAAACTCATCGGATGGATGCGCGACCATCCTGAATATGGTGGGAAGGACTGGGTCGATTGCCTGGACGACGCCATCGCCGCGCTCAAGCTGTGCAAGTCCTGAAATTCGCGCCCGATGAAGTCCTTAGCGAGACGTTCCTGCCTGTCTTTCGCGATCGCGATCCTCACCCTGGTTGGCTGCGGGACCAGCGTCGCCCAGGTGCAAAAGGATCGCGAATTTCAGGAATGCCCCGAATGCCCGGTCATGGTCGGCATACCGGCGGGAACGTTCATGATGGGAAGCCCGCGGAACGAGAACGGACGCTTCGACTCCGAGGGTCCGCAGCACGAGGTGGCGATCAAGGCCTTTGCCCTCGGCAAATATGACGTCACCAGCGCGCAATTTCTCAGCTTCCTGAGAGAAACCGGCTACCAGCCCGCGGCATGCAGCTCGATCCTGGACATGAAATGGAGCTCGCCTGGCCATGGCCGGGCCAATGCGCCGTTCTCCGGAGAGCCGCCGCGTTGGCCGGCGGTGTGCTTGGATTGGCATGACGCGGAAAAATATATCGCCTGGTTGAACGACAAGGTCCGCGCGGCCCACCCGACCCTCGATCATGCCAAAGGCGCCTACCGTCTGCCGACAGAGGCCGAATGGGAGTACGCCGCGCGCGCAGGCACAACGACGGCGCGCTGGTGGGGCAACGACATCGGCGTCGGCCAGGCCAATTGCAACGGCTGCGGCAGCAAGTGGGACAACCGCCTGTTCGCCGATGTCGACAGTTTCAAGCCCAATTCCTTCGGGCTCTACGGAATGCTCGGCAACGCCTGGCAATGGACCGCCGATTGCTGGCACCGCAATTATGTTGGCGCGCCCGAGGACGGCAGCGCGTGGACCGGAGAGAACTGCGACAAGCACGCCATTCGCGGGGGGTCGTGGAGCAATCTGCCGGTTTTCGTGCGCTCGGCAGCGCGGAGCGGCAGCGGCCGCAACAGCGGAGACTACGACTACTCCAGCCTCACCGGCTTCCGCGTGGCGAGGGATCTGCCCTAATCACCGCAAGGCGTCTCTGGGGTTGAGGTAGAGCACCATGTCCATCACGTCCTGGTAGTCACCGCCAGCCGGCAGCAGAATCGGCGACGACAAGAGCACAGCGTTGCGGGCGCTGAGGGCCACCTCGCGATAGAAGGGGTCGTCCGAGGACGCGTTGGTGACGACTTCGGCTTTGCGCACCACGCCGGCCTTGGTGATCTCGACGTGGATCGGCACCGAGACATCCTTTGTCCCGAGCGCCGACAGATCGAAGTTCCACCGCCGTTCGACCTGAGCGCGAATGTAATCCTTCACGCTGAATGGGCCCGCCCGCCCGGACACGATATCGTCGTTGCTCGCCGCGCTGTCGGGTCTCGCCGAGCCATTTTCATCGGCCGGCGTCACCGCATCGGGCTCGCGCAGCTTCGCCAAAGCCTCGAGCTTGGCTTGCAACGCGTCGGTTTGCGACGGCTCCGTCACTCTGGCGGCGCCGTCGGGCGACGCGGTCGACAGCGGCTGCGCGATATTCGCTTTGGGCAAATCGGCAACTTGCTGCTGCGCCCGCGGCGAAACACTTTGATGGGAAAGCTCGACCTCGACGGGCACGATCTCGAGCCCGCCCTGCGACCCCTCGCTGCCGAACACGCCGATACCCAACAGCAGGATCAGAACGAGGCCATGCAGGACGGCGGAAAGAGCAAGACCTGCGGCGCCCTCGCCGCGTTCCCCCTCGCTCGGACCGGCCGGGTCGATCCGCAAGGACTCTTCCCCCCGAAGGTTCATAAGCCCATCTTAACGTAGTTCCGCACGCGCGGTGCATACGGGAATGACGCGCGGTCCTACACTGAAAAAAGGCATTTCGCGGCCGGCAGTTGGGCCCAAAGAGCCGCAATCCCGGCAGCTGGCGCAGCCTGAAGAAATCTGATGTATCCTTGCGTCATGGAGAGTTCAGCGCGCCGGCGCACAGTTCCGGTCAATATTGGTGGCGTGATTGTCGGCGGACCCGCACCCATCGTGGTGCAGTCGATGACCAACACCGACACCGCCGATGTCGAGGCCACGGTGGCGCAGGTCGCGGCGCTCGCCCGCGCCGGCTCCGAGCTCGTGCGCATCACCGTGGACCGGGCCGAGGCCGCGGCCGCCGTGCCGCATATCCGCGAACGGCTCGACGCGAGGAACGTGGACGTGCCGCTCATCGGCGACTTCCACTATAACGGCCACACGCTCCTCGCCGAATATCCGGCCTGCGCGCAAGCCCTCGCCAAATACCGCATCAATCCCGGCAATGTCGGCTTCAAGGACAAGCGCGACAGGCAGTTCTCGGCCATCGTCGACATCGCCATTCGCAATGACAAGCCGGTGCGCATCGGCGTGAATTGGGGAAGCCTCGATCAAGATCTGCTCACCCGCCTGATGGACGAGAATGCGAAACTGCCTGAGCCCAAGGACGCCCGCGCGGTGATGCATGAGGCAATCGCCCAGTCGGCGCTGTTGAGCGCCGAGCGCGCGATCGAGCTTGGGCTGGGGCCCGACAAGATCGTGCTCTCGGCCAAGGTCAGCGCCGTGCAAGACCTGATTCAGGTCTATGCCATGCTTGCCGCGCGCTCGGACCTTGCGCTGC
Source organism: uncultured Alphaproteobacteria bacterium (assembly GCA_963757555.1). Classification (GTDB taxonomy): domain Bacteria; phylum Pseudomonadota; class Alphaproteobacteria; order Rhizobiales; family Methyloligellaceae; genus Methyloceanibacter. The sequence continues at coordinate 151,994 of CAVWRU010000009.1, forward strand.
ATCTCGGGCTCACCGAGGCCGGCATGGGCTCGAAAGGGATCGTCGCATCGTCCGCGGCGCTCGCCGTGCTGCTGCAACAGGGCATCGGCGACACCATCCGCATCTCGCTCACGCCTGAGCCGCAAGGCGACCGCACGCTCGAGGTGAAGGTGGCGCAGGAGCTTCTGCAGAGCATGGGCTTCCGCAGCTTCGTGCCTCTGGTCGCCGCCTGCCCGGGATGCGGGCGCACCACCTCGACCACCTTCCAGGAGCTTGCCCGCGACATTCAGGACTTCATCCGCAACTCCATGCCCGAGTGGAAGCGCCGTTATCCCGGCGTCGAAACGCTGACCGTTGCGGTGATGGGCTGTATCGTCAATGGCCCCGGCGAATCCAAGCACGCCGATATCGGCATCTCGCTCCCGGGCACCGGCGAGGCGCCGGCGGCACCCGTGTTCATCGACGGCAAGAAGGCGCTGACCTTGCGCGGTCCCGGCGCCGCCGCCGAATTCAAGCAGATGGTGCTCGACTATATCGAGCGGCGCTTCGGGCAGGCCGGCCGCAGCCGCACCGCCGCGGAGTAGCCTCTCAATTCTGCACGGCGTCGCCCACCAACCCGACAGTGAGCGCGATCACGGTGACATTGAAGAAGAACGACACGATGCCATGCAGGGTCACGGTGCGGCGGATTCGCTTCGAGCTGATTTCCACGTCCGACACTTGCGTCGACGTGCCGATGGCAAAAGCGAAATAAACGAAGTCCCAATAGGTTGGCTCAGGGTCGTGGGGGAAGATAAGCCCACCGCCGGTCGTGTAATGCTCGGCGTAGAATTCGTGCGCGTAATGCAGCGCGAACATGGTGTGGATGAAGGCCCACGACAGCATGATCGTCACCAATAGGAACCCGAGGCCGGGCAGCGCAAAGGTCTCCCCTGGTTGCGATTTCGAGCCAGGCAAACACCGCGCCGACGCTCGCGCAGGCACTGACGATGGTGAGCACGAGAATGGCGAAACCGCCTTCGTCCTGGGCCAAATATTGCCGGTGAATCTCTCTCAGGCCGCTATGGGCGATCATCCAGTACGCAAGGATGAGGTAGAGACCGACGCCAAAGTCCCAGGCGACGAGAAACCGCGTCACACCGCTCAACTCGTCGAGATACAGGGGCAACAGGGCTCCAACGACGAAGCCTGCGAGGATCGACAAGAAGAGCCTGGGCCGCGCGGCAACGATGCGGAGAGGCAGCGGCCATGTCTTGGTTTTTGTCGTCACCCGATATCCCCGTAAGGATTGTTCCTAGGCCCGGCGCGAAGCAATGAAGCGCGCGGCTTGCCGGAGCGTTAGCGCGCTCTCCCCGAAGGGCGCAAGGGCCGCCTCGGCATCGTCGACCAGGGCTTTGAGTCGCGCCCGCGCCGCGTCGATACCGAGCAGCGCAACGAGCGTCGCCTTGCCCCGGCGGGCGTCCTTGGCAGTAGCCTTGCCCATTGCCGCCGCATCGCCTTCGGCATCGAGGATATCGTCAGCAAGCTGGAAGGCCTGGCCAAAAGCCGACGCGTAGGCGGCAAGCGCCCCGCGCGCCACGTCATCGGCGCGGCCGAGCAGGGCGCCTGCCGCGCAGGCAAAATCGAACAGCGCCCCGGTCTTCATGGCTTGCATTCTCGCCACGTCCATAGGACCCAGGTTCTGGCCCTCGGCGGCGAGGTCGAGTGCCTGACCGCCGGCCATGCCGCCGAAGCCTGCCGCCTCGGCCAGCAGCCCGATCAGCGCAACGCGCACGCTCGGCTCTGGGTGCGTGCGGGGCTCGCTCAAAATGCCAAAGGCAAGTGTGAGCAGCGCGTCCCCCGCGAGGATCGCGGTCGCTTTGCCGAAGGCGATATGCGCCGTGGGGCGGCCTCGCCTCACTTTGTCGTCGTCCATGCAGGGCAGATCGTCATGCACCAGAGAATAGCAGTGGACGCATTCGAGTGCTGCGGCGGCGTCGAGCGCCCCCTCCTCCGTCACGCCGAACAGGCGGGCGGCTTCGATGAGCAGGAACGGCCGCAGGCGCTTGCCGCCGCCAAGCGCCGCATAGCGCATGGCCTCGATCAGCCGGGCCCGGCCCGACGGGATTGGCTCGGGCGCAAGCATTGCATCGAGGCGGCGCTCGATGAGCCCCGCAACGCGTTCGAGCTTTTCGGTCAGGTCCATGTTTCGGCGGTCGGAAAAATGGTGGCTTGAGCTTGCGGCGCCGACCCTAATACCACGTTGCTCCATGCGGCAACCGGAGGGTACAAGGCCTTCGGCACGGCAATTCAGTGAGCCATGGGCGCAAAAAGACCGGCAAAACGTCGACATCCCTGGCTTAAGCGCATAGGCCTCGTGGTCCTGCTCATCATGGCAGGCCTCCTTCTGTCGATCATCGTCTTCCGCTTTGTCAATCCGCCGATCACCCCGGTGATGGTCGCAGAGAAGCTCAAGGGTCGGACGCTCAAGCATCAGTGGGTGCCGCTCGAGGACATGGCGCGCGACTTGCCCCTTGCCGTGATCTCGAGCGAAGACGGCCGCTTCTGCGTCCATTGGGGCGTTGATTGGGGGGCGGTGAAAGACGCCGTCGAGGAGGCGAAGCGGCGGCACCGCAGCTTCCGTGGGGCTAGCACCATCACCATGCAGACGGCGAAGAACCTCTATCTCTTCACCGACCGGAGCTATGTGCGCAAGATCCTGGAGGTGCCGCTCGCCTATCTGCTCACCCTGTTCTGGCCGAAAGAGCGCGTCATCGAGGTCTATCTCAACATCGCCCAGTGGGGCCCAGGCATCTTCGGCGCCGAGGCGGCGAGCCAAGCTTATTTTCACAAGAGCGCAGCCGAGCTGACCCGGAAAGAGGCGCTGCTGCTCGCCGCCGCGCTCCCCAACCCACTGCTGCGCAATCCGGGCAAGCCTAGTCCGAGAATGCAGCGCATCGCCAAATCGGTGGAGCGCAGAATGCCAATTCTTGCCGCGCGCTCGGGCTGCATCGCACCGGAGCTTTGGCACCAATCGACCTCTGGCCAGCGCCAAGGATAGTCACTATAACGGCGCTCACTCGAAGGCCGCGGGAATCCGCGGATCAATTTCAAAGGTTGGATTATGGCAGTACCCAAGAGAAAAACCTCTCGCATGAAGCGAGGCAACCGGCGCTCTCACGACGCGCTCTCCGCGCCGACTTACGTTGAGGACAAGGACTCAGGCGAACTTCGCCGCCCGCATCACATCGACCCGAAATCGGGCCGCTACCGGGGCCGGCAGGTGCTGACCGTCAAGGAAGAGGCCTAAGCTGGGCCGCGGCCGGGGAACTTCTCGTCTAGTTCGAGGGTAAAGACCCCATGGTCATCGTGGATCCGGAGGACAGGGTCGTTCACCACTATCGGCGGACGAGCTGGATCTCCGCGGTTCCACTGCTGGCCTTCGTGGTCATGGCCTATGTCGCCTTCGCCTCCGGAGGCGCCGACTTCGCGCTTGCACGTTTTTCCGTCTCCATGCCGTCAGGCGGGGTGTGGCAGATCTCGCTCGGCGACATGATGCTCGCCTTCTCGCTGTTCGTGCTGTTCTTCGAGATCCTGAAATCGACGCGCACCGGGGGCAATTCGGTCGTGGATCACGCGCTGTCGATGATCGTGTTCGTGGTCTGCCTCATCCTGTTCCTGATCTGGCCGCCCGCCGGAACCTCCCTGTTCTTCTTGATCATGCTCACCACCCTGATCGACGTCGTCGCCGGCTTCTCGGTCACCATCAGGTCGGCGCGCCGGGACTATTCCGTCGGTAGCGAATAGCTCAGACGACCTCTGCTCGCTTCGCATGAAAAAGGCCCCGGGGCCGAAACCCCAGGGCCTTAGCTTGCACTCGGGAGAAGAGCTCAATAGCAGCCGTCGTCTCCATAGGAGGAGCCGCCGGCATAACCGTCATCGTAGCCTTCGTCGTAACCCTCATCGGCGCCTTCATAATCGCCATAGCCGTAACGCTGGGCGGCGCGGACATAAGCGAGCTCGACTTCGCGGTCGCTGGCCTCGGTCACCGTAGCAGCAGGCTCCGAGCTCTGGGTCGTCGCGGCGACGGGGGCGTCGGCCGCAACAGGCGCTGGAGCAGAGGTCACCTGCTCGACCTTGGCAGAGGTCGCATCGGTCGGGGGCGCGAGACGCTGTGTAGTGGCGAGCTTCGGCTCGTCGAGCTTGGCGACCACCTGCCCATCGCCGCGCGGGGCTTTCGGAGCGACGAATTTCACCGAGGTCGGAGTGTCGCCGCCACGCGGGGCCTTGGGAGCTACGATTTGCGCGGTCGTGGAGCCCTTGCCGGCACGCGGGGCCTTGGGCGACAGAGAGAACAGCGTGACTGGACCACCCGTGTTGCCGCGGTCAGCCTTCGGCGCCACGAACTTGGCGACCTGGCCACCGGAGGCGCCGGTACGATCGGCCTTCGGCGCCACGAACTTGGCGACCTGGCCACCGGAGGCGCCGGTACGATCGGCCTTCGGCGCCACGAACTTGGCGACCTTACCACCCGCCCCAAGGCGATCGGCCTTGGGCACGAGGATGTGGAACGTGGCGGTGTTGAGCTTGCCCTTGTCGCCAAGGCGCTTGGCTTTGCCGTCGTTGCCGTCGGCGGCGAAGGCCGAAGCGACGATCAACGTGGCGGCAACGGTGAAAGCCAGGGCGGCGATGAGAAAATTGCGAAAGCTGGTGCTGGTCATGACGAACCTCCTCTTCGGTTCCGCTCCCCGCGTCGAGGAGCTCATTGAGGAGGTTTTAGAGGGGGCCGGCTGAACCGGCCCTGAGGCGCCCGTTCATCTCCGGTTCAGGCGGAGAAGCCCTCCCTCCTTGGGGCGGAGGCTAGGGAGGGTGGTGTGATCTGCCGGGAGGCCCCACGGATCACCCCTCACCCTTTCTCTCAAGGGGAGAGGGACGAAATCTGCGGTGAAAAGCGGAAACTAGCGCCGGGAAAGCTGGTCGAGCCGGTCCTGCATGGCCGAAAGCTCAGCCTTGAGATTGGCAATCTCGTCGTCGCTGCGGGGAACTTCCGAGGACTCTTTGACGCCTGCCGCTGCGGCAGTGTGGTCGTTCTTACTCTCGCCCGGAGGGGTTCCGGTAAAGGGACTAAACAGTCCGAGGGCACGCTCGAAAGTTGCAAAGTTCTTGCGCACCTGCTCCTGCATGGCCTCGAAGGCCGCAGTGCCGAAGGTATGGGCGAAGCGGCGGCGATACTGCTCCTGCTGCCTGGTCAGCGAATCGAGACTGAATTCGAGATAGCTCGGCACCAGCCGCTGCATGCTGTCGCCATAGAAGCGGATGAGTTGGCGTAGGAACCCGATGGGAAGCAGGTTCGTGCCCCTACTCTCCTGCTCGACAATGATCTGGGTCAGCACGGAATGGGTGAGATCTTCGCCGGTCTTCGCGTCATAGACCACGAAATCTCTCTCGGACCTCACCATCTCCGCGAGGTCTTCCAGCGTCACATAGGTACTGGTATCGGTGTTATAGAGCCGGCGGTTAGCGTATTTCTTGATGATGACCGGGCGGTTCTGCTGGTCGGTATCCCGTGCCACGTATCTCTGAACTCCCTGGCCCCTGGCTCGACCGCCAAGGCAAAACCATGCCGCAACTGCGAGATCACTACCACGTTCTTTGTGCGAAGCACCAGAGGCTTTGCCGCACCCCCTTGAGCCAGGTCAAGGCGTAGGCTTCCATAGCGTGAATCCGTAGGGTATGACCTTGAAGATGTTGGTGGAGTGGAGGCCAGTATGAAAGACGACGATGTTGTGATCGTCAGCGCGGCGCGGACGCCGGTTGGCTCGTTCAATGGCTCGCTGGCAAGCGTGCCGGCTCATACGCTTGGCGAGGTCGCCATTCGCGCCGCGCTCGACCGGGCGCACGTCCCGGCCGCCGATGTCGACGAAGTGATCATGGGTCAGGTGCTCACCGCCGGCGAAGGACAGAACCCTGCGAGACAGGCGGCCGTCGCCGCGGGAATTCCCATCGAGGCCACCGCCTGGGGACTGAACCAGGTGTGCGGCTCGGGCCTGCGCGCCGTCGCCGTGGGAGCGCAGCAGATCAAGGCCGGCGACGCCGACGTCATCGTCGCCGGCGGGCAGGAGAGCATGAGCCTCGCCCCGCATGTCGCGCATTTGCGCAACGGCCAGAAGATGGGCAACATCGAGTTCATCGACAGCATGATCAAGGACGGCCTGTGGGAAGCCTTCAACGGCTATCACATGGGCACCACCGCCGAGAACGTCGCGCGCCAGTGGCAGATTACCCGCGAAGACCAGGACAAATTCGCCACCGCCTCGCAGAACAAGGCCGAGGCCGCCAAGAAGGCCGGCAAGTTCAAGGACGAGATCGTTCCGGTCACCATCAAGACCCGCAAGGGCGAGACGGTGGTCAGCGAGGACGAATATATCCGCGAGGGCGCCAAGATCGAGGATGCGGCGAAGCTCAGGCCCGCTTTCGACAAGGAAGGCACCGTGACCGCCGGCAACGCTTCCGGCATCAATGACGGCGCCGCTGCCCTCGTGCTGATGAGCGCGGCCGAAGCGAAGAAGCGCAAGCTGAAGCCGCTTGCCCGCATCGCGTCCTGGGCAACCGCCGGCGTCGATCCCAAGATCATGGGCTCGGGCCCCATCCCCGCCTCGCGCAAGGCGCTGGAGAAGGCCGGCTGGAAGATCGGCGACGTCGACCTGGTCGAGGCCAACGAGGCCTTCGCCGCGCAGGCTCTCGCCGTGAACAAGGATCTCGCCTTTGACCCTGCCAAGGTCAACGTCAATGGCGGCGCCATCGCCATCGGTCATCCGATCGGCGCGTCCGGCGCGCGCATCCTCGTCACGCTGTTGCATGAGATGCAGAAGCGCGATGCCAAGAAGGGTCTCGCCACGCTGTGCATCGGTGGCGGCATGGGCATCGCGATGTGCGTCGAGCGTGACTAGAACGCGTTGGTTGTTATTGCTTTGGGCCTCGCGCCGGTTTGAGCCGCCGCGGGGCCAATTCGACTTGCAAACGCGAAGCGCCCGAAAAGAGCGCCTAAAGGGAGGAACGCGACATGGGGAGAGTGGCTCTCGTCACCGGCGGTACGCGCGGCATCGGCGCCGCCATTTGCAAGGGCCTGAAGAAATCAGGCTACAACGTCGCCGCCAATTACGGCGGCAATGACGATACCGCCAACGCCTTCAAGAAGGAAACCAAGATCCCGGTGTTCAAATGGGACGTCGGTGACTACGTCGCCTGCGAGCAAGGCATCATCAATGTCGAGAACGAGGTTGGTCCGGTCGAGGTGCTGGTCAACAATGCCGGCATCTCGCGCGACGCCATGCTTCAGAAGATGAGCCATGAGCAGTGGGAGCAGGTGATCCGCACCAATCTCAACTCGCTGTTCAACATGACGCGTCCGGTGATCAACGGCATGCGGGAGCGAAACTTCGGCCGGATCGTCAACATCGCCTCGATCAACGGGCAGAAGGGGCAGCTGGGCTTGACCAATTACTGCGCGGCGAAGTCCGGCGTCATCGGCTTCACCAGGGCCCTTGCGCTTGAGAGCGCGCGCAAGGGCATCACCGTGAACGCCATCGCGCCAGGCTATGTCGCGACCGAGCTGCTCGCCGGAGTCTCCGAGGAGGTGATGAAGTCGATCGTCGGCCAGATCCCGGTCGGGCGCTTGGGCGAGGCCGACGAGGTCGCCCGCTGCGTGACCTTCCTTGCCGCCGACGATGCCGGCTGGATCACCGGCTCGACGCTCACCATCAATGGTGGGCAGTTCATGGATTAGAGCTCGAAGCCCTCAGGGGCGAGCTCGAAACCGGCGAAGTCGAAGCCGGGCGCCACGGTGCAGCCGGTGAGCGTCCACGCTCCGAGGCTCCTTGCGGTCTGCCAAGCGCCGGCGGGAACGAGCGCGTGCGGGTGCTCGCCCTCGAGCCAATCCTGCCCAAGGCGGTGTTCGTGGCGTGCCTCGCCTTGCTTGATTTCGAGGAGCAGCGGCGCCCCGCCATACCAGTGCCACATCTCGGCCGCGTCGACGCGATGCCAGCGCGACACGTCGCCGGCCCTGAGCAGATAGAGAATCGCGGTCGAATGGGCGCGGCCCTTATGGCCCGGCTCATCGCGGAAGGTCTCGCGGAAATAGCCGCCTTCCGGATGGGGCTTGAGGCTGAGATGGGCGATGATCTCGTCCGAGGTCAAAGCAGCAGCCACGGTCAGAACCTGTCCTTGCGCCGGCGCGTCTCGCCGAAAATCTCCCAGAGCTCCCTCCCCTCCATACCGAGCCGCTTCTGAATCTCCGGGCTCGACGGACGCAAGAAGGGGTTGGTGGCCAGCTCCTTGGCGATGGTCGTGGGCAGCGCCGGCTCTTTGCACTTGGCGAGTTCCTCGGCCTCGACCGCGCGGGCCTGCAGCGCCGCGTTGCCGGGCTCGACGGTGAGCGCGAACTTGGTATTGGCGCGGGTATATTCGTGCCCGCAATAGAGTTGAGTTTCTGGTGGCAGCGCCATCAGCTTCTGCAGCGAGCGCCACATCATCTTGGCGTCGCCTTCGAGCAGCTTGCCGCAGCCGACCGAGAACAGCGTGTCGCCGACAAACACGATGCCGTCATCGGGAAAGAGATAGCTGATATGGCCGCGCGTGTGCCCAGGCGTCTCGATCACCAGCCCGTTGACATTGCCCACGGCGACGCTGTCGCCTTCGCTCACCTCGACATCGATGGCTGGAATGCTACGGGCCTCGACCTTCGGACCGACAATGATGCAGCCGGTCAACGCCTTCAGACGCTTGTTGCCGGCGGTGTGGTCGCCATGATGATGGGTAATCAGGATATGGGTGAGCGTCCAGCCCTTCTCTTCGAGCGCAGCGAGGACAGCATCGGCGTCCGGCGCGTCGATCGAGGCCGTGGCCCCGGTCTCGGGATCATGAACGAGCACGCCATAATTATCGCTGCGCGCCGGGAAGTGGTGAACCTCGAGCTTTGCCATGTCTCTTTCCGCTGCAAATTGCCGGGCCAAACCGTAGCATCTCCTTAAACTGGATTGAAATGGACGTGATCGTGCGGTCCGACGGCATAGTATCTTCGCGGTCGGCGCCTTAGACATGCAAACATTCCCATGCATCTCGATGCCATCGATCTGAAGGATTTCTACGCCTCGCCCCTCGGGGGCGTGGTGCGCCGGCTGCTCGGAGCGAGACTTCGCGCCCGCTGGAGCAATTTGCATGGCATGAGCCTGTACGGCCTCGGCTTCGCCACGCCCTATCTCGGCGCCTTCCGCGCCGATGCCTGCCCCTTGGGCGCGCTGATGCCGGCCGAGCTTGGCGTCATGTCCTGGCCGCGCGAGGGCCACTGCTCGAGCGTTCTCGTCGACGAGACCGAACTGCCGCTTCCCGACGAATGCGCCGACCGTCTCTTACTGGTGCACATGCTCGAATGGAGCGAACGTACGCGCGCGCTGTTGCGCGACCTGTGGCGGGTGCTGGCGCCCAACGGGCGGCTGCTCATCATCGTGCCGAACCGCCGTGGGCTGTGGGCGCGGGTCGATTCCACCCCGTTCGGCCACGGGCGGCCGTTCAGCCGCTCGCAGATCGCGAAGCTGCTCAAGGACGCCATGTTCTCCCCTGAGGAGTGGCAATACGCGCTCTACATGCCGCCCTTCTCTTGGCGTGTCCTGCTCAAATGGCCGGTGTTCTGGGAGCGGCTCGGGCTCGTGCTGTGGCCCGCTTTCTCCGGCGTGATCATGGTCGAGGCGACCAAGCAGATCTACGCCGCGGTCCCGGTCAAGGAGGTCAGCAAGGCACGCAGCCGGCGCATCATGCCGGTGCCCGCCGGTGTGACGCCGCGGACGACCTCCAATACACCCTTCTTCCCGACTTCGGCCCCCCCAAACCCCCGCAAAAAAAAAAAAAGAAAACCTACCGCGACAGCAGGAACACCGCCTGCTCGCCGAACAGATTCTGCGTGAACAGCGGCATGGAGACGCCGAGCTTGGTGCCATACGCGTTGAGCGCCACCACCCGCTCCACCTTGGCGCCGGCATCACGGCACAAATCCAGAAAGTCCTGGATGGTGCAGAGATGGATGTTCGGCGTGTCGTACCAGCGATCCGGCAGGTTGTCGGTGCGCGGCATCTTGCCGCCGAACAGAAGCTGGGTGCGAACGCGCCAATGCCCGAAATTGGGAAAAGACACGATCGCCCGGCGACCGATGCGGAGCAGCTGCTCGAGCACGTCGCGCGGGCTGTACGTCGCCTGGATGGTCTGGCTCAGAATAGCGTAGTCGAAGGCGAGGTCCGGGTAGTGCACGAGGTCGGTGTCGGCATCGCCCTGGATCACCGCCAGCCCCTGCGCCACGCAGGAATTCACCCCGGCCTGACTGATCTCGATGCCTCGGGCATCGGCGCCGCGTTTCGCCGCGAGAATCCGCATCAACGTTCCGTCGCCGCAGCCGATGTCGAGCACGCGCGCCCCCGGGCTCACCATATCGGCGATGAGCAGAAGATCGACGCGCGAAGTGTCGGCGCTGCGGACGGTGTGCGGCGGCACGTTCAGATTCATGGGCGCCAGCCCTCAGAGTCGTCGACGATGCCGCGATGGCGCGCTGCCGAGTTCAGAAACCCGCTGATGGTTTCGAACAGCTCCGGCTCATGCAGCAGGAAGGAGTCGTGTCCGCCCTTGGTCTTGAGCTCCACGAAGCTGACATTGGCGGCGACCGCGTTCAAGGCGTGCACGATCTCCCGGCTTTCCTCGGTCGGAAACAGCCAGTCGCTGGTGAACGACACGAGGCAGAAGCGGGTGCGAGTGGCTTGGAAGGCATTGGCGAGCACGCCGCCATGGTCGGCAGCGAGATCGAAATAATCCATGGCCCGCGTGATGTAGAGATAGGAGTTGGCGTCGAAGCGGTCGACGAAGCTCAAGCCCTGATAGCGGAGATAGCTCTCCACCTGGAAGTCGGCATCGAAGCCGAAGGTGATCTTGTCGCGGTCCTGCAAATTCCTGCCGAACTTGGTGTGCAACGCATCGTCCGACAGATAGGTGATGTGGGCGGCCATGCGGGCGACGGCGAGACCTTTGCGCGGGCTCTTGCCCTCGTCGAGATAACGGCCTTGGCACCATTCGGGATCGGCCATCACCGCTTGGCGGCCAACCTCGTGGAAAGCGATGTTCTGCGATGAATGGCGCGCGGCGCAGGCGATCGGCACCGCCGAGAACACGCGGTTCTTGTAGGTCGATGCCCATTCCAGCACCTGCATGCCGCCCATGGAGCCGCCAAGCACGCATAGCACGTCGGCGACGCCGAGATGGTCGAGCAGCCGCGCCTGTGCCCGCACCATGTCGGCGATAGTGATGACGGGAAAATCGAGCCCGTAGGAGCGTCCGGTCCTCGGGTTGATCGAGCTTGGCCCGGTCGAGCCCATGCAGCCGCCGATCACGTTGGGGCAGAGCACGAAATAGCGGTTGGTGTCGATCGACTTGCCGGGGCCGACCATGGTCTCCCACCAGCCCGGCTTGCCGGTGACGGGGTGGATGTTGGCGACGTGCTGATCGCCGGTCAGGGCATGACAGACGAGCACCAGGTTCGACTTGTCGGCGTTGAGCGTGCCGTAGGTCTGATAGGCGATGGAGAAGGGCGCGAGTGTCTCGCCGCAGTCGAGCGGAAGCGGATCGTCAAAATGAACGATCTGGCTCTCAGGATTGGCGATCTGCGCAAGCCGAACGGAATGGTCCAGAAATGCCTGCGATACCGGCGCTTCACTCATCACTCTGAATCCAGGGCTCCATTCCGTGTGGCAGCCATTATGCCTGCGAATTTGACAATTCGGCGTTAGCTAGGACCTTAAGGCCGAAAGTCAATCTTTTCTTTGCCTTGGGCAAAGGAAAGGTCCTATGAGATGCGCCGCTGCCCCTGCGGAAGCAAGGCGGCTGATCGACACCAGGAGAGCGAAATGACGGCGAAGCGGGCCTTGCGCCCCCGGCAAGGCATTCTCGACATTGCGACATATGTGCCGGGGAAAAGCGGGCTTGCCGGCGCCGGCCGGGTGATCAAGCTCTCCTCCAACGAGACGCCGTTTGGCCCCTCTCCCCGCGCCCTCGAGGCTTACCTTGCCGCCGCCGAGACCCTGTCGCGCTATCCCGACGGCTCGGCGCGACCCTTGCGCGAGGCGATCGCCAAGCTCTATGGGCTCGACCCCGCGCGCATCGTGTGCGGTGCAGGTTCCGACGAGATTCTCGGCCTGCTCGCCACAGCCTATCTCGGTCCAGGCGACGAGGCGATCTACTCGCGCCACGGCTTTCTCGTCTACCGCATCGTCATATTGGCGCGGGGCGCCACGCCCGTGGTCGCGCCGGAGAAGGACCACACCGCCGATGTCGATGAGATTCTCGCCTGCGTGACACCTGCCACGCGCATGGTCTACCTCGCCAACCCCAACAATCCGACCGGGACCTATCTCACCTTCGACGAGGTCAAGCGCCTGCGTGCAGGCCTGCCGGATGATGTCCTGCTCGTGCTCGACGCCGCTTACGCCGAATATGTCCGCGCCAACGACTACGAGTCCGGCATCGAGCTGGTCGCCACCACCCACAACACGGTGATGACGCGCACCTTCTCCAAGATCTATGGGCTGGCCTCGTTGCGGATCGGCTGGGCCTATTGCCCCGACGCGGTTGCCGACGCGCTGAACCGCATCAGAGGTCCGTTCAACGTATCCGGCCCGGCGATCGCCGCCAGCGTCGCTTCGCTCGAAGACCGGGGCCACATGCGGCATGCCGCCGATCAAAACGAGATCTGGCGCGCGCGCATGGCCGAGGATTTGACGGCGCTCGGACTCGCTATCACGCCAAGCGCGGCGAATTTCCTTCTCGTGCATTTTCCGCACGCCAATGGCCATTCGGCGGTCGAGGCCGACACCTTCCTTCAGTCGCGTCGGATCATCCTGCGTCGCGTCGCTGAGTACGGCTTTCCCGAAGCGCTGCGCATGACCATCGGCACCGAGGATGAAAACCTCGCAGTGCTCGATGCGCTCAAGGATTTCATGACCGCACCGGGTGGCGGCCGCCAATGACCGAGCCTCTGTTCGACACCATTGCCGTCGTCGGGCTTGGGCTGATCGGCTCTTCGGTCGCCCGCGGCGTCAAGGCGCGCGGCCTCGCCCGCCGCGTCGTCGGCTACGATAGTTCCACGCAAGTGCATAACCGCGCCAAGGATCTCGGCTTTTGCGATCACATCGCCAACACGCCGGCCGATGCGGTGAAGAACGCCGAGCTCGTGCTTATCGCCGTGCCGGTCGGCGCCACGGCCGATGCCGTGAAGTCGGTCGCGCCTCATCTGGCGCCCGGCGCCATCGTCACCGAGGTCGGCTCGGTCAAGGCGGCGGTGATCCGTCAAGTGCTGGCCGCGCTGCCTGAGGGCGCCGTGTTCGTCCCAGGCCACCCAATTGCCGGCACCGAGCATTCAGGTCCCGACGCGGGCTTTGCCGAGTTGTTCGAAGGCCGCTGGGCCATCCTCACCCCGTGCGAGCGGAGCAGCGAGGAAGCGGTGGAGAAGATCGCAAACCTCTGGCGCGGGCTCGGCTCGGCAGTCGAGACCATGACGCCGGAGCACCACGACATCGTGCTCGCCATCACCAGCCACATTCCGCATCTGATCGCGTTCAACATCGTCGGCACCGCCGCCGATGTCGAGGAGGTCACGCAGTCCGAGGTGATCAAGTTCTCCGCCGGCGGCTTCCGCGACTTCACGCGCATTGCCGCCTCCGATCCGGTGATGTGGCGCGACGTGTTCCTCAACAACAAGGAGGCGGTGCTGGAAATGCTCGGCCGCTTCTCCGAGGATCTGGCGGCGCTTCAGCGCATGATCCGGTGGGACGACGGCACGGCGCTGCTCGAGCTGTTCACCCGCACCCGCGCCATCCGCCGCGGCATCATCGAGGCGGGGCAGGACACGCAGGAGGCCGATTTCGGCCGCCCGCACGGCCATGAGGACTGAGCAGTGCGGGGCAATGGCTGAGCTTTGGGTGTTCGGTTATGGCTCGCTGATGTGGCGGCCTGGCTTTGCCTTCGCCGAATCCGCGCCCGCGCTGCTCAAGGGCGCCCATCGCGCGCTCTGCGTCTATTCCGTAGTGCATCGCGGCACCCACTCCGAGCCTGGGCTGGTGCTCGGCCTCGATCGCGGCGGCGCTTGCAAGGGCATGGCTTTTCGCGTGGCCGCCGGTGCCGAGGAGGAGACTGTCGCCTACTTGCGGGAGCGCGAGCAGGTGACCGACGTCTATGTCGAGGCGGTGCGGCCGATACGTCTGCTCGACGGGTCAGGCCGCGTGCTGAAGGCCCTCGCCTACCTCGTCGACCGCAATCACGCCCAATACGCGGGCGGCCTTCCGCTCGAAGAGCAGATCCGGATCGTCAAGGCCGGCAAGGGACAGGCCGGCGGCAACGTCGAATACGTCCTACGGACGCTTCGGCATTTGCAAGACGCCGAGGTGCACGATCCCCTGCTCAGCGAGATCGCCGCGCATCTGACCGACCTGCAGGACTAGACAGGCTCAAGCCGCGTCGGTGGCGAATTGCAGCTCGGCGAGCCTCGCATAGATGCCGCCATTGCCGAGCAGGCTCTGATGCGTGCCCTCTTCCACCAATCGCCCCTGATCGAGCACGAGGATGCGGTCGGCGCGCGTCACCGTAGCGAGGCGATGGGCGATGACCAGCGTGGTGCGCCCCTGCATGATCGAATCGAGCGCCCGCTGCACCAGAGTCTCGCTCTCCGAGTCAAGCGCGCTGGTCGCTTCGTCGAGCAGCAGGATCGGCGCGTCGCGCAACACGGCGCGGGCAATGGCAATGCGCTGGCGCTGGCCGGCGGAAAGCGTGACGCCCCCCTCGCCCAGCATGGTGTCGTAGCCTCGCGGCAGCGCGGCAATGAAATCATGGGCAAAGGCGGCGCGTGCCGCTTTCTCGATTGCGCTCCGGCTCGCTTCGCCGACGCCATAGCCGATATTGGCGGCAACCGTGTCGGCGAAGAGCGCCGGCTCCTGCGGCACGATGGCGAAGCGCGAGCGGAGCTCTTGAAGATCGGCCTGGTTCACAGCCACGCCGTCGACAGTCACCGCTCCCCTTTGCGCGTCGTAGAAGCGAAGCAAGAGCGCGAAGATGGTGGTCTTGCCGGCGCCCGAGGGTCCGACGATGGCCACCCGCTCGCCTGACTTCGCGCCGAACGACACGCCGTTCAGCGCGCTGATCGCGGGTCGCGTTGGATAGTGGAAGGTCACCTCCCTGAAGGCGATCTCGCCGCGCGGAGGCTTCGGCATCGGCACCGGACGCGACGGCGATTTGATCTCGGATTGCACCGCAAGCAGCTCGCCGAGCCGTTCCGCCGCGCCTGCCGCCTGGTTGATCTCGCCCCACACTTCGCTGAGCTCGCCGGTCGAGGCCGCGGCGAGCACGGCATAGAGCACGAACTGCCCGAGCCTGCCGCCGGTCATGGTGCCGGCAAGCACGTCCTGGGCGCCATACCACAAGATACCGATGACGCTCGCAAAGACGAGAAACATGGCAAGCGCGGTGAGCCCGGCGCGGGCTTTGATGCGTGCCTTTGCTGCCACAAAAGCGCGCTCAACGGCGCCCGCAAATCTCGCGCTCGCTGCCTGCTCATGGGTAAAGGCTTGCAGCACCCGCACCTGGCTCAGGCTTTCGCTCGCATAGGCCGAAGCGTGGGCGAGACTATCTTGTGCCTCGCGCGACAGCGAGCGGACCGCTCGCCCATAGGCGACGAGCGGCAGCACGATGATCGGAATCGCGATCAGCACCAGCAGGGAAAGTTTCGGGCTGGTGACGATCATCATCACCACCGCGCCCACCAGGATCACGAGATTGCGCAAGGCCTGAGAGATCGTCGTGCTCGCCGCCGCCTTGATCTGGGTGGTGTCGGCGGTGAGCCGCGACATCACCTCGCCTGAATGCGCGGTCTCGTAGAAGGCGGGACTGAGGCCGGTGAGATGCTGGAAAATGTCGGCGCGGATGTCGGCGACGACGCGCTCGCCGAGCCAGTTCACGCAGTAGAAGCGAGCGGCGCTGGCAAGCGCGAGGATGAGGCCGACGCCAAGCAGGGTCGCGAAATATTTGTCGACCAGTCCCGGCTCGAGCCCGCTGAAGCCGACGTCGATCATGCGCCGCACGGCAAGCGGCACGGCAAGCGTTGCCGCAGCGGAGACGACGAGGGCGACAAGCGCCGCACCGATCATGCGCCGGTAGCGGAGGAGATAGGGCTTGAGGGCAAGCAGCGGACGGAGCGACGCCCGTTCCTGCTTCACGCTGTCGGCTTCGGCCGAAGCGGAAAAGGGATATGGGTCCGGGCCGTTCGGTTTTGCGGTCACGGGCGGGGCTTCCTCAATTCTCAGGGGCAATGTACGGAAGGAGGGCGGGTGGCGAAAGGTCAAAGGCCCGCGCCCTTCCGGCGCAGCCTTGTGCGCCCGCGCAAGTTCCGTTATAGGCTCTCGCTCAACATAAACACCACGATTTCCAAGGCAAAACGCCATGAAAAAGGACATCCATCCCGAGTATCACCGCATCAAGGTGGTGATGACCGATGGCACCGAGTTCGTCACCTATTCGACCTACGGGGCGGAGGGCGAGACGCTGAAGCTCGACATCGATTCAAAGACGCATCCGGCCTGGACCGGCGGCGGCCAGCACCTCATCGACCGCGGCGGCCGGCTCACCCGCTTCAAGCGGAAATACGAAGGCTTCCTCAAATAGGCCGTTAGTCGGCGTCAGTGCCGAAGGCCGCGCGCAACCGCGACAGCTGCGTGCTCAAGGGGTGATCGGCCTCATCCAGCTGCGGCGCCTGCTCGAGCCCAAGCATCTGGTCGAGGCGGACGATGCGCTCCTGCAGCTTGATGCTCTGCGCGATCAGATCTCTCAACCGGGGCGGAAGAGCGTTGAAATCCCTGGTCGCCGGCTCGCCCGCCTTGCCCGGCAGCTTGATCTTGCGCTGCTCCTCAAGCGCCTGCTCCAGCGTTAGCTCTCCCTCGCTTACCGCGCGCCGGATGAGGAGCCAGGAGGCAAGCTGCATGAGCCGGGTGGTGAGCCTCATGCTCTCGGTGGCATAGGCGAGCGAATGCGGCGGCTGTAACTTGCGCGCCTCCTTTCGCCCATCGCCATCGAGATAGGTGGCGGCAGCCTCGACCAGCGCCATGCCCTCGCGAAAGACGGTTCGGAATTGATCGGATTGCGCAAACTTCGCGCCGAACGAAACGGTGACGCCGTCACCGCGCTTGGACTTCCCCGCCATCGGCTACTCCCTCACACGCCCGTGCCCACGGCATACGCGCCGCGCGGCAAACTCGCCCGCGCTGGCGGGAGACAGGTTAGACCGTCGAATGGGGCAAAAAAAGAGCCGCCATGCGGCGGCTCAGGAAGTTAACAGGGAGGCGTCAAACAGAGTGGACAGGCCACTCACATCCAGAGGACTGGATGGCTGAAAACCTAGCGCAAACCTCCTAATAACGAGTTAACGCTAAGAGGCGATTTACCTAAAGGAAGTAAGTTAGCAACGATGGTTAACGCTTGAAGGCCGCCGCCGCGGCGCTCAACGAGGATTGTTTTGCCGTGCGCGTAGCTTCCACCCGGGCGATTTCGTCTTTCAGCGTCTCGACGAGTTCAGCGAGCTCCCCGACGGAAAGTTTGCTCAAGTCCTGGCCGAGCTCGTAGGCCTTCTTTTTCTTCGGTTCGAGATCCTCTAGGTCCATACCGTATTCTAGCACTTCCCGCTCTCGTGCTAACCCCCGCATCGATATTCCAGCTGGATTGCCCATGTTGCCCGAGACCATGATCGCCATCGAAACGAAAGGTCACGGCGCCCCCGAGGTGCTCGTGCCGGCGACCCGTCCACTGCCGGTGCCGAGCGCGGGCGAGGTGCTGATCGCGGTCAAGGCGGCGGGCATCAATCGCCCGGACGTGCTGCAGCGTCAGGGTCTCTACCCTCCTCCCAAAGGCGCATCAGACCTTCTCGGGCTCGAAGTCGCCGGCCATATCGCGGCCTGCGGACCCGGCGCGACGCGCTTCGAAGAAGGCGATGCGGTTTGCGCGCTCACCAATGGCGGCGGCTACGCCGAATTCTGCGTGGCGGCGGAAGGCGCGACGCTTCCCATGCCTGACGGTCTCTCGCTGATCGAGGCGGCGACACTGCCCGAAACAATATTCACCGTGTGGCACAACGTCTTCGAGCGCGGCGCGCTCAAGCCCGGGGATTGGCTGCTTGTGCATGGCGGGGCGAGCGGAATCGGCACGACGGCAATCCAGATGGGCCGGCTGTTCGGCGCACATGTGCTGGCAACCGCCGGAAGCGCAGCGAAGACGCGCGCCTGCGAGGAGCTGGGTGCGGTTCGTGCCATCAACTATCGCACCGAGGATTTCGTCGAGGCGGTGAAGGAGGCAACTGGAGGCCACGGCGCTGACGTGATCCTCGACATGGTCGGCGGCGACTATATCGAGCGCGATTTGCGCGCCGCGGCGATCGAGGGCCGCATCGTGCAGATCGCCTTCCTCAAAAGCTCAAAGGTCGACATCGATCTGATGAGGCTGATGATGCGGCGGCTGACGCTCACCGGCTCGACTTTGCGGGTGCAGAGCAACGATGCCAAAGCACGCATCGCCCGCGCTGTCGAGGACAAGGTCTGGCCGCTGATCGCCGAAGGCAAGCTCAAGCCGGTGATGGACTCGACGTTCAAGCTCGCGGACGCAGCGGCGGCGCATCGGCGCATCGACAATCCCGATCACATCGGCAAGATCGTGTTGTTGGTGGAATAAATGGCCGGCTCGATGCCGGGGAAATTCTGCCTGAACCGTTTGCTTCCGGGCCCGGAGCATCCTATATAGGGGCCCTCCCTTTCATGTGAATTTGGCTCGCTCTCGTGGCCTTGAGGGGTCTAGAGACCGGCCTTTTCTGTTACAGGTATTGCAGCACCGATGGACCGCACCCCACTGATGCCCAAGGCGACCGCCGTCTGGCTGGTCGACAACACCTCGCTCACCTTCGAGCAGATCGCCGATTTCTGCGGCCTGCATCAGCTCGAAGTGAAGGGCATCGCCGACGAGGACGTGGCCAAGGGCATCAAGGGCATCGATCCGGTGGCCTCGGGCCAGCTCACCCGCGAGCGAGATCGAGGAAGCGGAGAAGGACCCTCCTACCGGCTGAAGCTGGCCCGCCGAAGTACAAGCTGCCGCACGTCAAGCAGAAGAGGGCGCCGCGCTATACGCCGGTGTCGAAGCCGCAGGACAAGCCGGACGCCATCTATTGGCTCCTGCGCAACCACCCCGAACTCACCGACGCCGACATCATGAAGCTGATCGGCACGACAAAGGCGACCATCGCCGAGATCCGCGACGCGGCCATTGGAATTCGGCGAACATCAAGGCGGTCGATCCGGTGACGCTGGGCCTGTGCTCGCAGATCGAGCTCGACGCCGAGGTGAAAAAGGCGGCCGCCAGGCTTGCCCGCGAACGGCATGAGGACGAAGCCACCGAGCCAGCCAAGGCCGGAACGCTCATGCCGGCGGAGGAGACCATCGACCCTGAGCCGGCTCCGCAGCCCGAACCCTCAATGGCCACCGCGCTCGCTCAAGAGGCGCGTGACGCCATGGCTGCGCCGGAAGAGGAAGAGGATGTTCCCGACGCCAATTCGGTGTTCGCCAAGCTCAAAGAGCTGAAGCGCGACCCCCAGGCATAGGGTCCGCTTACCCCACCTTTCCGCCGGATTTTGATCAGGATCAAGGCCCCGGCGCGTCACCTCCCCGACGCTTGCACCTTCGAAGCGATGACGAGGTGCGCGATGAGCACAGGGGAAATTCTCTATCTGGCGTTGGTGGTGTTCGCCGGAACTGCCTTCGCGGCAACCCTTGCCTATTATTCGAGACGCTGATCTCGCGAGTTTCGACCTACGAGGGAATTGATCGAAAGGCTTGAGCATGGCTAGGGTGCGATAAGGAAACGCACCCAAGGCGGGCCATGACGAGCCCCTACGACACCGACCTCGGCAAGAACGCCGCCAACTATCAGCCGCTGACGCCGCTCGTCTTTCTCGAGCGCGCGGCGAGCGACCTTCCCAGACCATCCCGCCATCGTCGCACGGCAAGCGGCGCTACTCCTATGCCGAGTTCTATGCCGCGCTCGCGTCGGCTCGCTTCGGCGCTCGCCGCCGCGGGGCATCGGCAAGAACGACACGGTCTCGGTGATGCTCGCCAACACGCCCGCCATGCTCGAGGCGCATTACGGCGTGCCGATGGCCGGCGCGGTGCTGCATTCCATCAACACGCGGCTCGACCCGGCCATCGTCGCCTTCATGCTCGACCACGCCGACGCCAAGGTGCTCATCGTCGATACCGAGATTGCGCCGGTGCATCAAGCAGGCGCTGGCCGCGACGCCGAGGTCAAGCCCGTCGTGATCGACTGTCGAGACCGCGCAATGCGGCGCGAACGGGAGCGTATCGGCGACTCGACTACGAGGAATTCATCGCCGGCGGCGACCCGGATTATGCCTGGGACATGCCGAGCGACGAGTGGGACGCGATCTCGCTCAACTACACGACCGGCACCACCGGCAATCCCAAAGGCGTCGTCTACCATCATCGCGGCGCGGCGCTGATGGGCTACGCCAACACCATCGCCACCGGCATGGGACCAGCATCCGGTCTATCTGTGGACGCTGCCGATGTTTCACTGCAACGGCTGGTGCTTTCCCTGGTCGCTGTCGCGTGGTGGCCGGCACCCATGTCTGCCTGCGCTCGGTGCGGGCCGAAGCCCATGTATGACGCGATCGCCGACCACAAGGTGACGCATCTTTGCGGCGCGCCCATCGTCATGTCGTGCTGCTCAACGCCACCGAGGAGGAGAGGCGGAGCTTCGCGCATACCGTCGCCTTCAACCACGCCGCGGCCCCGCCGCCCGAAGCCGGTGCTCGCCGCCATGGCGGAAGCCGGCTTCGAGCTTACCCATCTTTACGGCCTGACCGAGACCTACGGTCCTGCCACCGTCAATGAATGGCACGGCGAATGGGACGCGCTCGCCGCCCGAGGAGCGGCGTCCAAGCGGCGCGCCAAGGCGTGCGCTATGCGGCGCTGGAAGGGCTTACCGTGATGGATCCCGACACGATGGAGCAGGTGCCGGCCGACGGCGAGACCATCGGCGAGGTGATGTTCCGCGGCAATATCGTGATGAAGGGCTATCTCAAGAACCAGAAAGCGACCAAGGAGGCCTTCGCCGGCGGCTGGTTCCATTCCGGCGATCTCGGCGTCATCGCACCCCGACGGCTACATCCAGCTCAAGGACCGCTCGAAGGACATCATCATCTCCGGCGGCGAGAACATTTCCTCCATCGAGGTCGAGGACGTGCTCTACAAGCACCCGCGCGGTCGCCGCCGCTGCCGTGGTGGCGAAGCCCGACGACAAATGGGGCGAGACGCCCTTGCGCCTTCATCGAGAAGAAGCCCGGCGCGGAGGTGACCGAGGCCGAGATCATCGGCTATTGCAAGAACAAGCTCGCCCGCTTCAAATGCCCGAGCCGCGTCGTTTTCGTCGATCTGCCCAAGACCTCGACGGGCAAGATCCAGAAGTTCAAGCTGCGCGAATTGGCGAAGACGGCGTGAGCGGCCTGCTGGAACTGCCTTGTCGTTGCCAAGTTCCCTTGTGCAAGCATGGTGAAGACTCTTGCCCGCGCCGATGGCAGAATGTCGAATTGAGCTTTGCAAGGAGAGTTAGCCGCGCATGCCCAACCGGGGCCTGAGATTTGTGAATATCAACGAGCATTCCGATGCGCGCGGGAAGATGCGCATCGTCGAGGTCGACGGCGGCGGACTGCCCTTCGTGCCGGTGCGGAGCTTCATCATCTCCGACGTGCCGACCGGCAAGACGCGGGCGGGTCATGCCGTCTCTTGCGACGAGCTGATCATCGTTGCCCAAGGGTCCTGCCTGATCACCGCGCGCACCGGCGCCGGCCTCGAGGAGCATCGCCTCACGCCTGACACCGGCGCCGCGCATCTCCGCCCCGGCACCTGGCTGATGCTGAGCGAGTTCGAGCCGGGCACGATCCTCGTCACCTACGCCTCCGAGAGATACGCCGAAACGCGATTCTTCGAGGACTATGTCGACCTGGACGGCTGATCGAGGGATCGCGACGACCTGCTTTGGTTGTGGTCAAGCGCCCGCTTGCCCTTGCGGGCCATAGACACGCGTTTCACAATAAGCTCGCGAGCCGACGCCCAATTGGCGGAATGGGGGGCTTGGACACGGCGCTCGAAGCTCAGTTCAATCTGGTGGCCAGCTACGTGGCGCTCGTGGTCGAGTGCGGCGCCGTATTCGTCGTGGCCTTCGGCGCGCTTCAGGCCATTCTCAGCCTGTTCAAGGCGATCGCCAACGGCCAGGCGACGGGGCTCATCGGGCGCCAGATCTGGCTTCGATTCGCCACGTGGATCCTGCTCGCCCTCGAATTTGCCCTTGCCGCCGATATTTTGCGCACCGCAGTGGCGCCGACCTGGGACGACATCTCCAAGCTCGCCGTGATCGCCACCATCCGCACCATGCTCAACTACTTCCTCGCCAAGGACATCATGGCCTTCGACAAAGGCCAGGAACAGGGCGCGGAAAGCGTCGCAATTTGAGCAAAAAACACGCGGATTAAGGTCCTGTTAATCAGTTGGACGCCTATGCGAATATGTGGTTCAGTCGCCGAACTGACGGGCGCAAGAGCCAAAAGGCGCGTGGATGCGTCGGGTTGCGCGAGTTTCGGGGGTTTTCAGTAGTTCAAGGCAGGCGGAGATTGACTCTGCCGTTACCGCCGTCTGGGTCGCGGGGCCGAACCCCGCCCATCCCGAAACGTGGGCAGCCTCAACTTGGGGCCGGTGAATGCTGAGCAAAGCACGGGGCAGGCGGTTTCAGCTAATCCTGATCAAGCCGTCGCATTACGACGCCGACGGCTACGTCGTGCAATGGCTGCGCTCCACCATGCCGTCGAACTCACTCGCCGCGGTCTACGCCCTTGCCTGCGGAGCGGCCGAGCGCGGCATTCTTGGCCCCGACCTCCCGATCGACGTCATTGCCATCGACGAGACCAACAAGCGCGTGCGGCCTGACAGGCTTGCCAAGCGCATCGCAAGCCATGGCGGTCTCGGCCTGGTCGGCTTCGTCGGCGTGCAGTCGAATGAATTTCCCCGCACGCTCGACTTGGCCCGGGCGTTCCGCGCCAAAGGCGTGCAGGTGATGATCGGCGGCTTTCACGTGTCGGGCTGCCTCGCCATGCTCAAGGAAACCCAGGCCGACATCAAAGTCGCCCAAGACCTTGGCGTCTCCATCTTCGCCGGCGAGGCTGAGGAAGGCCTCGACGAGATGTTGCACGACGCGGCCAAGGGCGCGCTTCAGCCTCTCTACGATCACATGAAGGTGCTGCCAGGCATCGGCGACGTTCCCTCACCGCCCTTCCTACCGGTCGATTTCGTCAACCGTACCGTCGGCAACGTCACGAGCTTCGATGCCGGCCGCGGTTGCCCTTTCCAGTGCTCGTTCTGCACCATCATTAACGTGCAGGGACGCAAGTCGCGCTACCGTTCGCCTGACTCGATCGAGCAGATCCTGCGCATGAACTGGGCGCAAGGCGTGAAGCGCTTCTTCATCACCGACGACAATTTCGCCCGCAACAAGGATTGGGAAGCGATCTACGACCGGATCATTAAGCTCCGCGAAGAGGACGGCATGGACGTCCGCTTCATGATCCAGGTCGACACGCTCTGCCATAAGATCCCGAACTTCATCGAGAAGTCGCAGCGCGCCGGCGTCACCCGCGTGTTCATCGGGCTCGAGAACATCAACCCGGCCAATCTGATCGCCGCCAAGAAGCGGCAGAACAAGATCACCGAGTACCGCAAGATGCTGCTCGAATGGAAGCGGGTCGGCATCATGACCTTCGCCGGCTACATCCTCGGCTTCCCCAACGACACGCCGGAATTGATCCGCCACGATCTCGAGATCATCAAGCGCGAGTTGCCGCTCGACGCGCTCGAATTCTTCGTGCTGACGCCGCTGCCCGGCTCCGAGGACCACAAGATCCTGTTCGAGAAGAACGTCTGGATGGACCCGGACCTGAACAAATACGAGCTCGAGCACGTGGTCACCGGCCACGCCAAGATGTCAAAGGAAGAGTGGCAGGCGGCTTACCTCTCGGCCTGGGACATCTTCTACACCGACGAGCACCTGGAGACGATCATGCGGCGCGCCGCCGCCACCGGCATCAATCTCCGCTCGCTCATGCCGATCCTGATGTGGTTCTCGAGCGCGATGAAGATCGAGAACCTGCATCCCCTGCAATGGGGCATCTTCCGCGTCAAGCGTCGCGCCGACCGGCGCCCGAGCTTCCCCATCGAATCGCCGCTCTCGTTCTATGCAGGCTACGCCGCAGAGACCGCCAAGAAGGCCGCAAAGCTCGTGCGGCGCTGGATGCATCTGAAGAGCATTCTGCGCAAGATCGAGGCCGACCCGAACGCCAAGTCCTATCAGGACGAGGCTCTCATCCCGGTGACCGAGGAAGACGCCGAGCATATGGAGCTCTACACCCAGAGCGAGGCGATCCGCGCCGCCGTGCAGCACGAACGCCGGGTCGCCGGGCATCATCACGACCATGGCCATGTTGGAAACGGGCATGCCGGCAACGGGCAGAAGCCGAACGGGCGAGGCGGTGCGGAAGACCACGCCGCCCAGCACGATCATCCCGAACGCCGGCCCGAGATCATCCCGCCCGCTGCCTAGGCGGCTGCTCCAAACCTAATTCACATTAGTCGTGGCTGGGTCGTCCCGGCCATCCACACCGTGTCGTGCCTCTGAAAAGCCGAGACTAGAACCCGCCGAGCGCCCGGCGCAGGAACTCGCCGACCGGGCCTTGCCTCCGCCATGGCGGCGGGGGTGGGTAGGGATATCCGTCCTGGGCGTACCGGTGGTTGGGGTCGCCGTAGGGAGGCTGACCGCCGGCATATCCTGGACCGGTGCCCGGTCCCCCCGGACCGGCGCCAGGCGCGATCGCCGAGGATTTCGACCCAGCCCGCAGCGCCGCTATTGGCGTCCTGCACCTGCACCCAACCTGGCTGGCGTGAGATCACCCGCACCTGCCATCCGGCGGGAAGCGCATAGATCAGCTGCGACTGCAAGGAGGGCTCCGACCGCATGTCGGCAGTGCCGGCGATGACATGGGCCCACTCTTCCTGCTCGTCCTGTTCCTCGCCCGAGCCTCGTCCCATTGCATCCTGCTGCTGCTGCCATCCGTCGGGCGTCGGCGCGCCGTCCGGCGATGATGCGTTCGGGTCTTGCTGATCCTCGGAGGGCGAATTGTTTTCTGCCGATTGCTGCTCGGAATTCGTTGTGGGGGCCTCGGCCGCATCGTGCCCGGCGGTGTCGGGTGCGGCGGGTCGGGCCGCGCTCGGCGCAGGCGTGGTTGCGGGCTTCTTGGGCTCGATAGCGGCGGTCTTCTGCGCGTCGGCCGCTGGCGCGATGGCAGGCTTGGCGCCGGCCGAGGCGACATTGCCCTTCTGGCACTGGGCGTCGCTCGCTGCGGCAAGCGTCGTTGCCTTGGCCTTGTCGGCAGCGCTGCCGCCGCCGAGCACGGTATGGGCGAGGAATACGGTGCTGCCGGCATAGAGCACGCCACCCACGAGCCACAGGGTCAAAATCAGCTTGTTTTGCATGCCGAGACCTCCGCGCGCCGGCCTCTCTGCCGGCCTGATTTCGGTCGCCCCAGTCTAATCGGGAATGCCCGAAGCAGACGTTAATTGCCATGCCAAAATGGCAAGACCGTGAGACTCCCTGCCTAACAAAGAGGCGCGTACCGGCCCTTGCCACGGCTCAGACCGGGTGGCACGCCTTCATATCGAGTACGGAAGCATGGATCATGCCTGTCAGCGCCGGTTACAAGGAATTCCTTGAAGATCTGCTTATCGGCTTCGGTCCGGTCAGCATCCGCAACATGTTCGGCGGCGCCGGCATCTATGCCGACGGCGTCATGTTCGCCATCGTCGTCGACGACACCCTCTACCTCAAAGCCGACGAGCATTCCGCGCCCGCCTTCGCTGCCGCGGGGAAAGGCCCATTCACCTATCGCGCCGAAGGACGCGCCCCGGTCGCCATGTCCTATTGGGAGATTCCGGAGCGGCTCCTCGACGATCCCGATGAGCTTGTGACGTGGGCGCGGCGCGCCTATGGCGTCGCGCTCGCCGCCAAGGCCGAGAAACGTCGCTGATCCAGCCCTACTGGGCCTGGATGCTTTGCAGATATTCGATGATCGCCTCGACGTCGCGCGGGCCGAAGACGAAGACCGGCATGTCCGGATGGCCCGAGACGATTCCTTCGGCAAGCGACTCGGAAAGGTCCTCGATCGGATATTTGCTGGACAAGGTGCGGAACGGAGTTGCCTGCGGATGTGGGCTGTCACCCTCCTTGCCGATGGCATGGCAGCGCGAGCAGTTCTCCTTGACCAGCGCCTCGCCCTTGTCGATGAGGGTCTTCTCGGCGGCGCAAGCCGAGGCGCTGGCGATGGTGAAAAGCATCGCGCCCGCCGCGAGCCCGGCCTTGACCGCGCTCAGCACTTCTTCCCCGAAGCTCCGTGATGGCACCGGCGCCCGCTCCTCTCTTCCGAGGCTTGATGATTAGAGCGCTTCGGCGACGGCCTCATTGACCTCGGTCAATAGTCCGCGCACGTGACTGGGCGGCAACGGGCGCTCGCCGACGGCCAAGGAGCGTGCCTTCTCCGCAGTTACCTTACGTCGGAGATGGCCACGCTTGTTGCTTGCTACTTCAAATCCCTCGTTAAGCGGAGCTTCGCTTCGCCTAGTGGCTCATCTCGTGCTTGAGCCGCTCGATTTCGTCCTTGAGACGCAGCTTTTGACGTTTCAGTTCGGTGATTTTGAGATCGTCGGCCGTCGGCCGCGACATTTCTTCTTCGATTTTCCGATCCAGTTGACGATGCTTTTCAGACAGCTCCACAAGATGTGCGTCGAGCGCCATATTCAGACCTCCGACTCAGTTGGTCCAGGGCTGGTCATTGTGACAAATCGGAGACGTTTTGTCTAATGTCCACACCCGTGTCAGGGCGTCGCCCCGCCCGCAGGAGGGCAGCGTGCCAGCGGTGCAAATGCCGTGCTAGAAGCATTGCGCGGCCTGGGATTCGCCATGATACTTTGCCAGTCCCCCACAGGCGCGAAAAGGAGCTGGGGCGTCCATGGAGAGCGAGGAAATTCGCGAGCTCCGGGCGACGCTGCTCAAGCTCAAGCAAGAGCACCGCGATCTCGACAGCGCCATCAATGCCTTGGAGGAATCGGGCCGCGCCGACCAGCTTCAGCTGAAGCGGCTCAAGAAGAAGAAGCTGTTCCTCAAGGACGAGATCGCCCGCATCGAGGATCAGCTCCTGCCCGATATCATCGCCTAGCTTCGGCTTTTTTGCCGCTCGCGGTTGAGCACCAGAAGCCCTAGCGTACCCACGGCGAGCTCGACCGCCAGGTAGAAGAGGAGGATGGGGCTCGGCATGCCGTCGACGATGAGGCTGAGGATCCGCCCGAGGGCCAGCGAGTAAGCGAAGAACACGGCCCAGATCACCGCCACATGCCGCCACTCCGGCGTGAACGCGGCGATGATGCAGAAGGTCACCATGCCGAGATAGAGGCCCATAAGAGCCCTGAAGATATGGGTCTTATCGGTGCCTTCCACCGTGAAGTTCATGAACTTCGGGATGGTCACTGCCGGATCGACGCCATAGCTCAGCGCGACCGGAAAGAGGAACACTCCTGCTACTATTAGAAAGAGCTTCATCATGTCGTGTTCCCCCCGGAGAAGCCGGCCTCGCGGATCTATCCGCCGATGGTAAGCCATCGGCCTTTGCCGCCAAAGGTCCAATCTCCTTGCCAAGCCCGGCGCAACCCTATACATCCCCCGCTTTTCGCAAAGCCCCGCAGGTGCTCGCTAAATGAGCCTGACATGAGCGATGAGAAGCCCGGTGTCGGCATCATCATGGGCAGCAAGTCCGACTGGCCCACGCTCAAGGCCGCGGCCGACGTGCTCGACGCGCTGCGCGTGCCTTACGAGACCCGCATCGTCTCGGCGCACCGTACCCCCAAGCGGCTTTACGACTACGCCACGAGCGCGCGCGAGCGAGGCTTGAAGGTGATCATCGCCGGGGCTGGAGGCGCGGCGCATCTGCCGGGCATGACTGCTTCCATGACCGAGCTTCCGGTTCTCGGCGTGCCGATCGAGAGCCGTTCGCTCAAGGGTCTCGACAGCCTGCTGTCGATTGCCCAGATGCCGGCAGGCGTTCCGGTTGGGACGCTCGCCATCGGCGCGGCGGGCGCGTCAAATGCCGGCCTGTTGGCGGCGCAGATTCTCGCCCTCTCCGACCAGGCGCTCGCCGCCCGCGTCATGGCCTGGCGCGCGGCCCAAACCGACGGTGTAGCCGAGGTCCCGGAGGATAATGCCTGAAGCCCTGCCTCCGGGAAGCGTCGTCGGCATCCTGGGCGGCGGCCAGCTCGGCCGCATGCTGGCGCTCGCCGCGGCGCGGCTCGGGCTCAAGACGCATATCTATTCCGACGAGCCCAAGGCGCCGGCCTTCGACGTGTCGGAGTCCGCGACGGTCGGCTCCTTCGACGACGAGGCGGCGCTGAGCACCTTTGCCGCTAATGTTGACGTGGTCACCTGCGAGTTCGAGAACGTGCCGGCGCGCGCGCTGGAAATTGCCGGCAGGAAAACGCCGGTCCATCCCCCGGCCAAATCCTTTGCCGTCGCCCAGGACCGGCTCGTGGAAAAGGACTTCGTGCGCAATCTCGGCATTCCCGTCGCCGACTATGCCGACGTGTCTGACGAGCAGGCTCTGCGCGACGCGCTCCTGCGGGTGCAGTTGCCGGCGATCCTGAAGACTCGCCGCTTCGGCTATGACGGCAAGGGACAGGCGCTGGTTCGCGACGAGGGCGAAGCGTCGGCGGCGCTGAACGAGCTGCGCGGACAACCCGCCCTTATCGAACGCCTGGTCGCCTTCGAGCGCGAAATCTCGGTGCTCGTCGTGCGCGGCCAAGACGGCGCACTGGAGTTCTATGATCCCGTCGAGAACGTGCATCAGAACGGCATCCTCGCGGTCAGCCGCGTGCCAGCCCGCATCCATGACGATTGCGCCGCGGAGGCGCGGCGCATCGCCGGAACCGTCGCCGAGGCGCTCGGCCATGTCGGCGTGCTCTGCGTTGAGATGTTTCAGCGTGGGACCGACGCCCCTCATCTGCTGATCAATGAAATTGCCCCACGCGTGCACAATTCAGGTCACTGGACCATCGACGCTTGCCTCGTCAGCCAGTTCGAAAACCACATCCGGGCCATTGCCGGCTGGCCGCTCGGCGACACCGCGCGCCACAGCGATGCGGTGCTGACCAATCTGATCGGCGGCGAGGTGAACCGCTGGCACGAGTTGGCGGGCGAAGATGGCGTGGCGGTGCATCTCTACGGCAAGGCGGAAGCCCGGCCAGGCCGCAAAATGGGCCACACCACCCGGCTCTTGCCAAAGAGTCCATGACACGCCATCTCTGGACAATCGGCGGCTCTTTTGTTAGAGCAGTCGCGGATGCGGAACCTCTGGTTCCGGCCAGGGGTGGTTTTAGGCCACTCCCAAATTTCCTCAACCTCTGAAACGGAGAGTGAAGCGCGTGCAGGTCGTCGTTCGCGATAACAATGTGGATCAGGCCCTCAGGGCGCTGAAGAAAAAGATGCAGCGCGAAGGCATCTTCCGCGAAATGAAGCTCCGCAACTATTACGAAAAGCCGTCCGAGAAGCGCGCCCGCGAGAAGGCCGAGGCCATCCGCCGCGCCCGCAAGCTCGCCCGCAAGAAGGCTCAGCGCGAAGGCCTGGTTTCGGCAAGGCCGCGCACGCCCCGCCCGACGCGATAGGGCGCCCACTCTTCCATTGAACGAAAGCAAGTCCTCAGGCCCGAGCCCGAGGACTTTTGATTCGTGGCTACTACGACGCGAGCGCCACCGGCTCGACATAGACCGGGCGGACGATCGTGGGACGCACGGGCTCGCGCGTATCGAGAAAGGCAGTGACCTTCCCCCAGGCGCCATGGTCGAACAGATCGTTGTGGTCACCGCGGCGGAGGATGGCGAGCGTCTTCGGCTCGCTGGCGGCGGCATAGACCTGGCGTGCGTGATGCACCGGAATCAGGCTGTCCCGCGCGCCATGCACGATAAGCAGCGGCACCTTCACCGAGCCGATGCGGTCGATGGTGCGGTATTGATCGGTCATCACCAGGCGAAGCGGCAGGAACCACCAGACCTGACGGCCGACATCGACGACCGACGTGAACGGAGCCTCCAGCACCAGGGCCTTCACCGGACGCTGCAGGGCAAGCCGCGTGGCAACGCCAGTGCCGAGCGATTCGCCGTAAGCCACGATATTGCGTGGCGCAACGTCGAGTTCCTCTTCCAGATATTCATGGGCGGTGACGGCGTCGGCGATGTTGTTCGCCTCGGTCGGCCAGCCCCCCGAACCGCCGAAGCGGCGGTAGTTGAGCATGAACACGCCATAGCCGCTTGCCGCGATCGCCTCGATCTTGCGCGCACGATTGGCTGCCGAGCCGCTATTGCCGGTGAAATAGAGCAGGGTCGGCTTGCCGCGGCGCGCCGGCAGATACCAGGCGATGAGCTTTACTCCGCCTCTACCCTCGAAAGTGATCTCCTCGACCTCGGGCAGTCCGACCTCACGCGGCATGTAGCGCTTCTTGTCGGGGAGATAGAGGAAATAGCGATGGAGCACGAAGGCGCCGATGCAAATCAGCGCGTAGGTGCCGAGAAGTGAGAGGATGAGATTCAACATGACGCGATCAAGGCCTTTCTATCAGTCCGGTGAGAGACAGGCTCTCCTTATCGTTTCCTCGGTGAACCGAATTTGAACGAGGTGTTCAGAAATGCGACAAACGCGGGCTCCCTGCTCCAAGCGAGCCGCGACATCACCAATTTGCGATTGAGCTAGAACGCCAAGCCGTCTGCTTGCGCGGTTGCACCGGCACGGCACGGCCGGTGAGCTTGCGTTTCTGTCGTGCGCGCCTTTGGCGAGCCGCGCCTGTCTTCATCCAGCTTGCGCACGATAAGGATTTCGCTCCGTTCGAAAACTTGTCTCAAATGCCCGGGAAGACCCCGTAACAGGCTTGAGACACACGGTTATTGCGGCCTTGGCGTGACCCCAATCCGGCAAAAAAATGAATAAACCAAATAGGTTAAGGAGTCCGGGCCTTTTGACGGATGACCTACAGCGCCTTGGCGATTTCCTCGGTCATCTTCTTCGCGTCGCCGAGCGCCATCATGGTGTTGTCGCGGTAGAACAGCGGATTGTCGATCCCGGCATAGCCTGACGCCAGCGACCGCTTGTTGAAGATCACCGTCCCCGCCTTCCACACCTGCAGCACCGGCATGCCGTAGATCGGCGATGATGGATCGTCCTCGGCGGCAGGGTTGGTCACGTCATTGGCGCCGATCACATAAGCCACATCGGCTTGCGCGAACTCGCTGTTGATATCGTCGAGCTCGAACACCTCGTCGTAGGGAACGTTGGCTTCGGCGAGCAGCACATTCATGTGACCAGGCATGCGGCCGGCCACCGGATGGATCGCGTACTTTACCTCGACACCCGCCTTCTTCAGCCCGTCGGCCATCTCGCGCAAGGCATGCTGCGCCTGCGCCACCGCCATGCCGTAGCCGGGCACGATGATCACCTTGCTCGCATTCTTCATCAGGTACGCGGCGTCTTCCGCCGAGCCGAGCTTCACCGGCCTCTGCTCGGCGCCCGCCGCAGGTCCCGCCACCTCGCCGCCGAAGCCTCCGAGGATGACGTTGATGAAGGAGCGGTTCATCCCCTTGCACATGATGTAGGAGAGGATGGCGCCCGAGGAGCCGACCAGCGCGCCGGTGACGATCAACGCCGTGTTGCCGAGGGTGAAGCCGATGCCCGCCGCCGCCCATCCCGAATAGGAGTTGAGCATGGAGATGACGACCGGCATGTCGGCGCCGCCGATCGGAACGATGATCAGCACCCCAAGCAGGAAGGACAGAAGCGCGATCGCCCAGAAATAAAGCGCGGTCTGCTCGCGGTAGAACATCACGATGCAAAGCACGAGCAGGAGCGCGAGAGTGATGTTGATGAGGTGCCTCGCGGGCAGCAGGATCGGCTTGCCGGACATGCGCCCGGAAAGTTTGAGGAAGGCGATCACCGATCCCGAGAAGGTGATGGCGCCGATTGCCGCTCCCAATGACATCTCGATCAGGCTCGCCTTGTGGATGTCGCCAGGCGTGCCGATGCCGAAGGCCTGGGGCGCATAGAAGGCGGCGGCGGCCACCAGCACTGCAGCCATGCCGACCAGCGAATGGAAGGCGGCGACAAGCTCCGGCATCGCCGTCATCGGAATGCGGCGAGCCACCGTTGCGCCGATGCCGCCGCCAATGGCGATGCCGACGATGATCATCGCCCAGGTGATCGTCGTCTCGGGCCGCGCCACGGCAAGCGTGGTGAGCACGGCAATGGCCATGCCCGTCATGCCGAGGTAATTGCCGCGCCGCGAGGTCTCGGGCGACGACAGGCCGCGCAGCGCCAGGATGAACAGGACGCCCGCGACGAGATAGAGCAGCGCGACGAGATCGGAGCTCATTTCTTTTTCTTCTGATACATGCCGAGCATGCGCTGGGTGACGAGGAAGCCGCCGAAGATGTTCACGCTCGCCATTATGAGCGCGACGAAACCGAGCAGCTTGGCCGTCCAGCCGCCCGACGCGGCAGCCTCTGCGGCCTCGACCGCCACGGCAAGCAGCGCGCCGACCACGATCACCGAGGAGATGGCGTTGGTCACCGACATCAGCGGCGTGTGCAATGCCGGCGTGACGCTCCACACTACGTAATAGCCGACGAAGATCGCGAGCACGAAGATGGAGAAGCGGAACACGAAGTCATGACTTTCTGTGCCCGCCGCTTGCGCATAGGCGCTGCCGCTGATGAGGCACGCGGCGAGCAGCCCCAAGACAAAGAAGGCGCAAGCCGACCAGGCAGAACCTCGCTTCATGTGTTGCCTCCCTTCGGCGCCTGACCCTTCGCTGCCCCGCTCTTCTCTGCCCCGGTCACGGCGCCATTGCTCGCCGTGGATTTAGCCGCGGCGGCTTTGCTTGGGGGCGCCGCGCCGACGCGCTCGGCGATCATGGCATTCACGATGGCGCCGTCCTTGGCGATCAGCGTGCCCTTGACGAGTTCGTCGTCCCAATTGACGGCGAGCGCGCCGGTCGTCTTGTCGATCATCGGCTCGATGAAGGCGAGCAGATTGCGGGCATAGAGGCTCGACGCATTGACGGGAATGGCGCCGGGCAGATTGAGCTTGCCCATGATACGCACGCCGTCGTGCTCCACGACTTCGCCGGCTTTGGCCAGCTCGGCATTGCCGCCGCGCTCGACCGCGAGATCGACGATGATCGAGCCAGGCCGCATGCTCTCGATCATGGCCTTTGAGATGAGCTTCGGCGCCGGGCGTCCGGGGATCAACGCCGTGGTGATGACGATGTCCTGGTTCTTGACGTGCTCGGCGACGAGCGCCGCCTGTTTCTTCTTGTAGTCGTCCGACATCTCCTTGGCGTAGCCGGCGGCGGTTTCTGCCTGCTTGAACTCCTCGTCCTCGACGGCGATGAATTTGGCGCCGAGCGAGCCCACCTGCTCCTTGACCGCGGGGCGCACGTCGGTGGCGGTGACGATGGCGCCCAGCCGGCGCGCCGTGGCGATGGCCTGAAGACCGGCCACCCCCACGCCCATGACGAACACGCGCGCCGCCGGCACCGTGCCCGCCGCGGTCATCATCATCGGCAAGGCGCGCTCGAATTCTGCCGCGGCATCGACCACCGCCTTGTAGCCGGCAAGATTGGCCTGGCTCGACAGCACGTCCATGCTCTGCGCCCGGCTGATACGCGGCATCAGCTCCATGGCGAACAGCGAAGCGCCGGCCTTGGCCAGAGTGGCAAGCTCGCCGGCGTCGGTATAAGGATCGAGCATGGCGATGAGCATGGCGCCGGGCTTCATGGACTTGACCAGCGCAAGCGTCGGGCGCCGCACGGTGAGCACGACGTCGGCATCCTTCACCGCGTCGGCATCGGTCGCCGCGATATCGGCGCCGGCTGCCTTGTAATCGTCGTCGGAAAAATGCGAGCGAAGCCCAGCGCCCGCGCGGATCAGCACCTTGGCCCCAAGCTTGACGAGTTTCTTTGCGGTTTCGGGGCTCAACCCGATGCGCGGTTCGTCAGCGCTTTCGGCGGGCACGCCAATGGTGATCATCGTGACTCCGTCAGCGGACTCGCCGAGTCAAATGGCCGGCGGCAGGTGGCGCCGCCCTTTTGGGGGAGGTCTGAACCCGGTCAGACCACGAACACGGCCATCAGCGCCATAAGAGCGGCAACGCCGACGACGGTGCAAAGTGCGAGCTTGAGAAACAGCTTATAGGTCTTCTGATGCTCGGTGTAGTCCATCGCCGGATGGCATTCGGCTGGGTCGATATGCATTCCACTCCCCTTGTGCTTTCAACGCCCCTGTCCGTGGGCGCAGATAGCACAAAGCTGGTCGACCGGGCAATCCGGGGGTGTCGGATTTGAAGGCTCAGCCTGTTCCCTCGGGGAGCGGCACCCCGGCCGCCACGAAGGCTTGCCTTTGCTGGCGCGCTACCTCGTCGAGGTCGACCCCGGCGATGGTATCGTCGAACAAACGGTGGAAATTCATCTCGGCATCGAGGCGCAGGAAGACGCCGCCGAGCCCGATCGCCGCACGGTCCATGAACACAAATTCGCGCGGCACCCTGACCGGGCCCTTGTCGCGCAGGCCCTGATGCACCTTGAAGGCCTCGCGCCGGCCATAGGCGCCAGGGCTCCGATCGTCGGCGATGGTGCGCTCGCGATCCTCGAGCATCGGGCCATAGATGAAGTTCGCCCAGATATTGAGGATGTCGATCAACTCGTTGGAGAGGCCGGCGAAGCCCCAGGTCTCATAAGCGTGCACCACGAGGGAGCGATCATTGGTGAGGAGCCCGCGATAAAGATCGATCACGCCTTGAATGAATTTCGGCGCGAAGGTGCGCATGCAGCCATAGTCGAGCAGGTTGATGCCACCAGCCCTCCCCGCCTCGTCCTCGAACACCGTGTAGTTGCCGAGATGCGGGTCGCCGTGGATGACGCCGTAATGGCTGAACGGATACCACCAGGCGCGGAACATGGCGCGGGCGATCAGGTTGCGCTCTTCGAGCGGCCTATCCGTGTAGTCGAGCAAGGGGTGGCCCTTGAGCCACGTCATGGTGAGCAGCCTCTGCGTGGAGAGTTCGGGCAAGACCTCGGGGACGCGGATAAGCGGATCGCTTGCGAAGATCAGCGCATAGAGGCGCATGTGGCCCGCCTCGAGATCGTAGTCGAGCTCTTCCCGCAAGCGGGCCGCGATCTCCTCTTTCATCTCCGAGGTTTCGATCGCCGGCCGCATGCGGCGGTGGATCGAGAACAGCACGGCGAGCTGCTTCAGATCGGCTTCCACCGCCGACTGCATGTCGGGATATTGCAACTTGGCGGCCAAGGAGCGACCATCGTGAGCGCGCGCCCGGTGCACCTGCCCGAGGGAAGCCGACGCTGCAGCCTCGCGTTCGAAACTTGCGAAGCGGCTCTCCCAATCAGGACCAAGCTCCGCTGCCATGCGCCGGCGCACAAAAGGCCAGCCCATGGGCGGTGCCTGGCTCTGCAACTGCCCGAGCTCGGCGGCGTACTCGGCCGGCAGCGCCTCAGGGATTGTGGCGAGGAGCTGCGCCACCTTCATGATCGGGCCCTTGAGACCGCCAAGCGCCGAAGCCAGAGCCGCCGCCTCGGCGTCGCGGTCGGGATCGAGCCCGAACAGCCGGGCGCTCGCGATGCGCGCCGCGACGCCGCCGACATTGGCGCCGACGCGCCCATAGCGCACGGCTCGGGCGGTGAGGCGATTGCGTTCTCTATCGGAGGTCATTGGCCCCAAAGGTAAGGCGGCAAAAGGAAATTGCCAGGGCGCAAGCGTCACCTTGACATCGGGGAAGCTCCGTCAGCCGTCGGAAATATCGATCACCTCTGCGCGACGCAAAGACGTTCCTGGCCGCACCGCCGGTTCTAGCGGCGGAAGGATTTCCACTATCGGGCCGGACTTGAGTTGATCCGGCATCGCCTCCCGCGCCTGCTCCAGCTCGTCCTCGAGGCGAGGCGAGGCCGAGGATTCGATCGCATCGCCGGTAGCCGCCGCGGTTGCATCGTCGATAGCTGCCGCCGTTGGATCGTGGATAGCTGTCGCGGCCGGTTTCTCCTCGGCGGATTTCTCCTTTTCCTTCAGCTTCGTTCGCGGTGACACGAGTGACAGGACAAGGAGAGCGATCGGCGTTAGGAAGTCGGTGTAGAGGATAGGGCCCGCGTTGCCGGGCGCAAGATTGCCGCCAAGCATGATGTCCTTGATATGACCGACGCCCTCGCCAGCCAAGAAGCCCGCGGCCATGACGGCGACCGCCGCCCGGGCCTGAAAACCGTGGAAGGCGGCATAGAGGGCGGCGACACCGATACCCAGATTGGCGACGCCTAACTCGTATTGAAAGGGGCTCGGCTCCCAACCGATCGCGCTTGCCGCTTGTCCCGGGACGAACACATGACACAGGAATGCCCAAAGGCTCTGCAGGCCGAGAGGAAAGATCAGGATGTACCGCAGCAGCCGGTCGACAACGAAGCCGTAGGTGATCGGCCGCTTCCCACGCCGGATGGCCATGACCGCGCACACAAGCGCGACGATCCACAGGGCCGCCGGCACAACAAGGACGACGACGGCGCCCGGCGATACGCTCAAGCCTACAATGTCAGGCATCCATCGCCTCGAGCTTATCGATCATGTGTTCAATTATCATCGATTACTGGCCGTCTCGCCACCGAAGCGTTGGCCGAGTAACGCATTCCGCCCAAGTTGGAGGCAATCCAGGTCGAGCGAGCTCCTAGCGGCGCCCAATGCTTGGCAAGGCATCCTCAGGTGGATGAGACTTGAGAAGCTCGTGCACGCGAGACCTGAGATCCTTGTTCTGCGGCGTTGGCGCCTTATCAGCATCATCCGCGCCGGCGCCCTTCTCCGCTCGAGACCTCTTTGGGGTAGTGATGGCGACCTTGTCGCGCCCCGAGAAGAAGCCCTGGACTACGTGAAAGCCCAAATTTCGGTAGACCTCAAACTGCTCTTCGCTGAAGAACTGATCCCCGGTCGTCTCATGCGGAAAGCTCGGGTAGCGACTCTTGTAGTTGATGACGTAATCGCTTTCGTCGCCGCTCAACGACGACTTGACGTAGAGAAGGATGCCCTCCTGCCCCTTAGGATAGTGGATCGTGCCAAGCGCACAATGCGGTCCGCCGTGGGAGATAAGTTGGCCAGTGTCCCCCCTCTCGATAATCACGCGATCGACTTCCAATGTGGCATCGCGAATTTTGTACCAAGGCAGGTCGATGCGTGTTCCCAGATCGATTCGCGCATAGCGCTCGGCCTTGATGAAAGAACTAAACGTCATCTTCGGATCGGCCTCGGCATCGATGACGATGATCAATTTGCAGCGGCGGCGAAGCAGCTGATATAGGCCCAAATTCTCGATATGGCCGCCATCAGTTAGATAGACGTAAGACGTGCTCTCCCTCAAAAGACCAAACATTTCCGACAGCAAGTAAAGGTTTGAGGTTTGGAGGAATTTTAGCCATTGCGCATTCCGTCTGACGTATTTTGGATGGGGAAACCAATAACCCAGACGCACGTTCAGCAACGCCAGCGTGGTCGAC
Organism: uncultured Alphaproteobacteria bacterium; assembly: GCA_963757555.1. Lineage (GTDB taxonomy): Bacteria > Pseudomonadota > Alphaproteobacteria > Rhizobiales > Methyloligellaceae > Methyloceanibacter. The sequence goes on from CAVWRU010000009.1 coordinate 189,801, forward strand.
CACTGTCTTAGATTCGCTCCCATATTCGAAGCGGCGGCAGCGCCGGAGATGGCCATCGCCGTGCCGAGGTCCAATGGGACTAACTCTGGCTCGATGTCCTTGGTCGCGATGTATCCAGTACTGTCACTGCCAACATAATTGGCGCTGAACAAAAAGAAATCGGCGTCCCTACCGCGCTGGTTCACCTGTCGTGAATTTTGGATATTCAGCGCAGCATTAGTCAGGTGATATGGGGAGAATCTGTGGCTGAGCTCGCTGAGAGGCAAATAGGTGATTGCGGCCACCGGGTAAGGCCCGCTGTCCTGTGGCAACTTCCGCCTGAAAAGAAATGCGTTGCTCAGGCGGTCGCGGTAGAGCCGGTGCAGCGAATTCGCATTCGGTTTCAATGCGAGGGAGAGGAGGCCCAGAACCAGTATGATCGACAGGTAGAGCCACGCGAACGGATATCGAGAGTCGCTCCGAACTAATAGCCCGGCCAACCACTTCATGAATTGTGGCGCGCGAAAATCGGTGGGCCACGTGGAATCCTGCGAGATTGTATCGGCGATCCCCCAGTAGCAGAGCAGCAAATAGACCCCCCACAGAATAAGCGGCACCACTGCTGCCGCAGCATAGAGAAGCGCCTTGCTCATAAGGGCGTTGGCATAAGCGCGATATGTCGCGTTACCCGTCGCCTGCCTGGCGATCCAAGTCAACTTGTTCCCGAATAGCCCGACGACAGTGGCGAAAGTTGTCAAGGCGGTGATGATCTTGGTGCCCACGTCCGAAACGGAGCCGTTCGAAGAATCGAAGAGCCACTTAATGACCCAAGGTTGCAACTGACAAAAGGCGGTTACAAACAGAACGATCAAAAAACCACTCAAGAGCGTGCTGCCAAGACCTGGCACCTCGGGTTTGCCCGCATTCGACTTTGATGATTTCGATACGGACCAAACTACGAGCGCGACAAAAAGCGCCAAGCCGAGCCAAGCGGTAACTGAGAGTTGCGTTAGTATCGAGACAAGCCAAGCAGTGATGCGAAATTGCGCCAGCACGGTGCCAAGCCAAGCGGCGATTGAGACATGCGCCGAGGACGTAAGCAGCGGCTCCCCAAGCGAACCTCGCGTCGGATTAAGGAAAATGGTGATCGAGGCCGCCAGCAGGAGCCAGGGCAACACCAGCACGACATTGGCGGCTATTCCCCTCAGATAGATAGCTGAACTGATCAAGACGTCCCAGACGCCGCGGGGGATGAGATAGTTGGAATGATCCCTGATGTGCCTAAGTGCGGCTGGCTCCTTCGCTTTCAACTCGCTCCGGAACGGTAGACCTTCCCGTTTTTCGTGCGCGCAGAACCCCGACCAGCATGCGCCGATGTAGCCTCCGCCTGATACTGTTGAGAGGTAGTCGACTTGTTTCAGCGCGCCGACGGCCTCGAGCGCCTGCAAGGCGCCAAGACAGAACGCAGCCGAACGAATTCCCCCGCCCGAAAGAGCGAGCGATTGTGTCAAAGACCGGATCCTTGTCGCGGACAAAATCCTTGCCACTCCCGATTCTCGGCTTGATATGAGGCCTCTTTCCGTTGCGGCGCTCATTGATTGTTGCATGTTCAGCCTTGAGCACAGTCGTGAAATCCACGGTTCCGACGGCGCCTTTAGCTTCTCCCGCCTTTCCGCCCTTGGCAGCTGTGGTGTCCTGCCGCGCCATGCTTCCATCCTCCCGGCCAGAGTAGTGCAGGAGAATATGACACAACTTTAGAGGGAAAAGGAGGCTTCAGGCATCCATCGCCTGGAGCTCGCCGATCAGGCCTTCGATGACCTTGAGCCCCATGGACCAGAACCGAGGATCGGAGGCGTCGAGGCCGAACGGGGCGAGCAGCTCCTTGTGGTGCTTGGTCCCGCCGGCAGCGAGCATGTCGAGATAGCGGTCGGCGAAACCCTTGTCGGCCTTCTCGTAGACCGCATAGAGCGAGTTCACCAGGCAATCGCCGAAGGCATACGCATAGACGTAGAACGGCGAGTGGATGAAATGCGGGATATAGACCCAGAAATTTTCGTAGCCGGTCTTGAGGTCGATGGCGGGTCCGAGACTCTCTCGTTGCACCTCGAGCCAGATCTCGCCTAGCCGCTCGGCCGTAAGCTCTCCCTCGCGCCGCTCCGTGTGCACCTTGCGCTCGAAGCTGTAAAAGGCGATCTGGCGCACCACCGTGTTGATCATGTCCTCGACCTTGGAGGCGAGCAGCGCCTTTCGTTCACGCTTGCTCGGCGCGCTCTCGAGCAGCGCGCGGAAGGTCAGCATCTCACCGAACACGCTTGCCGTCTCGGCGAGCGTCAGCGGCGTCGGCGCCATCAGCGGACCTTGCGCGTTCGCCAGCACCTGATGCACGCCGTGGCCGAGCTCATGGGCGAGCGTCATGACGTCGCGCGGCTTGCCCTGATAATTGAGCAGGATGTAGGGGTGGGCGCTCGGCACCGTCGGATGCGAGAAGGCGCCGGGAGATTTGCCCTCGCGCACCGGCGCGTCGATCCAGCGCTTGGCGAAGAAGTCTTCGGGCCACTGCCGCCATGCGCGGCGAGAAATCGCCATAGGCCCCGAGCACCGTCTTCTGCGCGTCGTCCCAGCCGATGCTTTGCGTCGGCTCCTCGGGCAACGGCGCGTTGCGGTCCCAATAGGCGAGCCGCTTCTTGCCGAGCCATTTCGCCTTCAGCGCGTAGTAGCGGTGGGAGAGGCGCGGATAGGCTTCGCGCACCGCAGCGACCAGCGCATCGACCACCTCCTTCTCCACCCGGTTGGCGAGGTGGCGGCTATCGGCGACGTCGGCGAAGCCGCGCCAGCGGTCTGAGATTTCCTTGTCCTTGGCGACAGTGTTGGTGATCAGCGTGAACAGCCGCACATTGTCCTTGAACACACGCGCCAGTGCCTCGGCGGCTTTTCGCCGCTTGGTCTCGTCAGGATCGAGCAGACGATTGAGAGCCGGCTCGAGACTGAGCTTCTCGCCGTCAACCTCGAAGCGCAGTGAGGTCATGGTCTCGTTGAACAGCCTGTTCCAGGCGCCGCGCCCGGTGACCGCCTTTTCATGGAACAGCTGCTCGAGCTTGTCCTCGAGTTGGTAGGGCTTTTCCTTCCGCAAGTCCTCGAGCCAAGGCCGGTAGTGCCCGAGCTCGGGATCGGCCATGGCGGCCTCAAGCAGCTGATCGTCGAGACGGTTCAGCTCGAGCGGGAAGAACAGGAGCTTGGAGGAGATCGTGGTGATCTTCTCCTGGATGTCGCCGAAGAATTTCTGCCGCGCCGGGTCCGAAGTGTCGGCAGCGTAGAGCAGGCTCGCATAGGAGATGATCCGCCCCATGAGGTCGCTCAACGCCTCGTATTCGCGCACCGCCTTGGCGAGTGCGGCTCCGCCCTTGCCTCCATCGACGAGCGCGGCAAGCTTGCCGGCATAGCTTTGCTGCATCGCCTCGGCGGCGCGTTCGGAGGCTTGCAGATCGGACTTGAGTGCCGGCGCATCAGGGCCGTCGTAGAGATCCCCAAGGTTCCATTCGGGAAGCGCGCCGAGCTTCGGCTTTCCCTGGCCTTGCCGGTTTGAGGGCTTCTTGCCGCGTGCCGAGGCGGCCGTGGCGTGCACTGCCAGCCATTGAAAGGATGTCCGCTGCATTGAAATCTTTCGTCCCGTCCTTCGTGCCCGCGCTTTCTGATCTAACGTGCTCTTACGGCGATTTTGCGAGGGGGCCAAGAGCGAGCCTCACCAAAATCGAACTGCCATAAAGAGCTTGTTTACCCTTCCACTGCACAATTTTGGCACAGGAGCAATCGCCATGACGCCCTTCTCGGGCGCGAGCAAGGGGGTTCGGCTCCGAGGGGTTCCCGCGTAACCGTTGCAGAGTCTTGCGTCATGCCCAAACGTGTCCTGATCGTCGAGGACGACCCTGTTCAGCGCCGCACCCTCGAAGACACCATCCAGCGCTTCGGCTATGGAGTGACCTCCGTCGATAGCGGCGACAAGGCCATTGCCGCGCTCAAGGCTGACGCCTGCGGCGATATCTCCCTCGTACTGCTCGACCTCGTCATGCCCGGCACCGACGGCATGGCGGTGCTTTCCGCGTTGCGGTCCTTGCCGCGCAAATACCCGGCCATCGTGCAGACGTCTTCCGGCGGCATCGACGTGGCGATCGCGGCCTTGCGCGCCGGCGCGGTGGACTTTGTGGCAAAGCCCTTGAGCGCGGAGCGGCTGGTCGTCTCCATCAAGAACGCACTCAGGATCGAAGCGCTCGAAGGCGAGATCAGCCGCATGGCCGCGTCCGCCCGCGGCGAGCTAGGCTTTGGCGATCTGATTGCCGGCAGCGAAGCCGTCATCCGGGTCGTCGAGCTTGCGCGCCGGGCGGCAAAGTCCTCGATCCCCGTGCTCATCGAAGGCGAAAGCGGGGTCGGCAAGGAGCTTATCGCCCGCGCCCTCCACGGCGAAAGCGCCCAAGCCGGCAGGTCCTTCGTCACCATCAATTGCGGCGCCATCCCGGAAATTCAGATCGAGAGCATCCTCTTCGGACAGGATGAGGGCTCCTCGACCAGCCGCCGCGGCGCGACCGGCAAGATGGCCGAAGCTGATCGCGGCACGCTGTTCCTTGACGAGATCAGCGAGCTACCGCTTCACGCTCAAGCAAGATTGCTCCGCGCGCTGCAAAACGGCGAGATCGAGTCTCCCGGCAGACAGCCCGTGAAGGTCGATGTCCGCCTGATCGCCGCCACCAACCACGACCTGATCAATCTCGTGCGCGAGGGACGCTTCCGCGAGGACCTCTATTACCGGCTCAATGTCTTCCCCATCTGGGTTCCGCCGTTGCGCGAGCGCCTCGACGATCTCCCGGAGTTCCTTCGCCTATTCATTGCCCGCTTCGCCGCCGAGGAAGGAAAGCGGGTCGACGGCATCGAGCCGGAAGCTCTTGCCATGCTCAAGCGCTACAGCTGGCCCGGTAACGTCCGCCAGCTCGAGAATGCGGTGTTCCGCGCCGTCGCGCTTGCCGATCAGCCGATGCTCGGGGTGAACGAGTTCCCGCAGATCGCCGCCCATGTCGAAGGCTATCGCGTGACGGTCCCCCCTGCTCCGGCGCCGAAGGCTTCCCCGCGTATCGAGGGGCCGGCGATGCTGGGGAACCCTTCCCTCGCTCCCGCTACGATCCACATCCCTTCCGCCAATGGCCGCGATGCGGTCGGCATTCCCGCCTTGAGCGAGGAGGGCGACATCCGCTCGCTGGAGGCGGTCGAGGCCGACATGATCAGGCTCGCCTTCGGCCGTTATCGCGGGCGCATGACGGAGATCGCCAGGAGGCTCGGCATCGGCCGCTCGACGCTCTACCGGAAGATGCGCGAGATTGGACTGGAAGCGAGAACGAATTAGCCCAGAACGACGGAATGTCTTGGCACGAAAGCCACACTTGCAAAAAAAGCAACGCCTTGATCGGCTTATATTGCGCCGCGGTGTGGCCAAACCCAGGGTGCCCACGTTAGGTTCGGATTTCTGCCAAATCGTGGGGCAAGATCGGCTGGAGGGAGCATTGATGAGGCCATTTTCCTGTATTGCGTTCGCCTTGTTGCTGGCCGGGGCGCTGACGCTCACGGCCTATGCCGCCGAGCCTGAGCCTCCGGCGGCCTTGATGGGCCAGACCAACTCCATCCGCGCCGCCATCCAGGATCAGCTCTCCGCCAAATTCACCAATGCCAGCGAGGCGAGAAAGAGCGAGCAAGGCGCTCTGGTCGAATATTACGCCGTTCCCGAGAACACGCTGCTCTGGGTCGACCAGAACGGACTGAACGACCGGGCGAAATCGGTGATGGAGGAGATCGGCAACGCCGACGATTACGGCCTGCGCGCGTTCGATTATAAGCTCCCCAAGGTCGCGGACGCACAGGGCGCCGACACCAAATGGCTGGCCGACGCCGAGATCAAGATCAGCTTCGCCGTGCTCGGCTACGCCCGCGACGCCCGCGGCGGACGCCTCGATCCCGAGCACTTGAGCGCCAATCTCGATCCGACGCTGATGTTGCCCGACCCCCTTGAGGTGATCGAATTCGATCGCCTTCCGCTCCGACCCCGCGGCCTATTTGCGTAGCTTCCAGCCAGACCAGCCCCAGTTCGAGGCGCTCCGCCGCGCCTTGATCGAGGCCCGTGGGGGGAACGCGGACAAGGACATCGTGCGCATTCCCGACGGGCAAACCCTCAAGCTCGGCGTCGAGGACGACCAGGTAGCGCTGTTGCGCCAGCGGTTGAACGTGTCCGCCGAGGACGGCAAGGAGAACGTCTTCGACGCTTCGGTCTACGAAGCCGTGCAGCGTTTCCAGGAAAGTCACGGCGCGCTGCCGGACGGCCTAGTCGGATCCGGCACGCGTCGGCTCCTCAACGAGCCGCACCATCAGGCCTCGAACCCGGCGAAGGTCAGGCTCATCCTGCTCAACATGGAGCGTTGGCGGTGGCTCCCCCATGACCTCGGGTCGTTCTACGTCAACGTCAATATTCCCGAATTCACGCTGCGGGTGATGAGTGACGGCAAGCCCGTGCACACCGCCCGCGTGGTGGTCGGTAAGCCCGACAAGCAGACGCCGATCTTCTCCAAGGACATGCAGGAGATCGTGTTCAATCCCTATTGGAACGTGCCGAACTCGATCAAGACCGAAGAGATCAGGCCCTTTCTCGTCGAGGAGGGAGGATGGTTCGGTGGCGGCGGCTGGAACACCGCCGTGCTCGAGCGGCATAATCTGCGCATCAATATCGGCGGTCGCGAGGTCGACCCGGCGAGGATCGATTGGAACCACGTCGATATTCGCAGCCTCAACATCTACCAGCCGCCCGGGCCCGACAACGTGCTCGGCAATCTGAAATTCGTGTTCCCCAACAAGCACGACGTATACATGCACGACACCACACAGAAGAACTTGTTCGCCAAGACGGTGCGCGCCGAGAGTCATGGCTGCATGCGGGTGCAGAACCCCGATCAGCTGGCGGCGACCCTGCTCAAGGAAGACCAGGGCTGGAGTTACGGGCGGGTCGCATCTGCCATCCAGGGGGGTCCCGACCAGCATATTGCGCTGCGGGAGAAGATCCCGGTCTACATCACCTACTTCACGCTTTGGGTGAATGACGACGGGTCGATGTCGACCTTCGGGGACATCTACGGCCACAACTCCCGCATGGCGGCGGCCCTCAGGCTTTAAAATCCGCCAAATTCTCCATTAGGGTAACGTTAACGCTGCCTGTTGATTTCGGGTGGGAACGGGTGTTTTTGCCTTTTTTTTCCCCATTTAAGCAAATACTGTTGGTTAGCGGACAATGCCTGAGGCATGACCGCTATGGGGGTCCAAACCTGACGGGGGTTTGGACCAAAGCCGGCCACCAAAAGCCGGTCAGAGGGAAAGGCTGCGAAGCTCGGGGATGCCAGTCCGGGGGACTATTGCACGTCGTGCCATGTTTAGCGCGGGGCTAGCAGTGACGCTGGCCGGGGCTTGCTTTTGGCCAGCCACTGCGCAGCGCGCGAGCGCCTCTGGTGAGACGCGCACCATCTCCATGTTCAACATCCACACGAAGGAAGCGATCACCATCACCTACAAGAAGGATGGCCGCTTCGATCCCGATGCTCTCAAGCAGCTCAACCATTTCATGCGCGACTGGCGCAAGGATCAGCAGCGCGACATGGATCCCGAGCTGATCGACCTCATCTGGACGCTGCATCAGCAGCTCGGATCTCAGGTGCCGGTCAAGCTCATCTGCGGCTACCGCACCGCGGACACCAGACGAGTCGTTGCGGCGCAGAGGCGGCGGTCAGGCCAAGGCCAGCCAGCACATCCTCGGCAAGGCGGCCGATATCGTGTTCCCCGACGTCCAGGTGAAGACGCTGCGCAACTCTGCGCTCGTTCAGGAATGGGGCGGTGTCGGATATTATCCGACCTCAGGCGTCCCCTTCGTGCATGTCGATACCGGGCGCGTACGCATGTGGCCGCGCATTCCGCGGCTCGAGCTTGCCGCGTTGTTCCCGAGCGGTCACACCAAATATGTGCCGAAGGACGGCAAGCCGATCACCCCGCAAGACTACAAGCTCGCCATGGCCAAGGGCTTGCCGGGCCGTAACACGCTGCTCGCCTCAGTAATGCCTGTGCCAAAGCCTGAAACCGAGCCTGCGGTCCAAACCGCAGAGCAGACCGCGCCGCAGGCCATCATCCAGCCGATCATCCAGGCAGCGTTCCATCCCGAGCCCGCGCTCAAGGCCGAGCCCGAATCGCCGCAAGCCATCTTCGCCTCTTACGTGCCTGATGCTCCGGTCGCCGCTCCAGCCGTCACGAGCCCGCTTCCAGAGCAAGCCGCGCCGCTGCCGGCCCGGAAACGCTTCGTCTATGCCAATGCCGGTGGAGAGCTGCCGCAGTCGAAGCCGGTTCTGAGCGCGCCGAACGCCCCGCTCTATCAGAGCGCCGAAGTGGTCGGTGCGCCTGAGGCCGACGATGACCATCCCGAAGAGTCGAGCTACGTCCCCTTCGAGATCGCCGGGCTGATGACCAACATTTCCATCACCTACAATCACCTGGTCGCCCACCTCACCCATCCCGAGCAGAAGAACCTCGCTTATCTGTTCGAGGACATGGACCACCCGTTGGCCTCCACCTTCCGCAAGAGTTCGGGCTATCAGGGTCTCGCCGCCGCCCAGACCTTCAGCGGTGCCGCGGTGCGCAGCGTCTATGCCGAATTGGCGCCGCCGGCCCCGACCCGGCTCGCCCAGGCCGATCGTTAGCCTGATCGGTTAGGCGGCCTCCGCCTCGGCCATGCCGAGAGCGTGGAGGTAGGTGACGAGAACAGCCTCTTCCTCGCGCCGCTTGTTCTCATCCTGCTTGCGCAGCCGAATCACCGATCTCAGCGCTTTGACATCGAAGCCGTTACCCTTCGCCTCGGCGTAGACTTCCCGCAGATCAGCGGCGAGCGCCGCCTTCTCTTCCTCGAGCCGCTCGATGCGGGCGACAATGGCACGAAGCTGGTCTTTGGTTGAGTTCTGGAGCTGCACGGGCGAACCTCAAATCGATGATTGGATCTGCCGCGGAGCTTAGGCGGCGCTCCTGTCACAAGGCAACGCGGCGCGTAATCTTATCCAGCTTATCCAGAGCCTTGGGCGGCGGCGCCGTCAGTGTGCGAGCCATAGCGCTCGATGGCATGCAGGCTTGCGGCCGCATCGGCACGCCCCAGCACCTTGCGCACCACCTCGGCCAACCGCAGAGCCCATTCGGCCTGCCCCTCGGCACCGAGGATCAGATCTTGCCTGATCTCGACGAGGGCATGCGCGAGGCCGCGCATGGTGCCGTGCTGGTAGAGCGTGTCACCCTTGAGCTGACCGCTGTAGGGTACGTTGTCGCCCACGGTGACGTTGGGGATCGCCTGCAATTCTCTGAGCAGCGCGCAGGCGAGCCTCGGGTCCTTGTCCCACAGCACGCCGACGTGCCACGGCCGCGGCATGCTCTTCCACGCCTGGGTAAAGCTATGGATGGCGAGCAGCACCGGCGGCTTGCCGGCCGCGATCGCCGCATCGATGGCAACGTCGATGGCATGGTGATACGGGGCATAATAGCGATCGATGCGCGCCTCGATTTCCGCTTCGTCGATGCCGGCATTGCCCGGCACGACGCGCCCGTCGGAAATCTGCATCACGAGCGTCGGGTCGTCGAGACCGCGATTGGGATCGATCAGCAGCCGCGAGTAGCGCGTGAACAGCGCCGGCGCCCGAAGCGCGCGTGCCAGATGCTCGGCCACGCCGGCGGCGCCGATATCGTAGGCGATATGGCGTCCGATATCCTCAGGGGTGAGACCAAGCGTGCCATAACCGGCGGGAATCGGATTCTCGGCGTGGTCGCAAAGGATGAGCACGCCGCTCGCCCAATCCCCGGCCATGCGACGATAGGGCGCCGCTTCCTGTCTGCTCCTGCCGCAGCCGAGAAAGCCGCTGCTCCACTGCTGTCCTCTTATAGTGCTTGACACGATGACTGAGGGTCTTATCCTCGGCTCCGCTCACTTTGCCGAAGCGGAAAGGCTGCTTGCGGAGTCAAGGTTGTGACGCAATTACCCGGGATTGTCGGCGCCAGCTTTCGCCTCGCGTAAAAGGACCTTATAATTGATCGCTCTAGTCAGACAAACGCAACTAATTCGGTGCTACTTTCGGCGATCTCAACCGTAATTCGTGGCCTGAGACAGTGAGGCTCGTCCGCTTGGATAGCCCGGGGGTTTCCGCCGCCGCGCCACGGTCGTGGGCGCGTTGCGCTCTTTATCTGCTTGCCTCCGCCGCCGCACTTGCCATCGCCCCGTCCCCGCCCACGCCGATCTCAAGCTGTGCAACTCCACCTCGAGCCGGGTCGGCGTCGCCGTCGGCTATCGCGACGACGAGGGCTGGGCGACGGAAGGCTGGTGGAACATCGCCTCGCAGACCTGCGAGACACTGCTGAAGGGGGCGGTAACCGGCCGCTTCTATCTACATCCACGCCCTCGACTACGACCGCGGCGGGGAGTGGGGCGGGACAAATTTCATGTGCACCGACGACAAGTCGTTCGCGATCCGCGGCGTCCAGGATTGCCTGAAGCGCGGCTACAAGCGCACCGGGTTCTTCGAGGTGGACACCGGCGAGAGCGCGAGTGGACCATCCGCCTCACCGATCCTGAGGAGCGAAGCGAAGAGAAATGAGACGTAACCGCCGGGTCAAGGTCGTGGCAACCTTGGGCCCGGCCTCTCTGCAACGAGAGATGATCGAGCGCCTGTTCCTGGCCGGCGTCGACGTATTCCGCATCAACATGAGCCACGCCACGCACGAGGCCTCGCGTGCGCTGCACGCATCGGTCCGCTGGGTCGCCAAGCGGACTCCCATCCGATCGGCATCCTGGCCGATCTGCAGGGGCCGAAGCTGCGCATCGGCAAGTTCGAGCGGGCGCGATTCGTCAACGAGGGCGACATCTTCAGCTTCGTCCGCCGAGAAGCCGGTCGGCGGCACGGCCGCGTGTACCTGCCGCATCCGCAGATCTTCGCAGGCGGTCGAGCCGGGCCATGCATGCTGCTCGACGACGGCAAGATCCGCATGCGCGTGGTCGAGGAGAGCGACGTGCAGCATCGCTGCCGAGGTGCTGGTCGGCGGCGCTGCTCGCGAGCCGCAAGGGCATCAGCCTGCCCGACACCTCATTCCGGTGGGCCGCGATGACCGACAAGGACCGCGCCGATCTCGACGATGCGTTCAAGCTCGGCGTCGATTGGGTCGCGCTCTCCTTCGTGCAGCGCGCCAAGCGACATTGCCGAGGCTGCGCAAGCTCGTCGGCGACCGCGCGGCGATCCTGGCCAAGATCGAGAAGCCTTCGGCCATCGTCCGATCTCGACGCGATCATCGCGGCCGCCGACGGCATCATGGTCGCCCGCGGCGATCTCGGCGTGGAGATGCCGGTCGAGCGCGTGCCCGGGCTGCAGAAGCAGATCACCCGCAAGGCGCGCGCCGCCGGCAAGCCCGTCGTCGTCGCCACGCAGATGCTGGAAGGCATGATCTCCTCGCCGGTGCCCGACGCGCGCCGAGGTGTCCGACGTGGCAACCGCCGTGTTCGACGGCGCCGACGCCGTCATGCTGTCGGCTGAATCGGCGATCGGCCAGTTTCCGCTGGAGGCCATCCAGATGATGGACCGGATCGCCATCGAGGTCGAAAGCGACCCGAGCTACGACGCCATCGTGCATGCCAGCGCAACGACGCCGCAGCCGACCGGCGCCGACGCCATCGCGGCCGCTGCCCACACCATCGCCGAGACGGTCAAGCTGGCGGCGATCGTCTGCTACACGGCGACCGGCTCCACGGCCTTGCGTGTCACGCGCGAGCGGCCCGCCGCCCGATCATCGGCTTGACGCCCGATCGAGGCGACGGCGCGGCGGCTGGCGCTCGTCTGGGGCATCCAGTCGGTGCATGACCGGCGACCCGGGCAACCTCGACGACATGGTGAGCAAGGCCTGCCGCATCGCCTTCGACGAAGGGTTCGTGAATCCCGGTCAACGGGTCATCATCACCGCCGGCGTGCCGCTGGGATCGCCGGGCGCGACCAACATGATCCGCATCGCCTTCGTCGACGAGAACGGCGCCCGGACGCGGCCTAGTCCCTCAACGCTCGTCGTGCGGACCTAGATGTCCCGGCCATCGATGTCGTGGGAGAGCTTCTCCTCCGCTCGCTTCGCCTTGATTGAGGAAGGGATTGACCGCGAGCGCCTTGCGATAGGCCTCGAGCGCCCCCTTCTTGTCACCGGTTTGCTGCAACACGGCGCCGAGGTCGCGGAGCGCCTTGTAGTGGTGAGGATCGATGGCAAGCGCTCGCTTCAGATCGGCCAACGCCTGGTCGGTATCGTTCTGCATCAAATGCACGATCCCGCGCTGATGCCAGGCCTCGGCGTTGTTGGGGTCAAGATCGGTTACGGCGTCGAGCACCTTCATGGCAAGGTCGAGATCGGCCTGGAGCACGAAAGTATCGACGCGGGACATCAGCAGATCGATGGTATCGCTGCCCGAGCGGTGCCAGGTCTCTTCGATCGCCTCGGTGATCGGCTCGGCGGCCGCCGCGTCGCGGGCGCCGCTGAGGCGAGTGTAGAGCTGCTTCAGCATCGCGGCGCGCACCGCAGGGTCCTCGAGCGGTACGTCGCGGAGAATATCGGCCCGGTCCTGCTTGTTGGGCGTCGAGGAGGGCGGCAGCCCGGTGAGGTCCTTGCCGTCCGGCGGCTCTCGTCCCTGTTCGGCGTCGCCGCCGTCGGAGGGCATGTCGCCCAATCCCGGCTCGAGCTGGTCGTCCGCCGCGCGCGCCGGAAGCGGGAAGGCGACGGACATCGCCAAGCAAGCGAGAAGCAAAAACGTCGCGGGGGCGCGTCCCTGGCTCATGGCCAAGACGCTAGGACAGCCGAGAAGTCCCGTCAAAGGCATAGGATGGTCCGCTCGAGCGAATAGCCTAGCCCTGCCGCGCCTTGTATCGGCGGTTGGTCTTATTGATGACGTAGAGGCGCCCGCGCCGGCGCACCACGCGGTTGTTGCGATGGCGCTTGCGCAAGGCCCTGAGCGAATTCTTGATCTTCATGCGAAGCACCTGAAGCAACGGTGAAGGAGATTGGCCGCCGAGAGACGAAGCCTCGGGTCGAGCCGGGCGGACCATAAGTAGGGCCGCAAGACCTGTCAACCGGGCGCAAGTTCCTGCCATGCAATTCCAGCGGCGAAATTCGATTTCCTGCAGCCAGACGCGCTCTCCCTATAAAGATTGTGTCCTAACAGCATGGTGCCTCAAATTCAAACCGGTGACATACTTTCGGTGGCGCGATCCGCTAATTGCCTTCAGTCAAACGCCTAATCTTGAGAAAATTTGCTAGCCACGCCGGTCTATTATTCAAACCGTGCCCGAAAAAGCCGTGCCACGTGACCTTCTTGAAGACTGATCGCTCATCAACTCCGAGCGCCCTCACAAAGCGATCCAATCGCTCCCCCTCTTCGCCCCGGAAAAGCTTCTCTATGCCAAGATTGACTAATGTGGCGGTCCTCTTGCCAGCTAGTCTAGTCCTTTCAACAGACACCAATTGCGAGCCAACTCGTAGCAGCCCGATGCCCTTACTTCGTCAAACTGCCAGCGCACCTGAGAGGTTGATTGGTATCGCGACCAATTGCGATACTCCTTAGGCTTACAGTCGTTGCCGCTGAGGTGTTGACCTCGATAAAAATGAGCCCCGCGTTTCCAAGATCGATGATCACATCGGGCTCGGAAAGGGAGTTCCGATCCTCGTTGAGGGCGGCACATAGATCGCTTAGCTGCCTTTGGATTTGGACGCCACGAACACCACCCCCTATGGGTACTCCCCACAAGAGGAGTTCCGGAGTTGTGGGCAAACTGGCGTCAGCGATCACCTTTGCCCGCCGCAAGGGAGCAACCAGATCACCAGACCGCAGCAAATAGCCGAACACCACCCACGTCACGGCGTCTTCGGAGGTCGAGAAACCGAAGTTAGTTAGCTTGCTCTCTTGATTTCGCACATTGAGTGCACTTGCCAGAGCCTCCCTTGCTCCCTCGCGGCTCTCAATTGGAATATTCTCCAATGGATCACGATGAATGTAGGTTACCCCCTTCAAACCTTTCGCATTTGATGCTGCGATCCCACATTTTTCACAGCGGCGGAGCAATCATCAAATCGTCGCGCCTTCGACACTTTGTCGAGATGCTCAACCATCGAGCAACCACACTTCGGGCATGTCAGCGGAGGAAGTGCAGGCATCAATATTGCCCTATTAGCAATCTGGGAGGAGTGGTGGGCGCGACTGGGATCGAACCAGTGACCCCTGCGATGTCAACGCGGGTCTCCTGGCGCAACCCATTGATTTTTCAAGATGTGACCGCGCCGCTAATCTGCGTTTGCGCCACTAATGTGCTCCCAACATTCCCGTTCGCTGGTTCAATGAACCAAAGAGCACTGTGTTGCAGGGAGAGGTTTCTGTTCTGTGCTCGATGACCCAAGATGCTCATCGCTTTCGAAGGTGCTCCTGCTTTTTGTGTGAGCATCTTCGCTAGAGTTGGGCACCTTCGGTAGCGGGGATGGCCGGGCGTTACACCGGCAGCAATCTTGACCGATCCCACGCTCGTGAGTTCAGCGAAACTCGCCAAAACTCCGCCGCGAGGAGAAGCCGGTCCGCATGGGGTACCGGGCCCCGCTGGGCCTCAGGGATTAAAGGGAGACAAAGGCGATAAGGGAGAAAAAGGCAACCCAGGGGAAAAGGGCGAGAGGGGAGAAGCGGGTCCTCATGGTCCAACAGGTCCTGCCGGTCCAGAAGGAGCTTCCGGTCCATCAGGGCCTCCAGGTCCAGAAGGGCCTCCTGGCCCAGCAGCTTCACCCAACGCCCCGCAGCTGTGAGTACCAAATGCTGGGCCTTGCTCAAGGTGAAATCAATGATCCCTCACATTTTACTGCCACGACGCATCACCCTTACTGTTGTCTTTGTTGTTGTTGTGTCGGCCCTGTTTTCGGTATTCACCGCACAGGCGGACGTGCGCATTCTATCGAGCCGCGGCGGAGCGGTAGACGCTTATCTTGCGGCGTTTGCCCGCGTCCGGCAGTCCGGGGAGCGGGTCGTCATCGACGGGCCTTGCCTCTCTGCTTGCACCCTCGTGCTGAGCACGATCCCACGTAATCGTATCTGCATCACACGACCGGCGGTGCTCGGCTTCCATGCTCCGCGATGGTACTACCCCCGCACCGGTCAGACGATGCGCGCCTCGGAGGCCACTCGTACTGTCACCGCTTCCTATCCCGCGGCGGTGCGCACTTGGATCAAAAAGCGCGGTGGGCTAACGCAAAAGGTCATCTATCTTCGCGGTAAGGAGCTTGCGGCTCTTTATCCGCGTTGTTAGCAGCTGTAACCGGCAACTACAGATGTGGCGTCAGGTGTTGTTTATTTCTTTACCCAGCGCTCTCGCCGCTGCCGTGCGATGGATAGGCTTGATGTATGAGGCGAGCCCAAATACAGCGGTGAGCACAGCTGCATCATCGGTAAACGCAAGACCGCGCCAAAGCCATGTCAGGGGTCGATAGCGCCATCGAACGATGAAGTAGGCAAGCGCTGCAAGCAGGATACCGCGCACTCGCATTGGGGTCGCCGGATCGAGGGCACAGTAGTAAGCCGCCACCAAGTCCTCCGCGAACGGAAACCGTCCGGCGAATTGCTTGAGTGCGGTCCAAAAATCCCGGCGCACCGTTCGCTCCTGCTCCTCGAAGTGCTGAACGGATGCCCTACTCCACGTAGCCATGACCTCAACCTCTGCCGAAAGGAACTTTGACGTCCAGATATGCCGCCAGCCCGCAGTCTACAAGCCGGTGCCCGCAGTGAGCTTTGTACGCTTCCTGCTCCTTAAAACCCGCTCATCGACCCGCTCGCGATTTTGGGCAGGGCATAGTCGTCTTAACTCCACCTTCACGGCAGCAAGGGCACGCTGCTCAGCGGCTCCAAACGAAGAGAAGGAGCAAAGAGATGACAAACAAGGAGATGCGGGCGGCGGCCTACGAGAAGTTGATGGAGGCGATGAAGCTGTTAGCCTCTGCGGGTCTCCCGCTGCTGGCCGAAGAGGTTGAGGAGCTGGCCTTACAGGTTGATCTCCAGACCACCACGGCAACACAAAGGGCCCCCGGCAACCTTTGACGGCTCGATGAAAGCCAGCACAGCTGCAGATCCGTGCTGGCTCCGCTGACGGGTGAGGCCCTGGGTCTTGACGCCGCTGCTCCCACATTATGGACTTAGTAGCGTCGCGTTAGACATGCGATTTCAGTAGCGTTCCGTTTGGTACATAACTGCGTATCCCCACGATTTGGCTTGAGAAGGGGCAGCACTCTGCGAGGCCCCTTTTCTTTTGCCGATACTCGTGTTCTGAGGCTCGCGCCTAACGCCGGTGACGTCGCAGGCAACCTTCGTTTTGCCGCTTTTCGGCTCAACCATTGCTTTGGGATGAGCCGCTAAGTCCGTCTGCTGGCTCTCCCTTTTTAGGCTCCGGCAAAGGGGGTACGCCATTACCGGAGCCTTCTTTTTTCCCCGAGGGGTTGATCTCGAATTCTCAGCTGTTAGGCTCACCCGTAGTGACGGTTAGTCCCACGTCACCATCGGTCCCTTCCCTG
Source organism: uncultured Alphaproteobacteria bacterium (assembly GCA_963757555.1). Taxonomy (GTDB): domain Bacteria; phylum Pseudomonadota; class Alphaproteobacteria; order Rhizobiales; family Methyloligellaceae; genus Methyloceanibacter. The sequence goes on from CAVWRU010000009.1 coordinate 206,439, forward strand.
GGGGCCATGGTTCACTACGGAACCAAGATCGGTCCCTCCCCCCAGGACCGTGGTTTCGAGGAACCAGAAGAGAAGCCCCGTTACCCCCCTGCGGGGCTTCTCGCCTGTCAGCATGACTTGATCCCCTCCCTGTCATATTGGTGCACCACGCGGTTGATCGAGTTTTCCGGACTTCGGATCATGTCTGTGTCATCCAAGTGCAATGCCCTGTTTGATAAAAATAGAGGGCTGACCTCGCTGGGACAGAGGGTCAGCCCACTTCTCTACCTGGAAGTCCCGGGCGCAACTGCGTAGTGCGGGCCGGGGCTTCCGCTCGCCCAAACCTCATAGCAGCGAAGACGTTCCCAATCTGAGAGCATTCGTTCGCAACCGCGCAACGAGGAACGCAGTACGGCGGAAACTCCTCAATAATTGCCGTACTTGCGCTTTTTGGTTGGCGTCGGCGTGAGGTCAGCTATGCAGTTAGCCATGAAGGCTTCCCACGCGCCTCGCCGGTGCGGAAGTGTGGCCTGCTCCGCCTGCTGAAAGCAGAAATATTCGATTTCGCTCGATGCAGCCGAAGCCGGGGTCATGCTTATAAATGGTAAAAAGGTGACACCCACCAGCAAGCATGTTGGTTTCAACGTTTTGGCTCCTCCGTTGTCGTCCAACCCTCTTTATATCAGCCGCCAGTTTGACCCACAGCTTTGACATCGCGGCGAGCGTCTCCCGCGCTCGTGCATTGGGAAGCGTTTGTGAAAGGCGGGCGCACTCAATAGCACGACGCAGATATTCACCGGGCTTACCGTCCACTTGGTCAGTGGTAACAACCGCGTCAGTTTCGATCTCGCCATTTTTTGTCTTACTCTCGCCCGACCAGTAAAGGGCGGCTGGCGCTGCATAGAAGAGGGAGACGCCTAATGATAGATGTCTTCTACCCGCAATTGCCATGTAAAGGAGTGAAGAATGGCTAAGCGCGCTGATAGGAACATGAAGCGTGTTGTACGTCGGGAGTGGTCCAAGCAGGACGAGAGGGAACTGAGGAAGCATTCGAAAAGCAAAACTCCCGTCAAAGATATTTCGAAAGCACTGAAGCGCACCCCTGGAGCTTTGCGGCAAAAGGCGCGCAGCCTGGGAATTTCGCTTGGCCATCGAGGTCGCTAAGCCGTCTTATGCGCGTCATAAACTCGTCGGCACGCAGGAAAAGTGCGCAGGTCCGAGACGTCGGTTGCTGAAATAAATCGTGAAAAGGCGAACATAGTGACGCCAGAAAAAAAGCGTCCGCTCAAGTTGGACTGATCGGACGCCAGAAGCGCTTTTTGCGCGCGTGCCGGGAGGGAACCGGCACGAAAGCGGCCACATCTTCGGCTAGACGGGGGGCACTAGCGATGTAGCCGCGGGGTCAGTTTACCACACCGCATGCGACGCTAACATGAACATCGCGTCGTGTGACACGATGGCCCAAACCGCCCGCACCACGCGCCCTTTAATGACCGGCTACGCCACCAGCGAACCGTGTCTCTGCGCTTCGTTTGCGGTCACAAGCGAGGTGACCGGTAATTGCAGCACAGTGGCGGGCTGACCTTTGCATAACTGCGTAAGTAGCATGATCCTCCCATCAGGGAACTCAAGGGCGTCATGATGGATGTTTGACCGGCCTTTGTTGACCCGTCGAAACCTCGCCACCTTGTGCCCGAGCCTCCACGCGAAGAGAATGCCTGTCTCACATCGCACCTCCTTCTCGAAGGCAAGCTCGGTGCCAGGAAGCACACAAATAGCGACGTTAGGGTCATCCACCGAGACAAAGCCGCGCGTAATCGTGTGCGGGAAGCCCGCCGATACTAGTTTGTCGCCCACCTTAGCGGGACGGGACGCGACAAGCTCTAAGCTGTAGTCACACATCGAAGGTACTCCAATCTCTGAGCTACGGTACCCCCGTCTTAAGTTATGGTAGCCGATCAAAGCGGCGATCTTTTGTTTAAGTCTTAGGTCGCGCAATCGCGCTCTGAGCGCGCGGGTCCAGCCGTGTCCTAAACGTCAAAGGCAAATTCTTGACCATCGATCTGCCGCATGAGCTTCGGCGCGAACTGCTACGGCCTGTTTAAGTTCTTGTTCGGCCTTGCTCTCTGAAATCGCTGCGGTGTGGCTTAGGCGGATAATACTGGCGATCCGACAAATGACTTGTGTGAGCAGTCGATCAAGCTCTGCCGTTTCTCTCATGAGAGCGTGACGTTGCACACTTGCTTGGCGGTTTTATGTGTGGCCTGCGGGTCGTGTTGCCACAGCCTGCTCCCAATGCCCCATTGCTGAGCAATCCCCCTCCTCAGAGAGCGGAGCGGACACTGACGTTAGCCCTCAAGATGCTCATCGGCCCCGAAGATGCTCATCGTTTTTGCGTGAGCTTCTTCGGTGAAATTGAGCGCCTGCGATAGAGGACTGAAGGGAGCCCAAAAGCAGAGTGCTTCAGCTGCACTTCCATATGGCTCGCGCACCTCGCCAACTTTTTGATATAGCACACGAGGAGCGTGCCATGACGAAAACTCTGGCAGCGCTCGTTCTGATCGCTGGCGGCATCTTGCTGGTTACGCGGTTGGTAGTTACCGACAAGCCTGTGCCAGCCCGACTGTCGCCGCCTACGAGCGCGGATCAAATCTCGGAAGCTCGACGCGTGTCGTCGACTATGTCCGCCCCCGACGTTTGTGATCTGATTGATCCCTGGCAGAGGTGCTCCTTTTCAAAACCGAACATTATGGTTGTCGATCCAAAAATCACCACGCAGGCCGCCGCCGTAAGCCTTTGCCACGAGTTTGTCCGCGCTGTCCGCGGCATGAGAAAAGCTGGTACGCCGATGGAGCCCGGCTGGACACTGCATATCCATTCGAGCAAGACCGAATTGGCAAGCTGCTATCTCCCTTAACTACGAGGCCAGCGAGGCGGGCTAACGGTGACGGTATCGGTAATAGCCGTACCTATAGGGAGGTCCATAGACCACCGTCCCGTAGTAGACCGGCGGCGGTGGCGGCGCATAATAAACCGGCGGCGGTGGTGGAGCGACATATACAGTTTGCGGTGTGAGTGCGCTTCCAAGAATAGCGCCGACCCCAAATCCTACGAGCCCGGCGCCTACTGCAGAACCATTTCCCGCATGCGCGGGAGCAGTAAGCGAAAGGGCAGCGACGCCGATTGTCGCCGTCCTGACAGTAATTCTAAGCACTTTGCACATTGAAGATCACCTTCGGTCTACTCACCAATCGCATAGGGTCAATCCACGGTCGAGAATGCGGTCTATGTTGGTGTCTGGGTGAGTGGCGCTGTTCCAGATGCGCTCAACGGGAGGGTAGCGCTTGCTCGCCATGGCATTGACCGCGTAGTCCTTGCCGTCAACATTGATGACAACAGCCCCCGCTCCTTCACAGCGCAGCTGGCCCTTTGCGTCCTTCGCATACCCACTGCACCAGCCAAGAACGCCTAGAACAAGAAGCGCCAGCGCCAAGGCTGGGATGAGGAACCTCACGACTGCCCCCCTACGAGGGGCTAGTGTCGAGCCGAACTTCTTTCCATGCTGTTAAGGTTGAAGTCGGGTCGCGGAATTTTCACCAGGGCAAGAAGTTCGACGGCGTCGGCGACCTGTACTGCCGTGTGGCGTCGTCATTACACGCTCTGCTGACTGGCTGGCATCAGGTTTCTGATCTCAGCCAAAGGGTCGCGACCGAGAACACGAACGCAATCCTTGTAGGCTGACAAGACTTGTTCGACGGCGCTGTCAGCCGTCTCAGGATCGACGCCGCTTATATAGACGTACAGCGCCAGCTTGATGCCAAGGCACTCGATGTCGTCGGCGGGTGTCTCGGCAATTAGGTCCTCCATACTCGTAACACGCGCATGAGCGCGGTGACGTGCATCCTTGGTCGTTTGCTTGTCCAGCTCAATCAGTGCGCCTTTCCAGCGCTCAAACGCTTCGAGTATCGTGCGTTTCATGTCACCCTCACTCTTAGTGGGAGAGGGACAAAAGCGGCCGCACCAAGGTCGATCAAATCTCCCGGCGAACGCGCCAGGCAAGAGACGTGAGCGCGGCACCTTCGACAATGAGCAGAATGCCGAATAGCAAACCCAGCAACCACTCGGAAGCAGTCGAAAGATTGGACCAAAGATAGAGCGAAAGTGCGATGCCGACGAGGCCGCTGGCGAGCACCCAGCCCCAATTCGGAAATGGCCTGATGGCGAGCGCAAAAATGGTCTTCACGATGCCCTCGATCATGAAATAGACGACGAAAGAGGGAGTTGTAAAACTGATTTTAGATTTCAGGAGGTTTTTTGCGATGCCTCCGAGGGAGGTCTATCGCCAATGCTCACTGGTCGCTGGAGCGAAAAGACGAGGGCGACTGATCTCGCCCTATCGAGAGCATTTACAAACCCGCTTGGCATTTTATCTCTAGCGAGTAGCGTTGCCCGTCGAGGATGAGTGAGTGCACGGCGTCGTGAGAAGGGCCAGCCGCATCGCGCCCTCCATCTTCTCAGGCTCACTCTAACGCCGCGCACGCCGCCTTGAGAAGCCCGCTAAAAGGTCCGAGGCGATGCGCGCTGGGGGCTTACGGGCAATTGATAAAAGCAAACGGCTAAGGGCGTTTCACGCTGGCATCATGCGCCAAGGTTGCGTAAGCGAATAAGCCGCACGCGGCCCCCCTTGAATGTGACACTCGCGCTGACTAATCTAGGGTCTCGGGTGACGCCTTTTGTCTAGTGCCCCCCGTCTAGCCGTGACGTTACCCGTTTTGCGCCGGACTTTCCCTCCCGGCGCATCGCGCAAAATGCGCTTCTGAGTGCCCCAACCGCATCAAGTGGTTGGGCGCTTTTTTTTGCCCAACCGCAAAATCGAGTAGGGGTGACATTCCGGTAACCGCGGATTTTAATTTGGTGCACGTCCCGGGACTGCCCGAGATTTGCCACGGTTGAGGGATGACCTCACGCTTGGAATTTGCGCGACGAACGAGGGAAAAAAACGTGGGGAAGCCTGGGGGTTCTCAGGCTTCCTTTTTTTGTCCGTAGAGCGTCTTCGCACTCCGTAGCATTTTCGTCGGAGTTGAGCACCTTCGGAAGCCCGCAGTCGTTTGAGCTTCACTTGCACCGATAACGAGGTAACGGATACCTACTAGGCTTACGAACCCAGCCGAATTAGGGCTCACTGACAGAAAACTCGCAGAATAACTCGACATTTCCATAAGCACGCCAAGGACTTAGCGTCTTGAGTACGCTGAGATTTCTGAGGCCATCTCGGTAGGTCAACCAGAGACTGACAAGATCGTCGAGCGCGCAGTGCTGCAGCTATCACTGGCTACTACGTTGAAGTCGAGGAGATGAATGCGAAGGGTTCCGGGGAACACCGGCGTGGCTGCGCTGGCTACCGAAGGTGCTCATGCTTTTTATGTGAGCATCTTCGGTCGAGTTGAGCACCTTCGCGCTAACGTCCGAAAGGAGCCCGGAAGCGGATATTAGACCCGGCCCCTTCGATGTCGCTGAAATGCCATATGGAGGGCTTCGCGTTGTGGAAACGCGATCCTCACGGTCGGAACAATGTGAACTGCCTTAGCAGCCGTAACCCAGCGTAATAATGCACCAAGCACCCTTGCCGGTCTTGGTGGCCACCGTGCCAGCGCCCCTTGCAACTCCGACCGTGGCCTGTCCAGCACCTCTCGCTACGCTGGCAGATCCCTGGGCGATACCCTGGCCGGCTTGTCCGGTACCCTGCACCAACCCCTGGCCAACCGTTGCGGTGCCTTTGACTGTCCCTTGCACCGCGCCTTGCACAGGTCCGTTCGGAGTTTGTGCTGGTGACGGTAGCGTAGTTGCGGCAAGCGAAACCGTCGCGAGCAGTAAAATCCGCGTCATGTTTTGCCTCCTTTCATTCTAAACACTGTGACCCAATCTCACTCAAGAGACCGTTGTTTGGCTCAAGTATGAGTTTTCGAGGGCGACGACCCCCGCTCCAACAGCAGAGCCATTGCCGGCATGATGGACTCAGGGGGCTTTTCGTTGGGTTCAGGACAGTACCCTACTCTGACGATCGATGAGTTGGTCACTATTTACAGCAGCCTTGGCGCGGATCTGTATGCCACCCTCGATCTTCCGCCTAATGCGAAGGACAATAATCGACGACGCGCACAAAAGTGGCACGTCACACTCTCGAATCTTGATCGGATGCTTTGTCTGTTCGGTGATAAAAATCTGGTGCCTGTGATCCATGGGCACACGTTGGATGAAATCGCGGCCGCCTGTCGTGCCGTACAAGAGCGTATTAGGCAACCTGCGGTCATCGCGCTCGGCGGAATGGTGCCTTTCATTCGTGGTCACATCACCAAGCAATTTCGCTACAAGCGAGCGAATGGCTCCATAGGGTCGGGAGATGCATTCGTCGCGGACGCTATTTCCATCTGCAAAAAGGAACTTCCTCTTTCGCACCTTCACGTTTTTGGCGCAGGTTCAACAACAACTGCAATTGCTCTGCTTGTATTTGGGGCAGACACTGTCAATTCACTTGCGTGGAGACGCGCGGCTGGTTTTGGAACAATTTTTCTCCCTGGCCTCGCCGAACGTATTGTCTCCCGTAAGGTTCGCGCTCGTTATTCTCGACCTCGGATCACCGCAACGCATCGCGAGGCACTGGAAGAATGTGGTTGCCCAGTTTGCGCACAGCATTCTAGATTTGCGGGCCGGGTCCGCACCTTGTCGCAGTCGTATGAAGCCCGGGCGGTGCATAACGTCTGGACACTGCGAATGGAGGAGGTCGCGTTTCAAGCGGCGATCCAGTCAAATTCGCTAGGCGCTTTCTCCACATCGCAGAATCAAAGGAAGGCACCGTTTCGCTAACATTGTGCGTGAGTTGTCGCAGGTTGCAAGTTGAACGAGATGCAACCTGTCATGCGCCAACAATGGCGGTAGCAGTTTTCTTTGGATTGCGTGGATAAACGAGCGTGCGCGGCTGCGCAAAAATCTGCAAATCAGCGCTAATGCAGCGTATGTCCGACTTGACCGCCGAAATCATCCGTTTGCCTGCGTGGAAAACTGAACGTGCCGTCGCTGAGCGATTGGGCGTTTCTGTTTATACGGTTCAGAGGTTGCGCAAGCGGGGCGAGTTGAAAGCGAAACTTATCGGTGGTCGGTGGAAATATCGCGAAGACTGGCTTTACGAGCGGGAGAACGAAGTTACGCCATGCGACAGCATTTTAGGATCGGGAAATGGTTCCTCGATAAGCGGCCAAACAGCCCGAATTGGTGCGCTTGCTGGTTCGATCCAAAAACTCGACAAACACGCCGTGCATCGCTCCGTACAGGCGACTTTGAAAACGCGAAAATCAAGCTTGCGGGATATGTAGCGAAACACGAAACGTTGGCTGGTGCCCAGGCTGATGCAGTGTTGTTGGACGCAATCTTGATCCGCTATTGGGAAAATCACGCTAAGACGATCCCAAGTGCTGAGCAGGCGCGCTTCGCGTTGTTGAAGTGGTCCAATAATTTTCCAGGGGCGACGGTTTCAGACCTCACGCCACATAGCGTAGAGGCTTTCATCGCGGCACACCGGGCCAGTGGCTACAAGCCCTCATACATCTCGCGGGTGCTTTCTGTTGGGCGAGCGGCTTTGAGGTGGGCATGGAAGCGGGGGGAGCTTGTGTCGGTTCCCTTCATTGTCGACGTTGAGCGCGACCTTGGGGACGAAGCTGAGCGGTTCCGGACACTCGACATGGATGAAGTGGCAAGGCTGCTCGCATCAGCGGCAACAGTGCCTCACTTGTTGAGGTTTTGCATGATCAGCTTGAACACTCTCGCTCGGCCGGACGCGGTTCTAGACCTTAGACCGACGCAGGTCGATACAAAAAGGCGGCGAATTAAGCTCAATCCGGAAGGCCGCAAACAGACCAAGAAGTATAGACCGGTGGTTCCGATCACTGAGACGCTATTGCCCTGGTTACAGACGTGCGACGGAACTCGCCACGTTCTCTATGGCGGCAACCCTGTCGCCTCGATCAAGAAATCTTTTCGGAAGGCCGTCGCCGACGCCGGACTCAAAAACGTAAGCCCCTATTGTCTCCGCCACACGATGGGCACAGAGCTTCGCGCGCGAGGAGTACCGGAATGGGAGGCCAAAGGGTTTATGGGTCACAAAAGCGGGGTGGCTCGGACGACCGAGCGATACGCAAGGTTTCGTCCGAACCATCTAGGTCAGGCCGTACAAGCTATCGATGCTTATTTTTTAGAATTGAAAAGGGAGTTTAACGCAATTCTCCCTGACCACGTGTTCAACCCTGTGCGTGCTAATAGCGTGCTAGTGCCGAAGCTTGGATTCCCGCAAAGCCTTGAAGAGATGGTGGGCGCGACTGGGATCGAACCAGTGACCCCTGCGATGTCAACGCAGTGCTCATACCGCTGAGCTACGCGCCCGACCGTCTCAGGACGGCTTCTATATCGGGTGAGGCCCCACAAAGGCAACCCGGGCAAGCGCCGAAGATCAGGCGGCGAGAAGACGCTCAACCTCGTCGACGAGATCGCGCAGATGGAATGGCTTGGACAGGATCTTGGCGTCCTTGGGCGCATGATTGTCGGGATTGAGCGCGACCGCGGCGAAGCCGGTAATGAACATGATCTTCAAATCCGGGTCGAGCTCGCTTGCGCGCCGCGCAAGCTCGATGCCATCCATCTCCGGCATCACGATGTCGGTGAGCAGCAGGGTGAAGGGTTCCTCCTTGAGGCGCTCGTAGGCCTCAAGCCCGTTGCCGAAGGACACGACGTCGTAGCCAGCCTTGGTGAGCGCCCTCACCAGGAAGCGGCGCATGTCCTCGTCGTCCTCGGCGAGGAGAATACGCTGAACGCAGCGTGCGTCCGGATCGTTGGCCACCATCCCTCTTCCCCCTCTTCAGGCTACGCCCTACATGAACTTGGTAAACGACCGCTTGCCTGGGTCTCGTCCAGCCCGTCAGCCCCGCCACCATGAGAGCCAAATCATCGCGTCTTATTGGGTTCCGCACAAGGCAGAACACGCCTGGACAGGTTCAACTCTCATTGGCAGAGTTTACAGACGATTCTCGGCCGGCGGCCTTGGCCGCCCTGCTCAGGACAAGGTTGAGTTGATGAGCAAAAGCGAGGTTGAGGCGATAGAGAGCGAGCTTTCCCCGCCCTTTGCGGTGGCGAAGCCGGCAGAGCTTGCCGCACCCCTGGTGTTCAATTCCCCCCATAGCGGCCGCATCTATCCACGAGCATTCCTGGCGAGCTCCAAGCTCGACGCCCTCACGCTCCGCCGCTCCGAAGACGCCTATGTCGAGGAGCTGTTCGGCTTTGTCAGCGCGCTCGGCGCACCCTTGCTCTATGCCCATTTCCCGCGCGCCTATCTCGACGTCAACCGCGAGCCCTACGAGCTCGACCCGGCGTTGATCCGCGACGGCCTTCCGCACTACGCCAACACCCAATCGGTGCGCGTCGTGGGCGGCCTCGGCACCATTGCCCGCATCGTGTCCGAAGCCGACGAGATCTACCGGGAGCCGTTGACGCTGGTTGCGGCACTCGAGCGCATCAATCGGCTCTACACGCCCTACCACGAGACGCTGAAAGGCCTGCTTGCCGACGCAAGGGCGGCCTTCGGGCTTGCCGTGCTCGTCGACTGCCACTCCATGCCGTCGAACCCGATCGCCGACCAGGGCGGCTCCAGGCCTGATTTCGTGCTCGGCGACCGCTACGGCACGTCATGCAGCGGTGAACTGACCCGCGCCGCGGCGCTGGCGCTGAAGGCGCAAGGCTATGTGGTGGCGCTGAACAAGCCTTATGCCGGCGGCTACATCACCGAGCATTACGGCCGGCCGCATACCGGTCTGCATGCCCTTCAGGTCGAGATCAACCGCGCGCTCTATATGCACGAAACCACCTTCGACAAATCGTCGGGATTTGAGCGGATAAAACGCGATTTGGAAGGAACGGTGCGGGCGCTGATGGCCTCCGTTCCGGAAATTGCCGTGCCGCGCGCGGCCGCGGAGTAACCAATCTTCGGGCAAAAAAAGGGGCCGTTCGAAAGGATCCGAACGGCCCAAGTCTAGGGAGGAAACGCCCAAGGAGGGCAGCGGCACAACAGGAGGGTCATGCCGCGTTGCAACAATATGTCATTGCGATGCACAAAATGCAAGGTACGAGTCTCGCTTTGCCGCGGCATTTGCGAAACACTGATGCAATTCCATCACAAAATTCGTGGCGGACCCTCGATTTGCCCGGGTTGCAGACCATTTCAAAGCTCATTTGACGCTTAAATCCAAAGGGGAAAACCCCGTAAGGGACGCCGTGCCCGCCGACCTCGCCTTCGACGACCTCCTCGCCACGGCCCACGCGCTTGCCGACCAGTCCGGCGCGGTCATATTGCCGCATTTTCGGTCAGCCCTCGCGGTTGATCACAAAGGCGGCGCTTTGTTCGATCCGGTCACCGCCGCCGATCTTGCCGCCGAGACCGCCATCAGGGACGCTCTTGCAGCGACCCACCCGGCCCATGGCATCGTCGGCGAGGAATTCGGATCGTCCGGAACGGAAGCCAACTATTGCTGGATCATCGATCCGATCGATGGCACCCGCGCCTTCATCGTCGGCCAGCCGCTATGGGGCACGCTGATTGGGCTCGTGCGCAACGGCGTGCCGCTGCTCGGCCTCATGAACCAGCCCTTCACCGGCGAGCGCTTCTGGAGCGGGGAGACGCAAAGCTACTTCCGCCACTCGAGCGGCATCGAGCAAACAATCCATACCCGGCCTTGCGCAAACTTGAGCGAAGCTCTGCTCACCGCCTCGAGCCCAGACCTGTTCGAGAGCCAAGAGGAGCAGTCGCGCTTCGCCGCGATCGCAGCTTCGGTGCGGCTCAGGCGCTTCGGCGGCGACTGCTACAACTACTGCCTGCTCGCTCTTGGCCAGATCGACCTCGTGGTCGAAGCCGGGCTCAAGGATTTCGACATCCTGCCGCTCATTCCGATCGTCGAGCGCGCCGGCGGCGTGGTCACGACCTGGAAGGGCGGCGACCCGCGCCGAGGCGGCCGCATCCTCGCTGCCGGCGACCCGCGCCTCCACGAGCAGGCGGTGAAGATTCTTTCCGGCTAGCTAGGCGACGGCGGATTCGCCGAGCTTGCTCGTGACCGCGCCCGGCACGAAGGCATCGAACGCCGCCCAGAACTGTTCGCGGATCAGGTCGCGCTCTTGCAGAATTTCGTGACGCGACCCTCGAAGCAGATATTGCGTGCCGACCTTCAGCCTGTCGGCGAACTCCTCGATCGCCTTGCTCGACACGATATGGTCGTCGCCGGCGGCGAGCATCAGCACCGGCACCCTCAGCCGGTCCGGAAACCTGTCGCTCTCGATGCTCGCCATGGCGGAGAGTGCGCTCCGCAGCCAGCCGATGGTCGGCGATCCGACGGCGAGCGCCGGGGCCGCGTTCGCCACCGACAGATTGCGCAGGAAACGCTCATGGTCGCCGGTCAGCGGGTTGCCCTCGAATGTTTGGTTGGCGACATACTCCTTCATGCCGCCAGGCACCGCGAGCCTGCCAAAGCCCGCGAGCGAGATGCCGGTGGTCAGCGCCGACACGGCGCCCGGCGGCATCGGCAGCCCGGCGATCTTGAGCAACGGCGCCGTCATCACCATGCGCGAGAACCAGCATCCGCGCATGGTCGCGGCTTTGAGCAGCACCGTCGCCCCCATGGAATGAGCCAGCGCGTAATAAGGCGGCGGGCAGTCGGGCAGCGCCACCTCGTTCATGAAGCGGGCAACGTCGTCCTCATAGTCGGCGAAGCTCTTGACGTGCCCCTTCACGGTGTTCCTGAGCAGCCGGCCAGAACCGCCCTGCCCCCGCCAATCGAGCACGGCGACGGCGAAGCCCCGGCGCCTGAGCTCGCCCACCACCTCGAAATATTTCTCGATGAATTCGGCGCGCCCCGTGAAGACGCAGACCGTGCCGTGCCGCTGCTTGAGCGCCGAGCGCCAGCGCGCGAAACGCAAGGGCACGCCGCCCTTGCCCTTGAGATATCCCACCGACCCGCCAAGCGGGACGGGGTTCTTCGGCGTTCCAATCAGCTCCATGACGAGTCCGTGAGTCGTGCTTTTTTCCTTATAGCAACACTCTGCCGCGGAGACAGCGGCGAAGCGATATTGCGCTCTTTCTTCCGCGCCCTGGCAAATCGATTTTATTGTTCTGAATCATGCGATTACGCACTCTTGACGGGCTAGGCATCGCTTCCCATATCTTGGCCGCGCAAGGCCTCAAGGCTTGCGCGCTACAACAAAGCCCGGCTCAAGCACGAGCGGGCTTCAACATATCGCTTCTCAAGGAGGATGTGACATGAGGCACTTTGATCTTACCCCACTTTATCGCTCGACCATCGGCTTCGACCGGCTTGGCTCGCTACTCGATACGCTCGGCGCCTTCGAAGGCGACACCCCAAGCTACCCACCCTACAACATCGAGCGCGTCGGCGAGAACGAGTATCGCATCAGCATGGCGGTGGCCGGCTTCGGCGAGAAGGACATGACCATCGAGGTCAATGAGAACACGCTCTCAATTCGTGGCGAGAAGCAGGCAGAGGTCGAGCAGACGACCTTCCTGCATCGCGGCATCGCCGGGCGCAGCTTCGAGCGCAGGTTCCAGCTTGCCGACCACGTCGTGGTCAAGGGCGCGAGCCTCGAGAACGGCTTGCTGCACGTCGATCTCGTACGCGAGCTGCCCGAGGCGATGAAGCCGCGCACCATTCCGATCGAGACCAAGAGCGACAAGCCCAGAGTCATCGATAGCAAGGCTGCGTAAGCAGGATCGTTCCTGGAAGTGTCGTCATTGCCGGGCTTGACCCGACAATCCATTCCACTGGCGTCGAAACTCGCTCGGCCGTCACGGCATGGATGCCCGGATCAAGTCCGGGCATGACGATTCGCGTCGAAGGGCGCCTTCGAGAGCCGGGGGCGCCCTTTTTCCTGGAGTGTTGGAATTGCTTGGCTTTCCTGAAGCGCGGTCGCGCTTCGCAGGCTTAATCCCGCTTGTGCGCCCACCGGAATTCTGTCATTTTGAGGACGAATAGGACAGGCTTGCTGACCTTTGTGGCTGAAGCTTCAGCCGGAAGCTCAAGGCTGGCGCTCGGGTCCCGGAGTCCATTCTCGTCCTTAACGCCGTGTTGTTCGAGACGAGGCTAGGCTCTCGAACGGCAGCTCTGCGTTGTTCTTAGTCTGAATTGGCCTATGCTCTTTTGGAGACAAACTGCGCCTTAGCGGGTTTGCGTGCGATGTCAGTCAATCAACAAGGTTCAAGCCACGAGTTTACGGGGCCCGCATCGGCGCCGCCGGCGCAAGGACTCTACGATCCGAAGCGGGAACACGATGCCTGCGGCGTAGGCTTTGTCGCCGATCTGAAGGCGCAGCCGAGTCACACGATCGTCGAGCACGGTCTGCAGATCCTCGAGAACTTGACCCATCGCGGGGCCGTTGGCGCCGACCCGCTCGCGGGCGACGGTGCTGGCATCCTTGTGCAGATTCCCCACGAGTTTCTCAAAGTGGTGTGCGGGCCGCTGCGCATTTCGCTCCCGGAGGCGGGCCATTACGCCGTGGGCCATATGTTCATGCCGCGCAACGAGGCGCAGCGCATCTATTGCCAATCCGTGGTGGAACGCGTGATCGAGGCCGAAGGCTTGCAGCTGCTCGGCTGGCGCAACGTTCCGACCGACAATTCCTGCCTTGGTGCGACGGTAATCGAAACCGAGCCGCCACACCTTCAGGTGTTCATCGGCCGAGAGCCGCATATCGAGGACGAGGCGGACTTCGAGCGCAGGCTCTACATCCTGCGCAAGGTGATCTCCAACACCGTCAACGGCGAGACCGGCGGCCGCGACATCGGCTTCTACACGGTGTCGCTCTCCTGCCGCACGCTCGTCTACAAGGGCATGTTTCTCGCCTATCAGCTCGGCGCCTACTATCTCGACCTTCACCACCCGAAATTCGCCTCGGCGCTCGCACTCGTGCATCAGCGCTTCTCGACCAACACCTTCCCCTCTTGGAAGCTCGCTCACCCCTACCGCATGGTCGCCCATAACGGCGAGATCAACACGCTGCGCGGCAACCTCAACTGGATGGCGGCGCGCCAGGCGAGCGTCTCCTCGCCGCTGTTCGGCAAGGACATCGCTAAGCTCTGGCCGATCTCCTATGAGGGCCAGTCGGACACCGCCTGCTTCGACAACGCGCTCGAATTCCTGGTGCAGGGCGGCTATTCGCTCGCCCACTCCGCGATGATGCTGATCCCCGAGGCCTGGGCGGGCAATCCGCTGATGGATGCCAAGCGCCGCGCCTTCTACGAATATCATGCCTGCCTGATGGAGCCCTGGGACGGCCCGGCCGCCATGGCCTTCACCGACGGGCGGCAGATCGGCGCCACGCTCGACCGCAACGGCTTGCGCCCGGCCCGCTACTTAGTCACCGACGACGGCCTCGTCATCATGGCGTCGGAGACCGGCGTGCTGCCCATCGCCGAGAAGACCATCGTGCAGAAGTGGCGGCTCCAGCCGGGTAAGATGCTGCTCATCGATCTCGAGAAGGGCCGCATCGTTTCCGACGAGGAGATCAAGGCCGAGCTCGCCGGCGCCCATCCCTATCAGCAATGGCTCGACCGCACCCAGATCAGAGTGCATGAGCTGCCCGGGTCTCCCGCGCCGCAGTCGCGCACCAATGTGAGCCTGCTCGATCGCCAGCAGGCCTTCGGCTACACCCAGGAAAGCGTCAAATTCCTGATGGTGCCGATGGCGCAGGTCGGGCAAGAGGCCGTCGGCTCCATGGGCACCGACACGCCGCTCTCGGCGCTGTCGGACCGGCCGAAGCTGCTGCACACCTATTTCAAGCAGAACTTCGCGCAAGTGACCAATCCGCCGATCGACCCGATCCGCGAGGAGCTGGTCATGTCGCTCGTGACCTTCATCGGGCCGCGGCCCAACCTGCTCGACCTCGAAGGCACCTCGAAGCAGAAGAGGCTCGAATCGGCCCATCCGATTGTCACCAACGAGAACCTGGAGCGCATTCGCGGCATCGGCGACGTCGCCGACAACCAGTTCCGCACGGTCACGCTCGACATCACCTATGGCGTCGACCGCGGCGCCGACGGCATGGCCATGGCGCTCGACCGTCTGTGCAAGCGCGCGGAAGTTGCCGTGCGCGAGGGCGAGAACATCATCATCTTGTCAGATCGGGCGATGGGCCCCGACCGCGTCCCCATTCCATCGCTGCTCGCCACCAGCGCGGTGCATCATCATCTGATCCGCTGCGGGCTCAGGACCTCGGTCGGCCTCGTGGTGGAGACCGGCGAGGCGCACGAGGTGCATCAGTTCGCGACGCTCGCGGGCTACGGCGCCGAGGCGATCAATCCCTACCTCGCCTTCGAGACGCTCGAGGCCATGCTGCCGGAGATCGACGAGGAGATCACGGCGGAAGAGGCGATCAAGCGCTACATCAAGGCGGTCGACAAAGGACTGCTCAAGGTGATGTCCAAGATGGGCATCTCCACCTACCAGTCCTATTGCGGCGCGCAGATCTTCGACGCCGTGGGATTGCGCGCGGACTTCGTCGCCAAATATTTCACCGGCACCAACAGCCAGGTCGAGGGCGTCGGGCTCGAAGAGATCGCGCGCGAGACGGTCGAGCGCCACAGATTGGCGTTCTCCGAGGCTCCTGTGCTGCGCGATGCGCTCGAGGTCGGTGGCGAGTACGCCTTCCGCATCCGCGGCGAGGCGCATATGTGGCGCCCGAGCGTGGTCGCCGATCTGCAACACGCCGTGCGCGGCACGCTGCCGGAGAAGTACCGATCCTACGCCAAGCAGATCAACGAGCAGTCCGAGCAGCTTCTCACCTTGCGCGGCATGTTCCGCATCAAGACCGCCGAGGAGAGGGGGCGCAAGCCGGTCCCGCTCGACGAAGTCGAACCGGCCAAGGAGATCGTGAAGCGCTTCGCCACCGGCGCCATGTCCTTCGGCTCGATCAGCCGCGAGGCGCACACCACGCTCGCCATCGCCATGAACCGCATCGGCGGCAAGTCCAACACCGGCGAAGGCGGCGAGGAATCGGACCGCTACAAGCCGATGCCGAACGGCAACTCGATGCGCTCAAGGATCAAGCAGGTCGCTTCGGGCCGTTTCGGCGTCACCACCGAATATCTGATGAGCGCCGACATGATGCAGATCAAGATCGCCCAAGGCGCCAAGCCCGGCGAAGGCGGTCAGCTCCCCGGCCACAAGGTCGACGCCATAATCGCCAGGGTGCGCCATTCGACGCCCGGCGTCGGCCTGATCTCGCCGCCGCCGCATCACGACATCTATTCGATCGAGGATCTGGCGCAGCTGATCTACGACCTGAAGAACGTGAACCCCGAGGCCGATGTCAGCGTCAAGCTGGTGAGCGAGGTTGGCGTCGGCACCGTCGCCGCCGGCGTCGCCAAGGCGCGTTCCGACCATGTCACCATCGCCGGCTTCGAAGGCGGCACCGGGGCTTCGCCGCTCACCTCGATCAAGCACGCCGGCTCCCCCTGGGAGATCGGCCTTGCCGAGACCCAGCAAACTCTGGTGTTAAACCGTTTGCGCGGCCGCATCTCGGTGCAGGTCGACGGCGGCATCCGCACCGGACGGGACGTGATCGTGGGCGCGCTGCTCGGCGCCGACGAGTTCGGCTTCGCCACCGCGCCGCTGATCGCGGCGGGCTGCATCTATATGCGCAAATGCCATCTCAACACCTGCCCGGTCGGCGTCGCCACCCAGGACCCGGTGTTGCGCGGGCGCTTCCAGGGCAAGCCGGAGCACGTCATCAACTTCTTCTTCTTCGTCGCCGAGGAAGTGCGGGAATATATGGCGGCCCTCGGCTTCCGCAGCTTCTCCGAGATGATCGGCCACACCGAGATCCTAGACAAGAGCGAGGCCATCGACCATTGGAAGGCGAAGGGGCTCGATTTCACCCGCCTCTTCCATAAGCCCGAAGTGCCGAAAGAGGTCGCGATCTATAATTCCGAGCGCCAGGATCATCACCTGGAGAAGGTGCTCGACCGCAAACTGATCGAGCTTGCCAAGCCCGCCATCGAGGAGAAGAAGCCGGTCAAGATCGAGCTTCCGATCAGGAACACCGACCGCACCACCGGCGCCATGCTGTCCGGCACCATCGCCAAGCTCTACGGCCATACCGGGCTGCCCGAGGACACCGTCTGGGTGAGCCTCAAGGGCTCTGCCGGCCAGAGCTTCGGCGCCTGGCTTGCTCATGGCGTGACCCTCGACCTTGAGGGCGAGGCCAACGACTATGTCGGCAAGGGGTTGTCAGGCGGCCGCATCGTCGTCCGTCCGCCGGCGGAATTCGGGCATCGTGCCTGAGGAATCGATCATCGTCGGCAATACCGTGCTGTATGGCGCGATCGCCGGAGAGTGCTACTTCCGCGGCATCGCCGGCGAGCGCTTCGCCGTGCGCAATTCCGGCGCGAGCGCCGTGGTCGAAGGCACCGGCGACCATGGCTGCGAATACATGACCGGCGGCGTCGTGGTGGTGATCGGACCCACCGGGCGCAATTTCGCTGCCGGCATGTCCGGCGGTGTCGCCTATGTGCTCGACGAGGACGGCGATTTCGAGCGCCGCTGCAATCTCGCGATGGTCGAACTCGAGCCAGTGCCGAGCGAGAACAACGTCATGGAGCGGAGCCGCCATCAGGCCGGCGACCTTGAGAGCCATGGCCTCGTCGATATGTCCGACATGACCCGCTTCGACGAGGAGCGGCTCTATCAACTGATCGAGCGGCACCTGCATTACACCGGCTCGGAGCGGGCGCGCGCCATCCTTGCCGATTGGAGCGCGTATTTGCCGAAATTCGTGAAGGTGATGCCGGTCGAGTATCGCCGGGCGCTCGAGGAGATGGCACGCCAGCAGGTGCTCGACACGGGCGGGCGCGGCGAGATCGAGATCGGTCTGCGCGCCGGCGCCAACGGCAAATAATCTTAAGCGGAGGCGATTTACGCTCCCCGCCACAATGAGGGCAGGAAGGCTCTCCTCGCGCTCCGGGTGGCTTGACGAGCAGAGGGTCGGCTGGCGACACTTTCAAGACCGGCGGTTCGAAGCGCCGGACGAGCGGATGGATTGATGGGAAAGATCACCGGTTTCCTCGAGATCGAGCGGCAGGACCGGAGCTACGAGCCGGCGGCCGACCGCGTCCGCCATTACCGCGAGTTCCTCGTTCCCATGGGCGACACCGAGGTCACCCAGCAGGCGGCCCGCTGCATGGATTGCGGCATCCCCTATTGCCACCAGGGCTGCCCGGTGAACAACCAGATCCCTGACTGGAACGACCTCGTCTATCACGCCGACTGGCAGGAGGCGGCGAGCAACCTCCACTCCACCAACAACTTCCCCGAGGTGACTGGGCGCATCTGCCCGGCGCCGTGCGAGGCCGCCTGCACGCTGAACATCATCGACGTTCCGGTCACCATCAAGTCGATCGAATGCACCATCGCCGACAAGGCTTTCGCCGCTGGCTGGGTGAGGCCGCAGCCGCCCGAGACCAAGACCGGCAAGCGCGTGGCGATCGTGGGGTCTGGTCCCGCCGGTCTTGCCGCGGCCCAGCAGCTCGCCCGCGTCGGCCATGACGTGCATGTCTATGAGAAGAGCGTCCAGCCCGGCGGCCTACTTCGCTACGGCATCCCCGACTTCAAGATGGAGAAATACATCGTCGAGCGCCGCGTCGAGCAGATGCAGGCGGAAGGCGTCATCTTCCACTGCAACATGCATGTCGGCCACGACATCTCGGCGCGCAAGCTCGAGCGCGACTACGACGCCGCGCTGCTCGCCGGCGGTGCCGAGCATCCGCGCGACCTCGCTATCGAGGGCCGCCACTTGCGCGGCGTGCACTACGCGATGAATTTTCTGCCGCAGCAGAACCGCCGCGTGTCAGGCGAGCCCTTGGGCGACGTCGAGCCGATCCTCGCGACGGCCAAGCAGGTGGTGGTGATCGGCGGCGGCGACACCGGGTCGGACTGCATCGGCACCTCCTTCCGCCAAGGCGCGGTCTCCGTGACCCAGCTCGAGATCCTGCCGATGCCGCCGGAGCAGGAGAACAAGGATCTGACCTGGCCCAACTGGCCGCTCAAGCTCCGCACCTCATCGAGTCAGGCAGAGGGCGCCGCCCGCGATTTCAGCGTGGCCACCAGCCGCTTCCTCGGCGATAACGGCGAGGTCAAGGAGCTCGAATGCATGCGCCTCGACGCCCAGCTGAAGCCGATCCCCGGCAGCGAGTTCCGATTGCCTGCGGACCTCGTGCTGCTCGCCATGGGCTTCCTGCATCCGGTGCAGGAGGGCATGGTGAAGGATTTGAGGGTCGATCTCGATCAGCGCGGCAACGTCAAGGCGGACGAGCTCGACTACCGCACCTCGCGCCCTAAAGTATTCGCCGCCGGCGACATGCGCCGCGGCCAGTCGCTCGTGGTCTGGGCGATCCGCGAAGGACGCCAGGCGGCGCACGCCATCGATAAATTCCTGATGGGAAAAACCGACCTGCCGCGCTGACGGAAGGCGCCGCTGCCGAGCCTGGGCAGCCAAACTTTCCTGGGCGTTCTGAAAGTGAAGCCCTATGGGATTTCAGCGGCGCACGCCATCGACATGCCCGCGCACCTTCCGCCATCAACCACTAGAGTGTGGAGTGGTCCTTGACCATCAGCACCGTAAGCATAGTGGCGGTCCCCGGTGAACTCGTCGTGGGGTACAAACGTAACTGCCACCGGGTTAACCCGATCCGCTGGGCCTCGGTTCAGAACTGCTCGAGTGAGTAGGTGGTTATTTAAGTCACATCCCGCCGGTAGGAGAACGGTCGGGGCCTGGTCTTCCACGATCCGTTGGTGCACTTGATCTGGATCAGCGCCACCCCGCCGTCGGCGAGCAGCCGGTGCGCGAGGCGCAACAGGCGGAAGCCGTACTCGACTGACGGGAGCATTTCGAACACGTAGGTACAGAGGAACAAATCCGCCGGTCCCGTGAGGGCGTCGAGGGCGCGCTCGGGATCGGCCACATCGATCTCGACCGGGACGTAGTCCTCGAACCCGACGGCGGCAAGCTGGCGGCCGCGTTCCTCCAGGCTCGTCCGGGACACCTCCACGCCGACGAAGGTGGAGGTGAGCCCCGCGAAAGGCACCGCGTTAGCTCCGCCGCCGCAGCCCCACTCCACGATGGTGCCGATTTGCTCGGGCCTCCCAGCCATTCTCGCTAGACGGCGGTAAAGTTCTATGTGCCGCTGGCCCATCCCCAGCCACCGGTCGTCGTCGTCGAACACCCCAGCTCCCCGCCAGTGAGAGTACTGGGGCAGGATCGAGTGGTCGCCGCGCCAGTATGCTTGCGCGTCGACGGCCAGATCGCCTTCGCCCTGCGGTCGCCGAATGGCGACTTCGACACGATCACGGAGGGGGCGCAGCTGGCGCTTGACGGCTCCGACCGCTCGCCGCAGCCGGCCGTCGATGGCCTTCTCCCAGATGGTCATCGCTCGTTCGAGAGTAAGCGTGCTCCGCTCTCCTGAGTCAGATGCATCGCTCGACGGCTCACAAGAAGGAGCTGGCTGCACTTCAGGCACAGTGTTCTCCTCCAGGAGTGCCGAACTAGGTATTCGGCTGCCCAAAGACAGCTGCGCATCTTGTCGCTGCGCCGTTGTGTCCGTCCGCAGGGCTCTCGCGTCGACATTGAGCCGTTTCCCGCCGGCCGATATGGCATTTGCCGTCCGGAATGGCCCCCACATAGGCTTCAACGGCTCGCCCTTGATGAGAACCGCGCGGCCGCAGCGCCGTAGCCCGGTCACCCCACAATTTGCTTCGATGGGCTGGTAAGCTCTTGTTTAATCTGGCCTATGGACCGCCAACTGTATACAATGCGTGGTCTTTTCCATTTGGCGTGGCCTCTTGGGGTGCCGCGATGGAACGTCGGCTTGCCGCAATTCTCGCTGCCGATGTTAAGGGTTACAGCCACCTTACTGAGCTTAACGAAGAAGCCTCCACGGCCACCCTGCGCCTTTACCGCGCTGTCGTTGAGGAATCTATCTTAGCCCATCACGGGCACGTCTTCAGCAGCGCAGGCGACGGCATCGTCGCCGAGTTCCCAAGCATTGTTGAGGCCATTCGCTGCGCCGTCGAGATCCAGAACGAGATTGCCGAGCGCAACGCGTCCGTCCCAGAGACCGGACGGATGCAGTTCCGCATCGGCGTTAACCTGGGGGACGTGATCGCCGAGGAGAACAATCTTTACGGTTCCGGCGTGAACGTCGCCGTTCGCCTCGAACAACTCGCCGAGGCTGGCGGAATTTGCATATCGCAAACCGTCTACGATCAGGTTCGCAAGATCGTCGAAATTCCGTTCGAGGACATCGGCGAGCGCCGTTTGAAGAATATCGCCGAGCCGGTGCACGTCTATCGCATCCTTCCCTCGCCCTTGCCGTGGCTCAAAAGGCTATTTTCGCGTCCCAGTGTCCTCCTCCGGCCTCTCAGCGTTGCGGCTGGCGTCCTTCTTATTCTTCTCGCAGTGGGGGCAGGAGCGTTCTATCTGCGCCAGCCGGCTGCGCTATGGGATGCCGTTTTGGGAGATGGCGCGTTTCCCGAACACGCGGCCATTGCCGTTCTGCCCTTCGACGACATGAGTGCCACGCACGATCAGCAGTACCTTGCCGACGGAATTACCGAGGAGCTGATCACGGGATTGGCCAAGTTTCCCGAGCTGATAGTCATGTCGCGCAATGCCACCCTCACCTACAAGGACAAGCCGGCCGACAGCCGGCAGGTGGGCAAGGATCTCAACGTCAGTTACGTCGTCGAGGGCAGCGTGCAGCGCGCCGATAGTAACGTGCGCGTGACCGCGCAGTTGATTGATGCAAGTACGGGAAGCCAGCTCTGGGCCGACCGCTATGACCGGGAGATAGAGAGCATTTTCGCAATTCGTGACGACATCACGCGGTCCATCGTCGGAACAATCGGGGGGTTGAGCGGCAAATTGGCTCAAGCCGAGGTCGCGCGCCTTGCCGGGAAGAACCCGAACAGCTTCACCGCCTACGACTACCTTACGAGAGGCTGGTACGAGTGGCACAAATTCACCCGCGAAAGCAACGCAGCCGCGCGCGATCTTTTCGAGCAGGCGAGGAAAATCGACCCGAACTATGCGCGCGCCTACGCAGGCCTCGCCTGGGCCTATGCCGACGATTACGACTACGAGTGGACGGACGACTACAAAAAAACTCTCAAGCTCACCCTCGAGATGGCAGAAACCGCGGTGAGCCTTGATCCCAACGACTATCAAGCTCAGTGGGCACTCGGTTGGGCATATCTCTACAATCGGCAATACGAGAACGCGATGGCCCATTACGCGCGCGCTCGAGAACTGAACCCCAACGACGCCGAGCTGCTCGCGGAAATGGCTAATTTCCTCATCTGGATCGGCGAGCCGAAAAAGGCAATCGACCACTTGAAGGAGGCAATTCGGCTCAATCCGTTCCACGAGAACTGGTATGAGCAATATCTCGGATGGGCCTATGAAGAAGCCGGCATGCCCAAGGAGGCTCTAGAAATTTTCGAGCAAACCATAAATCTTGAGAATCCGGATGACGACGGACTCTGGTATTTTCCGTTCATAGCGGCCGCCTACGCCGACCCTGCGGTTGGGCGGATGGACGATGCGCGCAAGATCGTCAAGACGCTCATGTTACGTAAGCCAGAGTTCTCGATTTCAGAGGCTCTAGACTCACGCTTATCCCTACAAGACAAAGGAACTGGTCGACAGGTTCGTGAATGCGGCACGCCGTGCCGGAGTGCCCGTCACACAACGAGATGTCGAGGCACGAAGCCCCGGCCCATAGGGGAGGTCTACGCTTTTTATTGGGGGCTAGCTGCGCGGCCAGGTGAAATCGTCCGCCCGTCCGGCCTTGGGCTTCAACTGCTCGCCCTTGATGAGAACCCGGTAATAAGGCCGTTGCGCCAGCGGGAGGCGCGGCTTCGACGACGCCACCGAGGGATCGCTGATCGCCGAGATCGAGGCGAGCGCGGTCAAACCTCCCGGCAAATCGCTCGAGATATTCTCGCTGTCGGAAAGCGACGATGCCGCCCCCTGCGGCGCCATGGTTTGCGCCGCGTCGAGCGTGGTTTGCGAGATCTCGGGCCGAACGACGTCAACCTCTCCGACCTTGCTCTGCTGCATCGCTGGCGCGGCGGGTTCAGCGGCTTCGCCTTCGGCACCGATCGGGGCCTCGGTTTGCGCCTGCGCGCTCCCTTCCTCAGTTGGGGCCTCGGCAGTCTGGCCCGACGGCATGAGCGGCTTGCCCGGGCTCACCACGCGGCCCATGACCTTGGCCTGCTCGTCCTCGCTGCCGGCGAGCGGAATGTTGCGCTCGAGCTTGGCGAGGCTGAGGTCGCGGCGGATCTCCTTCTCGGCGAAATGGGCGAGCTTGAGATAGCCGCGCGAGGTGAAATGCACGCCGTCATCGGCGCGAAGCCGGCGTATCTGGCCCGACATGTCGGGACCCACCGCGGTGTAGCGGCCGGCCTCATCGGTGAACCCGCTCCACGTATCGATGAACTTGGCGCCGTTGATGAAGGACTTCTCGCGGTAGATGTCGTTCAACTCCTCGGCATCGTCGCTGTCGTCGGGGCTGCGCATGATCGGCAAACCGGTCCAATAGACGGCAAGGCCCTTGGCGCGGAGTTTCTTGACGAAGGCTTCCACACGCTGGCCGTAAAGGTCGTCCCAGGCATCGGTGCCCGGCTTCACGATGTCCTTGCCCTGACGGATCGACTGATTGTCATTGGCGCCGAACATCACCACGACGACCTGAACGGGCTGCTCCTTCAAGATATCGTCGATCTCTTTCGTCCAGTCATAGCTGTCGGTCCGCACGAAGCCGCTCCCGGGCTTCGACTTATTGATCACCTCCATATTGCCGTCTTCCTGGAAGGCGCGATAAAGGCCCGACCAGAGCCCGTCGGCGAGGAAATCGCCGACCACGAGCACGCGGTAGCGGTCGCCCGGCGGGAACGGCTCGATATAGCTTCGTTGGAAGACGGCGCCTTGGGCGAGCGCTCCCGTCGGAGCGAGGCTTGGCAGCAAGACGGCAAGCGCGATGAATGCGATCGCCGAGATCGGGCCCAACCGCTTCAATTCAGAGCTGGCTCTACTGCGAAACATGGCCCTCCGGCCTTGGCAAAGCCCCACTCGGCTCAATTGGGGCAATTCTAACCTTCCTTGCGCAAAAGCTCCAGGATGGTGCGGCTCGGGAAGCCATCCACCGGCATCCCCTTCCCTCTCTGGAAGGTCTTCACCGCCTCGAGCGTTGCCGGGCCGATGATGCCGTCGGTATCTCCGACCAACAGGCCCTTGGCCACCAGCAGCTTCTGCAGCTCGATGCGCTGATCGAGCGAGAGATGATTCTCGTCGGTCGGCCACGGATGCACGAACGGTCCGTAGCCTTTCAGCCGGTCGGACAGATGCCCGACCCCGAGCGCGTAGGAGGTCGCCTGATTGTAGTGGAGGATGGAGCGGAAATTGTTGAGCACCAGGAAAGCCGGGCCGTCGGCGCCGGCCGGAGCGAACAGGCTCGCCTTGTCGCCGGGACGCGAAAACGCCTCGCCGCCGACCCGCGCGATCCCGAGCTTCTGCCAATCGCTGAGGCGCTTCAGGGTCTTCTCGCTGACCTTCTTGGGGTTGAAGCCTTTGGGCAGCGTCACTTCATAGCCCCAGGTCTGGCCGGCCTGCCAACCCGCGTGCTTAAGATAGCTCGCCGTCGAGGCCAGCGCGTCCGGCACGTCGCTCCAGATGTTGCGCTTGCCGTCGCCGTCGTAGTCCACGGCGAAGCTCTGATAGGTCGTGGGGATGAATTGGGTGTGGCCCATGGCGCCGGCCCAAGACCCGTTCATCTGGGCAAGTGGGATGTCGCCATGCTGAAGGATCTTGAGCGCGGTGATGAGCTGCTGCCGGGCGAAGGCGGCCTTGGTGTTGTAATAGGCGAGCGTGGCGAGCGACCTGATCACGTTCATGTCGCCGGGCTGCGTGCCGTAATTCAACTCCATCCCCCAGATGGCGATGAGAATGGTGCGGTCAACTCCATAGCGCTTCTCCAGCGAGTCGAGCAGCGCCTTGTTCTGCTCGAGCATCTGCTTGCCGGTGGCGATGCGCTTGTCGGAGACCACGCGGTCGATATATTCGCCGATCGGCTTCACATATTCAGGCTGGAAGTTCGCCGCCTCGATCACCTTGGGATCGGGGGTCATGCCCTTGAACGCCTGGTCGTAGATCGCCCGTGTGATGCCGACGGCTCTCGCCGTCGGCCAGAATTTCTCGACCCATTGGGCGAAGGTCTGCGTGGCGTAGGCCTGCGGCGACGGAAGACCCGCCGCGGCGAAGGCGAGCAAGGCAACTATCAGGGTCTTGTATCGGGCAATTCGCATGGGCGGAACTTAGCAACCCCCACGGGTAAAACCTAGATGACACAAACCCCCTACGGCTTGGCGGCGCTTGCTTCCTTCATCACCGCGTCAACCAGTCGCTGGCTCGGATAGCAGGTGAGCGGCAGACCAAGCCTCTTTTCGGTGACGCCGATGGCGGCGCGCGTCTTGAAGCCTGCGAGCCCGTCGACCTTGCCGACGTCATGACCTTGCGCCACCAGCACCTCCTGGAAACGCTGGATGCGGTCACGCGGCAGCCGCTCCACCGGCTGCCAGGCGCCGACGAACTTCACCGGCGCATTGCTCGCGATCATGTCGGCGACGTGCCCGACGAAAATCGCGTAGACGTCGGAGTTGTTGTAGAGCTTCAGCACCGAGAAATTGTCGGTGGCGAGAAACGCAGGGCCCTTCAGCCCCGCCGGCAGCACGAGGAAGGCCGAAGTCGTCGAGAGTATTTTGCGGAAAGGCCTGGCCGCCCACACGGCCGACCCCGAGCTTCATCCATTCGGCCACGGGCCGCGCCTTGTCCGGGCCCTGCAGGGCGCAGTCGAAACCTTGCGGCAACTGAACCTCGTAGCCCCAGCTCTTCGATCCGTCCCACCCTTGGGTCTTCAGCGAATTGGCAGTTGAGGCGAGCGAGTCGGGGATCGAGTTCCAGATGTCGGGCTTGCCGTCGCCATCGCCGTCGACGGCATATTTCTCGAAATCCGTCGGCATGAATTGCGTGTAGCCCATGGCCCCGGCCCACGAGCTCTTGAGCTGCGCCCGGCTCGCATGGCCCTCGTCGACGATCTTCAGGGCAGCGATGAGCTGCGTGCGGAACTCGTCCGGTCTCCGGCCCATGAAGCCTTGCGTGGCAACGGTGCTGATCGCGTCATAAGGCGCGTCGATCGTGCCGAAGCCGGTCTCCCTTCCCCAGATGGCGACGACGATGCTCGCCGGCACGCCGTACTTTTTCTGGATGGCCGCGAGCGTCGGGCCCAGTTGCGCGATTTTGGCGCGGCCGGTCGCCGAGAGTGCGTTGAGCGTGCTCGCGGGGAAATAGAGGACGGGAGCATCGAATTCCGGCTGATGCTTCGGCGCCATGGCCTTCGCCAGCGCTGGCGGCAAGGCCGGGCCGCCTGGGCTTGCGGGATCAGGCAGCACGAGATGGGGCAGCAACCAGTTGAGCTTCAGCCCTTTCAGATTGGCATCGAAGGTGGCGCGCGAGACGCCGGCGGCTTCGGCGTCGGGCCAAATCTGTTGCAGCCATTCGGCGAAGCTCTTCTCCACCGCACGCCGGTAGGCGGCGACGTCGGCATCGCCGGCGGCCGGCGCGAGCGACGGCGCAAGCGCGAGCACCGCGAAAAGGACAGCGAGGAGAGCTGCCGGAACGCCTGTTGACCGCGCCATCGAACCCCTCCAGCCGCAATTCGGCTCAGACCTTCGGGATTGTGAGCAGGGCTTTTGGCGCAGAAAAGGCAAAAACCGGCCTCTCCTGCCGAATTAACCTCAAGAAGCGCCTGTTGCAATTCGCTTCCCCCTGTCGGAAAGAGGCGGGCC
Source organism: uncultured Alphaproteobacteria bacterium (assembly GCA_963757555.1). Lineage (GTDB taxonomy): Bacteria > Pseudomonadota > Alphaproteobacteria > Rhizobiales > Methyloligellaceae > Methyloceanibacter. The sequence continues at coordinate 233,411 of CAVWRU010000009.1, forward strand.
GGCCTCCGATCTCCAGGAGGAGGCCCTTACCTTTATTCGAGGACCCGGATGGCTCTCCCAGTTCGCAAGGCCGTATTTCCCGTCGCCGGGCTCGGCACCCGCTTCCTGCCCGCGAGCAAGGCGGTGCCCAAGGAAATGCTGACCGTGGTCGACCGGCCTCTGATCCAGCACGCGGTCGACGAGGCGCGCGCCGCCGGCATCGAGCACTTCATCTTCGTTACCGGGCGCAAAAAGGGCGCGATCGAGGATCATTTCGACCGGCACCCTGAGCTCGAGCAGACGCTTACCGCCCGCGGCAAGACGGCCGAGCTAGAGGCTCTGCTCCGCGATCTGCCGGCGCCGGGGCAAACGAGCTTCGTGCGCCAGCAGGAGCCGCTCGGCCTCGGCCATGCCGTGTGGTGTGCGCGCGAGCTCGTCGGCCGCGAGCCCTTCGCCCTTCTCCTCCCCGACGTCCTGGTGCAGACCAAAGGCAAGGGGTGCCTCGCGCAGATGCTCGAGGTCTACAAGGAGTATGGCGGCAACATCATCGCCGTCGAGCCGGTGCCCGAAGGCGAGCTCAAGAATTATGGCGTAGTGAGCGTCGGCAAGGGCGTCGGCGGCGGCGACCGTGTGTTTCCCACCGACGGCATGGTGGAGAAGCCCGCGCCCGGAACGGCCCCGTCCAACTTCACCATTCTCGGCCGCTATATTCTGCAGCCCGAGATCTTCGACATCCTCTCCGCCAAGGAGACCGGTACCGGCGGCGAGATCCAGCTTACCGACGCCATGATCAGGCTGATCGAGACGCAGACCTTTTATGCGTTCCGCTATGAGGGCCGGAGCTTCGACTGCGGCTCAAAGCTCGGCTTCCTGCTCGCCAACGTGTCCTACGCGCTTCAGCGTCCTGACCTCGGCAAGGCTCTCGTCGCCGAGCTGAAGAAGCTGCTGTGACGCGCACCTAATGACCCAAAGCGGATCGGCTATTTGGTTGCAAGCAGCCACATGATCGGGGCGAGCACCCGCCAGGACAACGATCGGCATCCAGATGAACCACGCCGCGCCGGCATATTCCCCGCTTGCGACACTATAGAGGAGCGCGAGGCCGGACAGAGTGTAGGCTGCCGCGAGACCGGCGATGAACGGCTGCTCCTTGACCCACCCTTCCGATGCGAGCCAGGGGCCGATCGCGATGCCGAGAACGAACCCGCCGGCCCAGCGCACCCATCCCGGGTTGGCTGGCGCGCCTGGATCTCCGCTCAGCTGGAACAGGGAGGCCGGCATCAGAAGAAAGCCGAACCGTAGATGACCCCCACAATTGCAGCCGCGCGCATACCCCAGCTCGCTGCGTCGGTTTTGAGCTCGATCTTTGCCATGACCCGAACTCTTTAGGCTTGCCGCCAAAAAATGGAAGGTTGCGACGACCGCAGGCAACCGCCCCGCCAAAATGAGCCCGCTCCGGCCGGTGATTTGCACGCCCCGCAGGACGATCGCCAATGTCGCCTGCGCTCCAGCGCCCTGACCTCGGCAAGGCCCTTCCGCCGAGCTGAATAAGCTTCTGTGAGCCCCACCTGCTGAGGAGTCCTGCCGGGCAATGACAATTCAAGTAGCCACAGCATCCCGTCGTGGCAGATCACGAAAAATGATCGATCTGCCGCCTGGGCGTCACGTCCGCAAGTGACCCACAGCGGACGTCCCAACTTTTACGAAAATCTGACGGACTGCCCGTCAGGCTCGTGCAAAGGCCAGATAGTACTTGGCTAGAGCGGCAGTTAGCCGACGTCGGCGGGGCTGCGGCAACGGGAGCAGGGTTAGTTACGCCGATCTGAGCGTATAAGTGTCAAGAATGACGCTCACGGAGGAAACCATGGATATCAGCGTCGTCGCGATAGTGCTCTCCGCCATGTTTTGGATCGTCGCTTTTGTAACGCTCCCTGCCTTAGCGGCTAAGTCACCGGCAATGGAGGCCTGCAGCAAACAGTGGGACGACATGAAGGCCTCCGGTAAGGCCGAAGGCAAGACATGGCCGAGCTTCTGGAGCCAATGCAGCAAGGATTTTGCCGCCAAAAATGGCGCCGAGGCCGCTCCGCCGGAAAAACCTGCCAAGGCCGAGAAGGCGACGAAAAAGGCAACCACGACCGCCCCGAACGAGGACGATAGCTCGAACTCAGCCGCGCAGAAGAAGGACTGCGACGCCAAATGGGACGCGAACAAGACAAGGACCGGTGCCCATGGCTGGCATGACTACTTTCAATTCATGTCCCGGTGCATGTGATTTCGTTTCTGGATCGTTCGTCTTTGCGTCGAGGGTTGCTCCCCGCAATGCATATCCGAATTGGCCCAGGCAAGCTCAAGAACAATTCGCGAGGATCAAATCCATGCCAGATCTGACAATTGAAGGCTTCGTGGATGACATAGCCAGACGATCAAACATTGATCCCGCGGCGGCTGAAACCGCCGTCGGAACCATCTTGTCGGTCATTCAGCAAGAGGGCAATTCTTCGAAGGTGTCTGAGCTCTTCAGTGATTTGCCAGGCGCTGCGGACCTCGCGCGGAAATACCCTGTCGTATCTGGATCCGGTGGCGGCGTTGGCGGAGCTCTAAGCAGCTTGGCAGGCAAGTTCATTGGAGCAGACGCTGGCGTCATGGTCGCCGCCGCAACTCAGATCGAGCAGACGGGCTTAACTCTGCAGCAGATCAAGAATATTGGAGCGGGTCTCGTCTCCTACCTTAAAGACGCTAACCCCACCCTGGCGAAAGAGATTCTCGATAAGGTTCCAAGCTTGCGCGAGCATCTCACGTAGATAGCCAAGTCGCTGCTCCAAAGGGATCTTGGCGAATTGGCGTTGAGATGGGCACGATCGCCTGTCTGATAGGTTCAGCAGTCTAAAGGAGGAGCGTTCATGAAGGATCTTCGGGCCATACTGCTTATTTCCTGTGTATTGATTGTTGGCACGGTCTGCGCAGCGCAGGCACGGCACAGTGACGCGCGGCATTGTGCGGACGATTATCGCCGGTTTTGCGGCCAGTGGGGTCTCGAGACCAGGGGCCTGGAAAACTGTATGCGCCGGCATGGCGACAAGCTGAACAACGCATGTATCGCGGCGTTGGTCCGGACTGGCCAAGTCACCCAAGCCGAAGTGGATCGTAGGAGAGCTGCACTCGGCCGTTAAAGTCCGCCGAGAAGAGGGCCGACGTGCGGCCGGCCCCGCATCTCCTCGTGTTCAACGTCGTTGGCACTTCCGCGCCTAAGTCGTTCTTTGATAGCTGTTCACCTCTTCACGCGCAGAGCAGACCCTACTTTGGCGGAATGGGCGCCGTGGCGGGTTCTTCTAGTCCGTTCACTGCAAATGGCAGGGATGAGCGAGCTCTGATTAGATCAAGTGCTTCCAATTCGATGCCGAGATAGCAGTCTTTGTCGTTCTGCTCAGTCCAGTGCACATAGTAGTCGGTCGTCTTAAGCTTCTCGAACGCAGCGCCGCCACCCTTCTCCTCAGTCAACTGGATGCTTGGGTACGGCGCGCGCCGTGTATGCAAGCCACCGATGTTGAATGGTTCTTCGGGGTGAAGCGAGATCGCCAGCACCTTAGGAAACATCTCGCGGTTCACCACCTCACACAGCCGACGGGCCTCCCGTCAGGAGATGCCGGTCTTGCGTGGGTCGATGAGGGTCATGGTGTCGGCCTTCGTTGCCTGGAGACGCCTGACCTGAGCCATCACGAACGAGCGCGTCAACTTCCCTAGAGCGAGAGTTGCGTTGCCCCTTGCTAGGCCTAACTTCGCGAATGGGCAGACAGGCAGGCCGCCAGTCTCCTCATGTGGCTTCTCAAGGAAATCCGCAATCCATTCCCTATACTCGTGAAGGACGGATTGGTCGCTCATCCCTACCACCAACTCGCTTTCCTGAACGCGATCTGGCTCTCTCGGGAGGTAAGTGCAGCATGTTACCACTGCGGGAAAAGGTTGCAACGAACGAGCGCTCCACGAACATCAAGCACGTGTTTGTCGCGGTGCCCATTCTTGGAAATGGCGTGGCAAACGCTGGCGGCTTGATCCTTGGCCCGCAAAATCGTTCCCCTCGGACGTCTGCTATTGGCGCTTTGCGGACCTCTGCACCACTAATCCCCGCGCTCCGCACCTCCCTTAGACTCCTCCCATCCCCGCCCCATGAGGGATGCGTGTCCGGACCGTCCTGGCATGAGAGGGCAGGGCCGCGGCGCCTGAGGTGCGCGCGTAAGACGGATGGCCGAAACCCGCCCCTTCGGACCCGCGCGCAGGCTAACGGACCAGCCTCAGGGGTCCTAACCCGCTGCCGCCAGGGCTGCGATGCCCAGGTCAACCCCGCCGCCGCGCCGCAAGGCTCGGCAAGAGCGGGAACAGAGGTAAGGCTCAGTGGCATGGGCATTAAAATATCGCTGCCAAGCGGGGCGCCGAGAGGCTGCCCATAAAGAACAGGACGCGGCCGCTTGGCGCCCCGCATCCCTCGCTTCGCGCTCAAGCAGCGAAGCGATAGCGCATGACAGGAAGCATGACTCGTGGGCTCGTCCCAGCGAGAACACTCTCGTCATGCCCGGACTTGATCGGGGCATCCATTCCGTTACCGCTCAACTCGCGGACGCGCCAATGGAATGGATTGCCGGGTCAAGCCCGGCAATGACGGAGAGAAGGATGAGGGCGCTGCCTTCTTTTAGCCTCTCCCACAAGGGGAGAGGGGGAAGAAGGGCGAGAACACGCTCGTCATGCCCGGACTTGATCCGGGCATCCATTCCGTGACCGCTCAACTCGTCGATGCGCCAATGGAATGGATTGCCGGGTCAAGCCCGGCAATGACGAAAGCAGAAGAAGCAAAGTAGATGATTGGAAAAAGCCGCAGTTTCCAACGCTTTGCGGCCGTTGATCGGAGAGGCTTCATGGGACTAAAGTCAACCAGGCGCTTGGCGCACGCCGCCGAATCGGCCCATGGCAAGGGGCCCGCACGGCGCCCGATCTGTGCTACAAAAACGGGACGGGAAGAACGGGGGAACGAGGGTCATGGCTGTCAGCCTGAAACGTGACCACTTTCCTGGCCACGACGCACGCGAAGCGATCGCGTCGGCCACACGCACGATCCGGCTCGAAGCCGAGGGCCTGCGCGCGCTCGAAGCGGCGCTCGACATCGAGCTGGTCGACGGCTTCGCCGAAGCTGTTCGCATCATACGCTCCTGCCGCGGCCGGGTGATCGTCACCGGCATGGGCAAGAGCGGCCATATCGGCATGAAGGTCGCGGGCACCCTCTCCTCAACCGGCACGCCAGCCTCCTTCGTGCATCCGAGCGAGGCCAGCCACGGCGACCTCGGTATGATCACGCGCGACGACGTGATCCTCGCCTTCTCCTGGTCGGGCGAGACCGTCGAGCTCGGCAATCTCGTGTCCTACTCAAGGCGCTTCGCCGTGCCGCTGATCGCCGTGACCTCGAACGCCGAAAGCGCGCTCGCCAAGGCTGCGGAAGTGGTACTGGCGCTGCCCCACAGCAAGGAAGCCTGCCCGCACGGACTTGCGCCCACCACCTCGACCATGATGCAGCTTGCGCTCGGCGATTGCCTCGCCATCGCGCTGCTCGAGAGCAAGGGCTTCACCGCGCGAGACTTCAAGATTCTGCATCCCGGCGGCCAGCTCGGCGCCAGGCTGAAATTCGTGGGCGACCTGATGCACAAGGCCGATCGCCTGCCGCTCACCGCCGGCGACGTGAAGATGGCCGAAGCCATCGTGGTGATGACCGAGAAGGCCTTCGGCTGTCTCGGCGTGGTCGATGACGACGGCCTGCTTGCCGGGATCATCACCGACGGCGACTTGCGCCGGAACATGGGCGACGGGCTGCTTTCGCGCCGCACCGGCGAGATCATGACGCCCGCGCCCAAGACGGCATCGCCCGACCTTCTCGCGAGCGCCGCGCTCGAGATGATCAATTCCTCGGCCATCACCGCGCTGTTCGTGGTTGAGGACGGCAGGCCCGTGGGCATCATCCACATTCACGACCTGCTCCGCGCCGGCGTGGTCTAGGGACGCGCCTAACCTGCTTCTGCTTGTGCTGGAACCTTGCGCCGCACGCGCGAGAACGAGCGCGCCGCGTCCGGCATCACGCCGCTCTCGGCTTCTGCCTTCGCCAAGGCCGTGGCGATCGCCGCATAGTGATAATGCATGGCGACCTTGATGGCGTAGACGAACAGGATGTGCGGCTCAAATCCACGCGCCCGCACGATACGCGCAAGCTGGCGCCGGTATCGCGACCTCAGCCGCTCATCGTCCACGCCGCGCAACAGGCGAAGGGCGACGACGCTGAACTTGAGGTAATTGCCGATGGCCCGCGTCACCCACGCCCACGGATGGCGTCTCCAATAGGGCAGCCCATGGACCGCGAATTTGAAATCTGCCGTCGATGAACGGCGCATCGAGGCGCCCAAAATAGGCGTCTGCCGTATAGATTTCCCGCATCACGGCGACGAATCCGTCGCGCAATTTCTCTCGCGACATGCGCAGCGGCACGACATTGGTGCCGTAGCGGTCGCTCGAGTCGTCGTCGTTCAACCGCCCGGCCTGCTTCAGCCGGTCATAGAGAGGCCTCGTCGGGATGGCGTGCAGCAGCCCCACCAGCGCGTTGGCGATGCGCGCGTCGCCGATGAATTTGGGCATGGCGGCGAAGATCGACGCGTCGTCATGATCGAAGCCGACGATCATGCCGCACCAGACATGCAATCCGCGCTCCTGGATGCGATGCACCCGCTCGAGCAGCGTGCCGGCCTTCGGGCGAACGTTCTGCAGCTTCTTGGTCTCGATCAGTGAGGCTTCGTTCGGGCTTTCGATGCCGATGAACACGCTCTGGAAATTGGCAAGCCCCATCAGCTCCATCAGCTCATCGTCCTCGGCAAGGTCGATCGAGGCCTCGGTGAACAGGGTCAGCGGATAGGCGCGCTGCTGCTGCCCGCACGATGTCGCGCAGGATCGGCTTGATCGCCTTCTTGTTGCCGATGAGATTGTCGTCGACCACGAAGACGACGCTGAGCCGCCGCGAAAGCCTCGAGCTCGGCGAGGACCTGCGGCTGGTCTTGAGCGCGGGCGCCGCCAAAGTGACGATGATGTCGCAGAACTCGCAGGTGAAAGGGCAGCCGCGGAAATCTGCAGGCTGCCGAACATGTAGCGGTCGGTCTTGAGCAGATCGATGCGCGGCAGCGGCAGCGCGTGACGTCGTTTGTCGCCTGCGTAGCGGTTTGTGGCGGCCCGTCCCCAGGAATTGCGGCCAGGTCTCGTCGGCCTCGCCGACGAACACGACATCGGCAAGACCTTCGAGCGCCTCTTCCTCGACCGTTGCCAACGACCCGCCAACGACGGTCGTGACCCCGAACGAGCGGACTCTCTCCAGGATCTCTCGCATCCTCCTGCCCTGGATGCTCATGCCGGTGAGGCACACGAGGTCGGCGCGGGCGAGCCTGGCAAAATCGATGTCCTCGACGTTTTCGTCGATCAAGCGTCACGTTGTGCTGGTCAGGGACGAGCGCGGCAAGCAAAGCGAGGCAAGCCACCGGAAGGTTGGCGCGCTTCCCCAACAAACCAATGCAGTGCTCCATCCCCCAGAAGGAGATGTCGAAGCGCGGATTGATGATGACGATATCGGCCATGGTTCAAGCTTAGCGCTGAAATATAGCGGTCACGCGCCGGTTCGACTTTGATGGTCAACGCCCCCCACGGGACATTGAGACGCGGAGGCCCTGCAGAAGGCCGGGCATGACGATCGGGGGATTAGTGGTCTAGGGTCACACCGTCTCGGGTAGAGGGGCGCGCAGTGCCAACCCAGTCTTTCGACATTCTGGTCATCGGCGGCGGCATTCATGGCGCGGCCGTCGCCCGCGACGCGGCCGGCCGCGGGCTGAAGGTGATGCTCGCTGAGAGGGGCGATTACGCCTGTGCCACCTCTTCCGCCTCCTCCAAGCTGATCCATGGCGGCTTGCGCTATCTCGAGCATCTCGAGCTTGCGCTCGTGCGCGAGTCCCTGGTCGAGCGTGCGCAGCTCCTCAAGACCGCGCCGCATCTCGTCGAGCCGCTTCGCTTCCTGCTGCCGATCTATGGTTGGCAGAAACGCCCTGCCCTGCTGCTGCATGCCGGCCTCGCCCTTTATGATCTCCTGTCGATCGGCGACGGGCTGCAGCCAAGCGGGCGCCTCAAGGCGGATGAGATCGCCGAGCTTCCGCGGCTCCGCCGCGAAGATCTCAACGCCGTGCTCCACTACCATGACTGCCAGACCGACGATGCCCGCCTGGTGCTTGCCGTGTTGCTCGACGCACGCGCCCGCGGCGCCGACATTCTGAACCGGCGGGCCGTGACCGCGATCGAGCCGCTCGCCAATGGTTATGCGGTCGAGCTCGACGAGCGCGGCGTGAAACGGCGCATCGATGCCCGTTTCATCGTCAACGCCGCCGGGCCTTTTGTCGCCGGGGTCGACGCCATGAGCAGCGTTGCCCCTGCTCCCAGGCAGTTGCGGCTCGTGCGCGGCAGCCACATCGTGCTGAACATGCCGGAGCCTACGCAGGCCGACGCCTACACCTTGCAGGACACCGAGGACCGCGTGATCTTCGTGCTGCCCTGGCTCGACCGGCGCTTTCTCATCGTCGGCACCACAGAGGTTCCAGAGCAAGGCGATCCGGCTGCGGCGGTCTGCACCGCTCAAGAGCAGGCTTATCTGCTCGACGCCTATAACCGCTACTTTGCCGGTGCGAACGGTTCAGCCGCCGCCACCGATGTGGTGTGGAGTTTCGCCGGCGTCCGCGCCTTGCAAGATCACGGTGAGAAAAGGCCGAGCCGCCTGACAAGGCGCCCTGCGCTTGCCAGCATCTCCAACGGCACCGGTGGCTTCGTCACGCTCTATGGCGGCAAGCTCACCACCCACCGCGCCTTCGCCGAGGACGTGCTCGACGCCCTTAGCGACCTCGGCGCCTATATGGGGGGCCCCTGGACCAAGGACGTTCCGGTCTTTGGCGGCAGCGAAACTCGCGCGGTGCTTCTTTCCCTTGTTGCCCAAGGCCCCGAAACCATCTCCCGCGAGACCCGTCATCGTTGGGCCTTCGCCTACGGCGACCAGATCAGGTTGCTCTATGAGAAGGTACTGCTCGATCCGAGCCTCGCGCGTGAGATCGCTCCAGGGGTGACGCTGGCGGAGCTTGCTCATGCCGCCGAGCGCGAGGATGCCATGACGGGGGAGGATTTCCTGCTCCGCCGCACCAAGCTCCATCTCATGCTGGACGAGCCGGACAGAGAGGCTGTCGCAAATTGGTTTGGAGGACGCTAGACGCCATGGATGTGTACACCGTTCGCCAAGGCCGCCGCTATCGCGCGACGATTTCCCTCAGTTGGTTCGAGCAAATCGCAAGCAACGAGATGGTCGCCGAGAAGCTACAGGATGCTGGGTTCGCCGATGTCCGCGTGACGGGTGACGGCCGAACACGAGAGGCCGAGGCGCTTTGGCCCGGCCCCGATTCGACGGCGGAACTTCCGTCTCAGGTTGCTTCCATCGACGAAATCGAAGTTTGAGAAGCTTTATCCCTTCTCAGGCCGGCGCCACTTTGAGCAAAGTCCCGTCGGCGCCGAGCACGCGCACGCGCGCGCCCTTGGGCAGCTCAGGCCCTTCGACCCGCCAGATCGAGTCGCCGATCTTCACGCTGCCGCGCCCATTTACGATCGGATCGATCAGGTCGAAACATTGCCCGATATGCTTGACCGCGCGCTCGTTCAGAAGCGGCCGCTCGCTCTGCAGCGGATGCTTGTGCAGATATTTCAGCGCGACGAGCACTGCGGCGAGCGACAACAGGCATAACCATACGAGCTGCCATTGCCAACTGATGTCGAAAGCGAAGGCGAGGATGCCGGTGACCGCGGCAGCCATGCCGAACCACATGAAGAAGATGCCGGGCGACATCACTTCGAGCGCGAACAGGACTGCGGCAAGGATCATCCAGGCCCAGGGGCCAAGCGCGAAAATGCTCATCTTCGCGTCTCCCTACACCGAAGGGACGGCGCCGCCAGGGCGAACCCGCGGCGTCGTGGTCGCCGGCTGACGCTCCGCCGATGGTGGCGAGGCTGAATTGCCGCCCCGGTCGCCGAAGGCCTCGCGGGCAATCTCGGCCACGCCGGCAACCGCTCCGATCACCGAGGTCGCTTCGATCGGCAGGATCAGCACCTTCTGGCTCTTGGCCTCGGCCAGCGCCTTCAACGCGCCCACGTAATTGTTGGCGACGAAATAATTGATGGCCTGCACATTGCCTTTGCTGATCGCATCGCTGACCACCTCGGTCGCCTTGGCTTCCGCTTCCGCCGAGCGCTCGCGAGCCTCGGCATCGCGATAGGCGGCCTCGCGGCGCCCTTCAGCGGCGAGAATCTGCGCCTGCTTGGCGCCTTCCGCCGTCAGGATCGCTGCCTGCCGCTCCCCTTCGGCAACGAGGATCGTCGCACGCTTGTCGCGCTCAGCCTTCATCTGCCGCGCCATGGAATCGACCAGGTCGCGCGGCGGCTCGATGTCTTTGATCTCGATGCGCGTGACCTTGACGCCCCAATTGGAGGTGGCGTCGTCGACCACCTTGAGCAGGCGGTGATTGATCTCGTCGCGCTGGGAGAGGAGCTCGTCCAAAACCATCGAGCCCATCACCGTGCGGATGTTGGTCATGGTGAGGTTGAGGATGGCGGTCTCAAGATGCGTCACCTCGTAGCTCGCCTGCGCCGCGTCGATCACCTGGAAGAAGGCGATGCCGTCGACCTTCACCATGGCGTTGTCCTTGGTGATCACCTCCTGGCTCGGCACCTGGACCACCTGCTCCATGACATTGAGCTTGCGCCCGATGCGGTCGATGAAGGGAATGATGAAGGCGAGGCCGGGCCGCAGCGTCTTGGTGTAGCGGCCGAAGCGCTCGACCGTGTAGTTCCACCCTTGCGGCACGACTTTAACGCCCGCGGCGAGCACGGCGATGAACAGAACAAGCAGGACGAGGACGAACACATTGAAGCCGAGCATGGCACCCTCCTAGAGGTGTCGGGCGAGCGTGTGGTGGTTAGCTATATCACTCGACCTTCCATCGGCAGCCGATAGATGGTGCACGAGCCCCCGAATTTAAGAGCGTGCCGATCGCATTAAGGCGAAATCAGCTTGGTGATCGCGGCCGCGGCGGCGCGGGCGGCGGCATCGGCGGCGGTACCCCATCTCCTGTCGAGCGAGCCTTTGCGCACCGTCCTCGTCTGCGACACCCCGCCAAGGGTGTTGCCGTCGGGCCCGAAGACGGTCCAGTCGATGCGCACGCTCTGCCTTCCGTTCTTGACCGCCGTCACCTTGACGATGCCTTCGACCGAATAAACGTCGGCGGCGAGCGAGGTCGCGGGCTTTATGCTGGCGGCGGAAAGCCGCTTGGCGAGCGCGGCGATGAGCGCCTGTTCGCCGTCCCCCGGGGCGCCCGTGACGACGATATAGGCAAGCGGCGCCTGCTTTGCCTCGGCTGCCGCTTCAGGCTTCGGCGCTTCCGTCTCAGCGCCATGCGCAGGCGGCGCGAGCCACGAAACCCAAAGGCAAAGGAGACACGTCAACAAGCCCCGCACGGCACCCTCCGCACTGCGCATTCGCTTTGACCGGTATTTTGGCAGCGCACTCGGCCCGCGTCATTGTCAGAGAAATGCAAAGGCGAGTGCGACGACGATACGGTAGATACCGAATGGGATGAAGGTGCGCGTGCGCACAAACGCCAGCAAGAACTTGATGCTGAGAATGGCAACGAAAAAGGAGGCGATGAAACCGACCGCAAGGACACCAAACTCTTGCGGCGCGAACGACGAAGCATTCTTGAAGAGATCATATCCGGTTGCCGCAAGCATGGTCGGCACCGCGAGCAGAAAGGAAAACTCCACGATGGTGCTGCGGGTCAGCCCTAGGATGAGGCCCCCGACAATTGTTGCTCCCGCCCTCGACACGCCCGGCACAATGGACAGGCTCTGGAACAGCCCGATCAAGAATGCTTTGGCGTAGGAGATCGAGGTCACCTGTCCCACGGCATCGACGCCCTCCCGGTGTAGCAGCTCGAAGACGATGAGCGCCACGCCCCCAAGGCCGAGCGACCACAGCACGATGGTGTCACTGCCGAAAAGATAAGTCTTCACCACGTGATAGAGGGCAAAGCCGATCACGCCGGTGGGTACGAATGCCACTATTACTCTGCTGAGCACGGCGGGATCCAGAAACCTTCTCCAATAAAGCAGGATCACCGAACCGATGGCTCCGAGCTGTATCGCGATCTCGAAGCTCTTTTGGAAGTCGGTTTGCGGGAGGCCGAGCAGGCGACTCGCCAATATGAGATGCCCGGTCGAGGAGATCGGCAGAAATTCGGTGATCCCCTCGACGATCCCAAGGATGATGGCTTGCAGCAGCGTCATCGCCAAGTTTCAGCCTGGTTCGAGGATCCCCGTCTCCGTGGCGAAGGGCCACATGCTGCCCTTAACACGACTTTTTGGCGCGTTTGAGCTCGGCAAGCTTGCGGTCGATGGCCGCCGCCCAATAGCCGGTGGCGATGGCGACGTTCCGTCCATAGGTGCCGGCGACGAGATTGAGCGCGCGAGAGCCGGCGCGACCGATTGGATGCCGGCAAGAAGCCTCTGGTCGTTCTCGGCCTTTTCCTTTTGCAGCGCCGCGATCTGCCGGTCGATCCGCCCGCAGTTCGGCTTGACCGCCGCAATCTCGCCCATGGACATGGGCGTGGCGCATCCGGCAAAGGCGACGCTTCCACCAAGCTGAGGAGCACTCGCAGCGTTCTCACCATCCCCCCGCCCCCCGCGAAGCCTCATTACGCATCAATCCCAGCCCTTCAGCTCGCGCTCGATCACATGCAAGAGCACACCGACGCCCTCCTCGCTGTCGTTGAGGCAGGGAATGAAACTGAAGTGCTCGCCGCCGTGCTTCAGAAAGTTCTCCTTGTTCTCCTCGGCGATCTCCTCGAGCGTCTCGAGGCAATCGGCGGCAAAGCCCGGCGTGACGATGGCAAGTCGCTTGACGCCGTCGCGCGCGAGCGCCTCGACGGTCTTGTCGGTATAAGGCTGCAGCCACTCGGCGCGCCCGAAGCGCGACTGGAAGGTGAATTTGAGCTTGGCGCCGAGCGGTCCGAGTTCCGCGCGCAAACGCTCCGTGGTGAGTGCGCATTGCTGCGAGTATGGGTCGCCCTTGTCGACGTAGCTCTTGGGCAGGCCGTGGAAGGAGGCAAGAATGACCTCAGGCTCCCAATCGAGCGCCGCGACATGAGCTTTGACCGACTGGGCGAGCGCCGCGATATAGACCGGATCGTCGGGATAGGCCGGCACCGTGCGCAGCGCCGGCTGGTAGCGCATCGCCTTCAACGCATCGAAGGCCGCGTCGTTCACCGTCGCCGTGGTTGATGCGGAATATTGCGGATAGAGCGGGAAGACGAGCAGGCGGCCGCAACCTTGCGCTTTGAGCCAGTCGATGCGCGACGCGATGCTCGGGCTGCCGTAGCGCATCGCCCAATCGACCACGACATCGGAGCGAACCGCGAGCGCTGCCGCAACCTTCTCGCTTTGCGCGCGGGTGATGGTGCGCAAGGGAGATTCGTCGAGCTCCTCGTTCCACACCGACCGGTATTTGGCGCCGCTTCTTGACGGACGCACCGTCAGCACGATGCCATTGAGAATCACCCACCACAAAGCCCGGTTGGTCTCGATGACGCGGCGGTCTGACAAAAACTCCTTGAGGTAGCGGCGCACCGACCAATAGTCGGTGCCGTCCGGCGTGCCGAGATTGACGAGCAGCACGCCGATCTTGCTCGCAGGCGTCCCTTTGGCGCCAATCGGCGCCTGGTCAGGCGCAAAGCCCTTGGCTGGCGGGGTTTCGTTCATGCGCGACGCTCCATCACACTTAGATAGAGCATCGTGGCAAAAGCGCCTAGAGCGCCGCCTGGAAAAGCTTGGTCTGACTGGGTTTCCGGTGGCTACCGCGGCATGAGGCCACCTGCGGCAGGGGGCGCGCGTATTGGCTTTATTTCGCCTCAGTGGGTCGTTCCGCTGCGCCCCTGCTCTTCTTCCCGCACATGCATCAGAGCCATGATCAAAAGATAAGCAAGAAAGTTGCGCCCCTGGCCATGAGCGAGCACAATCAGCGTCTGCAGAGCTCGCTCGAATTCGGCGAGACTTGAATTGCGCACGAGTTTACCTGTGGGGACGCTGATGTCCTCATTAGTCATCGGGAGCCACCCATTCTCGGAGGTTGATGAAGCCAAGTCCCATATTGTCATGAAAAGACGGAGGATTGGATTGACACGGGGCGCGGATGACTTGACCTCGCCCAGAAAGGGCGAGACGTCTGTGATACAATTCTGAGCTGCAAGACGGGCGGGTAATGAACGAAAGCTTAAGGTTTGACCTCAAAAGGCTGCCTGACCAGAGCATCGGGGACCACCGTGTCAGGGCCCTTGCCTTGTCGGGGTTTCGCGATTTCTTGCGGGAGTACGGGGTGGATCATGTCCCGATTCTCGAGGAGGTCGGAATACCCCCCGATCTTTCGGACGAACTTGGCTGGATCTCGCTCGAGAAAGCCGCCGGCGCACTGACGGTCGCCGCGCGCGTCACCGGCGATCGCTATTTCGGTCTCAAACACGGCTCGAGGGGTCGCTTCACCAGCAATCCGCTTGGCTACCTCCTGGCCAATTCGCCCGATCTGAGAAGCGGCCTGCGCAATTTCGCAGAGTTTCACAACGTGCTTGCCACCAACCATCTCGAATTCGTGGAGACGGCCGGCGGCGGCCGCGTCGAATTTTCTTACCCGGTCACCATATCGAACGTCGTCCAATTCACGGACTTCGTGTTGATGCGCTTTGTGATCAGGATCCGCGCCATGGCCGGAAATCACTGGCGGCCCGTCTCTGTCGGTTTCATGCATCGCCAACCGACGGATATGTCCGAACACGAACGGCGTCTCGGATCTCGCATCGCCTTCAACCAGCCGGTGAACTCGGTGACGATTTCTGCCGCCACGCTCGCGCTTCCCTCGCCCAATGCTGATCCGCAGCTGTTCAGGCTGGTGAAGCGCTATTGCGAGGAGGAGGTCGAGCGGCAAAAAGCCGTCAATCACCCGCTGAACGGGATTCGCGAGGCGATGATTCGGTGCCTGCAGCACGGCGGCTTCGGTCCCAAACATGTGGCCAAGGAACTCGGCCTCACGCCAAACAGCCTGCATCGCCGCCTCAAGGCCGAAGGAACATCCTTCCTGCGCCTGCTCGACGACACCAGGCGCTGCCTGACCCATCGCTATTTGATGGAGAGCTCGCTCAAGCTCACCGACATCGCCGCCCGGGTCGGCTACTCCGAGCTCAGCGCCTTCAGCCGCGCCGCGCGCCGCTGGTTCGGCACGAGCGCCCGCTCCTTGCGCCGTAATTCGCCTAATCTAGACGCCGCCGCTTAACCAGCTTCTCGGCATCATCGAGAATCTGCGCGTGATCGAAGGCGATCGCGAGCGTGCGCCAATCCTCGACCCACTCGGCACCCGCGGCGTCCGAGCCCGCCTGCGGCGCGACGGCGCGCGGAAGCTCAGTGGCAAAGGCAACGCTCGCCGTGTGGCCGCGCGGATCGCGCCGAGGGTCGGAATAGATCGCCGACGAGGCGAAGCGGACCGACCTCGATGCCGGTCTCCTCTTTCGCCTCTCGCCGGCAAGCCTCCTCGACCGTTTCGCCGATTTCGACGAAGCCGCCGGGTAGCGCGTAATGGCCGACAAAGGGCTCGTGACCCCGCCGGATCAAGAGCACGCGGCCATCGGGATCGAAGATCACGCAGTCGGTGGTGAGCGCAGGCGTCTTCGGCAGTGCCATCGGAAGCCTCGCGCCGGCCGCGCGCTTATGTGCTCTTCGGCTGCGGCACGATGCGGATGTAGGGCCGCGGCGCTTTCCAGCCTTGCGGGTAGATGGTCTTCGCTTCCTCGTCCGACACCGAGCCGGAAATGATCACGTCATCGCCGTTCTTCCAATTGACCGGCGTCGCCACGCGATGCTTGGCGGTAAGCTGCATGGAGTCGATGACGCGCAGCACCTCGTCGAAGTTGCGCCCGGTGGTCATCGGATAGACCAGGATGAGCTTGATCTTCTTGTCCGGGCCGACGACGAACACGTTGCGCACCGTCTGGTTGTCGGCCGGCGTACGTCCCTGCGAGGTGCCTGCCGTGCTCGCCGGCAGCATGCCGTAGAGCTTGGCGATGGAAAGGTCGGGATCGCCGATCATTGGAAAGTTCGGCGCCACCCCTTGCGTTTCCTTGATGTCATCGGCCCATTTCGCATGCAGGTCGATCGGATCGACACTGAGGCCGATGATCTTGACGCCTCGCTTGTCGAACTCCGGCTTGATCTTCGCCATGTAGCCGAGCTCGGTGGTGCAGACCGGAGTAAAATCCTTGGGATGCGAGAACAGCACGCCCCAGGAGTTGCCGAGCCAATCATGAAACCGGATTCGGCCTTCAGTGGTGTCGGCCTCGAAATCCGGGGCGGTATCGCCGAGTTGGAGTGCCATCATACTCTCCGCTGCTTGATGAGTGGGACGGGCCGAGCTCTTCGCCCAAGCCCAATGAATTCACCCGAGACTTAGGATGCGTTGCTCCTCCGCTTCAATCGGGGGACGTTAAATAGAAACCTCATACTCATAGTCTAGCAAACGCCGAGCATGGCATACCAATATTGGCACTTGACGCGCTACGGCCAATGCTGATCGGAGCCCGCGACGAAATCGCGTGGCTCAAGTCCCTTTGCTACAAATTGGTGACGGCGCTTCTCAGCTTCTCTCGGACAATCTGGGCGAGCTGTCTGAGGCCAGGGTTGTCGATCGCCGCCATGGACGCCACGGGATCGACCGCGGCGACCTCGACCTTGCCGTTTTCCGTCTCTTGCACCACGACATTGCAAGGGAGCATGGTGCCGACCTTGTCCTCGCTTTTCAGCGCCTCATAAGCGAGTGCCGGATCGCAGGCGCCGAGGATCTTGTAGTCGCGGAAATCGACCCCGAGCTTCTTGGCCAGCGTCGCCTTGACATCGATCTCGGTGATGATGCCGAAGCCTTGCTCTTTCAGCGCCTCGGTGGTGCGCCGCAGCGCGTTATCGAAGCCCGTGTCGAGCGTCCTGCTGAAATAGTAGGTCACGTCACATCATGCCGGTCGAGCTTCGGATCAGCTGATCCGCGACTTTCTTTTGGTCGTCGCTCAACGCCGCGTAGAGGGGTTTCAGCGCCTTGCTCGTGGCCCGCAAGGCATCGAGCCGCGCCGCCACGAATTGCTCCTGCGCATCGAGGCGGTCAGGCAAGGTCTTGTCGCTCATGCCGCCTTCCCCCATCAACGACGAGCAACGGGCGCCCATAGTCTTGGCATTGTCACGGACGGCATTGGCGTAGTCATTCCACAGCGATTCCTGCGCAGGCGTGATGTTGATCTCGGCTTTAAGGAAAGCGAGACGGCCTTCGATATGAGCGGTCATCCGCCCGCATAGGGAGGAACCAGCATCCTTCATGCCCATTCCACCCATCATGCCGTGACCGCCCATCATGGAGCCGCTCTCGGACTGCTGGTTCATCATCGAGCCGCTATCAGGCTTGCTGTCTTGCGCATGCGCGCTACCCGTCATGGCAATCGCTGCCAGCAAGACGGCGGCGAGCGTTGGAAGTTTGATCGCATTCATGGCCTTACTCCGGTTAGCACCTTAGCCAAGTCCTAAGCTTCATCCGCTGCCTGTCCTTGAGCCAGATCAAGCGTTGAAAGTGAGCATCCAATTCCAAAGGGAGTCGGGTGTTAGAACGGCCTTGCCGGCCCTAGGGAAGCGGCGAACAGGATCGCCCCGAACAGCAGGATCAGTGTCGAGCCGCCAATGGCGCAAGCCGTCCACACGGCGTTGGCCCAGGCCCCACCCGTGCCACCGAGCTTCAGGGCGAGCTCGCGCGAGCCAAGCGCCAACGTGGCGAGCACGGCGACGGTGATGGCGGTGCCGAAGGCCATGGCGAAGGTGGCGGCCACGCCAGCCCAGAACAGCCCTTGCGTCAGCGCGAAGACAAGCACGAGCACGGCGCCCGAGCACGGCCTCACTCCGACGGAAAACACCACCGCCAACATCTTGCGCCAGGAGAGGGGCCCGGAAATGGCTTGCGGGTCGACGATGTGGTGGCAGGCTTCCCCCGCTTCATGGTGATGAGCATCGCTATGATCGTGGTCGTGACCATGATGGTGATCGTGATGATCGTGGTCATGCTCGTGAGGATGGTGGTCATGGTCATGGTCGCGATAATGATGATCGTGACTGTGACCATGACTGTGCGACGCGAGAGTTGCCGGGCCGACCGAGCCGGCTGGTGCACTCCGCCGGCTGCGCCAGAGGCGGACGAGCTGGGTCGTCAGCAGCCAAAGGCCGACAAGCGCGATCAGCGCGTAGCTTACGCTTTCGAGCTGGAGCGTCCACGCCTTGATGGCCATGCCGCTCGCGTTGAGCACGATGGCAAGCACACCGACGAGAACAACCGCCGTCATTGCCTGCATCGCCGCTGCGATGAAAGAGATGAGCACCCCGCGCCGCACCGTTTCCTCATTGGCTACGACGTAAGAAGAGATGATCGTCTTGCCGTGGCCCGGACCCACGGCATGGATCACGCCATAGAGGAAGCTCAAGATCGCCAAGCCCATGGCCGCCGCGAACGCGTTCTCGGTCTTGAGCCGCGTGACGCTCGCCGCGAGTTCTCTTTGCATGGTCTGCTGCTTGTCGACGACCCAGCTGAAGATCGCGCCCAAAGGCCCTGGCGCATAGAGCGGCGCGGCCTGTGGCGCACCAAAGGCGGCGGGCGGCGCTGCCGGCGCGCTCTCTGCAGGCGCCATTTCGGTCGCGAAGGGATTGAGCGGCTTCATCTCCGCGTTGGCTGCGGCGATCGCCACAAGGAAGAAGAATGCGGAAACCGCGAGACGTGCGGCGCAGCCACGCATCGCGCCTCCTATAGATGAGCGTCGCTGCATTTCACCATCACCGTCTGCGCGAATTGCGAGCCAAAATTGCTGTTAGGTCCCAACTGACTGAAAAACGCTTCGCTCAGCGCCTTCGCGTCCTCCTCCGCTTCGGCGTCAGGCTTCTTGATCTCGGCGGTGCAGCCCTTGAGCGCGGTGCCGGACAATTTCACCGGCGCTTCGGTGGCGAAGCCGAAGGCGACGAAGAAGGACGGATCGTAGACGTCGACCTGAACCTCCTGGCCATGCGTATCGATCGGCTTTTCGACCGGAAGGGTGAAATGGAGCGTGAGCAGCCCCTTGTCGTAGTCGAGGGAATAGTTCTCAGGCGGCTTCAGCGGAAGATTGTCGGCGTCACCGATATGCACGAAGGTGAAGTAGTCGAAGTCCTTGAGCGACTTGATGTTCACCTCGGCGAGAGGCTCCAGCTCCTTGGCCGAGAACTTCCCGTCGCCATTGGTGTCGAGGCCCTGCACAGCCATGGCGGAATAGAACTCGTCGAAGGTCCAGGCGTGGCGGATGCCGGTGATCTGGTGATCGGCGTTGAGGATGATTACCGAGCGCACCGTTGCCCAGACATGGGGGTGGGCATGGGCATCCGGAGCAAAACCGGCGCAGGCGGCAACCGCCAGCACCGCTGTCGAAAGCGGCCGGCGCTGTGCCAGCTCAAGAGGCGACAAAGCGCAACCTCCCTAATGCGAGAATCGAGTCTTTGCTAGGCGTCAATTATGGAGGTTTGGAGGCTCTTGCCCAAACGCCGGTGTCGCACTCTGTCGCGACATCTTGCCCGTCGAGGAGACCGGCGTAAGGGAGAAGGTGGAGTAGCGGTCACACCCCTCGTCTTGACTCCGGATCGGACTCAGGCTAGAACAAAACAGGAACGAAATTCGGAGTTCAGTGCCGTGCGTAACAACGTTCCAGGCGGCAAAAACGTCGGTGAGTTTCTGCCTTCTGGCGTTGAGAGAGCAGGCGGGGCGAGGGTCGAAGGCCTTATCGAGCAGCTGCGTGAGCGTATTCGCGTGCTCGAGCAGGTTCCCGTGTCTCTGGCCTATCCCCCCGCACCAAGCGCGGGCCTTCCCCACCCTGCCTGCTCGCTTCTTCCTCGGGGTCCCTCTGTCCCGTCGCCCCTCCTGGCTGTACCCGCAAACGCCAATCCCTCCCTCCCCAAGGGGGAGGAAAGCGGGTCTCCTTTCGTCATTGCCGGGCTTGACCCGGCAATCCATTCCAATGGCGCCGCGACTTGCCGTGACGTAGCGGCGTGGATGCCCGGATCAAGTCCGGGCATGACGAATGCGGAAGTTGACCCCCTCCCCGACTCTCCTTCGCGGGAGAGGGAAATCCCTTGGAGCCGGCTCGCAGCAAGCGGGCTGCATGAGATCAAGCCCGCAGCCTATCGCGATGAGCCCTCGGCGCTTGCTTTTGCCCTTGCCTTCATCGGCGACCGCCTGGTCAGGAAAGATGCCTCCTCGCCGCTCCTGTGGTGCCTGACCGAAAGAACCGCGCGCGAATGGGGCGCGCCTTACGGCCCTGGCCTCATCTCCTTCGGCCTCGACCCGGCGCTCATTCTCATCGTCCAGGCGCGCAATGCCTTGGATGCGGCATGGGCCTTGGAAGAAGGGCTGAAGGCCCGCGCCTTCGCCGCCGCTCTCGGCCAGATCGAGATCAAGGCGCCGCTTATCGCAAGACGCCTCGGGCTCGCCGCGCAAACGAGCCGCACGCCCTGTCTGCTCCTCTCCGGCCATCAGGGGAGCGGCCTCCCCGGCACGCTCACACGCTGGCGCGTGGCGGCGGCGCGAAGCGGCGGCGCGCCCTTCGATGCTTCAGCGCCCGGCGCGCCAAGGTGGCATCTCACGCTCGAGCGCTGCCGGGGTGCCGCGCCGATGCGAAGTTGGACCGTGGAGTTTCGTGATGTCGCGTATGGTTTCCGTCTGGCTGCCGTATTTGCCGATCGAGCGGCTGAAGCGGGAGAAGAGAGGCAAGCCCTTTCCGGTTGACCGGCCCTTTGCGCTCGTCGGCAGCGAAGAGCGTGGGCTCGTGCTCACTGCCCTCAATGCCGCCGCCCTGCGTGCCGGCCTTTATCCCGGCATGGGCCTTGCCGATGCCCGCGCCATCTCTCCGCAACTTGCGACCGCGCCGGCAGAACCGGAGAAAGACGCCGCAAGCCTGCTCGCGCTCGCCCGCTGGTCGACCCGCTACAGCCCGTCCCTCAATGTCGACGATAATGATGGTCTCTGGCTCGACGTGACCGGCGTGCCGCATCTTTTCGGCGGCGCCCGTGCCCTTCTTGCCGATATGGCGAAGCATCTCGCCAGCCTTGGCTTCGGCGCAAGGCTTGCTCTCGCCGAGACCTTGGGAGGCGCGCATGCGCTCGCGCGCTTTGCGCAGTCCTCCCTCCTCATCGTCCCGCAGGGAAAGATCGCGGAGGCCTTGGCGCCTCTTCCCGTCGAGGCCTTGCGCCTTGCTGGGGAGATCACGCGGCTTCTCAAACGGCTTGGCCTGAAACGCATCGGCCAGCTCTACGATCTGCCGCGCCCCTCGCTTGAGCGGCGGTTCCATTCGCGCGAAGCGGCGGAAGCCGTGCTCGCCCGCCTCGACCAGGCGCTCGGGCGCCGCGAGGAGCCGCGCGCGCCGCTTCTCCCTGCGCCAGGCTACGCGGCAAGGCTGCCTTTCCCCGAGCCTCTGAACACCCATGAGGGCGTCATCGCCGGCCTCGATCATCTTGCGGAGAAGATCTGCGAGGCGTTAACGCTTGCCCGCCGCGGCGCCCGGCGCCTTCAGCTTGCCATCTATCGCGCCGACGGCACCTCTGCCCTCATCGAGGCCGGCCTCAGTGCGCCGTCGCGCGAGCCTTCGCATCTCGCGCGGCTCTTCGAGGACAGGGTCGGCGCCGTCGATGTCGGCTTCGGCGTGGATTTGATGATGCTCGCCGCGCTCGCGACCGAGCCTCTGCTTCCCGCCCAGACCGCCTTCGCCAGGAGCGAGGGCCGGGAACGCCAAGAACCGCTGATCGACCGCCTGGCGAGCCGGTTGAGCGGGAACGCCGTGCGCCGCCTCGTCGCTTATGAAAGCCATGTGCCTGAGCGGGCGCAAAACACGCTCCCGGCCTTGGCCGGCTCTGCTCTCTGGCCCGAGCAGATCGCGAGCAAACCCTCACGCCCATGCCTGCTGCTTGCCGAGCCCGAACCCCTCGATGTGCTCGCCGAGATCCCTGAAGGGCCGCCGGCGCGCTTCACCTGGCGGCGCGTGGCCCGCCGCGTGGTGAAGGCTGAGGGGCCTGAGCGCATCGCGCCTGAATGGTGGCTTGCGCTGAGGAGAGAGCTACCTTCTCGGCCCCCTCACCCTCCCACCGCCAAAGGCGGTGGGCCCCTCCCTCTCCCACAAGAGGAGAGGGGTAGCTGTGGCTCGGCCGTAAGTTCCAACCCCTCTCCCCTTGCGGGAGAGGGTGGCGAACCCGACTTCAAGTCGGGGGCGCCGGGTGAGGGGGCATTGCCTTCGCGCCTTGCAAGGCCTCGCGACTACTACCGCATCGAGGATGAGGACGGCCGCCGCTATTGGGTGTTCCGCGCCGGCCTCTATCAGGAGGCCGCCAAGGATCTTCCTGTCTGGTATCTGCACGGGGTGTTCGGGTGATGGCCCTCGCCCCCCGCTACGCCGAGCTCGACGTCACCACCAATTTCTCCTTCCTGCGCGGCGGCTCGCACCCCGAGGAACTGGTGGCGACGGCAAAGGCGCTCGGGCTCGCGGCAATCGCCGTCACCGACCGCAACACGCTTGCCGGCGTGGTGCGCGCTCATCTTGCAGCTAAGGAGGTCGGCGGCATCAAATTCATCGTCGGCGCCCGCCTCGATCTTGACGACGCTCCGAGCCTGCTTGCCTACCCTGCGGACCGCGCTGCCTATGGCAGGCTCTGCCGGCTGCTCACGCTTGGCCAACGCCGCGCCGAGAAGGGGAAGTGCACGCTCCATCTCGACGATGTCGCCGCCCACGCCGCGGGCCTGATCTTCATCACGCTTCCGCCTGACGATTATCCCTCCCCTCGCACTGAATTCGAATCTGAGCTTCGTCGCATTAAGAAAGAACTTGGGTCCTCCACGCGGCTCTATCTCGCCGCGCGGCATTCCCATCGCGGCGATGATCGCGCCCGCATCGAGGCTCTGGCGCAATTGGCGGCACGCACCGGCGCTCCCCTCGTCGCCACCAATGCCGTGCTCTATCACGCTGCACACCGCCGCCCTTTGCAGGACGTGCTCAGCTGCATCCGCGAGAAATGCGCGATCCATGACGCAGGCCTGAAGCTCGAAGCCAATGCCGAGCGGCATCTCAAGCCTCCGCAGGAGATGGCGCGGCTGTTCACCGGACATAAAGACGCGCTTCACCGCACCATAGAGATCGCCGACGCCTGCAGCTTCTCCCTCGATGAGCTGAAATATGAATATCCCGACGAGCCGGTGCCTGACGGCAAGACGCCGCAATCGCATCTCGAACATCTCACCTGGGAGGGTGCGCGCTGGCGCTTCCCCGACGGCATCCCCGACAAGGTCCGCGACACGCTTCAGAAGGAGCTCGCGCTGATCGAGGAGCTCGACTACGCGCGCTATTTCCTCACCGTGCACGACATCGTGCATTACGCGAGGCACCTCGACATTCTCTGCCAGGGGCGCGGCTCTGCCGCCAACTCCGCCGTCTGCTACTGCCTCGCCATCACCAATGTCGACCCGACGGAGATCGACCTCCTGTTCGAGCGCTTCGTCTCGCCCGAGCGCAAAGAGCCGCCGGACATTGACGTCGATTTCGAGCATGAGCGTCGCGAGGAGGTGATCCAATATATTTATGGCCGCTACGGCCGTGACCGCGCCGGCATCGCCGCCACGGTGATCTCCTATCGCGGCCGCTCGGCGGTGCGCGAGGTCGGCAAGGCGCTCGGGCTCTCGGAAGACACCGTGGCGGCGCTCGCCACCACCATCTGGGGCCTGAGCAATTCTGCCCTGCCCGAGGAATATGTGCGCCAGGCGGGGCTCGATCCGTCGGACCCTCTGCTCGCCCGCTGCCTCGAGCTGACGCAAGAGCTACTCGGCTTCCCGCGCCATCTCTCTCAGCATGTCGGCGGCTTCGTGCTGACCCGAGGGCCGCTATGCGAGGTCGTCCCCATCGGCAACGCAGCCATGGAGGACCGCACCTTCATCGAATGGGATAAGGACGATCTCGACGCGCTCGGGCTGCTCAAGGTCGATGTGCTCGGGCTTGGCATGCTCACCTGCATCCGCAAGGGCTTCGCCATGCTGAAAGAGCATTACGGGCGCGACCTCTCGCTCGGCACCGTGCCGCGCGACGATCCGGCCGTTTACGACATGCTGTGCACGGCGGATTCGGTCGGCGTGTTCCAGGTTGAGAGCCGGGCGCAGATGAACATGCTGCCGCGGCTCAAGCCCCGAAAATTTTACGACCTCGTCATCGAGGTGGCGATCGTGCGCCCAGGTCCCATCCAGGGCGACATGGTGCACCCCTATTTGCGCCGCCGCTGCGGTAACGAGGCGGTCGAGTTCCCTTCGCCGCATCCGGATCACGGGCCTGAAGACGAGCTGAAGCAGGTGCTAGGCAAAACCTTGGGCGTGCCGCTGTTCCAGGAGCAGGCCATGCGGCTTGCCATGGTGGCGGCGAGATTCTCAGGCCCCGAAGCGAACGAGCTCCGCCGCGCCATGGCCACCTTCCGCCGCCGCGGCACCATCGACCGCCTGCACGAGAAGATGGTGAGCCGCATGGTGGCGCGTGGCTATCCGCAAGAGTTTGCCGAGCGCTGCTTCAACCAGATCAAGGGCTTCGGTGAGTACGGCTTCCCCGAGAGCCACGCCGCGAGTTTCGCCCATCTCGTCTATGTCTCGGCGTGGCTCAAATGCCATTACCCTGCTGCCTTTGCCGCCGCGCTGCTCAACTCCCAGCCCATGGGGTTTTATGCGCCGGCGCAGATCGTGCGCTGCGCG
Source organism: uncultured Alphaproteobacteria bacterium (assembly GCA_963757555.1). Lineage (GTDB taxonomy): Bacteria > Pseudomonadota > Alphaproteobacteria > Rhizobiales > Methyloligellaceae > Methyloceanibacter. Next base: position 258,384 of record CAVWRU010000009.1, read on the forward strand.
CGCGACCATGGGGTGGAGGCGCGCGAGGTCGACGTCAATCACAGCCTGTGGGACTGCACGTTGGAACCAGCCCGCGCTCACTCGGAGGAAGGTGGATTCCGTGCCCTGCCAGCAAACTTCATCCCTTCCCTTGATGGTGAGGGTGGATCGGCCGAAGGCCGAGCCGGGTGGGGTGAATACTCTAGCGTCGAAGAAAGCCCTCCACCCGGCGCGCTGACGCGCGCCGACCTCCCCACGAGGGGGAGGTATGATCGCGCTTGCGGTTTGGCGCTGCGCCTCGGCATGCGGCAGGTGGACGGTCTTCGCGAGGACGACGCCAAGGCCATCGTCTCGATCCGCGACGGCATTCCTGCGGAGTTCAACCCACATTTGTTTGCTCCACCGCTGGCCGCAAACTCCATCCCTCCCCTTGATGGGGAGGGTGGCTCGGCTGAAGGCCGAGCCCTGACGCGCGCCGACCTCCCTACAAGGGGGAGGTATGGAATAGGGGTAAGCACCGCGTATCTCTTCCGCGATGTGCGCGACCTGTGGCGGCGGAGCGGGGTCGGCCGCGCCACGCTTGAGCGCCTCGCCGCGGCGGACGCCTTCCGTTCGCTTGGCCACGATCGCCGCCAGGCGCTGTGGGAGGTGCGCGGCCTGCCCAAGGAGCTGCCGCTGCCGCTGTTCGATCTCGCCACGGCGAACGAGATCGGCGCCGAGCCCGAAGTGACGCTTCCCCTCATGCCACTCTCCGAGCATGTGGTGAACGACTACCGCACCTTGCGCCTGTCGCTCAAAGCCCACCCGATGAGCTTTCTCCGTGCCCGCATCGCCAGCCAAGGCATTCTCTCTTGCGCCGATCTCAAGTCCATGCGCGACGGCGCACAAGTGAAGATCGCGGGCGTGGTGCTCGTGCGCCAGCGCCCAGGCTCGGCTGCAGGGGTGGTGTTCATGACCATCGAGGACGAAACCGGCGTCGCCAATTCGGTGATCTGGCCGCAAGTGCTGGAGCGGATGCGAAAGGTGGTGATGGGCGCGCGCCTCGTCGTGGTGCATGGCCGAATCCAGCGGTATGAGGACATCATTCATGTCGTGGCCGAGCGGCTGGAGGATCGCAGCGACTGGCTCCGCCTGCTCGACGAGGAAGGCGACACCTTAAGCGTTCCGGTCGCCAATGCTGACGAGGTCAAGCGCCCTGACCCCGGCTCCTGGCGCTCGCCTCCCGACGAAGAGCAAGTGCCTTTTCCCGTTGCGCCTGCCGATCACGTCAAGCGCCCGCTTTCTCCGCGCGAGAAATCCCATCCCCGCTGGCATCCGCGCCGCCACCCGCGCGCCGAGCGCATCATCCCGAAATCCCGCGACTTTCATTAGCGGCGTGGCGATCAGAGCCAAACCCGCTATGCTGCCGGAATGATGCACATCACTTCGCGCACTTTACTCGCCGTTTCGCTCGCGCTTGTCCTCGCCTTCGGCGCGGGCACGAACACCAGAGCCTATGAGCGCCCGAAAGGCTCAAGCGGCTTCACCTCAAAAACGCTCGCCACAGCGAAGCGGCACATAGTGGTGGCGGCGAACCCACTCGCCGCCGAAGCGGGACTTGCCATGTTGCGCAAAGGCGGCAGCGCCGTCGATGCCGTGATTGCCACGCAAATGGTGCTCAATGTCGTCGAGCCGCAATCCTCGGGACTCGGCGGCGGCGCGTTCCTTCTGACTTGGGATGCAGCAACCAAGACCTTGGAGAACATCGACGGCCGCGAGACCGCGCCAGCCGCGGCGACACCAGACCTGTTCCTCGATGCCGCCGGCAAGCCGCTGCCCTTCAAGCAAGCCGCCGAGAGCGGACGCTCCGTCGGCGTCCCCGGCGTGCTTGCCGCGCTGAAACTCGCCCATGACAAATATGGCAAGCTGCCGTGGGCCGACCTGTTCGCTCCTGCCATTGCGCTCGCCCGTGAGGGCTTTTCCGTCTCGCCTCGCCTTGCTGGGCTACTCAAGGACGCCGATCCCGCAAGCTTCCCGCCGGAAGCGCGCGCCTATTTCTTCGACTTTGCCGGGCGCCCCTGGCCGGTCGGCTACAAACTGAAGGATCCCGCGCTCGCCGAAACCTTCGAGGCCATCGCCAAGAACGGTCCTTCCGCCTTCTACGAGGGCGAGACCGCCCGCGACATCGCCGCGGCCGTGCAAAGCGACCCGCGGGGGGCCGGCAAGCTCACCACCGAGGACCTCGCGAACTACCGCGCCAAGCTTCGCGAGCCTGTCTGCGTTCTCTATCGCAGCTTCGATGTTTGCGGCGCGGCGCCTCCCTCCTCAGGGGCGGTGACAGTGGGCCAGGTGCTTAAGCTGATCGAACCTTTCGATCTCGGCGGCGACCCGCTCGCGGTTGAGCCAGTGCATCGCATCGTTGAAGCCGAGCGCCTCGCCTTCGCCGATCGCGACCGCTATCTTGCCGATCCCGATTTCGTCGCCGCCCCTATGGTCGGCCTGCTGGATCGGTCTTATCTCGATCAGCGCCGCGCGCTTATCGACCCAAGCCGCGCCATCGGAGAGGCGACGCCGGGCACCCCGCCCAACACGCGCCAAGGCGCCTATGGCCGCGACGCGACGCGTGAGAATGTCGGCACCAGCCACATTTCCATCGTCGATGACGCCGGCAACGCCGTCTCCATGACAACCTCCATCGAGCAAGCTTTCGGCTCTCATCTGATGGTGCACGGCTTCCTGCTCAACAACGAGCTCACCGATTTCTCCTTCGTTCCCGTTGACGACGAGGGGCGCCCGGTCGCCAATCGCGTCGAGGGCGGCAAGCGCCCGCGAAGCTCTATGGACCCGACCATGATCTTCGCTGAGGGGTCCGACGGACGGAAGCTTCGCTTCTTGCTTGGCTCGCCGGGAGGGCCAGGCATCATCCTGTTCAATCTGAAGGCCATCGTCGCCATGCTCGACTGGCATCTCGATCCACAAGCGGCGGCCGCGCTTGTCAATTTCGGCTCGAGCGGCGGCGCCTTTCTTCTAGAGCCCGGTCAGGAGTGGGACGCGCTCGCCCAGGGCATGAGCAAGCTCGGCCACGATGTCGAGCGCTTCCCCTTCACGAGCGGGCTCGCCATCATCGCCGTCACGCCGGAGGGGTTCGAAGGCGGCGCCGACCCACGCCGCGAAGGCGTGGCGCTCGGCGATTAGTCTCCGCTCATGCCCAAATCCAAAACCATCGCCGTCCGCGGCGCCGGTATCGTCGGCCTATGGCAGGCGCTCACGCTCGCACGGCGTGGATACAACGTGACGCTGTGCGAACGCTCGACCGTGCCCTTCACCTTCTCCTGCAGTGTCTATGCCGGCGCTATGCTCGCGCCGAATTGCGAGAAGGAGAGCGCGGAGGCGATGGTGCGCGACCTTGGCCTGCGCGGTCTCGTTCTTTGGCGCGAGACCTATCCCGGGGCGAAGGCTAACGGCACGCTGGTCGTGGCGCTCCATCGTGACCGCGCCGAGCTCGACCGCTTCGCCCGCATGACGGAGGGCCATCGGCGCCTGGCCGCAACCCAGCTCGCCGCCGTCGAGCCTGCGCTGATCGATCGCTTCGCCGGCGCTCTCTACTTCGCCGAGGAAGGACATCTCTCTCCTGAGCCCGCGCTTAACTTCCTCTTGGAGCAGGTGCGAGCCGCCGGTGCGGAGGTCCGCTTTGGTGAAGGAGAATTCCCCGCCGATGCGGATCTCGTCATCGATTGCCGCGGTCTTGCCGCCAAGGATCAGCTGCCCAACTTGCGCGGTGTGCGCGGTGAGCGGATCGTGGTGAAGAGCCGCGAGGTGGCCCTGTCGCGCCCGGTGCGGATGTTGCATCCCCGCTTCCCGCTTTACGTCGTGCCGTGGGGCAACGGCGTCTACATGATCGGCGCCACGGTCATCGAAAGCGAAGAAACCGGTTCCATCACGCTTCGCTCGGCGCTTGACCTCCTCTCCGCCGCCTACGCCCTTGATCCGGCCTTCGCCGAGGCGGAGATCGTGCTGCAAGGAGCCGGCGCCCGCCCGGCCTTTCCCGACAATCGGCCTAGGATTATGGTCGGCCGGCGCTATATCTATGTGAACGGTCTCTACCGCCACGGCTTCCTGCTCGCTCCCGTATTGGCAGAGCTCGTGGCGGCCTATGTTGAAACCGGCGCGACCGATCCGGAGGTGTTCGTTGCAGATTCTCGTTAATGGTGAGCCCGTCGCCACCGAGGCGCGCGACCTCCAGGAGCTCTGCGCGAGCCTTGGCTTCGCGCAGGCGAAGGTCGCGACCGCGGTCAACGGAAGCTTCGTTGCGTCTGCCAAGCGCGGACTTACGCCGCTTGCGCCGAAGGACGAGGTCGAGATCGTGGCGCCGAGGCAGGGCGGCTGATGCTCGAAATCTACGGCGAGCGCTTTACTTCCCGGCTTCTTCTGGGAACGGCGCAATATCCCTCTCCGGCGATGCTCAAACAAGCGGTCGAAGCATCTGCCGCCGAGATCGTCACCGTCTCGCTCCGTCGTGAATCGGCGCGAGCGCGCGCCGGTCAAGGCTTCTGGGAGCTGATCGAGCAACTCGGCGTGCGCGTGCTGCCGAACACGGCCGGCTGCCGCACCGCCAAGGAAGCGGTGGCCACGGCCGAGATGGCGCGCGAGCTGTTCGCCACGCCGTGGATCAAGCTCGAGGTCATCGCCAATGACGACACGCTGCAGCCCGAGCTGTTCGGGCTCGTTGAGGCTGCCGCCATCCTCGCGGCTGAAGGCTTCAAGGTGCTGCCCTACACCACCGAGGATTTGAGCGCGGCCGAGCGCCTGGTCGCTGCCGGCTGCACCGTGCTCATGCCGTGGGCTTCGCCCATCGGCTCGGCGCGCGGGCTCATCAATCGCGATGGGCTGAAAACGTTGCGCGCGTATTTTCCCGATACGACTCTGATCATCGATGCCGGCATCGGCGCACCGTCGCACGCAGCCGAAGCCATGGAGCTCGGGTACGACGCCGTGCTGCTCAACACCGCGATCGCCAAGGCCGCCGATCCGGTAAAGATGGCGGAAGCCTTCGCCCGTGCCATCGAGGCCGGACGTCTCGGCTTCGAGGCAGGCCTGATCGAGCCGCGCGACATGGCCTCGCCGTCGACCCCGGTCGCCGGTACGCCGTTCTTCAAGATCGATCGCGTCTCTTGAGCGCTACCAAGCTCGATCCTTTTTATCCCGTTCTTCCCGACGCAGCCTGGGTCACGCGGATCGCGAGCCAAGGCGCCCGGTTCATTCAATTGCGCGTCAAGGACGCCCCGCCTCAGACAATCAGGACCGAAATCGCGCAAGCGCTTGAAGTGGCTGCAGCGCATGGCTGCCAGCTTGTGGTCAACGATTATTGGCGCGACGCCATCGCTCTCGGCGCCGGCTTCGTGCATCTCGGCCAGGGAGATCTTGCCGGGGCCGACGTCGGCGCTATCAGGGCCGCCGGCATAAAGCTCGGCATCAGCACCCATAGCCCAGGGGAACTCGACAACGCGCTTGCGATCGATCCCGACTATGTGGCGCTCGGCCCGATCTATCAGACCAAGCTGAAAGTGATGCCGTGGCCGCCGCAAGGTCTTGGCCGCATCGGCGAATGGCGGTCGAGGGTGGCCTGCCCCCTGGTCGCCATCGGCGGCATTACTTTGGAGCGTGCGCCGGAAGTGCTCGCCGCCGGGGCCTCCTCGGCCGCGGTGGTCACCGATATTGTCGCGAGCGACGATCCGGAACAGCGTGCCCGTGACTGGATCAAGGCCACCGCCTCGTGGCGGGACTTGTCCACAGCCTGTCCAGCCGACTGACCCTCTTGACCCGGGGGCGCCTCTCCGGGAACATCCCCTTGCCCGGGACCCCCCGGGCGGAGAGGGTGCATGGGTTTGAGTTTCAATCTCGATCCGGCCGTGCCGATGAGCGAGGCGGTGCGGAGGGTAGCTTCGGCCGAATTGGACGCCGCCTACGCTGGGCTGGCCACACCCCCCGAGCGCCACAAAGGCGTCCATGACACCCGCAAGTGCCTGAAAAGATTGCGCTCTCTGCTAGTGCTGATCAGCCCTGGCCTGCCTGAGCCGGTCTTTCTCGACCTGACCGAGAGGCTGAGGACACTCGCCCGCGGGCTTGCCCCTGCCCGCGATGCCGATGCTCTTCTCGATGCCATCGACAAACTGGCCGGCGAGGCCGAGGGCGACCACGATGCGGCCCCGATCCGCGCGCTCCGGGCCTGGCTGCACAAGCGCCGTCATGCCGCCGGGCGAAGCCTCGAAACCAGCACCGCCGCCGATGCCATGCGCGGCTTGTTTGCGCTCAGGCCCGCCCTGGCCAACCTTGCTGTTTACCCTGACGTCTTCCAGCCTGTCGCACTGGGCTTGCGCGAATCCTATCGCAGCGGACGCAAGGCCTTTGCCAAGGCCTTCGCCACCGGCCGCGACGAGGATTTCCACGAATGGCGCAAGACGCTCCAGCACCATTGGCGCCATATGCAGCTCTTGACCCCATGCTGGCCGTCCGAGCTCTCGGCCCGGGTCGAGGCCGCGCGCGCGCTCTCGCAAATTCTCGGCGACGACCATGACATCTCGCTGCTGCGGCAGCTCGTCTCCGCGCCGACCATGTCGTTCGCGAAGTCCGGAGGGCACCGCAGCTTTCCTCAAGCGCTGCCGCGGCCGGCACAAGGCGCTGAGGCAGGAAGCCGAGACGCGCGGGGCAAGATTGTTCGCCGAACGGTCCCGACCCTTTGCCGAACGCATCGAAGCCTATTGGCTCGCCGCCGCGCCGCGGACGGACAAGCCGGCGATCGCCCCCCGCGGCGACAATGTGATCGCCTTCGGCGAGGGAGCGGCCGGACGCCGGGCGTCGGGCTAGAGCGGTTTCCGAACGAGCTGAATTGAGAGGGATTCCCGAATCAGCAAAGGTCTGATTCAAACTGCATGCTGGTGAGGGAGGCCAGCATGCATGGCCAGAGCTCTGTCGATTGATCTTCGCGAACGGGTTGTTGCGGCTGTCGCTGGCGGGATGTCGTGCCGTAAGGCGGCAGACCGTTTTGGGGTAAGCGCATCGAGTGCGATCCGCTGGAATGACCGGCGGCGCCGAGAGGGTGATTTTGGCCCCAAGCCGTTGGGCGGGGATCGCCGCTCGGGGCACATCGAGGCCCACGCCGCATTGATCCTCTCGCTGGTCGACGAGAAGCCGGACATGACCCTTGCCGAGCTTCAGGCCGGGCTTACCGAGACGGGCATTGGGGCTGGCCTCAGCACGCTGTGGCGCTTCTTCAAGCGGCGCGGGATCACGCGCAAAAAAAGACTGCGCACGCCGCCGAGCAGGACCGGCCGAACATCCTGAAGCGGCGCCAGGACTGGTTCGACGGTCAAATCGAGCTCGATCCGGAGCGTCTCATCTTCATCGACGAGACATGGGCGTCCACCAACATGGCACGCCTGCATGGCCGGGCGCCCAAGGGCGAACGGCTGCGCGCCGGCATCCCGCAGGGCCATTGGAAGACCACAACCTTCGTCGCCGGCCTTCGCCTCACCGGCATCGCCGCACCGATGGTGCTCGACGGCCCGATCAACCGCGATGCCTTCCAAGCCTATGTCGCGCAGGTGCTGGTGCCCGAACTCCGCCCGGGCGACATCGTGATCATGGACAATCTGTCGAGCCATAAGGGACCGGCTGCCCGACACGCCATCGAGGCGGCCGGCGTAAGCCTGCTCTTCCTGCCGCCCTACAGCCCAGACTTCAATCCTATCGAGAACGCCTTCGCCAAGCTGAAAGCGCTGCTCAGAGGAGCCGCAGAGCGAACCGTCGACGGCCTGTGGGACAGGATTGGCAATCTCCTCGACTGCTTCACCCCGCAAGAATGTGCAAACTACTTTGCTGCGACAGGATACGACGCAACCTGATCAGAAATGGCTCTAGAGCGCGAGCGGCGTTCAGAGCCCGCGGGGCTGCCGCCAAGCCTGAAACATCAGCACCGTCCACAACGACGCATGCCAATTGCGCGCGCCCTCGAGATGCTCGGTCCATCGCGCGCGGATGGGAGCCGGATTGAGCAGTCCGCCTTCGGCAAGCCGCTTCTCCGACAGGAGGTCCTCCGCCCAGGCGCGCAACGGTCCTCTGAGCCAAGTCCCGAGTGGTATGGCGAAGCCGGACTTCGGCCGCTCGACGAGCTTCCTCGGCACATGGCGATAGAGCACTTGGCGCAGCAACCATTTGCCTTGGCCTCGGCGCATCTTGAAGCGGGCGGGCAAGCGCCAGGAGAATTCCACGATGCGATGGTCGAGGATCGGCACGCGCACCTCGAGCGCCACCGCCATGCTGGCGCGGTCGACCTTGGTGAGGATGTCGTCGGGAAGGTAGGTGATGGTGTCGAGATATTGCATGCGGTCGAGCGGATCGGGGAGCGCGCGCGCGAGCCCCGCGTCGAAGATCGGGCCCGAGGGCTCCTTGCCGCCATTGACCAGCGTCTCCGGATCGTCCCAGGCGCTGACCAGGCTGCGATAGCCGCTTTCGCCGCCGGCGCGGAACAGCCGTGCGGCCTTGAGCATCTTGTCGGCGGCGAGCCGGCGGACGCCGGGTCGCCGGCACTAGGCTGAACATCCGCTCCCACAGCGCGGGCCCAGCAACACCAAGCCCGCACGCCACAGCCCGGCCTACCGGCGCCGGCATGTTGCTGGCAAGCCGGGCGAAGCGATGCCGCGTGTAGCCGGCGAACAGCTCGTCGCCGCCATCGCCTGACAGCGCCACGGTGACATGCTCGCGGGTGAGCTTCGACAGGAGATAGGTCGGCACTTGCGATGAGTTGGCGAACGGCTCGTCATAGATGGTGGGCAAATCGGGAATGACCGCCTGCGCCTCGACCGGGCTGACATAAAGCTCGGTATGCTCGGTGCCGAGATGAGTGGCCACCGAGCGCGCATGAGGAGCTTCGTCGAAGCCCTCCTCCTTGAAGCCGATCGAATAGGTGCGCACCGGAGCATTGCTCCGCATGCGCATCATCGCCGCGACGGCGGATGAGTCGATGCCGCCTGAGAGAAAAGCGCCGAGCGGCACATCGGCGACAAGCCTACGGCCTACCGCGTCCCCGAGCAGCATTTCGAGCGTCTCGGTCGCCTCGCGGTCGCTTAGATCGAAGCGCGCGCTCTTTCCGCGCTCGGCGGCCTGCTCGACGCTCCAGAAGCAGGAGGTCTCGACTTTGCCGCCGGCATCGATGCTCGCCATATGGCCGGGGGCAAGCTTGGCGATGCCGCGATAGATCGAATGGGGCGACGGCACATAGGCAAGCCGCAAAAAAGCGGCGAGCGCATCGCGATCAAGCTCGAGGCGCCAATTGGGCAGCACCTCGAAGGCCTTCAGTTCCGAGGCGAAAACAAGACGCCCATTCTGCCGTCCGTAGTAGAGCGGCTTGATGCCGAGACGGTCGCGCACCAGGGCAAGCCTCCGCTCCTGCCGGTCCCACAGCGCAAAGGCGAACATGCCGATGAGACGCTCGACCGTCGGCTGCACGCCCCATTCGGCGATGGCCTCGACCAGCACCTCGGTGTCGGAATGTCCCTTGAAACGCCGCCCGCGCGCCTCGAGCTCCGGCCGCAGCTCGCTGGCATTGTAGATTTCGCCATTGTAGGAGAGCACGCAGGCGCCGCAGCTCGACACCATAGGCTGGGCGCCGGCCGGAGACAGATCGACGATGGATAGCCGCGTGTGACCGAGCACGATTCCGGCCTCGGCGTCGGCCCACAGCCCATGCGCGTCGGGGCCGCGATGGTTGAGCGTTGCCGCCATGGCGCGTCCGAGCGCCTCCAACTCCTGAGAGCCGGAGCGGCGCTCAAGGTCTAAAAACCCCGCGATGCCGCACATGGACTAGATCCTTATCGCCATCCCATCATAGGCGACTTCCCAACCCGACGCCTCAACCGCGGCGCGCTCTGGCGAGTCCTCGCGCAGCGCCGGATTTGAATTGTTGATGTGTATGAAGACCTTACGCCTGACCCCGAGATCGGCGAAGGTGGCGATGCTGCCGTCCGCGCCGGACATGTTCATATGGCCGATGCGCTCCCCGGTCTTGTTCATCAGGCCTTGGACGATCATCTCGTCGTTGGTGTAGAGCGTGCCGTCGAAGAACAGGAGCGGCGCGCCCTTGAGCCGCGCGGCTGTCGCCGCATCGAGCCTGGCGCAACCAGGCACGAAAAAGAAATGGCGGCTCGACCCAGCCTCGCCGACCTTGAGGCCGACAGTATCGCCTTCCTGCGTGCCGAAGCCTGCGCTGGCTTTCTTATCCTCAAGATAGAGCGCGACCTTGCCCGGCACAGGGAACGCCTCGATCTCGATGCCGACCGGCCCCTCGGGGCCTTCGACCGCGAAGGTCCGTCCCAGCGGCATGGGCTTCCTCGCCACGAGCGAAGCATCGAGCACATAGAAGATGCTGTTTGCTGCGAGCACGTCGAGCACCCGCGCGGTGCCGTAGACCGTGAGAGGCTGCGCCTCGCGCAGCGTGAGCAGGCCTGCGATTGCATCGACATCGCCATTGGTGAGGACTACGGCCTTGATCGGACTGTTGCGCGGCCCCTTGTCGGCTGCAGACTGAAGCTCGGGCGTGTCGTTGATCTGTTGGCGCAGATCGGGGCTCGCATTAAGCAGCACCCAATCCCGCCCATTGGCGCTGACCGCCACCGAGGCCTGGGTACGAGCCTTGAGCCCGGCCACGCCCCTGCGTACGCCGGCCGAATTTCGCCCGTTACAATTCCATTGCGGAAGGCCGCCGCCCGCCGCAGACCCAAGCACTTTGATCAGCATGATGGGTTTTGATGGCTGCCGAATATCGCGTCCGTCAAGCCAAAAAAAGTGGCGTTGCGGCCGAAGCAGCCCCGCCGCCTTCTCTCCCAAGCCGGTTTAGAACGAGAGCGAGCCTTGGAATTTCAGGGCGGTATCCGAGGTCGCGTCGGTGAGCCCAAATTGGACACCGACATTCATCGACAGCGACGTCTCCGCGGGACCGGCAACCTTGCCATTATTGTCATCGTCACCGGCCCTGGCGTGCTCGTCTTCGTCCCCGCCCTTGGCTTCATCGTTGTCGCCGCCGAAATTGAAGAACAGCGTCGGTCCGATGCTATGCACCTGATCGTTGAAGGGACCGGTGTTGGCCAGATCCTCGATCTCGCCGAACATTTCGACGCCGAGACCCCAGCGCTTGGTGAAGTCGTATTCGCCGCGCCAGCCATATTCGAAGCCGAGGCCTTCCTGGTCGGCAAAAGTTCCGATCTGCTTATTGAAAAGCGGGTTGAGGGTCAGCAGGAACTTGCCCGCGGCAAGCTCGACGATGGGACCGAACCCGAACTCGCCGGGCTCGCCGTCATCGAGGTGTTTATGGTTGTTGATTGCCTGCTCGTAGCCGAGTTGGAATGAAACCGCGATGCCGTCCCCTTCGCGCTTGATCATGGCGAATTCGGTCTCAATCTCGACCGAGCTTCCCTCCAGATTGTCGTGAAGTGGCTGGTCAAAACCGCCGGTCACCTGAATGAGCCACCAGTCGCTGATGCCCATCTGCAGTTCCAGCTCGTGGCTCTGAACGAGATCGTTGGCATTCTCGTTTTCGTCGGTCGCCTCGGGCACTCCCCAATGGTAGGCGCCGCGATATTCGATCTCGACCTCGCCCTTCTCGATGTCCGCTTCCTGAATTTGGAACTCGGCCAAGACCGGCTTGGTGGCGGCCAGCGTCAGCCCCGCCGTCGCCATGGCCGAGACCGCCATCGTGCACGCCAGGTGCTGCAGCTTTCGCTGTAGCATCGGTTTGTTTCGCAAGTTCAGCCCCCCAGAGAAAGACTTGCCTATGATTCGGACTCTAAGTCTTGCATCACAAGCCTAGCAAAAGTCCTTTGCCTCCGCGTGGCAACAATCTTGCCAACGCCGCTGGTGGCCCCCCTACCAACATGAATGGCACATGAAACGAAGGTAAAGGCCCCTGGTTTGAGCGCAAAGACGCCCTCGGTTACCGGCAAAACCCAGTATAACGGGGAGCCCAAACTGCGAGATATAGATGCGTTACCGGACCAAGCTCCTGATCACCGCCGGCCTGCTGCTCACCATGGCGCTTTCAGCGGCAGCCCTCGCCTATTGGGGGGTGACCAAGTCCCATAGCTATCTCAGCCGGTCGCGCATCGCCCACCAGGAATTGGAGCGCCAGCTGCAGCTTTCCCGCCACAGCCAGCAGCTGTTCAAAGCGTGGACCGACACGCTTTTGACCGGCATCAGCGACCGCCCCCTCGGAGCGGCTTACCTGCATCAGGTCATCGAGTCCGATCTTGCCGAGCTGGACAGGCTCACCCAATCCGAACTCGCCATGGTCGGCCCCGAGGAACGCAGGATGGAGACCGCTGAGCTCGACCGGCTCAACGCCATCAAGAGCGAATTCCAGCACGCGCTCGACCAACTCGGCGAGGTCGAGCAACTGCGCAACCGCGGACGCCCAGACGAAGCCTGGTCGACGCTGATTGCGCTGCTCAAGGGCGGCATCGACAAAAAGCTGAACGAGCTGATAGAGGTCGCCGTCGCCGATGAGACCGCCGAGGTGGTGAGGATCGATGCCGATGCGGCGCGGCTGTTGAACCAGCTCGAGCAGATCAGCCAAATTCACGCGGTCCTGGCCATCCTGGTCACGCTCGCGCTCGTGATGCTGCTCCTGCAGCGCCTGAGGACGCCCCTCGCCGAGCTGTTGCGCGGCACCCGCGCTCTTGCCGAAGGCGATCTCTCCCATCGCATCACCATCTCCGGCCGTGACGAGTTCGCGGATCTCGGCCAAAGCTTCAATCGCATGGCGGACGATCTGCAAGCGCATCAGAAGGCGCTGCAAAGCGCGCATGCAAATCTCGAAGCGCAGGTGGCTGAACGCACCGAGGAGCTGCATCAGGCGAACCAGTCATTGCGCAAGGTCGACGAGACCAGACGCGCATTCTTCGCCGATATCAGCCATGAGCTGCGCACCCCGCTCACCATCATCCGCGGCGAGGGCGAGATCGCGCTGCGCGGCAAGAACAAGCCGGTGGCCGAATACAAGAACTCGATTGCCCGCATCGTGGAGCAAGCCAAGCACCTTTCCATGCTGGTGAACGACCTTGTGTTCATCGCCCGCCAAGGGGCGGGGGCCGCCCGCCTCAACCTGCAAACCATCGACCTCAACACTTTGCTCGAGAAAGTATGCGGCGACGCCAAGGTCATCGCCCATTCGAAGGCCGTGGACATCAACTACGCCAACGGTTCGGAGCAGGATGTCGTGCGGGGCGACCCGGCCAGGCTAAGGCAGCTTTTTATGGTTCTCTTGGATAATGCCGTCCGCTATTCGAATTCGAAAGGCGAGGTAAAGGTCGATATCGCCAACACCGGCGGGGAGGTTCGCGTTCGCGTCTCCGATCGCGGCATCGGCATCGCGCCGGAGGAGTTGGAAGGAATCTTTGAACGGTTTCGCCGGGGCGGCAATGCCAGCGAGCACAATGAAGAGGGTCTCGGCTTGGGCCTCCCGGTGGCCAAGGCCATCGTCGAGGCCCATAAGGGAAGGATCGAGATGAACAGCCGTTTGGGTGAAGGCACCACTGTTACCGTGGCGCTGCCGGCGTCGTCCTCGGAGGCGGCCGCGTGAACGTCCTCTTGGTCGAAGACGAGCCGCGGGTCGCCGATTTCATCAATCGCGGGCTGCGCGCCGAAAATCACGGCGTCACCGTCGCCTCGACCGGAACCGAAGGCGTCGATCTCGCCAAGACCGGCGAATTCGACGTGATCGTGCTCGATTTGATGCTGCCCGACATGCATGGCTACGACGTCTGCCAGCGGTTGCGCCTCGAGGGTGACCACACGCCCATCTTGATGCTGACTGCCATGGACACGCTCGAGGACAAGATCAAGGGTTTGCGCGTCGGCGCCGACGATTATCTCGCCAAGCCCTTCGATTTCGACGAATTGCTTGCCCGGATCGAAGCGCTGGTCCGCCGCTCGCACAATTTCGCCCCGAGATCGAACGTCATGCAGGTCGGTGATTTGGTGCTCGATCGCGACCTGCTCGAGGTCAGACGCGGCGGCGAAGAGATCAAGCTTACCGCCAAGGAGCTTGCCATCCTCGAACTCCTGATGGGCGCGCCTGGACGGGTGTTCTCACGCACGCGCATCCTCAACCAGGTCTGGGGCTACAGCGAAGACCCGCTGACCAATGTGGTAGACGTCTATATCGCGCGGCTTCGCCGCAAGATCGACACTCCGGAACGCGAGCCGTTGCTGGAAACGGTGCGCGGCCACGGCTATCGCCTCAAGGCGCCGGCTTAGTGGCGGGGCGTGGAAGACTTGGCAAAAGACACCAAGAAGAGTGGCAATTTTGCCTGGCAAATCTTGCTTAGTTTGTCGGGATGGGTAGAGTATGCCCCGCCACTCTCGCGGTCACGCGCCATACCCACTCCGGGCCTCGCCCACGCGAGTCACAAGCAGTATCTGCCGCTTCCAGTGGCATTGGAGCTGCCCGCTCATCTCGTGGCGAATCCCAGCGATTTGGGACTGAAGAAAAAACAACGCGGAAGGAGCGCCCGTTGCGTCCAGCTCTGTTAGCATTCCTGATTTCCATTATTGCAGCATTCGGTTTCGGCGCGCCGGCTCAGGCGGCGACCAAGGTCACGGTCGGCGTCCTGAAATTCGGTACGGTGAGCTGGGTGCTCGATACCATCCAGAAGAACGGCCTGGACAAGGCTGAGGGCGTCGAGCTCGACGTCGTGCCGCTCGCGAGCACCGAAGCCACCGCCGTGGGCCTGCAAGGCGGCTCGGTCGACATCATCGCCACCGACTGGCTGTGGGTCTCGCGCGAGCGGAGCGGTGGCGCCGACTTCACCTTCTCGCCCTTCACCACGGCGCTCGGCGCCATCATGGTGCCCCCCAATTCGCCGATCAAAACCCTGGCCGACCTCAAGGGCAAGAAGCTTGGCGTCGCCGGTGGTCCGATCGACAAGAGCTGGCTGTTGATCGTGGCCTATGCGCTCCGTACCGCCAATATCGACCTCAGGACCGACACCACGCAGGTGTTCGGCGCACCGCCCCTCCTCGCCGAGAAGGCGAAGCAAGGCGAGATCGACGCCGTGCTCAATTTCTGGCCCTATGCCGCGAGGCTCGAGGCGGTGGGCTTCAAACAGCTGATCGGCATCGAGGACGTGGTGAGCGAACTCGGTGCCAAGGGCGAAGTGGCCATGGTCGGCTATGTGTTCAGCGAGAGCTGGGCGAACGAGAATCCCAAGGCCATCGACGGCTTCTTGCGCGCTGCGGCCAAGGCCAACGAGCTGCTCGCCACCTCCAATGAGGCTTGGGATGCGATCAGACCTCTGATGCAGGCCCCTGACGATGCCACCTTCGAGGCGCTCAGGCGGCGTTACCGCGAGGGCATCCCGGAGCGGTCCACCGCCGAGAACGAAGCCGACGCCAAGGTCCTCTACCAGTTCTTGCGCGAGCTTGGCGGAGAGAAGCTTGTCGGTCCGGGCGCCGAGCTCGCCCCGGGCACCTTCTGGAAGGGTGACAAACCTTGAGCGTCAGCGCCGCCCCTCCCGACACTTGGTCCGGGCTTCGCGCCTATCGCGGCCCGATAGTCTCCGTGCTGTCGGTCGCGGGCTTTCTGCTCGTGTGGTTTATCGCCGCGCAAATCGCGCAGAGCCGGCTGCTGCCTGGGCCGGTCGCGGTGCTGAGCTACGTCGTCGACGAGACATTGCACGGCGATATGCTTGCCGAGCTTGGCATTACGCTGTGGCGGGTGCTGGCGTCCTTCGCGGTGGCGATGGCCATTGGCAGCGTCGTCGGTCTCGCCATGGGCGAGTCCCGGGGGTGAACCGCGCGCTCGATCCTTGGTTGATCGTGCTGTTGAACCTGCCCGCCCTTGTCATCATCATTCTTGCTTATGTCTGGTTCGGGCTGAACGAGGCCGCCGCGATCGGCGCCGTCGCGCTGAACAAGATCCCCAATACCGTCGTCACCATGCGCGAAGGCGCGAGGGCGCTCGACCCCGGGCTCGCCGAGATGGCGCGCGCCTATCGCCTGTCATTTTGGAGCAAGTTACGCAACGTCACCGTGCCGCAGCTTCAGCCCTATTTTGCCGCCGCCTCCCGCTCAGGTATCTCTTTGATTTGGAAGATTGTTTTGGTGGTGGAGTTGCTCGGGCGGTCGAACGGCGTAGGGTTCGAGCTCCACCTCAACTTTCAGCTTTTCAACGTGACCGCCATCCTCGGCTATACCATAGCCTTCGTCACCGTGATGCTCGCAATCGAATATTTGCTGGTGCAGCCCCTTGAACGACGTTCGACCCGCTGGCGCAACAAGCCAGTTTGAAATCCGTATCGCCGACAAGACCCATATCGGGGCGGACGGGACTCGGATCCCCGCCATCCGCGACCTGAAGCTTGAGGTGCGGCCGCAAAGCATGACCGTGCTGATGGGGCCGTCCGGTTGCGGCAAGACCACGCTGCTGCGCATCATCGCCGGGCTCGACGATCGCTTCACCGGCACGGTGCACGTGCCGGACGACGCGCGCATTGGCGTGATGTTTCAGGAACCGCGGCTGCTTCCCTGGCGCACCGTGCGCCAGAACATCCAGATCGTTGCCGAAGACCTGTCGAGCGCCGAGATTGAAAGTCTCGCCTCGTCGGTCGGCATCGCCGACATGCTTCCGCGCTTCCCGCAGGAGCTGTCGCTCGGTCTTGCGCGGCGCGTGGCCCTGGCCCGCGCCTTCGCTCCGCGGCCGGACCTGTTGCTGCTCGACGAGCCCTTCGTCTCCCTCGATGAGCGCACCGCCGAGCGTCTGCGGCATCTTCTGCTTGAGGTTTGGTCGGCACGGCCGACGACGGCGATCCTCGTCACCCACAACGCAAGGGAGGCGATCCTTCTCGCCGGCCAGCTTGTGCTGCTCGCGCCGCGGCCGACCCGTGTGGTGGCGGTCGTGCCGATTGACATCCCTCAAAGCGAGCGTGACGCCACCGTGGTCGAGGAGATCTACGCCGATCTTCTCAAGCGCCATCCGGCCAATTTCGCCACCGGCTGAAACTCACGCGGCCGCCACGGCCTTCCGCTGCTGAATGCCGAAGGATGGGTCATACGCCCACACCGAAAGACCGAGGAATGTCAGCAGGCAGCCGACCACCACGGCAAGCGCCTGCCAGTGCACCTCAAGATAAAAGGCGAAGCGGATCAGCTCGACGGCATAGGTGAAGGGGTTCCAGACGCAAATGTTGTAGAGCCACAGGCTGCCCTCGCGCATCTTCCACAGCGGATAGAGCGCGGAGGAGGCGAAGAACATCGGGAAGATCACGAAGTTCATGATGCCGGCGAAATTCTCGAGCTGCTTGATGGTCGAGGACACGAGCATGCCGAGCGCCCCGAACAACATGCCGGTCAGGATCAGCGCCGGGAGCGCCGCGAGATAGCCCCAAGGCGGCAGCTCACACCGCAGAAATAGGCGACGAGCAGGAAGACATAGACCTGGAAGAGAGAGACGACCACGCCGGCGAACAGGCGCGACACCAGCAGGAACCAGCGCGGCAGCGGCGTGGTCAAGAGCACGCGCATGGAGCCCATCTCCCGGTCGTAGACCATCGAGAGCGAAGACTGCATGCCGTTGAACAGCTGGATCATGCGCGACCAGGCCGGGCGTGATGTAGACTCGTAGGTGATGTAGGTCTGGTAGGGCGGAATGATCGAAATGCCGAGCGCGGCGCGGAAGCCGGCCGCGAAAATAATCAGCCAGATCAATGGCCTGACCAGGGCGGCAAAAAACCTTTCGCGCTGCTGCAGGAAGCGCAGCAGTTCCCGCCAGACGATGCCGTTGAAGGCGCGGAGATAGTGCATCGGCTTCATGCGGCGATGTCCTGCCCGGTGTCGCCGCCGATCAGCGACCTGAAGGCGCCGCCGAGATCGCTGGCGCCCGGTCTCTGCCACCACATCCTTGGCCTCGCCGCGCGCCACGATGCGCCCTTTGTCGAGCACGAGCAGATCATCGTCGGGCTCGACCTCGTCGAAGAGATGCGTCGCCCACAGCACGCCGATGTTGTCGGTGCGCGCAAGCTTATGGATGTGACGAACGATGGCGCCGCGCGTGGGCACGTCGAGGCCGATGGTCGGCTCATCGAGAAGCAGAAGCTTGGGGCTGTGCAAAATGCCCCTCGCAATCTCGACGCGCCGCCGGTGCCCGCCATTCAGGTCGCGCACGCGTTCGTCGATACGTTCCTTCATATCAAGGGCATCCAGCGCCCGCGCCATTCGCTCATCGGCGTCCTTCCGCTTCAGCCCGCGCAAAGCTGCGAAATAGCGCAGGTTCTGCCTCACCGTGAGGTCGAGATCGAGGGTGGGCTGCTGGAACACGACGCCAAGCGGCTCGAGCGCTCTTGAGCCCCGCTCTGCGGCCGAGCGACCGACGATCTCGATCCGACCGGTGGGGGCGTCGAACAGCCTCGTGATCAGCGAGAAGAGCGTGGTCTTGCCGGCGCCGTTCGGGCCGAGCAGCGCCGTCACCTTCCCGGGAAACACGTCGAAGCTCACGTCGTCGAGCGCTTGCTTCGATCCGTAGAAATAGGAGACGTTCTTGACGACCAGGACCGGGGTACGGTCTTCGCCCTTGGGGATTTCCTTCTGCATAGCCTTCTTTCTTGGGGGGGCCAGCTTCTTGCCTCACAGATAGCCCCGGATCGGGCCTTCCACAACCCTCCGACTGGCCCTGGGCGAGCTGACGCACCCCGCCGAGCCTGGCCTGAGCCAACTCCGGTTCTCAGCCGGCCGCGCGCACCTCCAAGGTCCCCGTCTTGGCCTCGGCAATGATATCGGTACGCGGGGAATCCTCTTCCTTCGCCACGATGAGCCGGCCGCCGCTACGCGCAACGATGTCGGCGAGGCGCGGCAGCGAGTGCGCCCAGCTTTGCACCGCGAATTGAAACGGCTCGGCCGAGCTCCATTTGCCCGTGAGAATGGCGCGTCCTGAGGTGCCGATGATGGTCAGTATGTTTCCAAAATACTCGTCGAGCTCGTCGGGATGGACGTGGATCAGAACCTTTAGCGAAAAGAGAAAGGCAGGCTTCGCCGACGCGGCCTCCCGCACCGTGGAAGCGGAGATGACGCGCAGATTTGGCGCCTTTTCCTCCATCTCTCGTCCGATCCGCCGCGCGCCCTCATCGAGCAGTGCCTGGTCGATATCGAAGCCCCAATAGCGGCCCCGCTGCAGAAATCGAATGGCGTGAACGCCCATGCGCAGAGTGCCGCAACCGTAGTCCACGAGCACATCCTGCGGCTCTATCCCATATCTCAGCAGGCGCTTGAACGTCGCGTCGCCGAGCTCGCCGCAGTCTCCCCACTTCAGGTGCTCGCCGAGGCTCGGATGCCGGCGCCCACGGGCGAGGTCGTCCTTGGCGATGGACGCGAAGTAGTCCTTGAAGGTCGCCTCGGGGTGGCGGAGCCGCCACAGCCGGTAGCGGCAATTTTGCAGGGCCAGCTTGGTCTTGCCCAAGATCCCCATCTTCCAGCCCCTTCCTTGGCTTTCAAGACCGCCGCGGCGCGCGCGCCGAGCCATCTTTCAGGAGTGTTGGCGGAGCACAAGCGCCAAAAAAGAAGCCGCCCAGAAGGGCGGCTTCAATTTGGAAGGTGGTT
Organism: uncultured Alphaproteobacteria bacterium; assembly: GCA_963757555.1. Taxonomy (GTDB): domain Bacteria; phylum Pseudomonadota; class Alphaproteobacteria; order Rhizobiales; family Methyloligellaceae; genus Methyloceanibacter. The sequence goes on from CAVWRU010000009.1 coordinate 277,977, forward strand.
GATGGTTTAGAAGAAAATCACGCCACCGACCTGGAATATATCCAGATCTTGGAATCCCCCACTGATGGTTTTGCCGAACTTGTTATTATTGGCACAGTTAGATAGAGTAGCGTCCGCCGTACCAACGCAGGTAAGTCCAAGATTTTTAGCGGTGAAGTTGTTGAGCTCGAGGTGCTGCCAGCGCGCGAAGACATGCATGGCGGCTAAGTCGATCTCCTGGACAACACCAATGCCCCAGCGATCCACTTCAGATCCAGTGATCACCGAGTCGGTAACCAAGGCGATGCCCTTGTTAGGTCCGCTGCTAACAACGCCCGTAGGAATGAAGTTCTCGCAAACGCTGTTGCTGAAGGAACCGGCGTTGCCAGGCGCGTTACCGCAGAGGCCGCGGAACATGTCGTTATATTGACCCCACTCGCCCCAAAGAACGGTGGCGCCGACTGGCATCCAGGCCCTCTTGATACCGGCCTTCACGAACCAAGTGGTGGTTTCATTAGCAGCGCTGTCCGGGCCAACCTTGGCGAACTGGACCCCGTTGAGATTACCGAACGTAACACTCTTGATCGGAGTGCCATCGTTTTGATCGTTCTGATACAAGCCGTAGGCGAACAGGCCTGACGGGACGTGCATGATGGATGCACCAACCTGGAAAAGCTGGCCATCCTGGCGATAATTCTGGAACGGCGCGCCACCACCACCGACAACCGCTAAGTTACTGCACGTCCGGCCACCGTGAAAGACGCCTGGGGCGGAGCAGCCTTCGTCGGTCAGCTGGCTATAGCCCGCTGCCGCCGAGAACTTCACACTGTTCCAGTCGGCAGCGTATTTGAGGGCGACATCCCACATGTCGTCTTCGCCGTATGACGTCGACATGCTGAAGCCGGCCCATGTCGGCGAAGTCATAACGGAATGCGTTTTGCGGATATCCGTTGCAGTCTGCGCCCAACCCTCCCCCAGCAGTATTGCAGGTGAGAACGGCACCCCAGGCGAATGAATTGGCCAAGTCATTCGAGTTCTTGGCACCATTGTGTCGGATGAACATGCCCGCGCCGTCGAACACCACGGCGTTGGATTCGATGACGGTGCCTGACAGGTCGGGCAACAGGGCCACGTTATCCGTCGCCTGGCTCAACTGGCCCCAGTTGATGGTGCCGTAAGCGTCGCTCTTCAACCACATATAGGAGAGGAGCGTATTCATGGCGCCGAGTCCCGAACCACCCGACAAGGCACCAGGCAAGCAGGCATTGTCGTTGAATTGATTCTCGACAAAGCCAACCGAGCAGCTGTTGCCCGGGGCCTCGACCGCGATCGTGTAACCACCAGACCACCCGGGAGCGATCTGCGCGCTGCCGGACAGTTGGAAGTGGCTCGACAGGGTGGTGTCCTTGTCACCCACGTAGAAGTTCGTCTCGTGGCCGTCGTCCCACCAGGACCCTAGCTTGACCACCCAACCGGACAAGGTCACGGAGACCTTCTTGTTGCCCTTCCGGACGGTCGTCGCTTCGAGTTCCGCTACCCTCTCCTCAAGATCCGCGCAGCAGTCACCACCGAGATCTGCGGCCTTCGCTGGGTGGGCGCCCATGGCGAAAACGCCAAGGGTCATACCGAGCGAGGCTGCGATGGCGATGCGGCTGGATGTTTTTGTCAGTCCCCCAAACATGTCCATCTCCACCTTCCCTGATAAATTGCCTAATCCAAACTCTCGGTCCGGATTAGCCTCCCGGCGTCACCCGGTAGAGCTCCATCACGAGCATCGTGACAGAACCCCCCCGATAAGAGAGTTCTACGTCTACTAATACGGATTCCTTTTGGAAGGTAAATTGCTAACCGAGCAGGCGCGGACGTTTTCGAAACTCTTGTGACATTTCCGCCACGAAAATTCGCCGGTCTCTCGGCTTCGCCTCTGCTTCGAAAAACGTCTTAGAATCAGTGACTTGCCAGGTCGGCGACGACCTAGCCGAACGACCTGCCTGGACCGATCGTAGTGCTCCTTTGCGCGTGGGGGAAGGGACCGAGCGACCGCGTGTTGCCTAATACGCGTGCAGCTTGAGAGCATTTCGACGCCAGCCAAATTCGCATGCTTTGCCGCCGTTTATTGCGCGTGAAAACGATGGGCCGGGGTAAAGCCAAACGCGGTTCGCGCAATGTCGGACCGTCACGTTCCGATCGCGCGGGACAGTTCATGCCGGAGGCTGGAGAGCACCCGCCTTTTCAAGCTCTTACCCCGCGTGGCGCGCGAGTTATTCGTTTTGGCGCCTTCTGTCGCGGCGAACGCCACGAGACGATCCCGCGGGCCCCGCCGTCCCGCCAGCAAAGGTTTTCCACACCCCCAAACGAGCAGACGAGGCCGCGCTGATGCCAAAAGTCTCAGAGGCGCTGCCACGAGGCGAGGCTCACGGCCCGGCGGATCAATCCGGAAGCGCACGACTTCCTCCCTCGCGCCTAGGTCGGCCGCTTGCACCTTGGCCTTGGGCCAGGTCAGGAAACTGCAAGGCCGTGGTCGAGGGTAAGGGTAAGGCTGTCGTCGGCCACGCGCGCGTCAATTCCCAGTTCGAGTCCGAAGTCTGCGGATGCGCGCGCCGATCACCCTCGCGTCGCCGCGCACGATCTCGCTGCCGCAATGGGTGAACATGGCGCGGGCGATCGCCTCCTCCTGACACCAGCGCAGCTGCGTTGCGATCGGCGCATGCCCGATCTCGTTGTGCTCGCGCCGGCGCACCATCGATCTTGAGACCGTCGCCCCGTCGCCGATATAGAGCGCCACACCGTTGAGCGCCTCGTGGGGCTCGCGGATGGAAGCGAGGTCCGGAGCGTAGAAGAACGCCGCCCTCCCCGCGCTCACGCGATAGCCGACGGCCGGAGCGAGCAGCGAGTGCTCGACCGCGAACGCCTCGAAGCTCACGGAATCGACGGAGAACGGCTCACGGAGGCGAATGGTCTGGCGGTGATGCACCGGATAGTGCTCGAGCCGAGACCAGGTTTCCTCGGTGGCGTGCACCGGGCAGCTCGCGCCCATGGCCAGACCGGCAGCATGATCGGCATGGGCGTGGGTGACGACAATGGCGGTAGGCGCGACCCTTTTCTGATGCTCGAGCCAATCCGCACCGCAATCGATCATCACACGCGCATGACCCAGCCGCACCAGCAGGGCGCTGTGGCGGAAGTGGCGGCGAGACCTGATCTTGATCTCGCCGCGTGTGCCAAGAAAGGTGAGCTCGATGCGGCGCTCCTACCTCTTACCTCGTGTCGTTCCGTTCACTAACTTGCCCTCGATTGTATTGGAAGCCACGCTTTCCCGAGCCGAGAAAGCTGTTCAGGAAGGAACTGAAGCAGCGCTCTGGAAATAGTAATCCTTCTTCTCTTTCTTCTCCTCTTTTTTCTCGCCAAATACGCTCCGCGACGATCGTCCTTGACCGCAATCAAGCGTGGGAACGGCGCGAATGGTAAGTTTTCGGGTAGACGGCGCGATCAACGAGATCGAGACTGGGTCGTGAGGGCGGGGGTAGCTCCAGTCTGCGTATCGAGAAGGAGAACACGATGCAGATACCCTTGCACATCAGCTTCCGCAACATGGATCCCTCTCCCGCCGTGGAAGCCGTCGTCCGCGAGAAGGCCGGCAAGCTCGATCGCTACTTCGAGCGCATCGTGAGTTGCGACGTGACCATCGAGGCGCCCCATCGCCGGCATCACAAGGGCAAGCTCTATAAGGTTCGCATCGACATCGGCATGCCTGGCAAGGATGTGCACGTTAATCAGGAAGGTCCGAAGAACCAGGCGCACGAGGACGTCTACGTCGCCATCCGCGACGCCTTCGACGCAGCTGTCCGCCAACTCGAGGACCATGCGCGGAAACTTAGAGGCGAGGTTAAATCCCGCGCTTCATAGTTTTTTTGTTAGTACTCCAACGCGCGAAGAGGAGTCCCCGTCGATGAAAGTGAAAGACATGATGCATAAGGGCGTCGATTGCGTTGCGCCCGACACGGCGATCAACGTCATCGCCAAGAAAATGCGCGAGCTCGATATCGGCGCGATACCGATTGCCGTCGACGGCAAGCTCGTCGGCATGATCACCGACTGCGACATCACCATTCGCTGCGTCGCCGACGACGCGACCATGTCCAAGGTCAAGGCCAAGGACGTGATGACGTCGGGCGTTGTCTATTGCCGCGACACCGAGGATGTCGAGGACGCCGTGCGCATCATGGAGGGAAAGCAGATCAGAAGGCTTCCCGTCCTCGACGAGACTCTGCAAATGGTGGGCATGGTCAGTCTCGGCGACGTCTCGCACGCCCTGCCGCGCGACATCACCGGCGAGGTGGCGAAGGCCGTCTCAGCTCATCATCCCTGAGCGCGGGTATCCTTCACGCGGCTTGCTCGAGCTCAGCTTTCCACTGGCCGAGGGACGCCAGTCCGTTCATGCGCGCGCGATGGGCGAATGCCGCCTGCGCCGCCAGCACGTTCTCTGCTCTCCCTGACCAGGCCTTTTGCGGCGCCGCCTGCAGCGCACGGCTGTAGGAGAAGCTGACCTTCCACGGCAACCCCCCAATCTTGTTGATGGCGTCGAGCCGCGCGGTTGCATCGACGTCGGCCTGGCCGCCGGAGAGAAAGGCGATGCCAGGAACCGCCGCCGGCACGCATTCCTTGAGCACCCGAATGGTTTTCTCCGCTACCTCTGCCACCGAAACCTGCTTCGCCGACTTCTTGCCCGGAACCACCATGTTGGGCTTGAGCACCGTGCCTTCGAGCTTCACCCGCGCGTAATAGAGCTGCTCGTAGACCGTCTTCAGCACGAACTCGGTGACCTCGGCGCAACGGTCGATGTCGTGGTCGCCGTCCATCAGCACCTCGGGCTCCACGATCGGCACAATATCTTCGTCCTGACAGAGCGCGGCGTAACGGGCGAGAGCGTGGGCATTGGCGTTGACGCAAGCATAGGTGGGAATGCCGGCGCCGATCTCGATGACCGCGCGCCACTTGGCGAATTTCGCCCCGAGACCGCGATATTCCGCGAGCCTTTCGCGCAAGCCGTCGAGCCCCTCGGTGATCACCTCGCCCGGGCAGAAGGGGAGCGGCTTCACGCCCTTGTCCACCTTGATGCCGGGAAAAGTGCCTGCGGCTTCGATCACCTTGACGAGGGGCGTACCGTCCTTGCCCTTCTGGCGCATGGTCTCGTCGAACAGGATGACGCCGGAGATATTGGCCATGCCCTTGGAGCGGAACAGGAGCTCGCGGTAGTCGCGCCAATTCTCTTCCGTGCATTCGACGCCGATTACGTCGAAGCGCTTCTTGACCGTCCCTGCGGATTCATCGGCGGCGAGCACGCCCTTTCCAGGCGCCACCAGGGCATTGGCAACTCTGTTGAGCTCAGCGAGAATTCACGTTTCTCTCCCCTTTTTCAGGCGCGTAGGCTGCTAGTGTACCCTATCGCCGTCCCCATTTGGCATGGAAGCCCCCCACATGAAACCCGATCTTCGCCCCATGCTTGCGACTTTGACCGACAAGGCGTTCGACGATCCCGAGTGGGTCTTCGAGACGAAATGGGACGGCTTCCGCCTGGTGGCCGAAGTCGAGAACGGCCGAGCCGCGCTTTATTCGCGAAACCTGCTCGATGTGTCGAGAAAATATCCGTCGATCTGTGCCGCGTTTCGCCAACTTGACCGCTTCGCGGTGATCGACGGCGAGCTCGTGGCGCTCGATGCCCGCGGCCGCTCGCGCTTCCAGCTGTTGCAGAATGCCGAGCGCGAGAAGGTGCCGCTGCGCTACTGCGTGTTCGATCTGCTCTATCTCGACGACAAAGATTTACGCAAGCATCCGCTCATCGAGCGCAAGGAGATGTTGGAGGCAATTCTGCCCGGCGATTCTCTGTTGCATTATAGCACCCATGTTTGGGACAAGGGCATCGCCGCCTTCAAACGGGCAGCCCGCGCCGGCGAGGAAGGCATCATGGCGAAGCTCGCCCGCGGCCACTACTACTCCGGCAAGCGCACCCGCGAATGGCTGAAGGTCAAGGCGTCGCTCGGGCAGGAGGTGGTCATTGTCGGCTTCACCGCGCCGCGGCGGTCGCGGCCGTATTTCGGTTCTCTAGTGCTTGCCGTGCGCGATGGCCGACGCTGGAGCTATGTGGGTCGAGCCGGCAGCGGCTTCGACCGCAATTCACTCAAATCGCTGCACGACCTGCTCGTGCCGCTGATCACGAAATCGAAGCCCATCGCCGAAAGGGTTCCCGACGAAGGCAACACCACCTGGGTCAGGCCCAAGCTCGTTGGCGAGGTGAAGTTCACCGAATGGACCGCCAAAGGCGAGATGCGCCACCCGGTCTTCCTCGGGCTTCGCACCGACAAGAAAGCGAGCGACGTGATCCGGGAGAAGCCCAGGCCGGGCGCCGCTCCGGCCCATTGATCTGGGTCAAGGACCCCTCTGCCGCACTGTCTCACTTCTGCGATGTCGTAGACCTAGGATTGAGAGCGTTCGAAACGCCGCTCTTGAGTATCAGAGATGGATGAAACACCCTCGCGGAGCGTGAAGCCTTCGCCCGGCCCCGCGAGCCGAGGACTTACAGGCCCCTCCTCCTCGGACGATCGCCTCGGCACACTCTCCTTCGAGACGCTCGATCGTCTCGGCCACGCCGGGACGGCAAGGCTGACCCAGGGCATCTCGCCGCACGCGCTTTATGCTGCTTGGTTCGATTGGGCCACCCATCTCGCCAACGCCCCAGGCCGGCTCATTGAATTAGGGCTCGAAGGCCTGAATATCAGCGCCCGCTTCGCGCGCTTCGCTGCGCATAGCCTGTCGGAGGAAGCAAGGCCGTTTCAGCCGCAAGCCTCCGATCACCGCTTCAACGATCCAGCCTGGCAGCGTTTTCCCTACGTGCTGTGGCAGCAGGCCTTTCTTGCGCAAGAAGCGTGGTGGACGAGCGCCACGCGCGAGGTCCGCGGCATGACGCCGAAGAACGCCGACCGTGCCTCCTTCATCACGCGCCAATTGCTCGACGTTTGGTCGCCGTCGAACGTGCCTTGGCTCAATCCAGTGATCATCGATCGGACCCTGAAGGAGTCAGGCGCCAATCTCGAGCGCGGGGGTACCAACCTTCAGGAGGATTTCTGGCGAAGGCTCGCCATGCAGCCTGAGCCACCCGCCGACGGGCTTGAGGTGGGCAAGGATCTCGCCGTTACGCCCGGCGAAGTCGTGTTTCGCAACGAGCTCATGGAGCTCATCCAGTACAAGCCCGCGACCGAGCGGGTCATTGCCGAGCCGCTGCTGATCGTGCCGGCCTGGATCATGAAATATTACGTGCTCGATCTCAGCCCGCACAATTCGCTGGTGCGCTATCTGGTCGAGCGCGGCTTCACCGTATTCATGGTGTCCTGGCGCAATCCCATCGCCGAGGACCGCGACATCACTTTCGATGACTATCGCACCAAGGGCGTCATGGCGGCGCTCGATGCCGTGAACACCATCCTGCCTGCGCGCAAAGTCCACGCCGTCGGCTATTGCATCGGCGGCACGCTTCTCGCCATCGCCGCGGCGACCATGGCGCGCGAAGAGGACGATCGCCTCGCCACCATCACGCTGTTCGCGGCGCAGACCGATTTCAGCGAGGCCGGCGAACTGATGTTGTTCGTCGACGAAAGCCAGATCGCCTTCCTCGAAGACATGATGTGGGACCAGGGCGTGCTCGACACCAAGCAGATGGCTGGCGCCTTCAAGATCCTCCGCTCCAACGATCTCGTCTGGTCGAAGATGATGCGCGAATATCTGCTGGGGCACCGCGATACGCCGACCGACCTCGGCATCTGGAATGCCGATCAGACGCGGCTCCCCTATCGCATGCATTCACAATATCTGCGTGGGTTGTTCCTGGAGAACAGGCTCACCGCCGGCCGCTACGCCGTCGAAGGCAAGGTGATCGCCCTGAAGGACATCGACGCTCCGATGTTCGTGGTCGGCACCGAGACCGATCACATCGCACCGTGGCGCTCGGTGTACAAGGTGCATCTCTTCACCAACAACGAGCTGACCTTCCTGCTCACCAATGGCGGCCACAACGCCGGGATCGTGTCCGAGCCCGGTCATCGCGGACGCTACTACGTCATGGCCACCCGCAAGCGCGGTGAACGCTACATCAACTCCGATACCTGGCTCACCCGAGCGCAGCCGGGCGACGGCTCGTGGTGGCCTGCCTGGACCGCTTGGTTCGAGGCGCATAGCGACAAGGAGCGTGTGGCGCCGCCCTCCATGGGCGCGGCATCGCGCGGGCTCACGCCGCTTTGCGCCGCTCCCGGCGTCTATGTGCACGAGCACTAGCCGGTGCCTGATCGAACCGAGTGTCTAGCCGGCGGTAGAGCCACCGCTTCACGATCTCGACCAGCAGCAAATAGGCGGCGACGGCGCACACCAGGAACACATAGAAGCCTGGGGGCGGTTCCACGAAGCCTAGTAGCCGCCCAAGCGGCGTGAACGGAATGAGCAAACCGACGAACACGGCGCCAAGGGTTAGCACGGTCAGCAACGGGTGCGGGCGGCTTCGCCAAGGCACGCCTCGCGTCCGGATGATGAAAATGACAAGGCATTGGGTGGCAAGCAACTCGATGAACCAGCCGGTCTGAAACATAGCCTGTCCGGCGCCGAACAGTGCCAGCAGCGCAAAGAAGGTCAGAAAGTCGAACAGCGAGCTCACCGGACCGAGCACGAGCATGAAGCGCTGGATGAAATTGATGTCCCAGCGCACCGGCAGCTTCAGCGCATCCTCATCGACATTATCGAAGGGCACGCCAACCTCCGAGACATCATAGAGCAGATTGTTGAGCAGAACCTGGGGCGGCAGCATCGGCAGAAACGGCAGGAACAGCGCCGCGCCCGCCATGCTGAACATGTTGCCGAAATTCGAGCTCGACCCCATCAGAATGTATTTGGTCACATTCTCGACGGTGCGCCGGCCCTCGATGACGCCGTCATGCACCACGCCGAGATCCCGCTCAAGCAGCACGAGGTCGGCGGCCTCCTTGGCCACGTCGGCGGCGTTGTCCACGGAGATGCCGACATCCGCCTCATGCAGCGCCGATGCGTCGTTGATGCCGTCGCCGAGAAAGCCCACCACGCGGCCGGCGCGCTTCAGTGCAAGCAGGATGCGCTGTTTCTGTTGCGGCGTGACGCGGCAAAACAGATTGACCGAGACGGCTTGAGCCTCAAGCGCGTCCTCGCTCAGGCGGGCGACCTCCTGTCCGGTGAGCACGCCGCGGATCGGAATTCCGATCTCGGTGCAGATATGGCGAGTGATGCGCTCGTTGTCGCCGCTCAGGATCTTGACCTCGACGCCGGCCTCCGCCAGGGCGCGTACGGCCTCCGCGGCATCGCGCTTTGGTGGATCGACGAACAAAGCGAAGCCCGCGAAGGTTAGTCTGTCTTCGTCGCTTTTGCTGATCGTATCGTCTTGTACTTCGCGCGACGCCGCGCCGAGCACGCGATACCCCTCTTCGCCCCACCTCGCGAAGCGCTCGAGTAGCTTCTCCCGCATCGCGCCGTCGAGGCCGCGCTTCGCGCCATCGGGGCCGAGATACGCGGTCGAACGCGCCAGGATCTCCTCCGGCGCGCCCTTGACCACCAGCAACCTCGCGGCACCGTCGCCGAGCAGCACCGACACGCGGCGGCGCTCAAAATCGAAAGGAATCTCGTCGAGCTTCTGCCAGGCGCCGGTGTCGATCTTCTGCGACGAGAGGATGGCAGTGTCGAGCGGGCTCTTGATTCCGCTCTGGGAGGTGCTGTTGAGAGCGGCGAGCCTTAGCACCTCGGCGCAATCATCGCCGGCCTGATCGACATGGCCGGCAAGCTTGATCTCGGACTCGGTCAGCGTCCCGGTCTTGTCGGTGCAGAGCACGTCCATGGCGCCAAGGTCATGGATCGCGGCGAGGCGCTTCACGATCACGCGGCGGGCGGCGAGCCGCCTTGCCCCGTTGGCGAGCGTCACGGTGACCACCATCGGCAGAAGTTCGGGCGTGAGTCCGACGGCAAGGGCGAGCGCGAACAGGAGCAATTCGAGCAAGGGCCGGTGGAAGGCGAGATTGGTGACGGTGACGAACAGCACGAGAAAGATCGTGAGCCGCAGCATCAAAAATCCGAACTGGCGAATGCCGCGCTCGAACGCATCACGCGGCCTCTCCATGGCGAGACCGTGGGCAAGGCCACCAAGCTCGGTCGTGTGCCCTGTGCGAACGACGAGAGCGGTGGCAATGCCGCTGATCACCGCGGTGCCCATGCACGCGAAGTTCGCCGCTTGCCCGGGCTCCTCGACGGGAGAGGAAAGGTCGGTCGCGTGCTTCTCCGCCGGGTAGGCTTCACCGGTGAGCAGGGCCTGGTTGACGAACAGATCGCGCCGCGATCAGACGGCAATCTCCAGGCACGATGTCGCCGGCCCGGAGCTCGACGACGTCTCCCGGCACGAGCCGGTCGACGTCTCTCTGATGGTCCCGCCACGGAGCACCTCGGCCTTGAGCCCCACGGACCGGCGCAGTGCATCGACGGTGTTTTCGGCCCTCGCCTGCTGGACCACGTCGAGTACCACGCTCAACAGAATGATGCCGACGATGAGCGCAAAGCTCGTCACCTCGCCGGTCCAGGCGGAGAGACCGCTCGCGAACAGCAGAATGATCATCAAAGGATTGGCGAAGCGATCGAGAATCTGGCGCCATAGCGGCCGCCGGCGATGCGTCAGGGCATCGTTCGGACCGTATCGCGCCAGGCGCCGCTCGACCTCCTCGTTGCTCAGGCCCGAGTGCGTGGCCGCGATCTCGGCGAGCAGCCGAGGCAGGGGCAGGTTCCAAGGGAGATTCTCGACCATCGTTGCGGGCCCATGGGCGTCACTCCGCTCTCGCAATGTGGGCTAATCCCAGAACGATTTCACCTTGGCAAAATCTGCATGCGCCTTTTGGGCGCGGTCGAGCAGCTTGTCCACGTCCGCCTCTTTCGCGGTCAACAGCCCGCGTGCATGGCCTCCGAGGTCGTGGCCATTGGCTGCGAAAGCCTCGCGCTGAGCGAGGTCGTTCAGCGCGCCGAGCTGGTCCTGCAAGTCCTTGAGCGCCGCAAGCGCCGCCTCCCGACGCTCGGCATTCCTCTCGCCGGGAAAGACGCCGGCGAAGAATTCGACCGCATAACGCAAATTTTTCGCCTTGATGCGCAGCTTGTGCCGCTGCTTGACGTCGAGCGCGCGCAAGTTCGCGCCGCTCTCCCTGATCTTTTTCCGTACGCGCCGCAGCAACCTTGCGGCATGCTCGGCGATTGTCAGCTCGCGCCGCCCGGCGAGCGCGGGGTCCCGCGTCCACGGCCCCGCTTCCACCCACTCGGCGACATCGAGCAGCGCGCCGCGAAACCGCTTGGAGCGAACCGCGTCGACCGCCGCCTGATAGGCTTTGGCACGAGCACTGATGAAGGCACGATGGGTCTCGGCTAAACGCGCGTCGCCGGCATGAGTCTCGCTCATCGGCTGCAAAATGTCGGCTTCGAACACGTCGAGGTCGCGCGCCGGACCGAGCTCGTTCGTGATCCACTTCAACTCGTCCTTGATTCTCTCCTGCTCGGAATCCGCTGCGATTTTGTCGAAGGCGGCGACGGCCGCGCGGAGGCGCCGGAGGCCGATGCGCATTTGATGCAACGATTGGGCATCGCCGGCGCACACGCCGCGCTCATTGACGATGATCTGGCGGAGGCAGCTCTGGGCGACGGCGCGGAAGGCTTGCTGGCAGGTGAGGTTCGCATCGAGATCGACCCGGATTGCCTTTTCCGCAGCGGGTGCTGCGTTCGCAGCAAGCTCATAGCCGCGCTCGGCCTTGGTCTTGACCGCAAGCCGCAGCGGAACGCTTGCGGCGAGGCTGCGCGCCAGGCGGAACAGCTCGGCGGGATCCCCGCTCTTCAGCTCAAGCTCGACCTCATGCACCGGAGATCCGCGTTGCGCGGTCTCGATCTGCCCGCGATCGACGTCAACCTCGATCTCCGACGCGGTGCTTGCGACGTGATAGACGCCTCGCTCGATGCGGGTCCGGAACAGCGGCCGCAGGCGTTCGCCCACACCGTCCTTCAACAGCGCATCGAGCGGCGTGCCTACGGCGAGACCCAACTCCGGGGCAGGCCCCTTGACCTGCCGTTCCCATTCGGGGCGATCGAACAGCTCCGCCACGCCGTCCATGCCCTTGATCGTCTGCACGTAGCCTTTGCCAGTATTGCGCACGCGCAGGCAGAGATGCGCTTCGTGCAAGGCCAGGGCGTCCGTGTCGTAGTAGACCGAGAGCAGGGTCTGCCGGTCGAACCTCAGTCCGGCGAGCAGTGGATGGGCTTCGATTGCGGCAAGATCGGCGGGATCGAATTCAAGTTTAAGCTCGAACTCTCTTGGCTCGCGCTTGGCCTTATCTGTATCCGCCATGACCACAACTCTTACGCACGACGCCAATTGAGCCAGACTGCCCCGAAACTACCATGTCCGAACAAGCTCAATCTTGGAGAAAAGTGTCATGGAACTGTCACAAAACACTGCCCACGGGTTCGCTCCTGGGCACGCTGCGATGGGAAAGCCGGGGGAAGAGTTTAGGTCGGAGGCGACGGTGCGGGCGGTTCACCTGATGGCGCCGGCGCCTCGGACTCGGGTGCGGGCTGCGCTTCAGGGGGCGGCGTAGGCTCTGGGGGAGCGCTATTGATCGCATCGACGGTCCACGGCACGAGTTCGCGCGCTGACTTGGCGAAAGCCTCGTTCAGGGCTGTCGCCGCGGCCTGCGCATCGGTGCCGGTCGCTGGCGCCGTCGAGCGGAAGGTCTTCGCCGCAACGATCTTGCCGCCAGGCCCCAGCACCTTCGCTTCGAAGCCGATCTCGCCTTGAGGCTCGGCGCCGGTGACGAGCGAAAAGTTCCTGATGTCGAGCAGGAGCTGAAAGCCGGCATCAAATCCGTCGCGCGGGCGGCTCACGGCGCTCGAGTAGCCGGCATTCTCGAAGCTCTGAATGATCTTCTCCTGCAGCAGGATGGGGGCGTTGTCGGTCCATTTCGCATCGGCGATGTCGGTACTCTCTTCGGAACCCTGAGAGCGCTGACGGATCTTGTCGGAATTGACCGCCAGCAGCGCCGTCGGCTCCGGGACCACCAGCTGCCACGACGGCGTTCCGGCCGGCGCCGAAAGGTCCTTGACCGCGCTGATGTCGTAGACCGGAACCTCGCTCTTCGCGGACCCGCCCCCGCTCATCCGCTCGAGCCCGCCGAGAAGACCCTCGATGCGATCGGAGTTTCGCGCCAGCACGTCGGTGAAGGTGTTGAAGTTGGCGATGGCACTATGCAGGTTGTCGGCATTGTCGGAGAGGATGTTATCGAGCTTGCGCAAGACCTCGCGGCCGAGCGAGGTCCAATCCAGACCAGCGCCAGGCTCGGCAATAAGAACCGGCGGCTCGCCGTTCTCGGCCGATACCGGCGGGCTATCGCCAGTGCCGCCGGTGAGGGTCACCGCCGCTCCGCCAGTCAGCCCCTGCAACTCGATGCCGACCGTGGTGTCGCTGCGCACTGGCACGCCGTTCACCACGCCGATGGTGGCGACGACCTGGTCCGGATGCTCTCGATCGAGAGCAAGCCCGGTTACCTCGCCGACGCGAATGCCGTTGAACAGTACCGCCGAGCCCACCTCAAGCCCGGACACCGAGCTGTCGAAGCGCAGTTGATATGAGGTGCGCTGGCCGAAACCCCCTTTGTTGTCGAGCCAATAGACGAATGCGAAGCTCGCCAAGATGACGGCGAGCATGAAGGCTCCAATCAGCGCGTAGCGGGCACGGGTTTCCATGTTCGAGCCTCAATTCACCAGCTGGCCGACTCTGTTGGTAAGCATTCCCCCACGCTTCCCCTGAAAGTAGGTCTGCACCCAGGGATGGGTGCATTCGAGCATGGCCTCCATGGGACCCAAGGCGACCACGCGCCCGTCGGCGAGCGCGGCAATGCGGTCGCAGACGGTGTAAAGGCTTTCGAGGTCGTGCGTAACCATGAACACGGTCAAGCCGAGCGTTCGTTGCAGCGTTTTGATCAGCGCGTCGAAGTCGCCAGCTGAGATTGGATCGAGGCCGGAGGTCGGCTCGTCCAGGAAAACGATCTCGGGGTCGAGCGCTAGCGCGCGGGCAAGTGCTGCGCGCTTGGTCATACCTCCCGACAATTCCGCCGGATACTTGTCGGCATCGATCGGCGTGAGCCCCACCATTTCAAGCTTGGCGAGCGCCATCTCGTCGAGCAGGCGCTGTGAGATTTCGAGATTTTCGCGCATCGGGAATTGCACATTCTGGCGCACGGTCAAGGACGAAAACAGGGCGCCCTGCTGGAACAGCACGCCCCAGCGCCGCTCGAGCGCATGACGCTCAGCGTCGCTCGCCTTGTCAGTGTCGATGCCGAGCACCTCGATGGTGCCATGGCGCTTCGGCAGAAGGCCGATGATGGTGCGCAACAGCACTGACTTGCCGGCGCCTGACGCTCCGACCACGCCGAGGATCTCGCCCGCCCGCGCCTCAAGCGACAAATGGTCGAGCACGATCTCGTCGCCGAAGCCGACGACCAAATCCTTGACCTTGATGACCGGCTTCTCCTTCACATCTGCTCCGTTACATTCCGATCGAAGCGAAGAAGACGGCGAACAGACCGTCGAGCACGATCACGAGAAAGATCGACTTCACCACCGACGCCGTGGTCTGCAGTCCAAGCGATTCGGCGCTGCCCTTGACAAGCAATCCTTCGGCGCAGGCCACGACACCGATGACCAGGCCCATGAACGGCGCCTTGACCATGCCCACCTCGAAATGAGTGAGTGAGATCGCGTCCTTGAGGCGCGAAATATAAATCTCCGGACTCATGCCGCCATAGAGCCACGCGACCAGACCGCCGCCATACAAGGCCGCCATCGATCCGAGGAAGGTGAGAACCGGCAGCGCGATGATCAGCACGAGCACGCGCGGCAGGATCAGCACCTCGACGGGATCGAACCCCATGGTGCGCAAGGCATCGACTTCCTCTCGCATCATCATCGAGCCGAGCTCGGCGGTATAGGAGCTGCCCGAGCGGCCGGCCACCATGATGGCGACGATGAGCACGCCGACCTCGCGCAAGATGAGAATGCCGACGAGGTCGACCGCGTACATCTCGGCACCGAATTTGCGGAAATGGAAGATACCCTGCTGCGCGATGATGGCGCCGATCAGGAAGGTGATGAGCAGGACGATGGGCACGGCCTGCCAGCACACCCGATCGAGCTGGTTCACCGCCGAGGTTAAGCGGAAGTCGCGCGGTCGTCCGAGCACGCGGACCCCCGCCACGCCGATGGCGCCGAGCATATTGGCGAAGGTCGCTAGGTCGCGGCCGAAGCCGGTGGCGCCCTGGCCCAGCGCGGCGAGCGCGGAAACGAGGGCGTTCTCCTTGGCGGGAGGAGCGACCGGCTCCAGATTCACCCCGCTCATCTCCTTGAGCAGGGTCCGGTCGTGCTCGGGCATGCCCACCACCGAGGGCGAGCCGCTGGCGCTACGCCATTGCCGGGTCAACCGCTCGAGCAGCCAGGCGCCGAATGTGTCGAATTCACGCACCCCGCGCATGTCGATGGAAACCGCTTTGGCCCGCGCCGCGTCCTGGGAGACGCGGTCGACCAGCGTTTCGAGCTCCGCCGCATGAGGGGCGGTCCACGAGCCGCCGGCGGCGAGCTCAAGCCTGCCGTCTTCGAATTTGGCTGTCAGCAAAGCCCCGTCGCTCGCCATGGGCACCTCCGGCATTTTGCTCGAATTGGCTTACGCCATAGAGACATCGTCCCTTGCCAAAACAAGGGCAGATTTAATGCCGGGAAAGATCGTGACGGGTCAACTCCGGCCTAGCGTGATGTGCACACCCTGCAAGGCGATCCCTTGGGTCGAGATGGTGACGCTCTGGGTCGACTTGGTGAAGGAAACCAGCATGTTACCGGTCACGCCGCCATGGATTGACAGCGAGATCTTGTTGGGCGTGGCGGTTCCCGTAGCGCTTCCTGAGGCATTGAAGGTGCGCTCTTCCCAATTGCCGGAGAGGCGGCCCCCGCTATAGCTGAGCTTGCTCCTGATCTCGATCTTGTAGGTCTGGCTCTGGCAACGGATGGCCAAGCCCAGTTCGGCGCCCCCGCCCGTGTAATAGGCGTTGCACTTGATGCGCTCCTGCCGGCCCTTGTCGAGACGGATCTCACCGGTGCCGCCCCACGAGCCCAACAGCGTGTCGAAGGGACTGGGGTCCGCGTAGGAGGGGGAACGGGGAACGAAAATGAACAGCGCGGCAATGGCGATGACCGCAAGCCGCCCAATAGCTGAACGCAAAGTCATGGATTGAGCTTCTCCCTGGGCTCCGAAGTCTACGTCCCCAATGACACAGAATTGCTACCGCAGGGCAGTTGCCCGCCGCAACCCCGCTGCGACCCAAAATCTCGGGAAATTCGAGGATGCGAGTCGCCTGTCGGTTACGTATCTAGGTCAAATCGCGAGAACCACAAGGGCAATCCCCGCGAGGAAGAGAAGAAGCGAGGCAACGATCAGGCCTAAGCCAAGACGTCGCATGGTATGCCGAAGGCGCCCGAGCGGCCGGAAGCGATCGCGCCTTGCGCCACATAGGCATTGACGAAGGTCATGCTGGCGATGAACAAGCCCACGCCAAAAATGGCGAATGCCCATTTTAGCGGCACCACATTCACTGGCAGGGCGCCAGGCGGCGCCGATGACATCAGGTTCGACAAGAAGAGAAGAAGAGCAATTGCGCCGCCGCCGTTGAGCATCAACGCCGCCTGGATGGCGGAGCGTGCGAGGCCTACGCGCAACTCGATGAAGAGAAGCTGGAGGGGACTGATCTCAGCCGTGTCGTGCATGAAGTCCGTCCCGGCAAAAGTGGACGGGCGCCGCTTGCGCGGCGCCCGAACCGTCGATTTTGATTAGCCGCACTCTTCCATGCTGTGCATGGCCTTCGTGGCTTCCTCCATGCTGCCATAGGTCCCCATGGACTTCATCCCATCGGGGATATTGTGCATGGCTTCACATTTATGGCTCGCCGGGTCGAACACCACGTAGAACTGCTCGGCGAGGGCGGGGGTGACGAAAACAGCGACCAGCGCCGCCGCGATCAGATATTTGCGCATAGGGTTTCTCTCCTGAGATGGGTGGCTGTAAGCCAAGGGATGGTCCGAGCGGGATTACCGATACCCCGGGCCGGAACAACCCAAGGCTAGAGGGCGCGCCATCCGCTTCCCAATACCTTCTGGCTATTGTTTCGCTATTCGCTATGCAGCGGCTTGTCCGCGGCGCGGTTTCGCCTCAAGGTCAAGAAAACGGGCACCCGCTCGGCTTGAGCGTGTGCCCGAAGGCTTGGGAGGGAGGTGGTCAGGGGATGACCACTCGTGCGCTTACGACGTTGCAAGGTGGCTCGGTCGCTTAGCGGCCAAGATGCGCGGCGTAGACGTTGGGGAAATTCTCGGCCATGGCCGGGGCGGCGAACGACACAACCAGGGCGACGGCGATCAAAAGCTTCTTCATGGGGGTCTCTCCTAGATAAGCGGCCTTGAGCTTCACGGGTCCGACCGGCAGGCCATGCGGCCGATCGGCTTGAGCACAGGTAGTGCCGACCCCTCGCTCTCGGCCAATACCCGTTCGCTATTGATTTCGTACAGGGAACGGCAGGGAATAGCGTTCGGCTATCGAGTTCAAAGCCAACTGGCATTTCCGTTAGAGACGGCTTCGGCCGATCTTCCTCTGTATCGCCGCAGCCGTCTATTTCCGGCCGAAGCAACAGACAAAGGAGTCAACGGAGATGTTAAATTCCACGAGCTATTCACGACTTGGCTGCGGGCTGCTTCTTGCCGCCGTCGTTGTCAGCGCGAGCGCGTTTGCCGTGCCCGCCGTCGCAGGTGAATGCCCCGCCGATCAGAAGAAGCCGAACGCGCGCGAGGCCGTCGACTACAAGCCGGTTGGCGTGACCGACACGGTCATTGCTTCGATCGATGTCGCCAAGGCCCCGTTCAACATCAACGACCGCCTGTTCCGCATGCGCAAATTGACCGTCGAGCCGATGGGCATCGTGCCCTGGCACAGCCACGGCGACCGTCCCGCGATCATCTACATCATCCAAGGCACGATCAACGAATATGCAAGCAATTGCGCCGTGCCGATCGTGCACAAGGCTGGCGACGTCGTGGCCGAGACGCCCGAAGTTTCGCATTGGTGGAAAAATCTCGGCGACGAGACCGTCGTGCTGCTTTCGGCCGACCTGCTGAAGGACAAGAACGACCACAACATGTGAGGGCGTCTTCTGACCGCCCCCCCGCACCTGGACGTGACGCCCCGCTCTGTCCCTCCCCCTTGGAGCGTCACGTCCAGTCCCCGTCGCTTCGCCGCAAGGAGCCAAGGCCATGTCGGACATCAGTCACGCGATGCATGCCGCCAAGCGGGAAGCCCACGGCCGTTCCGCCGGCGTTCTCCTCCGCTCCGTAGTGATCGCCCTTGCCGCATTTTTGACTCTGGTCGATCTCTTCGCCACGCAAGCCATCCTGCCTATGCTCACCGAGCATTACGGCGTGACGCCGGGACAGATGGGCCTTGCTTCCAACGCGAGCACCTTCGGCATGCTCGTCTCAGGGCTCGCCGTCGGCTACTTCTCGAGCAGCATCGACCGGCGGCGCGGCATCCTCATCAGCCTCGTCCTCTTGTCGATCCCGACGACGCTGCTCGCCTACGCGCCCAATCTCACGGTCTTTGCCACATTGCGCGTGCTGCAGGGCCTGTGCATGGCGTCGGCCTTCACCCTCACCCTTGCCTATCTCGGCGAGCACTTTAGCGCCCAGGATTCGGCTTCCGCCTTTGCCGCCTACATCACCGGCAACGTGGCGAGCAATCTGATCGGGCGACTGCTCTCCGCCGGGGTCGCCGATCATTTCGGACTAGCCGCCAATTTCTATTTCTTCGCCGTCCTCAACCTGCTCGGCGCGGTGCTCGTCTATTTCACCGTTGAGAAGACCCCGCCGATGCGCGCCACCGGCCGTGGCATGGGCTCGCACTTCGCCGCCTGGATCATGCACATGAAGAACTCTTCCTTGCGCGCGACCTTCGCCATCGGCTTCTGCATCCTGTTCGCCTTCATCGGCACCTTCACTTACGTGAACTTCGTCCTGGCGCGGCCGCCCTTCAGCGTCGACGCCATGACGCTTGGCATCATCTATTTCGTGTTTCTGCCGTCGATCGCCACGACGACTCTTGCCGGCCACGCCGTGGAGCGTTTCGGCACGCGGGCGACCTTCTGGGGCTCGCTCGCCGTCGCTTTCCTTGGCCTGCCACTGATGCTGTCGTCGAGCCTCGCAGCGTTCTTGACCGGCATGGTGCTGGTGGGCGTCGGCACGTTCTTCGCCCAAGCCACGGCCACCGGTTTTGTCGGACGTGCCGCAAGCTCGGACCGCGGCTCGGCGAGCGGGCTCTATCTTGCCTTCTACTTCTTCGGCGGGCTGATGGGCGCCGCGGTGCTCGGCCAGCTCTTCGACCGATTCGGCTGGGAGGCCTGCGTCATGGGCGTCGGCGCGTCACTGATCATTGCCGCGCTGCTCGCGATCTCCCTCAAAACGCCGATGACGCCTGAGGTGATGCGGCATGACGCCTGATCGAGCCCCCGCGCCCGCAAATTCGAGCACGCGCCAACGCACAAAAAAACCGGCAGGCTTGGCCTGCCGGTTCAAAATCAATTCGCTGCTGCGAATGACTTAGGCGAGCTGCACGTTCGCGGCTTGCTTGCCGCGCCCGCGCTTATCGTCCTCGATCTCGAAGGAGACCTTGTCGCCTTCGTTGAGCGCAGGAACGCCGGAGCGCTCCAGCGCGGAGGCATGGACGAATACGTCCTTGTCGCCTCCCTCCGGCGATATAAAGCCGAAGCCGCGCGAATGATTGAAGAATTTCACTGTGCCATTGACACGAGACATTGGGATTCCTTTCCCGTTCATAAGTTTCATATAGCGGGCCGTTCGCCCGGAAGGGCGTTAGGTGGCTTCAAATTGTTCGGGAAAGGTCGTCGTGCTCGTAGTCGGCGCGATAGTCTTTGCCGTCACTTCTTAAAGTCCGCGCCCACATCGGGCGTGCCGATGCATGTCATATGGAGGAGATGGCGGGCTAATGCAAGGCGCAATTGGGGCGAATGTCGCCAAGCGCCGTTCCCCGCGCTGCCATTTTTTGATCTGGCGCAAGGCCTCGCTGGCTCGCGCCCATATGAATAGTCAGGCGGCGGCAGCCATGTCGCGTGGTGATTTCCTGCTCCGCCTTGGCGGCCTTGACCGAACGGGTAACACCGCTGCGATCGGGGCCGCTCTTGCTTCACCACAGGCGCGGCGCGCCGTCTCGCGAAATGTGCGCCTTGGGTGCACAGCATTGCCAAATGCTGGCCCTCTTTTGGTCGGCTTGTTGCGGGAACCGTTATGCCTAATGCCGGCTTAAAATGAGCCGCCCGTTAATGATTTTCTAAGAGGCTGGGGGATAAAAAGCCGGAAGTCTCGTTTAGGGGGAATTCGTCTCATGCGCACTGTTTTGGCCCTGGCCATCCTCGCCACCTCCCTGATGTTGGGCGGCTGTTTTCACCACAATCAGGCGGTCTATGCCGAGCCGTTGCCGCCGCCGGTGAACCAATCGATCAAGTAGGTTGAGGTTACAGGCTGTCCGTTGCCCCACGGGGGAGGATGGCCGCTTGCCGGATTGACGGATTGTCGTTGACAGCCGGAAGGCAGCCCTTCCGGCTGTCCTGGTTTTTTTCTCGCCGATTGCTCGGGAACCAGATCGCGGTCTGCGCGTTGTGTGTGCCTGGTGGCCGGCCGGGCAACCTCACTGCCCCGCTCCCCGCAAAGCCGGCCTCCGACTAGTTTGTATCGCGTCTAGTTGGAGAAGCCCGGTTTTCAGGCCGGGCTTCTTCGTAGCTCGACCACGGGATAGTATGGCTTCCGCGCCGCTTTGGAGCGTAAAGAGGCCGGTTCATGCAGAGCGTTCTTCAGACGATCATCATCGTCTACTTGGTCGTGGTCCTGTTCGGCTTCTATCTGCTTTATATGTACGAGCCGATCTCGGTGCATTGGCTGTTCAGCCGGCTGTTCAACCCCTTCTTGTAGCGTGATCTCGCCCCGGGGTCGGCTCCGCAAGCCGCGCTGCGGCCTGGTGTCGCACCTTTCTCGAACTGGAACCCACGTCAGATCAAGGCGTTGGGCTTGAGCGCGGCCGATGGGCATCCCCCTCAACGACCATCCCCGCTGGCTGCGGAAGCCCGGCCTCGATACCTAGGGCTGGGCTTCTCTTTGTTGAATGTCCGAGTTCGTGAGGGTTATCGGGAACAGATCGCGCCCTCCTCACGTTCTTGAGACCAAGCGGTCGGAAATGGCGGATCTCTTCGCCACGCGCTCCAAGCCCGATCGTGATTTGAGAGTCAGGAAGCCCGGTCCTCCCCAGCGCCGGGCTTCCTTTATTGCGAAGACCGAATGGGAAGGTTTTGCGCGCTCTAGATGAGCAACAGGAAAGCGATCAGCCCGGTCGCCATGGCGAAAATCAAGGCGACTGCGAGCCAAGGCACGAACCACCATGAATTTGGTGCAAGCGGATCGTGGCGCACTGGGTATGAAACCGTCATCTCGTCCGAACCGGCAGCCCGTTTCAAGTCAAGTCCCGCTTTTGAAGACGGGTTGCGGACGCGAGGGAAACGCCGGTCAGCGCGATTTGTTCGGCCGGGTCCTATCCATGGCGGAGCGATCGGAGGCGCGCGAAAATAGCAGCGCTCAAACCCGCAGGCGCCGACCCAGACGAGCAGCGACACCGCCGCGGCAACGCGCCAAAGGCCACGAACAGATTGAGCAGGCCCTGCCGCTTCAGCGTCGGCGCGAGATGCGACTGATCGGCTCATACGGAATCTCACCCAGAACGATGTCCAGCCAAAGCACGGCGAGGAGGAAGGCGAAGCCCGCCGCCACGAGCTGAAGCGCGGAACGTTCGGTGCACGCCCCCATGGCGCCCTCCCCTACTCGGCGGCAAGCTTGGGCGGCATCTGCTTTTGCCGAGGGGTCACCGCCGGCTCGCCCGGCTCGAATCTCCGCCGCAGGCTCGGCACCGGGCTCAGGCTCATGCAGGATGACGCCCTCGAGCGGATCGAACTCGCCGATCCAGGCTGCCGCTCGAGCGCGCGGGCGGTTTCGGCGTAGCCGGCGTCCCAGCGCGATGCGAATGCTGGCGGGGCAGAAGTCGACATCCTTGGTGTGGCTCTCGTTTTCGAGCTGCGGCGCCAGCAGCCGCACCACGTGCATGCGCGTGTCGGCAGCCGTAGCTCGGCAAGTTCCTGCAGCGCGGGGTCCTGCGCACCTCATCCGGCACATATTCGCAGCAGGTCGTTGATGATGTGGCGCAAGCTGGTGCGCCTGGCGCTGGCGGGCGATGTGGCTCGCGATGCGGCTGGAATATTGGATGTCCTTGTGGCGGTTCAGCGACCTCCCAGATCGTCTCCGGCTCCGTCGCCCGTCGGGTTCCACAGATGCACCGCGAAGATCAGCGAGTTCCGCCGCGGATTGTCGTCGAAGATGCGCTCGGTCGGCGTGTTGGAGAGAATGCCGCCGTCCCAGTAAAGCTCGCCGTCGATGCGCACGGCGGGAAACGCCGGCGGCAGCGCGCCGGACGCCATGACGTGCTTGGCGGCGATCTCCCTGTCGCGGCGAATCGAAATAGTGCATCTCGCTGGTGCGCACATGGGCGGCCCCGACGGTGAGCCGCGGATTGGCCTGAATTGACGCAGGGAGAAATCGACCAGCTCTTCAAGCGTCTGCTCGCAGCGGCGCGGTCGAATAGAAGCCGGCGTGGTCCGCTCCCAGCGGCACATGCGCGCCCAGGAAGGCGCGCGGGTTGGTCTCGAAGAAGGCGGGGATGCCGCGCAGCAGCGTCGTCCATTAGGAGATCGTATCGGCCGACCCGCCCCAGGCCGGGAAGCGCCCCAGCAGGCCGAGCGCTCGACGCGCCTCCAGAACTCCTTGAGCCTCGGAGACGGTCAGCGGGCTGGTTGCCGGCGATGAGGCTTGCGTTGATGGCGCCGATCGAGGTGCCGATCGAGCCAGTCCGGCTCGATGCCTGCTCGTGCAGCGCCTGATAGACGCCGGCCTGATAGGCGCCGAGCGCACCGCCGCCCTGCAGCACCAGCACGACCTGCCCGTTATTGGCGTTGCGGTCTCGTTGGCAGCTCGCATCTGGGTCAGGCCTTGGAGTTGGTCCATGTTCCGCTCCTCCGATGTTTGGCGGTTAACCTGCCCGGCCACCGGGCGACCGCCTCTAATGCGCGGTCCAGCCGCCATCCACCGGCGAGGCAGTGCCGGTGATCGAGGCGGCCGCGTCGCTTGCAAGAAACACGCGAAGCGCGCCCAGCTCTTCGACGGTGGCGAAGCGCTTGTTCGGCTGCTGCGCGAGCAGCACGTCGCGGATCACCTTCTCGCGCGGGATGCCGTGCGACTTGGCCTGGCCGTCGATCTGCGCCTCGACCAGCGGCGTGTAGACATAGCCGGGGCAGATCGCGTTGCAGGTGATGCCCTGCTCGGCGGCTTCGAGCGCCGTGACTTTGGTCAGGCCAACCATGCCGTGCTTGGCCGCCACATAGGCCGACTTGAATGGCGAAGCGACGAGGCCGTGCGCCGAGGCGATATTGATGATGCGGCCGAATTTGTTCGCGATCATCGAGGGCAGCGCAGCCGCGTGGTGTGAAAGGCCGAGGACAGATTGATGGCGAGGATCGCGTCCCATTTCTCGACCGGGAACTCCTCCAGCGGCGCCACATGTTGGATGCCGGCATTGTTGACCAGCACGTCGAGCCGGCCGAACGGTCGAGCGTCATCTCGATCATTTCGGCGATCGAGGCCGGGTTCGACATGTCGGCGCCGGAATAGGCGACCTTGACGCCGAAATCCGACGCGATCGCCGCTCTGCGCTGCGGCGATCTCCTCGGGCTTGCCGAAGCCGTTGAGAACGATGGCGGAGCCTGCGGCGGCAAGCGCGCGGGCGATGCCGAGCCCGATACCGCTGGTCGAGCCGGTGACCAGCGACACTTTGCCCTTCAAGCGACTGGGCCGTGGCCGGCTTATGTTCCGTCATGGCGATGTTCATGTCCTCGGGACTCCTTTGGCTGGTGTATCCCACCCGGCGGACACGTTGAGCGTGCCTGGATCATGCTCGCGAGGCCACCCTCCCGGGAAATGCCGTTTGGCTAAGACATCCATAGGAGGGCGCTATTGCGGGCCAATGTCTGAGATCACATAAGTCCTCGGAAAGCAGCACAACGAATGACGACCCTTTTCGACCTGCCGATTTCTGAGTTCTAACCTTCGATTGCTGATATCCGGTTGCCGATCTCTTGAAGTGCCTAAAAATTAGGCATGACCTCCGAAGCATCTCGACGGTAAAGTTCGATCAAGCGTAAAAGAAACCGACTTAACCAAAGCGCGACCAGACCATTTCCGAGGCCAAAATTCCCACCAGCATGGCGCGAAGCCCGTTCGCCTGCACCGGCCCGTCTGCGCGAGCAGATGTGAACGATCGTCATACGCGCGTGGGCCTCCTTGCCGATAGTCTGCGCCGGTCGTCTTTGAGTTAGCCAAGCGGGGCGCGTTCCTCATGGAAATGCATCAGGTCCGCTACTTCCTCGCCGTGGCCCGCACGCTCAATTTCACGCGCGCCGCCGAGGAGTGCCACGTGGCCCAGCCTTCGCTCACCCGCGCCATCCGTCAGCTTGAAGGCGAGCTTGGCGGCGACCTGTTTCGCCGCGAGCGGCCGCAATCGCAACTGACCGAGCTCGGCCAGCGCATGCTCCCCTTGCTCAAGCAATGCTACGACAGCGCGGTCAGCGCTCGATCGCTGGCCTCGGCCATCAAGAGCGGAGAGGTCGGCTCGCTCAGGCTGGCGCTGTCGCATACCATCGACCCATCTCTCGTAATGCCGCACGTGGTCGAGCTCGGAAAACTGTTCAAAGGCCTCGAGCTCAAGCTTTATCGCGGCAACGGCGACGAAGTGCTGGGCTATCTCAAGCGCGGCGACGCCGAGCTCGGCCTCGGCGCCGGCCTCGGCGACGAATGGGAGCGCCTCGATCGCTGGGCGCTGTTTACCGAGGACTTCCAGATCGTGGTCAACTCCATGCATCATCTCGCCAACGCCGCATCGGTGGCAGTCGGCGATCTGAAGCAGGAGCGCTTCGTGTTCCGCACCTACTGCGAGTCGACCCCCATGGTGCTCGAATATTTGCGGGCACAGGAGCTCGACACCGAACGCCGCCATGAAACCGGCGCCGAAACGGACCTCATCGCTCTGCTTGAGGCGGGCGTCGGCGTGGCGCTCCTGCCGCGCAGCACCAAGACGCCCGATACCTTGATCCGTCTCATGGTGGAACAGCTCGACCTCAATCGCACCGTCTATCTCTATGGCGTCGCCGGGCGGCAGCGCACTGCCGTCGCCTCCACTCTGATGAAGATGCTGCGCGCCTGCGACTGGTCGCGCTTTTCCGCCGCGGCATAGCCGCCGTGACGCCGAAGCCGGTGAACATTACGATCGACGAGACCCATCGCGTCTCCGGACTGCTTCTCGCCCCGAGGAAAGCGCGCGCCTGTTATGTACTCGCACACGGCGCCGGCGCCGGCATGACCCATCCCTTCATGGTCGGCATGGCCGATGGACTGGCCGAACGCGGCGTCGCCACGCTCCGCTATCAGTTCCCTTACATGGAGCAGGGCGGCAAGCGCCCCGATGCGCCGAAGCTTGCTCAAGCGACGGTGCGCGCCGCGGTCGCGCAAGCCGCCAAGCTTGTCCCGGATCTTGCCTTGATTGCCGGCGGCAAGTCTTTTGGCGGCCGCATGACCTCGCAGGCGCAAGCTCAATCGCCGCTTCCAGGCGTGCGCGGTTTGGCGTTTCTCGGCTTCCCGCTGCACGCCGCCGGGCGTCCGTCAGAGGAGCGGGCGGCGCATCTCTTCGAGGTGAAGATTCCGATGCTGTTCTTGCAGGGAACGCGCGACGCGCTCGCCGATATGACCCTCATGCGCAAGCTCACACGCGCACTCGGCGCACGCGCCACTCTCGTCGGCATCGACGACGGCGATCATTCCTTCCACGTGCCCGCGCGCACGGGACGGAACGATGCCGACGTCAGAGCTGAAATGCTGGAGGCGCTGACCGGCTGGATCGACGCCGTCGTCTAGTTTGCTGGGCCAGGCAATCGTGAATGAAGTTTTCTCGCCGGTGAACGAGGTTTGCTCATCGGTGAATTAAGTTTGCTCGCTCATGGCTGAAGTTTGCTGCTGATGAAATTTCATCCATGTGCCGTTGTGTCCTGCCGCAGGAGCAACATGTTTCTGTAACTTAAAGGTTCGCCTGAGGTAATAACCAACCAGGCCCGGGCCTTCGCGCCTCAAGCTCCCGGAGGAATTCGTCATCGACCAGAGCGTCCACGCGGCACCGACAGGGACTCAAGCAGAGCCCCTATCAAGATCTCGGTTCGCCTGAACGAGCAGAGACCGGGAGCCGAAGACGATCCAAGATTGCCTGGATCTTCGGCGTCGTGGTGCTGGTGCTTGGCGCGACCCTCGTGCTGGTGGGTACGCCGCCGGATCAATCACCTCCGGTCCCGGCCAAATCACAAACGGCGCCCATGCCGGTCTCCGCGACACAGGTCTCGACGCGCGACGTTCCCATCTATCTCGACGGCCTCGGCACGGTGCAGGCCTCCAACACCGTCGCCATCCGCAGCCAGGTCGACGGCAAGCTGCAAAGCGTGAACTTCACCGAGGGTCAGCACGTCAAGAAAGGCGACGTTCTTGCCGTCATCGATCAGCGCCCGTTCACCGCCGTCCTCGATCAGGCCAAGGCCAAGCGGGCAGAGGACGAGGCGCAACTCGTCTCGGACCAGAAGGACCTGGCACGCTTCCAGGATCTCGTGCGCAAAGGCGCCGGAACCCAGCAATCGGTCGATCAGCAGCAGGCCAAGGTGGACGATCTCAAGGCCACCATCCAAGCCGACCAGGCCGGCATCGAAAGCGCCGAGACCCAGCTGAGTTTCGCCACCATCACGGCGCCGATCGACGGGCGAGCAGGCTTCCGCCAGGTCGACGCCGGCAACATCGTGCATGCCAGCGATACGACTCCCATCACCGTCCTCACCCAGATCAAGCCAGCCTGGGCCATCTTCACCCTGCCGCAGCGTGATTTAGCTCCGGTACGCGAGGCAATGCGCAAAGGCGAAGTGACGGCCCTGGCCTACGACCAGGACAACAAGGAGGAGCTTGCCAAGGGCACGCTTCTCCTCATCGACAACCAGATCGATCAGTTGACGAGCACGATCAGGCTCAAGGCCTCCTTCCCCAACGAGAACGAACGGCTGTGGCCAGGCGAGTTCGTGCGCGTGCGCCTGCTCGTGAACACGCTGAAAGATGCGGTGACCATCCCATCGGCGGCGGTGCAGCGAAGCTCCGAAGGCGTGTCCGCCTGGGTGGTCAAGCCGGACGACACCGTCGAGTTCCGCCCCATCGAGGCCGGTCCGAGCGTCGGCGACATGACGGTGGTCGCGAACGGGCTTCAAGCCAGGCGAGCGCGTCGTGGTGAGCGGCCAATACCGGTTGGGGCCTGGCGGCAAAGTCACGGTCAAACCGCGCCAGCACCGACTGCCGAAAGCCAAGCGCCATGAACATCTCGGCGCCATTCATCCGCCGGCCGATCGCGACCTCGCTGCTGATGATCGCCATCGCCCTGCTCGGCGCGGTGGCCTGGCCGCTGCTGCCGGTGGCGCCGCTGCCGCAGGTCGATTTCCCGACCATCAACGTCTCGGCCCAGCTGCCCGGCGCAAGCCCGGAGACCATGGCGTCGGCGGTGGCGCAGCCGCTCGAGCGCCAATTCGCGTCAGATCCCCGGCGTCACCCAGATGACCTCGACGAGCACGCTCGGCGCCACCTCGATCGCGTGCAGTTCGACTCAACCGCAACATCGACGCCGCGGCACAGGACGTGCAGGCGGCGATCAATGCTGCCGGCGGCCAATTGCCGACCGACCTGCCCTCGCCGCCGACCTACCGCAAGGTCAACCCGGCCGATTCGCCGATCCTCGTGCTCGGCGTGCATTCGGATTCCCTGCCGATCACCAAGGTCGACGACTACGCCGACAACATGCTCGCTCAGCAGATCGTCGCAGATCTCCGGCGTCGCGCAGGTCTCGATCGGCGGCGAGCAGAAGCCCGCGGTGCAGGGTCCAGGTCGACCCGGCCAAGCTCGCCGCGAAGGGAATGGCGCTCGAGGACATGCGCGCCGTGATCGCCACCGCGACGACCAACGCCGCCAAGGGCAGCTCGACGGCGCGACGAGCGCAGCTTCACGATCGCGACAACGACCAGCTCTGAAGGCCGCGCTATGACGACGTCATCGTCGCCTACGCAACGGCGCGCGCGGTGCGCGTGCGCGACATCGGCCACGCGGTCGACGGTCCGGAGAACCACAGGCTGGCCGCCTGGGCGAACAACAAGCCGGCGGTGCTGCTCGTCGTCTTCAAGCAGCCCGGCGCCAACGTGATCGACACCGTCGACCAGATCAAGCAGGCCTGCCGCGGCTCGCAGGCGGCGATCCCCCGGCGGTCAAGGTCGACATCCTGAGCGACCGCACGACGACGATCCGGGCGTCGGTCGACGACGTGCAGTTCACCCTGGCGCTGACCATCGGCCTGGTCGTGATGGTCATCTTCCTGTTCCTGCGCAATCTGCGCGACGGCCATTCCGAGCGTGACCGTGCCGCTCGCGCTGCTCGGCACGTTCGCGCTCATGTACGTCGGCCGGCTTCAGCCTCGACAATCTGTCGCTCATGGGGCTCACCATCGCCGTCGGCTTCGTCGTCGACGATGCCATCGTGATGGTCGAGAACATCAACCGCCACATCGAGGCCGGCATGAGCCGGTCGAGGCGGCGATCAAGGGCTCGGGCGAGATCGGATTCACCATCCTGTCGATCAGCCTGTCGCTGATCGCGGTATTCATCCCGCTCCTGCTGATGAGCGGCATCGTCGGTCGCATTTTCCGCGAGTTCGCCATCACCGTGACGTGACGCATCGTGGTTTCCGCGTTCGTCTCGCTGACCCTGACGCCGATGATGTGCGCGCGCTTCCTGCGCACGGCCGGACGGCATGGCCCGGTCTACAAGGCGTTCGAGCGCGTGTTCGACGCCATGCTCGCAGGCTATCGCCGCAGCCTGGACGTGGCGCTGCGGCACCATCGGCTCACGCTCTGGTGTTCGTCGCGACCATGGCGCTGACCGGTCTATCTTTACGTGATCATCCCCAAAGGATTCTTCCCGGAGCAGGACACCGGCTTGATCATCGGCATCGTCCGAGGCGGCGCAGAATATCTCATTCGCCGAGATGGCGCGCAGCCAGCTGGCGCTCGGCGAGGTCGTCGGAGAGCGATCCGGACGTCGCGACCGTCGGCTTGGCCATCGGCTGCACCGGCAGCGCCAGACCGCGAACAACGGCCGCTTGTTCATCACGCTGAAGCCGCGCGACGACCGCAGCGCGACGGCATCCGACAGATCATCAACCGGCTGCGCCCGCAGCTCGCCAAGATCGAGGGCGTCGGCCTTGTTCCTGCAGCCTGCGCAGGACATCAACGTCGGCGGCCGCGTCGCCCGCGCGCAGTACCAATACACGCTGCAGGATGCCGATCTGCGCGAGCTGAACGAGTGGGCGCCGAAGATCCTTGCCAAGCTGCAGACCTTGCCTGAGCTCGCCGACGTCGCGACCGACCTGCAGAACGGCGCGCCGCAGATTGACACTCGGCATCAATCGCGACCAGGCCGCGCGGTTCGGCATCCAGCCGCAGCTGATCGACGACACGCTCTACGATGCCTTCGGCCAGCGCCAGGTCGCGCAGTACTTCACGCAGCTCAACAGCTATCACGTCATCCTCGAGGTGCTGCCGGTCACTGCAGGGCGATCCCGAACGCGCTCGATCGGATCTATCTGAAGTCGCCGTTGAACGGCCAGCCGGTGCCGCTATCGACGCTCGTCACCATGGACGACCTGCAGGTCGGGCCGCTCTCGGTCATCGCATCAGGGCCAGTTTCCGGCGGTGACCACTAGCTTCAACCTGCCGCAAGGCGTCGCGCTCGGCCAGGCCGTGACGGCGATCCAGAAGGCGGTAGCCGAGATGGGCAAGCCGCGTCTCTCTGATCGGCACGTTCCAGGGCAACGCCCAGGCGTTCCAGTCCTCGCTCGCCACCGAGCCGATCCTGATCGCGGCCGCCCTGGTCGTCATCTATCTCATCCTCGGCATGCTCTATGAGAGCTACATCCACCCGCTGACCATCCTCTCGACCCTGCCCTCGGCCGGCGTCGGCGCGCTGCTCGTGCTGATGCTGGTGTCGGCTTCGACTTCAGCGTCATCGGCATGATCGGCATCATCCTGCTGATCGGCATCGTCAAGAAGAACGGCATCATGATGGTCGATTTCGCCGTTCGCAGCGCGAGCGCGAGGGGTCAGTGCGCTGAGTGCTGCGATCCGCGAAGCGTGCCTGCTGCGCTTCCGGCCGATCATGATGACGACCATGGCCGCGCTGCTTGGCGGCGTGCCGCTGATGCTCGGCCCGGGCGCGGGATCGGAGCTGCGCCAGCCGCTCGGCTATGCCATGGTCGGCGGCTTGCATCTTCAGCCAGGCGCTGACGCTCTACACGACGCCCGTCGTCTACCTCTATCTCAACCGGCTACAGCTTTTGCTCACGGGCGAAAGCGCGGCGCGGCGCAAACGCACTTTGGCGCCGGCAGAGTGAGATTCACCTGCCGGACCCGAATGAACGTGGCTCCGTCGGTTGGCCGCCGTGATGCCGCGCCTGTCGTCAGCCTATTTCAATGGTGGAAGCGCTTGCGGTGCGCTGTAGACTTGGCTGGTATGAAAGTGAAAGCACCCGCCTAATGCACAGGATGCGGCGAGAATCGCCGCAACGACTATTATACGCATGACTGCCCCCTCAACTCTTACTGTCACGCTCGCCGAACCGGCGAAAAACAAGGGCTAAGTCCACCACATTTCGCCGGGGATTTGGTGACGATTCTGCAACAGTGAGGGAAGGCTGTTCCTCGCACCGCGCGCCGCGCGAAGCAGAGTCGTTGCGAGCACCCACGCCGCCAAGCAACGGGTCCTAAATGCAAAACGGGCGTTGGCGGGAGTCCGCGACTCAGATAAGCCGAGTCGGCGTAACGGGTTTAGTCGGAATCCTGCAACACCAACCCGGCTGCCGTGACCCACAAAGACCGACCGAAGCTTCCTCTTCTCGTGCTTGCCGCCGGCGGCATTCTGCTTGGCGCGGCTGCCTTGCAGTCCGTGCTGATCACCGCGCCGGGTCCGAGCGGCAATGGCCACCACGCCATCAGCGTCGATAACGCGCGGCCCGCCGGCGTCCCGGCGCCATCACGGGCGCCGTTATCGTCGCCCGCGGCGGAGTCCGCGCCGATCGATCAGGCCGATCCGACGACAACCGGCACCGTGCCCGACCGGCCCGCAAGTCACGCGATCGATCTCGCAAGTCCGCCGACCCCCGCGTCCGCGCCTGACTCCGCGAGCGTTGGCGCCGAGCCCTCCACGGACGAAGCGGCGAAGGGCCCGCCTGAATCGCCTGCGGCCGCACCTGCTCCAACGGTGGCAGAGCCCGGAAATGGCCTCCCCACCTCCACGCCGGCAAAGGTGGAAAGCGCCGGTAGCGAGACGCCCAGCGAACCTGACAAGGCGGCGGCAGTCGAACCGAAGGTCGACACACCGCCGGCAGAGTCGAAGCCTTCGCCTGAGCCCGCGCCAGCAGAGATCGTCACGGAACCCGAGGAACCGGTTGAGCCGGTGACGGCGCCGCCATCGCCAAAAATCGAGGAGGTTGCGTCCGATCCGAAGGCTGAGATTCCTCCCGCACAGTCCGCGCCGGACGTCCAAGCCAAACCCACACGGGTCGTGAAGAGCGAGACCTTGGAAGAGACGCCCGTGCCGGCGCCGTCGTCTTCATCGCCGACAACCAAGGAGGCTGCGGCCAGGACCGCGCCGACGGAGCCGGAGCCTGCGCCGGCCGCCAAGAACGAAGTGAAGCCGGAGCCGAAACCGGTGCCGGCCGAGAAGCCCAAGGAAACGGCCACGGCCGAAACGCGAGCCGCGCCGAATGCCAAGCCCATGAGCCTTGGCTTCGGCCGCGCCGCCGCCGCGCGCTCAGCCGCCGGCAAGGTGAATTCCGGCCGCTACGCCGCAAATGTGCGCGCGGCGATCGGTCGTCATCGGCCGGGCGTTCGAGGCGGTGGCAGCGCCACGGTCGCCTTCAGCATCGGACCGGCCGGCGGGCTACAAGGCGTGAAAGTCGTCCGCTCGAGCGGCAAGTCGGAGCTCGACCAGGCGGCGATTGCCACGGTGCGAAGCGCCGCGCCCTTCCCGCCGCCGCCCGCCGGCGTCAACTCCACCTTCTCGATTCGCGTCTATTTCCGCTGACGTCGGATCGCGACCCCGTACTAATGCGCGCTTTTCAGCGCCGCGATCAGATCCTCGACGGCGACGCGCTTGCGGTAATCCGGATCGAGAAAGCGCGACTTCACCTCGCCGTCGGTGCCGACCACGAAGGTGGCTGGGATTGGCAAGAGCCAGGTGTCGCTCCCTTGCGAGCGCGACACGTCCCATCCGGCGCCGGTCATCAGCTCCTGCATCTCGGCACCGACCCAGAAGGCGAGGTTCAAAGACATGGCATAGCCATTGTCGATGTCTGTGAGGATCGGGAAGGGCGCATCGGACTCGGCCTTCAGCTCTGAGGTGAAATGCTGCTGGTCGGGCATGATGGCAGCGATCTGGCCGCCCTCAGCGGTGATCTCGTGTTGCGCCTCGGCGAGTGCTCGAGTGTTGATGCGGCAATAGGGACACCAATAGCCGCGATGGAAGGTAATGGCGACCGGGCCCTTGTCCAGCAGCTTGTCGAGGCTGACGAGTCGGCCGGCCTCGTCCGGGAGCACGAAGAGCGGCATGGGCTCGCCGGGCTTCGGCGCGGTCTCGCCAACGCCCTCCTCCTTCAACCGCGCCACCAGTTTGTCGACCGCCTCCTGGAAATGCGGGCCAAGATCACGGACCGCGTCGGCGAAGGCCTGCAGCCGTTCGCCAAGCGAGGCATCCATGTCGCGCGCCTGGACATAGGCTTCGTGCAGCGCCTCGGACAGCGATTTAACCGTCATTTGCGAGCCCCCCTCGTCCTGGCGGCCCGGCGACGGCCTCCAACCCGCAAGGACCCTGAATTGTTACGCTTTGTCCTTGGCTTCGCAAGACCACTTGAGGGCAAAAGAGGGTAGTCGCGATGCGACACGAACGACAGGTTTCTCATGGGGAACCTGAGGTCTCGGCGCGGGCGTTGCGCAGCGCGGCGAGCAAATCTTCGACCCCCATGCGCTTGCGGTAGTCGGGATCGATGAAGCGGTCCGTGACCCGGCCGTCCGCCCCGACGACGAACGTGGCCGGGACCGGAAAGAACCATGTGTCGTTGCCCTGATAGTCGGACACCTTGCGACCGCCCTCCATCAAGATCTGGTTCATTTCGTCGCCAAGCCAAATCGCCAAGTTCAAGGAGAGCGCATAGCCATTGTCCACGTCGGTGAGGACACGGTAGCGCGCTTTCGCCTCCGTCTTGAAAGCGGAAGCGTATTTCTGACGGTCCGGCATGATGGCGACGATCTGGCCACCCTCGGCGGCGATCTCTTCTTGCGCCTCGGCGAGCGCCTTGGTGTTGATCCGGCAATAAGGGCACCAATGCCCGCGATGGAACGTCATGGCGAGAGGTCCAGCGCCAAGCAGGCCGTCAAGATTCACCAGATGTCCCTTTTCGTCGGGCAGCGCGAAACCGGGCATGGCATCGCCAGGCTTCGGGGCGCCACGACAGGCACCGTAGTCGGTCAAACGGGTGGCGATCCGGTCAGCTGCTTCTTGATACCCGGGCAACAAATATCGCGTCGCCTGGCTGAAGGCGTCGAGCCTCTCGACCAGGGGTGCGTCCATGTCGGCGCAATAGCGAAAGGCCTCTTCGACCGATTGGAAGTGGGGAATCAGCACGTCCCCGCTCCTTCCAGCGGCAGTCTGGCGCGGGCGCGTCGACTATCGAACTTGGTGGGAGTCACCCGAGACAGCGCACGAGCTGTGCCGCCGGAATGGTGGCTTGTTGTAAAGTCGGCATCGGCGTGTCTTCCATGCGCGATCCTGAGAGTCCTGTGATCAGACGCGCGCCGCGCTGGAACCTGACGTAGTTCCACGCCGAGTTCATGGTGACGCTCGACTGCTGTCGGAAGCCAATCAGAAAATCCGAAAGACCCCCGAAGCCGGCGCGGATGATCACCATAAGCGGGCGGCCAGTAGTTTCGCGAATTGGCTGGGGGTTCGGCATGCGATCCTGCTCCACTTCCTTTTTCGCCAGCCGCGAACAGCCCGCAGAAAACCCATGCTTGGCGGCTGGCTGGAGATGCCCGTTTAGGCCTATGTCAGGCCTCGGATTAGGCGCCTGGTGGGCCCCGAGGTCCAATAGCGAGCCGCTATGGTGTCAATCATCGATCGGCATTTCCCGAAAAGCCCCCGCTAGGGCTTTGCTTTAAGCCTGAAATCGTTCTTGGCGCGGGGCGCCGATACGGGTCTTCCATCGACGAACCCTCCCCCAATCAAGGAGAAGGTCCATGTGGTTCATCAACTTGCTGGAGCAGGGCAGAGCGTTCGCCGAACGCATTCCCTATAGCCTGATCGCGCTTCTCGCGCGCTTTGCCGTGGCGAGCGTGTTTTGGCGCTCCGACCAAACCAAGGTCGAAGGGTTCTTCATGATCAAGGAGAACACGTTCTTCCTGTTCCGCGAGGAGTACAAAGTGCCACTGCTCCCGCCTGACGTCGCGGCCTATACGTCGACCATCGCCGAGCACGCGTTCCCCGTGCTGCTGCTCATCGGTCTTGCTTCGCGGCTGTCGGCGCTCGGTCATGAACCTCGAAGAATCCGAGCCCATGATCGGCGTGAAGTACCTCTTCCGCATGCTCGGGCTTGAAGCCGACGCCGATGCTGGCGGCCGGGATCGCATTATGGTCGGCAAAATTCTCCGAGGTCATCTCAGTCCCCATGGGCGATGGCGGAGAGCGAACCCGACGGCGAGCCGGTGAGGCTCGCACTCCGACACATTCGCCCTCTCACTGCTCATCTTCAGGTCTTGCGCTCGATCGGCTCGAGCGAGCCTTTGCCCAAGGGGGTGTCGATGGTGGTGCAAGTCCCTTTTGGCACGAGCCGCCAGGAATTCCCCTGATAGTCGGTCTTTGACGTGCCGGCGCAGGTGGTTCCCGGTCCGGCGGCGCCCGTAGCACTTCTCCTTGGCGGATTCCTCGGCCGCGACTGGCGCGGCGAGGCTCGTGAGCGCCGTCGCCAAAGCGCCGGCAAGTGCGAGAGAGATCGTAGCGGTCTTCGTTGTCATCAGGTCGCTCCGTTTATTTGACGGGTGATACGTCGATTGTTTCGAAGTAGCCCGATGAAACCCGGTTGCCGCCGTTTTCGGAAATACCGATGGCCAATCGAACCCATAGCCGACGCCTATTGCACCGCTGGCCGGAAAATTAGCCCAAGCGTTCGGTGAGAAACGCCACCAATGCCTCGACGCGCGCCGGTCTCGGGCCGCCGGGCGGCATCACGAGATGCAGCGCGATCGGCGGCGAGCTCCACTCAGGCATAACCACCTCGAGACGCCCGTCTGCTATGGCTTCACGGACCACGAAGTCCGGCTGCACGGCGAGGCCAAGGCCCGCGAGCAGGCCCGGAGTAAACGCATCGGCGTTGTTCGCCCGCAACGGACCGCCGGGCCGTACCTGAACCTCATCGCCTATCTTGTCGACGAACCGCCAGACATCCGGGCTCGGCAGATAGGCGTAGCAAAGGCAGGCGTGCTGCACGAGGTCGCGAGGATGGGCTGGACGTCCATGGCGTTTGATATAGGCGGGCGCCGCCACAAGGTACCGGCTCACGCTGCGGAGCCGCCTCGCCCGCAAAGAGGAAGCCGGCAGTGCGGCGATGCGCAAGGCGGCATCGAACCCGGCGCTGATGAGATCGACCACAGCATCGCTTAGATGCAGGTCGATCGACACTTCCGGATATTTGGCGAGGAAGTCCGGCAGGAGCGGCGCCACCTCCTTAAGGCCGAAGGACATCGGCACGGCGAGGCGCAACAGGCCGCGCGGGTTTGCCGACTGGGCATGGGCTTCGCTTTCCGCGGCCTCTCCCTCGGCGAGAATGCGGGCGGCACGATCCAGGAGGCGCTGGCCCGCCTCGGTCAGCGCCAGACGGCGCGAGGTGCGATTGAACAGCCGCGCGCCGAACTTTTTCTCCAGCCTGGCGATAGCCTTGGAGACGGTTGCCTTGGACAGCTCGAGATCCTTGGCCGCGCCCGCGAAGGATCTCAGTTCGGCCACTTTGGCGAAGACCGCGAGCCCTTCGAGATCAGGAAGTTTGGCCATAGTACAGAAACGATGAGTTTCCAAAGTTTCTCTTTATGAGCCGATCCTGCACCCTATTTTCGAGCCATGCAACAGCGCCAAGCATGGCGCGGAGGTTAACGACATGATCGAGATAAGATCCTTTAAAGGCCTTGGCGGCGCCGACCATGGTTGGCTCAAGGCCAAGCATCATTTTTCTTTCGCCAGCTACTACGACCCCGAGCGCATGGGCTGGGGCGCGATCCGCGTGTGGAACGACGACGAGATTGCTCCGCACACCGGCTTCCCGCCGCATCCTCACGCGAACATGGAAATCATCACCTATGTGCGCGACGGGGCCATCGCCCATGAGGACAGCCTCGGCAACAAGGGGCGGACCGAAGCCGGCGACGTGCAGGTGATGAGCGCCGGCAGCGGCGTCCGCCACGCCGAATATAACCGGGAGCCCGACACGACCCGCATCTTCCAGATCTGGATCGAGCCGGATCGTGAGGGCGGCAAGCCGTCATGGGGCGCCAAGCCCTTCCCCAGGGGCGACCGCGCCGGCTCGTTCGTGGTGCTGGCGAGCGGCTTTGGCACTGACGCCGACGCGCTCCCGATCCGCGCCGAAGCCCGCGTGCTTGGCGCCACGCTGAAGGCTGGCGAGACAGCGGAATATGCGCTTGGGCGCGGCCGCCACGGGTATCTCGTGCCGGCAGAAGGCGAGGTCGAGGTCAACGGCGTCCGCGTTGATGCCCGTGACGGCGCCGCAATTCAGGACGAGGCGGTGGTCAAGATCACCGCGCTCAAGGACTCAGAGGTCGTGCTGGTCGACGCGGCCTAATCCTACCAGCCTTAACATCTGCGAAGGGCCTGCCTCGGCAGGCCCTTTTTGCTGGCGCTTCGCCGCGGCGTCAGGCTAAGCAACGGCCATGCCCGTCCTGCTCGGCTCCGAAAAGCTCCTCGCCTCGACCCAACTCAACGGACTGCGCGTGGGCGTGCTCGCCAATCCTGCCTCGATCGATCATGGCTTCCGCCACTTCGTCGATCGCTTCAGCCACTCCAACCGCTACAAGCTGACCGCCATCTTCGGGCCGCAGCACGGCTACCGCTCCGACCTGCAAGACAACATGATCGAAACCCCGCACGCCAAGGACCGGCGCCGCAACGTGCCGGTCTTCTCGCTCTACAGCGAGACGCGCGAGCCGACCAATGAGATGCTCGATCTGATCGACGTGCTCGTCATCGATCTCCAGGACGTAGGCGCGCGCATCTACACCTTCATCTACACCATGGCCAACTGCCTGCGCGCCGCGGCACAGCATGGAGTTCCCGTCATCGTATGCGACCGTCCCAACCCCATCGGCGGCAGGCAGGTGGAAGGGCCGACACTTGAGCCCGGATTTAAGTCCTTCGTCGGTCAATTCCGCATGCCCATGCGCCACGGCATGACCGTCGCCGAGCTTGCGCGATTGTTCAACGAGCATCACGGCATCGATGCAAAACTTGAAGTCATTCCCATGGAGGGCTGGTCGCGCGACATGTATTGGGACGCAACCGACCTCCCCTGGGTCATGCCCTCGCCGAACATGCCGGCCCTCGACACGGCCATCGTCTATCCCGGCACCGTGCTTTACGAAGGCACCATGCTGTCGGAAGGACGCGGCACCACGAGGCCTTTCGAGCTGATCGGCGCGCCGTGGCTCGACGGCGACCAGCTTGCCGAGCGCATGAACAAGGTGAAGTTGAAGGGCGTGCACTTCCGGCCGGTGACCTTCGAGCCGACCTTCCAGAAGCACGCCCGCGTCACCTGCGGCGGCTGCCAGATCCATGTCACCAGCCGCGAGGCGTTCCTTCCGGTGAAGGCCGGCGTGTCGCTGCTTCGCGAATGCTACGGCTCGGCGCCCGATCGCTTTGCCTGGCGCGATCCGCCTTACGAGTACGAGCATGACAAGATGCCGATCGACATTTTGGCTGGCTCGCCTGTGCTCCGGCAGCAGATCGAGCAGCAGATCCCGCTTCAAGAGATCGTCGCGAGCTGGCGCCCAGGCGTTGCCGAGTTCGAGGAGATCAGGCGGAAGTTTCTGCTGTATTAGCCGCGCCTAGAGCGGGTAGCAGATCGGCGCATAGAACTGCCAATAACGATATTGGTAAGGGGCGCGCAGAAATAGGGCGCGTAATAGGGACGCCGGTGACCATATCTCCGGGCCTGGCGGTAACGCGGTGCCCGGGCCTTCTCGACAAGACCGGCGCTCGCTGCGGCTGGACGGCCCGAGAGTCCCGGCAAGGAAGACGTCGAATCGAGAGTGAGCAGCGAAAATGCTCCGCCGATCAATGCCGCGGCAAGCATGGTTATGGTACGCATAAGCAATTCCTCTGATTAGCTACTTCTAAGCGTCGTGCCGCGTGGGCGGAACCGGCGAACGGGCTGACATGGTTAGGCCACGTTAAGCTGACCGAACAGGATATCGGAGGTGCAGCGCATGGACTTGAAAGACTTGCCGGCGACAGCTCTGGTCGCCCTGATACTTGCGGTCCTGTCCGCCCCGGCACGCGCACAGGACGTGCAGCTTTGTTTCGGCGCGGCCGACCGGATGAAGGAAGGCGACACGCTTGACGAGGCGGAAAAGCGCAAGGCGCACGAGGCCTGCCTTCGCGCCCTCTCCGACACGTCAAGCATCGTCCAGAAATACCAGCTGCAGGAAGCCGACTTCGACATCATGGGCAACCGCCCGAAGCCGTAGACCCGGTTAGTTAGGACACCCGCTGGCCTGCAGGCTGCACGATGATCGAGCCGTGGTCGCCGTCGATGATCTCCTCGTCGGCGAGCTTGAAGTTCTCCATCCGCACCGTGAGATAGCGGTCGAAATAGGCCTTCAGCGGCTTCTCGATGGCGCGGTCGTAGTCAGGCCGCATCACATGGGTGGCGCCTTGGGTGACCTTGACCACCTTGCCGTTCTTGACGACCAACTCGCCGTTCTTGAACACGAGCTCGGGGGTGGTGAACATCGCCTCGCGGTCGGCGTTGTCGCGGTAGACGGTGATGTCGGCGCAAGCTCCGGCGCCGAGATGCCCGCGATCTCGCAATCCCAGGCTCCGCGCCGGTCCCGCCCTGGTGATGATGGCGATCTCATCGAGGCTGTATTGGCGGGCGATGGTGGGCAGGATGCTCATGGCCGCAGCCTCAGGATTGATCTTTTGCAGCATGTCGTCGCGGAAGCC
This sequence comes from uncultured Alphaproteobacteria bacterium, assembly GCA_963757555.1. Lineage (GTDB taxonomy): Bacteria > Pseudomonadota > Alphaproteobacteria > Rhizobiales > Methyloligellaceae > Methyloceanibacter. Next base: position 317,675 of record CAVWRU010000009.1, read on the forward strand.
CTTGTCCATCAACAGCCTGATCAGATGCGGGTAGGTATAGAACGGCGCGCCGTTCGGATGATCGGTGGTGAGGAACATGCGCCAGGGATCTTCCACCAGCAGAAACGTCTCGAGCCCGACCACCCACTGCATGGCGTTGACGAAGCTCTTGTCGCGGTAGCGCATGGGCACGACGCCGCAGCCGGCATCGCATTCGATGTCCATGATCACGGTGCGCTTCGGGTGCGCGCTCTTGCCGATCGCGTATTGGCGCATGCTGTCGCCGGACGCGGTGCAGGTCTGCCCGAACAGGACCTGGCCGACGTCGATGGAGATGTTCGGACTCTTGTTGACGAGCTCGGCGAGCCGCGCCGCGCCTGAGGAGAACTTGCGGTCGCCTTCGGTGCCGTAGCTCAGGAACTGAGTATGCGTCATATGCAGCGGCAAACCTTCAGCCGCGCGGATGGTGGCGAGAGTCGATTCGATATTGCCGGGGATGCCGAGATTGCAGCCGTGCACGTGCAGCGGATGCACGACGCCGAGCTCTTTCAGCGCCCGCGCCAAGGTCAAGATGATCTGGCGCGGCGTCACGTGGTAGTAGACATGCTCTTCATCGAGGTCGAGCTTGCGCTGATTGAATTTGAAGGCGCTGATGCCGCCGGGATTGACCACCTTGACCGCGATCGCCTGCGCCGAATGCATGGTCCAGGCGACATAGTCCTTGATGCGCTCGAATTCGTTCTTGGCGGCGAGCTGGCGCAGGAAATAATCGTCGCTGCCGAGCATAACGAAGGCGCCCTTGTCGACCATGGGCGTGTCGCCAAGCTCCATATGCGCCTGCCGGGCGTTGGCGGGCAGCATGGCCGGCTCGAAACAGGCGGTGTAGCCCATCTCGGCATAGCGGTAGCCGGTGACCATGGTCGACGGCACCGCATGCCCGGTGCCGGCGCGGGTAAGATCGGTTCGCGCCACCTCGTCCTTCATGTGATCCTCGGGGATCAGCATGCGGGCGATGGTCATCTTGCCGCCGCCGATATGGGTGTGCGGGTCGATGGCGCCGGCCATCACTACCCGGCCCTTCACATCGTAGGTCTGAGCCACCCGTCCGTCGGCAGGCGCGGGCACGATCTTCCCGTCCTCCACATAGACGTCGCGAACCTCGCCGCTCACTTTGTTGGCGGGGTCATAGACTTTGCCGCCGGAAAGCTTGATCACCATGAGGAGGAAACTCCGGACCGTTACAGCGCCGCTTCGATTGACCCGAGCACATCGGCGACGCGCGGGAGCTCCGCCCGATGCAAGTTCTTGAGAGGCAGCGACACGACGCTGTCGCAGCGGATGAGCCGCCCGGCATGATCGACGCCCGGCGTGCCCACAGGGATGAACACCGCGGGCTTTTGCGGCAGCTTGAGGCCCGGGGTGCCAAGTACGATCATGGGGATATCGGTCGAAGGCGGCGACAGGTCGGGAGAAATCGAGGCGATCCACACGAGCAAATCACCCTCCCCGGCCATCAGCATGCGGATAATGGAATAGCTGTAGGGATCGAACTGGGGCGCGCCGCTTGCGTAGCTGATGCGGAGCGGAAACCCGCTCTGCCAGGTGGTGACAGCGGCGGCCGTTACCGCGCCTTCATTGCCGCCAAGCGACAGCCCGGCGAAGCGCTGGCTCGTATTCAAGTCCTTCACCAGCCCCGTGGCCTGCTCCACGATGAGCTCGGCATGCGGCACGTCGAGCGTCGGCGGCGCCCAGACCACGACCCCGTATTCAGCTTTCCGGCAGGTCTCGGCCAGCGCATCGATCTTGGCAAGCGACACGCCGCCTGCGGTCTTGGCGTTGACGCGGAAACCGCGCAGCCGCGCGCGGAGTGCCCCTAGAACTTCGCCGATCTGATCGACCATGCAGGGAAGTGCGATCACCTCGCCGACTTTCGGACCGGCCGCGACTTTGCGCTCCGGCACCTCGCCGACGAATACCACGGTGCGCTTCGGCGCCGTCACATCGAACATCGAGTTGGGGGGCGAGACGATGCGCTCGAAGAAGCGCGGATGCAGCTTGCGGATGTCGCTGCCAACGATCATCAAGAGATCGGCGCGGTTGCGCGTTTCGGTGAGCGTCGACGTGGTCCAGCCCGCGCTTTGCAGCACCCTGACGTTGCGGTACTGGCCTTCGCTCAAGGCATGATCGACCACCCCGCCTGCCCGCTCGGCAAGCGCAAGCGCCGCGCGCATGCCTTCCACGCCGGCGGCAAGTCCTCCAAACAGCGGATTGTCGGCCTTCCGGATCAGCGCCGCGGCTTCGGTGACGGCCTCGGCCAGGCTGACGTCCTTGCCTTGAATCTGCGGGTTGCTCGGCGGCAGCTTGCGTTCGAAGCCGATGACAGATCGCTCGCAGCCGTTCTTGAGGACTTTCAGTGTGCCGTCGCGGTTCTCGACCTCGAGATCGTCGCACAGCATCCCGCAAAACGGGCAGGTGACGTTTTCGAAGACCTGGGTTGCGCGCTCGCCCGTGGCTTTGCGCGCGCTTTGATCCTGCATGCCGTTAGACCTCATCACGAAGTGCGAGAAGAAACCATGGGCGGGACGACAACTCAACTCGTAGGCACGAAGCTCGTGGTGACCAGGCTGTTCCCCTGGCAGTAGCGCAAATCCGACGAGACTCCAAGCCGGGCCATACCCGGTTCGGGATTTTGCCGATTCTGGCGTTGCCTAGTGCTTGGCCGATTGTGACGCGAGCCGTACGCTCTCCGATGCTGACGGCAAGCCGTCGCCTTGTGGCGAGGTCCGTTCCGTGACCATCGGGCAGTCGAGAGTTCTCCTGAGGGCCTCGACCAGGTCTTCCTTCGTCTCTGCGGTGATGTAGAGCCCGCCGTTTTGCTCGGCCAGGCAGCGCACGTCGAGGATGCTTTGCTCGCCGGTCCAAGAGAAATCCTTAACCCGATAGCCGATGACGTGGATCGTCAGCTGCTTGGCCGCGGCATGGAGTTCTTTGCCGAGGTCGCAAGGCGCACCTCCGCAAGTCTCTTCACCGTCGGTGATCATGACGATGACGCCCGGCTTGTGCTTGTAGTCGAGCACCGTTGCTGCCTGCTCCACCGCCGAGCTCAAGGGCGTGCGGCCTCCTGGCGTCAGCGCATTCACCGTTTGCATGATGGCGGCAGTGGCGTTCGCCGTTGGCTTGAGATCGAGGTGCACATTGCATTGCTGGTAGGGACCCGGGCCATAAGTGATGAGGCCGACGCGGCGAAATTTCGTGGCGCTCGGCAGCACCTCGGCAAGCGCATGCCGCGCTTCGTCAATCCGTGGGAGAGTGGTCCCGATGCCTTGTCCCACGTTCCCGGCCATCGAGCCCGACGCATCGAACACGATCATGGCGTCGTCGTTGCAGGGCCGCGCGTCGGGCTCCGCCGCACCGGCCGCGGCGATCCCGCCGCCAGTCCCGATCGCCAAGGCGATGGCCGCGAGCCGCAATCCGGATGTCAACGACGCCACGGCCTTGACCTCACATTTGTCATGATCAAGACCTCCGCCATCAGGCGGTCGCCGTGGTACCCAAGGCCTTGGCAATGTCGGCAAGAGTCGCCTTCTCGGCCTCGCTCACCTGCACGCCGCCGAAGCCGAGGAAGCCCCCTTCCTTCGAGGCCTCTGCCACCTTGGCCGCGATGGTATTGAGCCAGGCCTTGAAGGGGGCCGCGTCCGCCGGGGCCTTGGCGTCGAGGATAGCCGCGGCCTGACGCAGCGTCTCCAACGCCCGCGGCACGACGTCGGCAGGCTTGGCGTCGGCGAAGCGCGCCTTCAGCGCCTGCTGCACCGCGTCCCGGCCCTCGGCCGTCTCGAAATCGGCAATCACGGCTTTCACCAGCTCGTTGGCCTGGGGATCGGCCTTCGCCGCCGCCATGGCCGCCCCGCCCGCAAGCGCCTCCTTCAGCATGCCCCAGAGCCCGCTCGGCTCAGCAGCGGTCACGGCCATGCCGGTCACCGCCACACTCTCCATCACCTTGGTCCATTCCTCCGGCGTGAAGCTTGCTTTGTTCGCCATGGAGCCTCCTCCCTTGACCTGCGGTCATCTTAGCCTGACCGCGATGGTTTTCGCGTCTATCCGATAGTCGCAGGGCCTCAAGAAGCACGCCTCGTCCGGGCGCGCTTGCGGAGCCGCGCAAGCAAGGAGCGTAGCTCGTGAAACGTGACGATGCGATGTGCCTTGGGGGTCACCGCCCAAAGCCCGCTGCCGGCGAGCACCAGGGGAAGTCTCGCGCGCGCTGCAACCCGCCTCAGCTTCTCCTGATACCGGGCGATTGCCGGGGGAGAGCTCGCAGACGAGGCCGCAACGGCAATCAAGTCAGGCTTCAGATGCGAGACGAGGGATTTGAGCTCCTCCCCTGGGGCGCCTTCGCCGAGCCACAATACCCGCCACCCAGCTTCGGCGAACACGAGTTCAGCGAGAGACAGGCCCAAAGTGTGACGCTCGCCCTCGACGGTGAACAGCGCTGCGCGCGGCGCATCGTCTGGACATGGAATTTCAGCGGCGCAGAGCGCTGTGCCGCGCCTGAGCGCCTCGCTCGCGGCGTGCTCCTCGAACACTCGGCAGGCGCCGGCCTCCCATCTGCGGCCAATCTCGGCGATGGCCGAGGCCACGGTGTCGGCCGTCTCGGCCCAGCTTCCAGAGAGCTGCCGCGCCGCGATGAGCGCAGCCTTCACCCGGCGCGGATCGCCCGACATCAGGACGGCAACCCAATCCATCAGAGGCCCGCTCGCCTCCTCGGGCCGATTGGCGGCAATGACGCGGCGAAGCTCGGTGACATAGATGCGCCGATGACCGCCGGCAGTGCGCTCGGCGTGGAGCACGCCGTTGTCGACCCAGCGTTGAATGGTCGCGGGCGCCACGCCGAGCCGCCTTGCGGCCTCGCCGGCAGAGACCATCGGCTCGGTCACGGTCAGTTCTCCGCCGCGGCGCGGGCGATCCCGTGGGCGCGCTCGACGCCGGTCGGATAATAGGCGCCGGTCGGCGCGTTGCCGAACTCCAGCATCTTCCGCCGCCCGACCTCGATCGCGTCCGGCTCGTTGGTGCGCTTCAACATCCCCACCGCGCAGGCGTCGGCCTCGAGCTCCATGGTCTTCAACAGTGAGCGGATATAGTAAAACGGCTGGGGTCCGAGATGCCCGAGCTCGGCCGAGCTCAGCCGCACATGGCCAAGCGTGTGGTGGCAGCACTCGTGCGCCATCAGGAAATGGGCATAAGGCGGATCGGCTTTCAGTATCGATGCGTCCACGGCAATTGCCGGTCGGCCATTCGCGTCGGTGGTCGAGGTCGCCTGCTCGGGAAAGTCGCCCACGACGTAGGTGGTGATGGCGCAATATGGGTTGTCGACGGTGGAAAAGCGCCGGCGGAACTCAAAGCCGCCGCCGTGGCGCGCTTGCTGACCGGCCTCTGCGCCGGACGGGCTTGCCGCATCGCCGGCATGGGCCAGGGTGCCAACAACAGCAAAAGCACCCGCGAGGCTGAGCGCGGAAATCACACTCCGGCGAAGCCCCAGCGAGATCGAAATCGGGCAGGTCACGCACGCATCTCCAAGGTCCACCTAAGAGCTTATGAGCGATTTCAGCACCTGTAAATCGCTCATTTCGTGCATGCGACTGGCTCATGCCATCGAACCTGCCAGATGCTTGTAAGGGCAAGGGCAAGCGACTAGCTTGCAGCTCGATAAAACGAAGCGGAGTAAGCACTTGCCTCAGCCTTTGGTTCGCGTCGCCTGCTCCGTCTGGCGTGCCAGCGGCTACTCCAGAGGCGAACGCGCCATTCCTGAGGAGACCGCGGTCGCCTTCACTTACAACACCGCCTCCTATGCGGTGATGATGGCGACGCCGCAGGATCTCGAGGACTTCGCCGTCGGCTTCAGCCTGACCGAGGGAGTGATCGCCTCCATCGATGCCATCGAGAGCGTGGAGATCGTCGAAGAAGAGGTCTGCATCGAGATTCGCATCTGGCTGAAGACGCCTGACGCCGCAGAGTTCTTGACCCGCCGCCGCAAGATGGCCGGGCCCACGGGATGCGGACTGTGCGGCATCGAGAGCCTGACCGAGGCCGTGCGCCCACCTCCAGAGGTGCGCGATGCTCTCACGGTCACGCCAGCCGAGATCATGACGGCGATCGATCAGCTGTTGCCCGTGCAGGAATTGAACCGCGAGACGCGTGCGGTGCATGGCGCCGGCTTCTTCGATCCCAAACGCGGCCTCGTCGCCGTGCGCGAGGATGTCGGCCGCCACAATGCGCTCGACAAGCTCGCCGGCGCACTCGCGCGCGAAGGCGCCAACGCCGCGCAGGGCATCGTGGTGCTTACAAGTCGCGTGTCGGTGGAGAGGGTGTAGAAGTCCGCCGCCATCGGCGCGCCCATCATCGTCGCGGTGTCGGCGCCGACCGCGCTTGCGCTCCGCATGGCTGAGGCCGCCGGCATAACGCTCGTGGCCGTCGCCAGAAAGGATGGGTTCGAGGTGTTCGCTCATCCCCATCGCATCAGCGGCGCGGCGGTTGAAGCCGCCGGCGCCGCGCAAACGCGTTGAGGCGTTTTGTCGTCTACTTGACGGTATAGCCAAATTCGGCGGCGGATGCCGCGAGCCATGACCAGAAACTTTCGGCGTAGCTGCTCGGCACGGCGAGGTCATAGGTCGGCGTTTCGTCCACCTGCCAGATCACGCAGTCGATCAAGGCGACCGGCGTCGTCGCTGCGCTTCCCGGCGTGAACACCCTTGGATGCAGATCAAGCGAGCAGCCCTTTGCGAGCGTGTCGCGCGCCCGTGGCCCAGAAATGCGGAGGACCGCCTTGCCATCGGTGAGATCGACGACCGTGGCGAGACCCTTGAGCGCCACCGCAAGCATGCCCGGCAACGCGCGGGCCTCCTTGCTCTCGGCGACGGCGAGCCATTGGCCTGGCGCGGTGCCGATCACCGAAAAGCCGTTCTTGCTGACGCGCTCCGCGCCTACGGGCAACTCAAGCCCGGTGACCGAAAGCATCTTGGCGGCAACCTCGCCTGCCTTTCCCGCTCCCGCAGAGATGACGAAGATCGCAAGACCGGAGCGCTCGCTCAACGCCAACCCGGGGTTGGCACCACGCGCGCCGTGACGCCCTGGCTCGAGAAGGCCGGCGAATGGCGAACGTGCTTTGAGTCGAATTTCAGCCATGGGTCCGCTTTCCCTCAGGATCGTAGAAGACCGGCGAGGCGATCTCGCATTCGACGTCATGGCCGCGCAGAAGATCGACGGCGCGAATGCGCTCGCCGATGCGCTCGCGCCCGCGAGCGAGAAAACCGATGCCGATGTCGCGGCCGAGCACAGGCGACGGGGCAACCGAGGTGAGATAGCCCTGATCGTTGGCGGTGACGGCCTCCGCGCCGACCGGAATGAAATGCGATCCGGCGGTGAGCGACTGCGCCGGGTCGACGGTCTTCACGCCGACCAGGATCGGCCGCGCCGAGTCGAGCAAAGCGGGACGCCCGGCGAGCACGCGCCCGATGCAATCCTTGTCGGAGGAGACCATGCCGGCGAGGCCAAGATCGCGGGCCGTGGTCTGCCCGTTGATCTCAGGCCCTCCGACATGTCCCTTTTCGATGCGGAGCACGTTGAGCGCCTCGGTGCCGTAGGGCGTGATGTCGAACTCGGCGCCGGCCTGCATCAGGGCGCGGATCGCGGCATCGCCGTAGCGCGCTGGCACGGCAATCTCGTAGGCCATCTCGCCGGAGAAGGACACGCGGAAGAGCCGCGCCGGCACGCCGCCGCAGATGGTGAGCTCGCCTGCTCCCATGCGCGGGAAGGCGTCGTTGGAAATATCGAAGGAAGCATCGACGAGCTTGGCCAGAACGTCGCGCGAGCGGGGCCCGGCGACCGCGTATTGCGCCCAGTGATCGGAGACCGACACCAAGCTGACATCGAGCTCGGGCCACAGCACCTGACGGCAGAATTCGAGATGCTGCATGACCTTGCCGGCATTGGCGGTGGTCGTGGTCATGATGAAGTGCTGCTCGCCTAGCCGTGCCGTGGTGCCGTCATCCATGGCGAAGCCGTCCTCGCGCAGCATCAGGCCATAGCGGGCGCGGCCGACCTTCAGCGTGGAGAATTTGTTGGTGTAGACGCGATCGAGCAGCGCCGACGCGTCGGGCCCCTGAATGTCGATCTTGCCGAGCGTCGACACGTCGCAGACGCCGACTGAGCGCCGAACCGCCGCGGCTTCGCGCGCGATGCTCTGCTGCAGTGTCTCACCAGGGCGCTGATACCATTGCGCCCTAAGCCAGAGCCCAGCATCGGCGAACACCGCGCCGTTCTCCTCCGCCCAATTGTGCGACGGCGGAAGCCGCTTCGGCCTGAAGTCCTTGCCGCGATGATGTCCGGCGATCGCGCCCCAGGTGACAGGGGTGTAAGGCGGGCGAAATCCGGTGGTGCCGATCGCCGGGATTGGCATGCCGGTCAGCTCGGACAATACGCCGAGCGCCACGACGTTGGCGGTCTTGCCCTGGTCGGTGCCCATGCCGAGCGTGGTGTAGCGCTTGACATGCTCGCTCGCGCCGTAGCCCTCCCGGCAAGCAAGCTCGACGTCCTTGGTGGTCACATCGTTCTGCAGGTCGACGAAGGCCGGTCCCTTCCCGCCGCGCACGCGCCAGAGCGGCGTGCCGAGCGCAGTCTCTTCGCCGACGGCGGGGATCGCCTGCAGCGATGGGGTGAAGCCGAGATCGCCGGCCGCCTCACCGCCAAGTCGCGCGCCGTCCGTCAGCGCTTCGGAAAGAGCAAGATGGCCTGCGGCAGCACCGGCCACCGCCATGCCCTTCGGCGTAGAGCCAGGAACGAAGGCGGCGAGCGATTCATGCCACACGGGCTTGCCGCCGAGATGGCAGGTCAGATGCAGCGTTGGGTTCCAGCCATTGGAGACGGCGAGAAGATCGCAAGCGATCTCGGTGTCGGCGCCCTTGTGGTCACGAACGATGACGCTGCGGAGCTGCTGACCGCCCCTCGCCTCGATCACCGTGGCGCCGGCGAAGATCGGCCATGGTCCTGCGCCCCGCGCCTCGATTCCCTCCTGGCGCGGATCGACCAAGGCCGCTACCGCCACGCCGCGCGCGGCAAGATCATGTGCGGTGGCCCAGCCATCGTCGGACGTGGTGAAGACGACGGCGCGGGCGCCAGGCGCCACGCCGAAGCGATTGACATAGCTGCGTACCGCGGAGCCGAGCAGGACCCCCGGCAAATCATTGCCGGGGAAGGCCATGCCGCGCTCGATGGCGCCGGAGGCGAGAACGGCGCGCTTGGCCACGATGCGCCAGGAACGCTGGCGGGGCTGGTGTTCCGGCGGCTGCGGCAGATGGTCCGCGACGCGCTCAACCGCGCCATAGGTGCCGCCGTCGTAAACGCCGAAGACGGTGGTGCGCGGCATCAGCCGCACAGTGTCCAGACTCCTCAACTCGGCAAGAACCGTCCGCAGCCAATTCCAGGCGGGCTTGCCGTCAATCAAGAGCCGCTCGGACAGGAGGCGGCCGCCGAACATGAAATCCTCCTCGGCGAGGACGACGCGGGCGCCGGCGCGGCCCGCAGTCAGCGCGGCCATGAGGCCTGCCGGGCCCGAGCCGATGACGAGCAGGTCGCAATGGGCGAAGGCCTTCTCGTAATGGTCGGGGTCAGGCTCAGTCGCGGCGCTGCCAAGTCCCGCGCTTCGCCGGATCAGAGGCTCGTAGACGGCCTTCCAGAACTTCGCCGGCCACATGAAAGTCTTGTAGTAGAAGCCGGCGCTGAAGAACCGACTGAGCAGTCCGTTCACCGACTGCACGTCGAATTTCAGCGACGGCCAGCGGTTCTGACTTGCCGCGGCGAGCCCATCATACAACTCGACCATGGTGGCGCGCGTGTTCGGCTCGCGCCGCGCGCCGTCGCGCATCTCGACCAGCGCGTTCGGCTCCTCGGCGCCGGCGCTGAAGATGCCGCGCGGCCGGTGATATTTGAACGAGCGGCCGACGAGACGCACGCCGTTGGCGAGCAGCGCCGCTGCAAGCGTGTCGCCGGGATGGCCGGTGTAAGATTTGCCGTCGAAGGTGAAGCGGAGCGTGCGCTTCCGATCGATCATGCCGCCTGAGGCCAGGCGAAAGCGCTCCTGCCCTGTCGTGGGAGGCGTCACCGCTTGCCTCCCTCGCTCTTCGCCAAGGCCGCGCTTTCGATCTCGTGATTGCGCGTATCGCGCACCACGCGGAGCCAGGAGCGGCAGCCCCCGCCGTGATACCAGAGCTCGGCCATGGGGCCGGCCGGATTGTCGCGGATATAGGCGTAGTCGAAGAACGCATCCTCGGCGTCCGCGGCGCTGGGGTCTGGGCGCTTGAGGTCGGCGGCGCCGAGATAGCTGAACTCGCTCGCTTCGCGCTCACCGCAATAGGGACATTTGATCCGCACTCTCGGCCTCTAGTGCAAATTGGTTTGGGTGCCCATGCCCTTCTCGTCGAGCACCGCACCCTTGCGATAGCGGTCGAGGCGGAAGGGAAGGATCAAATCGCTTGGCTCATCCTTGGCGATCAGATGCGCGAAGGCCTCGCCGGAGGCGGGGGTCGCCTTGAAGCCGCCGTAACACCAGCCGCAATTGAGGTAGAGGCCTGCGATATCGGTCTTGTCGAAGATTGGCGAGCCATCCATCGACATGTCGAGCAGGCCGGCCCAGCTTCGCAGGATGCGGAGCCTAGCAAGACCGGGGAACAGCGCCAGACCGCCCTCGGCCACGTCTTCGACCACCGGCAGATTGCCGCGCTGGGCATAGGAATTATAGCCGTCGATATCGCCGCCATAGACAAGGCCGCCTTTGTCGGACTGGCTGACATAGAAATGTCCGGCACCGAAGGTCACCACGTGGTCGATCAGCGGCTTAACGCCTTCGGTCACGAAGGCCTGAATGACGTGGGCTTCGATCGGCAGACGCAAGCCGGCAAGCGCGCCGACACGCGAGGTGTTGCCGGCGACAGCCAGTCCGACCTTCGACGCGCCGATGAATCCGCGGTTGGTCTCGACGCCCTTGATGCGGCCCTGCTCGATGCGAAAGCCGGTTACTTCGCAATTCTCGATGATGTCGACGCCGCGTTCATCCGCGGCTCGGGCGTACCCCCAGGCCACGGCATCGTGACGAACCGTGCCGCCTCGAGGCTGCATCAACGCGCCACGAATAGGAAAGCGGGCGTTGTCAAAGTCTGCGAGCGGCAGATATTCGCGCACCTGCTCGCGCGTCAAAAGCTCGGCATCGACGCTGGCAAGTCGCATGGCATTGCCCCGCCGCGCATAGGCGTTCCGCTGCGGATCCGAGTGGAACACATTGAGGATGCCGCGCTGGCTCACCATGGTGTTGAAGTTCAGCTCTTGCGCGAGACCCTCCCATAGCTGCATGGCGCGCTCGTAGAAGGCGGTATTCCCCGGCAACAGGTAGTTGGAGCGGATGATCGTGGTGTTGCGCCCGATATTGCCGGAGCCGAGATAGCTCTTCTCCAGCACCGCGACCTTGGTGATGCCGTGCTGCTTGGCGAGGTAATAGGCCGTGGCGAGGCCATGCCCGCCCCCGACGATGATCACGTCGTAAGCCGGCTTCGGCTTAGGCTTGCGCCAGGCCGGCGTCCATCCGCGATTTCCCGTAAGTCCGTTTTTCAGGAGCGCAAAGGCAGAGTAACGCATGGCCCATCTTGAGCCGGGCACTCGCGCCTTATTGACACTTAACGACGCATCCTTGACAATTTACGCCATGGGAAAGAACAGGCCTGTCAAATCGGCGCCGCGCGAAAGACCGCTATCGGTGGGCTTTCTGTTGGTGCCGGGCTTTGCCTTGATGTCCTACGCTGCGGCGGTCGAGCCCTTGCGCGCGGCAAACCTCATCTCCGGCAAACCTCTTTATCGCTGGTGGCACGCGGCCCCTAGCGGCAAGCCGGTCATGGCCTCGAACGGCCTCGCCATCATTCCCGATATCGGCGTCGGTACCGACCGCGACGTCGACATGCTGTTCGTCTGCGCCGGCGGCAATCCTGCGACCTTCAATGACCGGCAGGTGTTCGCGTGGCTCCGCCGGCTTGCGCGTCGGGGCGCGACCGTCGGCGGCATATCAGGCGGACCTTACATCCTTGCCCGCGCCGGTCTTCTCGATGGGCGGCGCGTCACGCTGCATTGGGAGCACCAGCCCGCCTTCAGCGAGGCGTTCCCGGACATCGCCGTTGCCCCTTCTCTGTTCGAGATCGACGGCAACCGCATCACCTGCTCCGGCGGCATCTCTGCGCTCGACATGATGGTCGCTTTGATCGAGCGCGATCACGGCCGCCAGCTTGCCGCCGCCGTCGGCGACTGGTTCCTGCACACCCATATCCGCGAGGGCATGGGCCCGCAGCGCATGGATCTGCGCCTCCGACTCGGCGTTGCCGACGAGAAGCTGTTGCGCGTTCTGCGACGCATGGAGGTCAATATCGAGACGCCGCAGCCTCGCACCGAGCTTGCCCGCGTCGCCGGGGTCTCGGTCAGGCAGCTCGAGCGGTTGTTCCGGCGCCATCTCGGCCACGGCATCCACCGGCAATATTCGTCGATGCGTCTCGACCGCGCGCGGCAGCTGTTGCGGGAGACCACCTTGCCTGTGCTCGACGTGGCAATCGCGACCGGCTTCTCCTCGTCAAGCCAATTCGCCCGCGCCTATAAGCGGACATTCGGCGAGCCGCCGAGCCGCACGAGACTCACCGGTTGAACCCGACACTAGCAGTCGAGTGTCGTGCGCCGCTCCCAATCGGTGAGCTGACTGGCATATTCGTTCCAGTCAGCTCGTTTGAGCTTGAGGTAGGCTGAGATGAAAGGCTCGCCCAAGCCCTTGCGCATGATCGGCGAGGCCTCGAGGGCACGGAGCGCGTCGAGGAGATTGAGCGGCAGCTTCTTGGCGTTCTTCACCGTGTGGCCTTCGGCATACATGTCGATGTCGAGGCGCGGTCCCGGATCGCGCTTGTTCTGAATGCCGTCGAGGCCGGCAATCAGCACCGCGGCCTGCATGGCATAGGGATTGGCCGCGCCGTCGCCGAGCCTGAATTCGAAGCGGCCGGCGTCGGGAATGCGGATCATGTGCGTGCGATTATTGCCGGTGTAGGTCACCGTGTTGGGCGACCAGCTTGCGCCGGACAGGGTGCGCGGCGCGTTGATGCGCTTGTACGAATTGACGGTGGGATTGGTGATGGCGGAAAGCGCTTCCGCCGAGTTCATCAGTCCGGCGATGAACTGATAGCCGAGCTTCGACAGTCCCATCGGGTCCTTCGAGTCTTCGAACAGATTCTTCCCATCCTTAGACCACAGCGAAACATGGATATGGCAGCCGTTGCCCGTGAGGGTCGGGAACGGCTTGGGCATGAAGGTGGCGCGCAAGCCGTGCTTCTCGGCGATCGACTTCACCATATATTTGAAGAAGGCGTGCTTGTCGGCGGTCTTCAGCGCGTCGTCATACTGCCAGTTCATCTCGAACTGGCCGTTCGCGTCTTCATGGTCGTTCTGATACGGATTCCATCCGAGCTCCAGCATGGAGTCGCAGATCTCGCTGATCACGTCGTAGCGGCGCATCAGCGCCTGCTGGTCGTAGCAGGGCTTGGCCTGATAATCGCCGGTGTCGGAGATGCTCGCGCCGTCGGGGCTGATGAGGAAGAACTCACACTCGACGCCGGTCTTGAGGACGTAGCCCTTTGCAGCGGCGTCGGCGACCACGCGCTTCAGCACGTTGCGCGGCGCCTGCTCGACGAGCTTGCCGTTCATGTACGGATCGGCGGCGAGCCAGCCCACCTCTTTGCGCCAGGGTAGCTGGATCAGGCTGTCGGCATCGGGGATGGCGAGAACGTCGGGATCGGCCGGCGTCATGTCGAGCCAGCTCGCGAAGCCGGCAAATCCAGCTCCGTTTTTTGCCATTTCGCCGATCGCCGCGGCCGGCACGAGCTTTGCCCGCATGGTGCCGAAGAGATCGACATAGCTAATCAGAAAGTACTTGATTCCTTTAACTTTTGCGGTTTTGGCCAAGTCCGTCATGCTGTTACTCCCCACTCGCGCCCGGTATCCAGTTCGTGCCGGCGAGAGGCACTTGCGCCATCGCCGCGGCCTCGACCGTCAGGGCCACAAGGTCCTCAGGCTCGAGATTATGCACATGGCTCTTGCCGCAAGCGCGCGCGATGGTTTGCGTCTCGAGCGTCAGCACCGATAGATAATTGGCGAGCCGGCGGCCGCCCGCAACTGGATCGAAGCGCCGCATCAGCTCGGGGTCCTGCGTGGTGATACCGGCAGGATCGCGGCCCTCATGGTAATCGTCATAAGCGCCGGCGCGTGAGCCGATCTTGCGATATTCCTCGTCGAGATGCGGGGCGTTGTCGCCGAGCGCGATCAGCGCGGCGGTGCCGATCGAGGCGGCGTCGGCGCCGAGCGCGAGAGCCTTGGCCACGTCGGCGCCGTTGCGGACACCACCCGACACGATGAGCTGCACCTTGCGGTGCATACCGAGATCCTGCAGCGCCTGCACCGCCGGGCGGATGGCCGCCAGGATGGGCAGGCCGACGTGCTCGATGAACACTTCTTGCGTCGCCGCGGTGCCACCTTGCATGCCGTCGAGCACCACCACGTCGGCGCCCGCCTTCACCGCCAGTGCGGTATCATAGTAAGGTCGCGCGGCGCCGACTTTTATGTAGACCGGCTTCTCCCAATCGGTGATCTCCCGGATCTCTTCGATCTTGATCTGAAGATCGTCGGGGCCGGTCCAGTCCGGATGGCGGCAGGCCGAGCGCTGGTCGATGCCTTCGGGCAGCGTGCGCATCTCCGCCACGCGCTTTGAGATTTTCTGCCCGAGCAGCATGCCGCCGCCGCCGGGCTTCGCCCCCTGGCCGATCACGATCTCGACGGCATCGGCCTTGCGCAAATGATCGGGGTTCATGCCGTAGCGCGAAGGCAGCATCTGATAGACGAGGGTCTTCGAGCTCAGGCGTTCCTCATCGGTCATGCCACCGTCGCCGGTGGTGGTCGACGTGCCCATGATCGAAGCACCGCGCCCGAGCGCCTCCTTTGCGGCCCCCGACAGCGATCCGAAGCTCATGCCGGCGATGGTGATCGGGATCTTGAGGTGGATCGGCTTCTTGGCGAAGCGCGTGCCGAGCATGACGTCGGTCGCGCACCTCTCGCGATAGCCCTCGAGCGGATAGCGGCTCACCGAGGCCCCGAGAAACAGGAGATCGTCGAAATGGGGAACCTTGCGCTTCGCCCCGAAGCCGCGAATGTCGTAGATGCCAGTGGCCGCGGCGCGGTAAATCTCCGCGATCGAATGCTCGTCGAAGGTGGCGGAATAGCGCGGCGGCGTGTGCACCCAACGGGTTTCGGCGCCCATCAATAGGCCTCCAGATTGTCCATGTGGAAGTGGTAGAGCTGCCGTGCCGAGCCGTAGCGGCGGAATTCCGACAGATCCACGTCACCTGCCATGCCGGCGCCCTCCAGCAATTTTGCCAGCGACTTCTTATGCTCGTCGCGAAGCGGCTTCTCGATGCAATCCGAGCCGAGGCTGTTCACCTTGCCGCGCACGAACAGTCGCGCTTCGTAGAGCAAATCGCCGAGCGCTTCCCCCGCGTCGCCAAGCACCACCAGCGTTCCGGCTTGCGCCATGAACGCCGACATGTGCCCGACGGAGCCCTTGACCACGATGTCGATGCCGCGGGCCGAGATGCCGCACCGGCTCGAAGCGTTGCCGTCGATCAGCAAGAGCCCGCCGCAACCGGTCGCGCCCGCCGAGGCCGACGCATCGCCTTTGACGTGCACGCGACCAGACATCATGTTCTCGGCGACGCCGACACCGGCGCTCCCATTGATGATGATGTTGGCGCGCTTGTTCATGCCGGCGCAATAATAGCCAGCATTGCCGTCGATCTCGATGGTGACGGAAGCGTCGACACCGGCGGCGATGGCATGCCGTCCCCGCGGATTGAGTATACGGAAATAGGTGTCGTTGGTCCCCTCCGACAGCTCATGCAGCATTTGATTGAAGTCGCGGAGTGTCGTGACCTCCAGATCCACTGTCGGCATCAATGCCGTTCCCAGAAATAAACAGTGGCCGGCTTCGGCTCCCACACATGCGCCCTCTCGATACCTGGCAGCCCGGCTAGCGCACGATATTCGGAACCGAATGCGACGTAGTCGTCGGTCTCTGCCATCACCGCCGGCTTGCAGGCGATCGGATCGCGCAACACGCCGAAGCCGTCCTCGGTGCCGACCACGAAAGTGTAAAAGCCGTCGAGATCGTCGATCGAGTGCTTGAGCGCGTCGCCGAGGCTGTCGCCCTGGCTGATGCGCCAGGTGAGGTAGCCAGCGGCGACCTCGGTGTCGTTATCGGTCTCGAAGCTCAAGCCGTGGCGCTTGAGCTCCCGGCGAAGGGCGTTGTGATTGGACAGCGAGCCGTTATGCACGAGGCACTGATCGCGTCCGGTGGAGAATGGATGGGCGCCGTTGGTGGTGACCGCGGACTCGGTCGCCATGCGCGTATGGGCAATGCCGTGCGATCCGGACATCTCGTGGAGATGAAAGCGCTTGGCCACCGCATCCGGGCGCCCGACTTCCTTGTAGATCTCCATGCGCGTGCCCGAGCCGACGATCTTCACGCCTTCGTTCAAGGCTTCCACGAAGCTTCGCGCTGCCCGCTCGGCGCCTTCCGGCACGGTGAAGACCCCATGGCTTTCGCGAATCTCGACCGGCACGGGCGAACCCACCGCCTCGGAAAGCCGGGTGGCAAGGCTGGCGAAGTCATAGTTCGGCGACGTCGCCCGCACCGTGAGCTTCACGTGGCCGCGATCTCCGGCCCCATAAACGGCGAAGCCGGCGCTATCCGGGCCGCGATCGCACATGGTGGCGAGCATGCCAGCCATCATGCTGCCGAGCTCCGGCTCAAGCGCCTTGTTCTTCAAAAAAAGTCCTACAATTCCGCACATTTCCGCTGCCGCCGATGAAGGAGAAACGCCGCGTCCGTTAAGGTAATGGTGGGGTAGAGCGCTTGTCAACTGCCAGGAATAATAATTTCCTGTAGAGAAATATAGGAATTCAGGTGCGCGGGTAGATAATGATCGACAAGTAGGTCATGGGCAGCTTGGTCAGCTCTTCCGGCCCATGCAGCGCCGCAGCATCGAAGAACAGCGCATCCCCAGGCACCATCGGATAGGCCTTGTCGGCGTGGCGGTAAAGCACTTTGCCGGTCAGCATGTAGATGAACTCGACGCCGGCGTGCTGAAACATGGTGTAGGGCTTGGCTTCCTCGGTGAGGGTGATCAGATAGGGCTCGACCACCACGTCGCCCGAAATCGAATGTCCGAGCAGCTGATATTGATGTCCCGCCTTGGTGCCGCGCCGCTCGATGGTCACGCCTTGACCAGTCCGCACATGCGAGCAGTCCCGCTGCTCCTCATAGCTCGCGAAGAACGTGGTAAGTGGCACGTTGAGTGCCCGCGCCAGCGCCTCGAGGCTGTCGATCGACGCGGATACCGCGCCGTTCTCGATCTTGGATAGCATGCCTGCCGACAAACCGGCCTGGTCGGCGAGCTCGGCGCCGGTCAAATCGAGCTTGCGGCGAAGATTGCGCACTTGCGTGCCGATAGCCTCGGCGATCGACAAGCTCGCCGCCGGTTGCGGTGCGAGCGACCCGGTCTTCAACTCGTTCAGGCGCTTCGTCTGAGGCGCCGGGCGACTTGGCTTAAGAATTGCCTTCTGCGCCATGCCTCTTTTCGCCATGCGTCGGCCTGCTCTCTGGCGTCAAACTCCATGTGGTCTGCGATCGGCACTTCCCGCTTTTGCGGCACCCAAGTCAACGAGGATTTCTTCACAGGAAACTCGCGGATTCGCTGCCGACCGATCGCCCATGAAAGGCCCACGCCGTTGGCGCAAGCGTTCATCTAAATGCGTGATCCTGGATGACTTGCAGAGAGTTGACATGAAGACCAAGATCAGCGCGAGAAAACTCCTGGCGGCCTGAACCGCATTCACCGCCAAGCTCGCCGGCGTCGGTCCGGGTTATCCCCAGACTGAGCGCGGGCAGGCCCGCTAAGGCTTCTGAGCGGCCTTAGCGGGCCTCTTGCGCAGGTCTTCTAGTAATAGCGCTCGATCGATGCCCTGGTTTCGTCGCCGCTGCGGTCAGCCGCCATGTCAGCTGCGATTTCCTCGTTCTCGTGGCGCGTCTGAATAATGTGCCACCCGATCCAGAAGATAAATCCCAAGATGACCATGACTACCTCCCATCCTTGGAAGGGATAGATGGCACCGACATCCTTGAGATCGACGGCCCAGCTCGTCATTCCATTGGTCGTCATTTTCGTTCTCCTATTGCATCTCTATTTGATCATCGCCTTTTCGGCTTCGCCCACTTCGCTCACCGAGGCCAAGAAAGCGTGATTGAGCGCAAAGTCGACACCTTCGAGCTCGACCTTCTGCGGCACCCGTAACAGGCCCGCGCCATCCATGATCTTGCAGACGATCAGAGTCGGGATGAAGCCGAGCATGAACATCAAGACGGCACCGGCGAAATTTCCGAGCGGATTAATGCGGGCGAAGCCTTCAAAGGGTGAGGACGGCTGTCCCCACAGCATGAAGCCCGCAACAACCACGCCGAGGAATCCGCCATAGCCGTGCACCGCAACGGCGCCCACCGCATCGTCGATCTTGAAGCGGCGTTCGACAAAATAGTGCAGCTTGTAGCAGATGACCGGAACGATGGCGCCGATCAGCATGGCCTGAATCGGATGGTAGAGATCGTTACCGGCCGAGGCGCCAATGACGCCGCACAATCCACACGAGAACGTCCAGAAAGGATCGCCTTTCGACACGATATAGCCGGCCATCATGCCGCCGGACAGCGACATCAGGAAGTTGAACGTAATGGCCGAAAGCGTGGTCGGCCCGTAATAGATGTTTGTCGCCGTCCAGGTGGTTCCGGTGATCTGGCCCCCGATCGTTTCTGGGCTAATGATCGGAACGTTGCACGCGGCATAAAAGCCCCAGAAACCCGTATAGATCAGGAACAGGCCGATCGTTACCAGCCACACATTGTGAGGTGGTATGTCGCGCGGCGTCCCGTCCGGCCGGAATTTGCCGAGACGGGGACCGAGAACGATCAAGAAGGCGAGTGCCGATCCGCCCGCGATGGCGTGAACGACGCCAGAAGCATAGGCGTCATGATAGCCCCACAGCTTGACCATCCAGCCTTGCGGATGCCAGCCCCAAGCCGCATCGAGGATCCATAACACCGAGCCGAGCAGCACGGCGATGACCCAGAATGCGCCTGAGCGGGCGCGCTCGATGATCGCGCCCGAGACGATTGAGGCGGTCGTGATCGAGAACAGAAGGAAGGCGCCCCAGAACACGCCGTTGAGGCGGCTCCAAACCGCAGCGTCGGCCGCCGTGACGTTTGACTCGCCGGGATTGACGCCGGAGAGATGCGCGGCCATGAGCGGGTTCCAGGGTTCGGCGTATGGTGCCGAGATCAATCCGCCGGTAATCCCCGGTCCGTTCGGAAACGCAAAGTAGATCCACCAGCCAAACAGGTAGAAGGTGACGGTGACGAGCGGGATCGCCATCGCATTCTTCATCAGCGTCTTGAGATGGTTGCGCCGGCGAGACACGCCGACTTCGTAGGTGCAGAAGCCGACATGAATGAGAAACATCATGACGATCGTCACCCAGTAGTAGAACTCGGTGAAGATCGTCGTCAGCGCATTAAGATTGCCTTCCATTTGATCTACCCCCTTTTCCCCAATGCCCTGGCACGACATCGTAGACGGCCGTGCCCAGCGGCGCGCGACGGACGAAATAGCTAATCTGTGCCTTCCTCGTCGGATTGATCAGGCCAGTGCCCCATTCGGTTGGCACGGCAAGTTCTGCGGGTTCCCTCCCCTTGTCGGCCAGGCGATAATGCTAGGCCCTGGCCTTAGCCGCGTCAACGGAGGTGAAATAAGATTTCCTCTAGGTAAAATCGGTCGGCGAGGCGCAGCGGCGTTTCCGGGCCGCGGCGGAACATTGGTTCGAACGACGGACTTTTGGTCGCAGCCGGCGTTTTTCCCTTTCTCCCGCAAGCCTTAAGGGTGGGGACATCGGACCTCGCTGCCCACGCCCTTTCATCGGCATGGTGTCATCTACGGGCAACGCTACCCTTGCTTGCACCGTGGCGCCTGACATGCCGCTAGATGCTCTCAGGCACCCAGCCAAGTACCGCAAGAATGAGAAAGAACCCGGCGGTATACGCAAGAACCACCGGCCATCCCTCCTTCAACCAGCGGCCTGTTGATCTCGCTTCCGGCATCAGGCCGGCAACCGCAACGCCTGCGGACGACCCAAACCAAATCATGGAGCCGCCGAAACCGACGGCGTAGGCCAGCATGCCCCAGTCATAGTTATCCTGCTTGATGGCAAGCGCGGTCAGCGGAATATTGTCGAACACGGCCGAGACGAAGCCTAGTCCGAGCGTTGTGTCCCAGCTCGGCGTTGGCAAAGACTTGACGGGCATCAGCGACGCCGCGGAGACGAGTGCGATGAGAAAGAGCGCGCCGCGTGCGGCTCGGGGAAGCACGGACCAATCCGGTCGCGCGATCGGGGCCGTCAGAAGAAGCGCCGCCGCGACCGCAAGTCCGATCAGGGGGACCTTGTCCAGAATGTGGGCGTCGACGAGATGCGCCCCGACATTGGCACCGATCGCCGCGCCGAGCACGATGATGACCACGGCAACGTATCTGAACGAGATATGCAAGCCGGATGGCGGGTCCTTGACGATCGGCGCGTAATTCTGTTGTGCAAGCGATGCCGGGATGCCCGAGACGAGCAGGGCAAACCCAGCCGCGACATAGGCGTCGAGCACGGAAAGGGGGCTTACGCCGGCGATCCAGAGCATCGTCGTTGTGGTATCGCCGATAACGCTGCCGGCACCACCGGCGTTGGCCGCGGCGACAATCGCTGCCAGGTAGCCGACGCGAACGCGGCCCTTGAAGATATGCCTTGCGACGGTCGCACCGATAAGCGCCGCGGCGATATTGTCCAGGAATGAGGAGATGACGAACACAAGGAACAGAAGCACGAAACCGCCGGTCCAATTGTCCGGGAGAGCGGCCGGCATCCAGTCGGGGACACGGCTCGCCTCAAAATGGCGTGCAAGGAGAGCAAAACCCACCAGAAGCAAGAACAAGTTGGTGATGAGAACCCATTCATGCTCGAAATGCGCCAAGAGGCCTGGCAGGCCCGCGCCTTCGATGAAGCCGGTACCGAGCAGCTTCTTGCCCGTGATGACGGCGAGACCGGTGAGAGCGGCGGCTAGTGTATGACGATGAAAAATTGCGACGCAGGCGAGGGTGACGGCGAAAAGCAGAAAATCGATGAGCACCGAGACATCGTGAGCGGTAAGTTCAGGGGCGAAGCTGACGGCCACGTTCAAGTTCCTGCCGGGTTCGTTGTTGTTTCAGCGGCGCTAGCAATTAAGCCGGCAGTCACGGCCGGAGCATTGCATATCGATCTGGGTATGGCGAAGGTTCGGCATCAGGCGTCTCAAGGGATAGTCCAATGTCCGGTGGGAACTTCGGCGGGAACACTCAAGCTTCCGTTAGCATCCTCGGTTAATGACGAGAAGCGGACAACCATGGCCAAGCAGCTTTCCCCCAAAGAGATGCGCGATCATTTTCTCGCCTGGCAGTGCCGCCTTCGGCAGGTGGCCGTGCGCGAGGATGGCGGTCGCCCCTCTCCCGGCATGCGCCCGCGCGTGCTTGACACGAGAGAGCGAGAGCTGGCGGCTGGCCTGACCACGCTGCTCATCCCCAAGAAGCCTGATGAGAGCACGGCCTTTTTCCGTTTTCAGGTGATGCGAACCGCCGACCCACGCGACGTCTACGAGCGCGCCCTCGCCTATCTCCAGGCCGAGTACTTTCACAAGCCCGAGACCTTCAGCGACAGGATCTTGGCGGTTCTGTCTCCTGGCGCCGCGCTCGGCAACGCCCTTCTCGACGACGGGGCCTGCATCCTGGAATTCGCGCAAGGCCGGCAGCACTACCGCATACCGTGCAAGGTGCGAGAGCCTAAGCTTGGCGATGCCTCCCGCGACGCGGCCATCTGGCACAATCGGCTATTCAATCCGAGCCTGCCCGACGCGGCGCAGGTGATTGCCTTCAAGCCTGATTGGAGAGCGTCGAGGGCCAATGCGTCGCCACACGATCGAAGGCCCGGCTAGAATTTCCGATAGGCCTTGTTCAGCTCCGCCAAGGGATGGTTGGGCGAGGTCTGGAACCGCACCAACAGCTCACGCGCCAACATGTCGCGATCCTGTTGATTGTCGGGGAGCGTCATCGACTTCGGCAGGCGGACCCAGCCGTTGATGTTGCGGTCGAAGATGGCGGGCTCGCCGGCCTCATAGCCCATATGCACGTCCTCGAGCCAATTGAGGTCGTCCCAGCCCATGAACTCCATATAGGCCTTGAGATAGGGCGTAAGCCGGTCGTAGTCGGGAAGGAGATTGACGTCGTAGCGATAGCCGATGTGCTGGCCGATCTCCTTCTCTCGATTGGTGCCGAGGCCGGCCGCGTCCTGGCCGTTATTGGTGCCAGCCTTGGTGTCCTTGCTCTTTTGCTTCTTGGCCATGCGCCTCTAAGCTCCGCTCAACCGATCTTGTGATAGTTCTCGACGCCAAAGGTGAAGTCGGTGCCGGCGAGCGGTACCTGCGCCATTGCTGATGCTTCCATGGTGAGCGCCGCCAGATCCTCAGGCTCGAGATTGTGCACGCTGGTCTTGCCGCAGGCGCGCGCCAGCATCTGTGCCTCCAACGTCAGAGTGTGGAGGAAATTGTAGACGCGCTCGGCCGCCTCGTCCGGGTCGAGCCGCTTGCGCAGCTCGGGGTCTTGCGTGGCGACGCCGACCGGGCAGCGCCCGGTGTGACAATGATAGCAATAGCCCGCGGGCACGCCGATCTCATTCTCGAAATCGGACTCAGGAATCTCCTTGTTGCAGTTGAGCGCCATGAGCACCGAATGGCCGATGGCGATCGCGTCGGCGCCGAGCGCCATGGCCTTGGCCACGTCGCCGCCGTTCCTGATACCGCCGGCATAGACGAGGCTGATCTCACCGCGCTTGCCGAGCTCGTCGATGGCGCGGCGCGCCTGGCGGATGGCGGCGATGCCGGGTACGCCGGTATCCTCGGTGGCGATATGCGGGCCGGCCCCGGTGCCGCCTTCCATGGCGTCGATATAGATGGAGTCTGGGCCGCACTTCACCGCCATGCGCACATCGTCATAGACGCGGGCGGCGCCGAGCTTGAGCTGGATCGGAATTTCCCAATTGGTCACCTCGCGGATTTCTTCGATCTTGAGCGCGAGGTCGTCGGGCCCGAGCCAATCGGGATGCCGCGCCGGCGAGCGCTGATCGATGCCGGCCGGCAAGGAGCGCATCTCGGCCACCTGATCGGTCACCTTTTGCCCCATCAGATGGCCGCCAAGCCCAACCTTGCAGCCTTGGCCGATGAAGAACTCGCAAGCGTCGGCGAGCCGCAAATGATGCGGGTTGAAGCCATAACGCGACTGGATGCACTGATAGAACCACTTGGTCGAATAGCGGCGTTCGTCCGGAATCATGCCGCCCTCGCCGGAGCAGGTCGCCGAACCGGCCATGGTGGCGCCGCGGGCGAGCGCGATCTTCGCCTCATAGGAGAGCGCGCCGAAGCTCATGCCCGTCACGTAGACCGGGATGTCGAGAACAAGCGGGCGCTTTGCCCGCGGGCCGATCACCGTCTTGGTCTCGCATTTCTCGCGATAGCCTTCGATGACGAAGCGGGTGAGCGTGCCGGGCAGGAAGGTCAGATCGTCCCAATGGGGGATCTTCTTGAACAGCGAGAAGCCGCGCATGCGATAGCGGCCGAGCTCGGACTTCACATGGATGTCGTTGATGACCTCCGGGGTGAAGATCTGGCTTCGTCCCAGGATGAAGCGCTCGCTCTCGGCCGGAGCCTTGGCACCGTTTCCACGCTTGCCCTTCTTCATCTCAGCGCCTCGCTTATTCTTGCCGTTCATCGCTGGCCCTACAGGACCATCTTCTTCTCGGTCGGCTCAAGATTGTCGTAGTTCCACAGCTGTTTTCCGGCCACGATCTTGCGGAAAGAGCCGATGCCGGCCTTGGGCAGAAGGTCGTAGAGGCGGAGCTTGCGCTCGAGCCACTTGCGATCGAGATCGGTCATCTCCGCCCACACCGCGTCGACGCCGAGGCTGGCCGGGCTGCCGCCGATGTAAATCGTGCCGTCATACATCGAATCGCCGAGATTCTTGCCGGCGTTACCGCAGATCACCATTCGCCCGCGCTGCATCATGAAACCGGTGAAGGCGCCGGTATCGCCACCGACGATGATGGTGCCGCCCTTCATGTCGATGCCGGTACGCGAGCCGACATTTCCCTTGCACACGAGATCGCCGCCTCTGATCGCGGCGCCGAATTGCGAGCCGGCGTTCTTCTCGATCAGGATCGTGCCGCTCATCATGTTCTCGCCGCACGACCAGCCGACGCGTCCGGCGATGCGGACATTGGGACCGTCGATCAGGCCGCAGCCGAAATAACCGAGCGAGCCATCGATGATCAGGTTGAGCCGGTTGAGTATGCCGACGGCGATCGAATGCTTGGCGCCGGGATTCTTCAGGACGATGGTGCCGAAGCCGTCTTCCATCAGCGCCCGGATGCGCAAATTCACGTCCTTCGCCGCCATGCTGTCGATGTCGATCTCGGCGCGCTTGTTGAAGTCGAGGTCATAGGCGTCGGGAAGCGAGAAACCGCTGTGCTCCTCATTGGCGTCGATGTCGAAGAAGATCTGCTGCGAGCGGCCGCCTAAGCGCTCCGCATGCATGCCGGTCTGCTGGGCGAGGCGTTCCTGCGCCGTGGCGTGCCCGTGAGCAGGGGTCATCTCTGCCATACGCGAATCTCCTCGTCGTAGGGGTCGGAGGTATCGATCTCGCGCGGCACGATATGGCGGATGGCCACCTCCTCGGAGGCGAGCGCAACCAGGTTGTCGCTTTCGTAAAGCACCATCGGCTTGGCCGCCATGGTGTCCTTGGCCATGCCGAGCTCACTGTCGGTCGCCACGAGATAGGTGAACACACCGTCGATCTCGCGGATCGAGGCCTTGAGCAAGTCTTCGAGCGTGGCGCCCTGTTCGAGATTGTTGGCGGTGTAGACCGCGAGCAGCTCGGAATCGCAATTCGACATGAACCTGTGGCCGAGCCGCTCCATCTCGCGGCGCATGATCCAGTAGTTGGTGATCTGGCCGTTATGCACCACGGCGATGTCATTATAGGGATAGGCCCAATAGGGATGGGCCGAGCGAATATCCACGTCCGACTCGGTCGCCATGCGCGTGTGGCCGATCCCGTGCGTGCCGCGGAATGTGCCGAGGCCGTATTGCTCCGACACCTGAGCGGCGTCGCCGAGGTCCTTGATCAGCTCGAGCGCGCTGCCGAAGGACAGCACCTCGGCGACCTCGATCTGCTCGATTTCGGTGGCGAGCTTCCGCGTATCGCCGGCATAGCGCAACCGATAGCGGAAAGCGTAAGGCGTCGGCTCGGAAGCCTC
This sequence comes from uncultured Alphaproteobacteria bacterium, assembly GCA_963757555.1. Lineage (GTDB taxonomy): Bacteria > Pseudomonadota > Alphaproteobacteria > Rhizobiales > Methyloligellaceae > Methyloceanibacter. The sequence goes on from CAVWRU010000009.1 coordinate 343,247, forward strand.
GATGGTCTCGGCGCCGAGCTCGGCAAGCCTCGTGTCCACCTCGGCCTGGCGCTGCCTGATCTTCTCGCGGATATGGTAATCCTTGGTCAGATCCTCCTGTTCGGCGAGCTTCAGCCGCATGACGTATTCGTCGGGGGTGGAGGTGCCATAGACGGCAAACCCGGTGGAGTCGGGGCCGCGATGCTTCAGGCTTTGCAGCATCGCGGTCATTTCCTTGCCGACGCTGGTGGCGCCGTCGCGATGAATGAGCCCGGCAATTCCGCACATTATAAATGTCTCCTTCGCATCTCGCGGATCGTCATCAGGGCAGGCAGTCGAGATAGGTCCTGAGGTCCCATTCGGTTACGGTGTGCAGGAAGCGCTCCCACTCGTCGCGCTTATATTCGTCATAGAGGCGGTACATCTCGCCCGGCATCGCCGAGCGGATCACGTCGTCTTTCTCGAGCGCGGCGAGCGCATCGCCCAAGGTCATCGGCAGCTTCTTCACCTGCTTGCCGGCCTCCATGGCCTGATAGATGTTGCGCTCCTCGGGAGGCCCTGGGTCGAGATTGTTCTTGAGCCCGTCGTCCATGGCCTTGAGCAGGGCCGCGGCCATAAGATGCGGGTTCACCATGGCATCGACGGCGCGGTATTCGAAGCGTCCCGGCGCCGACACGCGCAAGCCGGTGGTGCGGTTCTGGAAACCCCAGTCGGAGAACACCGGCGCCCAGAAGCCGGTATCCCACAGCCGGCGATAAGAATTCACGGTGGAGCAGCCGATGGCGGTGAGCGCGCCGAGATGCTTGACGATGCCGCCGATCGCCTTCAGGCCAATTTTGCCGGGCAATTGAATGTCGTCGGTGTCGGGCATGAAGGTATTGTCGCCGCCGGTTGCATAGGCATAGTTCTGCGCCATGCCGGGCAGCTTCTTGGCGTCATTGCCAAGCGACTTCATCTCGTCCTTGCCGCCGCTCCACAGCGAGATGTTGTGGTGGCAGCCATTGGCCGAGACGCCCATGAACGGCTTGCACATGAAGCAGGCGATGATGCCGAACTCGCGCGCCACTTGCGCGCAGATCTGGCGATAGGTGGCGAGACGGTCGGCGGTGCGCAGAGCATCGTCGAAGGTGAAATTGAGCTCGAGCTGGCCGGGCGAATCCTCGTGGTCGCCCTGGATCATGTCGAGACCCATCTTCCGGCAATATTCGATGACGCGCATATAGACGGGCCTGAGGCTCTCGAACTGATCGATGTGATAGCAATAAGGATTGGAGTAGCCGCCGGCAGGCTGGCCGCTCCCATCCTTCTTCAGCCACATCATCTCGGGCTCGGTGCCGTGGCGAAGTTGGAGCTTATGCTCCTTCTGGAACTGCTCGTGGATGCGACGAAGATTGCCGCGCGCGTCGGCAGTCAAAAATGCGCCCGGCTCGATACGCTCCTCGCGGTTGCGGAACAGCGTGCACCACATGCGCGCCACCCGCTTGTCCCACGGGAGCTGCATGAACGTCTCCGGCTCGGGGATGCCGATGAGCTCGGCCGCTTCTGGCCCGTAGCCGAGGTAATCGCCGCGCCGGTTGAGAAACAGGTTCATGGTGGCGCCGTAGACGAGCTGGAAGCCCTTCTTCGCCACCGATTCCCAATGGTCGGCCGGAATGCCCTTACCCATGATGCGGCCGGTGACCGACACGAATTGCAGATAGAGATATTCGATGCCGAGCTCGTCGATCTTCTTGCGAACCTCGGCGACCAGCTCTTTGCGCCCCGGCGCATCGACGAATTTCTCGATGTCAGTTACCGACTCGACGCGGTGTTCCATGACCCACTCCCGCTTGCGACTAAAAACGCCAACTCTGCGCCCTCACCTCAACTCCAAGGAAATGGACTGTGCGAGGTCGGATGCAATTCGCCCTTCTCGAAGCGCGCGAAGCGGAATGGCTCCAGCAGCGCGCTCTTCTCGCCCATGATCTCCTGCGCCACGAGCTTGCCCACGCCGAGCATCTTATAACCGTGATTTGAATCGGCAATCACGTAGACATTCTCGCGGAACATATCGAACACCGGGAAATTGTCCGGCGTGAAGCAGCCGAGGCCGCCGGACTTCTCCTCCGTCTTGTAATTCGGCAGCTGACCTTCAAAGCGCTTCTGGCAATGCGCGAGCGCCGAGCACCACATGTCGATGAAATCCTCGCCGACGACGAAGTCGGGAGAGTCTGGCCCGTAGGGATCGACGGCGACGGCGTCGGCATCCTGCTCGACTTTATATGGCGAGGCGCCGCCCTGAATGCCGCCAAAGTTGAAATCCGGCTTGTAATAGATGCCCCACAGTCTGTCGGTGATCAGGTGTCCATCGCGATCCGAATAGAGCGGGGCGTCGGTGTCGACGTGGAGTACCGGAGGGAATCCCCCGTCATTGGTCTTATGCATGTTTGGATCGACGGCGAGCGTGCCCTCCTCCAGGCACCAGAACTTCCACATCGGCACGTCTTGATGAACCTTACCGGTCAGGTCCTTGACCGTGATCCGCTTCGGCAAATCGAGCATGTTCCAGATGTGGTTCACCCAGGGTCCGGCTCCGACCACCACCGTCTCGCAAGCAATGCGGCCCTGGTTGGTGTCGAGCCCGGTCACCGCGCGGCTGTTCGATCCGACCTCGAAGCCGAGCACTTCGACGCCGGAGAGGATGGAGACGCCTTCGCCTTTGGCCTTGGCCGCGAGGCCGAGCATGCTCGCCATGTTATTGGCGTAGCCGCCGCGTTTCTCGTGCAGCACCGAGGTGATGCCCTTCGCCTGCCAATCGTCGAACAGGCCCTTCATGTAACGTTCGGAAGCCTCGGCGCCCTCGATGAACACCGACTTATAGCCGATGGCGCATTGCTGCTCGTAGATCGAGCCCACGTCCTCGCGCATGCATTCGGGGCTGATCTGCATGTAGCCGACGGGATGATAGCTGAAGGTCTCCGGATCGCTTTCCCACACGTCGACCGAGTGGGCCATCAGCTCGCGCATGGCGGGCTGGAAGTAGTTGTTGCGGACGACGCCGCAAGCGATGCCAGAGGCGCCGGCGCCGATCGTGGTTTTATCCACAACAAGGATGTCCTCGCCGGACCCGCGGCCGGTCTTTTTCAACATCTGCGCGAGGTGGAGGGCGGTGCTCAGCCCATGAATCCCGGCGCCAATGATGGCATATTTGACGGACTGAGGGACCCCACCGTTGCTTGCTTCACGCATGCGCCTGACCCGCCGACTTCCTCGGAAGACGTCTTATTTGCTGCCGATTTCCCGGGCGCATTTGCGCATGGTCCCAAACCAATGTAAACCAATTTATTGATCGGGCCCAAAGTGGGCCTGTCCAAAAAGGTGAACCGTCTTGACCGAAGCACCGATCAAACTGGCTAGCGAGCAACTGGTGACCGACTTGGAGCGGCGCGACCACGGCGTCAGCACCATCTCCGCCTATCTCCGTCGCGCCATCGAAACCGGAGCCTATAGCGAGGGCGACCGGCTGCCGCCAGAGCGCCAGCTTGCCGTCACCTTCGACGCGGCGCGGAGCACGGTGCGCCGAGCGCTCGATCAGCTTGCCAAGGCGGGGCTGGTGTCGCGCCGTCTCGGCAGCGGCACCTATGTCGGCTCCAGCGGAGGCCAGCACGGCGCCGACCTCGCCGACCAGATCAGCCCCTTGCAGCTCATCGAGGCGCGGCTCGCGGTCGAGCCCTTCACCACCCGCCTTGCCGTGCTGCATGCGACCCGCCGCAATCTCGACGACATGGAGACGGTGCTCGCCCGCGCCGAGGCGTCGATCGAGGACAAGGACTCCTTCTCGCGGTGGGACGGAGAATTCCATCTGATGATCGCGCAAGCCTCGAGCAATCCGCTGCTGCTCAGCGTCTACCGCCAGATCAATCAGGTTCGCCTGCATGCGCAGTGGGACGCCATGAAGGAAAAGATCCTGACCGCGGACGTGATCGCCGACTACAACCTGCAGCATCGTGGCATCTTCAACGCGTTGAATGTGCGTGACGCCTTCGCCGCGCAGTCGCTGATCACCGAGCATCTGGAAAAGGCGCGCGACGATCTGTTGCGCGCCAACAGCCCTTAGGCAGGGCCGATCAGCTCACGCGAGGCGAATACAGGGCCTATTGGGCGGCGCGGCGATCCTGCGCCGGGCGATCGCGATTTTCGACGCCTTGCATGGCGAGGCTGATGGTTTCCAGCTGGCTGATGCAGGAGGCCGCGAACTTCATGTAGCTCTCAGACCGAGCGAGGAAAAGTTGCGGCGTGCCTGGCTTTGGGCCGCCTCGCTCGGCTCACATTCGTTCCTTGATGCCCGCCTTGATCAGCCACCAATTGACCGGATAGCTCGTGATGAAGCCGGCGATCATGGCAATCTGCATCACAAACCAGAACTCGGGGGTGTGCACTTCGAGCCGAAGACCGAGCAGATGACGGAACAAATAGAACTGAGCGATCGCCATGAAGCCATACATACCGATCTGCCACGCCGTGAGCGAGAGCGTGTCGGCCTTTAGTGCAGCCACCAATCCCTCGCCCACCGAGAGATTTCGCATCGGCGCAATGGTGAAATATTGGAAGGCAATGCCGAACGCGAAAGCGAAGATAAAATCGAGAATCCAAACCGCGAACATCTTCTCGCTGAACAGCGTCTGATATCCAAACCAGATGGCGATCGCCGGCACGAAAAACGCAAGCCACTCGGCCAGAATATCGCCGACCGTACATCCGCTGCCGCAATGGAGCGCGCCTTTTGCCACCATGATCGGAAAAGGCGTCATTTGATTCTTCTGTTCCACCACTCGTGCCTTGTGCTCCATGGCAAGTCGGCCATAAGCGAAATAGAAGGCAAGCCCGAGCACCGTTGCGTAGAGTGCCGTGATCGGCCAAACGACGTTCATGATCCACATATGCTGCGGATGTCGCACTTCGTCGATCGCGACCCAGAGAGCGCACATCGCGCCGAGCACCAGCGAGGCAATCGCGAGCAGGTGCAGCCATATCGGAACCATTCCATGCCTCGATTCTGCGCTTCGTTGATTCTCGCGGAAGCCTAAGGACGGGCGCGCGGCATTGCTACCTGCCTGTCTACTCTCAACTGAATCTGCTATCGGCTTCGGCGAGGGCATTTCTTCTCCGTTGATCCCAACCTTCCTTCGCCACCGAGCGAGGCCCGCTTGTTTTCAGCTTTCGTACCGGGTTTGAGTTTCCCCGCCATGGTCAGAAAGGCGCAACGGTCCTAGACCGATGGATGGCGCTGACAGCGACGCGCGTCGTCTGTTTTGTGTCAGAGACGGTAGTAAAATGGAAATCGGTGGCAGCGAGGTAACGGGGTGAACGCGAACACCGCGGCACCCACGCTCACTCCGGCGCCGAGACTAGATTTTTGAGCGCTGCCCGCATCTCTGCGGTGAGCGCCTTCCCGCCCTTGCAACTCTCATCAAGAAGTGCGCTTGCGAAAGGCTTGGCATAGCCTTTTCCAAAATGTTCGGTTTCAAACTCCTTGGCTCGTGCCGTCATGCTGGTCGCGATATAGCCCTCGGTGTCGTCGCAAGCCAAACCAGCATGAAACTGAGCGAGCTCCTGGGCTGATGGTTGCTTTGTCTTGCTGACGTAATCCTTCCAGCTGTTTTCATCCTCCCAGTTTGGCGGTTCATTGCGCAGGATTTCATCGAGACGGGCAGTCACAACCGGCAGCACGGTGGGGTCGGTAATGTCGGTGTCGAGTTCCTGTTTCAATTGCGCCTTGGCGTCCGCCGTCAGCGGCGACGTTTTGAGTTCAGCCACCCCCGACGGAGCGGGAAGCTGACTGGCAAGGTCGCCAGGGAATTTGGCGAGCCAAATCTCTGCTAAGCCCAAGTCAGCCCCCTGAAGCTGGACCCCTTCGAGATTGGCTCCCTGAAGCTGGGCTCCCCTCAGATCAGCGCCCTGAAGATTGGCGTAGCTCAAATCGGCGCCTTGTAGCTGGACGCCTCGCAAATTGGCGCCTTGAAGCTTCGCGTAACTCAGTTCGGCGCCTTGGAGCTGCGCCTCGCTCAGATCGGCGCTCTGAAGCTGCGCAGAGTCCAACTGAGCGCCTTGAAGCTGCGCTTGCCTCAGAAAAGCGCCCTGAAGCTGAGCGTCCTTGAGCTTGCCTTTGGCGAGCGTCTTCCACAGTTGCGCGGCACGGAGATCGGCCCAGGAGAGGTCGGCGCGCTGAACGTCCGACCGGTTGAGCAGGGCGAAGCGAAAATTGCGCTCGCGCAGCACGACCTTCGCGTCGCCGTCGGCGCCAAGATCGGTGTCCTCAACGATGAGAACGCGATAAGACAACAGCCATCGCCGCCACCACCCTTTGTCATCGTCGTTAGGCAGCCGGTCGTAGACGATCCGGCGAACGAGCGGGTTCAGTAGCTTCGCCTCGTCCTCAGGCCCGACCCGGATGCCTGCCGGAGCGACAAACCCGAGACGCCGATCGATCCATTCGTCTGGAACCGTGGCGATAAGCCAACTGAAGCCGGCAACGAGCGGAAGAAGGAGCAGGATCACGACGACCTGCTTGCCGGAGGCCTCCCAGGCTTCCGCGTGCGGCCCGACCTTGATGTCCCACCTCCGCTTCGGAGGGATATGCTGCATGATCGGTATGAGGAGGATGAGCATCACGAAGGCCAGGATCTCGGCGATCCGGTGCCAGTAGGTGATCGAGACCTCATGGTAGGGCAGGAACTTGATCTGGAAATAGAGCAGCGTGATGACCGGGAGAATGGCGAAGGTGACATAGACAATCAGCTGCATCATGAACTTCGTGATGAGATTGGGGGCGGGACCGGCCAGCATCTGCGAGAACACGTAGGAATGCACCCGTTCACGGGCTGGGTGCTCGGTTCCCGCTTCCAACTCGGAAGGGGCGATGGCGTCGGTGAACTTGCGGTATTTGCGCGCCAGGATGACGTGCTGAACGAGCAGCGACAGATAGACGAGCAGCAACATCGCCGGCGCGTATTGGAAGAAGCCGACAAGAGGGATGTCGGCATTGATGATGGGGAGTTTGACCGGGCTGTTGAGCAGCAAATTCTTGTGGCTCACACCGGCGAGCGTCACCACGATATAAGCGAGAAGGAGGAGAAAGGCGAGCCAGGCGCTGCTCGCCGGATTGCTGGCTCCGTTGGCTTCGTCCAGGAATCCCTTGGCTTCCTCGGACAATTTAGGAGACTTCGCCATTTGGTGGGTTTGGCCGCTCGTCGAAGAGGTCGGGGGTTGGACCGCGTCGCCAGACAATTTACCGACACAGGGTCCAACGATTAGAGGTCTCTCTTCGCAAACCTGACATCGGCAGGGAAGCCTCCGAGCTGGTCCGTAGGTTAATTGAGGCCACTGTCTTTACGGCGGTAGACGGGAGTTTCGAGATCGAGCTCCGTGGCGTTCTGGCAGGAATCGTGGCGATCTCGCCACTATGACACGACCCTGACGAGGGTCAATCGAGTCACCATCAGTTACGGCAGCAAGCGCATTGTCGATGCGCCGTGGCACCCTCCCCGATCTGAGCGCGTCAAACCGCCCAGATCATCGTTTGGCCTTGGCCGGCTCAACGAGCATCTAGGGGAATGATGTGTCTTTCGCGAGATGCATTCCCCTATCGCGGGACGGAGGAAGCTGGCCGAATGCTGTCCTTCAGAATGGAAGCACTGAGCAAAAATACCCAGAGCGGGAACACGAGGAAGCTCCAGCCGATATAGAAGCTTCCGAACAGAAGAATTAGCGCCAGCCCGAAGCCGAGAAACGACAACCAACGCGGCGCAATCCCCGTGTAGATCGCAACAGTTGACGTCGTGATCATGAAGACGCTTGCCATCTTGACCATGTAAACGTTCACCAGGCTGTAGGCGGCGGCGCGTGCGAAGTGAAACGTAGCCGATCCGATCAACTCCTGCGGTTGCGTGGCGAACGCGATCAGAATGGCGCCCACGAGCGCCGCCGCCGTAAACAGCATGGCAAGAAACAAGAGGCCGCTCCCGAAAAACACTGTCGCAAAGAACTGGTCTTCCTGTTGACCGAGGCGATCGCGCAACACCCCAATGAACCATAAAAAGGCAATCCCCGCGAACGGCATCAAGTTGAGCGCGAGCGCCACCGAGCCCGAATTGCTGTGGAGCCATGCGCCTGGCTCCTGAGGATCGGCGGGGATCGATGTGCGCAACAGCAAGAAGACGGCGATCAGCAGAACGGAGAACAACATCCCAGCAATCGCCGCGGCCTTTGGCGTTTTCAGATTTGCCCGGGTGAGAGGCTGATTCGGCATCTGCGTGGCCATCGTCCCCAACGCCAGTCCTACCCGCACTCGCTCCGATCAGGTAAGCTCGGTTGTCCCACTTTGCAATCTAATCATCGAGGCGGGGGTAAGCAGATGACCTGGAACTGGTGGTACGCGTTCAGGAGCTACCTCAGATCCTCGCTCTGGATCGTTCCGTTCATTGCGCTTCTGCTCGAACAGGTGACGTTTCGTGTCATTAACACTCTCGATGCAAGGATTGAGTGGATTCCTCCTTGGCCCTTTGGCTTGTCGGGTACGCAGACGGCGCTGCAGACGATCATCACGCTGGTCCTCTCCTTCATCGTGTTCACGTTCGGCTCGTTGCTCGTCGCCATTCAGGTCGCGAGCGGCCAACTGACGCCGCGGATCATCGCGACTACGCTGCTGCGTAACAACGTCATTCGTCGCACCGTGGGGTTGTTCGTTTTCACGCTGCTGTTCGCCCTCGGAACTGTGGCTCGCATTGAGTTCGAGCGTTCCTCGTCTCGTCATGTGGGCTGCTGCGATGCTTGGGTTGATCTCGATCATGGCCTTTCTTTTTCTCATCGACTACGCAGCCCGACTGCTGCGCCCGGTTAGCATTCTATGGCGCGTCGGGGAGAAGGGCCTTTCGGTCATCGAGAGCGTGTATCCCAGGCCGATCAGCGCCGCTGATGCGCCGCCCGCGCGGCGCCCTCATCTCGGCGCGCCCGACCGTACCGTGACGCATCGGGGCACCTCAGCTATCGTGCTCGCCGTAAATCTCGATGCGCTCCTCGCCGAAGCCCGTCGGGTTGACGGTGTGATCGAAGTCGAGCCCCGGGTCGGCGATTTCGTTGCCGGTGGCGAGCCGGTCTTTCGGCTCCACGGCGGCGGCAGCGCGTTCGACGAGCGCAGGTTGCGAGGCTCAATTGCCTTCGGGCCGGAACGTACTATCGAGCAGGACTCCACCTTTGCCTTTCGCGTCATTGTGGATATTGCGATTAGGGCCTTGTCCAAGGCGATCAATGACCCAACAACAGCGGTGCTCGCCATCGATCAACTTCATCGTTTGCTTCGCAATGTCGGCAGGCGGCACTTACACGACGAGCAAATCGTGGACGCCGCTGGGCGCCTACGGGTGGTTTTCCCGACGCCTAACTGGGATGATTTCGTGCAGCTCGCCTGTCGGGAGATTCGTCTTTATGGGGCCGAGAACTTTCAGATCGCGCGGCGCCTGCGCGCCATGCTCGATAATCTGATGAAAACTTTGCCCGAAAGTCGTTGCCCAGCTCTTCGTCTGGAACTCGATCTACTCGATCGCACCATCGAGACGCTCTATCATCTCCCGGAGGATTTGGCGGTTGCTCGCATTGCGGACACACAAGGTCTTGGCGGATCGTCCGGCGCGGAGTAACGAAGGATGAGCGACCTGCGAATTGACCTGCAACAGGGTAAGTTCGCGATGAGTTTGAGCCGGTGAGGCGAATTGAGGAGTTAGGCTCATGCGGAAGGCCGTGCATTGTATCTTGGGATTGGCCGCTATCCTGGCCACGAGCTCAGCCGCGCGGGCGCAGGTTACGCTCGACCTCTCCAAAGTAACCTGCGATCAGTGGGTCAAATACCAGGTGGCCAATCCAAAATTTATCGCCATGTGGCTCAGCGGTTACTTTCATGGCAAGCACGGCGATACGATGATCGACACCCAAAAGCTGATCGCCGATGCGGATGCGGTCGAGAACTACTGCTTCAAAAATCCAGAAGCTCTCCTCATGCCGTCCGTTGAAGCGATCATCGGCGGACAAAAATAGCGCACCGTTTTTTGACACGGCCGCTACCCGCCCTTGGTGAGTTGTGTTTTCGCGCCCAGACCGGCCATGGTATGATTGATTTGATGGGCATCAAAAGGCCGCATCGGCAAGTCTGAACTTTTTCGATGATGCGAGCGCCTTGAGCCGATTCTGAACGTGCCTCGCCTCTTTAGTTCTGCCGTCTTGGAGAGGGACGTATGTCAAGAGACAACGTACGACGCTTCACTCTATCCTTTGTCTGGTTCGCCAAATGGGTGCTCGCGCCGCTGATCTTGGGAGCCCTCGCGATCGCCGGCGGTGTAGCCCTCTACCAGCAACGCATCGATTTCGACACCTTCCTCAATTATTTCGCACTTGGGCTTCTGATCTTCGTGGTGATCACCTTGTTCTACGGGATCATCGCCATCCATGACGTGCCCTATGAGATCGCCAAGAGGCGCGGCCACCCCCATCAGGACGCGATCCATGCCGCGGGTTGGGTGAGCCTGTTCACCCTGCACGCGCTTTGGCCGTTCCTGTGGATCTGGGCGATGCTCTACCGGCCTGAGCGCGGCTGGGGCTTCAGTCATGACACTGCAGCGGCTGGCGAAGCGAACTACTCCGACAAGCTCGATGATCTGCTACTACGGGTGCAGGATCTCGAAGTACGCGCGAAACATGCCGAACTCCCGCCAAAGCCGGAGCGCGTCGAGACACGAGCCAAGGGCCCGGACGTCGTGGCAAACACGCCGCTTGAGACCAGCGTCAAACGCGGAGCAAAGTAATGGAGCTTCTGCTCATCGCCACCTACGCGGCGATCTGCGTCGCGGTGTTCAAGATCTTCCGCATCCCGGTTAACAAATGGACGCTGCCGACCGCGGTGCTCGGCGGTATCTTTATGATCAGCGGCGATCTTGCTCGTGATGAACTACAACCATCCCTTCACCGCCACCGCGCGCATCTATTTCGCGACCACCCCGATCATGCCGGCGGTCAAGGGGCGCGTCATCGAGGTGCCGGTAAAATCCAACACGCCGCTGAAAGACGGCGACGTTTTGTTTCGTATCGATCCGCGGCCCTACCAGTACGTCGTCGACCAGAAGAAGGCTCTGCTCGCCGAGGCCGAGCAGACGGTCAAACAGCTCAAGGCGGCTCTTGATAAAGCCGTGGCTGCGGTGGAGAGAGTGAAGGCTCAAGTCAGTCTCGCGCAAATTGAATACGACAGACAATCAACGCTGTTCGAAAAGAAAGTCGTCGCTCAGACAGTGCTCGATGTCGCGACCCGCAATCTGGATGCTGCGAAGCAGGCTTTGTCCGAGGCAGAGGCCGCCGCGGAAAGCGCTCGGCTTGCCTACGAATCAGAGATTGGTGGAGTCAACACCACGGTCGCGCGCCTGCAAGCCGAGCTCAGCGACGCACAGTACGACCTCGATCAAACCGTGATGCGGGCGCCAGGTCCGGGTTATGTGACGCAAATGGCGTTGCGACCGGGTATGTATGTCGTTCCCGCTCCGCTCCGTCCTGTCATGGTGTTCATCCACACCGACGATGAGGAGCTTGCTGCCGGCTTCCAGCAGAACTCGCTGCAGCGTGTTCGCGCCGGTGACGAGGCGGAGATCGCCTTCGATGCCCTGCCCGGACGGATCGTCAAGGGTAAGGTGAAGCATGTGATTGATGCCATTGCCACGGGGCAGCTTCAAGCGACGGGAGTTTTGCAGGATATGGGCAGTGATATTCCGAGCGGCCGGGCCGTCGCCATCATCGACATCGAGGAAGACACCTCCGCCTACAACCTTCCCGGCGGAGCGGAGGCGCAAGTCGCGGTCTACACGCCCTATGCGCACCACTTCGCCATCATCAGGCGCATTCTGCTGCGCATGAAGAGCTGGCAGAACTTCGTGTACCTCGAAGGCCACGGTGGCGGAGGCGGCGGTGGTCATTAGGTTAGGTGTCGAGTTCGAAGTTTGGTTGGAGGTAGGCAATGGCTGCGGATAAAGGCTTTTCACTGCCCAGTGCTCAGCAGGTGATGGAGAAGCTCGCGCTGGCCGAAGCCGAGAAGGCTTCGGAGCATTTGCGCCGCCAGGCAGCGGCGGAAGCCGAGAAAAAGATGCTGCTCGAAAAGCTCACCAAGCCGTCTGGCGTGTCTGACGAGGAAGCGCTCCGCCGCGTGGCCAACATCATCGAGCGGGCGGTGTCCAACGGCCTCACCGAGGTGCAAGTGTATCGCTTTCCGAACAGCCTTTGCACGGATAACGGCCGTGCCATCAATCAGCAGGAGCCCGGTTGGGAGACGACCCTTACCGGCCTGCCGAAAGAGATGTATCAGTTCTGGGAGAGGCAGCTTCGCCCGCGCGGATACAAGATCCGATTTCAGATCGTGGAGTTTCCGGACGGCATGCCGGGCGACGTCGGCATCACACTGAAATGGGCCTGAGCGACCAAGCGTATCGACGCGGCGATATGCTGATTATCAAGGGAATCGGGGGGTTAATTTGGCTCAAGGCGGCCGTCGTTCGCCGGCGCGCCTTTGCAGTTTCGAGGAGGACCATCCGATGACCAGTCGAGAAATTCAAGTCAAGCCGCGCGCGGCGACGATCCCGTGGACGTTCAATCCGGCTTTGGATGCTTGGTCGTATTGGGTCGATGCCTGGCAGCGCGGGGTTCTGTTCCTCGACGTCATGCAGCAACGGAGCAAGCAATACGAGGAGCACGCCGCCAAGGCAGCTCCGCACGTTCTCAAATTCGGCGCCGATCTGGTGATGGACGGACGCAAGCTTCCGCGTCCGGTCAATTACGTGTTGGCTCGCGTCACACCGCCGAAAGGCGTGCAAATCGATGACAAAAAGCGGCCATTCGTGATCGTCGATCCACGCGCCGGACATGGACCCGGCATCGGTGGCTTCAAGGCCCAGAGCGAGATCGGCGTCGCCTTCCAAGCAGGCCATCCTTGTTACTTCATCGGCTTCCTGCCCGAGCCGGTCCCTGGACAGACCATTGAGGACATCGTGGCGGCGGAGTCCGCGTTTCTCGAGCGCGTCATCGCGCTTCACCCGGAAGCCAATGGCAAGCCGGCAGTCGTCGGCAATTGCCAGGCAGGCTGGGCGGTAATGATGGTCGCAGCCAAACGGCCCGATCTTTTTGGTCCGATCATCGTCGCCGGCTCGCCGCTCTCCTATTGGGCTGGCGTGCGCGGCGAAAATCCCATGCGCTATACCGGCGGCCTGCTTGGAGGCACTTGGCTCACGGCGTTGATGGGCGATCTCGGCGCCGGCAAGTTCGACGGCGCCTGGCTCGTCAGCAATTTCGAGAACCTCAACCCCGCCAACACCTACTGGACCAAGCAGTACAACCTCTACGCCAAGGTCGACACCGAAGCCCCCCGCTACCTCGAATTCGAGAAATGGTGGGGCGGGCATATCCTCCTCAACGCCGAGGAGATGCAGTTCATCGCGGATGAGCTATTCATCGGCAATAAGCTCGCGACTGCAGATATCGTCACATCTGACGGCGAGAGCGTGGATCTGCGCAGCATCCGCTCGCCGATCATCGTGTTCTGCTCGAAGGCCGACAATATCACGCCGCCCTCCCAGGCCCTCGACTGGATCCTCGACCTCTACGGCAGCGTCGAAGATATCCGGGCCCACGGGCAAACCATCATCTATGCCGTGCACGAGTCGATCGGCCATCTTGGCATTTTCGTCTCAGGCTCGGTAGCGAAGAAAGAGCATGATGAGTTTGCCAGCAATATCGACCTCATCGACGTGCTGCCGCCAGGTCTCTACGAGGCGGTCATGACGCCGAAGGAGGCAGCCGGTCATGGCGCCGATGATCTGGTTGGCGGCGACTATCTCGTCCGCTTCGAGGCGCGAACACTCGACGATATCCGAGCTTTCGGCGGCAATAGCGTTGAGGATGAGCGCCAATTTGCGGCGGTGGCACGCATCTCGCAGATCAATCTCGGCCTCTACCGGGCCTTTATGCAGCCTTGGGTGAAGGCCTGGGCCAATGCAGGTTTCGCCGAATGGATGCGGAAGATGCACCCGCTCCGGCTGCCCTACGAGATGTTCAAGCCGGCCAACCCCCTTTTGAAGTCCGTCTCCTCAATGGCCGAAAACGTGCGCAAAAACCGTCAGCCTGTGACCCCCGACAACGCGCTTTGGCAGGCACAAGAACGGATCGGTAAGGCAATCGAATCCTCTCTCGACGCCTACCGCGACATGCGGGACCGTTCCCTGGAGGCGGCGTTTCACGCCGTGTACGGCTCGCCGCTGTTGCAGGCGATGGTTGGGCTTAAGGCCTCCGACGCTTCTCCACGTCGCCGGCCCGGTGTCGACTCGGTCTACCGCGCCTTCGTTGCCCAGCGGATCGATGAGCTTACGCGAAACATCGCGCAAGGCGGTCCGCGCGAAGCGGCGATCCGAGCACTCCTCTATGTCCGCTTGCCGGAGGGTGTCGCCGATGAGCGAGGCTTCCGCCTGCTTGAACGGATGCGCGAAGAAGCCGGAGCCGGTCTCTCCCTTGCAGACTTCAAGACGATGGTGCGCGATCAATTCTTCACTTTGCTACTCGATGAGCGCAGCGCCGTCGAAGCCATCCCGGTCATGCTCGACGCAGATCCTGAACTTGCCACGCGCATGGGAAACGTTCTGCGCAAGCTCATCGAAGTCGTCGGCGTGGAAAGCAAGCTCGGCAAGGCGCGCGTCGGCGATATCACGGCGATGCTCGAGTCCAGGAAGGCGGCCAAAGCTCCCAAGAACGGTGCGCCGAAGGAGCATCGCGCGCAGCCTGCTCGCCCGGCGCAGCCGGCAGCGAAGCCGCATCGGCCCCATTCGCGCAATCTGAGCTGAAGGATCGAGCCATGAACGAGAACTCAACGGCGTCGAGCTTGCGTCGGCACGAAAAATACGACCGCCTGATCGCCGCAGCGAAGAGCTTGCAGCCGATTGCGACCGCCGTGGCGCATCCTTGCGACGAGACTTCGCTTAGAGGCGCTGTGGAAGCCGGCGAGGCCGGGTTGATCAAGCCCATCCTCGTCGGCCCCAAAGACAAGATTGCCGCTGTGGCCAAAGAGTTCTCGCTCGACCTCGGCAACATCGAGATCGTCGACGTGCCGCACAGTCAGGCCGCCGCCGAGAAGGCTGTCGAGCTCGTGCGCACCGGCAAGGCTGATCTCCTCATGAAGGGGAGCCTCCACACCGATGAGCTGCTTTCGGAGGTGATGAAGCGCGAGACCGGGCTACGGACGGGGCGGCGCGTCAGCCACGTCTTCGTCATGGACGTCCCCGGTCATCCGCAGACCCTCTTTATCACCGATGCAGCAGTGAACATCGCGCCGGACCTCGTATCGAAGCGCGACATCATCCAGAACGCCATCGATCTTTACGCCGGGCTTGGGCTTGGAACGCCGAAGGTCGCCATTCTTTCCGCCGTCGAGACGGTGACCCCGACCATTCCCTCGACCATCGAAGCGGCGGCGCTCTGCAAGATGGCGGATCGCGGGCAGATCACCGGCGGCGAGCTCGATGGCCCGCTTGCCTTCGACAACGCGATCAGCCCCGAGGCTGCCCGCATCAAAGGCATCAAATCGCCGGTTGCCGGGCAGGCGCAGATCCTGGTGGTGCCTGATCTCGAGGCCGGCAACATGCTGGCCAAGAACTTGACCTTCCTCTCCCATGCCGATGCCGCTGGCATCGTGCTCGGCGCTCGGGTGCCGATCATTCTCACCTCGCGGGCCGACCATGTGCGGACACGAATGGCCTCCTGCGCCGTGGCGGCGCTGCTGCGCCACAGCCAAATGGCGAAGCAGCCGATCCGGGCCTGAGCCGTGTCTGACACCATCCTCGTCGTCAACGCCGGCAGCTCGAGCATCAAGTTTCAGCTGTTCTCGGTCGGCGAACACGACCGGCTGCAGCGCCTCCTGAAAGGCCAGATTGAAGGCATCGGCGTCCATCCGCGGCTTTTCGCCAAGGGCGTCAAGGGCGAGACGCTGAGCGACCAGACCTGGCCCGGCGCGGACGTGGCCGATGTGCCCGCGGCGCTGGCCAAGGTCGTGGGATTCCTGCGCGCTGAGATTGGAAGCTTGCCGATTGCTGTCGGCCATCGCGTGGTGCATGGCGGCCCTGACTACAGCGAGCCGATCCTCATCGACGACGCCGTGATCGAGCGGCTCCAGGCTTTCGCGCCGCTCGCTCCTCTTCACCAGCCGAACAATCTCGGCCCTATTCGCACGCTCAGACAGAGGCAACCGCAGCTTCCGCAAGTCGCCTGCTTCGACACGGCGTTTCATCGCGGACACCCGGAGATCGCCGACCGCTACGCGCTGCCTGAACGCTTCTACCAGGAAGGCGTCCGCCGTTACGGTTTCCACGGGCTGTCCTACGAATATGTCGCGAGCCGGCTGCCGGAACTGGCGCCTGACATTGCAAAGGGGCGCGTCGTCGTGGCCCATCTCGGCAGTGGCGCCTCCATGTGCGCCATCAACGCTGGGAAGAGTGTCGAGAGCACCATGGGGTTCACCGCTCTCGACGGCCTGCCCATGGGAACGCGTCCCGGCCAGCTCGACGCCGGCATCGTGCTCTATCTCCTGACCGAGAAGGGCATGAGTGCTGGCGACATCGAGCATCTGTTCTATTACGACTCCGGTCTCAAGGGCCTCTCCGGCGTGAGCAACGACGTCCGAGACTTGCTTCGGAGCTCAGATCCGCGCCCCAAGCTCGCGCTCGACTATTTCGTCTATCGTATTGCGCTCTTCACCGGCATGCTTGCGGCCTCCATGAGCGGCATAGACGGCTTCGTGTTCACCGCCGGCGTCGGCGAGAATGCACCTGCAATCCGGGAGGCCGTAGCGCGGCGGCTCTCCTGGCTCGGCCTTACACTTGATGCTGAGGCAAACGCCAAGGACGCCAGGCGGATCTCGGCTCCGGGCTCGCGCATCTCGTGCTACGTCATCGCCACCGACGAGGAACTGATGATCGCGCGGCACACTTTGCGTGTCCTGCGCACGCAAGCAACAACCCTGGTCGAGGAGAAGCACGCATGATCGACATTTCCGCCTTACCGCTATTGAAGGGCAAGAAGGCGCTCGTCGCCGGCATCGCCAACGGCCAATCGATCGCCTGGGGCTGCGCCAAGGCTTTTCGAGCTTTCGGCGCCGACCTCGCCATTACCTACCTGAACGACAAGGCAAGGCCTCATGTCGAGCCTCTGGCCAAGGAGGTCGAAGCCCCGATCTTCATGCCGCTCAACGTTCAGGTCGAGGGCCAGTTGGAGGCTGTCTTCGACACCATCAAAGAGCAGTGGGGCAAGCTCGATATTTGCGTGCATTCCATCGCCTCCGCACCGAAGGCCGATCTGCAAGGGCGCGTGGTGGACTGCTCGAAAGAGGGCTTCCTCCTTGCGATGGACGTTTCCTGTTGGTCGTTCATCCGCATGGCAAAGCTCGCCGAGCCGCTGATGAAGGACGGCGGCACGCTTTCCACCATGACCTATTATGGGTCTCAGATGGTGGTGGAGCATTACAACATGATGGGGCCGGTGAAGGCGGCGCTCGAGGCCGCTGTCCGTTATCTCGCGGCCGAGCTCGGTCCAAAGGGCATCAGGGTGCATGCGATTTCGCCGGGGCCGCTCAAGACGCGCGCGGCGTCCGGTCTCACCGATTTCGACGAATTGATCGCCAAGGCTCAGGAGAAGGCCCCATCCCGGCGCCTTGTGTCGATCGAAGATGTCGGCGTTGCGGTGGCGTTCCTCTCCATGAACGGGGCGAAGCTGATCACCGGCGAGACGCTCTATGTCGACGGCGGCTATCACATCATCGATTGATCGTGCGGCGATGGATCTGCAAAACTACAGTGCAAGCGAAATCCTAAGCGATGGCACCCCTGTCACCATTAGGGCTATTCGGCGAGACGACAAGAGCCGCCTGCTGGAAGCCTTCAAGAGCCTCGACCGGGAATCGGTGTATCGACGCTTCTTCAGCCCCAAGAAAGAGCTGACCGACAGCGAACTCGAGCAACTGACCGATGTCGATTTCAGTCGGATTGTTGCACTCGTAGTCACCACGCGAGAAGTGGGTGGCGAAATTCTGATTGGCGGAGGGCGCTATGCATTTGAGGGAGCAGGTTCGGATCAAGCCGAGATCGCCTTCATGACTGAGGGCAACTATCGGGGTCGCGGCATCGCGTCTGTCGTCCTGAGACATCTCGTGAGGATCGCTCGTGAGGTCGGCGTGTCACGGTTCGACGCGGAGATGCTTGCCGAAAATCAGCCGATGCTTGCCGTCTTTCGGCGCAGCGGCATGCCGATGCACCTCAAGCGTGATGGCAATATCCTTCACGTGACGCTTGCGCTTGAGCCGGACGCTGAGCGCAACTAGGCGTCGACCTGACCATCCTTCGACAGCAGAATGGCCACCCATCGCCAACTTGGGACATGGGCGCAGACAATCATCACCAGCACCATGATGGGCACACTCAAGAACATGCCCACGATGTCCCAGATTGCTCCCCAGAATGCGAGCGAAAGGATGATGGCGAACGGGCTCATGTTGAGCGTGTGACCCATCAGCATCGGTTCTAACGTGCTGCCGACAGCGAGTTAAATGGCGGTCAGGCTGAGGACGAGCACGACAAAGGGGCCGAGCGTGTCGAACTGCACCAGGGCCACGAGCGCGGGAACAATACGGCGACGATCGAACCGATATTCGGAATGTAGTTCAGCAGGAAAATCAGCAGTACCCAGGTCGCGGCAAAATCGACGCCGAGCAGCCTGAGTACGGCATAGGATGCGACCGCCGTGAGCGTACTGACCACGGTCTTGATCCAGATATAGCGGCGCACGCTTGCCGAAACCGCCCCGAGGACCGAGCTTACCTTGCGCGCCCGGGCGACGTCGGGAAACATTGCGACGATCTTCTGCCGCATATAGGTGCTTTCCGCGAAGAGAAACCCGACATAAGCGATGACGAGCAGGAAGCTGACGAAGAAGGACTGTGCGGAGGAGACCAACCCGGCGATTCGACGGGTGAGATCGATCCCCATGATTGCCTGTCTCAGTTTCGCGGACTGCTCAGCCCCGAGCCACTGAGTAAGGTCGCCGACAATCAACTCCAAGCGTGACATATAGCGCGGCCAGGCAGACCCGATGGAATCGATCCGGTCGACGAGAATTGACTGGATGATGTAAAGGCCCAGGACAACAACGGCGATTCCGAGCAACGCAGCAAGCCACCGCGGCAGCTGAAATCTGCAACGCGAATGCGGGTAAATCGCTCGATGACAGCTTCGAGCAGGTTCCACAGTAGAATGGCGATCGCAAGCGGGATGAGAAAGCCGCGTCCGCAGGCCAGGCCCGCAAGGGCGACGCCGAACGCGATCGAGCCGAGGCCCACGTTGCAAAACCGGTCGGAGCGGTCAAGGCCGTCCATTTTACGCCGAAGGCTTTCGAGCGCCGCCGCACCCAATCTGCGTCAATATTTCTCTTTGATCCAGCGACGGTTCTCGATCGTTGCCGCGTCGTCATACTCATTTTTCTTGTCGCGATTGGGCAGCTTGACCTTCTTACGTGTCGGCGCCTCGTAGGGTAGCAAGCTGAGGAAATGCGAAATGACATTCAGCCGCGCGCGCCGCTTGTCGTCCGAACGGACGACGTACCAGGGCGCAAAATCAGTGTCCGTCGCCTCCAGCATAAGGTCCCTGGCGCGTGAGTAGTCGTACCATCGTTCGCGCGACGGAAGGTCCATATCGCTGAGCTTCCACTGCCGCAGGCGATCCTCGACCCGAGCTTCGAAGCGGCGCTTCTGTTCCTTGTTGCTGACCTCTAGCCAATACTTGATGAGGCGTATGCCATTGTCGACAACGTGTCTTTCGAATTTGGGACACACTTCCAAAAAATGCTTGTGCTGCTCCTTAGTGCAGAAACCCATGACATGTTCCACGCCGGCGCGGTTGTACCAGCTTCGGTCGAAGATCACGATCTCTCCGGCAGCCGGAAAATGCGCGAGGTAACGCTGCACGTACATTTGTGATTTTTCCCGGTCGGAAGGTGCGGGCAGCGCCACAAGACGGAACGCGCGCGGGCTCACCCGTTCGGTCATCGCGCGGATGGTGCCACCCTTGCCCGCAGCGTCACGGCCCTCGAAGACGACAACGATCCGCTGACCCGTCTGCTTGGCCCAATCTTGGACGGAGCACAGTTCCATCTGAAGCTCCCGCAGGACCTTCTCGTACTCCTTGCGCTCGAGCTTCGGCTTTTCGCTATCATCAGGTAGTGCGTGCGGCGCGTCCTCGGACGCGGAGCGTCCCGGATTACTCTGGTGTCCCATGTCGCCACCTCAACTTGTTGAGTGCCGAGATTTTGGCTGGACCGACGGTCCGATCACTGCAGTCAACGCCCACTGAACTTCGGCTTGCGCTTTTCCTTGAAGGCCCGAACACCCTCTGCATAGTCCTCGCTATCATAAACGATGCGCCTCAATCCTTGAACACGCTCAAAGCGTCGGGGACTCATCGGGTGAGCGCCTGCGAGCATTCGCAGTTGTTCCTTCATCACGGCGACTGAGAGCGGCGCATTTTCAGCGATGTCGCGAGCGAGCTCATAAGTAAAAGTCTCAAGTTGTTCCTGGGGCACCATATGGTTAATGATGCCAAGTTTTTCGGCGCGCTCCGCCGAGATTGGCTTCGCTGTGAAAGTCATCTCCTTTACGATGCGGAGCGAACACGCATTGAGAAAAGTGAGCATGCCCGTGACGTTGTAAGGCACGCCGAGCTTAGCGGGCGTTACCGCGAAGGTGGCGCTTGGCGCTGCGATGACAAGATCGCAGGCAAAAACCACCTCACAAGCTCCTCCCCACACTCCTCCCTCAATAAGAGCAACCATAGGCCCGGGGAATTCCTCAATAGCTCTGACAAGGTAGCGTAAGGGGTCGTCCCACCCGAGCGGATCACGGCCACCTTCGGGTAATTCTCCTACATCGTGTCCCGAAGACCATACTTTGACTCCTGGCTGGGCGCGCAACACAACAACCCGCACATGCTCGCGCGAGAAGTGATCCAGCGTTTCTACGATTGCATCGATGAGTTGCGTCGACAGCGCGTTCCGCTTTTCTGGATGGTCTATGACAATGGTACCAATCGCATCGCTAATTTTCGTGTCCAAATATTGCATTTCCATTCGAGCTCGATCTGCCATTTGTGCCTCGGATACCAATGCTTCTGGCAAGCGGTAATCGATTCAAATGTTCATCTGCGGAACGCTCTGGGGCACGACGAGCTCGGCCTCGGTTGACCGCGATTACGTCTTTCGCTGAAACTCCGGGCGCGGTTTCGATCAAAGTCGCGCGGTTGGCGGGGAAAGCAATCACCGCGAGCTCAGTCACAACCAGATCAACTTGTCGCAGCGACGTGAGCGGCAGGGAGCATTGCTTGACGATCTTTCGGTTTGCCCTTGGCGGTGTGCTGCATGGCCACGATGACGTGCTTCGCTCCCGAAACAAGATCCATTGCACCACCCATTCCTGGCACCATCTTGCCGGGGATGGTCCAGTTCGCAAGATGTCCTTGCCCATCTACCTGCAGCCCGCCCAGCACGGTCATGTCGAGATGGCCGCCGCGAATCAGGCCGAACGACATGGCACTGTCGAACGTGCTTGCGCCCGGCAGCGCACTTACCGGGTGCCCGGCCGCGTCGGTGAGCGTTGGGTGGGTCATGCCCTCCTCAGGAATCGGGCCGGTGCCGATCAACCCGTTCTCCGACTGAAAGAATACACTCACACCCTCCGGGACATAATTCGCCACCAGCGTCGGAATGCCGATGCCGAGATTGACAAGCATCCCCGAACGAAGCTCCTTGGCGATGCGCTTGGCGATAACAGTTTGTGCGTCCATCGGCTCTACTCATTAGCGATGAGGTAGTCGACGACCGGGGCGGGCGTCACTACGTGGTCGGGTGCGATGACGCCCACTGGCACGATATGCTCGGCTGTCACGATGACCGTGTCCGCCGCCATCGCAATGACCGGATTGAAGTTGCGCGCGGTCAGCGCATAGGAGAGGTTGCCGAGATAGTCGGCGAGAAACGCATGCACCAGCGCGAAGTCCGCGCGTAGGGCGGTCTCGAGAAGGTAGGTCTTTCCATCCACGTCGATCTTGCGTTTGCCCTCTTCGACAACGGTCCCGACGCCAGTCGGAGTGAAGATTCCGCCTAGTCCGAAACCGCCTGCACGGATGCGCTCGATGAGTGTACCCTGCGGCACAAGATCGACCGTCATCGTGCCCGCGATCATCTGCTGTTGGGTTTCCGGATTAAGACCGATATGGCTTGCTATCGTCCTGCTGATCAGGCCCGCGCTTACCAACTTGCCGATTCCCCTGCCGGGCATCGCCGTGTCGTTGGCGATGACTGTTAGATTACGCTTGCCCTTACGCACGAGTTCGTCGATCACGCGCTCAGGCGTACCGACGGCCATAAACCCACCAATCATGAGGCTCGCGCCGTCGGGAATCAGGGCGACGGCGTCTGGGAGGGAAATGGTTTTCATGGGTGCCTGGGGTCTTTGATTGCTATCACACGCTCCTGGTCCGGTTCTGAGGGCACCTTAGTCCTCTTCACTGAGTGCGGTCTATGATCTGTCTAGGGCGTCGGCGACGGTCATGAACCGGTTGATGCCACCGAGCCGGGCGTCGAGACCCTCCCCATGCAAACGATCTCTTACCCCTGAGCGGGCTTCCACCACTTGCAAACCGCTGCCTGCCTTGCCGAGCTCGTCGGCAAGCCCGGCAAGTGCGTGCGCACTTTGCAAATCGACGAACGGCGCGGCCGATAGATCGAGAACGACGAGGCGCGGCGGAATTGGTTCCTGCCGCACCCGGTCGAGGATCGTCATGCAGACGTGGTCAATGTTGAAATAGACGAGGCTCGATTCCGGCCGGAAGATCAGCGCGCCTGGTATTGCCTCATTGTCTGAATGTCGCTCCATGTCGGAGAAACGGCGCGTACCAGGAATGCGGCCGAGCAAGGCGACGTGGGGACGCGAGGTGCGGCGCATTAGCTGCACGAGTGAGATGGCCGCGCCGATCATGACGCCGCGCAGAAGGCCGGAGCCAAGCACTCCGAAAAGAGTTGCTATTGCCGCCACGAAATCGGGCCGGCTCGCAAACCAAAGATGCTTTAGCGCCGCGACTTGGAACAGCCCGGCGACGGCCATAAGAACGACGGCTGCAAGGACAGGCTGGGGAAGAGCGCTCAACAGGTGCGAAAGAAATAAAACGACAATGAGGATGAATGCAGCGGCGATGGCGCCCGACAGCGGAGTCCGCGCGCCGCTTTCCTCGTTGACCAGCGATTGGGACATGCCCCCGCTCACGGGAAATCCGCGGCCAAGGCCTGCCGCCAGGTTGGATGCGGCGAGGGCCAAGAACTCCTGGTTCGCATCGAGGCGGCCGCCGTGCTTGGCGGCGAAAGTGCGGCCGATGGCAGCCGTCTCCACGGCGGCGAGCAGGAAGCAGGCTAGCGCAAGCGGCAGCAATGCATTGACGTCGGACCAGTAAATATCGGGAATCCCGACGCCCGGAAGCCCCTGAGGCACCTCGCCGAGAAGCTTGACGCCCTTGGCATCGAGGCCGAGCAGCATCGAAGCCACAATGCCGCCGATGACGACGAAAAGTGCGACCGGTTTGTGCTTCAGAAAGATCTTGCCGAGAATGAGTATGGTAAGCGCGGCAAGCCCGATTGCAAGCGAAGAGAGATTTGTCTCGCTCAGATGAGCGAGGAAATGGCGCGTGTTCTCCCAGAAGTCGCCATGCGCGCCGTGAAGCCCCAGCAATTTCGGCAATTGCGTGCTGGCGAGGAAGAGAGCCACCCCGCATTTGAAGCCGACCATGACGCTTTCGGAGATGAAGTTGACGATCGCGCCGGCTCGCACCGCCCACGCGATCAGCGCAATGACCGCGACGAGGACGGCGGTGCCCGCCGCGAGCGCGCTGAAGCGGGTAACATCACCGCCGGCGATCTCGGCTAACGAGGCGCCGACCAGCAGCGAAATAGCGGAAGTGACCGTAATGGCCGTGTGCCGGGAGCTGCAGAAAAGCCAGAAGACCAAGCCAGAGAACAGGCAGGCGTAGAGGCCGGCCTCAGGCGGCAGGTTCGCAAGGGACGCATCGCCGAGCGCGGCCGGCAGCAGATAGGCGGCCAAAGTGATTCCGGCGACAAGATCCCCCCGCAACCAAGGACGCTCATAAGCCGGCAGCCAGCGTAGCGCCGGGATCCACCTGCTCAGGCCCGTATCTGGATGCTCGCTCTTGGCGTCCTGCATCTGACAGTCCCCTCGGGATCTAGACGCGGCCTCTCCGAGGAAGACCACGGTTCCTCGAATGACTGGCGGTGGCCGAAGCCTTGACAGCCATCGTTTTGCGCAGCACCTCGAAGATGACGGCCGTAGACCAGCCGAACAGCAGCACTCCGTTCATCGCCGTAATCGGCCCCAGCAGCTGCCAGCGCTCGACCGGAAGGACATCGCCGTATCCGAGCGTCGTGTAGTTGACGAATGCGAAGTACAAAAAATTAGTGGCGGCTGGTACTGCGTCGACAAGACGGTAAGTGAGGGACCAGACGATCACCTCGCAGGTGTGGGCGGCCATTAGCACCGACACTGTGGCAACCATCACGGCGATCAGGAGCAGGTTGGGCCGCGTAGCGACCTTCGCAGCCGTTGCTTGCGACGCCCGGATCACTGCCGTCATGACCAGCGCGTGGATCACGATTGCGCAGATACTAGCCGCAGCGGCCACTAGGAATTGGCGCAGCACGAGGCCTCACTCCCGAACATCGGGACAACTCCGCGCCTGCACGCCTCTTGCCGCAATTAGCGGTTTGCGGCCTGGTAGACGCAATCGAAATAACCGGCAGCGGCAGGCCGAGGCGGGAAAAGAGGTAGCGAACTCCGCTCTTCCCGTCCTGGCCCTGTGTCAGGTGTTATTTCATTTAACGCAACGACCACCCACTGTACGCATCCCGACCGCACACCTGGCGGCGTTCCGGCGAGCAGCAGTCCGCACGCAGGTACCATTGACCATGTGCATACCCGCCCCGCATGCTTCGCGGACTTGCGTGATCATACCGTTTGGCTGATGAAGGGGAGCGAGCGGTGTGGCCTGCGCCGATGTTGCGATGACCAAGAGAAAGGCGGCACAGATCAATCTGATCATTGTTTCCTCCTATGTATCCTTTCAAGAATGGATTTCCTTCAAGGCGATCCTGCGCTCCTTCCAGTCAGCAATCGTTGTCAAAGGCTTGATCGGTGAGCACGACGCTGACGGTCACCGCCGCCTAGCCGAGGTATAGCTTACCAGGAATCTCGCTCGCCCTGAAACTATCGGAGTGGCGATCTGGAGCCGCAGCCCCGGTGATGCGAAGCCGATTTAACCAGTATAGCTTTGCTCTCGTTCGGAATAGAACAGACCCAGGTCGTTCAACCCGCTAAAGTCGGTCTTGGCAAGGGAGGCGTTCGATGAAACGGTTATCGATTTGCTGTGCCGTCGGGCTAGGCTTGCTCGCACCGATGCCCGCCTCGGCATATTATTATCGGCATTACCATCACCGGTATTACCGTCCCTACTACCACATCGCTATTACTACCCTTATTAACCATCACCGGTATTACCATCGCCGCTATTACCGGTATTAGCATCGCCGGAGCGATTGCTCCCCGCAGGAAACCGGCCGTAGAAAAGGACTGCGGCCTTGGCCATTCAGCTGCGGCCGGTGGTTCTTTGTGGAACTTGGAACTCACCTTTGGGGGTAGCCAGGTCAGCGGTGCGAGGCCTGACGGCGTTGCTGCTCGTCGCTTAGTATTGATGCAGCATGGTCAACCCTGACGCGGGTTCCCGCGTCCAAGCCGGACTGTTGCAGGTGCGCACAGGCTTGCCGGGCAGCCGCCAATTCCTTGTCGGAAACATCTCCTCCGGCATCGAGCTTTGTGGACGGGTCCAGGCAAGAGGACAATTCGCTACCGGCGATTGCGCCACTCGTAGCGAGACCGGAAAGCAAGAGAGCTAGACCAAGACGCCTCATAGCCAAATTCTAATGCCGAACCTCGAGTCCGCGCAATTGGCACTAACTTTTCACAGCGTCACCTTCAGTCGGGGCCTGAGTGGGAACCGCCCATGCGGGGGGCCTACGATTAGGTTCAGGTGCCCGTCAATGTGAGGTTGCGACGCCAACACGACAGGAGGCCTTCCTTGCCAGCACCAGATAGCAACGAGCTTTCACTACGATTGCGGCGGTTGCCACGTCAGTTGCTGATGGCGTTAATCAACGGGACCGCCATACTGGTTATCGTCGCGGCTATTCTTGCCCTGGTCGCGACGTCAAAGGTCACGCATCTTGCCGAAAATGTCTCCGAGACGATGACGGATGCGGTGCTTTCCCGAATCAATGTCGAGCCCGGGACAGCTCCTCGCCGGCATCCAGAGTGTCGGTGGAGATGTCCGTGCGCTGGCGAAAACACTAAAGCAGGCTAGGGCAGAAGGAACCTTTCGGCAGGACCCAGAGATCGAACGACTCACCGAGAGACTGGATACCCTGCAGGCAAGCATCGAACGGCTTGGTGATGCCAGATCAACGCTGGTCGACGAAGCGATTGCTCGAATCGCCCGCACGGTAGCCGAAGGTCTCGAGAAATTTAGGGCGTGCAGCCCGACGCGATGACCAGCCGCCACCGAGCACTATCAAAACCACCATGATAAGGATGAGAAGCGTCGTGTTGTCCATGTCGTTGTCCTTGGGAACTTCCGGCCATCGGTCGTGGTTTTTGCAGGGACCGGAACCATCGAGGGAGGTCACGCGATGATCCGAGACCTTTTCATTGCAGTCGCGGTGCTGATCCTAACCGTGACGGCAACGGCATGGTTGAACAGTGGTCCGCGGCTGAGTGTCCAGCAGGTTGAGGCAAGCGTGGCTAGGTGAAGGCGGCGCCGCCACCACCATTCCGCCCAGCTTGGAAGAGAGGCGCCTCGGCCGCAATGAGCCGCGGCGTCCTTCGTGAAATTTGTGGTTAGATGCAGGAGTTTAATTGGTTGCGGAGACCCGCAGCCACCTATCCGAGCGCGCTTCAATTACGCGTGGACGAGAAAATAGGTCCAATTCCAGGACCTGCAACCGTCACTGTTTGCTCTTCCATGCAGAGGGCCTCCCAGTCCTCGGACCCAATAATCCGCGTAGTTAAGCTGTTCCAGCGGCGATCAAATCCCTCAACGTGCTTCTCCGCAATGCAATTCTCAACCGCTCCCGCTATTCCGCTGCGATTGGGATGGGCATCGCGCCCCGGATCTGATTCGTCAATCGCGGACGGTCGACGAAAATATTCTCGGACTCGTCTGCGCGCACCCGGAACCATAGCGCGTAGAGCGAGGGCACGACCAGCAGCGTCAACAAGGTCGCCACGAACAAGCCGCCCATGATGGTAATCGCCATCGGGCCCCAAAAGACGCTGCGTGCCAGCGGAATCATGCCGAGGATGGCGGCGAGCGCTGTGAGCAACACCGGCCGCGCGCGCCGCACCGTGGCGTCGATGATGGCGCGATGCCGGCCGTGGCCTTCGGCGATGTCGTGGTCGATCTGATCGACCAGGATAATGGTGTTGCGCATGATCATCCCGGCAAGCGCGATGAGGCCGAGCAGCGCTACGAAACCGAACGGCTGGTTGGATAGGAGCAGCGCCCCGGTGGCGCCGATGATCCCGAGCGGCGCCGTCACGAACACCAAGGCCAACCGCGAGAAGCTCTGGAGCTGGATCATCAGCAGCGCCAACATCGCCACCGCCATGGCTGGGAACACAGCCGCCAGAGCGACATTCGCCTTGGCGCTTTCTTCGATCGAGCCGCCGGTCTCGATGCGGTAACTGTACGGCAGCGCATCCTCGATCCCGCCGAGCTTCGCGAGAACCTCGGTGCTGACATCCGGCGCTTGCACGCCGTCGACAATGTCGCCACGCGCGGTGAGAACCAGGTCGCGATTGCGGCGCCACAGGATCGGCTCCTCGAATTCGTAATGGAGGCGTGCGATCTGCGACAGCGGCACCGGGACGCCGTTTCGCGTGGTGATGGTCAGCGCCGGCAGCCGGCCAAGCTCGAGACGCTCGTTCGGGACGGCGCGCGCCACCACGTCGATATGCTCGATGCCCTCACGATATTGCGTGATGGTCAGCCCCGAGAGCAGCGTCTGCAGCGTCTGCGCCACGTCCTGTGGCGTCAACCCAAGCGCGCGGGCGCGGTCCTGGTCGACCTCGAGGCGGATCGACTTCACCTGCTCGCTCCAGTCGAGATGCGGGTCGACGATCTTGGGATTTGCCGCCATGACTTGGCGGACCTGCTCGGCAATCTCGCGCACCTTCATCGGATTGGGGCCGATTACGCGGAACTGCACGGGAAAGCCGACCGGCGGACCGAACACGAAGCGGTCAACCCTGGTCCGTGCTTCAGGCAAGGCCCCATCGGCGAGGGCTTTTTCGAGCCGCGCCTTTACGCGCTCGCGGGCCTCCAGATCCTTGGTGACGATGACAATCTGAGCGAAATTCGGGTTCAGCAGCACCGGATTGAGGCCAAGCCAAAAGCGTGGCGAGCCCTGGCCCACATATGTGGTGTAGGTGACGATGTCGGGATCGCCGGCAAGCAGGCTCTCGGCCTTCTTCGCGGCGTTGTCGGTCACGCCGATCGCCGTGCCTTCCGGGAGCCGCATCTCAAAGAACAATTCGGACCGGGTCGAGGTCGGAAAGAACTGCTGCTGCACCAGGCCGAAACCAGCGATGGCCGCGAAGAACATGACGACCGTGGTGGCAATGACGGTCTTGCGCCAACGCAAAGCGCGTTCGATCGAGCGGCGCAGCGCACGGTAGATGCGGGTGTCGTAGATCGCATCAGGATTGTCGTGAGCCCGGTGCTTGGTGAAATCCGGCAGGAGCTTGAGGCCGAGATAAGGCGTGAAGACCACGGCGACGATCCAGGAGGCGATTAGCGCGAGGCCGACGACCCAGAAAATGCCGCCAGCGTATTCGCCGGAGCTCGACTTGGCGAAACCGACCGGCAAGAAGCCCGCCGCGGTGACCAGCGTTCCGGTCAGCATCGGGAACGCGGTGGAGGTCCAGGCGTAAGTCGCCGCTCGCACGCGATCCCATCCCTGCTCCATCTTCACCACCATCATCTCGATGGCGATGATCGCGTCGTCGACGAGCAGCCCGAGAGCAATGATCAACGCGCCGAGCGTGATGCGGTGCAGGTCGAGTCCGGCGGCGTACATGACGAGAAGCACGATGGCGAGGACGAGCGGCACCGACAGAGCGACGACAATGCCGGTGCGCCAGCCGAGCGACAGGAAGCCCACGACCAAGACGATAGCAAGCGCCTCACCGAAGCTCTTGACGAATTCCGAAACCGACTCATCCACGATATGGGGTTGATCAGCGATCTGGGTGACCTCGATGCCGACCGGCAGCTCCGCCGTGATCGACGTCATCGCCTCTTTCAGGTTCTCGCCTAACGTGATGATGTTGGCGCCGTCCGCCATCGAGACGCCGAGCCCGATGGCAGGCTTGCCGCCCTCGCGCACGAGGAAGGTCGGCGGGTCCTCGTAGCCGCGCTTGACCGTCGCGATGTCGCCTAGTCTGAACACGCGCCCCTCCGCCTGCACTGGCACGGCGGCGATGGCCTCGGCGCCAGAAAACGCGCCGGTGACCCGCACATTGATGCGGTCGGCCGAGGTATCGACCGATCCGCCAGAGACCACGGCGTTCTGCTTGGCGACGCTGTCGAAGATCTGCTGGGGGGTTATGCCAAGGGTGGCGAGCTTTGCGTGGCTGAACTCGATGAAGATCTTCTGCGGGCGCTCGCCGATGATGTCCACCTTGTTGACGTCGGGGACGCGCAGCAGAATTTGACGGATCTCCTCGGCGCGCGTCTTGAGATCGGCAAGGCTCAAGCCATCCGCCGTCAGCATGTAGATGACGGAATAGACGTCACCGTACTCGTCATCAAAATTTGGGCCGCTGATGCCGTCAGGCAGATCGCCCCTGATGTCGCCCACCTTCTTGCGCACCTGGTACCAAAGGTCCTTGACCTTGGCGGGTGGAGTTCTGTCGGTGAGAAAGACCTGGATGAAGGAAACGCCCGGCTGCGAATAGCTTTGCACGCGGTCGAGGTAGGGCAGGTCCTGCAGCTTCTTTTCGATCTTGTCGGCGACTTGCGTCTGCATTTCCCCGGCGGTCGCGCCGGGCCAGCCGACGTTCACGATCATTGTCTTGATGGTGAAGGACGGATCCTCGGCACGGCCGAGGTTGAAGTAGGAGTAGGCGCCGGCCGCACCGAGGAGCAGGATCATGAACAGGACGAGCGGCTGATGCGTGATCGCCCATTCGGAAAGATTGAAGCGTTTCATGGCCAAGTCCTCGATTCTCCGGCTTCGGCTCGCGCAAGAAAGCGCGGTCATTCTTCAGCGCTCATCGACAGCGCGGACTTTTTCGCCGGCGTCGAACTTCTGCACGCCAAGCTTGACGATGCGGTCGCCATTGCTCACGCCTGAGGTGACAATCGCCGCATCATCGGTGAAGGACGCTACTTTCACCGGTCTGAGCTCGAGCGCACCGGACTTGTCGACCACATAGACCGAAGGGCCGGTCCCACGGTTGAGGATCGCCGCGAGCGGCAGCTTCGCCACTGACGCATCGGCTGAGTGCGACAGCGTCACCGTCGCCGTCATGCCGAGCGCGACAGAGTCGTCGGCATTCTCGATGGTAAAGCGCGCGGCGTAGGTGCGGGTCGCGGCATCGGCCTGCGGCGACAACTCGCGCAGCCGGGCGGCGAAATTCCGGCCCGGCCCTGACCACAACTGTACCGTGGCTTTCGAGCTGCGCGCTTCGGCGAGCCACGTCTCCGGCAGCGCGACGACGGCTTCCTTCTCGCCGCGGTGGGCAAGCCGCACCACCGGTTGGCCGATGGCGACGACCTGGCCGGGCTCGGCAAGCGTTGCCGTGATCACGCCGTCGGCGTCGGCCTTGAGATCGGAATAGTCGAGTTGGTTATGCGCGAGATCGAGTGAACGCTTGGCGCGCTCAAGTCGCCCTTCGGCCTCATCCTTGGCTGCCTTCTTGCGATCGAAGTCGGCGATCGAGGCCCAGCCGCGCGCTTTCAGCGTGGTATAACGGTCGAGGTCGGACGCTGTTGTTGAAGACTTGAAGTCGCGGCGGCGGACTCAGCCTCGGCGCTCTCAACCTGCAACTTCAGGTCCTGCGGATCGAGCCGCGCCACCACGTCGCCAACTTTTACGCGATCGCCGACATTGACGACGCGGCTGACGATCTTGCCGGCGACCCTGAAGCCGAGATCCGTCTCGTAGCGGGCGCGCACCACACCCACGAATTCGCGCGTTGCATTCTCGTTCTCGAAGGCGACGCGCTGCACCTCTACCGGGCGCTCAGGCTTGGCGGTTGCCGACGCCGCGTGATCGTCGCACGCCGCGAGCAAAGGAAGGATGCCGATGACGGCCAGAGCGCGCAGCATTGAGATTGACGAGGATGACATGGCGGCTGCTCCTTCACACATAGTATGTGATAAATGACGAAAAGCGTATTTCGTCACTTCGTAGGCATAATTCGTCCTGGGCTGAATGGGCATGGGAACCTACTTGCGGGGGGTGATGGCCTGGAGCAGGAAGCGGACCGATGCGCGGGCTTCGGCCTCGATATCCTCCCCATCCTGCAGGCATTGGCCGATAAGCACTGGATGGGTGAAAACCACCACGGATCGCAAGATCAACTCCGCCGTTACACGCGGATCGACCGCTTCAAATTCGCCAGCCTCGATCCCATCGCGCAAAATCAGCTCCACGACGTTGCGCAGAGCGTCCTTGTGGGCACGAATATGGTCCCAGTTGTGCTCGATCGCGACCAGCACGATGTCGTTGACGCGCTGCTCGGTGAGCAGATTTTCCTTGTGGTAGGCCAGAATTTCGAGGATCAGCCGCTCGATGCGCTTGGCGGCAGGGGCCTTGGAGCGCGCAATCGCCCAGGCCGCCTCCTCAACTTGGGACAGGCAACGCTGGCAGATCGCTTGGACGATGGCGGTCTTGGACGGGAAGAAGCGGTAAACGTTGGCCGGCGACATCCTTAGCTCGGCCGCAATGTCGGCCACCGCAGTTTTGGCAAATCCCATCCGGCGGAACAGCGCCTCCGCCGTCTCCACGATCCGGGCACGGGTATCGTCAGGTTTGGTTCTGACCTGCGGTCTCATCGGTCGCGGATCTCGGGTTCTGTGAATAGTGATGTATTTAATAATTCGTCACTCCGCAAATGTCAAGATGCCCTTGTCGCTCGGCGAAGAGTTGAAGTATCGGAGACCTGCCGAGCCTCCCCGTGGCTTTACGCCTGAATTTGAAAGCCTGGACCAACGCGCGGGATAACACGGTTGGCATGCCCGTATTGCATCGAGTCGTACCTTGTCGCCGTTCTGGAAGAACGCAGAGCAGTCATTCGGCCTTCAGACCGAGCTCAATCGCCGCGGCGGTAATCTTGCCCGATGCTGCCGAGTCGTCCTTGAAGGCTTCAAGTGCTTTGCGGAACGCTGTTGCCGCGACCTCTCTCTCACCAAGCACAACTCGAGAGCGCATCAGAAAAGTCCAGCCCTCGACGTCTCGCGGAGAATTCTCTAGGCGATCTGCTAGTCCATCGACCATCGATTGGATTGCAGCGTCATGCTCGCGTGGAGGCACCGTTTCGGACGTCGTCACGTTCTCGACGCTTGGTCCGTCAGCACCCTTTCCGGCGGCCTCAGTTTGCAAAAACGAGGTCGTTTCCGAAGTGTCGCTTTCGGAGGCCTTCGCCTTGGCCTGCTCGTATGAGAGCTTGAGCTCGACGGAACTCGGATCAAGCTCTACCGCCTTCGCAAAGGCGGTAGCGGCCTGTTCATAGCGCGCCGTGTGGAAGTAGGACCAACCGAGCATCCGCCAGCCTTCGATGTCATCTGGCGTCGTCTTGAGCCGGGACCCCAGCCGGTCGATCATCGTATTCACGTCAGGCAGCAATTTGCCAGCTGCCGCCACGGACGGAGGTTCTTCGGTCCCAATCGAACGCGTGTAGTCCGTGTAGTCCATGGCCGCGCAAACATTTCGCCATCAGACCCAGAACGCGACAGCGACAATGAGATCGTGTCACCTGAGCCGGTCGCCCCGGGGGAATGCCCAATAAAAGTAGTAACTGCGCCGATGCCTGCAACGAGGAGAAAGGCCGCCGCAGTCACAATCAACGTCCCGGCGTTACTTCGAAGGTCAAAAAGCCAGTTCAGCCGCATGGCTGCATATCCATTTGGGCAACGGGTCATCTCGCGAAACTATTCCTCCGTCATTCGGCCATTTCATGACGCCGTGATCGGTTCCGCGCACGAAATCTCCCACATTCGGTCACAACGATGGAATTCGCGGCAAGACCACATACCCCGATATGGCCTGCTCCCGAACCGATACGCGGCGCTGATGCTGCGGCGAGTTTGCGAATCCGGCTATTTCCAATAGTCTCAACTGGGGACCGGGACACGATACGAAAAGGCAAATCGACGGAGGGACTTCATGATCAGTCCTAATAGGTTCGCATCCATTTTGTCGGCCTGCTTACTGACGGTCGGCATGGCCCCGGTGGCCAATGCCACTTCCGCCGGGCAGTCCCTTCTGAGGCCCGGCGAAGGCACCAGGAATAATGTGATTGAGATAAAGCATCGTGACCGCCCAGGAATATACCTGCCTATAGCGCCGAGCTATCTCGCCTACGATTATCCCTACTACTACAGACGCGGTTATTATCCGACGCATATCGGCGGTCCTGGCTATGTCTACTATGGCTTTCCGTACTCCTACAGAAGCAGTTCGAGATACGGCGGCCGATGCTCCTATTGGCCGGCGAAGTCCGTACGCCGCGCTTGGATAGATGCCCGGAGATGCGTCGCCGATTAGGGCCAAAGCAACGAAGACTATCGGGGCTGCAAATTTTCGGCTGGCCATCTCCTCGATCGCGGCCAAGATTGGCGTCACTCGAGGGCTCCATGTCCTAAGCCGGAGCCATCATCCGTGATCGGTCAGAACTTCCTCCGGATCTCGGCGCGGATGCCGAAGTTGTCTTCGTCGGCGCCCTCGAGGATCTGATAGGTAGCATCGGCGCGGAACAGCCAGGCCAGGGTGATCGGGATCTGATAGCGAACACCGAAGCCGAATTGCGCGTCCTGTGCGCCGATGCCGTCATCCTCGAAGGGCTGCACCATGGCCACCTCGAAGACGATCTGCTGATCCAGATTGAAGAGATACTCCACGCCAATCGCGCCGCCGAAGGTGTTGGAGCCGGTGTCGTCGAGTTTCGGAAGCCGGTCAGGGCGTCGGTCTCGAAGTTGATGCCGACGTTCTTCAGTATGCCCGCGCCATTGCCATCGACCAGGGGCTGAGGATTGCCGAAGCCGACGAAGAAGTTGGCGTAGGGGAGCAGCGTGCTCGGCAAGCCCGAGATCAGGCTGTTCTCCGAAATGATGGCAAAGCCGTCGTTGTCCTTGCCGTCCCCGAAGTTCGCGAACAAGCGGGTCGAGTTCGACAAGGTGTTGTCATAGCGCCGGCTGTAAGCGGCGGTCACGAAGTGCGTCAGAAGGCCGTCCTGTTCGTCGACGGCCCTGTATCAGGCCGTAGCCCGTTTCGATATAGCCGCTGAAGGCGTCGATGAAGGCGGTTACGCCATAGAGGTTGGCACTGTGGTTGTCGACCTTGCCGCCGCTCCGAGGAGCTCGCGTTGTCGACATTGTCGAACGCGGCGAAGAAGGTGATGTCGAAGTTGGAAAGGCCCAGCGCCGCCGAGTTCTTCGCGGGGAGGCTCACCGCGCCGCCGAGGATCGCGTCGTTCGCCCAGATCCCGTTCTGCAGGAACAGCGGGAAGAGACCGACGGTGAAGGGCAGGTCGAAGCCGGCTTCCTTACCGGAGAAACCGGAATAGAGGGAGCCGAAGTCACCCTCGAAAAACAGCGTCTGCGGATTGGCGTCGAACTCATCGTTGAACTTCTCATTGCCGTCGCCGCCGCCAAACTCGAAGCGGGTGAATCTTGTTATTGCTCTGAAGCGGCGTGAAGAAGGCGTGTATTCGTTCGGTGCCGGTGATCTTGAAGTCGACGTCGAGGTTCAGCCGGGTCGCGATCTGGGCGATATCCTTGCCGTTGTTGTTGTTGTAGGCGATCGCGGTCCGCCAGTCGCCGTAGATGGCGAGGCCCGGGAGCAGCGGATTTTTTTCACCCAGGAGGGTGCTGCTCTCGCCGATATGAGCCGGAGGTGTATTGCTGGCGACCCAGCTCGAGCAGCGGGCGCGGCGGCGCAATCGCGGTCTTCGCGCCGTAGATGTCGACCTGCCCCTCGGCATTGTACTTGGCTTCGTACTGCGGATCGGGTTGGAAAGCGTCTTCCTTGCCGTCCACGTTGCTGCCTTTGTGTACCGCCTTAGCGGCGGTCTTGTCGGCAGTCTTCTTTTCGGAGCCCGCCTGTCTTTCGGGGACTGCCTTCTTTTCGGAGCCCACCTTCTTTCGGAGGCCGCCTTCTTGTCGGAGCCTTTCGGCCCGTCTTCTTTTCGAGCGCATCACCTTCGCGCATCTCGGCGGGATCGACCCAGCGAGCGCCCAGCCGCACTTGGGTCGACCAGCTTCCGTTGCGGCCTCGCTGTTGCTTTGGCCTGCCGCAGGTTCTGCAGTCGTGCCGGACATCGCAAGGTAACCACCGGCTACCAGCGCAATGGTGGAGATCGCTCTCCTGGCACGATACGCATTACAGGTCATGTGGGCCCTACGCGCTACTCTGACCCTTGTGGGTCCCCAATGCGAAACTCTCGGCTATTCGGTGCTAGCCCTGCACTTCGACCTCCACCGCGAAGGCGTGGAAGTTCATGATCCGCTCGTTCATGCTCTGCTCCATTTCCTTGGTGGAACCGACGAAGCGCATGAAGTAGATCGGCTCGGCACGGCTGCGCATGCGGAAGAGGAGGCGGTATTTGCCGGGCTTCGTGATCAGGTTGCCTGGCACTTGGTAGTTGGCCTGCTTCTCACCCAGCGGCGTCAGCGAGTGGTTCTCCATGCGCACCAGCGGCGGATGGTTGAGAACGGTGGTCGGGATCTGGGGCGGACGCAGCTGCGGCAGCGGATCGATGTCGAAGTTCACCGGCAGGTACATCTCGCGGTCCGTGCCCTTGACGTTGGTCGTCAGGAACTTGGTCTGGAAGTGCACCAGCTGTTGGTCCGTCTTGATGCGGCCGGCCGCGACATCCAGGCTGTGCAGATCGGCCATGTCGCCGTTGCCGTCGACGTAGCCCAACTCCCAGACGTTCTTGCCGTCGGGATCGATGAGGGCGACGTTCACCCAGAGCTGCGGCTGCGCACCCAGCGAGCCTGACGGCAGGTTGTGCCCCGTATTGGCGTTCTTGATCTTGTAGGAGAACGCCAGATCCTGCCGACCCTCGGGGTCGCCCTCGATGTAGGGACCGTCGACCTCGCTGCTGTTCTCCATGACCTGCTGCCTGAGCTCGTCTCGCTCGTCGAGCTTGGCGAGATTCTCGTCGATGATCTGCCGGGCATCTTCACGGTCGAGCGGATCGGCCCAGCGTTTGGGAAAGTCGACCTTGATCTTCGCCGTCTGCGACCTTGTCCTCGAACTCGGCGGTGCCCCAACCGGCGCGCCAGTCGAACTGCAGCCAGTCCTCGATGCTGAAGGCCTTGGCCTTCGTGTTGTGAGGGAAGATGCCGGGGTGGGCGATCGAATAGCCCGGGCCGACGAAGCGGTGATTGGCATGCTTGCGTCCCGGATTGATCTCCTTGCCGCCGACGATCGGCGGAGGGCGCGGTCGCATAGCCTTCGGGCTTTCCGGGGACCTTGCCCATGTGGCAGTCCTGGCAGGTGACGCCGGCTTCGCGTGCCGGGCTGTCGCGATACTGATCCCAGACAATCTCCAGCTTGATGCCGAGGTTGACGGCAACCTGGTGGCAGCTGACGCAGAACTCCGACTTGGTGATCTGGTCGTTCGTGATCATGCCCTTGTGGATGTCGTTGCCGCGCCCGTCATTGCTGGTTTTGACGGAGTAGGTTTCCTTGTTGGCGAGGACGTCTTTGATCACGCTCTTTTCGCCGCTGCCGTAGACCGGCTCGTAGATCTTGCCCGGCTCGACCCGGCGCTCGCCGTTGACCTTGCCGTATTGCTCCTTGACCCGGTGGCAGGTGATGCAGCTCACGCCTTCGCGGGAAATCTGGCTGCGCGCCCAGAGCGGCGTTTCGCGCTTCTCTCCGAGCTGGGTGCCGACCTCCTGATGGCAGCGCACGCAGAAGGTGCCCACCGTACCTTGGGTCAGCGTCTGGAACTTCTGCTCGAACTTGTGGAACATCGGCGAGATCGACGCATAGGCATGCTGCGACGAGGACCATTCCTCGTAGATCTGCTTATGGCACTCGCCGCATTGCGCGGCGGTGGGATAGAGGGAGAGGGTCTCCTCGTCGACCGCGGGGTGGGAGCTTGGCTTCGCCTTTCGCGGCCCATTTAGCCTCGGCCTGTTCTCTCTTCGTCCTCTTTGATAAGCGCTTGGAGCGCCTTGGCGTACGGATCGGCTTGACTGCGGCCTTGCTGGAGCGTTGGCTGTTCTGCGCGAGCCTCAACCTGGGCTGTGCTTGATGCGTTTGGGTCTCGCACGGCCGCGCTGGATCCGGCGACAGCACTCTGGCTAAGCAATGCTACGTGAATCGGTGTGGCGCTCGCGAAGGCGCAGGAAAGCATCGAAAGATGGAATAATCGTTTCACCGCTCCCCCCTAATATCGATTTCAGGGCGGCATCCAGGTTTGCATCGCTCGCACGAAAACGGCGCTCGACCGCCGTGCGAGATTGCTCAATGAATTTTAATGCTGCGAAATGAGGTTCCGCGGGGTTACGAACCCATCGGCAAAATTGGCCGGATCGATCCGCGCAAACTCCGGACCGGAGGGGTTGAGATCAGGTTCCGCAAGTTTGCTCCCGTCGATTGAGCGGAACTCAAATGCATCTTTAGTCGGCTTGTTATGGTGGCGGTGATCGTGTTCCCTGCATTTCATGGCGACATCTCCTCGGGTTTATTCGCCTTCTGAACTCAATTCCCCCTCCCGAGTGACATGTGCGTTGAAACCACAGAGATGTGAGCCCCGCATGATGCGACGGGGGCGGATGGTGGTCCTTTATTGACGATTGTCTGGCCAACTCCGGACTAGGAGCCAGCCCTCAAGGTAAGTTGCTAACAAGCATGAGGTTAATTGGACTTAAGCTGATCGCATCGCAGTCTGCGGCGACGGCTCCGAAGGGCACCAATCGGACTCAACCTAAGCGGCGCGCACAATGTCTGCTAGCGGCACAAAGCGGAAGCTGTGTGCCTCCGCGCGAGTGAAACCATCAAACGGTCATTGTCTGACCAAGATGGTGACGGACCATAAAAAAACGGCGTCTGCAATGCCGAACAAGAGGGAAGGTTTTTTCAGATTCCTGAACCTCGGTTAGCTGAGCATCCCAGGATGCACAGCGACGGTGGGTCAACGGCACCACCCGTAGAATGGAACATGAAGCGTTCCGGGACCAGAGAATGGCAGGAAGTCACCAAATCACTATCGATGGCTATAGCTTCCTGGCGCGCCGTGGCGAGTTGCTGCTAGACGCTGCTCTGAGCAACGGCATCGACCTGCCCCATGACTGCCGCGCCGGCCACTGCGGCACCTGCTGCGTGCGATTAGTATCCGGCGAGGTGCAGGGCGGTGAAAGCTTCGAGCCAGGCCTCGTTCATGCCTGTCAGTGCCGGATCGCCGGCGATGCGGTGATCGAGAGGAACCAGCCGTCGGATGTTCGCACCGTCGAAGGCGTGCTGACCTCATTGCATCCCCTCTCGCACGAGGTGATGGAACTCGGCATCAGGACGGACCGTGCACTGCCCTATCGTGCGGGACAATATGCGCGCGTGCGCTTCAGCGGCTATCCGAGCCGCCCCTTCAGTATCACCCATCCCTTGCGCGGCGATCCGAATAGCGGCTCGGTCTGGTTCCATGTCCGGCGCATGAAGGATGGGCGTGTCACCTCATCGCTCGGCAAGCGCATCACGCCGGGCCATCGGGTAAAGCTAACCGGGCCCCATGGCTCGGCGCATTTCCGGCCCAATCTGAATCGGCTGATCCTCGTCGCCACCAACACTGGCTTTGCGCCGATCTGGTCGATCGCCGTCGCTGCGCTGCGAGAGAACCCAAAGCGCAGGATGATGATCATCGCTGGCGGCCGCACCATCCAGTCGCTCTATATGGGCCCGGCTCTCGTGCGGCTGGCCCGCTTCCCCAATGTCCTCGTCGTGCCTGTCTGCAGCACGCCGCAGACCTCGACCACAGCGGTGAAGCCGGGTCGGCCGACCGACTATCTGCCGCGCCTGCTGCCAACCGATGTTCTCTACGCTTGCGGCGCGCCGGGGATGGTCGACTCGATCAAATCGATCGGCGGCGCTCATCGGCGCGGTCTGCTATGCGGATCCGTTCCTGCCGACCACCGACGACACGGTCGAGAAAG
This sequence comes from uncultured Alphaproteobacteria bacterium, assembly GCA_963757555.1. Taxonomy (GTDB): domain Bacteria; phylum Pseudomonadota; class Alphaproteobacteria; order Rhizobiales; family Methyloligellaceae; genus Methyloceanibacter. The sequence continues at coordinate 382,867 of CAVWRU010000009.1, forward strand.
GCGTCCTGACCCGCGCGATGAGGTGGCTCGCCGTGCCCACCAGCCGGCAGACGGTCCCGCTCGGTCTCGATCGCCCTGGCAACCGGTGGGAACAGCCGATGCAGGCGTAGGGGATGACTGAAGCAAGGGTGAGAAGTCATTATCGTCCTCAGAGCGCATAGCCTTTGGTCGATCGCATTAGGGAAAGGGATCCCTCTACGGTCTTCCGTGCTTTTTCTCTGCGGCTTGCTGATGATCTTCGGCTTTGCCGCGGAGGGCGGCGTTGCGACCGAGGCGGCCAAGATCGTCGGTCCAAATGCCTGTGCTGAATGTCACAAGCAGGAGACTGCGGCCTGGAAGGGCACGCATCATTTTAAGACTTTCCGTGAAATGCCGCGCAACACCGAGGCGAACGAAATCGCGGAAAAAATGGGGGTGCGGCGCATCAAATCAGAGAGCTTGTGCCTGAATTGCCATTTCACGGTGCAGCAGAAGGACAACAAGGAGGAGCCCATCGCCGGCATCTCCTGCAAATCCTGCCACGGCGCCGGGAAGGATTGGATCAAGGTCCACAGCGGGTTCAGCGGCAAGAAAGAGAATACCGAGACCAAGGCCGAGGAAGAGGCGCGCTGGAAGCTCTCCGACTCCAAGGGGATGATCAGGCCGCGCGCGATCTACCAGCTGGCGCTGAACTGTTACGGCTGCCATGTCGTGCCGCAAGAGGATCTCGTGAACAAAGGCGGCCATCGGGCCGGCAGCGATTTCGAGCTGGTGTCCTGGTCGCAGGGCGAGGTGCTGCACAATACCTGGTATTCCAAGGGCAAGGACAACGTGCCGGCGAGCGCGGCGCGCAAGCGGATGCTCTATGTCGTCGGCCTTGGTGTCGAGCTTGAGACGTCATTGCGCGCGGTCGGAAAGGCGACTGCGAGAAAGCCCTATGCGTTCGAGATGGCAGCGCGCGCCGATCGGGCGCGCAAGCAACTCGCCGTCGCGGCGAAAGCGGCGCCGGACGTGCCGGAAATCGCAAACATAGTCGAATTTGCCAATTCGGCCGGGTTGAAGCTGAACAATGAACGCGCCCTGACAGCTGCTGCCGACGGCGTCTCCAAGCTGCTCGCGAGCATCACAGAGAAGTATGACGGCAGCACGATGGCCGGTCTCGACAGCCTGATTCCAGGACCGGACAAGTTTAAGGGCACGGCGAGAAAAGCCAGCGCGGCCAATTAATCCCAGCCGCTACGCAACCCGAATGAGCTTGATGGGGGAAGAAGCACGGCGATGGGTGATTTCGGGGGTCTTCCGTGAGATCCGCGGAGCGTCGCGCTTCTGACCGCTCGATCGGCGGACGCGGTCGGGGCCCGGGAGGGTACCTCAACAGCCAGGCAGTCCAGGGTCTTCTGATCGCGGCCATCACCGGCGGCCTTTTCTGGCTCGTCTGGATCTATGGCAACGCGCTCCGCGACCCGCGCTTTCTCGACGGCTGGCTGCTGGCCGGCGGCATAATCTTCCAGCTCTGTTTCCACGTCGCCATCAAAACAACGCGCCTGTCCGCGAAATCGGCCGTGCGCTGGCGGAAGATCCATATTTTTCTCGGCTATCTGCTGGTCGCTGCCTTCATCTCGCATACGGATTTCTCTCTGCCGGACACCGGCTTCGAATGGGCGCTGTGGGCGGCCTTCGTTCTGGTGACGCTGAGCGGCATTTTCGGAACCTATCTCGCCTGGTCCCTGCAGGCCAAGCGCGGGATAGACGAGCGCGTCCGCTATGATCGCATCCCCGCCCGCCGCGCCGAGCTGGCACGTGATGTCCACGCCGCCGTCGCCAAGACCGATCCGGCCGCCGTTGCGATGCCCTTACCGGCGCCGCCCCATGACGCCTGGATCATGGACCTCTATGCCGCCCACCTGCGGGACTTTTTCCAGGGGCAGCGCAATTTCACCGCCCATCTCATCGGCTCGCAGCGCCCGCTTAAGCGGCTGACCGACGAGATCGACAACCTGTCAAGCTATGTCGACCAGTTTGGCCAGGAAAAGCTTGCCGCCATCAAGAACCTGGTGGTCGAGAAGGACCGGCTCGATTTCGCGCGTGTCTATCTCGGGCTCACCAAGGGCTGGCTGTTCGTGCATGTGCCCGCCACCTATGCACTGACAGTGCTGATGGTGCTGCACGTCCTCGTCGTCTATTCGTTCTCGTCGGGGGCGTGGTGATGCGGCGACCGGTACCGACCAGATCGGTGCGGCCGCCGAAGGCCGAGACGCATGCGGCCACCGGTTTCGGGCGCGACCGTCTGGCGGTGCTGCTGGCGCTCGTCACCGTCGTCTGCCTGGGCTTGGCCTTCTTTCTCCTCCAGGACACGCAGTTCCTCATGCCGGGGCCGCTGGCGAGCGCTCACGGCGCGATCGAGAATTGCAGCGCCTGCCATACCAAGAGCGGCAGCGGTAAATTAAGCTGGATACACGGCCTCGTCGCCGGCGATCCGCTCGCCGACAGCAAGGCCTGTCTCACCTGCCATAAAATGCCGGACACGGCTTTCAACGCGCACGGCGCTTCGACCGAGGTGCTGAAACAGATCACCAAGGGGCTGACGAAAGTCGCCGCGGAGACACCTGCGCCGCAATGGGCGCGAACGCAAAGCATCGCCTTCCCGACACATGACGTGATGGCACGCGGTCTATCTTGCGCGACCTGCCACCAAGAGCATCAGGGCGTCGGCTTTAATCTGAACAAGATCTCCAACGAGAAATGCGGCTCCTGCCACGAGGTGAAGTTCGACAGCTTCGACGGACATCACCCGAAATTCGAGAACTATCCGTTCGAGCGGCGCACTCGGATCATCTACGACCATGCCGGCCATTTCGGTAAGCACTTCCCGGAAGTCGCTGAGAAATATCCAGCAAGGCGCATTCCCGCTACCTGTTCGGATTGTCACAACAGCCACGAGGACAAGCGAGTCATGGCCGTGGCGCCGTTCGAGCAGACCTGCACCGCCTGCCATCTCGACCAGATCATCGGCAAGGAGCGGGCTACCGGGCCGAAAGGCATTGCCTTCCTGACCCTGCCTGGCATCGATCTGCAAACGCTGAAGAAGAAGAAGCGCCCCGATCGGCGAATGGCCTGACGCATCCGACGCCGAGCTCACGCCGTTCATGAAGGTGATGATCAGCCGGGATGAGCGGGGCCGCACTTTGATCAAGGCCGTGGACGGCCTAAACCTCCTGGACCTGACTGATGCAAGCGACGAACAGATCAAGGCAGTGACGGATCTTGTCTGGCAGGTCAAAGGATTGTTCTACACGCTGATCTCGGGAAAAGCGTCGGATGTCCTTGCCGACCTCGATATTGGCGGCGGGGCAAAGCTGAGTGCGAATGTGGTTGCCGATCTGACTGCGAGCCTGCCGCGCGATGTGGTCATCAGTGCGCAGCAGCAGTGGCTGCCTAATCTCGCAACAGAAATGGGCAACCCCGGGGGCGCGATTAATCAGAGTGAAAGCACCTGGAGCACCGCGATTACGCCAGCCGCACCGGCGTCTCCCGAGGAGTCCGGATCGGATGCGGGTCAGGGAGCCGTGACCCCCAGCCCTGAAGCCGAGGTCAGCGAAACAGCCAGCATAGCAAAACTCGATCCGCCAGTTTGCACCGTGCGCATTTTTGGTCAGTGTCTGCTATCCAAGGGACCCGGCGAATAAGGCTGAAGCAGCCAAAGCCAAAGCGGCCCAGCCTGAAGGCGCGGCCGAAACAACGGATACCCCGAACGCCGAGGCCGATGGCGACAAGGAACCGCCTTCCGCCGACGAGCAGCCTCCGCGCCAAGCTGAAGCGCCGAGAAACCGATGCCACAAACGCCGAAGCCAGTTGGCGACAAGGCAGCGCTTTCCGCCGACGAACAGCCTCCCGCAGCCGAGGCCAAAGAAGCGGCCGAAAAATCCGAAACCGCGGACGCGGAGAGCGAGGGCAGCAAAGAAACGATCTCTGCCCACGAACATCCTCCGAAAAAGGCTGCGGACCAAACCGACGATCTACTCTTCCCCACCGAGGATGAGCGTCGCGCGATCGAAGCCAGTATCAAACACGCCGAGAAAGCAGCCCAGCCTGAAGAGGCAGGCTCAGATAAGGAGGTGGGCGAGCCTCGAAACAGATGCCGCGGCCACGACGAGCATCGAAAGCAAAGTGGATCCTGAGAGCTGGGCTGAATATGGAGGCTGGTATCGGCAGGATTACGCGATCTATCTACCGTCCCACAGGCCATAAGGACAAATTCATCTACTCTTGGCTCTCTTTGACCGGTCCCCAAGCGCCGAAAGGTGATACGAGCCCCGCGGCCGCGGTCTTCGATTTTCTCACTAGCAAGGACGCTCAGGGATCATGCACGAAATGCCACAGCGTTGACGATGTCCAGGGCAAAGGGCGGGTCGTCAATTTCTCCCCGCTTTCAGTCGAGAGCAAACAGGGAAGCTTCACGAATTTCATTCATGAGCCGCATTTCCAGGCGGTCGGTATAGGTCAGCGCATCGGCATCCTGGAAAATCGCGGTTGTCTGACCTGCCATGACCTTGAAAAAGGCCGCCCCTACCTGAAGAGCTACGAGCAGGGCAATCCGCAAAATTTCGTATCCAATTTCGGTGAGGTGAAAAAGGATCTCTGCCAGACTTGTCACAACAACAGCACGGCACGCCAAGACTGCCTTCTGTGCCACAAATATCATGTGAACGGCGTGATCACGCCCATCATGACCACGAAAATCCCAACTCAATAGTGTCAGATTCGATAAAACAAACAAACGGCGAGCCAAGAGTTGGGATTGGTCCGTTATCGGAAACCGTTCTGGACACCGGACTGCATCGAGACGCGGCCTTAAAACCGCCACCCCAGGATCGTCTGTTCAAAAGACGTTGAGGGAACGAACATTCGGGGATCAGCAATGCGTATCATTCTGGCGCTCGCCATTTTAGGAGCTTCGCTCGCGTTAAGCGGCTGCTTCCACCACAATCAAGCGGCTTACGCAGAACCGTTGCCTCCGCCGGCACCACCACTCAAGTAGCTGTCAGCAAGCCAGCAATCGGGGAGCGGGGCTAAGCGCTGAGGCGGGTCTCCTGCGATGCGTACAGTGCAAAAATGGTTGAGCCTCACCCTAACCATCCTTTGTTATGGGTTGAGCAACACTGCTTGGTGTGAAGCTGCTTCTGCTGAAGACAGCGCTACCTCCACTCAAACGATCATCGCCACGTATCGCGTCGATTTAGGCGGCTTCAATCTCGGGAGCTTCCGCCTAATAACGGTGCTCCGTGGGTCGGAATATGAGACGCGAGGTGAAGGGCAATTCTCCGTGCTGGGAGGTCTGCTTTATGCGTGGCGCGGCTCTACTTCGAGCAAGGGTAAGGTGACTGACGGTGGCCCCGAGCCTGCGACCTATGCCTTCAACTACGACGGCGGGGACGGCAGTCAGCGCCTTCATGTCACTTTCGATAACGGCGCTGTCACTCGGGTGTCGACGGAGCCTCCAAATCAGCCGAGCCCTCACGTCGTGCCGGTCACCAAAGAGCAGCTTCAAGGCGTACTCGACCCCGTGACCGCCGTGTTTCTTTATGCCCGCTCCGACAACCCCAATGGTGACCTCAAAGTATGCGATCACACCGTGCCAGTGTTCGACGGCGAGCAACGTTTCGATCTCGTTCTGGAACCAAAGCGCACGGTGAGGCTCCACAAGAATGCATCCAACGCGTACTCCGGCTTTGCTGCTGTGTGCCGAGTCAAATTCAGTCCGATTTCGGGCTATCGAACGGACGATCCAGACCTCAGGCTTATGTCGCAGTCCAACGAGATTGAGGTATGGCTCGTGTCCCTACCGAAGACGAGCATGTATGTGCCTTATCGGATCGTGCTGCCGACAGCCGGCGGTTATGCGTCGGCAACATTAAGCTTTTTGAAAACGGACGCTAAGTCCACCGCGCTGCGGTTTTGAAACCCTGTTAACGTTGAAGGGACATCCGCCGCCGCTGGGACCGCTCAATCCAGCCGCTGCTTGGGGGTGAAGCCGCTCACCTTATCCCACTCAGCAGGCGTCATTCGTTTGACGGTGATGCTGAAAGTCCAAATGTGGCCCTCCGGATCTCTGGCACGATAGGTGCGGTCACCGCAGAACTGCATCTCAGGTTCAATAAGGACTTCTGCGCCGGCGGCGCGTGCACGCTCGCAGTGAGCGTCCAAATCTTCGCCCTCAGCCAGCTGAACATGAATTGACTGAGAGTTTTTCCCCCCGATCGATTTTGGGCTCTTGTGGGCGTCGCTCCACTCATTGCCAACCATGACAACCGAGTTCCCGTAAGTCATCTCCGAGTGGCCAAGATTTCCTTCGGCGTCCAGTAGGACAAACAGCGGTTCGAAACCCAAAGCCTCTTCGAGCCACCGGAATGCAGCCTTGGGATCTTGATAACAAACAGCGCTTGAAAGCCCCTTAGGCCGATACGCTTCAGGCACTGCCGATCTCCTCTCGGAGTAATGTTATCTAGCAAACTCGCTTCCCCCACTATCGATCATTCACTCCTAAGTACTGTCGAAATTGGCTATTGAGCGCATCTATTTCCTCTTGGACATCGTGGACTTCGGGTAACGTCCAGAACCACGCAGTTCCGAATAAGAGGTTTAGATTGAGCAATTCCAATCCCGGAAGAGTTGACGCGAGTGCGCTTGCCCGTGAAGTGCTGACCTCACGCCGAAATTCATTGTTCATTGTGGACCCTAATGCTTGGGCAGATTCCTTGGACTTTGATTGGCTGTTGAGGTGCGTCGTGCGGACTTAGGGAATTGCAGAGCGCATCTCATCCCACACCGGCTCGCGCTCCTCGACAAAAGCTCGCTGGACTTCTTTTGGATTTATCGTGGATAGGCCATATAGCGCGGTTACTCTCGTACCGTTCCGCAGCAACGCCTTTCTACGATTAATTCCATCGCATAACGCGGCATAGAGTGGCCATACCAAGTTCGAATAGCGTCGTTCGACTCTGGCATTGACCCGACTGGCCGCCGCAAAGCGACAGCAATTAAGGAACTGGGCAATCATCGGCTGGTCGCCCCCGATTACGCTGTCGATCATTGCCGTTCTGATTGTAGGGGCATCAGTCGCGTCGTTAAGAGCCTGGAATCGCCTTTCGGCGTCCAGGCGAGTTTCGTGGCTGAGGGCCACCGGCACAGCTTCGTATTTCTGCATCACCTCCAGGATCGCAACGGCATACTGATTGAGGGCTCTCTCGGCCTCATCGACTCGCGTTGTCTCAGTCTGATGTCGGATCGCATTGACGGTAATCCAGGCCGCCGACAGCGCAGCAAGTCCCGCGATCAGCGCTTGATAACGATTTAGCCAAAATTCCACGCAGGAAGAACCGGATGTTTGCCCGCCGAGTAGTTTCCACGAACCAGATTGACAACTCTGCCACAGTGCGTCTCCCACTGTGATCACCAGAACTCCAATGGCAATAAACACCAAAGCTCTTAGGACCGCGGCCATCCTGGACACTCCCGACACAATCGGACCGGCCATCGAACTTGGCCGTCGGCGGCATTGGTCCCCATGATACTGCCACTCTACATCGCATTAAAGCGGCGCGAGCGCTTTCAGCCCCGACCGAAGTCGACGCCTCTGCCGTTTCGCAAGCGCAGGCAGTCTAAAGGGACGCTGGACGTCGGCGGCGCTGGGCTCGTTTCCGGTAAGCCCAAAGACCGACGTCAATTTCGTGCTCGTCGAGGATTTTCTCGCAGATCTCATGATATTCCGCCAGCAGACGCCTCAATGGCGTAATTGGGCGAATCGCGGCGCTGGTTCTCATCTCAATTGTCTCTTCCCAGAGATCCACGCAGTGCTTTGCTTCGTCTTCAACGCGGAGGCGATCTTCAATGCTCAATGTCGCTAGTCCGCCGTAACCGAGGTCGCGCGCTACTGCGGCACACACCTGATCGAACTTTTTGGATTTTTCGCTATAGAGCAGCTCAAGCTTTGTCATCGCTGCAAACCCCCGGTTTAGGCGGTACTACCGCCGCCGAATGATCCCCTCGACCTCAAAACAGCGAATCAAGGATTGGGGTTCCAACCGACGGGAAATATTCGCTGAAAGGAGAAGTTGGCTGAGGCGCCACACCTCGGAGAATCCGCCGTCATCCCGCCAAGAAGTTTGGCTCTGAATCCGCCAAACGCGCAAACGGGTGAATGGCTTCGTCAGAACGCTCGCGGAGCGAGGTCTCGACCGCCTGATCTCATTCATGCGACGTTGGGCTCACGCGCAACAACGGCGCCCGAGAGCCGTAGCCGCAGCTGACCTGGTCCACACATCGACCATTCGCAGCGTCAGATCACGCCGGCTTTGTGATCACCGCGTAGTCGGCGTATCCGCGATACAAGCGTCGAAATTCCAGCGTAGCACCGTTGTTGCCCGCCAGTTTGGTGAGTTCCCACTCGAGCTCCGCCCGCGGATGCACAGAGAATTGACGCAACCAAGCGAACAGCACTGCCTTGAACCACGGGGGACAAGCTTCTAGCTGACCGAAGTCCAGAATGTACAACCGGCCGCCGGGATTAACGGCCTCGAGTGCTTGCGGCAGCACCTGCCGCCACCTGGGGATCATCGAGAGGGTGTAGGAGATGAACACGCGGCTCGCATGCGCCTCGCCGCATAAGTCCGACAGATCGAACGCTGTCGCGTCCGCCTGATAGACATCGATGCGATCAGAGAGTCCCGCCCGCGCGATGGACGTGCGCGCCGTCTCGAGCATTGCATGCGAAATGTCTAAACCGATGAACCTGGCGTTCGGACAGCGTCTCGCCGCATGGATGAGGTTCCGGCCGGTGCCGCAGCCAACTTCGATAACCGTTGACCCGTCGTCTGGCTGCAACTCGTTGAGCAGGCGATCGCGCCCAAGCAAATAATACTTGCGTGTCGCGTCGTAGATAAACCGCTGGTGCTTGTAGATGCCATCCATGTGGCGGGCGGCATCTTGCGTCGCGCTGCTCACACTGCCGCCGCTTCCGTCGATTTGTGAACATAGAGGTGGAAACCGCCATAAATGGACGAACGGTCCCTCGCCGTTAGCGCGCGACACTTCTCCGCGTCATAGGTGAACTTCGACAGGATCGAATCCGGCACACGGCCTGGGAGAATGCTCTCTTGGCCTGCGGTCCGGAAGATCACCCGCGCACCCGGACGCGCCGTCCGCTCGATCTCACCCCACAGATCGCCCAGAATTTTGTCGGTCATCCAATCCTGTGCGTCCAGCAGCACATAAGCATCGAGTGACGTGTCTTCCTTCGAAGCAAGATACTCCGTGAACGAGCGGTGCTGCACATCGACGTCATCGATCCGAGAACGCAGGTTGTCAAAATTCTCACGCAGCAGATAGGGCGGCAGAGGGCCGGCCGTACCCGTCGCGTAGCGCCGGCCGAATGCTTGCCATGCGAAGTAATTATCCGAGAGATCGAAACCGCATGCCAGCCGCTCCAGCCGCCGATGCACTACGGTCGACATGTGGGTCTCATTACCCTTCAAGGCCTCGAACTGAGATGGCGGGATACCAAGCCCGAACAAGGCCGAGGGTTTGTTGAGTAGCCAACGGATGTGCCGTTTATCGAACAGAGGTGCGAGCTCGCTTTCGAATATCGTGCGCTGCTCTTCGAGGCTCTTGGCTGCGAGGATTTTTCCCGGGTTGCGGCCGTGCATCCGCGCGAGCAGATGGCTCGCACCGATGAAGGTACCCAGCAGGCCATGCCGATAGAGATTGGTACGGAAATAGCCAATCCGCCGACGACCGAGCAGATTGCGCGCTTCCCAATAGCGTCGCGACGTCTCATCGAGATGCGGCCGGATATAGTCCTCGTAGGCATGCACGTTCTCGGGCGCATCGGCTTCGGCAAAGAACCTGTGGAGCGCGCGGTAGTCCAGCAGGTGTCGGATCGCTGCAAGCTTCAGCTTGTTCAGTGCGACGTGCGCCGGATTGAGGTCGACGGCCGTGATACAGATCGGCGCCGTGGTCAGATAGCTCAGAATATTGCAGCCACCGGACGCAATGGCGACCAGGTGTTCGCCTTCCCTAAGGGACAAAGCTTCAAGATCCACGAGCGGATCTTCCCAGATCTGTGGATAGACGAGCCCCGAAAATGCGAGGGTGAACAGTCGCTCCTGGATGCCGTGCTTGGAAATCGGCCTGTGGCGGTGCACTGCCTGCCGCAGTCGTTTGTTCTTGCTTCGGCGCCGTTGGTGCCTACCATCGCCGTGTGCGACCGGCTGCTCGATCGATGCCATTTTAACCCCTTGATAATATCGTGCGAGTCGCCCTGGGCCCTGCCCAATTTCGGGAAAATATTGAACGATTATGAATCGCCTCGTTCGTGAGTCTCACAATCCCAGGATCACGACATTTCCATATCCGGATTATGACAAGGCGGGACCCCGGATGCTCTGCGCTAAATTTCAACAACGGAGCGGCCGAGTGGGTCGGCGCAGACGCCCTCGGTATCGGTCAGGAAACTTTGGCCACCCTCGTAACACTGGGATTTCTTGAGGAAAGGTGTGTTGCGCCAAAAAGAGCGCCTTCTGCGACTGACCGAAAAAGAAAGGCGGGCTGTCGAGCAAGCCGCTACTGAAAGCAAAAACAGCCCCAGCTTGTCCGAAAAGCCAGGGCTGTTTGGTAAGACTCAAATCGAGCACTACTTTTTAATGTCACAACCATCACAGTTTTATGACGGCATAACTGCCGGCCATGGCCCAGCGGTAATGCTAAGGCTCATTCGCCGACAAGAGCGGCGTGGCGTCGATCAATGCGGACGCGCCGACCTCTATTCGCTGGTGCAGGGAAATTTCTCCCTTCTTTCGCTCCCCCGGATGTTCTTGGAGGTAGAGTTTGGCAATGTCGATCGTTTGCCCGACCGTCGCCCCGCTTGGCAGACAATACAGTCCAGCGGGCACCAGCGCGTCTGCCACTCCGGATATGTATCCAAAGCAATTTCCCTCCTTGAAAGTGCGATCGCGGGCGCTCGGATCATCTCCATCCCGGCAGTCCGCGAACAACGCGTTGGCGTCCGTGACCTGCGCCGCCGCATAATCCCCAAACACGGCGCAAGACAGGACCGCGCCAATTACGACCACGTATTTTGTAACCTTCACGTTGTCCTCCAGTCCGGGCCGTCCTAGGCAAACCAACCAAGCTCACGCGCCTTGCTATTTGCCGCCCGCCATGCTTGAGCGAGCAAAACGCTGTCAGCCGTTGGCGTGCGCCGCATTAGCGTAAGCTGCGCACGAGACCTTGCCCTCGCGTAAATGGCTATGAATTCGGCTTTAAACTCGGTGACGATAAGAAGGTCACCGCGAGCCTCAACCTGAATGCCATCTGCGACAGATTTCATGAATTTGGAAACGACCGAAACCCTAACGCGGCCCACAAAACGAGAGCTATCGCGGCTCCTAGGCCCGCCCCGGCCAGCCCCTCGGCATCGCCGGCCTGAAACCACCCGGCGGCATAGCCGGATAGAGCGGTGATGGTTCCCGCTATCATTCCGAGAATGGTTGTTAACAAGAAACTCTGAAGGTCTTGGTCGCCAACCATCAAAAGCCATTCGAATAGGCCCGCACCGAAACCAACTGTCATTGGAAGGAGAACGGACATAGCGCCGCGCACGAGGTTCGCAACCTTTCTAGCGTACCTCGCGCTTGTGACAGTTGGGTCACAAGCCTTCCCGGCGTTGCTAGCCTAGGAATTCAGCCAGCCGACGGCGCGCGCCTTCTGGTGCGCTGCCTTCCATGCCTGCGCCCAAAAGTTCACTTCGGCGTGGTCGGTGACGCGACCAATATCATCGATGGGGATAAGCATAGGAGCATCGCCATCTTTGCGATAGGTTACTGTAAAGCCGGTTTCAGGATGGGAGACTACAATGTCGCGATCATTTATGAGTTCACGCCAAGGGTCACGATACGCCTCACTCGTTTACGTGGCTGCCGCTGCTCTTTTTAGCGCATAACGAGCCTTGCGGACAATCTCCTGCTTGATCTCGTGTTTGCTCAGTTTTGATGTCGAGCGAAAAGAGAAGATTGTCGTGGCGATAATCTCTCCCCCGTCATCATCAGGGGCTCGATACTTAAGCACGCTCGGTGTGCGAAATCATATTCGGCGTTTACCAGGCGAAACAACATGGCACCCCTGCCCCCAGTGAAGGATAGGACTTACTAAAGTGCAAGAAGTCCCGGCGCTTGGGCAAGCACCAGCACCGGGACTCTAGGGTTTGGACAAAAGCTTGGTGGTTGGCCACGCGAGGCCAACATGTAGAAAGTAGCATGACCCTAATCTGCTATCTGTAGCCCGCCTGCTGCTGCTCGAGTGTAGCCTTGTTGTGACGGTCGAAAACGGTGAGGCCATCGCGCGCAAGGTCGGAATAGATTTCGCGCTCGGGTATCCGCGCGGTCAGAATTAGGCCTTCGCTCACGAGAAACTCTTCAAGGCGCCTGCTCGCCGAGCGGCCGATGCGGTACCGGTTGGCGACTAGCAGCACACGCTTCTTGTGCTTGCGGACCGACTTGATGGCTTCCAAGCGCTTAAGGAACGCCAAGGTTGCCATCTCGTCGAAGATCGAAGGTAGGATAGGCACGACGGCGATATTGCTTTCGGCAATGATGGCCCGCATTCTTTTGGCCCTGAGCGAGGGCGGGCAATCGACAACGAGGCGCTGAAGAGAGTCTGGACTCCGACCGAAATCCTTTCGCCAATCGATGAGTGACACGGTGACCGCATCCTTCGGCCGCAGCTTCTCCCATAGTTTGGCGGTCTCTTGCCGGTCGTAGTCGGCTAGTCCCGTCTCAAGTCCGCTGGCGGCGAGCGCAACCGCGAGGTGGGTGGCGATGGTGGTTTTTCCGCAGCCGCCCTTCCAGTTAATGACACAGACATGCTTTGTCATGCCGAAGCGTCGAACTGGATTCTCTCAAATCCCTTCATCGCCTCGTCTGCATGGTCGACCAGGCTGGCGGCGGTGGCTCCCGACCAGCCGCGGCAGAAGTGCTCCGCCGCCTCGAAATTGCGGCGGTAGCGGCTTTGGACATTGGGCCGGACGCGGGCGAGGAAGGGGGTGATCGTCTGCAAGTCATTCAGGCGCCCAAGTGACGTCTGCAACCGGCTGAGCTGCTTGGAAAGCCGCTCGGTGTCGATTTTCGGCGCCAAAGCCTGAAACAGGGGTTCTCCGGCGTACCTCAACTTCTTCGCAGCGATGCGCGTGCGGTGCCAATCGTCGAGCGTTCCGCAGCGAGCCTTTGACCCCTGCTTCAAGAGCTTCGAATGAAGCGCCCTGATGCGTGGTACCGCAAAGTCCTCAGCCGCGCGCTCCACCAGCAAAGCATCGATGGGTCTGTCCGCCTTGAGCCAATTTTTGCTTTCGATCCAAGCGTTCAGCTGAACGACAAGCCGCGCAAAATTCGGTGAGGTGAGCTCGTCACGCGCCTTCTGATAGGCGGCAACGCGATAGGCCGCGATTTCTCTCCGGAGAACCAATTCAACGTGGTCCCGAGACCACCCCCGGCTAGAGAGGGAAGCGTCTCCCCGATAAACACGTCGGCCTCGCGCGCCTCCCCCAATTGGGTGAATAGGGCTTTGAGAGCCTGGAATAGCCCCCTGGTGTCCTCGAGGCGAAGGACGGGGGCGAACATGCGAATGGCAGATAGCAGCCGTCGCACGGCAACGCGCATCTGATGGATTTCCGCCGGCTCGCCAGCAAGGGTGACGGCAGGATAATTGTCCAAGAAGTGCTGAAAGCCGTGCCTGAGGATACGTAGGATGGCTTCGGGAAGCGGGAGATTCCACGGCACGTCTCAAATGAGGAGCGCCGACCGGCTGCGGCAGCTCGCCGGCCGCGAGCCGATATCCGCGGGTGGCCTTGCTCTCGACGAGAAGCGCGGCTGGCACCTCGGCGAGAAAGGAGAGGCATTCTTGCGTGTAGGCCTCGAGCTTGCCGCCTTTGAGCTTGAACTCGACCTCGGAAATCAATTCGCTTCGCCCAGTCGCCTCGATTGATCCCTGATCGAACGAAGCCCGCGTGATGCAGGAGTCGTTCGCGGATTGATGCGAGATACGGCTAAATCTGGTGCGAAACCTCGGCTTGAGCGCCGATGGTGAAATCAGCTCGCGGAGGCCTGGAGCAAGCAAGGCCCTGGCATGTTCGAGATTTGGCTGGATATCGCTCAGCACAATCTCGTGCGATTGGCATCCGAGGATGTTGCCGCTCCCCGCTCGCGTCTTGATCTTCTGGATGAGTTGGCCATCCCGCTTCCGCAGGCACAGCTCCACCTGTTGGCGCTTGAGTTCAAGATTGTCCGTATCGAAGTAGACGGTCTCGTAGGTGGACGGCTGGCGCGTTCCGTCGCTCATTCCCTCGACAAATGCCGGTTTACTGGCGTTTTTTACGGCGAATTTGATCTCGGTCTCACTCGACACGAGAACCCGCCGGAAGCCGTCATTGTTTGGTTCGGCCCCCATGACTGGGACAAATCTCTCCTTTCGAACCCTGGTCCCCGACAAATCGCAAAAAGTCCCCTCTCCCTAGAGCTAGCACGACTCTAAGCGTGTCATTAAACCGTCACGAGGCTGGCCAGGTTCTTCTAGGCTAGGAACTTTGGCGGTATGGCAGCTTCGGCCGTGGCCAATTGCCTTTGGTTTCAGGCCGATGCGCGACGGTCCGGATGCCCGGCGGGCGGCTACCAGGCCGCCCTTAGTAGATGGCCGGAACGTACATGCTCTTCGGGATGGGACCACGATGGTATTCCGGATTGTGGACACGCGGCGGCAAGACCACGTCCGGGTGATAGACTTCATCGAAGGGGATCACGGTCAGAAGATGCTGGATGCAATTCAGCCTCGCCCGCTTCTTGTCGACCGCCTCGACGATCCACCAGGGAGCGTCGGGGATATTCGTCCGCTCCAGCATGGCCTCCTTGGTACACGATCAGCGCCGACATCGACATGCCGCAAGGCGGCGGCGAAGGCGTGATTGTGACGCAGGGCGGACGGTTCGGCGGCTACGGGCTGTATCTACTCAAAGGCAAGCCCACGTTCACCTGGAACCTGCTCGACCTCAAGCGGGTGAAGTGGGAGGGGCCGGATGTGCTCGCGCCCGGCAAGCACACGCTAGCCTACGACTTCAAGTATGATGGCCTCGGCTTCGCGACGCTTGCCTTCAACAACATCAGCGGCCTCGGCCATCCCGGCACGGGCACGCTCTCGGTCGACGGCAAAGTCGTGGCGACGCAAACGATGGAGCGCACCATCCCGCTACTTTTGCCTTGGGACGAAACGTTCGATATCGGCTCCGACACCGGCACCCCGGTCGATGACGCCGACTACCAGGTCCCGTTCGCCTTCACCGGCAAGATCGATAAGCTGACGATTTCGGTCACGCCGCCGATGCTGACCGACCAGGACAAGCATCGGCTGATGGAGGCCGAACACGCGGCGCAGGACGCGAACTTAGTCCGCCCCGAAGAGTGCGATCCCATCCTTTGGGGCGGCGTCGCCCAACGCAGTTGTTTTGCTTTCGACGCAGCGCACAAAGGAGGAATGGAGATGTTGTCAAGCTGGAAGAGGGCTGCAAAGGCGCAGCTGATCGGCTCAGGGGTTGGCCACTGCACTAATGTTGGTGGCAGGGATGGCCGCACCCTCGATGGCGCAGGCGGCCTTCAGCGAGGATTTGGGGATCATCAAGGCGTGCGGCAGCGACGTCTGGAGTTTCTGCTCGGACGTGCTGCCCGATGTCGGACGCGTCAAGAGCTGTGTGCAGAACAAGATGGGCCAGCTTTCCAAAGGTTGCCTCGATAAGCTCCTCGACGCGATGGCCGGCGCGCAATTCAAGATCTGCAAGGATCAGACTTATGCGCTTTGCGCCGCGGCGTGCTGTAATGTGTTTGACGGCGTCGCCTACTGTCAGTGCGACGTCAAGCACGGCGACAGCATCAGCCTGCCGTTCCCGATGGGCAAGGACGAGGACGTCTGCTCGATCAACGCCGCAGGCGCCAACAACAAATACATGGTCAGCACCTATAGCCTGCCGGAGTTGGTCGCTTCTCCGCAGGGAGGTGGCGGAGTCTACACCTGCCAGGCGAGGGCGGCGGCGCCTACGCTCAGTGCGACGGTGGACTGTGCTTCAGAAGCACCGAGGAGACGACGTTCCCGGGCTTCGACAAACCGGTGCCGAAAGGGCAGATCATCTGTTCCTGCCCAATCACCAAGTCCACTGGCGCTAACGCCCAAAGCTATCAAATCCTTGGGCCCTATCCATGCGACAAGTCTTTCTTTAAATATTGCAAAGCCGCCACCGCGAATAGCAAAACGGGTTCGACGATCTATGTCGGCGCTCCTGCGGGCACTGCTGCGGCCCTGGCCGTCCAACTCAACGGCAAGGTCCCGCCCCTCAACGACTGCGGGACCGAATAGATGGACATGGAGGACCTATTCTATTCCGAGGGGCGGTCTCACGGACATGAAAAAGGTACTCATTTCGCGGCTGACCGGCGAAGCCGCTACCGGACTGGCACTGTTGATTGTCCCGTCGCTCGTCGGACAGCTGTTGTTAGGGGAGGACCTCACCGGCGTCGCCGTACCGGTAGCGCGTGTGGCGGGCATCGCCTTGGTCGGGTTAGGGATCGCCTGCTGGCCGGGTCCGCCGCTCGTCGGCATGTTGACCTACAGCGCATTGTCACGCTTTATCTTGCTTACCTAGGTTTGGCCGCTGGTTTGACCGGGATTCTTCTTTGGCCGGCGGTCGATTTTGCACGTGATCCTGTCAGTCCTTCTTGGACGTCTTTGGCTCGCTGGCGACCAATGGTGAGGTGAAGTCGGCGACGGCATGGGCTGGGGCAACACGCGTGTCACCGGCAACAATGTCTCTTGTTGGCACAATGTGGACAGGTCGAAGAGAAACTGTTTGTTCGGCTTTTGAATGCCGGGGGGCCACCGCGGGGCCGAGGGCACGGGTGGCCTGCGCTTAGAACAAGAAGGTCGTTCGCAGGCTCTTCATGCCTAAAATCGCACCTTAATTCGCCAACAAGGCAGAGATTTCCTGAGTTTTTCCGCGTTTATTGACGCCAAGCTGCCTTAATTTGCGGACGAATTCATGCTTCTGTCCCTTGCACCAAGCGGTGGGACCGCTTGGGGGGCTACCGTTGAGTTCACCCGCGTTAAGCTTGCCGACGCCCGTGTTCCGCGCGGCTGCGCTGGACGATCGAGGGGATGCACATGTCTCAGTCGCTAACGTCTCAATCACTACTTGATCGTTTCGATCTCTCGTCTGAGGACCTAACCGTCTCAAGGAGTGCGGGCGCGTGCTCGGCAACAAAATCGACAGTGTTGTCGATCGCTTCTACGAGTGGCTAGGGCAGCAGCCGGAGTTCAATGTTTTCTTCAGCAGTCAGGATACGGTGGAACGGGTCAAGAAGTTGCAGAAGGTTTATTGGGTCGACTTTTTCAATGGCGTCGTCGATCAGCGCTATATCGATTATCGTGTTCATATTGGCGAGCTGCACGCTCAGCGCGACATGCCAAATTTGATCTATTTCGCGGCGATGTTGCGCTTCCAGCTCCTTTTCATGGACGAACTTCAATCGAGTGATCTTCCTGCAGATCGACGCCGACCGGCGATGCGCGCTTTCACCAAGCTATTAGCTCTCGACACTTTTGTGACCAGCGATCAGATTGCGCAATTCGCCAAGCGCCGCGTTGCGGAAAGCAGCAAGGCTATGCTGGCGATGTCGACTCCAGTCACGTCAATCTGGGAGGGTGTTCTTCTGCTCCCCTTGGTTGGAGTTGTGGACTTCGCAACGCACACAAGACATCATGGAGAAGACGCTGTCGCGCATTGCTGAGAGCCGTGCGCGGGTCTTCGTCATGGATATCAGTGGCGTCGTAACCGTCGATACTGCTGTGGCAAACAATTTCATCAGGATCACTCAGGCAACCCGGCTGATGGGATGTGATTGCATCATCTCGGGTATCTCGCCCAATGTGGCGCGGACGCTTGTCGAGTTGGGCGCCAATGTCGGCGAGGTGCGTACCACGGCCACACTTCGCGATGCGTTGCAGCTCGCTCTCGCCACCATCGAACCGACGGCACGCAATGGCAAGGCAGCCACAAGGCCACACGTCGAGACGATGCACCGGTAGCTATCCCGAGAGACCGCATGCCTGAAGGCCGTTATGTCATAAGCCGTATTGGCCAGACCCTGGTCGTCACCTTGGAGGGCGCGGCCGACGCGGCGGCCCTGTCAGCTGCCTCCAATGCTCTGGCGGAGATTCATGCGCGGCATGGCGCCGACAGTGTAGTCCTCGAGCCTCGGGTTGCGAAGTGATTGACCTCGACGAGTTTAGGGAGCTGGAGAGGGTCGTCCGCGCCATGCAATGGCTGGGGATGCGTTGCGTGCTCGCGGGACTGAGACCTGGTATCGTTGCTTATCTTGCCGCGGCCGGCGTCTCGGCCGGATCGCTTCGCACCTCACTCGATCTAGAGCTTGCTTTGCAGGAGCTCAATCCTCGTGACGAACCCGAACCCGACCCTCAACCAGACTCAGAACCTGAATACGAGCCGGACGTTGCTTGGCCGCTTTGACATTCAGGCTGAAGCCGATCTTCACGCTGCCGTGGTGAATGTTCAGTTCAACAAGCGTTTAGCAGCGTCATTTGGGACAGCGGAAGTGGTCATGATCGCAACTGTTGCCTCTGAACTCGGGCGCAACATCCTCAAGTATGGGGGCGGCCGCGGCCACCTGCTGGTGACCTGGTTTGAAGATGCCACCGGAAGCGGCGGAGGTGTCGAGATCAAGGCCGTCGACCAGGGCCCGGGCTTCCATGACACCGAGGCTGCCCTCAGGGATCATTACTCCACTGGCGGGACGCTGGGGCTCGGCTTGCCAGGTGCCGCACGGATCATGGACTCCCTTGAGATCGAGTCCCAACCTGGAGTGGGTGCCATCGTAACGGCCAAGAAATGGGTGAAGCCGCGTGGAAGGTAGAGTCGAGTCGGGCATTTATGTGCGGCCTTGCGACGGCGAGACGTTGTCCGGAGACGTTGTGTTCGTGCAGCAGCAAGGCGATGGCGTATTTGCCGCGGTGATCGATGCTCTCGGTCATGGCCCCGACGCGCACGGAATCGGCGTCCAGCTCAGCGCCGCTCTCTCCGGATGGTTGTCGCAAGCATTCCCACCTGATGCCAGCGGGTGCTCTCGCGGTCCTGCATGAAAGCGCCCGCGGCACGAGGGGGGCCGCAGCAGGGGTGGCGTGGCTCGATAAACGGACGCTCGAAGGATGGGCAGCGGGAGTAGGTAATGTGCGATGCCGTCTGTTCGGTGCGGAGACGAGGACCTTCGAGTTCGGAGAAGGTGTGCTTGGCCAGCAGGTACGAACACCTCGACCGGCTTTGTTCGCGCTGCGGCCGACCGACGTGGTGATCTTGTTTTCTGACGGGGTGGCTGGCCGCTTTCAAAAGGATGATTATCCGAGCCTTGGCCTCGACCCTGCCCCGGCGATTGCCTTCAACGTTGTTAGCCGTTTCGGCAAGGGAATGGACGATGCCTCCTGCGCGGTGATGCGATGCAGATGGTAACCCTGGGCACGCTGTCCTTACATGGTGAGGCAGGTGTTCTTACTATGCGCCGCAAGCTGCTCGTCGTTGCTCAGCGCCTCGGCGTCAGTCCCATCAAAGCGACCCGACTTGCCGCAGCGGCCTCAGACCATGCAAAGGCTGTGATCCGGAACGCCGCTCTTGAGATGCTTGTCAAGTTGAATGGCTCGGCCTCGGCACAAGAACTCTGT
Organism: uncultured Alphaproteobacteria bacterium; assembly: GCA_963757555.1. Lineage (GTDB taxonomy): Bacteria > Pseudomonadota > Alphaproteobacteria > Rhizobiales > Methyloligellaceae > Methyloceanibacter. Next base: position 402,658 of record CAVWRU010000009.1, read on the forward strand.
TTCGACTTCACGACGACCCATCGTGGAACCGAAACCTTGTCGCGAGGAGGCTTCGACCAGGTCGAGCCCTTAATCGAAGGCGAGCGGCAGGGCTGGCGCGCTGTTTGCAAAATCGGCGCGAACGCCGCATTGAACCCAGAAGACATCAAAGCGTGCCAAGGCGTAATTTCCGAGCAAAGCGTCGATGAGCTTCTAGAGGCATTGCGGTCAAACAACCAAGCCCTACAAGCGACCAAGGAGGCGGAAGAAGCCGCGCGCGCTAGGCTGTCTTCATTGCTCGGTGCGGTTCCAGTCGTTGTTTACAGTTTCCGGGCAAGCGGAGATTTCGCACCCACGTTTGTCAGTGACAGTATTCAGGGCATGCTCGGATACCAGCCCGATGAGTACTTGGAGAATGCGGATTTCTGGCGGTCATGCGTGCATCCTGAAGACCTCGCTAAAGTTGAGGCCGAGCAGGTACAGCTGTTCGAGACGGGACAGCATTTGGCTGAATACAGATTCCGCAAGAAGGACGGCTCTTATTGCTGGGTGAGTGACGAGCAGCATCTCACTCGAGATGCCGGGGGGCGCCCTATGGAGGTTGTCGGCTCGTGGAGCGATATCGACATTCGCAAGGCTGCAGAGCAGGCTATTCAGTCGGCCCAGGCGGAACTAGAGAAGGCAAACGAAGCGAAGAGCGCGTTCCTGGCAAATATGAGCCATGAAATCCGGACGCCAATGAACGCCGTCCTCGGTCTCTCTCACCTCGCGCTAAAGACGGATCCCTCGCCGCGCCAGCGGGATTATCTGATCAAAATAAGGAACTCAGGGCAGCACCTTCTCGGCATCATTAACGAAATTCTCGACTTCTCGAAGATTGAAGCCGGCAAGTTGACGGTCGAGAACATAGAGTTTGATCTCGACAAGGTGCTGGAGAATGTCAGCAATCTGATCTCCGAGAAGGCGTCGGACAAAGGGTTGGAACTAATCTTCGACATCGAGCCCTCGGTCGTCTCGTCTCGACTCAGAGGCGATCCGCTGCGGCTTGGGCAAATTCTGATCAACTTCTGCAACAACGCAGTGAAGTTCACCGAGCAAGGTGAGGTCGTTGTCAGGGCTCACGTCCTGGAGGCCATTGCGGACAGCCAAGTTGTTAAATTTTCGGTCAGCGACACGGGAATTGGCATGACTGAGGCGCAGATCGAACGTCTTTTCCAAGCGTTCGAGCAGGCCGATACCTCGACAACTCGCAAATATGGCGGTACCGGACTTGGGCTAGCCATCTCCAAGCGGCTGGCCGAGTTGATGGGTGGGGACGTTGGGGTCACGAGCGAACCTGGTAAGGGTAGCTCATTCTGGTTTACCGCTCGCCTCGGCAAAGGGGCCGCTCGCGCCACGTCTAAGTTTGCTCCGATCCGACTTGCGCGGCCGACGCGTCTTGATCGTCGACGACAATTCACCCGCTCGCGCTGTGCTATCGAACATGCTGACGAACATGACATTCTTGGCCGACGAGGCAGCTTCGGGCGAAGAGGGCATCGAAATGGTTCGCCAAGCCGCGACGCGTGGCGAGCCATACGAGATCGTCTTCGTCGACTGGCAAATGCCTAGTATCGATGGCATCGAAACCAGCAAGCGCATCCTTGCATTGCCCGATCTTGCCATTTCACCTCACATCGTAATGGTGACCGCCTATGGCCGCGAGGATGTGTTGAAACAGGCGGAGGAAAACGGACTCGAGAACGTACTCATCAAACCCGTCACTTCATCGACCCTCTTCGACACAATCATTGGGGTGCTCCGCGCCGACCAAGAGACGACTGACCATGTCCAAGTTGCTCCTTCGTTCGAGATCTCTCGGACGCGCGGAACACGCGTTTTGTTGGTCGAAGACAACGAGATCAACCAGGAAGTCGCGATTGGACTGCTAGAGGATGCTGCGATTCAGGTCGATTTAGCAGAGAACGGCGAGATCGCTGTCCGAATGTCACAGCAAAACGACTACGACGTCGTGCTAATGGATATGCAGATGCCCGTGATGGACGGGATTGAGGCTACTCGAGAGATCCGGTCTGATCCGCGCCTGAGGAACCTGCCCATCATTGCAATGACCGCAAACGCCATGGCCGCCGATCGTGAAAAGTGCCTGGATGCCGGCATGAACGATCACATCGGCAAGCCCATCGATCCCGACCAACTGTTCAGCGTACTGCTGCGCTGGGCGGGGCGCCGCGATGTCGACGCTAGATCGGAGGCATCTCATGGGTCCTGATACACCCGAGATTGCCGGAATTGATACGCACTTGGGGCTGAAGAGTATTGGAGGCAAGCGCGAGCGGTACGAGGCCCTATTGCGTAAGTTTGCCGGGCGACAAGCAGGTACCGTCGAGGCTATTCGGGCCGCCCTCTCGGTTGGCGACACTTCAACAGCTGAGCGTGACGCTCACTCGTTGAAGGGCGCTGCAAGTACTCTAGGTGCCACGGCACTTGCAGAGCATGCTGCGCTCGCCGAAACCGCTATCAAAACTGGGCAGAGCGCCGATGAGGCGCTTGACTTGCTTTCGCAGTCGCTCGCCACCATCGTGGAGGCGATTCACGCCGCGCTCCCGGAATAGGCCGACGCAAGCTTATGGATGTCTGAAATGCTCGTAATTTGATCGAGGCAAATTCTAGTTCCTCTAGGAAGCTATCTGTGATCTCCCGTCCCTAATTCCAAATGTCCCCAACCTCAAACAAGTCGGTCTTGATCGTTGACGATACCCCGACCAATGTTGGGGTCATTTCCGGCGTGTTGAAAGATTTTTACAAGACAAAAGTGGCGACCAACGGCGAGAAGGCACTCGTGCTCGCCTCTGCTTCGGAAAAACCCGACTTGATCCTGCTGGACGTCATGATGCCAGGGATGGACGGATATGAAGTCTGCCGTCGTCTCAAGGTTAATCCTTTGACACGCGATATCCCGGTGATCTTCCTAACCGCCAAAACCGATGCCGTGGACGAGGAAGTTGGATTTGGAGTCGGAGCGGTCGACTATATCCACAAACCCTTCTCGGCTCCGCTGGTGCTTGCCAGGGTCAAAACCCAACTTGCATTGCGAGCGGCGATCTCGGAGGCGAATGCAGCTCGCGACCAAGCCGACGAGCTGCTCCACGCGTTGCTTCCGAAAAAGGCGGCCGACGAAATCCGCGCCATCGGCACCGTGATACCGCGGCGCTATGAAAACGTGGCAGTTCTGTTCTGCGACGTGACCAATTTCACGTCCTATTGCGACAAGCACGAACCGGAGGAGGTTGTGTCACGTCTTGACGCTCTCTTCGTCATTTTCGAGCGGATCACAGCCAGACACGGCCTCGAGAAAATCAAGACCATCGGCGATGGGTTCATGGCGGCGGGCGGACTCCTCGAAGATATCAAGGATCCACTCGGCTCGGCCGTTCGATGCGGCCTCGACATGTCCTCGACCTTGATCGACGCGCGACTCGGATGGGAGGTCCAGGTCGGCGTTCACTACGGCCCTGTCGTCGCCGGTGTCGTCGGCCAGGAGCGATACCAGTTCGACATCTGGGGAGACACCGTCAATGTCGCCGCGCGCATGTCGGAGAAGTCCATACCGGGAAGCGTCGCGGTCACGAAGGATGTTTGGGAGCGCATCGGGCGCGATTTCAACGGGGAAGCGATCGGCGAAATGGAAGTCAAAGGAAAGGGCATGATTTCGGTCATCGGAATACGCCAACGGCCAATTCTAAGTGCTCGATCCGCATGAGAGCCCTCCTCGCGCTGACAAACGGCGTTGCGGTCGCAACACACTCTGCGAACTTCTCCGCTGGTGAGTGATACTGCAACGTCTTTCTTGGTCGCTCATTAAGCTCGCGCGCCACGGCGTTCAGTTTGGCCTGGCTGTGCACGGACAGGTCGGTGCCCTTCGGGAAGTACTGGCGCAGAAGACGGTTAGTGTTCTCGTTAGTGCCGCGCTGCCAGGGACTGTGGGGGTCGCAGAAGTACACCTCAAGGTCGGTGGCCAGCGTCAGGCGCTTGTGGTCGGCGAGCTCCTTGCCCCGGTCCCAGGTCAGCGACCTGCGCAGTTCCCGCGGCAGATGCTGCACTTGTCTCACGAGCGCGGCCACGACGCTGGCGGTGTACTTGTTCGCAACCTTGGCGAGGAGTACGTAGCGGGACCGGCGCTCGACCAGGGTTGCGACATAGCTGTTCCGGGAGCCTGCGATCAGGTCGCCTTCCCAGTGGCCGGGGATGACGCGGTCCTCCACAGCAGCGGGCCGTTCCCGGATTGAGACGCGTCCTTGATCTGGCCGAGCCCGTCGCACTTCAAGCTGGCGTGCCGGGAGCGGCGGATCGCGCGGGTCGCCCTCAGATGGGCCAGCAGTTCTTTCTTCAGCACGCCGCGCGTCTGGATGAACAGGCTTCGATAGATAGTCTCATGGGACACGCGGCGGTGCTCGTCGTCGGGATGTTCGCGCTTCAGCCAGCCTGCGATTTGCTGCGGCGACCACTTGAGCTCAAGCTTAACCGATACTGTCCGGCAGAGCGCCGGGCGACAAGCGAACTTGCACGGCTTGGGGCGACGTGTGCGATCCCAAGCCGCCCGATCCGATCGCGCAGCCCGATAGCCTGTGCGGCCTCCATTGTCCCGCACCTCGCGGCTGATCGTCGATGGCGCACGTCGCAACTGACGGGCGATCGTCGAAGAGACAGCTGCGCCCTCAGCCCTCGGGAGATCTCCTCGCGCTCGGACAGCCTCAACGCCAGACGCGACCGTCCGGCGGTCGGATCCCGCCGGTCCGGGACAGAAGTGGATAGATCGACGACGAATTGCGATCGAACATCCGCCCGATCGAACTCATCAACTCCCCGCCCTGCCAGCGATCCCAGATCTCCGCCTTCTGCTTCTCCGTGAAATAGATCCGTCCGCGATAGCCCATCCTGAACACTCCATCTTTTCTCAAAGATTGAAGTGTTGCGGCCACCCTTTGAACCCGCCGCTCTTAGCAGACATTCAATGGCCCGCGCCTACGCCGCTCTCTACAGGATGACTGCCCGCTCTTTGCGGAAAAAGACGATGCAGCCGATCATAATTGCCGCAATGATTGCTGACGCAATTGGGCGGCTCAAGGCGAGCCCTCCATGAGTCAGCGGCTTGTCAAGAAAATCACCTAAGGTTGCCCCAAGTGGTCGCGTGAAAATAAACGCCACCCAGAACAGCAGGACCCTGGACACGTCTGTCCAGTAATAAAGCGATGCAGTAACCGCTAATCCCGCAGCGAACACCAGTGCTCCAGATTCATATCCAAGGCCTCCGGTGTCGACGATCCAATCACCGAGGGCAGTTCCGAGGGTCTGCGAAAATGTAATGGCCGCCCAGTAGAAGACCTCCACGCGTGGCGTGCTCACGGTGTCCACCGAGATGGTGCCCTCCGACCAGTACCAAAGCGCCAGTACCGCCATAAGGCAGGCGAGGAGGAATATTGAGCCGCCAGTGTACCCAATGCCGAGCGAACGATCGGCAAAGTCGGCCATCGTGGTGCCAAAGGTTGTGGAGGCTGCGATCGTTGCCCAATAGAGGAATGGGTGGAATTTCTTCGCGGCGATTTGTATGGCAACGAGCCCGATTAAGACTGAAAGAAAAATCGCACTTCCGACCAGATAGCCGCTGTTGACCATGACGTCGGCCTTGAGCCAGGTCATGGTGACGGTATCGCCGGCGGTCTCGCCAAGCGTCGTTGCAAGAAATCTTGATCACCCAGAAGCCGAGGGTGACCTCGGGAACCTTGCTTGCTTGAACCTCAAAATCGCGCGCCATATTCAGTCCCAAAGATGGATTGCAACCTAATTGCAAACATCGAAATTTCCGCCCTTGGCCTATTCGCCATTTGCAGCACGGAAACAAAAAAGGGCGGCGAAACTCCGGCGGGCGCGCCTCGGCTGGTGCGTCATTTTGGTATATCGTTGTTAACTTCGGGGGTGGAATGTTGCGCATATCCGAATGTGGTCTAGCTTTAATTGGGCTTTGGTGCTTGGCACCCGCCGCCGCCCATGCCGGCCCTCCCTACCGCACCGACGATCCTGAGCCGACCCCGCTCGGCCACTACGAGTTCTACACATTTTCGACCGGGACGGTTGTGCGCGACGATACGTCGGGCAGCTTGCCCGCGTTTGAATTGAACTATGGTCTTATCCCGAACGGTCAGCTCACTATCGATGCATCGGTCGCGTTCGATAGCCCTTCTGGCGGCGCTCCCCGATTCGGTTACGGTGACACGCAGCTCAGCTTTAAGTATCGGTTTATGCAAGAAGATGAGCAGGGTTGGCGACCGCAAGTTGCCGTATTTCCACTGGTCAATTTGCCCACCGGCGACGAAGAACGCGGTCTCGGGGCGGGCCACGTCCTAGCGTTCCTTCCGATGTGGTTTCAGAAGAGCTTCGGCGACTGGACTTTCGATGGCGGTGGCGGTTATTGGATCAACCAAGGCGGCGCAGGGGACAAGAATTTTTGGTTCTCTGGTTTGTTGCTACAGCTGACCGACAAACTCTCTGTAGGTGGGGAAATATTCCATCAAACCGCCGACGCGATTGATAGCCACGACAGCACGGGGTTCAACTTCGGCGCCATCTACGACTTCAGTGAACACGACGATTTCGTGTTTTCGGCTGGTCGAGGCTTGCAAAACGACGACACGACGAATGTTTTCTCTTGGTACGTGGGCTTCCTCCTTACCGGCCCTTAGCAGTCACCGACCGGACCGTTGCAGCAGCCGCTTACGGCGCTTGGGGCCCACAAATGCCGCGGGAACTCTCTACGGCATCGTAAGTTACTTGCGAGAAAATCAACCGCCAACAGATCTTTATGTTTCCGGCACGCGCGTTCAAGCAAGGAGCCACTCATTCAGCAGCGCCACAATCCGAGGCTCAAGGCGCGACGCGACCCGCGCGCCAAATTTCTTGGATTTACATCGCGCCAGTGGCCGTTTCTTTTTGTACTGGTTGGAAATTGGATCTTTGCACTCGCGTTCTATCTCGCGCTTAAGTTTTTGTGGCGCTGGGAACCCGCCCAATGGAGCACCCCAGGCGATAAAATCGCACTAGTCCTTCCGTGGTGTGGTCGCCATTTGCATCGTAGCCGCGCAGCGCCTCAATCCCAAAATGTCGCGCTCTACTCGCCTCAGGATGGAGCCCGCGCGTTGCCGATCCTAACCGCACTGTTCCTGCTCGGGCGGATCTTGTTTTGGATCGGATACCACAAGCATCCTTATTTGCGTGCCTTTGGCTTTGGGCTCACCTTCTATCCGACGGTTGCAGTCTATATCTGGTTTGTCCTACTTGTTCTGTTCGGTATTCGCATACCGCTCTTCTAATCGCATTGGGTATCATCAATCGCCGAGTACGTGGCGCCCAGTCGACCGGCCACCCACAGCCGAAATATCCGCACGTCGCAAATGAAGGACCATAGAGGATGTGTCGTCATGCTTGGCCTGTTGTGCTCAACCAAGAGATGTCCACTCCACGCAAAAACATAACCCATCCCAACACCAACAATCGGAATAATAGGATCAAGCGTAATCACGCCTAAAACTAAGGCCCCGACAGCGACGCAGTTACCAACGAAGTGCAGGAGACGTGTGCCGTACCGCCGGTGGTCGTGTAGATAGCGCCGCCAAAATTGCATGAAAGCAGCCTCGTTGGCTGAATGTTGGTTCTTTGTCATGGGCATTGAACTTATCATGTTCTGCAGCGACCGCTAGGCAAGCTGACGGGGGAGATCAATCGCTGCAATGGAGCTCATTCGTGTCGTTTTTGCCTTCACCGGCGCGGCAATCATGTTGGCCGTGATTGCAACCGCAATTTTCGGTCGCAACGATGATCGTTTGAATGAAGGTCTTCTTATCGGAATTTGGGTGGGCGCTCTTGGGTCAATCAGCGTGCTTTTCGTTTTGAGATACCTAGGCTGGTTCTGATGCTCACGGCTCTCAACACGCCATTCTAGAGGGCGCTTGAACTTGCGGCAGCACTGATGACCCAAGTCTGCTAAATGGCACTTAGCAGACATGCCAAAAGAGTGTCATTGGGTCAGCTTATGACCCAAAGTGGACGTTCGCTCTGGCAACAACTCGGTCGGAAGCAGCGCCGCGGCAGCCACGCCGAGCTCAATAGGGCGCGAACTTTGAGTCGGAAGCTAGAAAAACGCCGCCGCTTGCCCCGTGAAGGACTCGTGAAATTGGAACAAGGAGCCGTGACCTGAGTCGGGATAGGTCAGAAGGACCGCGTTGGGCAGGTTTGCACTCAACCAATAGGAGTTCTGACTGGAATCATCTCATCATGGATCCCGTTCACCACAAGCGTTGGATGCCCCGCCCGCTGCTGCGGCGAATCCAGGTTCCAGTCTTGTTGTTGTGGGGTGAGAAGGACGAAATGATTCCGGTAAGCAATGCCGCCGACTTTGAAAGAGAGTTACCAAATAGCAAGCTGGTCTTGTTTCCGAAGCTCGGACATGTGCCCCAAGAGGAATCTCCAGGCGAAACGCTCGCACCTGTGCAGGTATTTCTTGCTCATCAATAAGCAGGTTCACAGTTACGAACAGGCGGTGCCCATTTCTGCTATTGGCACCCGATCGGCAAAACCGCTTCGCATCGGCGAAGAGCGGGCGATCATGGAAGTGACACTATTGGACCAACGGTACGACCTGTCTCAGTTTTCCCAGCCAGCGTTTGAGACGTGCCTTGTTGACCCCAAGGTCGCTGCGTCCGAACTGGGACCGTGAGTACATCGCCAACGAGCTGCGGCCTCCGGGCTGCTCAATATAGCGGACCACAATCGTGTCCGGAAATCTCAATAATGCGCTACGCTGTACATATCGATCGATGAGCGCCGTGTCGTTGGTATGGACGAGAGAGACCCTCGGCTCTGATGCAATCACCTTGGTCATTGCCGCACGCAATCCATTCGCATCCACTGCGAACAAGGGCGGCGCCAAATCGCTCCTCGCTTTGCATAAAGATGGTGGGCATGCGAGCGCGTCATTGGGGTTTGTCCGGCGCTCCAGAGTTTCGAACGCGACCGGGCCGAGATCCGCTGGGCCGAAAAAGCTCCAAACCCGTTCGGGTCCAATCATCAAGATCAAACTCTCGGCAATACCCGCCAAGACCGCCACCGCCGCAAAGATCGTGAGCATTACCTTCACCTGGTGAACTCCCACCTCCAGAAGGTCGATGTCTTAGAGAAGAGCGCCTTGGAAGATCTAGTTACTGCCGCCCAGCGAGTGCAACGTTTTGGCTCCTAGTCAGCTAGAGAAGGGCTTCCAGCTGCGATACGTCACTTAGATTCTGAGGTCGCGTTTGCACCAACTGGGCTAGGAAATGCCGCATGCCGAGCCGCTACTAATCGCTAACTGCCAAGCTCAGGCATCGCCCTCTATCCGAGAGGAAGCCGTAGAAGTGTTCCAATCGCTCGTCGATCGAGCGGAACTGCGTCCCCGCGACACGGGCCAAGGGGTCGAAGCCCTCCTCTATAGCGATTTTTGCGTCAAGGACGAGAAAAGAAAACTCCCTGGATGGGTGCCCTCAGGGGTCAACTTTCGGTGGTTGCGGGGACTCGCAACCGCCTTGATTTGCAGCTTCGGCTTTTTGTCGCGCTGCCTCAGGATTTGATTGCGCGCCTCTGCCAGCCAATCAGCTGGCATAATTGTGCGCCGCATGAAGACAGGGGTCCCCGTCACTGTTAGGCGCATTTGACCCGGCCGTAGCGCTCCATTCTTCTCTAGGCACTCAATCAGAATCTTAAACGTTACAGTGGTGAAGTTCGCCGGCCCGCTGCTGTGGAGGACCGCGCCATCCCCGGCCACTGGGAAGGCGACCTGATCGCAGGCTCCCGGACAGCTATGTCGCAACCCTGGTCGAGCGCCGGTCCCGCTACGTACTCCTCGCCAAGGTTGCGAACAAGGACACCGCCAGCGTCGTGGCCGCGCTCGTGAGACAAGTGCAGCATCTGCCGCGGGAACTGCGCAGGTCGCTGACCTGGGACCGGGGCAAGGAGCTCGCCGACCACAAGCGCCTGACGCTGGCTACCGACCTTGAGGTGTACTTCTGCGACCCCCACAGTCCCTGGCAGCGCGGCACTAACGAGAACACTAACCGTCTTCTGCGCCAGTACTTCCCGAAGGGCACCGACCTGTCCGTGCACAGCCAGACCAAGCTGAACGCCGTGGCGCGCGAGCTTAACGAGCGACCAAGAAAGACGTTGCAGTATCACTCACCAGCGGAGAAGTTCGCAGAGTGTGTTGCGGCGATCAGTTAAATCGGCAACCCATAGCGGACACAGAGGGTGGCACCTGCAGTATCCGCCTGAAAAAATCAATTTCCGCCACAATTGGACGATAATCGGCCCGCCGTCAGACTTAAGAAAAGCTTTCGTCGAGGGATAGAAATCCACCATGCGTTATGCAGTCTTAGCCGCGCCGCTCCTCGCGGTAGCATTTTTTGTTCTCGCGTCTCCTGCAGCGATCGCCCAGAGCGACATCCGCACGGAACAAGTCCGCTTCAAGGCTGGTTCAAACAGTGCTGTCGTTGAAGGCAAAATTACTGGCTACGAGACAATCGATTATGTTCTCGAAGCTACCAAGGGTCAGCACATGAATGTCGGCATGGCGACCAAAAACGGAGCCAACTACTTCAACATCCTGGCCCCGGGTGAGAAGGAAGTCGCCATGTTCAACGGCTCCGTCAATGGCAATCAATACGAGGGCGTCCTCCCCGAGAGTGGTGCTTACAGAGTCCGCGTTTACATGATGCGGAGTGCCGCGCGCCGTAACGAAGTCGCCAAGTACCGCCTCGAGATGGTCATCTCCGGAACGGCCAACAAGTCCTCTACAGCCGACGAGAACTCCGATGGCATGCCGTCGAAAGATGAGCAGGCTTGCCTACAGGCGGTGTCGATCAAGACCAACAACGGCGAGGTGATGGTGCTCAGCATCGAAACCTCAGAGGCTAATAATGTCGTGATTGTTGGAGTCGGCCCCAATCGCGCGCCGTGGCGTTGCCTTGTCTCTAAGGGTGTCGTCGCTGAGGTGTCGTCCCAAACAGACGAGGGGCGCCTTTAGGGATGTTTGTAACTCTCATACTACCTGCATCGACGACGCTATGGCTTTCTAACGACCTGTCGCTTTGCCAGAGCTAAGAACAAACGCTGCGTATAAATGTACCGCGCCTGTTCTCTAGTCGTGATCGGCTTCGCCATCCTATATGCGCTGGCATTGGGGCTTTTCATCGTGGGCACGTTCGGTCTTTTTGGTAATCCAGCCGGACCGCTGACAGGCATCTTCCTGATGCCTGTCGGCTTACCATGGAACCAAATGCTCGACATCTTTCCTGAACCACTTTGGCCGCCGCTTGCAGCCCTCGCGCCAGCTTTAAATCTTGTCATTCTCGTGCTGTTCTGTCGTTGGGCGGCGTCCAGACGAGCGGCACGACGGGGCTGAGATTGACATTGGTCAGGCCAATACGGGCGCGACGATTGTTTCTAGGGAATGTGTGACCGATAAGATTACGGAAGCGGTGGCGGTTAGGGCAAGGCCGCGGGACGAATGTCAA
>CAVWRU010000010.1:0-143350 GCA_963757555.1 uncultured Alphaproteobacteria bacterium
CGTGGACCGCGTGGGACTGCGTGCTGCGCGCCATCTTCGGGATCGCACCAGAGGACGACCGCACACTCGAGATCTTCAAGGAGCTCACGGGCCGTGAGACCTTCCCGCAAACTCAGGCGAAAGAAATCTTCCTGCTGTGTGGCCGCCGCGCCGGAAAGTCGTTCACCGTCGCCTTGTGCGGCGTGTATCTCGCCTGCTTCCGCGACTGGACCGAGCACCTTGCGCCGGGAGAAAAAGCCACTGTGATTATTTTGGCCGCGGACCGCCGACAAGCGCGCGTTATCTGGAGATATGTCAGAGCCCTCGTCACCGAAGTGCCGATGCTCGCCGAGATGGTGGAGAAGGAACGTGCTAAGTCCTTCGACCTGAAAAATCGTGTCGTGATTGAAATCGGAACATCAAGCTTCCGATCTACACGCGGCCTGACGGTGGCCGCGTCCTCGCCGACGAGTGCGCTTTCTGGTCACAGGAGGGCAGCACCAACGAAGACGAGGAAATCATCAACGCGCTACGTCCCTCGATGGCGACACTCCCCGGCTCGATGCTTTTGTGCGCCTCATCGCCTTACGCTCGGAAAGGCCTGATGTGGACCTCATGCGTCGCCACTGGGCCAAGGACGACCCTCGAACACTCTTCTTCAAGGCGCCGACGCGCACCATGAACCCGACCGTGCCGCAGTACATCATCGACGAGGCGATGGAGGCAGATCCGAACGAATAAAGCAGAATATATGGCGTGCTTTCGCAACGACATATCTTCCTTCGTCGACCGCGACGCCCTCGAGCTTTGCGTCGACCCCGATGTCTTCGAGCGGCCGCCGAGAGAGGCAAGAACTACTTCGCGGCCGTCGATCCGTCTGGCGGTTCCGCTTAACTCGTTCACGCTGTGCATCTCGCATCCTGACAAGGACGAGATCATCATCGACCTCATCCGCGAGGTGCGACCCCGTTCAGCCCCTCGAGCAGACAGTCCACGACCTGGCGAAGATCTCCAACGTTAACGGGATTGAAAGTCACCGGCGACCGCTACGCAGGGGATCCCCCGCGAGTTGTTCCGAAGCGGGCGTCTCCTATCGTCTTTTCGATCTCGCGAAGTCGGACCTCTACCAGAACCTCCTCCCCGCCATCGACGGACGCAAGGTCCGCCTCCTCGACAACAGGCGCGCCGTCAACCAGCTCGCGAACCTAGAGCGCAGGACCGCGGAGAAGATGGGAGAGGACTCAGTTCGACCACGGGCCTGGAGGTCACGACGACGTAGCCAACGCCGTCGCAGGCGCCTTGTACGCGGACAGGGTCCGTCGCGCCGCGGCGAGATCCGGGCAAGGATGCGCAACAGGTTTCTACTAGGAGAACTTCAATGGCACACCGACCAGGCGACATCGTCACCATCTTCAACCGCGAGGGCTACTACGTCGTCTTCGACGTCCGTGTCCCTGGAGCACGCGGCCACCACTGCCGGTTCGTGCAAGACACCGGCCGCGACTGGACGGCACACGTGGCGCACGCGACGGCCGGGACCCTGGCCCACCGACCGGAAATCGAAATCGGTGGCACGTACAAGTGGCAGTCCAGGAACATCGAGGTGCTCGCGGTCGAGGACGGCATGGTCCGCGGCGCGTGGACCCAGGTCCGCAATTTTGACGGGTACAGCGTCACTTGGCCTGTCGAGGCCGTTCTCCCTCTCCACGCCCTCGTCCTCGAGAACCTCAGGAGATTCGCATGAGACCCAAAGTTTCTATCAGCATCCACGAGGCCTCGGTCGAGAGGCACGGCATCGACGACGAGCTCGTCGCGGCTATGGCCGCGGCAGCGCGTGGCGTCCGCGAGTCGGTAGAGCGCGCGGCGCAGGCGGCAGTGACCATCAGGGCCAACCCGTTGCAGACGCCGCTCGCCAATGAGAGATCCTTGAGAGCAGCGAGTTTCAAGTTCCTCGAGGGAGCACTTCCCCGCGTCGATCAGACGAGCCGGCACGCGATGGAGACCATCAAGAGCCTGGAGGAAAAGGTGCGAGCACCTTTACCTCCCGCCAACATCGGTGACGCGACGCTCGAGCAGCAGATCCAGAACAGGCTAGCCCAGATGGATGACACCGAGCGGAGCAAGGCGCTCAGCCAGGCCGTCACCGAGGGTGATGCCCGAGTGATCTCGGCGATCTCGCGAGGCCCTAGCTGGTTGACCAAGGTCGGCGAGGCCGAGCGCGATCTCAGGATCGACCAGTGGCGGCGTCGCACCTTCCCGCAGGAGGTGGCCCGCATCGAGAAGCTCCGCGCCGCGGTCACCGACCTCGACAAGGTCGCGAGGTTGGCCATGAAGTTCGCCGCCGATCTCACCAACGGAGCAGAGATTGCCGAGGCGGAGGCTAAGGAAAGTTCAGCCCGCGCCATCGCCACGGCGAGTTAGTCGCATGCCTGGGACAGTGGTTGCTGGTCACTCCAACTTCTGCCCCGTGGCGCGAGGTCCGGGGACTTGGTATTCATTCCAGTCCCCGGATCGCTCCAAGTAGGCGAGCGGAACAAACGTCTTCACGTGAAGCTTGTAACGGGCTACAAACCAAATCAATCTAATGTCCCTACCTGGAACGCCCCATTCTGCGACTGACATCGCCGACTATTTCCTCTCCTTGCAGGACGAGGAAGCAGGAGATGGCATCTCCAACCTCAAACTGCAAAAGCTTCTCTACTATGCGCAAGGGTGCTTCGTCGCGCTGTGCGGAGCGCAAAAGCCCTTGTTTAAGGAGAAGATCTATGCTTGGGACCTTGGCCCGGTGGTGCCGGAGATTTACCGTACCTATAAGGAACATGGGCGGAACGCTCTACCGATAAAGGAACGACCTATCCTTGACGAGGACGTCGTAGCGTTCCTCAATCGGACATATGAGGTGTTTGGCAAATTCTCCGCGTGGAAACTAAGCCAGCTGTCGCATCGGGAGGATCCCTGGCTCGATAATTACCAACCAGGGACAAAAGACATCGAGATACCTCTCTCTCACATGCACAGGTTCTTCAAAACGAAGGTCATTAAGAAGAAAACTTTTGGCAAAGCGAAAGCAAAAAAATAAAACCAAATTTTCAGTCACCGCGGATTACGCCGATACGAAAGAACACTTCGACGGCGACCGAGGCGACTATCCAAAATTTTCGTTGAGATACATTTGCTGCGCCTCCCATTCCACGTCGGCCTGCCCTTATGACAAGCTGAAGGCGTTCAATAATAAGCTGCGTATTTTGAGCTCCCTTTCCTGGAGTGATTTGGCAAATGCGCCAAGGATGACAAATGGGTGGGAGTTCATTCCCCGCGCGCAGATTAGACCGAGTTTACCAGCACAGGTTCCCGACTTAGCTAAGATAATGGTGTTTCGCTTCGCGGGTGTAGGTGGTCGGATAGCAGGCTATCGCGATGGCAGCGACTTCTACGTCTTGTTTGTAGACAGCAACTTAGACCTGTACGATCACGGTTAAGCGCCACGGTTCGGGGAGGGGCAATGTCAAACGCCCTGCATTACGGCGACAATCTTTCAGTGCTTCGCAAGAGCATCCCGACCGAGAGCGTTGAGCTGATCTATCTCGATCCTCCTTTCAACTCCAATGCATCCTACAACCTCCTGTTCAAGGCCCCGTCCGGCGAGCAGTCCCAAGCGCAAATCGAAGCTTTTGAGGATAGTTGGCATTGGAACGAGAGTGCCGAAAGGGCCTTCGATGAAGTTGTGACAGGGCCGCACTCGGACGCGGCGATCATGCTTCGCGCTATGCGCTCCGCTTTGGGGGAAAATGACATGATGGCGTACCTTGCCATGATGGCCGTGCGCCTGATCGAGTTGCACCGAGTGCTAAAGCCGACTGGCTCGATCTATCTTCATTGCGACCCTACGGCGAGCCACTATTTGAAGGTCATTCTAGACGCGGTCTTTGGAGCACATCATTTCCAGAATGAAATCATCTGGGAGCGCACAAGCTCGCATAATATGAAAACGATTGGATACACGCGCTCCAACGACACGATTTTGTTCTACACAAAGTCTGATCGGTTTACCTTCAACCCGGTTTACACGCCATATGGACCGGAGCAAATGAAGCGATACAAGCCGGATGAGAGCGGCAAACTATACAAGGCCGAAAATTTAACTTTCTCGTCAGCGAACAAAACTCGCCAATTTGAATGGCGAGGAACCAAGCCGCCTCCGAACCGGTCTTGGGGAGCGTCGCTTGAGCAACTGGAACAATGGTGGGCAGAAGGTCGAATTTTGGTGCGTCAGGACGGGTGTCCGCGAATGGATGGACTTAAGGTCTATCTCGATGACATGCCAGGAAAGCCGGTCTCAACGAATTGGACTGATATTGATAGAATCGGGAATACGTCCGGCGAGCGACTTGGATATCCCACTCAAAAGCCGCTAGCCCTACTTGAGCGTATTATCGCGGCCTCATCGAATGATGGCGACCTTGTGCTGGACCCCTTCTGTGGTTGCGGTACTACAGTTCACGCTGCGCAGAAGCTCAACCGCCAGTGGATCGGCATCGACGTTACGCATTTAGCCATCGCGTTAATCGAGCGCCGATTGAAGGAAGCCTTTCCCGATATCGCATACGAAGTTCATGGTGTGCCGAAAGACGAGGGCGGCGCTCGCAACCTCGCCGAGCGCGACAAGCACGAGTTCCAGAAATGGATCACGGCGACCATTGGCGCGCAGCCTTACAAGGGTGGCAAGAAGGGAATGGATCGTGGCATCGACGGCTATCTGCATTTCAGAGATGCAGACAAGAAGCCTCAGTTTGCCGTTATCTCAGTCAAGGGCGGCGGCATAAAGTCGGGCGATATTCGCGACCTTAAAGGCACCATGGAGCGCGAGAAGGCCCCGATGGGACTTTTCCTCACTCTCAACGAGCCGACGCGAGAAATGGAAAAGGAAGCGGCTTCTACAGGTTTATATGAGACTGGCGGGATCAAGGTTCCTCGCCTCCAAATTCTCACTGCGGTGCAAATTCTTGAAGGCCGCCGACCCCAGGTTCCCTTTGGCTTCACAGAGGGCTTCAAAAGGGCCGCTCGCGAACAGCTCGCGGAACAAGACCGCCTAATTTAGAGCACCTCTCTATCGTCGCTTAAATCATTCGACATTGGCGAATTCTACAGGCCAAACCGGCACTCTAATCCGCCTGTTCAATTCACCACATACCGTAGACAGTGAGCGGCCGCATTCCCTATCTTCGCTGCGCATGGCAGATAAGATCCATTTAGACGAGCTCGTGCCCCTCATAGGCAGGATGACTATGGCGTGGACCGACGTCCAGCTGTTGGTCTTCCTCATCTTCTGGCGGCTGATGTCAAGCGAGGTGGACAAAAGCGAGGCCATCTTCTTCGCGCTCCGCTCCGACCACGCGCAGCGCCAGGTTACCAAACAGCTTGCTCGCGTTTTGCTCTCCCGATGGCCCGACACGGTCGAGCGGGTCGTCGCCGCGATAAACAAGGCCGGCGGGGCCGCGGGTTCGCGAAATGCCGTCATCCACGCCTTGTGGGTCACCAATCACCCGGATCTTTCGGTTTCGATATGGCCGGGAACGAGCTCGCTTGAGGGCAAGGACGTCAAGACAGAAATTGAGAAGTCCATCGGTGAGTTCGACAACATCTCCCACGAACTCCACCGGGTCATGGATGAGGTCTCCACCATCATGGAAGGCAAGCCTGCGGCTCCCAACCTCGCCGGCATCATAACCAATGCGCTGTTGCCGGCGCCTGACGACCAGGACTAAATGGTTCGGGTGTTGTCCCGTACGTTGCCCCAGACTTTCTGATCCACCTGTAGTCCTTAGCTAGCAAGGAGTAGGTCGCTGGTTCGAGTCCAGTACCGCCCACCACTTTAAGCGCCTATAAAAAATGGCTGAAGGGTTGCCTTTGGCGATCCTGACCCTTCTCGTGTCAGCACCATGTCAGCATAGGTAAAGGCGTGAAGCAGCCTCTGTTTGTGGTGGCTTTTGAAACTCCCGGACTAGTGACAACGAAGTTAGGGTGAGGAGTGGTCGCTCCCGGCAAAAGGACGAATAAACGCCGTCCTTTAGTGAACTTGCACCGCGTGACTGCTCCCTCCATAATTGGGCCTGCCGCTGCCGGGTGCAGTTAGGTCGGAGCCCGTGGCGAAAGACCGTGCCTCTATCTCCTACCCGGCCGACTGGGCCACCCGCCAGCGGCCCGACCATCCGCGGAAAATATCGATGGCGTTCGAGGATCCCGCGTCGACCAGGCTGGGCCAATTCTTCGGTCCGGCGGCCGACGAGCATCCGGGCCTCTCCGGCTTCAGCCTCTTGAGCCACGGGCGCGAGGCCTTCATCGTCCGTCTCGCGCTGGCCGATTTGGCCGAGCGAAGCCTCGACATGCAGTACTATTCCTGGGACGGCGATACGACCGGCCGGATCATCGTCGACCGCGTAATGAAGGCGGCCGATCGCGGGGTCAGGGTGCGGCTCCTCGTCGACGATCCCTACTACAAGTCCAGCGATTCCGTTAAGGCCGCCCTCGATGCCCACCCCAATGTCGAGATCCGTCTGTTCAACCCGCTCACCAACCGGCGCTGGTCCACTCTCGACTTCATCTTCGACTTCGGCCGGGTCAACCGCCGCATGCACAACAAGTTGGTGGTCGTCGACAATGCGGCGGCGATCGTCGGCGGGCGCAATATCGGTGACATCTACTATGGCGTGAACACCATCGCCAATTATCGCGATCTGGACGTGTTGGCGGTTGGCCCTGTCGTCCGCGATCTGTCGGCGGTATTCGACCGATACTGGAACAGCCCATCGACCGTGCCGATCGCGGCCATCGTCGATCGCGCCTATGGCGCTGCCGATCTCGATGCCATTCTTGTTCGTTTGCATGAGGCGATCGCCGCGGCCGACTACCCTTATCCGATCGACCAGGACCTGGAGGAGCTCGCGGCCCAAGGAGCCGAGCTTCGCGACAATCTTGTGTGGGCACACGGCCGGGTCGTCGCCGACGACCCGGAAACCATCGCCAGCGGCAAGGAGAGCGACGACGTGGTCGCGTTCATCCGCGGGCGGGTCGCCCAGCTGAAGGAGGAGCTGCTCGTCGAGTCGCCCTATTTCGTGCTGCCCGCCGCGGCGCAGGCAACCGTCAAGGCGCTGCACGAGCGCAATGTCCGGGTGCGCGTGCTGACCAACTCGCTCGCTTCGAACGACATGTTGCCGGCGCATTCAGGCTACGCCAAAACCCGCAGGCGGCTGCTCCAGAACGGCATGGAGCTCTACGAGCTGCGCCCGGATACCGACGCCTTCCGGCCTGGCTGGTCGCTCCTTTCCGGGCGGTCGCCGGCGGCCTTGCATACCAAAGCGATGGCCTTCGACCGCGAAGCCGTGTTCATCGGCAGCTTCAACCTCGACCCGCGTTCTGCCGTGATCAACACGGAAGCCGGACTTTATATCGAGAGCCCGGAGCTTGCCGAAAGGCTGACGGCCTACATGGCGACTGGCGTCGTGCCCGCCAACAGCTACCGCGTCCTCCTCGAGCCGAATGGCGAGATCATCTGGGAGACGATGAAGGGCGGCCAAAGGGTGAGATACCGGGACGAGCCCGAAACCGGCTTCCGCCGTCGCTTCGTCGCCGACCTGTGGAAGCTCCTACCGATCGAACTCGCAACTCTGACACCGATCGTTTGACGACCGAGGGCAAGACCCGCGGACGAAATCGAACGAATTTTTTAGGGCCGTCTACCGTGGACGTGGCAAGTCCGCGGTTCGGCAGTCGATCGCGTGACGTCTCCGGGTCAAGCGGCTGCCTGGCCCACACACGGCCCCACGGCCAGCGCGTTTCACTGCCTCGTGCAATTCACCCGCAACTTTTGACCCATCCTAGATGACGAGCCTTGTCGTTGGCGGCTTCCCGGGCGTGCGCTCGGAATATTTGCCCTCGCAGTCTAATTGTCTCTTTCCCTCGGGCTTTGATACAGCAACTTGCCAGGCGCGCGCTTTAAGCCCGCGCCGTCTTGAGCGAAATATCGGCGAACGCCGGCTGTTCGCTGTCGGCATACATCGATGACATCGGCTCATCAGTGAGCACGGCCTCATCATATTCGCCGAACCCGTTGAAACAATTCGCCAACACCCGCCCGTAGGCGCCGATCTGGCCAATCTCGATATAGTCGCCCTCCCGCACCGACGCGGGCAGCACGAAGGGACCGGGCAGATAGTCTGAGCTGTCGCAGGTCGGGCCGTAGAGTGATAACTCCGCCTCGGCTCCGGTCTTGGCGCCGGGGGTGCCGACCAATCGCGCCGGATAGCGGAAGCCGGAATAGGCCGCATCGAACAGCGTGCCGAACGCCCCGTCATTGACGTAGAGCGCATTGCCGCGCCGCGCGTCGACGCGAATGATCAGCGACTCGGCCTCGGCCACGAGCGCGCGCCCCGGCTCGCACAAGAGCACGCAAGCGTCCTTGACGGCAAGCTCGTCCCAGGCCTTGGCGATCTCGCTGGTGTATGCTGCAAGCTCGGGCGGATCGGAATGCGGGTAGCGGCTGGGAAAGCCGCCGCCGATGTCGATTGCGTCGACGAGCACACCCGACGCCACGATCAATTGACCGACCTGACGGAGCGCCTCGCCGAAAGCGGCAGGGACCACCGCCTGCGACCCTACATGAAAGGTGACACCGAGCCGCCGCGCCACCTGGCGCGCGCGCAAGAGAAGCGCCGGAGCTTCGGCGGTCGGAACGCCGAACTTGCCTTCGAGCGGAATGAGGCTGTGGGTGTTGGGACAGGCGATGCGAAGGTAGAGGGTGAGGTCTCGCGCGCCTCCGGTCTCGTCCAGGATCTTGTAGAGTTCATCCTCGCTGTCGAAGGCGAAGCTGCGCACCCCGAACTCGCCATAACCGGAACGGATCGATCCTCGCGACTTCACCGGGTTCATGAAGAAGAGCTCGGTGTCGGGCACCGCTGCCATCTGCGCGATCTCGACCGACGACGCCACGTCGAATTGCGTTATCCCCGCCTCGACCAACGCGTCGATGATCGGCGAAGCGTCGTTCGCCTTGGCGGCGTAGAGCACCTGACCGGGAAAGTTGGCAAGGAACCAACGCGCGGCGCGCGCGGCGGCATGCGGCCTTAGGCAGAGGACGGGCCGCTCGGGGCGATGGTGACGGAGAAGCTCCGCGGCAGAAGTGAAAACGTCCATCCCATGTCTACTCCCACACGAGATTGAGATTGTCAGTGCTGCCCTTGAGCGAATGCCAGGAGCGGTTCGGTCACGTATGCAATCCGGACTGGCTTGTAAAGCGGTTTTCGCGTGTGACTCACCGCTAACTTCGCCCGCCACTTCCAAGACTGTTGGGGATGGCGCTTGACCCGCGGCGGCGAGGGGTTTGATCCCCCTCGCCGCCTATTTTATAGGCTATTTGACTTGAAGCTTGATTGCGGTGCGCGACAAAATCTCGCTCGGAGCTGGCTCTGCCGACGCTTCTTTCTCCGGCGCCTTCTCCTTTTGCCCCTCGACGAGCTTCTCCTTGGCCTCGGCGACGATCTGCCGCGTCAGGAAGCCGCGGTAATTACCGAGATCGGTGAACTCCCGCTTCTTGAAGTCGTGCTTGATGCCGTCGGCCGTCTTGCCGGTGGCGTTGCAGATCGCGATCACCGTTTCGGTCCCCGGATCCTTGAGGCGAAACTGGAACGGCGCATCGGCTCCGGGGAACTTCACCTCTTTCCCAGCGGGGAGGAAATTGTCCTGCTGGAACTTGTTGGGGAAGATCACCGTGCCGTCGCCGCTCGCATCGACATTGATCAGCGTGAGGTGGCAGTCCTCCTTGGCGGTGATGCTGAACACCGGCAGGTCATTCACCTTGTATTCGGTGCGGTCGGAGGTGAGCGCAAGATCGAAGTCGTGCGTCTGCTCCTTCGACTTGCCGCCGACCTTGGCCAAGTCGGCCGCGGCCACTGCGGTGATTTCGATCGGCTCGTTATCGGAGACCTTGACGATGATGTCCTTGAAATCGGCCTCGAGGATCTCGCGCGGCAGCACGCCCTGCTCGAGCCGGCGCTTGATCTGGCCGGCTTCGCCGCCGGCATTCGCCAGGCCTTGGGCAAAGGCGTCGGCGAGCAAGCCGTATTCCGCCGCGGCGATGCGGAGATCGATCGCCTTCTCATAGGCATGGGACAGGAAGTTGATGCTCTCCACGCCGACCTTCTGCGAGTCGAGATCGGGGTCGAGTCCCGCCCGTACCATGGCATTGCGGAAGCGGCCGGCATCGCCGTCGATTTGTGCCTTCAACTCCGCCGGCTCGGGATAAAGCGCCTCGACCTGGGTGCGCACCTGCTTGGAGAAGGTGCGATCGTCGAGCACGTGCTTGCGGATGTCGTCGGTCGCCTGGCGGATGCCCTGGTTGTGGCAGCCCATGCAGGAGATGCCGTCGGTCACGGCCCGGTCGAGCTGACTGTCGTCGAGCACGATCTCGGTCGGGCCTTTTTCTAGACGCTCGCCGGTGGCCTTGTTCAGATAGTAGCCCTGGAAGCCGTTCGGCAGGCTGAAGATGGTTTCGCCGCCGTCATGCCTGAAGGCATCGGGGCCGTCCGGGCCAAGCGGGTGAATGAACAGGCTCTGCTCCGGCCTGTCGCCCTTGAAATCATACGAGGTCCAGAAATAGCCGGTGGGAATGGCGTGTCGCTCGATCAGGCGATTGTGCTTGGAGACGCCGGAGTTCTGGAAGCCCGCGCGCTTGACGAGAAATTTCTCGATATCGCTCTTCACGTCGACCGGAATTTGCTTCTCGAGATCGCCAAAGGTGGCCGGCAGCTTGAGCAGGTCGAAATAGAGCGGTGGCCGCGATGCGGTGAAGGCGAACCAGTCGCCGCGGAGCCAAGCGAGCGGCGTGTTGGTCAGCTCGCTCACCGTGGTGTAAGTCGTCGTGTCCGGTTTCATCGCGTAAGGATAGTTGGCGATGATCCGGTTCCAGTCGTCCTCGGTCCAGCCGAGATCGTCGAGGTTGAAGGCGATGATGGTCTGCTCCTTGTCGAGCGTGCGCATCTTCAGCACATCAAACTCGCGGCTCAAGCTGTTGAGCAGCTTCACCACGCCCTGGCGATAGCGCACCATGTCGGTCTCCGGCGCGCAGGCATTGTAGAAATTGGACAGCGTGATGTAGCGCATGCCCTTGCGGCGATGCTCTTGCTGGTCGTCGAGATCGGAAGCGATGGCGGCAACGATCGCCTCCTCGTCGATCGGCTTCCGATCGGTGCAGGCGGCAACGGCAAATCCGCCGAGGTTCTTGATCCAGTCGTAGACCGCCTGGACTTCCTTCTCCGTCGGCTCACGATCGCAGTCGAAATCCTGATAGCAGTCGTATGGCATCTCCTTCTTGGCGATCTGGATGAACAGCTTGGAGCCGTCCGGATTGCCTGGGAGGATGAAGTTGGGATCCTTGGCAAGCTCGTCGAGATGCAGGATGTTGCCGAAATTCTTGGCGGGCTTCTCCCGCTTCAAGGTTGGACCGGCCTGATGGCAGCGTGAACAGTTCTGCTCGAGCGCGTTGAAGGCAGCGAGAGCCACGGGATCGGTGGGCACCGGAATGTCGCCGGCCTTGACCTTCTCGGCTGCAGCCGAGCTCTCGGCGGTGACCTCTTCTGCGGGCGCCTCAGCCTCCTGGTCTTTCTCCTTCCCTACCGGGGCAGCCTCTTTCTCCTCGCCCTTCCCTTCGGCCTCATCGGATTTGGCAGGCGAGGCCTGATCCTCTTCCTTCGTGGGCTCCTCAGCCTTCTCGGCAGGCTCTGGCGCAGGCGCGGCCTCTTTCGGCTCTGCGCTCTTCTCTGCTGCCGGGGCGCCGGTATCCTCTCCTGGGGCACTTTCTTGCGGGGAGGCCTGATCGTCCCCCGGCTGAGCCGCCTGGCCGGAATCCGAGTTATCGCCCGGCGCCGTTTCGGCATCGCCCGGGCTTGGGCTGTCGCCAGGATCCGCAGCGAGGATCAGCGCCGGCTCTGCCGCCCAAGGGGCGCTTGAGCTCGCCAGCGCGCAGGTGAGCGCGAGAAACGAAAGAGCCGCGATCAAAATGTTCCTGCGCATCATGGGAAACCTCCCTTTGCATGGAATACAGTCAATGGCGTCTCCATAGACGCTCGCAACTGAACGCTGCATGAACGGCGGCGGCGGTCTTGGGCCTGCCGGACGGGACCCATTCTAGCCCCCAGTCCCGGTATAGATGTCGATGATTCCGATCTGCACGTCCTTGCCGGAAAGCGCCTGTTCCAGCACCGGCCGCAGGGCCTCCGACCGTTGCGGCGTGGTCATCGATTGAAGCGCCGCATGCAGGTCGGGCAGCTCGTCCTTGGAGAAGATCGCCACCATGTGCTCGGCGCCATAGGGCGGCTTATCGACCTTGAAGTCTTCGCGAACAGTCTCGCGAACTCCAGTCCTTGATGGCTTCGGAGGGCCTGCTCGGATCGGGAATAAAGAACTCGACATGCCCGTCCGGAGGAAGGTTGAACAAGGTGAGATGCGGATATTTCGCGCCTTGTAATTCGATCTTGACGTGATCGCCGACGGCATAGCGCTGATTGCCGCTCGCGAGGTCAGCTTCCGCCGGATTGAGCGCCGCCTGCTCTTTCAGCCATTTGAGCGCCGCCCATTTCGAGACGACGCCTTTGATGCTTGTCGCATCCACATTCTCCGCGACCACGCCGCCCACCACATGCTCCACAGTCCGTTTCGGCACAGACCAGACGAGATCGGCTTGCCTCTCGTCGGTGACGAGGGTGACGTAAGGAAGATCGCCAAAGGGGGCGCCATCACCTCCCTGCACCGCAACCTTGAGCTTGAGATCGTCGGCTGCCGCCGGTCGCGGACCGGGCGTTTTTGCTTCGCGCAACGTCACGAGAGGCACCGAACGCGCGCGCAAGGGCTGCACCTGCGGGGTCTGCTGGCTTTCCACCAAATCGTGCACGGCAGGAACGACAAAACTGAGCAGCTCGAGCTCGCTCACCTCGCCATCGCCGTCCTTGTCGGCGCGGCCCTCGAATGCTCGAGCGACCGCCCAACTGAGAGCGCCTCGCTTCCTGCCTTCGATCGTTACCTCGGGCACCAGCTTGTCTGCCGGAACCGCAGCGACGAAGGTAATGTTCTGAAAATCGTCCACGGTGAGCTTGGATGCCTCAGGCGGCGGGAAGCGCAGCTCATCGTTGGTGATGGTAGGATAGACCATGCGACGGAACTTGACGCCAGGCGCACTTGCGCTGCGCTCCATTCCGCCACTATGGCAAGAATTGGCGACGAAGACGACCTTGACGCCTTTCTTGTCGGCCTGCTGAAGCCAAACGAAAACTTCATCGTCGACGATGCGTTCGCGTGACCCGGGTCCGCTCGGCTCGAAATGACCGAGCAGGAAACTCTCGATCTCGGTCTTGTCGTGACGGTCTGGCGGCGCCGGCTCTTGGCCGCCATGCCCGGCATAGCTGAAGACAATCGTGTCGCCGGGCTGAGCCTTGCCGACCAGGCCTTCCCAAGCCGCGACGATCCTGTCCTTGCTTGCGTCGTCATTGAGGAGGCGAACCACCTCCTTGGCGCCTGCCTCGTTCAGCGAATGCGCGACATCCTTGGCGTCGTTGACCGCCCCGTCGAGATCGTTCTCGGTCCCGATATAATCGTCGATGCCGATCACGAGACCATAGAGTTCGGCCGCGCTCGCCGGCCATATGCCGAGACAGAACGACAGAGCGAACGCGGCAGTAAGGCTCCTGCAACCCATCCAGCCATCGTTGCGCTTACGCATTGGAACGTCTCGTCAGTCCCTACTCCGCGCCGCCGGGCTGCGGCGCGGCTCCGTCCGGCGCCTTGTCACCGCTCCCGTCTCCATCACCCTCGTCCTCATCTTCCTTCTCGCCGTCCTTCTTCTTTTTCTTCGGCACGGCGTCCGCCAGCGGCGGCAGTGATTTCAGATAGGCGGCGATGGCCGACCGGTCTTCCGGCTTGAGCTTCGCCATATTCTCCTGCACCGGCGCCATGACGCCGCCGATCACGTCAAAGTCCGGCGTGTTGCCGGTCTCCAGCAGGTAGGTGATGTCGTCTTTGCTCCAGTCCCCGATGCCGTCCTTGCTCGGGGTGACGTTCGGAATTCTGCCCTTGCCTTCAGGATTGCGCGCCCCGGCAAACGCCTCGCTCTCAATAATGCCGCCGATAGAATTGCGCGGCGAGTGACATTCGCCGCAATGACCGGGCCCCAGGACCAGATAGGCGCCACGATTGACCTCGTCGCTCGCCTTGGGATCCGGCTTGAAGGTCTTTCCATCAACGTAAAGCAGCTGCCACAGCCCGATAGCGCGGCGGATACTGTAGGGGAAGGCAAGCTCGTGCGGCGGCGCTTGGTGCTTCACGGCCGGTAATGTGTCGAGATAAGCCTTGAGGTCGATGAGGTCCTCATAGGTCATGTGCTGATATGAGGTGTACGGAAACGCCGGGTAGAGATGCTGTCCGCCGGGGCCGATTCCGCGCTTCATCGCGTTGACGAAGTCGAGCGTGCTCCAATTGCCGATGCCGGTCTCCTTGTCGGGAGAGATATTCGGCACGTTGAACACGCCGAAGTCTGTCTTCAGGCAGCGTCCGCCGGCGAGGCGCGTTTTGTCCTTGACCTTGACGTCCTTGCATTTTGCCGCCGGCTCGGCGTGGCATTCGGCGCAGCCGCCCGCGGTAAAAATATACTCGCCATTGGCGAGGTCAGGCGTGTGCGCCGGCAGCTCTGAAGCCGGCACCGTTCTCGGCATGGTCAATAGATAAAAGACGATCGCTCCGGCGATGCCCAAGGCAAACAGCGCCCACCACCAAGCTCTACGCGCCTTTCCTCCCGGCGGATCTGTGGTCATTTTTGCGACCACGCCTGCGCGTCACTGTTCGAGCTTTTCGCGATAGAACTCGTGACACTCCTTGCACACCTTGGTCATATCGTTGAAGGCGGCGGTGAAGGTGCCCTTCCCCTGCTCGGCTGCGGCCGCGGCCTTGGCGCTCGCGTCCTTGAGCTTCATGGCGATCTTCTTGAAGTCGTCGAAGTTCTCCCAGATTTCCGGTTTGGCTTCGCTCTGGTCATCCTTATCGGGAATTTTGCTATCGGCAATTCCGCCATGCTCGGTCCCCTTCGGGAACAGCGTCACGTACTTGTCCGGCACGCCGCTGATGTCGTTCATGGCCTTGGCGGCAGCCGCGGCATCGAACGGCTTGACGCCCTTAATCATCTGGCCGCCGAGCTTGGCCGACGGCGCCACGGTCTTCTTCATCAGATCCCGCCTCTCCTTCACTGCCGCTACCAAATCATCATCGGTGGAAATTGCCGCCGTGGCACAGAACGCGATGCCCACGCTTGCACAAACGATCATCATCAATTGCTTCTGCATTACCCCTCTCCACTCATCGCCGGGTCTCTCTTACCGGGCCGCTTCAACTAAAACTGGTCGAGTTGCATGGCATGGTCGCCGCGCTGCCTACGCCGTCGCCTCGACACACGTCCTTCTGGAGCGGCCAAGGCACGGAATGGTGACTGCATTTGAGGACTTGGGTTTTAGCCCCCTTGACTGATCATGATGTTGAGCAGTTGCGGCGAGGCCCGGCCGTCGACCGGCAAGCGGTTCGCGTGCTGATACTGGCTGATCGCATCCGCGGTGCGCTCGCCGTAGACGCCGTCGGGCGGCCCTGGATCATAACCGAGCCGCGTGAGCGACGTCTGGATGTTGTAGACGAGCTCTGATGCGCCGGGCGGCGGAGGCGCTCCATAATACTGGCTATCGTAGTAGTCACGGGCGTTGGCGTTGGCGTTCGCTTCCGCCGCCCCGGTGACGAGGCCGACGCCGGCACCAATGGCGGCGCCAGTGCCTGCACCCCTGCCGCCGCCGACAATTCCACCGATGATCGCGCCGACCACCCCGCCCTGCACGCCGCGCTCGATGACTTGCGCTTTCGCCACGTTTGGCGCCCACACGCTCGTCGCCAACAACGCGAGCAACAGAACTGAAAGCGATGCGAGGTGATGGCGTGAAGTTTCGAACTTGCGCGTCATGACGTCCTCCTGCTTTCGCGCCTCGCTGCGAATCCGACGAGCCACCCGACCATCATCCGCGCCCCGCTCAGCGAGCGGGCTTCGCGCGGGCATTCTGCCATACGAGCCGCGTGTCCCGCTACAGGCTCGGCGGCAATCAAGGCATGGGAATGCTGCCTTCGCGGGGCGGTACGTTCCATGCCCTTTGCACCGCCGGTCTTGCCGCGATCGCCACGTACCAGCGCTTGACGTTGGGATAGTCGTCAAAGCTGACGGTCTGCCATTGGAACCGCGAAATCCAAGGCCAAATGGCAATGTCGGCAATGGAATAGTCGCCCGCTACGTATTCGTGCTCGGCGAGACGCAGGTCGAGCACGCTCCATAGCCGTCTTGCTTCCTTCGTATAGCGCTCCTCGGCGTAGGAGCTCTTTCCTGGATTGAACTTCACGAAGTGGTGAACCTGACCGAGGAATGGGCCAGGGCCTCCTATTTGCCACATCAGCCACTCGACGACGCGCCATTTGGTGGGGAAATCTTGCGGCCAAAGCTTGCCGGTCTTCTCGGCGAGATAGAGCAGGATCGCTCCCGACTCCATGAGCCGAAGCCCGTTGTCGGTATCGATAATCGCCGGGATCTTGTTGTTGGGCGAGATGGCGAGGAAGTCGGGATGAAACGGATGACCTTTGCCGATATCGATCGGATGCACCCGATAAGGCAGCCCGACTTCTTCCAGCATAATCGACGCCTTCTGCCCGTTCGGCGTCGACCAGGTATAAAGTTCAATCATGTCCGTCCCCTGCGCGCGACCTTAGCTCGCGCGTCCGCGCGTCGCGCCACTTAGCTAGCGAAGTTGCGCTTGCATGCAAGCATGCTGCAGGTCTTGCTCGCAATGCAGCACGACTCTCATTCGCAGCTGCGAGATGATTCGATTCATCAATCATTCATTCCTCGGCCCTCCTATCGCCGCGAACCTGTCGCGTCCACGCCACAGGCGATTGCTATCGAGATGATGGCTATTCGAAGCGGGCACCCAGTTGGGAGGAATCAATGCTTGACCGTGCGCAACTCGACAATGAACTGAACGGCGCGCACCAGGCGAGCTTCGTCCGCTACGCGATCTACTACACGCCGACGCCGGGCACGCCGCTTGCCGCTTTTGGACGCTCCTGGTTCGGCCGCGCCAATGACGGCGCAACGCTGCAAGCTTTCTCTGATGCCGGTCTCACCGGCGCCGTGGCCGTCAAGCCCCTCTCCGGCGTATCGCGCTACGGCGGTCTGCACGCCGTGTTCAAAGCACCGTTCTGCTTGCGCGAGGGCATGGGGCCTGACGCCCTCAAGGCGCGCCTGATCAGCTTTGCCGGCCGCCGGAAGCGGGTCGACACCGGTCCGTTGACGCTGGCGCGCGCCGGCCGCTATCTCGTGCTTCGCCCAATCAATCCGACGCCAGCCCTCGATTGGCTCGCGGCGCAATGCGTCGCCGCGTTTGATGGGTTTGCCGAGCCCGCGAATTGCGCCAAGGCGCAACCCGGCGTCAACCTCAACGACCATCAGCGCTTGTTGCTGAAGAGCTTTGGCGACCCGCATGTGTTGAGCGAATACCGCTTCTACATCACCCTCACCGGGCCGCTCGACGCCGCTCACCTCGAGCGCATCTCCCAGGCGCTATGGCCGATGCTGGAAGAGATTTGCGCCGCCGGCGTGACCGTTGACGGACTATCCCTCTTCGGCGAGCTGCGCGGCCGGGCGCCCTTGCGGCTGATCGGTCGCTTCCGCCTAGGGGCCTGAGAAAGCTCAAATTCCTGGCGGTGTTGAAAATTCTGTCGCCCCACGGAACAAAGTTTTGACACACGGGTTATGCACCGTGATGTGACTCGGCTGGGGGACAGCACGGGGGAACCAATGCCAGACTATGGGGAGATCTTGGCGTTTCTCGCCGCGAACCCGCCACAGCTATCGGCGGAGCGCGAGCTGCACGCCTCGCTGCTTGAGCTCCTGGCTCAGTGCCTGCGTTCCGAACAGGTATCTACCGACGCTGACGATGCGTCGCCGGAAAATCTGGAAGCCCATCATTTTCGCTGGGTGAACTTCAACTAGCCCTGAAAAACCGACGAGGTCCCGCTTTGGTGGCGTCAATCGGCGCCGCCATTGTGCGCGCCGGCAGGCCCAAGGCCAGGGCCCTCCTTGTTTTGGGCCAAATCGGCGCGCCAAATCCTCCAGCCTTGATTTTGGTCAATGCGTTATGGGCCCCGGCAAGGCATCGCCATGAGATCTAAAGGGGCATAGGCCGTAAATCTGCGGATTTGGCGCGATTTGGCTGGATATAGGGTGATTTGTGCGGGCGCCGTGCGGGTGCTAACAACCGAGGAACGGGGGTCGGCTGGACGTCGCTATTGAGGCGCCTGCTTGGATTCTTTTGAGGGGAGTCAGTCTCATTATGAGGGAAAATCTCGCGGTAAGGCGTGCGCCTGGTCCTGAGGTCAGGAGCTCCGCCGAGGACGTGGTCAAGACCTTCTTGCATAGCGTCGACAGCGCCAAGCGCTCCGAGCAACCCTATCGCCACTGGATACTGAAGGGCTGCTTCCCGGCCGACAGCGTCGAAGACATCATCGGGCTCCCCTTCGAAGCGCCGTCGCTCGACGGTGTGTCCGGCAAGCGCGAGCTGCACAATAACACCCGCAAATATTTCGACGCGGAAAACCGCGAGCAGTTCCCCGTCTGCGAGGCGATCGCCAAAGCCTTTCAGGACGAGCGCGTGACGAGCCATATCGAGAAGGCCTTCGGCACCGATCTCACGGGCACCTATCTCCGTATCGAATTCGCCCAGGACATCGATGGCTTCTGGCTCGAGCCGCACACCGATCTCGGCGTGAAGGCGTTCACCATGCTGCTCTACCTGTCGAAGGACGAGAGCCACAAGGATCTCGGCACCGACATCTATGACGGCGATAAGCGGCACTTCGGGCGCTCGCCCTTCGCGCCCAACGCCGCCATGGTATTCATCCCGGGCAACAATACCTATCACGGCTTCGAGAAGCGCCCGATCAAGGGCGTGCGCATCTCGCTGATCATCAACTACGTGACCAACGAGTGGCGGGCGCGCGAGCAGCTGTCCTTCCCGGAAGCGCCCATCACCTGAGGCCAGGCTCTCACATTCACTTGGCGTCATCGCCGGGCTTGACCCGGCGATCCATTCCACGAGCGCCACAGCTTGCTGAAGCGGAATGGCTTGGATGCCCGGGTCGAGCCCGGGCATGACGAGCATTGGGCGCTTGCGCTACAAATAACCGGCAATGAGCAAAGTCGCCTGGATCGGGCTCGGCGTCATGGGCTATCCCATGGCCGGGCACCTCAAGATGCGCGGACAACACGACGTCGTCGTGTTCAACCGCACCAAAGCACGCGCCGAGGCCTGGGCCGTCGAATTTGGCGGCAAGCTCGCGCCCTCCCCGGCTGCGGCCGCCAAGGATGCGGATTTCGTCTTTACCTGTGTCGGCAATGACGACGACCTCCGCGCGGTGACGCTCGGGCCCGGCGGCGCCTTCGCGAGCCTGAAGCCAGGCGCCGTGGCCATCGACAACACCACCGCCTCGGCGGAAATCGCGCGCGAGCTTCACGCCGCCGCCAAGGATCGCGGCGCCGGCTTCCTCGACGCGCCCGTGTCAGGCGGCCAGACCGGCGCCGAAAGCGGCACGCTCACGGTCATGGTCGGCGGCGACAAAGCCGATTTCAGCAAGGCCGAGCCGGCAATCAAGGCCTATGCCCGCGCCGTCATCCTGATCGGCCCTTCCGGGTTTGGCCAGCTCACCAAGATGGTCAACCAGATCTGCATCGGCGGATTGATTCAAGGCCTCGCCGAGGCGCTTGCTTTCGCCAAGCGCGCCCAACTCGACATCCCGAAGGTGATCGACACGATCTCCAAGGGCGCGGCGCAGTCCTGGCAGATGGAGAACCGTTGGAGGACCATGGTCGAAGGCAAGTTCGACTTCGGCTTCGCCGTGAATTTGGTGCGCAAGGATTTCGCGCTTGTGTTCGACGAGGCGCGCAGGAACGGCGCCGAGCTTCCGGTGACGGCGCTGGTCGATCAGTTCTATGCCGAGGTGCAGGCGATGGGCGGAAGCCGGTGGGATACGTCGAGCCTCATAGCGCTGCTCGATCGGAAGCGCTGAGAGCCCTATTCGGCCGCGTATTCAAGCGGCAGCGACGTCGTATATTTGATCTGCTCCATGGCGAACGCCGAGCTCACGTCTGAAAGCTCGAATCCTTGCGATCAGCTTCTTGTAGAAGGCGTCGTAGCGCTCGATGTCGGGAACCACCACGCGCAAGAGATAATCGACCTGCCCGCTCATGCGGTAGAACTCGACCACCTGAGGAAAATCCTTCAACGCCTCGTGAAACTGGTCCAGCCACTCCTGGCTGTGATGGCTCGTAGTGATGGACACGAACACCGTCACCCCGACATTGACCTTCTTGGCATCGAGCAACGCTACGCGGCGCTGGATCACTCCGCTCTCCTCGAGCTTCTGGATGCGCCGCCAGCAGGGCGTGGTGGAGAGCCCGATTTGCTTGCCGATTTCGGCTACCGGCATCGTGCAGTCCTTCTGCAGAATGTCGAGAATTTTTCTGTCCATTCGATCTAGCATGGCGGTCCTGACAATATTTTTGCGCGATTCCAGCACGACTGGGATTCCTTTTTTATTCCATACTAACCCTACCAAATTAGTAGAATATTGTCCTTCCGGGCGCAAGGGGTTTTTCACAGGGAGCTTCGGAGAAGTTTGCGCACCTCGCGCCGGAGCACCGGCAGCAGCTCCTCAGCGAACCACGGATTGCGCTTAAGCCAAGCATTGTTGCGCCATGACGGGTGGGGAAGCGGCAGGACGCGGGGACGCCCTCTCCGCCTAAGGTGCCGGCGCCAGCCGAGCATGGTCGCTTGCAAACTTTCGCCTGCCTCGGATCCGAGATGCCAACGCTGCGAATAGGAGCCGACGGCCAGCACGAGCTCGAGCTGCGGCAGTTGGTGGAACAGCGAACGATGCCAAAGTTTGGAGCATTCCGATCGAGGCGGAAGATCGCCGCCATTTTCATCCTGTCCCGGAAAGCAGAAGCCCATGGGGATGATGGCGACGCGGTCTTGGTCGTAGAACTCTTGCGGGGTTACCCCATCCAGTCGCGCAAGCGATCGCCGGAGGGATCGGTGAACGGAACGCCCGAGGCATGCACGCGCGTGCCCGGCGCCTGGCTGCATACGGCAACCCGTGCCGTCGGGCTCACCCGCAGCACGGGACGCGGCTCATGCGGTAACGGCTTGCCGGCTGGAGCCTCAACGCAAGTGCGGCAAGCGCGAATGCTCGCGAGCAAACGGTCGAGGTCGGTTGCCGCCGCGCTCATAGATCGAGCGTCATGCCATCCTTGGCGACCATGTAGCGGGAGGCGTCGATCTTATCGATGTTAGCGAGCATTTCCTCGCCCATATGGGTCAGGAGCACCTGCTTTGCCCCCAGCCTCTCGTAATTGGCGTCGATCGTCTTGTAATCGAGATGAATGGGGAGTTTCACATCGTATTGAAAGCATTCGCTGATGAAGAGGTCTGCGCCTTTCGCGGCGGGACACAGGTTCTCGGTCCAGCCGGTGTCGCCGGTGAAGGACAGCACCTTGTCCTCTATTCCAAATCTCAAAGCGTAAGGCGGCGCGCCTGAGGGGTGTTTCACCTCGAACGGGGTGATGGTCACGCCGTTGAGAGAGAGCGGGACTTGCTCCTCATATTCGATGAACTCGAAGCCGAAGGCGCAAGGGCAGTTGGTGATGTTGGGATAGAGAGCCTCGGCCGCGATTTGGAAGCGCTGGGCGATGCCCTTCGGCCCGGTGACGATCAGCGGACGCGTGCGCTTGCTCGCATATTGAGCGTCGATGAGAAGCCAGGGCAGACCGCCGAAATGATCGCCGTGCAGATGGCTGACGCACACCATGTCGATATCGTTGGCGGCGAGCCCAAGCCTGTGCATGCCGATCAGCGTGGTGACCCCGCAATCGATGAGAAAGGTGGAGCTGCCCGAACGGATGTGGAACGAGGTCTGAAGCCGACCCCCCGCGCCAAAAGCATCCCCGCAGCCTATAATGGTCAAATGCATGATCGCCGGACGCTGCCCCTCTTGAACCTTGCCTCTCCTACGAGACGCCAAGCGCCGCGGCAATGCATGGACGGCGTTTCAGCGCGAAGCGACAGTAAACGCCGCATTAGGGATTTCCCCACATAGTCATCCAAGGGCCTCTGGTTAAGGGGTGGAGGACGCTTCACGCCCCTGCCGTCGGCCTTCTTTTTGCGGGTTTGGTTGAGTTTGCAGGCTTGACAGCCATGACAACAGGCGTTTCAGCCGAGGCTCGTGCGGCCGCTTCGGCGGCGACAAACGCCAAACGGCCCTCCTCCCGCGGCTTCCGCCAGGCTCAAGAGAAGACCAGCCCTGCATCCGGTTTCCGGTCTGAGCTCGATTATGAGCTCTTGGTCATGTTCGCCAGAAACGAGCTGTCGGCGGCGGTGACCACGCCGCTGCTCGCGGTGATCGTCGCCGTCGGAGCGATGTTCTGGGCGCCCCCGGCACAGTTGCTGCTCTGGCTGGCCACGGTGTTCTTCGCCAAGGGCCTGCTGATCAGCCTTTGCCGGCAATTCCTCAAGACGCCGCGCGAGGAGGTCAATCCTCAGGTCTGGCGCACCAAGATGGCCGCCGCTGCGTTTCTCTACGGCTTGTCCTGGGCCGCGGTCGCCTTCGTCAGTGCCGGCGCCGCCGGGGAAGCTGCGCATACCTTCGTCTTTGCCGCTCTCCTCATCGTCATCTCCATGCGGATGCTGTTCGCCTCGCCGGTCTTACCGATCGTCTTCGCCGGCACCCTGCCGATGGCGGCGGCGATCGTCGTGCGCTTCGCGCTGCTCGACAATCCGTTCTATTGGGCCATGGCGGCGATGGCCGTGGGCGTCTATGTCTATTTCATCTGGTTGATGAACGGGACGAACGCGACCATCACGGCCATGATCGGGTTTCGCGCCGAGAAGGACGCGCTCATCGCCGAGCTCGAGCAGTCAAAATCGATCTCCGACGAAGCGAGGCTCCGCGCCGAGGAGGCAAGCCAGGCCAAGTCGCGCTTTCTCGCCACCATGAGCCACGAGCTGCGCACGCCGCTCAACGCCATCCTCGGCTTCTCCGAGATCATGCGCTCGGAGATCCTGGGAGCGCACGAGAATCCGGTTTACAAGGAATATGCCAACGACATCCATCAGAGCGGCCAGCACCTCCTCAATCTGATCAACGAGATCCTCGACATTTCCCGTATCGAATCCGGCCGCTACGAGTTGCACGAGACGCCGGTCGCGCTTGCCACCGTGGTCGAGGACTGCCAGCGCCTGCTGCGGCTCCGCGCCGAGACCAAGAGCTTGAAGATCGTCGAGGACTTCGAGCCCGATCTGCCTCAGCTCTGGGCGGACGAGCGCGCCATGCGCCAGATCTGCCTCAATCTCCTGTCGAACGCGATCAAGTTCACCCCGGCCGGAGGCACGATCACGCTGGCTCTTGGAGAGACCACGTCCGGCGGGCAGTTCCTGAGCGTCAAGGATACCGGGCCAGGCATCCCGGAGAACGAGATCCCGCGCGTGCTCAAGAGCTTTGGCCAGGGGTCGCTTGCCCACCAGACCGCTGAAGGGGGCACCGGGCTTGGGCTTCCCATCACCAAAGGCCTCGCCGAGCTGCATGACGGCACGTTCGAGCTGAGAAGCAGGCTGAGCCAAGGCACCGAGGTCAAGGTGAGCTTCCCGCGCAAACGCGTCATGGAGATGTTGCCGCGCATCGCCGAGCCCGCGCGCTGGCTCAAGGACCGACAAAACGCTTCCGGCGCGCTCGGCGTCCGCGCCAAGACCTGAGGCCCAAGCGAAAGGCAATTGTCCGGCGGCAGTTCAGCTCCTACATAGGTCTCGTTGACCATCGATCCGAAGCCTCCCGTGGAAACCCCCTGCATCGACGTCTGCGAGATGGACTCTGCCTCGGGCCTGTGCATCGGTTGCGGGCGCACTCTCGATGAGATCGCCGGATGGGCGGCCATGAACAATGAGGAGCGCCGAGCCGTTATGGATTTGTTGCCGGCCCGCAGAACGCTCCTCGAGACACTGAAAGGCTGAGCCCGTGTCGGCGTGGATTGCCATCTTTGTCCTGGCGCTCGCAGCCATGCTGCTCGTGAGCAACAATTCAGGCACCATCGCCAATCTCGACAGCAACACCTTCGGCTACGTCGCGCTCGGGACGGCGCTTCTCGTGTTCGTCGGCGGTGGAGTCCTGGTCCGCTATCGCGGCCATGCCGGCGCGATGTTTCGAGACGCCATCACCTGGCTGGCGCTCGGGCTTGCGCTCGTCACCCTCTATTCCTATCGCGGCGATCTGTTGCCGATTGCCGGACGGCTTGCCGGCGAGCTCATTCCCGGCAGTGCCATGGTGGTCGAGCAAAACCCGGGCGGCCCGGTGGAGATCAAAATCAGGAAACGCCTCGACGGCCATTTCACCGCCAAGACCGAGGTCAACGGAACCTCTATACCGATGATCGTGGATACCGGCGCATCCACCATCGTGCTCCGCCCGGAGGACGCGAAGAAGGCCGGCATCGATCTCGGCGGCTTGAACTTCTCCATACCGGTGCAGACCGCCAACGGCCGCGCCGTGGCAGCCCGCGTGCGCCTTGACAGCGTGGCGATCGGACCGCTTCAGCGTGAGGATGTCGATGCGCTGGTGGCCGAGCCGGGCGCCTTGGCCGAGAGCCTGCTTGGCATGAGCTTCCTCGGACGCTTGCGCTCTTATGAGTTCTCCGGAGATTTTCTGATGCTGCGCGGCTGACGCACCGTCGGACCGGCAATGTCACTTTGGAGGGAACTCCGCCCTCCTCTGCGCTGTTGGTGAAACGTCGAAAATCGCTTAAATCGGGGGCAGCATGTTTCCCAAGCCGCGCCAGGATCTGCGACCAAACACGGCCGAATTCGAGCGCCTGCCTTTCGTCAAGGCGACCGGATTTCGCGAATACGACGCCCGCTGGCGCTTTCCCGAGGAGATCAACCTCGTCGGGCTCGAGGCGGTGGGGCTGGCGTTCGCCGAGTTGATGCGCGAGCGCGCCGTGCCGGAGCGGGTCGTGGTCGGCCACGACTACCGGTCCTACTCGGCCTCGATCAAGGCGGCGCTGATCAACGGCCTGCTCGCCGGCGGCGCCGAGGTTCACGACATCGGCTTGGGGCTCTCGCCCATGGCCTATTTCGCCCAGTTCGACCTCGGCGTCGAAGGCGTCGCCATGGTCACGGCGAGCCATAATGACAATGGCTGGACCGGCATCAAGATGGGGATCGAGCGGCCGCTGACCTTCGCGCCCGACGATATGAGTGCGCTCAAGGACATCGTGATGAACGGGCGGTTCTCCCCCCACAATCAGAGCGGACGCTACATCTTCGTGCCCGACATGCCAGAGCGCTATATCGCCGATTTGTTGAAGCGGCCGAAGCTGGTGCGCCCGCTTAAAGCCGTGGTGTCCTGCGGCAACGGCACGGCCGGAGCGTTTGCGCCGCGTGTGCTCGCCGAGCTTGGCGTCACCGTGGTGCCGCTCAATTGCGAGCTCGACTACACCTTCCCGGCGCACAATCCGAACCCCGAGGATCTCGCCATGCTCGATGCCACGCGCGACGCGGTGCTGGAGCATGGCGCCGACCTCGGGCTCGCCTTCGACGGCGACGGCGACCGCTGCGGCGTGGTCGACAATGAAGGCGAAGCGATCTTCGCCGACAAGGTCGGGGTGATGCTCGCCCGCGACATCGCCGCCCGCAACAAGGGCGCCCTGTTCGTTGCCGACGTGAAATCGACGGGGCTGTTCCTTACCGATCCCGTGTTGCGCGAGCACGGCGCCAAGACGCTGTTCTGGAAAACCGGACATTCCTACATCAAGCGCTACAGCCACGAGACCGGCGCGCTGGTCGGCTTCGAGAAATCAGGCCACTTCTTCTTCAACCCGCCGCTCGGCCGCGGCTATGACGATGGGCTGGTGGCGGCGCTCGCCGTGCTCGACATGCTCGACCGCAACCCAAGCAAGACGCTTGCCGAGCTCAAGGCCGAGCTTCCCCGCACCTGGCAGTCGCCGACCATGTCGCCCCACTGCGATGACGAGGTTAAGTACGATGTCGTCGACCGGGTGGTGGACCATTTCCAGAAGCTCGCGGCCAATGGCGGAATGCTCGCCGGCCAGAAGGTGCGCGAGCTGATCACGGTCAATGGCGTGCGGATCGTGCTCGAGGACGGGACCTGGGGGCTGGTGCGCGCCTCCTCCAACAAGCCGGAACTCGTGGTCGTGGTGGAGAGCCCAACGTCAGAGGAGAACATGCGGGCGATCTTCGCCGAGATCGACGCCGAACTCGCCAAGCAGCCCGAGGTCGGCGCCTACAATCAGAAGATTTGAAAGAGGCGAACAGCGCTGGAACGTGTGATGGCCCAGCGACGGCCGTAGCAAAACCGTCAACAACCTGTCGCATTTCTGCAAAGGGAATCTGGTTGGTTCCCCAAGCCATGACATTCCTCATCTTTGCCTGCGGGCTCACCGCCGGCGTCGTCCTCGACCTGCTGCTGCTTCGGACTCTCGTCTTCCCGCCGTTCCGTATCTGGCCGACGCCGAAGCCTGGGAGCTGGCAGAGCCTGACCTTCTGGGGCCTGTTTCGCGGCGGCATGGTCGCCACCTTCATCGTCGCGGCGCTCGATTGGAACGCAACACCCCTGCTCGACTGGACGCGCTACATCGCGGCACTGCCGCTCGGTCTTTCCGGTCTCTTCGTCACGGTCTGCGGCTATTTCAATCTCGGTCTCGGCAACACCTATTGCGGCGCCGACGGCCTCGTCACCGGCGGCCTTTATCGCTTCAGCCGCAACCCGCAATACACCGCTTCGATCATCGGCCTCATCGGGCTCTCGCTTGGCGCGAACTCGATCCTGACCATTGTGATGTCGGTGGTCATGATCGGCGCCTATATGATGATGGCGCTGGTCGAGGAGGACTGGCTGAAGCAGCTCTACGGCGCGCCCTATCACGATTATTGCGACGAGACGGCGCGCTTCGTCGACATGCAGGAACTCGCCCAGGCGCTCATCACTCTCATCGAGCGCAAGAAACCTTCCCGCCAGACGAGCTGAGCCCTATTCCGCGGCGATGGCGGGCCGGCGCTCGCCGGCGGCAACCGCACGCGCAGCCATCAGCACCTCGAGGCCGGCGCCATCGAGATGCGCATTCTCGGCGAGCACCCGGCGGAAGGCACGGGCGCGCGGCTGGCCGTGGAACAGGCCGAGGATATGCCGGGTCATCTGATTGAGGCGCACCCCGCGGGACAGCTCTTGTTCGGCATAAGGCATGAAGCTGTCGAGCACATCGAGACGCGTGGGCTGGGACTCTTCCGAATCAAAAAGACGCTGGTCGACCTCGGCAAGCAGATAGGGATCCTGGTAAGCGGCGCGCCCGAGCATCACGCCGTCGACATGGCTCAGATGATCGACCGCCTCGCCGAACGAACCGATGCCGCCATTGACGATGACGGTGAGGTCAGGCCGCCGCGCCTTGATGCGGTATACCCGGTCGTAGTCGATGGGCGGCACGTCGCGATTTTCTTTCGGGCTCAAGCCTTCGAGCCACGCCTTGCGCGCATGCAGAATGAAGGTCCGGCAGCCGCCTTGCGCCACCGCATCGATGAACCTATCGAGGCTCTCCTCGGCATCCTGATCGTCGATGCCGATGCGGCACTTGACCGTGACCGGAACCTTGGAGCTTTCGCCCATCGCCGCGATCAGATCGGCGACGAGGTCAGGCTCGGCCATGAGGCAGGCACCGAACCGTCCCGCTTGCACCCGGTCTGACGGGCAGCCAACGTTGAGGTTGATCTCGTCGTAGCCGAACTCCGCGCCGATGCGCGCGGCCTCGGCGAGACCTTGCGCGTCGCTGCCGCCGACCTGCAAGGCCACCGGATGCTCTTCCGGATGGAAGGCAAGCAGCCGCTTCCGGTCGCCGCGCAACACCGCATCCGCCGTCACCATCTCGGTATAAAGCAGCGTGCGCTTGGAGATGAGCCGCAGGAAATAGCGGCAATGAGGGTCGGTCCACTCCATCATCGGCGCGACGCAGAAGCGATGGGGATTTGTCTTCAATGCTTTATTCGACAATCGTTATCCGTAACGCTCGCCCCAGCCATAGAGTGCCTTGAGTACCGGGCCGAGCGCCTTGCCCTTTTCGGTGAGGTAGTACTCATAGCGGGGCGGATGGCTCTCGTACAGGCGCGTGGCGATGACGCCTTTGCTCTCAAGCGTCTTGAGCCGCGCCGACAGCGTGTTCGGCGCCACCCCGGCAAGCCCCTGCTCAAGCTCCTGGAAGCGCAGAGGGCCTTTGCGGAACAGGTCGCGCAACACGAGCAGCGTCCACCTCTCGCCGATCACATCGAGCGCGCTCGCCACCGGGCAGTCTTTTTGGCCGTATCCCTTTGCCATGATGCCTAATTAGCCGCGCTCCTTGAAAAAATTCAAGTCACTATCTCTTGACAAGTCACTTGCATATTTATAGCTACGGGAGATGGACAACCCTTCGACAGGAGCGTGTCATGACCATTCCCACCTATCTCCCTTATTTCGTATCAGCCGGTACGGCAGCCACCCTCATCGCCATTCTTTACGGCCTGAACCGTGCGCTCGCGGATGCGGATTGGCCGGCACCGGACCGCAGTCGAACGCTGTTCGTCTCAGCGGCCATTCTCGTGGGCTGGCTCGTCCTGGCAATCGTGCTCAGCGCACTTGGCGTCTACCACGTCACTTCGGGCGACGTTCCGACGATCCAATACGGCATCTTGCTCCCGATTCTGATCGGGGGCCTCATGATCTGGCGGTCGGACACGGTCAAACGGGTCATCGCCGCCGTGCCGCAACAATTGCTCGTCGGCGTGCAGCTGTATCGCGCGCTTGGCGTGATCTTCCTGATCCTTTACGCGGCCGGTAGCCTCCCCAGCCTCTTTGCCTGGCCCGCGGGGATCGGCGATATCGCCATCGGTCTTCTCGCACCCGTCGTGGGGCTTGCCTACGCGCGGGCACCACACAAGGCGG
Organism: uncultured Alphaproteobacteria bacterium; assembly: GCA_963757555.1. GTDB lineage: Bacteria > Pseudomonadota > Alphaproteobacteria > Rhizobiales > Methyloligellaceae > Methyloceanibacter. The sequence goes on from CAVWRU010000010.1 coordinate 29,128, forward strand.
CGGGTTTTGTCGCGGCATGGAACGTGCTCGGCATTCTCGACCTCATGGTTGCCGTCGGGACCGGCTTCTTGACCGCGCCGTCGCGGTTCGCGCCCTTTGCGATTCAGCCGACGAGCGAGCTGATGACTGTGCTGCCCATGGTGCTGATCCCGGTCTACCTCGTGCCGCTGTCGATCGTTCTGCACCTCGCGTCGCTTGCGAAGTTGCAGCGCGAGGCTCCTCAGGCGCACGGTAGAATTGCCGGCGCCCGGGCTTAGGCCTCCCGCGTCTATCAGACTTGAAGGCACAAAGGAGTCCCAGCCATGAGCACGGCACCATCGTCTCTTTTGATCTTTGTCGGCGTCGGCGTTGCCGTGTGGGTGTTGTCCTTCGTCATGGAGGCCCTGCGCCCGGTGCCGAAGGCCCCACAGAAACTGCGCTGGGCTCCTGACCTTCCCATCGAGCACGTCGAGGTGGGCGGCAGCAAGCTCCGCTACATCAAGACCGGCAAAGGACCCAATCTTATGCTTCTGCACACGCTGCGCACGCAACTCGACCTGTTTGCAACGGTCATACCCGAACTCTCCAAGCGCTTTACCGTCTACGCCTTGGACTATCCCGGACACGGCTATTCGGACATTCCCAAGGCTCGTTACGACGCCGCCTTTTTTACCGAAGCGGTCGAAGGCTTTCTCAACCGGCTCGATCTGCGCGACGTGACGCTTGCCGGCGTCTCGATCGGCGGGTCGATCACCCTGATCATTGCCGCCCGCCGCAACCCGCGCGTGGCACGGGTCGTCGCCATCAATCCCTACGACTACGCCAAGGGCCGCGGCATGGCGCGAAGCTCGCTCTTCGGTTGGCTCATCACCTACTTATCGCTCGTTCCGGTGATCGGCGAGACGGTGATGCGTTTGAGAAATTTCCTCATCATGCGCGCCGTGCTGCATGGCGGCGTTGCCAACCCCGGCAGCATCCCACTGCCGCTCCTCAAGGAAATGTACCTGGTCGGCAATCGTCCAGGCCATTACCGCGCCTTCTTGAGCCTTCTGCGCAATGCAGAAACATGGGAGACCGCCACCGAGGATTACGGACGCATCGAAATTCCGGTGCTGCTCATCTGGGGCGATGAAGATTGGGCGCGGCTGCCGGAGCGCGAGCATGACCGCAGCCTTATTCCCAATGCGCAAATGACGACGCTGGAACGCGGCGGCCATTTCCTGCCGCTCGATCAGCCGCAGGAAGTGAGCGAGCTCATTGCCCGCTTTGCCGCCGAAAAGCCGGCCTCAATAGGCACGCGCTAATGCAATTCGAGACTCTGCTCCCGGCGGGGCCGGCGGCCGCGGCATGGAAATCATATAGGCGGCGACATCCCAGGCTTGCTGCACGGAGAGCACCGGATCGAGATAGCGTATGCCGAAGGGCATGTTGGAGCGGACATAAGCGGCAGCGTAAGCGAGCTTGGCGATGCCCGCCGACGCATTGAAACTGTCGTCGCCCCAGAGCGGCGGGATCGAATAGCCTGACTGAGGTGGCTTGTTGCGCTCGCCTTGCCCGTCGCCCTTGTGGCAGTTGGCGCAAAGCTCGGCATAGACCTTTCCGCCACGGCCGCTGTCGGCCGCCAAGCGCGGATCGGTGAGCGGCAGCAATCCCATGCCGGCGATACGCACGCCTTCCGGCGTGCCCTGCCCGAGAAACTTGATATAGGCGATCAGAGCCTCCATCTCTGGGCTATCCGTTGGCAGATCCTTTCCATTCATGCTGCGCCGCATGCAGCCGTTGATGCGCTCCTTCAGGGTGAGCACCTGATCGTCCACCAGCATGGGAAAGGTGGCGAAGGTGGAGACAAGAGGAGCGGCGAACGGCCTCGAGCCCGCATCCAGGTGGCAGTTCATGCAAGCAAGGTCGTTGCCGGCATAGCGCTTCTGCGGATCGCTCGCGGACTTGCCGATATGCGTGGCCGTATCGACGATCAGGGCGTGGCCATAGCGAATGACGTCGTTCTCCCCCCCAGCCGAAAGTCTGGTGGCATCTCGCGCATACCAATTGGTTGGCCAGCCCCAAAGGAGATAGCCCGCGCCGAGACCAGCGGCCACCGCCGCAATGACCGCGATCGCTATGATCCAATCACGATGCTTCATGATCTGTTCACCCCATTGATGCGAGACGCGACAGCGGCCAAATCAACTACACTATCGCTCCTCTGCCTAGAGAAAGCCGGCCGGTAATGCAGCACGATGCAGCCGATATGACCGCAAGCGACGCTAAAATGGCGACCGATCCCGTATGCGGGATGAAGGTCGACGCCGGCGCGCGCGGCCCGAGCGCGGAGCATGCCGGCCGCACTTTTTATTTCTGCTCGGAAGGCTGCCGGGGAAAGTTCGCCGCCGACCCCGAGCGCTATCTCACCAAGCAGGACGAGCCGAATCCGCTGCCGAAGGGCACGCTCTACACCTGCCCGATGCATCCGGAGATCGTCAAGGAAGGGCCGGGCCATTGCCCGATCTGCGGCATGTCGCTCGAGCCGATGGGCGTTCCGACGGAGATCGGCGACAACCCTGAGCTCATCGATCTAACCCGACGGTTGAAGGTCGCCGTGCCGCTGTCGCTCGCGCTGGTCGCGCTCGACATGGGCAGCCACGTGTTCGGCATCGACCTCCTTCCCTTCCTGTCGGCAAGCGCCAAGCAGTGGCTGCAGCTGCTCATCGCCATTCCTGCCGTACTGTGGTGCGGCTGGCCGTTCTTCGTGCGCGGCTGGGATTCGCTCCGATCAGGCCGGCTCAACATGTTCACGCTGATCGCCATGGGCACCGGCACGGCGTTTCTCTACAGCCTAATCGCCACGGTGGCGCCCGGCCTGTTCCCCGCCTCGATGTCCGATTCCCACGGATTGGTTCCGGTCTATTACGAGGCCGCCGCCGTCATCGTTGCGCTCGTGCTCGTCGGGCAAGTGCTCGAGCTTCGCGCCCGCGAGCGCACCGGCGGCGCCATTCGCGCGCTGCTTGACCTCGCGCCGAAGACCGCCTTGCGCGTGGAGAAGGACGGCAAGACCGAGACCGTGCCGCTCGCGTCGGTTAAGGTCGGCGACGTGTTGCGCGTGCGCCCCGGCGACAAGGTGCCGATCGACGGCACGGTGATCGAGGGCAGAAGCTCGGTCGATGAGTTCGATGCTGACCGGAGAACCCGTTCCGGTCGAGAAGGTCAAAGGCGAGGTCGTCACCGGTGGCACGCTCAACGGCACCGGCAGCTTCGACATACGCGTCGACCGTACCGGCGCCGAGACCACGCTCGCCCAAGTGGTGGATATGGTGGCGTCGGCGCAGCGTTCCCGCGCCCCGATCCAGGCGCTCGCCGATGCCGTGGCCGGTTATTTCGTGCCGGCTGTGATCCTCGTCGGGGTGATCGCCTTCTTCGCCTGGCTATTCTTCGGGCCGGCGCCGGCGCTCGCCTATGCTCTGGTCGCCGCCGTGAGCGTACTCATCATCGCCTGCCCGTGCGCGCTCGGTTTGGCGACGCCGATTTCGATCATGGTCGCCACCGGAAGAGGCGCGCAAGCCGGCGTGCTGGTGCGCAACGCCGCGGCGCTCGAGCGCCTCGCATCGGTCAACACGCTCGTGGTGGACAAGACCGGCACGCTGACGCTGGGCAGGCCCGCGCTCACCGGCGTGGAGGCGGCGCCGGGCTTCGACCAGGATGAAGTTCTGCGCCTCGCCGCAGCGCTCGAGGCGGGCAGCGAGCATCCCCTCGCCGAGGCGATCCTGCGCGGCGCCGAAGACAAGGGACTGACGCCGCCAAAGGTGGAAGGCTTCGAGGCGATAACCGGCCAGGGCGTCGAAGGAACGGTTGACGGCCGGGCGGTGGCTCTCGGCAACGTGCGGCTGATGCAGCGCACCGGCACCGATGCCACGCCTTTGAGCGAGGCGGCGGAGCGGCGGCGGAAGAAGGGGGAGACGGTGATGCTGCTCGCCGACGGCGGCAAGCTCGCCGGCCTGATCGCTGTCGCCGATCCGGTCAAGCCCGGCGCCGCCGAGGCGATCGCCAAGCTGCATGAGCTTGGATTGAAGATCGTCATGGCGACCGGCGACAATGCCACCACCGCCAAGGCCGTGGCCGGAGAGCTCGGCATCGACGAAGTCCGTGCCGGTCTGCGCCCGGAGGAGAAGCTCGACCTGATCGCCGGGCTTCAGGGCCAAGGCCGGGTCGTGGCCATGGCCGGCGACGGCATCAACGACGCCCCGGCGCTGGCCAAGGCCGATGTCGGCATCGCCATGGGCACCGGGGCCGACGTGGCCATGGAAAGCGCGGGCCTCACCCTGCTCAAGGGCGATCTGCGCGGCATCGTGCGGGCAATCAATCTCGCCCGCGCCACCATGGGCAACATCAAGCAGAATCTGGTCTTCGCCTTCGCCTATAACGCGCTCGGCGTGCCGATCGCGGCCGGCGTGCTTTATCCGGCATTCGGCATGCTGCTGTCGCCGATGATCGCCGCCGCCGCCATGAGCCTGTCGTCGGTCTCGGTGGTCGGCAACGCGCTCCGCCTGCGAAACGTCAAGCTCGACTAGGGAAGAATGCCGATGTCTCCACTCGCCGGCGGTCCCGCCGTCGGCTGGGGCCCACGCGGCATGCGCGGGCGGTAGGTCGCTAGCGCCGCGGCGATCTTGCGCCACGTAGCGAAGTCGTTGAGCGAGGAGCGCTCGAACAAGGTCACCACCACGGCGGCAAGGAAGGGCAGGCTCTGCACCAGCATGACCGCGCTGAAGATGGAGATCTCGGTCACCTGCTGGTAGTTGGTGAGATAAAGGGCGAGCGACCCGAGGACCAGCATCGTGCCGAGCACGGCCTCCCACAAGGCCGGGAAACGGTCGGTGGCGCAGCCTGAGCAGCCCTTGGTGGTGCGAAGGAACGGTACGCCGTCCTTGAACAATCCCTCGGCCACGGCACGGGCGACGGTCAGCTGTAGCGCCATGGCCGAGAAGGCCGCGCCGAACGAAGCGAACATCGGCGCCTGCACCCGCGTCCGATAGAGCACCATGAAATGCAGAAGCATGACCGAGAAGGCGGCGAGCACGGGAATCGTCAGCACCGCCTCCGGCACGGCAATGCCGAGAAAGATCACAAGCGGCACACAGATCAGATTGAGAATCGCGATGAGAACGCCGAGGCTCTCGGCGCCGAGCCAGGTGAGCCAGCCGAACAGAAATTCCGTCCGCTGTTGCGTGGTGATATGGCTCCGCCCCGGAATGAAGGCGCGCCAGTGCTTCTTGATGAGCTGTACGCCGCCATAGGCCCAGCGGTGGCGCTGCCGCTTGTAGGCTGCAAAGTCCGACGGCAGCAAACCCCAGCCGTAGCGGCGGCGCGTGTAATGCGCCCGCCAGCCGCGCGCGAGCAGAGCAAGCCCGAGATCGGCGTCCTCGACGATGGTGTCGCTCGACCAGCCGCCAACATCGGTCAGCGCCCTCCGGCGAACGAGACACATGGTGCCGTGTGATACGATGGCGTTGACCTCGTTCCGTTGCACCATGCCGATGTCGAAGAAGCCGGCATATTCGCGGTTCATCACCGCGTGCACCACGCTCCGGTCGCCGTCGCGATGATCCTGCGGCGCCTGCACCAGCCCGACGCTCGGGGTGGCAAAGGCTGGCACAAGATCCTTGAGCCAATCCGGATGCACCACATAGTCGGCATCGAGCACGCCGATGATCTCGGCTTGGGGCGACGTATTGTCCAGCGCAAGCCTGAGCGCCCCGGCCTTGAAGCCTCGCAGCTGGTCGACCCGAATGAATTTGAAGCGCGAGCCGAGCAGCGCGCAGTGCTCCTCGATGGGACGCCATTGGCTTGGGTCGGGCGTGTTGTTGATCACCACGATGCATTCGAAATTGGGCCAATCGAGCTTGGCCACGCTGTCCAGCGTCTGCAGCAGCATCTCCGGCGGCTCGCGACAGGCCGGAATATGGATCGACACGAACGGGCGCCGGTCGGGCACGATGAGACCGGGCGCCAACAGTCGCTTCGGCGCACCGCCGAAAAGTATCTCGGCGAGTTCGTCGAGACGCTGCTTCATGATGGCTAGCAGCGGCACGAGCAGGATGGCGCCGATAATCAGGGCGATGAGCGACCCGAGCACGAAATAGTGGGTCGCCCAATAGTCGAACACGCTCGACCCCCAGGCACCGATGGCATGCGCCGTGCCGGCAAACACCGCGGCCTGGACTGGAGTGATTCCGGGGCTGGCGAAGATCGGGATGCACAGCAGGAGGCCGATGGCCAGCGCGGCCACCGTCTTAAGCACCCAGTTCGGCGTCTCGACCGATCCGGCAAGCTCGAATTTCGGCTGCCGGTCGGCATTGAAGATGCCCCAATAGGCGCCGACGCTGCCTTCAAATTTCTTCCAGGGTTGGTCGAACGCTTCCACGATCGAGTAGTCGATCCCCATGGCATCGGCCCGGGCGACGAAATCCCGGATGATCTCTGCCTGAGCCACCGGATCGGGCACGGCGGCAAGACGATTGAGACCGGCGCTCGGCCAGCCAAACTCCGCGATCACGATGCGTTTGCCGGGATAGGCGCGGCGTAGCTGCTCATAGACGCTGATGGCATGATCGACCGCGGCAGAGCTTGGGATTCCCTCCCAGTAGGGCAGAATGTGCACCGCGAGGTAATCGACGGCGGAGGCGAGCTCAGGGTGCTCGAGCCAGATGTTCCATACTTCGGCGGTGGTGACCGGCACCGAAACCTGGCGCTTCACCTTCTGGATCTTGGCGATCAAATCCTGCACGGTCTCGCCGCGCTTGAGCACGGAGCTGCGATAGAGTGTTTCGTTGCCGACGATGATGCCGTCGATATTGCGATGGTGCTTGGAGAGCTCGATGGCGGTTTCCATCTCTCTCTCGTTCTGCGCCTCCGACTCGATCGATCCAGGCGCCGAGCGTCACATGCAGCCCAAATTCGGAAGCTAGCTCGGGAACATTCTCGAGCCCATGGCTCACGCTATAGGTGCGGATGGCGCGGGTATGCGGGGCGATTACGGCGAGGTCCGACCTGATCTGCTTCTCGCTGGTTTCGTCGCTCTCGCCATCCTTGCCGGAGGCGATCGGCGAGAACGAAACGCTCGCGAGTTGCCCGACGACGTTCGGGGGCGAAACTTCCTGATGCAGGAGGAGCCATCCCGCTGCATGCAGGACGGTCGCAAGGGCGACCACGAGGACAACACCGATACTGCGCATTTTGGGATTTTTCAGCCTGATCCGGCCTGATCGGCTCCAACCGCGAACCCACGGCAAGGAGCCGGAAGTCCCCTGATAACTCTTTTAATTCGGAATAGTTCCGCTCTTGGCCGCAGGGCCGTTGGTCGTGCGGCTCGCGGCGGTGGTTGTTCCATCTGGATCGAGCCAGCAGTCATGGACCCGGGCCGCAAGCCGGTCGGCAGCTTTTGGATCGATCGGTCCCTGACGAATGACACAGCGAAATGAGAGCTTGAGATGCTCGGCCGAGCAGCCGAAGCGATCGTAAAGTTCGAGATAGCGCCGGGCGGTATCGACATCGTCGCGCCACAACAGGCTGGTGATCCGGCGCCCGGTCCACACGCACTCAGCCGCCCCGGCGGAAAGCGAGAGCCGAGATGCGGCTTCGCGATATTCCTCGATCTCCTGCTTGATCCGTTCCTCTGCCTGCTGCTCGGCAGTTTTCTGGTCCTCGGGCTTTTGTTCCCCTTGCGCCTGATCCGGAGGCTTCTGCTCGCCCTGCGCCGGCGGCTTCTGTTCTGCTCCCGAACTCTCGGCCGAGGCAGCGGTGAACGATGCAAACAAAAGGCCGCCTGCTAGCAGAGCGGCGGAACAAAAAGCGAATCGCATGTCTGGGTGCTCGATGGACGGGCGCTGGTCTACTTCTCCATTAGACCGACAAAATTTGGCGGTCCAACGGCAGTTCCTCCATTATCACTTCGCAGTCGCACAAACCAGAATTATTGGTTTAATGCGATGCACAAAGTTGTTTATGTCGCATCCCAGGCAATTCCATAGCCTTGTCATGACCCGGCTCGCCCTCCTCTTCGCGCTCGTGGCTTCGGCCATTGGGCTGTTCTGGCACGAGATGGGACGCCCGATCCCGCTACCCAACTCGCCGCTCGCCGAAGGTCAAAACATAAACTGCCTGTCCTACGCTCCGTTCCATGGCGACCGGGCTCCTTTCGACCAGCCGTTGCTCATTCCGGATGAGGAGATCGAGGCCGATCTGAAGCAGCTTGCCCAAGTGACCTCCTGCATCCGCACCTATTCGGCCGCGCGGGCGCAAGGCAAGATCACTCGCATCGCCGACAAGCTCGGTTTGAGGGTCCTGCAAGGCATCTGGATCGGGCGAAACCTGGCGGAGAACCGGCGGGAGATCGAGGCGGCTTTGCTGCTCGCCCGGCGGCACCCCGGCACGATCGAGGCTTTCATCGTCGGCAACGAGACGCTGCTCCGCGGCGAGCTCGACGCCGACCGCATCAAGGACTACCTCAAGGAGGTGAAGCGGCGCTCCGGCCTGCCAGTCACTTATGCCGATGTCTGGGAGTTCTGGCTGCGATCGCCTCAGCTCGTTTCCGCCGTCGATTTCGTCACCGTCCACATCCTGCCCTATTGGGAGGACGAGCCGGTCTCGGCGTCGGAAGCCGTCGCGCATGTGCGCGAGATACGGGAGAAAGTACAGGAGAGTTTTCCCGGGAAGGAGATCTTGATTGGCGAGGTGGGCTGGCCGAGCGAGGGGCGCATGCGCGCGGGCGCGCTTCCCTCTCCGGCTAATCAGGCGATGGTGCTGAGCGGCGTGGTCGAGGCGGCGCGAGCCGGAAACTGGAAGGTGAATCTCATTGAGGCGTTCGACCAGCCGTGGAAACGCCTACAGGAAGGCACAGTCGGCGGCTATTGGGGCTTGTTCGACGACACCACGCGCCAGCTGAAGTTCCGCTTTGGCGAGCCGATATCGAACCATCCCAAATGGCGCATCGAGGCAGGGCTCGGCATTGGCGCGGCCTTTCTGATCTTCGCCAGCGCTTGGTTTTCACGACGCCGAGACCTTGGCGAGGAACGCTGGGGAAATGACCTCGCCGTCGCGGCGATCGCACTTAGCGCCGGGCTCGTGTTCGGCTGGGCGGCGATTGGCTTGCCCATGGAACCTCCCGAGCCTGGCGACCGGCTGCGCTCGGCGGGAATGATCACACTTTCACTTCTCGTGCCGATGGCCGCAGCTGCAGCGGTGGTGCGCGAGACGCCGCTTGCGTCTCTCGCCGTTGCTCTCGACGGGCCGCTCCGCCGTCGTGTGGACATATGGAGCGCGCTGCTTGCCATTCTCTTCGCGGCGACAATGGTGGCAGCGATCCAGGTAGCGCTCGGGCTCGTCTTCGATCCCCGCTACAAGGACTTCCAGCTCGCCTTGCTGTCAGGGCCGGTTCTGGCGCTCGCCATCGTGGCGTTGATGAAGGCGCCCGCGCGCCGCGAGCCCGGCGTTGCCGAGTGGACCGCGGCGGCCCTCCTCAGCGGCTCGGCCCTGTTCGTGATGGTCAATGAGGGGATCGCGAATTGGCAGGCGCTCTGGTTCGGAGGCTTGCTCGTGGTGCTTGCGCTTACCGCTCTTCAAGCCGCGCCCGCGCCAGGCTGAGCACCAGCAACGCCACGGCAAGCGCCGAGAGGCGTGTGTTGTAGAGGACCAGACCGAAGCTTGCGGACAGGAGCCCGACACTGAAGGCACAAATATTCGGGCGCCAGAGTTGCACCAGCGCGGCAACGACCGCGGTCCAGCCGAAGACGCTCCGCACGAAGAGCTGGATCGCCACAAGCCTGACCATGCAGGTGAGGCTTTGCTCGCCACCGTCGCAAGCCATGCCGATCGGCGTGTTCTGAATAATGACGTAGCGAAGATAGAGAGCGAGCCCGACGGCCGCGAGCACAAGCGGACTAAGATGAGAACCGCCCGGCGCGACGGCTTGAAAAGAAGGAGGGAAAGATCGGATCGGGCGGGGGAATTGCGCTGCATGGGGAACCGGTCATAAGGCAAGAGCCGCCCCGCGTCATCCCGCGCGGCAAAGCGCCCCGGAACTCGGCCTTGGCATTGGCCGCCTGAGCCTCTAAGAGCGGCTGAAACAAGGACGGTGGCGCATATGGATCAATCGGCCCGGCAACCGAAGCTGCTCAAGGACTATGCTTCGCCGGATTATTTGGTGGACACGGTCGAGCTCGACTTCGCGCTCGATCCGAAAGCAACCAGAATCAAATCCAAGCTCCGCTTGCGCCCCAACCCCAAGGCGGGAGCAGTGGGCCGCCCCCTCGTGCTCGACGGCGAAGGGCTCGTGTTGCAAAGCCTGACACTGGACGGCAAGGCGCTCGGGCTCGACGACTATCGGCTCGACGAGAAATCTCTGACCCTCCCGCACGTGCCGGACCGCCCCTTCATGGTCGAGACCGTCACTCTGTGCGACCCCGAAGCGAATACGGCGCTGTCCGGCCTCTACCGCTCGAGCGGCACCTACTGCACCCAGTGCGAACCGGAAGGCTTTCGCCGCATCACTTATTTTCTCGACCGGCCTGACGTACTCGCCGTCTACACCGTTCGCGTCGAGGCTGAGGCCGAGACCGCGCCAGTATTGCTGTCCAACGGCAATCCGGCCGCTGCCGGACCGGTTCCCGGCACGAACCGGCATTTCGCACTGTGGCACGATCCCCACCCCAAGCCGTCTTATTTGTTTGCGCTGGTCGGAGGCAATCTCGCTCGGGTGCCAAGCAGCTTCACCACCGCCTCAGGGCGCCAGGTTGCTCTCAACATCTATGTCGAGCCGGGCAAGGAAGACCGCTGCGGCTGGGCCATGGAGTTCGTTGAAGCGCGCCATGCGCTGGGACGAGGAGCGCTTCGGCCGCGAATACGATCTGGATGTGTTCAACATCGTGGCGGTCAGCGATTTCAATATGGGAGCGATGGAGAACAAGGGCCTCAACATCTTCAACGACAAGCTCGTGCTGGCGCGGCCCGACACCGCGAGCGACGCTGATTATGGCGCCATCGAAGGCGTGATCGCCCACGAATATTTCCATAACTGGACCGGCGACCGCGTCACCTGCCGCGACTGGTTTCAGCTTTGCCTGAAGGAAGGGCTGACGGTGTTCCGCGATCAGGAATTCACCGCCGACCTGAGGTCGGGGCCGGTCAAGCGCATCCTTGACGTGCGCGCGCTCAAGAACCGCCAGTTCCCCGAGGACGCAGGCCCTCTCGCCCACCCGGTGCGCCCGGCCTCCTATATCGAGATCAACAACTTCTACACGGCGACCGTCTACGAGAAGGGCGCCGAGCTTTGCCGCATGCTGCAGACCGTGCTCGGCCGCGACGGATTCCGCAAAGGCCTCGATCTCTATTTCGAGCGCCACGATGGAGAGGCGGCGACGGTCGAAGACTTCGTCGGCGCCATGGCCGACAGCTCCGGCCGCGACCTTTCCCAGTTCATGCTCTGGTACACGCAGGCCGGCACGCCTGAGCTTGCCTGCTCGCTCGACTACGACGCGCGGTCGAAGCAGGCGAAGCTCTCCGTCAATCAGGTCGTGCCGCCGACGCCAGGCCAGACCCGTAAAGAACCCATGCCGATCCCGCTCAAGCTCGGATTGCTTGGCAGCAACGGCGACGATCTCCCCCTCGAGCTCGCCGACGGAGGGCCTCTCACCGGCGGCCTGGTCGAGGTGACCGGCCGCGAGCAGACCTTCACCTTCCGCGATATACCCGCAAGTCCGACGCCGTCGCTGTTGCGCGACTTCTCGGCGCCGGTTCGCCTCACCATCAGCCTCGATCCCGACCAGATCGAGTTCCTGATGATGCACGATTCCGATCCGTTCAACCGCTGGCAGGCGGCGCAGAGCTACGCCACGAATTTGCTCACCGCTTCTGCGCGCGGCGGCGGCAGCGAAGACCATGTCACCGGGAAAGAGGCCATACGGCTTGCCCAGGCCCTCGGCACCACTGCTTCTGAGGCGTCTTTATCGGCCGCCTACCGGGCCGAGTTCCTCAAGCTGCCGAGCGAATCCGACGTCGCCCGCGAGCTTGCCCGCAACGTCGACCCCGACGCGGTGCGCAAAGCCTATGAGACGCTGCGCGCCGCCATCGGGCGCAAGATCAAACAGATCTTGGCTGAGATCTATGACGGCTCCGCCACCAGCGGGCCGTTCTCGCCGGATGCCGACAGCGCCGGCAAGCGCGCGCTGCGGAGCGCCACCCTCGATCTTCTCGTCGGCACCGGCGAAGAGGCCGAGATCGAGCGCGGTCTGCGACATTACCGCGAGGCGTCGAACATGACCGACGCCATCGCCGCGCTTTCGATCCTCTCCCACATCAAAGCGCGGGATGACGTGCTCGCCGATTTCTACGACCGCTGGCAGGACGAGCCGTTGGTGCTCGACAAATGGTTCGCCGTTCAAGCCAGGGCCACGCGGCCCGACTCGGTCGAGACCGTGCAGGCGCTGCTCTCCCACCCCAAATTCTCGCTGAAGAACCCCAACCGCGTGCGGGCGCTGATTGGCAGCTTCGCCCACGGCAACCCGACCGGCTTCAACCGCGCCGACGGCGCGGGCTACGAGTTGCTGGCGGCGCCGGCGCTGCAGATCGACCGGTTCAACCCGCACATGGCGGCGCGCCTGCTCGGCGCCTTCGAAAGCTGGCGTACTTTGGAGCCCGGCCGCCAGGCGTTTGCCAAGGCTGCCTTGCGGCAGCTCGCCTCGAGCCAACTGTCCACAGACAGCTACGAAATTGTCACAAAGACCCTCGGCGGCGACTGATTCGAAAATTCGTCAATCAGTTATTAACCTATTTTCCACAATTTTTCCTTGGACAGTCAGGAACTCCAACTCCTCAATAGGAAGCGATTCGGAGATGCGGCAGTTCTCCGGCTCGAGCAGGGGAACCACCCATTAAGGGGGACCGAATGTCGCGGATTAATTCCGCGCAACAACAATCGTTCGCGATCGCGGGACCGATCTGGCAGGGGATCCGCGAGAGCGTCGGCAGCCGTCTGCCCAGGATCGAGCTGCTGCGCCGCTCGGTTCCTGTTCTGATTGCCGTTTTCGCTTCGCTCGCGGCCATCGGCCTCGTCACCCAGACCCTCCAGTCGCGGCAGTCCGCCTTCGGCCTCGCCGAAGAGCGTCTGGCACTGATGGCCGACCTCACCTCGGTGCGCCTCAAGGACGAGCCGCTCAAGCCGGATAGCGATTGGCAAAGTGCGCTTGCCGCGAGCCTGCCCAAGGGCGCGACCCTGGACGAGCGCACCGCACTCCTCGCCAATGACGACGGCGAAATCCAGGCGCGCGCGCCCTTGATGACCAGCGAGACCTCGAGCTTGCTCGCGATCCTGGGCCCGCAGCAGCCGCTCACCACTTTCGGGGCCGACGCCGGCGTGTTGAGGATGATCCTCACTGACGGCACCGACGCCTTCGTCACCGTTCGCGATCTGCCGGAGAAGAACGCCCAGATCGCCTTCATTCAGCCGGTCCACGCGGCGCTCGCCGCTTGGCGGCGCGGCGCGAGCCTCGAAGTCACTCTGCTCATCTGCACTGGTCTGGTCTTGGCGCTCCTTGGCGGCGGGGTCTGGTATCTCGCCCCGGCGGAGGCGCGCAAAGACGAGGACGTTGCCGGCCACCTCACCGAGGCATTGTCGGCTTGCCCGGTGTGGCGATGGAATTTGGCGCGAGGGCACATCCATTGGTCGGGGCCGATGCACCGGCTGCTCGGCCGCACACCGGTCGATGAGACGGTGGCGTTTCGCACCGTGGCGCAGTCACTGCACCCTGACGACGATCTCCGCGCCAACATCGATCGCCACCTCCGCGCCGGCGAGACCCATTTCGATGAGAGCTTCCGCATGCGCCATGCCGAAGGTCATTGGCTCAACCTCAGGCTGCGCGGACACGTCACCCGCGACAAGGAGACGGGAGAGCCGCACCTCACGGCCATCGCTGCCGTCGAGCATCAGGAGCAGACGGTATCGCCCGACGCCAATGCGCGGCTCCGCGACGCGGTGGAAACCATCTCGGAAGCCTTCGTGCTGTGGGACAACCAGAACCGCCTGGTGATGTGCAACAGCAAGTACCAGCAGTTTCACGGCCTGCCCGATGCAGCCATCCGCCCCGGCACCAGCTATGAGGCGGTGACCGCCTCGGCTGCCGATCCGGTCATCCGCAAGCGCATCAAAGTGGACGGCGGCGAAGGCGCCGACTCCTGCACCTATGAGGCGCAGCTCGAGGACGGCCGCTGGCTGCATATCAACGAGCGCCGCACCAGGGACGGCGGCTATGTCAGTGTCGGCACCGACATCACTATCCTGAAGGAGAGCCAGCAGCGCCTCGCCGACAGCGAGCAGCAGCTCCGGGCGAGCGTCACCGAGCTCAGACTATCGCGCCGCGAGCTCGAGCAGCAGAAGCAGCAGCTTGTCGACCTCGCCGAGAAATATGCGGTGGAGAAGAACCGCGCCGAGGCTGCCAATCGCGCCAAATCGGAGTTCCTCGCCAATATCAGCCATGAGCTGCGCACCCCGCTCAATGCCGTGATCGGCTTCTCCGAGGTGATGGAGCAAGGACTGTTCGGCCCGCTCGGTCATGCCAAATATCGCGAATATGCGCGCGACATTCATGAGAGCGGCACCTACCTGCTCGAGGTGATCAACGACATTCTCGACATGTCCAAGATCGAGGCCGGCCGCATGGCGCTCGATGTCGAAAATGTCGATGTGGCAGACATCGTCGAGGACAGCATGAAGGTGGTCGGTCAGGCCGCCGCCGATCGCGATATCAGCCTCTCCCGCCATGGGCCCTCGCGGCTCGTGATCGAGGCCGACCGCCGCGCGCTGAAGCAGGTCTTCCTCAATCTCCTGTCGAATGCGGTGAAGTTCACCCGCGACGGCGGCAGCGTCGACGTTCACCTGTCGCGCAGCCGCGGCCTCGCCCGCATCGCCATCAAGGATACCGGCATCGGCATCCCCGAGGACGACATCAGGAAGCTTGGCCGTCCCTTCGAGCAGGTGGAGAACCAGTTCTCCAAGAGCCACCAGGGCAGCGGGCTTGGCCTCGCCATTTCGCGCGCCCTTGTTGAGCTGCACGGCGGCGGCCTGCAAATCAAGAGCCGCGAAGGCCAAGGCACCACCGTCACCTGCACGCTACCGATCAAGGCGGTGACCGCCCAGGACGAAGACGAGGACGAGGACGAGGCGGCAAGCGCCTAGTCCAATCCTTCCCCTCAGGTCACAATCCGGTCGAACAGCTCGTGCACCGCGGCGAGCGTATCCTTGAGCATGGCCTCGAGCGTCGCGAAATCCGGCATGTCAGACGCCCTTGCGAGCAGGTCTTTCAGAGCGCGCGGCGCCTCGTCCGGAACGAATGGCTTGTCGAGACAGAGCCGCAAGCACTGGGTCAGCGCATGATAGAGGGTCGCTGCCGGCACCAGGATTTCGGCATCGCCAAGGCTGATCACCCCTGCCTGCAGCAGCTTGGAGAGCGCCCGCTCGGTGTTCTGATCGAGCACCTCGGGATGCTCATGTGCGGCGACCATTTCCAGGAACTGGGTCAGGAACTCGATGTCGATCAGGCCGCCGCGCACATGCTTCAGATCCCAGATATCGCGCGTGCCCTTCTCCTCATCGATTTTGGCGCGCATGACGCGGACGTCGGAGGCGACTTGCGCCCGGTCTCGTGGCCGGCGAAGCACCTCCAGAATAGTGCGCTCGATGCTTTGCCTGAGCTCAGGCGGACCTGAGATCACCCGTGCCCTGGTGAGCGCAAGATGCTCCCAGGTCCAAGCTGAGTTCCGCTGATAGTCGACGAAACTTGCGAGCCTGGTCGCCACCGGCCCCTGGTTGCCCGAGGGCCTGAGCCGCATGTCCACCTGGTAGAGCGAGCCTTCCGGGGTCTGCGCCGAGAGTGCTGCGATCAGCCGCTGGGTGAAGCGCATGTAGTACTGACTGCCTGGCAAGCTCTTCGGGCCGGCAGACTGGGCCGACTCGCCGGCAAAGTCATAGACGGTGATCAGATCGAGATCGGAGGCCGCGGTCGTCTCACGGCCGCCGAGCTTGCCCATTGCCACCACGGCGGCCTCGCCTCCGGGCACGCGGCCGTGCTGACGCTCCAGCTCGGCTTCGACGCGCGCGGCCAGAGTCTCGATCAGCGTCTCGGCAAGCGTGGCGTAGGCCGCCCCGGCCTGCGGCGCGGTGATGGTTCCGGAAATCACCCGCACGCCAATGAGGAAACCCTGCTCGCGCCCGACGATCCGCGACCGGTCGAGCGCGTCCTGGTAGTCGAAAGCTTGCGCAAGCGTCTTGACCGCGAGCTCCTTGAGCTTCGCCGGGGTCGGCACCGCGCCGAAGAAGCCGGGGTCGAGCACGGCATCGAGCAGGCGCGGTCGGCGGCCGAGAATCGATGCAAGCCGTGGCGCCGTGCCCATGATGTCGGCGACCAGGCGCAATAGGCTCGGATTGGCGGCAAGCAGGGAGAAGAGCTGCACGCCCGCAGGCATCTCCGCCATCACCTTGTCGAAGGTGGCGAGCGCGAGATCGGGCTCGGCGGTGTGGCCGAAAGTATCGAGCAGCGAGGGGAGGAATTCGGAGAGGCGTTCGCGGGCGCGTTCGCTCCGCGTGGCGGGATAGCGGCCCGACTGCCAGGCGCGAACCGCGGCAATGGCCTGCTCGGGGTTGCTGAAGCCGAGCCTTTCCAGTGCGGCAAACGCGGCAGGATCGCCCTCGTCGCTCGGCAGCATGATGCTTGGAGCGGCCTCAGGCAAAGTCAGGCAGCTTTTCGAAGAGGCCGCCGTAATGCGTTTCCACCGTGGAAAGCTCTGCCACCAGAGCGTCGGCGAAGGCGTCCGCATTGGCAAAACCGGAAAGGGCAGCCAGCCGGCGGAGCTCGTCGGGGGCGTCCGGCACCACGTGGGTCTGCTGGTCTCCGATCATCTGCAGCCGGTTCTCGACCCGGCGCAGGAAGAAATAGGCCTCGGTGAGTTCCGCAGCCGTCTTCGGCTCGATCCAGCCGCCCTTCGCCAATTCTTCCAGGGTTTCGACGGTGCCGCGCGTCCGCAGCTCAGGATGCCGCCCCCCGGCGATCAGCTGCTGGGTCTGCGCGAAGAACTCGATGTCGCGGATGCCGCCGCGCCCGAGCTTGATGTCGTGACCGGCGACCGCGATGGTGCCGTGTCCCTTATGGGCATGCACTCGCCGCTTCATGGCGTGAATATCGGCGATGGCCGCAAAGTCGAGATATTTGCGCCAGATGAACGGGTCGAGCTGCCGCAGGAACTCCTCGCCGGCCTCGATATCGCCGGCGATGATGCGCGCCTTGATCAGGGCGGCACGCTCCCAGTTCTGACCGAAGCTCTCGTAATACGTGAGCCCGGCATCGGTCGAGAGCGCCACTTGCGTCGCGCCGGGATCGGGGCGGAGCCGCAAATCAGTGCGGAACACATAGCCGTCGCCGGTATGCTCCTGGAGGAGACGCACAAGCTCGCGCGTCAGCCGCACGAAGAAGGCCGACGGCTCGATGTCCGGCGCGAGCCCCGCCCGCTCGGCGTCGTAGAACACGATGATATCGATGTCGCTGGAATAGTTGAGCTCGCGGCCGCCGAGCTTGCCCATGGCGATGACGAAATAACCTTCGAGCGCCGCCGGCGACGACCCGACGATCTGCCCGGCACTTCGCGCTTGGCGAAACAGGAACTTGACGGCCTGAGCGACCGCGGCCTCGGCGGCGAGGCTCATGGCGCGGAGGGTCTCTTCCGTCGGCCAAACCCCGCCAAGATCGGCAAGACCGATGAGCAATGCGATCCGCCGCTTGTAGCGGCGCAGGGCTGCCATGATCTCCTTCGGCGCCGCCGCCGCTTCTGCCACGGCAGCAAGCTCGGCGGCCGCCTCTTTGAGATGGGTATCCGGATCGCGCAGCAGGCATTCGGCGAGCAGGCTTGGGTCGCGCTCGGGCGAGTGCCGCGAGATAGGGCGCGCCCGAGAGCGAGCCTGAGAGCAGATCGCGCACCCCGGGCGAGTCCCGCAAGAGCTTGGCGGCGGGAGCAAGGCTCTCCGCCGCGCCGAACGCTTTCGTGAAGGTGTCGAGAATGTCAGCGCTGCGCGCCGCGTCATAAGTCGCCGGATGCGCGGCGATGCGCTCGAAGAACGCCGTCACGCCGACCGCAACTCTGCTCTGGGTGCCTGGTGTGCGGCTCCATTGAGCAGAGCCTGGCTCTCCGCCGGCAAGGACAACACCACTTTCAGTCCAGGACCGTTATCTTCGAGCTTGAGCGCGCCTCCATGCAGTCGCGCCACAGCGGCCACGAGGCTGAGGCCCAAGCCGCTCCCGGGCTCAGACCGGCTCGCCTCGAGCCTGACGAAGCGATCGAGCACCCGCTCGCGATCGGAGCTCGGCACCCCGGGCCCCCGATCGGTGACGACGATGTCCGCCATGGATCCCCTCGTCTCGGTGGTCACGCTCACTTCGGGTCTTGCTCCGTTGCCGCCTTCGACTCGGTCCGGCGCCCCATATTTGATGGCGTTGTCGATCAGATTGGCGATGGCCTGTCCGAGCAATTGGCGATCGGCGCGGATGAAAACCGGCTCTGAGGTTTCCGCCTTTAGCACGAGGCCGCGCTCATCCGCCACCGGCTCGTAGAGCTCCGCCACGTCGCGCACCAGCGCCGCGACGTCGAGGCTCTCCTTGTTATCGCCCGCGGCCCCGGCCTCGAGCCGCGCGATCGACAGCAAGGCGTTGAACGTCTTGATCAGCCCGTCGGCCTCCTCGATGGTGCGCTCGAGCGCCTCGCGATAGGCGGGCTCGCCATAGGGCTCGCGCAAAGCGGCCTCCACGCGGTTGCGCAGGCGATTGAGGGGCGTCTTGAGATCGTGCGCGATATTGTCGGAGACCTCGCGCAGGCCCGCCATCAGTTGCTCGATCCTCGCCAGCATCAGGTTAAGGCTATCCGACAGGCGATCAAGCTCGTCGCCCGAGCCGTTCACCGGCAAGCGCCCGGTGAGATCGCCTTCCATGATGGTGCGGGTGGTGGCGGCGACCGCGTCGATCCTGGCTAGAAGATTTCGGCTCACGAGATATCCGCCTCCGATTCCGAACAGCGCCATCACGCCGAGCCCCCACAGCATGGCGGAGCGGATCACGCGGGCGAGCTCGCGGCGATCCTCGATGTCGCGACCGACGATGAGCTGGTAGCCGCCCGGCAGCCTGAACACATTGGCGAAGGCGAGCCTGGTCTCGATGCCTCCCTCGGCCGGCCGGCTATATTCGAATTCGACCGGACCCAAACTGTTGGAGAGTTGCTCGGTGATGCTAGTGAGATTGCCGGCGATGCGGTGCCCTTCCGGATCGGCCACGAAATAGAGGCTGCTGCCCGGAGTCTTGCTGCGGTCGGCGACGGTGCCAACCAGCCTTGTCAGACCGCCGGCGGTATATTGCTCGGCGAGGCCTTTCAGCTCGGCATCGATGGTGTCGTGCAGCTGGCGGGTCAGCAGCACGGTCGTATTCCAGTAGATGTAGAAGATGGCCACGACCGCCGCTGCGCCGAACAGCGCAAGATAGGTCAGCGACAGGCGAAAGGTCGTGGTGCGGAAGAGCTTAGTGAGCGCTGTCACGGAGGGTATAGCCGGCGCCGCGCACGGTATGGAGCAACGGCGTCGCGAAGTTCTTGTCGATCTTCGAGCGGAGCCGCGAGACGTGGACGTCGATGACGTTGGTCTGCGGATCGAAGTGATAGTCCCATACGTTCTCGAGCAGCATGGTGCGGGTCACCACCTGGCCCGCGTGTTTCATCAGATATTCCAGCAGGCGAAATTCCCGCGGCTGCAACATAATTGGTTCGCCGGCGCGCGTCACCTTGTGCGAGAGCCGGTCGAGCACGAGGTCGCCGACCACGAAGCGCGTGCTTCCTTCCTCCGGCGAGGCGCGCCTGGCCAGAGCCTCGATACGGGCGAGCAGCTCGCTGAAGGCGTAAGGCTTGGTCAGGTAGTCGTCGCCGCCGGCGCGCAGGCCCTTGACCCGGTCGTCGACCTCGCCGAGCGCGCTCAGGATAAGGGCCGGGGTTCTGATCTCCTCGGCGCGAAGCGCCCCGATCACGGCGAGCCCATCGCATTTCGGCAGCATGCGATCGACGATCAGCACGTCGTAGGCATTGGCCCTGGCGAGCTCGAGCCCGGTCTGGCCGTCCGCGGCATATTCGGCGACGTGGCCCTGCTCTTTCAGAGCGCGCCGGAGGAAGCTCGCCGTCTCCTGATCGTCCTCGATCACCAGCACACGCATGGTCGGAGATCTCCTAGCGGCGGGTCTTGTTTCACTCAAGGGCGAAGTCATGGCCTCCTCGCGAAGGCGAGAAACGAGGGTGGGCGGCGCGGTGGGGGGGAACCGCGCCGCCCTCCGGCGTAGAAGGCGCTAAGCCTTGGCCTTCTTCAGGGAAAGCGCAACGAAGCGCGTCTGGTCGCCGGTTTTGACCTGAACCAGGACGTTGACCTTGTCCTTGTCCTTGGCCTTGTCCATTGCCTTCTTGACGCCCTTGGCGACATCTCCGGGCTCAGACACAGCCTCACCAGCAACCTGAAGAATGATGTCGCCGGCCTTGAGACCCTTATCGGCAGCGTCGCTGCTGGGATCGACATCGGTGATCACCACGCCGTCCTCACCAGCGCCCGGCACCTTGCCGGCAGGCGCCAGCGACAGACCGAGGTTGTCCAGCTGCTCGCTGGTATCGGCGGGCTTGTCGTCCTCGAGCGCCGCAAGCTTCTTGCCGCTCGGGAAAGTGCCAAGCTTCATGTCCACCTCGTGCTTGTCCCCATAGCGAACGATGGAGAGCTTCACGTCGAGTCTTGGGATGGAGCTCGGCGATCTTGCGGGCCAGGTCGCGAGAGTCGTCGATCTTCTCGCCATTGACCGCCACGATCACGTCGCCGGCCTTGATGTCCTCCTTGGCGGCAGGGCCGTCCTCGGCCACCTTGGTGACCATGGCGCCCTTGGCCTCTGGCAGGCCGATCGAGTCGGCGATGTCGTCGCTCACGTTCTGGATGACGACGCCGAGCCAACCACGGTCGACGGTGCCATGCTCTTGCAGCTGACCGACCACCTCCTTGACCAGAGCCGCCGGCACGGCGAAGGCGATGCCGACATTGCCGCCCGAGGGAGAGAAGATGGCGGTGTTCATGCCGACCACCTCGCCGTCCAGATTGAAGGACGGGCCGCCGGAATTGCCGCGATTCACCGCAGCGTCGATCTGCAGGTAGTCATAGGGGCCCGATCCGATGTCGCGGTTGTGGGCCGAGATGATGCCGGCCGTCACCGTTCCGCCGAGGCCGAAGGGATTGCCGACGGCAAGCACCCAATCACCGACGCGCGGGTCCTTTTCGGTGAACTTAACGTAAGGGAATTCCTTCGGTGCCTTGACCTTGAGAAGGGCAATGTCGGTCCGAGCATCGGCGCCGATCAGCTTGGCCGGGTATTTATCGCCGTTCTCGAGCGTCACCGAGATATCCTCGGCGTCCTCGACCACATGGTTGTTGGTGACGAGATAACCGTCGGGCGAAATGAAGAAGCCGCTGCCCTGCGCCATGGTCGGGTGCGGATGCGGATGGCCGCCTTGGCCGGGCTGGCCCTGGCGGAATTGCTTGAAGAAGTCGTAGAGGGGATTGTCCTCCGGCAGATCGGGTAGCCCCGGAATCTGAAGATCGTTATCGGCGACCTTGGCGTCGCTCTTGACGTTGATGCTGACGACCGCCGGGCTCACCCTCTCCACGAGGTCGGCGAAGCTCAAGGGTGCCGCTCCATAGGGGGTCTGGACGGTCTGGGCCGGCTGTGTCGTCTGTGCTGGCTCGGCGGAGGCGATGCGCATGTCTTGGCCGAGCGCAAGCCCCAAAGCGCTAAGCGCAATCAGCGCAGCAGCCGTTACCGCCAACGGCCCGCGTGTAAATTTCCGCGAGCCCTCTTTGGTCACGGAGCTCTGATCTGAATGAGTCATGAGGTCACCTCTCTCCTGCGATATAAGAATCCGCCAAAATCCTGAGCCCCGCATCGATCATGGATCGAGGCCTCTGGGCGAGAAATATAAGAGTCCGGCAATTACGCCGCCGTTTCGGGGGAATTAAATTTCGGTAAGGTTGGCGTCTTGCCATAAGCCTCAACGCAGACCCAGCCGCCTGCCCTGGCTCCAAATATGGGGGTCCGGTCGCCTCCCGGCAATCAGCGCTCGTCAAGCAAACTTTTGAGCCGGCGTTCCTCGGCCTTGCTCAAAGGCGGAAGCTGAGTGGCAGCGGTCCGCCGCCGATAGGCCAAGATCACGATCAGCACTGCGGCGATAAAGACCGCCGGCGTGGCAAACCACAGCAACAGGGTCTTCGGTTCGAAGCGAGGCTTGAGCAGGACGAATTCCCCGTAGCGGGCGACGACGAAATCCTCGATCCGCTCGTCGGTGTCGCCGGCCTTCAGCCGCTCCCGCACCAGCACGCGCAAATCCTTGGCGAGCGGCGCTGCGGAATCGTCGATCGACTGATTTTGGCACACGAGGCAGCGCAAGCCTTCGGAGATGTGGCGCGCCCGCGCCTCGAGCGCCGGATCTTTCAGCACCTCATCTGGCTCGACTGCCATCGCCGGAAGCGATGCCAGCCCCAGCACAAGTGAAATCAAGACGCCCGAAAGCACTGCGCTGAGGCGATGCGATGGCGCGGAGCGGGATGCCGACATCGCTTTATTTGGCGGCGGCGAGGTCTGGGTCGAGCGCCCTTGCGCGCTTCGGGGCTCCGACCCTCAAGCGCCGGTCGGACAGCGACAAGCCGCCGCCAATGAACATGATCAGGGCACCAAGCCAGATCAGCCGCACCAGCGGATTGAAATAGATTCTAACGCTGTAGGCGCCGTCCTTCAGCTGATCGCCGAGCACCGCGTAGAGATCGCCGCGCCAGCTGTCATGAATGCCGGCTTCCGTGGTGCTGCTTCGCTCCACCGTGAATTCGCGCTTGGAAGGCTCCAAGATGGTCACCTGCTCGCCGCCTCGCGTCACCTTGAACAGACCGACGCGCTCGCGGTAGTTCGGTCCCTCGCGCGGCGCCACACCTTCGAAGCTCAATTGGTAGCCGGCGATCTCGGCGGTGTCCTTCGGCTTCAGCGCGAGGATGCTCTCGCTCCGCCAAGCTGTGGTTGCGACGATGCCGATCACCACGATGCCGAGCCCGGCATGGGCAAGCGTGGTGCCATAGGCCGAGCGCGGCAAATTGCCGAAACGCCGTGCGGTGTCCGCCAGGGATACCTCGAACAGCTTCACCCTGAAGGCGATCTCCGACAGCGCCCCGCCGATGAGCCATATCCCGAGCCCGATGCCGAAGGGCGCGAGCCAGGGCCCGCGCTGCTGCCAGGCAAGAACCGCTATCGCGACCATGAGGGCAAGGATCGCCGCCGCCATCAGCCGCTGAGCAGCGGCGGCAATGTCTCCCCTCTTCCAGGCGAGCATCGGCCCGAACGGGACTGCGATCAGCAACGGCACGAAGAGCGGCACGAAGGTGTAGTTGAAGAACGGCGGCCCGACGGAAATCTTCGCGCCGGTGAGGGATTTAAGCGCGAGCGGGTAGAGCGTGCCGACGAAGACCGCGGCGCAAGCGGTGGTGAGCAAGAGATTGTTGAGCACCAAACTCCCTTCGCGGCTGATCGGCGCGAACAGTCCGCCTTGCGCGAGCAGCGGCGCCCGGACGGCGAACAGCGTCAGCGCTCCGCCGATGAATATGCCCATGATGGCGAGGATGAACACGCCGCGGGCCGGATCGACGGCGAAGGCATGCACAGAAGTGAGCACGCCGGAGCGGACGAGGAACGTGCCCATCAAGCTGAGCGAAAAGGTGATGATGGCAAGCAGGATGGTCCAGACTTTCAGCGCGTCCCGCTTCTCCATGACGAGTGCCGAGTGAAGAAGCGCGGTGCCGGCAAGCCACGGCATGAACGATGCGTTCTCGACCGGATCCCAGAACCAGAACCCGCCCCAGCCGAGCTCGTAATAAGCCCACCAGGAGCCCATGGCGATGCCGAGGGTGAGGCACATCCAGGCGGCGAGCGTCCACGGTCTCACCCAGCGCGCCCAGGCGGCGTCGATGCGGCCGTCGATCAGGGCGGCGATGGCGAAGGAGAAGGCCATCGAGAAGCCGACATAGCCCGTGTAGAGAAACGGCGGGTGGAAGGCGAGCGCGGGGTCTTGCAGCACAGGGTTGAGCCCCTGCCCATCAAGAGGCGCGGGATCGAGCCGCGTGAACGGATTTGACGTGGTGATGATGAACAAAAGGAAGGCCGCAGCGATCGAGCCCTGCACGGCGAGCGCATTGGCTTGCAGCTCTCGCGGCAGATTGGTGCCGTAGGTCGCGACCGCCGCGCCGAACAGGGCGAGGATCAGCACCCAGAGCACCATCGAGCCTTCGTGGTTCCCCCACACCCCGGCGATCTTGTAGATCAGCGGCTTCGCCGAATGGGAGTTGGCCCAGACATTCTCGAGGGAAAAGTCGGAGGTGACGTAGGCCGTCATCAGGGCCGCGAAGGCGATGGCAATCAGCAGGAACTGCATCTGCGCCGCCGGCACCGCGACGGCCATGAGCTGCGGATCACGGGTTCTCGTCCCCCAGAGCGGAAGCACGGTCTGCACGAGGGCGACCGCGAGCGCCAGGATCAATGCATAATGGCCGGTCTCTGCGATCATCGTCCTTGAGCCTAATTGACCTTTCCGGCGTCGGGCGTTCCAGCCTGGGCATCGCCGCGCCACACGCCCTGCTCTTTCAGTTTCTTGGCGACTTCGGGAGGCATGTACTTTTCGTCGTGTTTGGCGAGCACGCTGTCGGCATGAAACACGCCGTCGGAATTGAGCATCCCTTCGGCCACGACGCCCTGGCCCTCACGGAACAGGTCCGGAAGCACGCCGGTATAGGTCACGGGAAGCGTCTTGCGCATGTCGGTGACCACAAAGCTGATCGTTGTCCCCTCACCACGCTTCAAGCTTCCTTTCTCGACCAGTCCGCCGAGCCTGAAGCGCTGACCTGAATCGAGATGCTTCTCCGCGACCTCGGCCGGCGTATAGAAGAACACGATCGAGTCGCGCAGCGCCATCAACACCAGCCCCACGGCGAGCGCGAGCACGCCGAGGCTAGTTCCGATGAGAACGGCTCTGCGCTGTTTGCGCGTCATTCGACAGGACTCCGCGTCACGATTTCAAACCCAGCTCCGTCGCCAAAGCGTCGAGCTGCTGCAATGCTTCGGCATTGCCGCTGAATTGTGTCTTAGCCCGCTCAAGCGCTTTCAAGGCATCGTCCTTTCGATCGAGCACGGTATAGGCTCTGACGAGCTTGAGCCAACCGGGAAGATCGTCGCCCTTCTGGTCAAGCCGGTCGGCAAGACTTTGTACCATGGTCTCGATCATGCCCTGGCGGTCGGCCGGGTTCATCTTTTGCGCCGCGGCGACATCGTCGGGACTCGGCCCCGGCGGCGCTTGCCCGGAAGCGGCCTCGGCTTCGTTTGGCACCGGTTTGCCTGCAAGCTTGGCCTCATCCACCGCGAGGCGCTGTTCCACCAAATTGCGCCAGGGTGCATCGGCCGGGGCCTTTGCCAGCAGCGCGCGCCACGCGTCGGCCGCAGCGGCCAACTGCCCGTCCTGCTCCTTGGCGATGATCAGCACGAGGCGCGGCTCGATGAGATTGGGATCGAGCACGAGCGCCCGCTCCAAGGCTTTGCGGGCATCCTCGGAGACCACGCCGTTATTGGCGAGCACGAGGGCCTGGCCGTAGCTCGCCAGGCGCTTCGGCGACTCCCCGAGCAGTCGAATTGTCTGCCGATACGCTTCGGCCGCGTCGGCGAAGCGGCCCCAGCCCATATAGACCGGGGCAATCACCTCCCACCCCTCTCCCTCTTCGGGATGCTCGCGGAGCCGCGCCTCCACGCGCGCCACAAGCACCTCGAGATTCTTGCTGCTGGCGGGATCTTGCAGGCGGGCGATCAGGGGTTGGTCGGGAAGGCGGGGAGAGCCGTAGACGAGGTAGAGGCCGAGCGCTGAGAGGGGGAGCGCTATCGCCAGTCCCACCGCCAAGGCTTTGGTCGGAGAACGAGTGGAGGAAAGTTTAGAGGCCTGCCTTTCCGCATCGGAGGCGAGCAGCCGGCGGGCAATTTCGATGCGGGCGGCCTCGGCGTCCCCCTCCCCGATCAGGCCGCGCTCCCGGTCGCTTTCAACCTCGCTCAGCTGATCGCGATAGACGGTGGCGTTGAAGGCGGCCCGCGTCTCTTGCTTCGCGCTTCCGTCCGCGAGCGGACGCAGCACGACGTAGAGCACGACAGCCGTCAAGACGGCAAAGATCACCCAGAGCAGCACCGTGGGCTGGCCTCCACTTGTCCAGGAGGCTAGCCATAGGCGAAAGGCGTGAAGGGGAGCAAGCTCAGGGAGCGAGCGGGAGATGAAATCGGCGCAATGGAGGGAGTCTTGGGGAGTAATTCTAGGCCCGGGGCCTTAGGCCGAAGACGAATTTAGGCACCTGTGCCGTCAGCTTACGCCGCGCCAGGTTCCGTTGTCCTCGCGGCAGGCGATGCCTTTTACGATGTTGGGCGAGCCGCCGCGATTGATGGTGTGGGTGTAGGTGCGGCAGTACTGATCGGCCTTTTTATAGGGACGGCCCGGCACGATCGACCCGCGATGGTTCAGCGCAGGATAGGTCCAGGCGATTGCTGCGCCGGACCGGCCATATTCCAGGGCCCGATATTCGGCGTCGGCAGCAATCCCGCGTTCGGCAGTGCTCATTTGCCGGCCGATCCCGCTGTAGCCGATTCCGCCGATGACGGCGTTGTTCCCCGGAGTGGAGGCAAGGACACGGGCGTTTGCGGCGGTGATGGGGTGGCTGGGCGGGCTCGAGAAGGCTCCAAGAAGGAAGCCGCCTCCGTCCGGCCCGCAGGCCGCAACCAGAACCGGCAGCAAAACGAGCGTCGCCGCGGACGCCGCACGCAAAAACGAAGTTCCCATCGACTTTGTCCTGAACGGACAGCCCCAGCCTTGCGCCGAAAGGGACGCAAGTTTGAGTTGAATTGTCGCAGACGACGCTTAACAAGTGATTTCAGGGCAGTGCGGCCGGTAGCCAGCTCAGGCCGCGGGGAGCTCTAGACGGGCGCGCAAGCCCCCTTGCGGCGAGGGCTCAAGCTCGAAGCGCCCTTTATAGAGATGAGCGAGATCGGCGACAATGGAGAGTCCGAGACCGGAACCGGGCTTGGTCTCGTCGAGACGTTGCCCCCGCTTGACGGCTTTGGCCCGTTGCGGCGCGTTAAGCCCCGGTCCGTCGTCGTCCACCAGGACCTCGAAATTGCCCGCGCCATCGGCACGGCCGGCAGCAACCCAAACCTGGGACTTGGCCCATTTGCAGGCATTGTCCAGGAGATTGCCCACCATCTCCTCGAAGTCCTGCTGCTCGCCCTGGAACTTGAGTCCCTGGACTTGAATTGACCGTGAGCTCCAGCGCCCGGCTTTCGTAAATTCGGTCGAGAGCGCGCTTGAGCCCTTTGAGCACGCCGTCGACGTCGGTGATGTCGCCGATGGCGCCCGAGCGGGCCGCGACCCGTGCCCGGTCGAGATGGTGGGTGATCTGGTTGCGCATCAGCTCCGCCTGCTCGACCACCTTGCTCGCGAGCGGGTCATCCCTCTTCCGCGCTTCGTTGGTGATGACGCTGAGCGGCGTCTTGAGCGCGTGCGCCAGATTGCCGACATGGGTTCTGGCCCGTTCGATGATCGCCGATTGGACTGGATCAGGGCGTTGAGTTCCTCCTGCAGCGGCTTGATCTCGTCGGGCGGATTCCCCTCGAGGTGCGCGGCCTTCCGGATCGGATAGGGCGAGGCGCTCGCTGATCTCATGGAGCGGGCGCAGTCCGAACTGACCTGGAAGAACGTTGCGATCACAACCCGGCCCCAGCATTCCGAGCGCCCGCCAGCATCGTGCCGAAGGCGCAGACCTTCCTCGATCTCGCCGCGTCGCCGGCGACCGCATAGAATAGCGGCGCTGCTGGTCTTTCGCGCTGATGGTTGATCTCGCGTTCGAGAACGCGCAGGCCTGATCCTGGGGGCCCGGCGAGATAGGCTTGCGGATCTCGGTCTCGTCCGGAACGGCGCCGACCTCCTGGGGAATTTCAGGTTTTCGGCGAGCAGCGAGACGGAATTATAGGTCACCGGCGCGCCGCCGGACGAGCGGATTTCCCAGTACCAGCCCGATGATGGCAGGCTGAAACGCGGCTCGCCGAGACTGCCCGGCTCCGTGATGTCGATGCCCTGATCGGGCGAGGTGATCGCGATCAGATAGTCCAGATAAAGGTTGAGTCGGGCGTCGAAGCTGCGCTCGACGGCGTCGCGGTAAAGCGAAATCAGGACGGCGCCGGCCAGTGGCAGGACCAGCAGCGTCCAGACGGCCGATGACAGGAAAAGACGCCTGGAGAGCGAATTACGCTTCATTGTCCGTAATGTTCAGGCGATAGCCGAGGCCACGAACCGTGAGGATCATGTCCGGCGCGATCTTCTTGCTCAGCCGTCCGATAAACACTTCGATGGTGTTCGAATCGCGGTCGAAATCCTGCTCATAGAGATGCTCGACCAGTTCCAGTCCGGGGGACGACACGTTCCTGGTGATGCATCAGGTAGGCGAGCAGGCGGTATTCGAGCGAGGTCAGTTTGACCGGAACGCCGTCGACCGTCACCCGCGCCAGCTTGGTGTCGAGGCGCAAGCGGGCCGCATTCGATCTCGCTCTTGGCATGGCCGGCGCTGCGCCGCAGGAGCGCCCGAACCCTGGCGAGAACCTCTTCGACGTGGAAGGGCTTGGCGACGTAATCGTCGGCGCCGGCGTCGATACCGGCGACCTTGTCGCTCCAGCGATCGCGCGCGGTAAGGATCAGAACCGGCATCCGCCGGTCGTCGCGACGCCAGTTTTCAAGCACGCTGATGCCGTCCATTTCGGCAAGCCGAGATCGAGAATGACGGCGTCGTAAGGCTCGGTATCGCCGAGAAAATGCCCCTCCTCGCCGTCAAAGGCGGAGTCGACGGCATAGCCGGCCTGACTGAGCACCGATACGAGTTGCCGGTTTAAATCGCGATCGTCTTCGACGACTAGAAGCCGCATCCTCATACCCTCCTGGAGCGCTCGACGCCCCAGTCCTCCTAAGGCTGACCGGTCAGAGCGTCAACGGTGACGTTGGTGACGTCCCCTTTCGCCCCGAGCACGACGAGCTTGTAAATGAACCGGCCGCCCTGATCGCACAGGCTCGCATGGATGATCTGGCCACCGGTGCGCGACTGCACCATCTGATAAATGATATTGGCGGGAAGCAGGGAATTCTTCGCGATCACCGGCGCGGCCGACGCCCAGGGCAAGCAGTTTGGCTCGGCTGCCTGCCCGGCTGCCGTCAACAAGAGGCCGACGACGACCGCAACAGCCGCCTGATTGATGACCCGGCGCATAGTCTTTAAGTCCCGCTGCTCGTCATTGAATTGGCGACGCTAGTGGCCCTTGCATGAACCTCCCATGAACGGTGGCGGCAGGAGCTCATTTTGCCTTGGTCGTCTTGGCCGGCGCCGGCCGGCTCGCATCGTTAACCTTGGCGCCGAGCGCGGCAAGGCCCAATCCGCCGAAAATCACCGGCGCCTTTAGCTCTCCAGCTCCAAGCCAACGCGGCTCGCCACCATCTTCTTCAGAAGCACGCGATCGCGGGCCGAGACGCCGAGAAGCTCGGCCACTCGCCAGACGAGGTTCGAACTCGAACTCGTGCACGACACCGTCGGCCATGGCAATCTCCCACAGCATCTCGACGATCTGCTTGCGACCCTCCTGGTCGAGCTCGGCGCAGAGGACGCTGGTGAACCGGTAGAGGTCGACGGCTTCCTGCTCGCGGGCTTCCGCCTCGCGAATGAGCCGGCGCGATTCGTCGTCGCCCAGCTGAAAGTGGGTCTGCAACAGGGCCTTGAGCTTGCGGCGCTCTTCAGGGGCCACCTCCCCATCAATCGCCGTGGCGTTGACCAGCAATGCTGCCGCTGCGAGCCGCAGTTCCTCCTCGCGCAAAGTTCCGGTGCGCGCTCCGGGCTTGGTGAAGCGCTTGAAGAGTTCGTTCAGTTTCGTCCAAGGCGACATTTGGCTTTGCGTCGACCCTGCATGCGATCGGAAGGTCTCCTATAGCGCAAGCAGAAGCGCATCGCGACCTCTAGGGTCGCCCGCCTGGACCGGTTTTGCTTTGAAAAGTCGAAACTAGGCTGCTTGGGCCTGAGCCGGCTCGGTCACGGCGCGGTAGCGCACGATGCCGTGATAGGTGTCGCCGTCCGGGTCTGGCCGCGCCTCGGAAAACTCGTGGCGCAGATTGACGAGCTCATGATCGACCAGCGTAAGCGGCTGGTCATGCAGCGTCGACTTGATCGCCTCGATGATGTCGTGCACCTGCTTCTTGCCGCCGGCGCGCGACCACACATGCAGGGTCAACAGATGCTCGGCGCCGTCTTCGGTGCCTGTGCTCCAATCGCGAACGACGCTTTGGCCGAGCATGATGGAGGGATAGCTCGCGGCTTGCGGAGGATCGTCATAGATTCGCGTGCCGCCGAGCAAAGCGCCAAGCTCGGAAGAATTCGACAGCGCCTGGTAGACGCCGCGTTGCAGCGACCAACCTGTACTTGCCGTCATCGCAGGTCTCCATCAACCACTGGTTAACCATATGGGGTGGCGGGGCGTGCCCTTCAATGCGAACTCTCGCGGCCCCATGATCAGACCTTGGCGGGCACCTTCAAAGCCGCCGTGATTACCTTTCCGACGGCATGGTTAATACTCGGTAAACGGCCGTGCAAAGCTGGGACAAGCCAGGGGAAGGCGCGCCTCCGGGAGGAGCCGAACCAGGAAGAACCCTGCAAGCTCGACGAGCTTGGCATAAAGGCGGGCAAGGCCGCTCAGCGTCCTGGCATCCCGCTCGGTGTGCGGGCGCGCCGTTTTCGCCATCGACAGCCATGCGCTTCTCCAAATGGGTGAGCCTCTTGTCGAGCGCTTCGAGCAGCCGGCGGATCACGTCGCGGCGGCGAAGCTCTTCGATGGTCGCGCGCTTCGCCTTGGGCGCGCCCGGCAGCGAAGGTTTTCGCCCGGGCTCAGCTTCTTGGTGCCGACGAGCCTGACCCAGCCTTCTTTCTTGGCGCGGGCGCCGAGCGCCCGCACGCTGACGCCATGCGCAAGAGCGATGCGCCGCTGCGACCAGTCGCCATGGACGTAGTCATGCTTGACGCTCTCCCAATCGGGGAGAGGCCTTTGGATCTCATCGGTAATGGTGAAAGCCTTGTCGAGGACGGCGCGCGGGCCGTCACTTTTCGTTGGGAGCGGCAGGCGCGGTGCCGCAAGGCACCGCGGTGATGGTGCAATTGCTGTACAGTCCCTGGCTCGCGCACATTATTTGCGGATTCTTCGCCGTCTCCATCGTGGCGTCGCTGTAGATCTCGGTCGCCTTCTTCAGCCATTCCGCCTTGGCAGCCTCCATCGACGTTTCGGGCGACGGAAGGAAGGTCGGGCCGCGGGCAGAAATCTCCTTGTCGGCGCATTCGAGGGCGGATGCCGGCACGGGCAACAGCACCGCGACGAAGCACAAGGCGGAGCACAAGATCGAGGCGACCTTCGGCATCGGGCCCATTCCCCCGTCAAACGAGGGCTAGACACCTAGCATGGAAGAGCGCGCGCCCGCCACGGCGAGGGCCTTGTCGAAGGCCGCGACATAAATACGATAGGCGCCGGCTTTGAAGGCGGCGCCTGGCGGAGAAACCAACAGCGCCGAGGCTCGCTCCGGCAGTCCCGGGAACACTCGGCGCTTCAACGCAACTGTCGCGTTATAGTCGAACCCTAGCCTCAGAGCGCGACGTTGTCAAGGAATAAATTCCTGCTTCGCGAAACAAGAGAAAGCCCCGGGCCGAATGATCGGCCGGGGCTTCCCTACCAAAGGGGTGATCGCAGGGTTTGTGACCGCCACGGCAAAGGATGGCGCCGCCCGCGCCGCCACGCCAGTGGAATCGGTTCGACTGGTTAAGGTTAAGGCGGGGCCATCCTGCCGCGCCGGCGGCTAGCCTTGATGGTGGTTCTTGTAGAAGGTCTCGGCCTTGGCAAGATTGGCCGAGGGGTCTTTCATGAAGTCCTTCTTGGCTTGCTCGCTGCCGAAGCAATAGGTCTTGCCTTTGTAGTCGGCGTTCACCGAGCAGTTGGTGTGGATCTGTTTATGCAGGGCGAGCCCTTCGGCGCACATATCGTCGAACTGGCCTTTCACCGCCGCGACTGCCGTCGTGGCGAGCCCGAGCACGAATGCGCCCGCGATCGCCGAGGTCACGATTGACCTGGTCATGGTGTCCTCCTTTTTACTGTGGGACGGGCCCAGGACGATTCCCGGGTCTGACTCCGTGAACGTGAGGCAGACAGGCAGGTTCCCGCGTCCAATCGACACAGCAATGACGGCGGTGCCGATCGGCCTCAGTGATAGGGCTTGGCGATCATCCAGGTCTGCGCCGGGATCTTGGCGCAGGACGTGGCGAACACGTCGGTGAGGTTGTTCGAGTTCGGGCCCGGGTTTTCCAGGCAGCGCGGATAGATGCGCATGTCTTCATTGATCAGCGCGATGCGGTCGTTCCATTTGAGCGAGTCTTCGGTTAACGCCTCGATCTTGGCGGAAAGCTCGCCGACCATGTGATTGAGGCAGGCGATCTGCTCCTCCGCGCTGCCTTGGCTGCAATCCGCCGCCAGCGCCGGAGCTACGGAGAAGCTTCCGGCGGCACAAAGAGCAGCCAAGCCGATGAAAAAACCGAAGCGCGTTCGCATCTTGGGAGTCCTCCTTCCGAATTCTGCCTCAAGCCGGGCGCACGATTGAAGTGATGCTAAGGCTCGCGCGCGGGCTTGACGAGCAGCGTCAGTCGCGCTCACGCCATCGTGAAACTTCGCCGCACATTCACCCCTATCTCCGGCACTATAAGGTACATCGATGGCCGCTCGCCCTGAAACGACAATCGAAGCAGCCGTCGTCTGGATCGGGACCTTCGCCCTGCTCCTGTTCGTGCCGGCCGGGACCACGCGCTGGCCCGGAGCCTGGGTGTTCCTGGTCATTCTGGCGGTGTCGACCATGTGGGGTATGGGCTGGCTCGGGCGCCACGACCCCGCGCTCCTCGCCGAGCGCATGCGCCCCCCCATTCAGCGTGACCAGCCCCGCTCCGACAAGCTGTTCATGCTCGCCTTCATCCCGCTATGGTTTGGCTGGTACGTGCTCATGGGGCTCGACAAGCGCTTCGGCTGGTCGAGCGTGAAGCCTCCGTGGCACGTCCTCGGCGCGGTCCTCTTCTGCCTCGGCATCTGGCTGAGCTTTCGGGTTCTCAAGGAGAACAGCTACGCCGCGCCGGTGGTGAAGGTGCAGAAGGAGCGCGGACACAGGGTGGTAACCACTGGCCCTTATGCTTACGTGCGTCACCCCATGTATGCGAGCGTCATCCCGATCGCCGCTGGAGTGCCACTCCTGCTCGGCTCCTGGTGGGGATTGCTGGTTGCGCTGCTGGTGGTGCTGATGCTGGCGGCTCGCGCCGTGATGGAGGAGCGGATGCTCAAGGCCGAGCTCGAAGGCTACGCGGACTATGCCGAGCGTGTCCGCTATCGCCTCGTGCCGCTCCTCTGGTAATGAGGTTGGCGTGGCGGGGAAAAGGATAGGGCAAGTCGGCGCGATCTGGGCGGCCGCTCTCATGCTGTCGGCATGCAGCCTGATCGGTCCCTCGTCTCGCAGCTTCACGACCGCGCAGAACCAGGCAAAGCCTGATCCAAAGGCGCTCGAGCAAGCCTCGACGGCCTGCAAGCAAGCGACGCTCGACAAGGGCACAAAATCGGTGCTCGCCATCTTTACCAGGCTGCGCCCCAACGCGCTCAACGAGGACTACATCTCCTGCATGAAGAATAAGGGCTTCACGGTCGAGAAGTAGGGAGCTCGCGTTAACGGCGGCGCGGGACTTTTCCGAAAATTTGTGGAAGGCGGCAGAGGCTTCTTGAGCATTTCTCTGGGCACTATCCCGTCCTGACCCGACGAGAGGCCGATCATGCAAGCCGACCCCCCTCCTCCCCTCGTGCTGATCGAGTGGCTCGACTTCGGCCAGCCCGTGCCAGGTTGGCAGTGGCTCGAGGCGATCGAGCCGCGCCGCCCCCATCTTTGCGTCTCGGTGGGCTTCCTCGTGCAAGATGACGCAAGCGCCAAGGTGTTGGCGCCGAACCTCGGCGCGAGCAACGGCAGCGGCGACTGGGACCAGGCCTCCGGCGTGATCACCATCCCCTCCTCCGCGGTCAAGCGCATGCTGGCTGTCTCCCCTTTTGGCGATGCGCCGAGCCCCCGGCTTGGCTGGGTTCCGGAGCAGCCGCCCGCGACCGGCCACCACCCCTAGAGGCCTGCCAAATCTCTACAAAACGCCTCAATCAGGGTGTAGTTTGCTGAATCGGTTGCCCAACCGGGCGGCAATTGGGCATAAGAGGCCGGCTTCCGGCGCGTAGGCGCCAGGGTCGGAGCAAAGTGCGGGACTTCCTACAAGGCAATCGCCGGCGCAAGCTCATTGACTGGCTCGCGATCGATTTCGAGCATCGATTCGGGCCTTTATCGCGCTTGGATCGGCTTCAAGGACTGGTGGAGCGCCTATTCCACCTTCTTCGGACGCTTCGAGGCGCGAGGCGTCGTCCGCATCCTCAATGATCTCGCCTGCGAGGCTCTGACGCTCAGCGCCGGCGGCCTGCTCGTCGTGTTGGCCTTCGCCATCCCAGCCTTCGAGCTTGCCCAAGGCAAGATGAACTTGTCCGACGAGTACAGCGTCACCTTCTACGACCGTTTCGGCAACGAGATCGGCAAGCGCGGGTTGCTGCGCGACGATTCGGTACCGCTCGATGAGCTCCCCGACTACCTGATCAAGGCGACGCTCGCCACCGAGGACCGGCGCTTCTTCGAGCATTTCGGCGTCGACGTCATGGGCACCATTCGCGCCCTTGCCGAGAACGCCCGCGCCGACGCCGTGGTGCAGGGAGGCAGTTCGCTCACCCAGCAATTGGCGAAGAACATGTTCCTTTCGCCGGAGCGCGCTTTGACCGCAAGATCAAAGAGGCCTTCATCGCCGTCTATCTCGAGAACCACTACACCAAGCGCGAGATTCTCAAGATGTATTTCGACCGCGCCTATTTGGGCGGCGGCTCGTACGGTGTCGAGGCGGCGGCTCGGTTCTATTTCGGCAAATCGATCCGTGACGTTTCGCTGGCCGAGGCGGCGATGATCGCCGGCATGTTCAAGGCGCCCACCCGTTATGCGCCGCATATCGACATGGCCGCTTCGCGCGCCCGCGCCAACGAGGTGCTGACCAACATGGTTGAGGCTGGCTACCTCACTGAAGGCCAGGTGTATGGCGCGCGCATGAACCCCGCCAAGATCGTGGAACGCGGCGACTATTACAGCCCCGACTGGTTCCTCGATTGGGCCTTCGAGGAAGTGCAGCGTCATGCAGAATCGAAAGGAGCATATCCTCGCTGCCCGCACCACCGTCGACATCGGCCTGCAGAAGATGGCTCGAAGATTTGCTGCAGCAGACGATCGCCCAATACGGGCACAGCCGTTCGTTCAGCCAGGGGGCCATGGTGGTGATGGAGACCGACGGCGCGATTCGTGCTCTGGTCGGCGGCAAGGATTACGGGGAGAGCCAGTTCAACCGCGCAACACATGCGTACCGTCAGCCAGGCTCCTCCTTCAAGCCCTATGTTTATCTGACTGCCTTCGAGACTGGGAAATACAAGCCGACCACGATCGTGAGTGGTTACGGCGCTTCGTGCGGCCGTTGGGCTCCCCACAACTACTCCGCCGGGGAGTCGAGCCGCATGATGCTCAAAGACGCCTTGGCCCATTCCATCAACACGATCGCGGTCAAGGTCTCCCTTGATGTTGGGCGGGAGAAGGTGCTCGCCACGATGAACAAGCTCGGCATCACCCGTCTAAAGAAGACATGCTCGCTTGCGCTCGGCGACCAGGGGCTTACCCCGCTCGAGCACACCACCAACTATGCGGTGTTCGCCAGCGGCGGCTTGGAGGTGCATAATTACGCGATCGAAGAGATTCACACGCTGCAAGGTCAGCTGCTTTACGCGCACGCGCAAGAGACGAAGCCGCGTCAGCAGATCTTCAGCCGCGAATCGGTCGAGATGCTGAACAGCATGATGCAAGGCGTGGTAACCGGTGGAACCGGTCGAGCGGCCCAGCTCGACTTCACCAATGCCATCGGCAAGACCGGCACGAGCTCGAATTTCCGCGATGCCTGGTTCATGGGGATCACCGGCCAATACGTTGCCGGCGTCTGGATGGGCAATGACGATTTCTCACCGATGGCGCGCGTAACCGGCGGCAGTTTCCCGGCCCAGACCTGGCACAACTTCATGGTGCTCGCCCACGACACCGACAACATTCCGCAAATCCCAGGTATTCCGCTGCATCCTGTCCAAGTCGCCGAGCAGGAGCGCGTTGCCAAGATGCAAACCGCCGCGGCGACGGATACCGAAGTCATCGCACCTCCGACGCCGGAAAGCGTCAAGGATATGTCGAGCACGACGCGCCAGGTCCTCGACAAGCTCGGGACCTTGTTGAAAGAGGCGCCGGCGCTAAAACCGAGCGACACGCAACCGCAGAACCGTGCCGAAGCTCCCGCGGCCGCGCCAGCCGGATCCGCATCGGATAGTCCGTCGAGCGTGGCGTCGGCGGCGCCAAGTGCAAGCCCGGTCGAGGGCGCAACCCCGCCGCCAGCCGAGCGTTCGGTGGCGACCGGAAGCCAACCCGGCACAATTCTTCCTCCCTAAGCCAGTGGCGAGCCCGTTTCGTCTCGAAGGTGCGCGCTTGCTCGACAAGTTACCCGCCAACCTCTCCGCTTCCCAAGTCTCCTTCAACTCGGCTTCAACCGGGGCGCATTCCTCGATGCGCACGCTCCTTCAACTCATCGCCGTTTTCGCCGGGGCTCTCGTGCTCGGCATCGGC
Organism: uncultured Alphaproteobacteria bacterium; assembly: GCA_963757555.1. Taxonomy (GTDB): domain Bacteria; phylum Pseudomonadota; class Alphaproteobacteria; order Rhizobiales; family Methyloligellaceae; genus Methyloceanibacter. The sequence continues at coordinate 66,124 of CAVWRU010000010.1, forward strand.
TCGGCGCGCTACATGATCGAGCACGGATCTCCGCTCACCACGCAGCGAGCAGGACCTTGGGCGAGCTGGGTGAGCGAGGGCAACCCAAATGCCGATTCCTACACCAAGGCGCATCTCGCGAGGAGCGGCAGGCTGCCGCTCACCTCGACCACGGCCCGCTATTTCGTCGCCGACACCGACAGTGCCGGAGACGAGTTGACCTCGGCTTGCGAATATCTGATCGAGGGCTCGGCGCTGAATGCAAGGTGGTGGTCGCTCGCCGTCTATGACGAACACGGATCGCTGATCGACAACCCATCTCAACGATGGAGCTTCAACAGCGAAGAGGCGATCCGCCGCAGCGATGGCACCTACCGCATCGATCTGGCGAGCAACGCACGCCCGGAGAACTGGCTGCCGAGCGGAAGTGGTCCGGAACGCCCGCTCGTGCTGATGCTGCGGATCTATGGCCCCCGCGAGATCGACTCCTCCGGCATCGGACAAATCCCCTACGATCGGCTCCCCAAAATCGAGCGCAAGGCATGCGACTGAGAATCCCACTTCTCTATATTCTTCTTTGCCTCGTGCTCGCAGGCCTTATCCATGTCGCTGCGGTCCTAGCGCTCCCGGGGCTTGCACCCAAAAACGCGTGGGCTCAACTCGTGCCGCTCGGCCCGACCAACACCATGCGCCTGGCGTCGGCACTTAGACCGGGACAGGAAGTCATGCCGATGATGGCGCCGGACGTTCGCTATGCCTTCTGCCGCTTCGATCTTGCGCAAGGGCCTGTGCGCCTCAAGGGCACGGTTCCGAACGATTTGTGGATGATTGCCTTCTACACGCCGGAAGGAGACAACTTCTACACCGTGCCGGGCGCCGATGTGAAAAGCGCCCAACTCGACCTGGTCATTGCCACGGGGGATCAGACGGTGGCGGAGGCGGGCGTGGATGCTCCTGAAGACGCCGACGAGCTGTTCGTCATCAAATCCCCGGGGCCGGAAGGCGTCGCCATCATTCGGGCCCCTCTATCGGGCCCGAGCAGCTCGGCCAGCGCCGAAGAGGCGCTCGAGGCGACCGTTTGCAGTCCACTCAAGAAGTAGGGACCCTGGTTCGCCGCTAAGCGCGAGCCAAGCAATTGGATCGGGATCTAGCGTTGCTTCTTTCGCGCGCGTTGAGATCCCTTGCGCGAAGTGGTGGCCGTCCTCGGGCCGTCCTCGCAGGCCCGGCGCTCGATGCGGACGCCCGGGAAAATGATGATCTCGCCGAGAGCGCCCTGCTTGAGCTCGGTGACCCGTGGCGCGGGTTCCGCGGCTCGACGAAATTCCAGGATGGTCGCCATTCTCGGTCTCCTCGTCCCTACCGAACGCCCAGCGTCCCGAAATGAGTGCGGCGGTGCCTGTCCCGCATTAAGGGGCCGGTAGGGTTAACGAAGTCCTAATTCCGCCAATCAGCTTACTCTTCGACGACGGCATCGCCAAGAAAATGGCGACCGGCCTTGTCCTCGACTTCGACGATCCAGATATCGGCGTCGAACTTGATTTGGCGGGCGAGGTAGACGGCGGCTTCTTTCTCGCTGATGAAGCTTGCCTCAAAGCAACTCACCCATCGCCGCTCGGTGTCGCCCCCTTCGAGCCCCGCTGGGGCGGGACCGAAGAGCCGCACCGTGCCATCGAGCCGATTGAGGCAGATGTAGATGGCGCCGGCATGCTCATCGCCGCGGCGCGCGACCACGGCGGGCGCGCCTTGGACCTGACAACGGCGCAAATAGGCCTTGACCCAGATTTCGCTTTTGATGCGCATTGGAGCGCCAAGCTCCAGCTTAAGGCCGCGAGGCCGCAGCGGCGAGGTCTCGTCCCGTGACGCGTTTGATTTCCCGCAACAGCTCAGGCGTAATGCGGCCATTCTGGGCGATCTTCCGGTCGCGTTGAAAGGCGCTCACGGCGCGCTCGGTTTCTTCTCCCATGGCTCCGTCGATCGGACCTGGTGCATAGCCGAGATCGGCGAGGATCTGCTGGACCTGCTTGATCGTCGAATCGTCGCTCCCCGCGGTGCCAGGATTGGCGGCCGTTGCGCCGGCGGCGGCGGCGACCGATCCGGTGTTCGGCGTCACCGCCTCACCGAGCAGAATGCGCCTCAGCAGTTCGTCCGAGGGCGAGCCGGTGACGGGGAGTCCGTGGTCCTTCTCGAACGTGGCAATCGCTCTTCGCGTCTCGTCGCTCAGTTTTCCACTAGCCGCACCGCTGGCATAGCCGCGCGCAGCAAGTTCACGCTGGATTGCTGTCACCAATTGTTGAGACGCGGCCTGCCCCCGTAGCGGTGGCAGATCCATGGTGACGGCCGCCGATTTTGCCGCCGATGCTGACGGATTGGCGACGTGGATCGGGCCGCTTGGCAACGGGACTCGCGGCGCCCCGACTGGGGGCAGCAAAGCAGCGTTACGCTGCTCCTGCATATAGAGCGCGTTATAGGTGATGAAGCCGGTCAGGCCGATAAAGGCCAGAAAAACAAGGCGCGTCGCCACGACGTTCATCGCTTGGGGCCGAATCAATAAGTCGTTTGAGTTGAGAGTCCCCCGAGACTCCCTCAGATGCAATCTTCGCTATCGAAGCTAAAGAGTAAATAAACGGGGGATCGGCGCACAAAATGCGGCCCCGGGGCAGCGGTCACGCAGCCGTCACGGCGGAATTCTGCGCCGATCCCTTATCTGATTCGCCTTGCTGAAGCTTCAGCGGGAGCACAATTGTGGCCGCCGTGCCGTGGCCGAGTTTGCTTGCAATCTCGAGGCTGCCCCCATGCAGGCGGGCGAGCCCCTGCACCACCGATAAGCCGAGGCCGGCACCGTCATGGCTCCGCTCACAAGCGTTGTCGGCCTGAACGAACGGCTTGCCGAGCTTCGGCAGGTCCTTCTCGGCAATGCCAATCCCGTTGTCGGCGACGACCAGCTCGATCCTGTCGCCATGCACCCGCGCAGCGATCCGCACCCAGCCTCCGGCATCGGTGAACTTGATCGCATTCGAGATGATGTTGAGCAGCATCTGTTTGCAGGCGCGTTTGTCGGCAAGGAGTTCGGGCAGCACCGGCGGGACCTCCACGATCAATGTCAGCTGCTTTGCCTCCGCCTCATGCCGCATGACTTCGGCGCATGATCTAATCAGCGAGCCGACGTCGAATGGCTCCTTGAGAAGCGTGAACTTGCCGGCCTCGATCTTCGACATGTCGAGAATATCGTTGACGACGTGGAGCAGGTGCTCGCCGCTTTCGTGGATCATGCGAGCATAGTCGCGGTAGCGCTGCTCCCCTAATGCCCCGAATAATTCTCGATTGAGAATCTCCGAGAATCCGATGACGGCATTCAGCGGCGTCCTGAGCTCATGGCTCATGCTGGCAAGAAATTGCGTCTTGGCGCGGCTCGCGCTCATCGCCTCGTCACGGGCCCGCATTAGCTCATCTTCCTGCGCCTTGCGCTCGGAAATGTCTCTGGTGCCGGCTAGCACGCCTGCGACCGTGCCGCCGTGCGGGGTGCTGAGCGGACGGCAGCGCATCTCGACCCAGCTATAGTGCTCCCCGCCGGACGGAGAGTGGCGCCGCACCCTGAACTCGACGGTGATAGGCTCGCTCACGGCGCTGCACTGTGATAGCGCCGTGAGATATGCCGGCCGATCGGCGACGTGGACGCGCTCGAAGAGGCCGTCTCCGATAAGCTTCGCCGGCGCCTCTCCCAACAGCTGATGCGAGGCGTGCGAAGCAAACAACACGCGGCCGCGTTCGTCATGGCGGGTGATCATGTCGGTCGCGTTCTCGGCAAGCAGCCGGTAGCGCTCCTCGCCGACGCGGAGCGCATCTTCAGATCGCCGATGAACTATTTGGATAGCGATGGCGAGACCCGCGGCGTAGATAACGGCGCTCATGGCGCCGAAGAGGCCGAGCAGATTGGCCGATACCGGGAGAAGAGGTTCGGGCGGCACAAGGCCGAGCGCGCCGCCGATGGTGAGCGTAATGAGGCCAAGGGAGGCAAGTCCTCCTGCCCAGGCGACCACACGGCGGTCTGCCGACAGCGCCGCCTCCAACGGTACCACCACGATCCAGGGAATGAGGAAGGAGGTGAGACCGCCGGTGAGCCAGGCCGAGAAGGTGATGAGGCCGGTGAAATTCGCCGACGAGATGAGATGGGCGACGCCGATCTTGCCGGTACGCGATAGGAAGGCAGCGACTCCGAGCGGCGACAGGAACCAGAGAAGGGCGACGGCGCCGAGCGCGGTCGGTCTGCCGGTCAGCGATAGATAAACGGGCAAGACGCAAAGCGCCAAAAGTCCCGCGAGCAGCTGGGCGGCGATGAAGGAGCGTTGTCGCGCCGCGCCGATGACATCCTCGCGTACGGACTCATGCACGAGCGTGTCGAAATATGCGCCCAACTTGCGCAGACTGCGGTTGACCAACACGCGCATTTTGGAGCGTGCCAAATGCCGCTTCATCCCCGATTGTCGTTGGTCTTGATTATTCCGTGGGCCGCTTAAGGAACCTTAAAACGGATCGGATTGCCGGCGGCGGTGGATTCTGTGCGGCGGCTGCAAGTCGGCAAAGTCCTTAGAAAAATTTTATGCAATCTTTCCCGCACTTAAGACGTGTTGTGAGACGCTTAACAACATCGGCGCGCTTTAGACATCTCTTAAACTTAAAGATATTTTCTGACGAAATTGATGCTCAGTAGTGAAAGTCGATTATTGCCTCGACTTTATAGTGCCTCCACCTGTGGGAAGGGAGCTGCCGGGATTGCCGGCCGCTGAATTGAAGGGGCACTCAGATGTTTCTTATTCGGACCGTCTTCTGGCTCATCATCCTCGTCCTCCTGCTGCCGACCAATGCGCAGCAGCAGAGCGAGGTTTACGGAACGGCTCAGGCCGCCGTGAAGGACGTGAGCGGATTCTGCGAACGCAATCCAAACGTTTGCGCCACCGGCAAGGATGCCTTCGCCGTTTTCATGCAAAAGGCCCGCTTCGGTGCCGAGGTGCTGATGAGCTTCGTCAAGGGAAAGACCGCATTTGCCGGTAGCGACGCCGGAGATGCCGCGGGCGTCAGCGGACCGGACAATGTCGAGGCGCCGAACGCTGACGGCAGCACGACCTTCGAGCCTGCGGACGGCAAGCAGTCGAGCCTTAACCAGGGCGAGGCCGGCAGCGATCCTTGGGCGCCGGTGACGGTCGAACCCGCAAGTATTGATTCCACCAACTCGCGCAACACGCTGAGCCCGAACGACCTTCTCCCGGCCTGGAGCGGGCCGCGCCGGTCCGGGACTTAAGACCGAACTCTGCACGGGACCGAAGCACAGGTTTCGGCAGTCTTGGACTGCCGAGGGCGCGCGCCGAGGGTGGTTCCCTGCCCTTTCCCACCCGGAGCGCGCGTCCCCTTTCGTTACCAAGGCCTCGCAGACCTTGGCGATTCCAACTATATTGAGGCTATGGAGACCACAGGACCCGCGCCAGCGAACGAGGCCGCCTCGCCTGCAGACTTCGACGAGATCGCCGCCGATTTCGATCTCCTCGAGGACTGGGAGGATCGTTATCGCTACGTGATCGAGCTCGGCCGCAAATTGCAGCCGCTGCCCGAGCCGGACCGCAACGACGTCAATAAGGTGCGGGGCTGCGTGAGCCAGGTGTGGCTTGCCACCACTGTCGACGCGGACCACCGTCTGCCGCGCTTGAGCTTCGTCGGCGACAGCGACGCCCATATCGTCCGTGGTCTGATCGCTATCCTGTTTGCCCTCTACTCGGGCAAGACCGCCGATGCCATTCTCGACATCGACGCCAACGCCGTGCTCGGCCGCTTGCATCTCAAGGAGCATCTGACGCCGCAGCGCTCAAACGGTCTGCTCGCCATGGTCGAGCGGATCCGCAAAGACGCGCGTGAGGCGATCGAGAAGGCGCCGACGGTTCACTGACCGCCAGAGCCGCGCCACGCATCGAGCGTCGGCCGGTAATCCTCGCTTCCCCAATGACGCACGCCTTTGCCGCGCGGCGATCTCTCACTGGAGACATCAAGACCGTAATGTCTGGCAAGCCGCGTGAGTGCGAGCTGCAGCACGACTTTGCCCGCCCGTTGCGGCCAGTCATGACTTTTCTCGACTTCTTCCAGCCCCTTGAGCTCGCAGCAAATATCGATGAGCACCCCGGAAAGCTCAGGACCCACCGCATCAAGCGCCCGCATGACGCGCTCCTTGGCGGCGATGACTTCGTCACGCAAGGAGGCCGCGTCGAGCGGAGGTCCGCGCCGCGCTCTTCCCGATGGTGCCGGCGCTGACCAGTTTGCCGTCACCCTTGGGCTGAGCTGAGCAAACCAATAGTCGGCGCGGAGGCGCTCCCCCGCCTCATATTGTGCGTCTGAAAGAAGCGGACGACCGCCCCGGTTCTTGCGGCTCTTGAGCCAGCCGAGAGGGCTTTCGGCTTCGTTGACCAGCACCGGGCGACGAAGACCGTCAATCTCCGTGAGCCTCACTGCTCTCAGCTGATGCTGCTGGCGAAACGAGTCGCCGTCCACTTCCGAGCGGCGGAGCCGGGCCCGCCCCGCCGTGGAAAGAACAAAGTCGCGGCCAACCGGCTCAAGCCAATCTTGCCGCAAGCAGAGGTCGACCACAGTTCTCCGCACGCGAGTTTCTTTCCGCAAGTCCGTCGATGGGTTGACCAGCAGATAGCCGCCTTTCACTTGGCAAAGCCTTGCCCCCGCCTCGGCCAAGCGCGCGAGCAGGTGCCGCGTGGCTGCCGCATCATCATTTGGGGCCCGCCCGGTCACCGGTGGCCCTGGCGCATGTAGAGCGCGTCGAGAAGAGAGGAGACCGCCCGCTCAAGATGGTCGAGCCGATGATCGAAATCCGGGTCGTCACGTCTATCCTCCACTAGGCCGCAGGCATGCGCCACGGTGGTGCGATCCCGTTCGAACAGCTGACCGACTTCGGTCAGGCTCACCCCACAGCCGACATGGGCGAGATACATCGCCACCTGTCGCGCAAATGCGGTTCGCGCCGAGCCACGGGTCGGGCCGCGCAGATCGTCGATGCCCACCTCGAACACGGCACCAACTGCCGACTCGATCGCCCACCGGACCCGCGACGTGCCGACCCTGGCAGCGGCCCGCTGAACTTGAATCGCATCGCCGCCGTCGATTGCTCGCACCGCACTCATCGCCGCTTCTCCCCAAAATTAGGATTAAATACCTATCACACTCTAGGGGACAGGACCGGAGCGGGGATAAGTCGCAGGCGGCAGGTCCGAAATACAGGAGTGGCCACGCGCGAGATCACACCCGTGCTCCGCCGACCAATCCTCACCCCTCCGGCCCGCGCGCATGCTGCGGCGCCAACCAAAAGAAGGACCGGCGAATGGTGGTGACGGAGCGTCTCGATGCGAAGGAAGGGCCCGGATCGCAGCCAAATCCGGATGCCACCCGCATTTTCCGCACGATGGTCGATGCCGGATCAGGCTGCTATCTCAGGGCGCGCGACCTGCCGCGCCTGATCGCACTTTGGCCGCATGAGCTTGCGGACCAAAGCCCTGAGGACAGTTTGCTAATCCTATCGAAGCTGAGGCGGGCGCTGCGCGCCAAGCGGCGGCGGGCCCTTGCTGGCCATTGGAGCTACGAACTCAACCGTCACCTCGGCCTGATGACGGCTTACAAGGCTGAGCTTGGGTCGATGTGCCGCGCCAAATTGCGGCTCAGGCGCAATGCGCCCGCCGCCGCGCGGACCAGATCTGGGGCTGGGGCTCCGGAGAGGGACGCAAAGCTGGTTCGGCAGCCTGGCGGACTATCTCGATAGAGGCGGTGGTATCGTAGCAGAGGATACGATCGACCCGAGTTCCGTCTTGCGACAGCGGTAACCGCATCCAGGCAAGCACAATATGGTCGCGGCCTGGCGCCGGTCCCCGCACCACGCCGTGGAGCGGCAGACCCTCTTCCGCCACGCGCGCGTGCACGTCGCGCCAATAATCGGCAGAGGCGCCGGCGAAAATCCCGTCGATCCGCTTGCCGGTGATCTCTTCCCCATAGACATCGCGAAGGCGCGTCCCGGCCAGTCTGAACCTGGCTTCCGCCAGCCCCTCGGTCAGGTCGATCAAGCCGACACAAGGGAGCAGTTTGGGGACACTGAAAGGATTGATATCGGAGCGGGCCGGCATCTGGCGTGCGCCAGCGGTTTGCCGCCAATAATCGTAAATTTCGCGCTGACCTTGCGTCACCAACTGAGCCCGAAAAGCTCGTCCCGACAGCATGGCCTTCCCCAATAAGCCCTTGGTCGGGCTTAACGAATCACCGTGTTAACCATCACTATGTGCGCAGCTCGTCTCCGGCGCAAGCCTCAAACGAAAATTCTTGAAGAGTCACAATAGCTTGTGGCGACAGGCTACGAGCGCTACTCGATTTGGTCGGGGCGCAAGGGATTAAAAGGGGTGAGAAGGGTGGCATCACCCACGCCGCTTCGACGCAAGTGATTCGTTCGGCTATCTGCGGCGCTGCCCAAGACCCATGCGCTTGGCGAGATCGGAGCGGGCAGCGGCGTAGTTGGGAGCGACCATCGGATAGTCGTGCGGCAGGCCCCACTTCTCGCGATACTCCTCCGGCGAAAGATCATAATGGGTTCGCAGATGGCGCTTCAGCGACTTGAACTTCTTACCGTCTTCGAGACAGACGATATATTCCGGTGTGACGGATCGTTTCACCGGGACGGCTGGCCGAAGCTCTTCCCGGGCTGGCTGGCCGGAAGCGGCGGACGCCCTGCTCAAGGCGTCGAACACATTGTGGATGACGCTAGGGAGGTCAGAAGCGACGACCGTGTTGTTGCTGACATAAGCAGACACGATCTCGGCCGTAAGCTCGACGAGCTCGTTCTTCTCTAGGTTCTGTTCCATCAAGTCCTCCTTGGCTCAAGCACAGTTGCCGCTCCCGACAAGCCGGCAACTGGGCGCAAATTGTTGTCATCTCCCGAGTCACAGGGCACTACGGGCATCAGATTATGCCGAACTTGTGACGGGAAGTTGCGCTGTTTTCGCAACTAGAAAATGAGTCCCGCACCTAGGTACACAACGCAGCTGCGTATATAGCACTCTTTTACAAGTACGCAATCGTCAATGCTCATGAAGACTGGGGGTTAAATAAACATATTGATCGGCTACGCAACTTGGCAGAGCCCTCTCTACTTGGCGCCGGCTATTTGAGCCTAATTCGAAACGTCTTCAAATACCCAAAAATTTCTGAAGCTCGCGTGCGCGAAATTAACTGAATCAAGCCTGCGTGACCGACGTCGCAGACCCTGATCGACATGCCTCCCGAGTACTATATTGAAAGTGACCCAACACAAGAAGAAAGGAAGAGTTCCCTCCCATGCGCAAAAGCCTGGAAGCAGAGACGGAGAAACCCGATACCAAATCCGATGAGGAGTGGCGCAAAACACTCACACCGGAAGAATTTCGAGTCACGCGCCAGCATCGAACCGAGCGTGCTTTCAGTCACCCCTATTATCAGGAGAAGCGCCAAGGCATGTATCGCTGCGTCTGCTGCGGCGCGCCGCTATTCAGTTCTGGAACGAAATACGATTCCGGCACTGGCTGGCCGAGCTTCTATGCTCCCGCCGATGGTGGCGCAGTGAGCGAGCATGATGATCGCTCGCTTTTCATGCGCCGTACCGAGGTGCAATGCGCCAATTGCGAAGCTCATCTTGGGCATGTCTTCCCCGACGGGCCCCATCCCACCGGCTTGCGCTATTGCATCAACGGCGTTGCCTTGAAGCACGATGCTGACGACGCATCTGGCAACAAATCTAGCTAAAACTCATCCAATGGATGCCACGTCCCGCGCGGAGATAGCTCCTCCCCGCGCCCCTCTCCGGCCGCTTACCACGATCCAGCACGGGATTGCGCGGGTCGACGACTACGCTTGGCTGCGCGCCTCTAACTGGCAGACGGTGATGCGCGATCCCACGGTGCTCGACCCGGACATTCGCACTCAGCTCGAAGCCGAGAATGCCTACACATTGGGCATCATGGGCGACACCGAGAGACTGCAACAGCAGCTCTTCGCCGAGATGAAGGCGCGCATCAAGGAAGACGATGCCTCAGTCCCGGCCCCCGACGGGACATTCTCCTACTACACGCGCTTCGTCACCGGCGGCCAGCATCCGCTGTTCTGCCGGATCCTAAGAAGCGGCCGTGAAGAGCAGATCCTCATCGACGGAAATGCGCTGGCAAAAGACCACGCTTATTTCCGCATCGCCAACGTCGCGCACAGCCCCGACCACAGGCTCATTGCCTACGCCGTCGATACCAGGGGCTCGGAGTTTTACACCGTTAACATCATCGAGGCTGACACCGGCGCCATTGTCGATGACCGGATCGCCGACAACAATGGCAGCTTCGAATGGACCTCGGATAGCCGGACACTGCTCTATGTCTGGCTAGATGACGAGCACCGCCCGCGCAAGGTCCTGGGCCACGCCGTCGGTGCCGATAGCCAAGATGCACTCGTTCATGAGCAGCCTGACCCCGGCTTCTTCGTAGGCTTGAGCGCGACCCAGGACCGGCGTCTCCTGCTGCTCAGCGTGCATGATCACGAAACCGCCGAGGTCAGTCTGATCGATGCAAAAGATCCATCATCGGCGCCACGCCTGGTCAGCCCGCGTGAGACGGAGCACGACTATTCCGTTGAGAAGCACAGAGACCGGCTGATCATCCTCACCAATTCGGACGGCGCCGAGGATTATCGCATCGTCGAAGCCCCGCTGGACAATCCTGGCCGCCAAGACTGGCGTGAGATCGAGCCGCATCGGCCTGGACGTCTCATCCTCGAGATCGTCGCCTTCAAGGACCATCTCGTGCGGCTCGAGCGCGAAGACGGACTTCCCCGCATCGTCATCCACCGCTTCCCCGACGGGAGCGAGCACGAGATCGCCTTTGCCGAGGAAGCCTACGCCCTCGGCATCTCGCCGGGCTTTGAATACGACACCACCACGCTCCGCTTCACCTATTCCTCCATGACGACGCCGGCGCAGGTGTTCGACTACGACATGGAGACGCGTGAGCGCACCCTGCGCAAGACGCAAGAGATCCCGAGCGGCCACAATCCCGACAATTACGTCACGCGCCGCGTCATGGCGCCGGCCATGGACGGCGAGACCGTCCCGGTCTCCCTCCTCTACCGCAAGGACACGCCGCTCGACGGCTCCGCGCGGCTCCTGCTCTACGGTTACGGCGCCTATGGCATGTCGATCCCAGCCGGCTTCTCCACCAATGCGCTGAGCCTGGTCGATCGCGGCTTCGTCTATGCCATCGCCCATGTGCGCGGCGGTAAGGACAAGGGCTATCGCTGGTACAAGGATGGCAAGCGCGAAAAGAAGGTGAACACCTTCACCGACTTCATCGCTGCTGGCGAATATCTTGCGCGCGAGAAGTTCACCGCGCGCGGGCGCATCGTGGCTCACGGCGGCAGTGCCGGGGGCATGCTGATGGGCGCCGTCGCCAACATGGCGCCCGATCTTTTTCTCGGCGTCATCGCCGAAGTACCGTTCGTCGACGTCCTCACCACCATGCTCGACGCGAGCCTGCCGCTCACGCCGCCGGAATGGCCCGAATGGGGAAACCCGATCGAGAGCGCCGAGGCGTACCGGACCATCGCCGCCTATTCGCCTTACGACAACGTGCAGGCACAGTCCTATCCCCACATTCTGGCGCTCGCCGGTCTCACCGACCCGCGCGTGACCTATTGGGAACCCGCGAAATGGGTGGCGAGGCTGCGCGAGATCAAGACCGACGATCACTTGTTGCTGCTGCGCACCAATATGGACGCGGGTCACGCCGGCGCTTCCGGCCGCTTCGAGCGGCTGAAAGAAGTGGCGCTGGCTTATGCCTTCGCCCTGAAGATCGCGGGCCTAGGCGGTGCGACCTAAGCTGTGCCACAGTGGCGGCCCCGCTGACAGCCGCGTGAATCCTGATGCTTCTCGCCCGCGACAAATCACAACTGCTCATCGTCGACGTCCAGGAGAAGCTCTTGCCGGCGATGTTGGATCCCGGCCGCGTCGCCGAACGTTGTGTGCGCCTCGTGCGCGCCGCCCGGGCTCTTGAGATTCCGATCACTGTCTCCGAGCAATATCCAAGCGGGATTGGCGCGACCGTGGCGCCGCTTCGCCAGTCTCTTGGCAACGCCGCATCGGTTATGGAGAAGATCGAGTTCTCCTGCCTGAAAAACGAGCCGTTGCGCGAGCGTCTGCATGAGCTGCGGCGCCAGGGCCGGCCGCAAGTCGTGATAGGCGGCATCGAAGCCCATGTCTGCGTCACCCAGACGGCAATCGACCTTGAGGATCAGGGCTTCGAGGCCTTCGTTGTCGCCGACGCGGTCGCATCGCGAACCAAGACGAGCCGGCGTCTCGCTCTCGCCCGGCTGCTCAAGTCCGGCGTCGATATCGTAGACAGCGAGATGGTCGTGTTCGAGTGGCTGGGCAAAGCCGGCACGCCTAAGTTCAAAGAGCTGCTCGGTCTGGTGAAGTAGACCTCCATCTCGTTTCTGAACCGATCCTGCATGTTCGGTTCATGCGGGGTTCAGGCGCACCCCTCCAAAGTCGAAAGCGTCAGATCCCTGTAACTGATGAAGCGAACCTTCCTCGGCACCGGGCGCGGAGTTCAGGGGCTCCGCGCCCACCCTCCATCGGCTTGCTTGCCTCGGCTCGCGGGAACCTTTAGCTTTGCGCCGACTTTCTCAGGAAAACCACCGGAGAACTGCCGTGGCCTTCGAACTCATGACGCTTCCCTATGCCTACGAGGCACTCGAGCCTTACATGTCGGCCGAAACGCTTCATTATCATCATGACAAACACCATCAGGCCTATGTCGACACGCTGAACAAGCTGCTTCCGGGTTCAGGTTTCGAGGGCATGAGTCTTGAGGAGATTGTCAAGGCGAGCTACGGCAAGAACCCCGGGGTGTTCAACAACGCCGGCCAAGACTTCAATCACAACAATTTCTGGCCCTGGATGAAAAAGGGCGGCGGCGGCAAGAAAGTGCCTGGATCGGTACAGGCGCTGATCGACCGCGATCTCGGCGGCTTCAACAAATTCCGCGATGCCTTCATCGAGGCCGGCAAGACGCAATTCGGCTCAGGCTGGTGCTGGCTGACGCTGAAAGACGGCAAGCTCGAAGTCACCAAGACCCCGAACGGCGAGAACCCGCTCGTTCACGGCGGCTGGCCGTTGCTTGGCTGCGACGTGTGGGAGCACGCTTATTACCTCGACTATCGCAATCTGCGCCCGAAATATCTCGAGGCGTGGTTCGACAATCTGATCAATTGGGACCATGTCGAGGAGATGTACGCACTTGCGCCGAAATAGCGCGCTAATTGCCAGGATTCGACAGGATTTGCAGCGGGTGGCGCGGATAAGCCACCCGCTTCTCATGCCGGCATCCTGCCGCTCACGGTGAGCCTCGCTTCCGCGCTATCCTCGCCCAATACGACCAGCAGATGAGCGAGGGCCGGCCGTTGCGCAACGGAGAGTCTTCGAAGGCAGGAATTGCCGTCCGGGCCACATCGCTCGCGCTGGTCGAAGCCTTCCGCAACCTGCCGGCCGAGCACCTAGCCGAGCTCGAGCAGCTCCTCATCACCCACGCCGTCTCCCGCGGCGAGGTTCTCATGCGCCAGGGCGATACCGCCGATGCGCTTTATCTCGTCGCCTCGGGCCGCTTCGCCGTCAATGTCGATGGCCGCCGCATCGCCGAGGTGGGGAGCGGCTCGCCCATCGGCGAGATCGGCTTCTTCGCCGACGGAATCCGAACCGCCACGGTGACGGCACTTCGCGATTCGATCGTGCTCAAGCTGCCCAAGGAGGAATTTGCGGATTTCGCCGAACGCCATCTCGCCATCCTGAAGCCGATCGCGGTAACGCTTGCCAGGCGTCTCGCCGACACGCTCGCCGGCGACGAGCAGAGCCTGACCCATCCCCGCACCCTAGCCGTGATCGGCGCGGCCGGCTTCCCCGTCCCGGACTCCTTTCGCCAAGGCCTTGCCGCGGCCCTCTCCCGTTTCGGCCAAATCGGCACCGTGGATTCGACAACGCTTGCCGCGGCGTTGCCCAGGAACGTCGATCTCAACTCTGAAGCCGTTACCGCCTGGCTCAACCGGCAGGAGCTTCGCTACCACTACGTGCTCTATTTCGCCGACGCCGAGCTGACCCCGTTCAGCGCCAAGATCATCCGTCAGGCCGATCAGCTCCTCATCGTCGGCGATGCGACAGAGGCGGCGCCCGAGCCGAGCACGCTTGAGCGTTTCGCCTTCGACATTCATCCGATCTCCGCCCGCCGACTGGCGCTGATCCATGCCGCCCGCAAGCCGATCTCGGGAACGTCGCGCTGGCTGAACGCGCGCGCCGTCACCATGCATCACCATTTGGTCGCCGAGGACAGGGGCGGATACGACCGACTTGCGCGCTTCATCAGCGGCAATGCCAGAGGCTTCGTCGCCTGCGGCGGCGGCGCGCTTTGCGCCGCTCATGTCGGCGTCTACAAGGCGTTCCTCGAGGCAAATATCGGCTTCGATATCTTCGGCGGCACGAGCGGCGGTGGCGCCATGGCCGCGGCGTTCGCCATGGGTGCGCCCCCTGATGAAGTGAGCGTGCGCACCGCCGCGATTTTCCTGGAAGCGCGTGCTCTCAAGCGATTGACCTGGCCTCGCTACAGCCTGCTCGATCACACCGTTTTCGACCGCGCGCTCAAGACCCATTACGGCGATGCTGAGATCGAAGATTTGTGGACCGGATACTTCGCCGTGGCCACCTGTCTTGCCAGCAACTCGCTCTCGCTCATCACCCGCGGTCCGGTCTGGAAGGCGGTGCGCGCCACGAGCTCGATCCCTGGGCTTTTGCCTCCTGTCTATTGCCAAGACGGGCGGGTTCTGGTCGATGGCTCGCTGCTGGATAATGTTCCGGTCAAGCCGATGCGCACGCTGAAGAACGGGCCGAATGTCGTGATCAGCCTCAAGCCTGACGAGATGCGCGGCGACACCGTCGACTATGCGGCGCTGCCCTCGCGCGGACAGATGTTGCGGCAGATGCTCAACCCCTTCCGGCGACGCCGCCTCCCCGTTGCGCCGGGCGTGGCAACCGTGCTGCTGCGCAGCCTCATGGTGAGGCGCGAGCGCCTGTCCGATGCGCCTGAGCGCGACGACCTGCTCATCACCCCGCCCCTCCCCGACGATGTGAGCGTGATGGATTGGCACCGTCACGCGGAGCTCGCCGAACGCGCCTACGACCACACGGCGAAAATCATCGAGGACTCCCGCGCACGCGGTCATCCGCTGTTTCGGTGAGAGTCCAGCCGATCGGGCCTTGAACGACAGGAAAGTCGATGAGCCAGTCAACACGCAAACTCGTGACATTTGGGAATTCTCATTATTGCGAGAAGGCTCGATGGGCCCTCGATTGGCACGGCGTCGCCTATGACGAGATCAATTGGCCGCCTGGCGTCCATCTATTGTTGGCGAAACGCTGTGGCGCGAAGGGTTCTAGTCTGCCAATTCTGCTGGACGGCCGCACCGTCGTGCAAGGAAGCTGCGCAATCATCGATTGGGCAGATCAACAAACGCAGGATCCCGCTCGACGGCTGACTCTGGCTGATGCGCGAGCGATCGAGCAGCGCGCCGACGACGTCATTGGTGTTCACGTGCGTCGCCTGGCATACGCCGAGCTGCTTCCGCGATATCCGGAGCTGGTCAAGCCTGCGCTCTTTGGCAAAACGTCGGGCCTGCAGCGGTTTGCCGGCAACATGATGTGGCCTTTGAGCCGGCGCATCATGCTGCGCATGCACAGCATCACGCCGGAGCCGCGGCAGAGAGCCGATCGATTTTGGAGTCGGAGCTCGACTGGCTCGACAGCATGCTCTCCGACAACCGCCGCTATCTCGCCGGAGACCGCTTCACTCGAGCCGACATCACCGTGGCCAGCCTATTGGCTTTCTTTGCGCGGCCTCGCGAGATGCCGACATACTATGACATGCTCGTTCCCCACGCTCTCCTCGCCGACCGCGAACGCTGGCGCCATCGGCCGACAATGCGTTGGGTCGTCGCGCAGTATCAGGCCCATCGCGGTTCTAAGCCTGTTGCAGGGTGATCGCATTCTGCTCCACGCAGAGAGCGGTAACTGGAGGAAAGCATGAGCGAAGACCGGCCGCCGCTACCACCCTTTACCCGGGGAAGCGCCATTCAGAAGGTTCGGGCGGCCGAGAATGCCTGGAACAGCTGCGATCCGGAGCGTGTCTCGCTCGCTTACACCCCGGACAGCTATTGGCGGAACCGAAACGAGTTCCTCAAAGGGCGCTTGGAGATCGTCGCTTTTCTCACGAGGAAGTGGAGGCGCGAGCTCGACTACCGTCTGGTCAAGGAATTGTGGGTCTTCGCCGACGACCAAATCGCCGTGCGTTTCGCCTATGAGTTCCACGACAAGTCAGGGAACTGGTTTCGCGCCTACGGCAACGAGAACTGGGAATTCGAAGGACACGGCCTGATGCGCCGCCGCTTCGCCTCGATCAACGATCTGCCGATCAGCGAAGCGGACCGGCTGTTCAAATGGGATCGCTCCGCTCCGCGACCGGCAGATCACCCTGGCTTGAGCGACCTTGGACTGTAAGCCCGAGCGCGAGCGTTTTGCGAAAAACCGCAGAAAAACAGCACTCGAGCGACGAAAAGCGTTCTCGACACAAAGTGCCTCGCCGAGCAGAACAACGGGTTCTTCAGCTCCGGATTTGCTCCACGGCTTCGCTCGCTTCGAGCCAAGTTTGCTCGGCTATGGCAAGACGGCGCTCGATCTCGGCGCGGGTTTTCATCAGCTCGGCGACCGACACGCCATTGGATTGCGGACGCGCCAGCGTCTCATCGATGTCGGCGCGCTTTTGGCAAAGCAGTTTCATCTCGCGCTCGGCCTCGACGACTTGCTTGCGCAGAAGTTTTGACGTCTCCCGCAAGTCGGCCGCGAGACGGCGTTCATCTCTGCGGCTGCGCCTGACGCAGCTCTCGCGGCCTTCGTCCGCGCCGCCGCTGCTTGGCCGCAGCACCAGGTCGCGATAATCGTCGAGGCTGCCGGCGAAATCATTTGCCGTTCCGTTGTCGACCAGAATGAGCCGGTCAGCGATCAATCCGAGAAGATGGCGGTCGTGGCTGACCACGATGACGGCGCCGCCAAAGCCGGCCAACGCCTCCACCAGCGCCTCGCGCGCGTCCACATCGAGATGGTTGGTGGGCTCATCCAGGATCAGGATATGCGGCGCATGCCGCGTGATGAGCGCGAGCGACAGTCTCGCCCGCTCGCCGCCCGAGAGCTGCCGCACCGCGAGATTCACCTTGTCGCCGGAAAATCCGAAGCGGCCAAGCTGCGTGCGCACATCTCCTGGCTTTGCCCCAGGCAGCAGGCGCTCCATATGCTGCAGCGGCGTCTCGTCAGCGACGAGTTCCTCGATCTGGTGCTGGGCGAAATAGCCGACGCGCAATTTACCGCCGGCGATAAGCGAGCCGCCCATCGGCCGCAGCTGGCCGGCGAGAAGACGCGCGAGCGTGGTCTTGCCATTGCCGTTGCGGCCGACCAGCGCGATGCGGTCGTCGGGATCGATACGCAGATTGAGCCGCGACAACACGGGAGTATTCGCCACGTAGCCTGCTTCCGCGTCCTCAAGCACGATCAGCGGCGGCCGCAGTTCCTTCGGGCTCGGAAAATCGAACACCACGGAGGCGTCGTCGGTCAACGCGGCAAGCGGCTGCAATTTGGCAAGCGCCTTCAAGCGGCTTTGCGCCTGGCGGGCGGTGTGGGCCTTGTAGCGCCACCGATCCACATAGGCCTGCAGCTTCTTCGCCTTCTCCTCCTGTTGCTTCCGCACCGCCTCGGTTTGCGCCTCACGCTCACGCCGCTGCCGCGCAAACAAATCGTAGTTGCCGGGATAGAGCGCAAGCGCGCCTCGATGGAGGTGCAGGATGTGGTCGGGAACGCTGTTCAACAGATCGCGCTCGTGGCTCACCACGATGAGGCTTGCGCGATAGCTATTGAGGAAGGATTCGAGCCACAGGGCCGCCTCGAGATCGAGGTGGTTCGAAGGCTCGTCCAGCAGCAGCAGGTCTGGCGCGGAGAACAGCAGCGCGGCAAGCGCGACCCGCATGCGCCATCCGCCGGAGAAGGTGTCGAGCGCGCGGCGCTGCGCCTGCTCGTCGAAGCCGAGACCGGCAAGAATGCTTGCAGCGCGCGCCGGCGCGCCGTGGGCATCGATCGCGTTCAACCTTTCGTGGATTTCGCCGATGCGATGGGGATCCTTGGCGTGCTCGGCCTCCGCCAGCAGTATTGACCGCTCTGTCGCCGCGGCGAGCACGGCTTCGAAGGGAGTGCCGGAGCCGCCCGGCGCTCCCTGCGCGACGTAGCCCACGCGCATGTCCGACGGCGCCTCGATGGTTCCGCCGTCCGGTTCATGGATCCCCGCGATCAATTTCAACAGGCTCGATTTGCCGGCACCGTTACGGCCGACCAGGCCGACGCGACTCTTCGGCGGCAGTGCGGCGCACGCGCGATCGAGAATGAGGTGGCCGCCAAGGCGCAGCGTGATGCCATCCAAGGTGAGCATGGGCGCGGACCTTACAGCGCCGCGGCCGCTCGCGCCCAGGCCATATTTTCTCCGCCGATCCGCCCGGTTTCTGCCGTCGTTAACGCTGCCACACGAAAGCCGGCTCGCTTCCGACAAACGAACAAATTCCGGCGCGATGCGTTCACCCCAAGGCCACGCGCCAACGGTCAAGAAGGGGATAATCGATGAAGCGGATTACCTTTGTCATCGCCAGCTTGGTGTTGCTTCCGAGTGCCGCCGATGCCGATCAGCAGGTTCGTGCCGCCTGGTACGGCAACGAGCTCCGCGGTCATCGCACCGCATCAGGAGAGATGTTCAATCCTGACGGGTTGACCGCAGCTCACAAGACCCTCCCGCTCGGCACCTGTCTCGTGGTCGGTAATCCAAAAACCGGCAAGTCTGTCTCGGTTCGCGTGAACGATCGCGGACCCTTCACCCCCGGCCTCACGCTTGACCTCTCATCGGGCGCCGCGCGCGCCATCGGCATGCGGTCCACTGAAAGCGTGACGATGCGGCGTTGCTAGCTGTCGCGGCGCGCGGACAACTCCGCCGGAGAAGTAGGGCTCGTTACAGGGCGAGCCTCATCCGTATCCTTCTTCGCCGCATCAACCGAAGGTGCGGAGGGCCGGTAAGGCATGGCGAATCCATTCGCCGTGGCGGCCGCGCACGCGACATGAACGGTTTGTTCCCTCATTTGGTGTTCCCCCTTGTTGTTTGTTGTTGGCGCAGGCCAAACGCGGGGCGGGGAAGACAAGTTCCGCATGCGACCGATCAAAAGAGTGAAAATCCGAGGTTCATCACGCCGGTAACAATGAGCGCCATGCACGTCAGGACCACGACCAACAGAATGGCAAGAACGATGGCGATCGGCTTCCACGGCATACTTCGAGACCTCGGCTCCACCTCGGTCTAGGCCCCCTCGCCTGCCGCGCAGAAGGCTTTCCAGTCCCGCTCGGTCGCGTCGGCCATGGCTTGCGCCGCGTCATGCAGCCAGCTCGGCTTTCGTTGAGCGAGATCGCGCATCACCTTTTCGCGCTGTCCGGCGGTGGCCAAATGCAAATTGGCGGTCTCCTGTCCCATGGCCTTGAGGATCGCCTTCTCGTCGCGATGCTTTGGGTATTGGGCGAGCTCAATTCTTTCGCAATGGGGGCCGAGCCGGCAAATCACCCAACCCTCCTTGAGCCGGTAGAACGGGTCCCGCTGGCGCACCGAGCGCTTGAGCAGGCGCACGGCGTAAGCGTGGTCTTTCGGGTGCCCAAGAGCCCATCCCCAAGCTGAGGGAAGCCAAGCCTTCGCCTCGCGCGCGGCCAAGCCGCCGTGGCACTGGGCGACCGCCACGTAACGAGGCCGGCCAAGACTGCCGACACCGGCGATGCGGGATGAGAAGGTGATGGTGTCGCTGCCTTTGGGCAGCCATTCCTTAAGCATGCGCTCAATCCGCTTCGGCGGCGTGGC
This sequence comes from uncultured Alphaproteobacteria bacterium, assembly GCA_963757555.1. Lineage (GTDB taxonomy): Bacteria > Pseudomonadota > Alphaproteobacteria > Rhizobiales > Methyloligellaceae > Methyloceanibacter. Next base: position 86,169 of record CAVWRU010000010.1, read on the forward strand.
GCTCGCGAGACTTGTCAGCTTTCCCCAAAATTTCACCGGGTCGCGCTCGGCGCCCAAGGCCATCTCGCGCAAGCTCTGGTGGCTCTCTTCGAGAACGAAGGGCTCGCCGCCGGATGCAAGCTGCTCCGAATAGCCTTCGAGCACCGCCGTGGCCGCTGCGTTGTCGTCGATGGAAAGTCCGTTCTCTCGCTTGGCGAACATGGCGCTGGTGACCAGCCGCACGAGGTCGACAGGGCATCGTGGCAACTTCGTCGAAATCGTTGACGCCCCAAATGAGCCTGCCCTCGGTATCGCGCCAGGTGCCGAAATTCTCCACGTGAAGATCGCCGACGGCGAGAAGGCGCGGGGCCTTGGCGAGGCCTGGCACCGTTTCCTGCCACAACGCCGCCCAGCGATAAAAGGTGCCGCGCAGAAACACGAAGACCGAGCCCCGCATCAGCTTGTGCTTTAGCGTGAGGTCGGACTCGACGGCGTCGACGTTCTTGCGCACCCAGCGCTCATAGGCTTGGGTGGCGGCGATAACCGGCGCGCCGGCCTCGCTAGCCATCGATCTGCTTGCCGATGATGGCGATTGCCTGTTGATACACGTCCGCGGCGTTCCACCCCTGGATCGCGGCAAAGTTCGGCTGGCCTGGCTGATAACCCGCGCCCCGCACCCAGCCGTGCCCCTTGAGAAAATTGGCGGTCGAGGCCAGCGCGTCGGCTTTGGCATTGAGATTGACGCCGCCATTGCCTTCGCCGTCGGTGCCGTAGAGCAGGATGTTCTTGGGCAGGAACTGCGTCTGCCCGACCTCGCCATGCATGGCGCCGCGGGTCGACGCGCTGAGCGTGCCGCGATCGACAAGCGTCAGCGCCGCATAAAGCTGCTCGGTGAAATATTCGGGGCGCCGGCAGTCATAGGCGAGTGTGGCCACGGCCGACAACGTGTTCGCATTTCCCGTGAAGTTGCCGAACCCTGTCTCCATCCCCCAGATGGCGAGCAGAGGCCCCGGCGGCACGCCGAAGCGCCTCTCGATATTGGCGAACAGAGCGGCATTGGCCGCCTTGAGTGATCTTCCCTTGGCGATGATGCCCGAGGCGCCGCGCTTTGCCATGAAGGCATCGAGCGACAGCTTGAAGCTTTTCTGGCCCCGGTCGGCCCTGATGGTCCCGGTCGAATAGGTCGTGGTCATCAACGCGGAGATTGCTTTCGGCTTGATGCCGCGGGCCCCGGCCTCCTTGGCGAAGACCTGTTTCCAGTTCTCGAAGCCCGCGCTGGTGTTACCGCACGGCGCGGCTTGTCCCGAACCGCTCGCGACCCCGAGCGCCGCGGCGAATAGCGCTGCTCTGACCATCTGCACCCGTGTCATGAGGTCCCCCCAAGTTACGCCTTACCAGCAACGCCGACCCCGTCACAGGGACGCCATTCAACCTAGCTTACCTACCCTCGGTAGGCCGGTGAAGCCCCGCAAAACCGCGGAATCGTGCCCTCAGCGCTTGAGGAAGCCGCCGACAATGCTGCGAAACACCGAGCGCCCGAGCAACTCACCAGTCTTGCCGCCGATGCTCTTGCCGATGGCTGCACCGATCTCGTCCCCGGTGCGGCGCGTGACTTCGCGAGCGACCTTTTGCCCGCTCGTGAGCCGCCCGCGCGATGCCGTGCCGAGAATCCAACCGAACATGCCGCCTTCGGCGCTCGGGTCCTTGCCGGTCCCCGATTTTTGAGTTGCAGGCTTTGCATCGCCCGCCTGCGCCTGCTCGGCGGCGCGCTTTTGCAACATCTCGGAAGCGGACTCGCGATCGAGCAGCTTGTCATAGACGCCGGCAACTGGGCTTTCCGCGATGATCGCCTTGCGCTCGGCGTCGGTGATCGGGCCGACGCGTGAGTTCGGCGGGTGGATCAGCGTGCGCTGCACGATCGTAGGCTGGCCCTTGTCATCGAGTGTGGAGACCAGAGCCTCGCCAACGCCGAGCTCCATGATCGCCTTCTCGGTGTCGAAGGCAGGGTTAGCGCGGAAGGTCGTCGCAGCCGCCTTCACTGCCTTCTGTTCCATCGGCGTGAATGCGCGCAGCGCGTGTTGCACGCGGTTGCCGAGCTGGCTCGACACCGTGTCCGGGACATCGAGCGGATTCTGCGTGACGAAATAGACGCCGACACCCTTCGACCGGACCAGCCGCACCACCTGCTCCACCTTCTGCAACAGTGCCTTCGGCGCGTCCTTGAACAGGAGATGCGCCTCGTCGAAGAAGAACACCAGCTTGGGTTTCTCGGGGTCGCCCACCTCGGGCATCTTCGCGAACAGCTCGGACAGCAGGAACAGCAGGAAGGTCGCATAGAGCTGCGGTGAATTCATCAGCGTCTGTGCCGCGAGGATGCTGATGTAACCGCGGCCATCGCGCGTGGTGCGCATGAGGTCCTTGATGTCGAGGGCGGGCTCGCCGAAGAAGTGCGCGCCGCCCTGCTGCTCGAGCACGAGCAACGACCGCTGGATCGAGCCGACCGTTGCCTTCGCGACGTTCCCGTATTTGGTGGTGATGTCGTCCCGCCCGACGAGGTTCTCGAGCAGCGCTTGCAAATCCTTGAGATCGATGAGCGGCATCTTCTCGTCGTCGGCGATCTTGAATGCGATGTTGAGCACGCCCTCTTGGGTGTCGTTGAGGGCCATGAGCCGCGAGAACAGCAGGGGTCCCATCTCGGTGACCGTCGCCCGGATCGGAGTTCCCTGCTCGCCGAACAGATCCCAGAAGATCACGGGGTAACCTTTGAATTCGTTCTGGTAACCGATCTCCTTGTCACGGGCCTCAACCCACGGCTTCAGCTCTCCCGCCTCGGCAAGACCAGACAGATCGCTTTTGACGTCGGCACAGAACACGGGAACGCCATGGTCGGAGAAGCCTTCGGCAAGGCCTTGCAGGGTGACGGTCTTGCCGGTCCCGGTAGCGCCGGTGATCAGGCCATGGCGATTGGCGAGACGCAGGTAAATGAACTCGGGCTTGACGCTCTTGCCGAGATAGATGCTTTCGGCTGGCGCCTTCTCGCCGGCATCGTCGGGCGAGGCAACCTCTGTCGTCGCCGCCTTGCGCTTGGCCATGGCCTCCTCCTCCCTCAATGCATTGCCAGCACTCTAGCGAGGTCGGGGGGCGTCCGCAAAGACGGCGTCATGGCCCTAATGTTTCAGGCCTCGCATGCTTTCTCGGGCCTTCGGCTTCGTGCTAGGAGGAGACTGAAGGGGCTAAAGCTAGGACGACAATGGCTGAAATATCCTTGGCGCGGAACTTTCCCGCGGGCAGCGAGGCCGATTGGCAGGCGTTGGTCAAAGAGGCGCTGAAGGGCGCCCCGCTCACCTCGCTCCGCTCCACCAGCTATGACGGTCTCGCCATCGAGCCGCTCTACGGGCGCGCAAAAGAGGCGAGCGTCATTCCCGGCCGTGAGCCCAGCGAGGCTTGGGGCGTGATGCAGCGCATCGATCTGCCCAACGCCAAAGCCGGCAACGCGCAAATCCTAGACGATCTGAGCAATGCCGCGAGCGGCGCCGTGCTCGTGTTCGACGGCGCCGTGGGCGATTACGGCTACGCGCTTCCGGCCACCAAGGAGGCCATCGAGGCCACGCTCAAGGGCATTCATCTCGACGCTGGGATCCCGCTCGAGCTCGATTTCGGGCCGCCGTCGCGGCAAGCGGCGGCTCTCATGGCAAGCTATGTCACGGCAAGGGGACTTACGCCCTCCTCGACCAACATCCGCTTCACCTTCGATCCGTTCGGCGCCATGGCGACGCGCGGCGTAGCGCCCAAGCCTTGGAGCGAGCTTGCGCCCGAAGTGACCGGCCTCATCGCCAATCTCGTGTCGCAAGGCTTCGCCGGTCCTTTCTGGGCCGGCGACGGCAGGCCGGTGCATGCGGCTGGCGGCTCCGAAGCGCAGGAGCTTGCCTTCGCTCTCGCCAATGCCATCGCCTATTTGCGAGCGCTCGAGGCTCACGGCATGCCCCTTGAGGACGCCCGTCGCCTGATCTTCTTTCGTCTCGCCGCCGACCAGGATCAGTTCCTCACCATCGCCAAGTTTCGGGCGCTGCGGAAACTGTGGACGCGCATCGAGGAGGCCTGCGGGCTTGCGCCCTCGCGCGGCTGCGTCGTGGGCGAAACCGCCTGGCGCATGATGACCAAGCGCGATCCGCACGGGAATATCGTGCGCGGCACCATAGCGGCCCTCGCCGCGGCAATAGGCGGTGCCGATGCGGTAACGGTGCTTCCCTTCAGCGCGGCGCTCGGACTCCCCGATGCGTTTGCGCGGCGTATCGCCCGCAGCACGCAGACAATTCTCATCGAGGAAGCCAATCTCCATCGCGTGGCCGATCCCGCCGCAGGATCAGGCGCCATCGAATCCTTGACCGATCAGCTCTGTGCCAAAGCGTGGTCGCTGTTCCAGGAGATCGAGCGCGCCGGTGGTTCCTTCGAGGCGCTGAAGGCCGGGTTGATCCAGAAGACGGTGGCCAAGGTGCGGGCGGAACGCGAAGCCAACATCGCGAGCCGGAAAGACCCGGTGATCGGCACCAGTGACTTTCCCGATCTCGCCGAGGAGCCCGTAACGGTGCTCGGCACCCCTCGGGCGCATTCAGCCGGCTTGCCGCCGGGCGAACCCATTCAGCCGCTGCCGCGCTTCCGGCTTGCCGAGCCGTTCGAGGCCTTGCGCGACCGGAGCGACGCTTATCGCGACCGCCATGGGGAGCGCCCCAAAGTGTTCCTCGCCTGTCTCGGTCGCCCTTCCGACTACACGGCGAGGGCAAGCTTCGCCAAAAGCCTGTTCGAGTCCGGCGGCATCGAGGCGGTGGAAGGAAGCGGCGACAATCTGATGAAACGATTCAAGGATTCAGGAGCGAGGCTCGCCTGCCTCTGCTGGTCTGACAAGGTTTATGCGAGCGAAGCGGTCACCGCGGCGAAGCAGCTCGCCGCCACGGGTGCGGCCCGCATTTATCTTGCAGGCAAGCCAGGAGATCACGGCAAGGCATGGGAAGCGGCGGGGATAGCGACATTCCTTTATCAAGGCTGTGATACGCTCGGGCTGCTGCAGGACGCTTACGAGAGATTGGGCGCATGACCCGCATCCCCGCCTTCGCTGACATCGCCTTCGACGCCCGCAACGGCGCCGGCCCCGCGCCTGCCGGAGCTTCAGCCTGGCAGACGCCGGAAGGTATCGCGGTGAAGCCGGTCTATGGGCCTGAGGATATCGGCCGCCTCGATTTCCTCGATGGCCAGCCGGGCGTCCCGCCTTATCTTCGCGGCCCCTACCCCACCATGTACGTGCAGCGGCCCTGGACTGTCCGCCAATATTCAGGCTTCTCCACCGCCGAGGACTCAAACGCCTTCTATCGGCGCAACCTCGCCGCCGGCCAGCAGGGCGTATCCATCGCCTTCGACCTTGCCACCCATCGCGGCTACGACTTCGATCATCCGCGCGTCACCGGCGACGTCGGCATGGCGGGCGTTGCCATCAACTCCATCTATGACATGCGCACCCTGTTCGACGGCATCCCCCTCGACAAGGTGTCCGTGTCGATGACCATGAACGGCGCGGTTTTGCCGGTGCTGGCGCTGTTCATCGTGGCGGGCGAAGAGCAAGGCGTGCCGCCGGAAGATCTGTCCGGCACGATCCAGAACGACATCCTGAAAGAGTTCATGGTGCGGAACACCTATATCTATCCGCCCGCGCCTTCGATGCGCATCGTCTCGGACATCTTCGCCTACGCCTCGAAGAAGATGCCGAAATTCAATTCGATCTCGATCTCCGGCTACCATATGCAGGAGGCCGGAGCGACCGCCGATCTCGAGCTTGGCTACACGCTCGCCGACGGCATCGAATATGTGCGCGCCGGCGTCAAAGCCGGCATGGACGTCGACAGCTTCGCGCCGCGGCTCTCCTTCTTCTGGGCGATCGGCATGAATTTCTTCATGGAGATCGCCAAGATGCGCGCCGGCCGGCTGCTCTGGGCCAAGCTCATGGCCGAGGAGTTCAAGCCGAAGGATCCGCGCTCGCTCGCGCTCCGCACCCATTGCCAGACCAGCGGCTGGAGTCTCGCCGCTCAGGATGTGTTCAACAATGTGGTGCGCACCTGCGTCGAGGCCATGGCGGCGACGCAAGGTCATACCCAGTCGCTGCACACCAATGCGCTCGACGAAGCGCTGGCGTTGCCGACCGATTTCTCCGCTCGCATCGCCCGCAATACCCAGCTCATGCTGCAGCTTGAGTCCGGCACCACCCGCATCATCGACCCTTGGGGCGGCAGTTTCTATGTCGAGCGGCTGACCCATGACCTCGCCGCCCGCGCGCTGAAGCACATCGAAGAAGTGGAGAAGTTCGGCGGCATGGCCAAGGCCATCGAGGCCGGCATCCCGAAGCGGATGATCGAGCAGGCCGCGACGGCTACCCAGGGCCGCATCGATTCAGGGCGCCAGACCATCGTCGGCGTCAACAAATATCGTCAGGACAGCGACGCCGAGATCGCCATCCTAAAGGTCGACAATCGCGCCGTCCGCCGCCAGCAGCTCGACAAGCTCGCGCGGCTCAAGGCCGAGCGCAACGAGGCGGAGGTACAGTCGGCTCTTGACGCGCTGACGGAATGCGCCAAGACAGGCAAAGGCAACCTTCTCGAAGGCGCCGTTCGCGCCGCCCGCGCCAAGGCGACCGTCGGCGAGATATCCTACGCGCTCGAGAAGGTGTATGGCCGCCACCGCGCGGAAGTGTCGGCGGTGACCGGCGTCTACAAGGCGGAGATGGGTCGCATGGATGGAAGCCTGACCCGCGTCAAGGCGTTGATCGACAGCTTCGAGCATGACCACGGCCGGAGGCCGCGCATCCTGGTGGCCAAGATGGGCCAGGATGGCCACGACCGCGGGCAGAAGGTGATCGCTTCTGCCTTCGCCGATCTCGGCTTCGACGTCGACATCGGTCCGCTGTTCCAGACCCCGGAAGAGGCGGCCCGCCAGGCGGTCGAGAACGACGTGCACATTGTCGGCGTGTCGTCGCTTGCCGCGGGCCACCTGACGCTGGTGCCCGCCTTGCGCGAGGCTCTGGAGGCACTAGGCCGCGGCGACATCATGGTCGTGGTGGGCGGGGTCATCCCGCCGCAGGATTACCCCGAGCTCTACGCGGCCGGCGCCAAGGCGATTTTCGGGCCGGGCACGCCGATCGCCGAGGCGGCCATCGACCTCCTGCAAAAGCTCGGTGCCGATGCGGGCGGCAAGGCCACGCAGGCAGCAGAATAGACTTGGATTGTTCGCATGTCCGTCAATGGCGTCGCCGGAGCCTCAGGACATCCGGCAGCCGGCCGCTTCGCGACGCTCTCCAAGGACATCTTCGCCGGCCTCGTAACCAGCATCATGTCGGTGGCTTACGGCCTGTCTTTTGCCGCGCTGATCTTCGCCCCACCACTCACGCCGTGGATCGCCTACGGCATTGCCGCGACCTTCCTGACCACCGCGATCAGCGCCGCCATCGTCGCGGCGCGCAGCTCTCTCCCCTTCGCCATCGCCGGACCTGACGGCGCCACTGCCGCGGTCACCGCATCGCTCGTGGCGGCGCTGATCGAGCGGCTGATCAACGAAGGCGCGCCGGACGATCTGCTTGCGCCGGTGATGATCGTTCTGGCGATTGTGACGGCGCTGACCGGTATTCTGCTATGTGTGCTTGGGCTGGCGCGCGCCGGAGCCGCCATCCGCTTCGTCCCCTATCCGGTGATCGGAGGTTTCCTCGGCGCGACAGGCTGGCTCATGATCAGCGGCGCCGTACGCGTGATCACCGACCACCGGTTGGGCTTTGCCACCCTCGAGACGCTGGTCGAGCCCCACGCGCTGGCAAAGCTCGCAGCCGGCGGTGCCGTTGCACTCGCCCTCTACTTGAGCTTGCGCCGCACGCGCAGCCCGTTTGTGCTCCCGGCAATTTTGCTGGCCGGCATCGCCGCCGCCCATCTCGCCTTTGCCCTGACCGGGATGTCGCTCGCCGATGCCCGCGACGAAGGCTGGATGTTCAAAGCTCCGGCAGCGGTGGGACTGACGCGCACCTGGGACCTGAACGACCTCCGCATGTTTCCTTGGCGGGCGCTCCCGGCGCTGAGCGGGGATGTGCTCGCCGTCATGTTCGTTACCGCCATCACCATGCTGCTCAACACCACCGGGATCGAATTCATCACCCGTCGCGAGGCGAACCTGCAACGAGAGCTGACCACGCTTGGCGTCGCCAATCTGGCCGCCGCCGCGCTCGGCGGCTATGTCAGCTGCATTTCGCTGAGCCGGACGACGGTGAACTATGCCGCCGGCGGCCGCGGGCGCCTGTGTGGCTTCATCGTCGCTGCCGTTTCGGCGCTCGTGCTCACCGCCGATCCAGGCTTTCTCGCCTATGTTCCGCAATTCGTGCTGGGAGGGCTCCTGCTCTATCTCGGCTCACGCCTTGGAGACCTGCGAAAAGGAGGTCATTGCCGCCCATTCGGCAAAGGACACGCAAGGACGAAGCTTGCGCGAATGGTTCACGCAAGCGCTTGGCAGTACCGACTTCGCCGAGCAGCTCACCTCTCATTGCCAGCGGCTCGAGGTTCGCCAGAACCAAATCATCGCCTCGCAAGGCGCTCCCGCCGACTGCATGCACTTCATTCTCGAAGGACGCGTCGGCATCATGGTGAAGTTCGATGACGGCCGCTCAGTTCGCGTGCGCAGCCTCGGACCGCACACCACGCTCGGCGAGATGGGGCTCATCACGCGGCAAGCTCGCAGTGCCACCATTCAAGCCGAGCTGGACAGCGTGCTCTACGCCCTCAGCATCGAGGCCTATGAGGAGATCAAGAGCGGGAACCGGCCGCTGCATCAGGCCCTGCTCAGCCATGTGGTCACGGTGATGACCGAACGCTTGAGCTTTGCCAGCAGGTTGATCGGCGTGCTGCGCCGCTGAACGCTCGCCGCTTGGGATTCCTTTGACCGGCACGCGCGTCGGATCGACGCACGCCTCGCGGCGGCGCTCGCCTGGCGACTGCCAATTCCGTCGAAGGCTTGGGCGGTTAGCCGCTAACTTAGGATTGGAATAGTTACAACCTGCCTGGCATCGCTCCGACGCGTGGCCCTAAGTGCTTGCGCTATCGCCGATTTCGCCGGACACAGTCGGCGTCAAAAGACACAGGGAAGAACCATGCAGCTGAGGTTGTCGATTCTCATTGCCGTTGCCCTTGGCGGTATCACGTCGGTCGCCCAGGCCGGCGACGACATTGCTATCACCATCAAGGATCATCGCTTCGAGCCAGCGGAGCTCAATCTGTCTGCCGGCCAAAAGGTCACACTGCGCGTCAGCAACGAGGACGCCACGCCGGAGGAATTCGAGAGCGACGATCTCGACATCGAGAAAGTCATCGCCGGTCAGCAGAGCGCGACTGTTCAAGTCGGCCCGCTCGATGCCGGGCGTTACGAGTTCTATGGCGAGTATCACGAAGACACCGCCAAAGGCGCCATCGTGGTCAAGTAGGATCTTTCCGTGCTCGGCGCTCTCCTCATCGTCTTTCGCGAAGTCATGGAGGCCGGCTTGGTGGTCGGCATCGTGCTCGCCGCGACGCGCGGCATCCCCGCCCGCGGTTGGTGGGTCAGCCTTGGCGTTGTGACCGGCGTTCTCGGTGCCAGCATCGTCGCCATGTTCGCCGGCGCAATCTCCGGCGCATTTTCCGGATCGGGCCAAGAGCTGCTTAACGCCGTGGTGCTTATCGTCGCCGTAGTCAGCCTCACCTGGCACAATGTTTGGATGGCGGAGCACGGCCGCGAGCTCGTCGCCGAGCTGCGCCAAGTCGGCGCCGATGTGAGCTCCGGACGCAGGCCGCTCGCGGCGCTCGCCGTGGTCGTCTTCATCGCGGTCATGCGCGAAGGCTCGGAGATCGTGCTGTTCCTGTATGGCATCGTCGTCGCCGGGACCTCGACGCAGTCGCTCCTGGTGGGCGGTCTGCTCGGCCTTATTGCTGGGGCGTGCCTCACTGGCTTGAGCTATCTCGGCCTGATCGCTCTGCCCACCCGCTACATATTCTCTGTGACCACGGTGCTGCTCACCCTGCTTGCCGCCGGCATGGCTGCGCAGGCGATACACTTCCTGCAAGCCGCAGGGGTGGTGACCGCCCTTCCCATGCGGGTTTGGGATACATCCTGGCTACTGCCCAATTCCAGCATCCTTGGACGCCTGCTCCACGTTCTGGTTGGATACACCTCCAAGCCCACCGCGATGCAGCTGCTGGTCTATCTGCTCACGCTTGCGACCATTCTCTTGCTTATGCGCGTTTCCAGCGCATCCCGGCGCCACGCGGCACAAGCCTAGGCTTTCGACGACTGCAAAGATTTGCTGCGTGTCCCGCCCCGGCTTTGCTAATGAAGCGCGATGAGCCGCGCTTCGCCGAACCCCTCGCAGGACCTAGCCGACCAGATCGTCGCCGGAGACCGGGTGGCGCTCGGCCGCGCCATCACCCTGATCGAAAGCGCCAAGCCCGAGGACCAGGCTCGCGCTCAACGCCTGCTTGAGTCTCTCCTGCCCCGCACCGGCAACGCCATCCGCGTCGGCATCAGCGGCGTCCCAGGCGCCGGCAAATCCACGCTGATCGACCAGCTCGGTCTCAATCTCGTCGCCAAGGGCAGGAAGGTGGCCGTGCTCGCCGTCGATCCCACCTCGACGCGGAGCGGCGGATCGATCCTCGGAGACAAGACCCGCATGGGACGTCTTGCCTCGGAACAAGGCGCCTTCATCCGCCCCTCCCCCGCCGGCGACAGCCTCGGCGGCGTGACCAAGACGACGCGGGAGACAATTGCTCTCGCCGAGGCGGCCGGCTACGACGTGGTTCTGGTGGAGACCGTCGGTGTCGGTCAATCGGAGACCGCGGTGTCCAACATGGTCGACATCTTCGTCGTGGTGGGGATTCCCGGCGCCGGCGACGAGTTGCAGGGCATCAAGCGCGGGCTGCTCGAGCTCGCGGATGTCATTGCCGTCAACAAGGCCGACAGCGATCAGGTGGAGCGCGCCAACCGGGCCGCCATGGAGTACCGCACCGCGCTGCACATCCTTGCCGCCGGCAACCCGAACTGGTCGCCAGAGGTGCTGACCGTATCGGCACGCGACAATACCGGGCTCGATGCATTGTGGGCCAAGGTCGAAGAGCGGCATGCGGTGCTCGAAGCCTCAGGTGCGCTCCATGCGCGGCGCGCCGAGCAGGCGGTGGCATGGATGCGCGAGATCTTCGAGCAGAGGCTGCTCGCAGCCTTCAAAGGTGGCAAGGAAGTCGGCCGCCGCTGGAGCGAGATGGAGCAAAAGGTTCGCAGCGGTGAAATCACGCCGACGGCAGCGGCGGAAACGCTCGGCCGTCTCGCAGGAATCGGCGAAGGCTAAAGTCGCGCCCCCTAAATTGAGCTTCCTCTGACACTTGAGCCGGGTTAAGCCCGACGCATGTCTCGCCCACGCATCCTCATAACCGGTTTCGGCCCGTTTCCCGGCGCCCCCGACAATTCCTCGGCTTGGCTTGCGGAGTCGCTTGCTGCAACCCACAGCCCGTCACGTCCGGAATACGATCTTCGTGCCGAGGTGCTGCCCACCGAGTGGGATAAGGTCGGCTCGCTTGGACCGAAGCTGACCGAACGCCATCGGCCGCGCCTGATCCTGCATCTCGGCTTGAGCAAGCGTGCGCGCGAGTTCCGCATCGAGCGCTCGGCGCACAATCTGATCGACCCAAGAGAGGATGCCCGCGGCACCGTCCTTGGGCGCCGCACGATCCTGGACTGCGCCGAGCGGCGCCTCGACACTACGATCCCAGCTTCGCGCCTCGCCAAGCACCTGCGCATGCAAGACCTGCCGGCCGTCGCGTCACGCTCGGCGGGAACCTATCTTTGCAACTATCTCTATTATCTCTCGCTTCACCAGACGCGCCGGCAAGACGCGGCTTGCGACGTCTGCTTCGTGCATTTGCCGCCGGGTCCACACCACGGCGGGCCCTTGAGCGAGGCGGAGTTATTGCGCGGCGCGGAGCTGATCGTGCGCTATCTTCTCGCCTTTGCGATGGAGCGCGACAGGGCTGAGACCTCCGACGACGAAATTGGCCGCGCCGTCCACGCGGAGCCCATGCCGGGCTGAGCAGGAGGTCATGACCGCCACGCGTCGAGAGGTCATCTCTGCCGGTGTCGGTCTCGGCGTTGCCCTTGCCGCCAGCCCCTGCTTCGCGCGTTGGGCGGCGCCAAGTGCTCGCGACAGTTTCGGCGTTGTTCCGGCCGGCGGCGCCCAAGACCAGACGGCGATGCTGCGACAAGCTGCCGACGCCGCCGCGTCGTCGGGAGCGCCACTGTTCCTTCCGCCAGGGATCTATTCGACGCGCCTGCTCGAGTTGAAATCCGGAACGCATCTTGTCGGCGTGCCGGGCAAATCGATCCTGCGTTCTCGCGACGGAGGCGGGTTGGTCGGCATTGCGCAGGCAGCGGACATTCGCCTCGAGGGCCTCGTCCTTGACGGCGGAGGAAGGCATATGGGCCTGGATGACGCGCTGCTTGCCGCCACGATGGTTCAGCAGCTTCAACTCTCGAATTGCTTCTTCCGGCGATCGGGCTCAGCCGGCATCCACATCGCGCGCTGCGACGATGTCGTCATCGCCGATAATATCGTCCACAAGGCTGCCACCGGCATTGCCGTGACCAACGCCTCGCCAAGCGGCAGTCCTGTCGTCGTGCGGGGCAATATTGTCCGCGACGTGTTCTTCCGCAAATACCCCTGTTCCCGCGGCAACGGAATTTTGATCGAAGCCCCCGCCGAGGTGAGCGGCAACGTGGTGGAGAACGCTCCGGGTTTCGGCATTCTCGTCAGTTACGCTCCCCCTGACGTCAGCATCACCGGCAATCGCGTTCACAAGGCCTATATCGGCATCGGCGTCCCAGCCGGGATCGCCGCTACTGCGCAACTTGGCGGCAATATTATTGCAGACGTTCAGAACGGTGCCATTCGAGCCATGAGCGGCCCGACCCCGATCGGGCCCGACCTCTCGATGATCGTGAGCTAAGCCGTCGCTTCGGGGACGCGCAACGATGAGCAGGGCTCAGCGTGTAGCGGCGGCTTTGGCAGCATTTTGGCGTGGCAGTGCGCGGACCGCGGCCTTGAGCGCCGGCGCCGGGCCAACCTCACCCACCTTCACGCCGCGCCAGGTGCGCATCTCGCCGGCAAGCTGGCCGGAAAGAACCTGCTCGGCCCCGGGCACGAGCTTGGCAAGCAGAATTGCCAACACCATTTCGGCGCCGCGCTTGGTGCCGTCGTCGACCTTTACGGCGATGCCGATCCCGAGAGCCGGCAGCGCGGCGCAATGGACTCCTTCAGCACCACCCTTGGCGAAGGCAATATCGGGAAGCCCGCGCATGACGATGGTGTCGAAGCGGCCCTCGCCTGCCACAAGATCAGGCGCGGCGTAGCAAGCTTCCATGAGCCGTCGTGCCGCCATGGCGCGCGTAGCGCTGAGACCCCTGCCGCTGGCGAGCCGGGCAAAGCCGGTCGCCACTGCGGCAAGCGGCAGGGCAAAGGTCGGCACCGAGCAACCGTCGATGCCGATCTCATCCTGCTCCAACGCGACGTCGCAAATCTCTGAAATGACTCGCTTGATCTCTTGCTGCACCGGGTGCTCCGGTCGCTCGTAGCCACTCGGATCGTTGCCTAGCTGAACCGCGGTCGCAAGCATGGCAGCATGTTTGCCCGAGCAATTGTTGTGGATCGGCATTGGTGTCTTGCCCAAGCGCGCGAGTTCCCGCGACGCCCGGTCGCCGATCGGCCAATGCGCGCCGCAGGCAAGCTGCAATTCATCAAGCCCGGCCTTGGCGAGCAGCGCCCGGACAGCCTTGATGTGAGCCTCGTCGCCACTGTGCGAAGCGCAGGCGATGGCAAGTTCCGTTCGACCAAGACCGAAAGCGTCGGCGGCGCCGCTCTCGATCAGCGGGATGGCTTGCAAGGCCTTGACGGCCGAGCGCGGATAGACCGGACGCTCGATGTCGCCAAGCCCGAGCAGCACGCGCCCGTCCGCATCGGCAATGGCGACAGCGCCGCGATGGCAGCTCTCCACCAGCTTGCCGCGCGTCACCTCGACCAGAATGGGATTGTCCTGCACAGCTTCGCTTTCGCCGACAGCAGTTGGAAGAAGGGCTTATGTCCGCGCTCGGTCGCCAGCGCGTGCAGAGCGGTCACTCGCCGAGACGATCTCGATGGGCACGCCAGGATCGTGCTTCGATGCACGAATGACGAGTGAGGTCTTGACGCTGGCGACATTCGGCGCGGCGGTCAGCTCGTGGATGATGAAATCCTGGAACGCGGTAAGGTCCGGCGCCACGCATTTGAGCATGAAGTCGATCTCGCCGGAAAGCATATAGCAATCGCGCACGATGGGAGAGCCGCGCACGCGTTGCTCGAAGGCGACGAGATCGGCCTCAGCCTGGCTGTGCAGTCCGACCATGGCGAAGGCCGTCACGTCGAAGCCGAGCGCGCGATCGTCGAGCAGCGCCGCATAGCCGCGGATGAACCCAGCCTCCTCGAGCGCGCGTACGCGGCGCAAGCAAGGTGGCGCCGAGATACCGACCTTGCGGGCAAGCTCGACATTGGTCATGCGCCCGTCGGCCTGCAACTCGCTCAGGATGCGGCGGTCGGTTTGGTCGAGGCGGGCTTGGCGCATCGGCGTCCTCCCTGGACGATGGCCCTGCGCGCGCGTTAGAAGCGGCGGCGCTCAAGGCTAAAAAGTGCAGATGGCGCTGCTTATCGCGTAATTTTAGGTCCTATTGCGAGAAGAATCGAAAAGAAATTGAGCCTTCAAGATTCCGGAAATTCCAGAAATGTCGCGTCTGGGCCAGAATCTGGCACCTGGATTATTACCGATGGCTCCGTGGGCATGGAGGCGCAAGGCATCGCCGTAGCGGAGGCTGTCGGTCTCCCCTATTGCCTGAAGCGGGTGCGCCTTGCGGGCGCCATGCGCCTCGTGCCGGCGCGGCTGCAAATCTACATCCCGGCATCGCGGTTGCTCAGCTCGGTCACCTCCAATGAGCCGCTCGCACCGCCTTGGCCGCGCCTGATCATTTCCGTCGGGCGGCGCAGCGTGCCCATCGCGCTTGCGCTGAAGCGCGTCGCCAAGGCCTTTGCCCTGCACATTCAGAATCCGAGAGTGCCAAGGCATCGCTTCGATCTGATCGCGGCGCCGCTCCATGACGGGTATAGCGGAAAGAACGTCATCAACACCTTCGGCGCCGTACACAGCGTCACGCCAGCGCGCCTCGCCAAGGCGGCGCAGAGCTTCGCCGCGAAGATCGATCACCTGCCTCGCCCGCGCATCGTCGTGCTGCTCGGCGGCGACAGCGCGGCGTTCAGCTTCCCGCCCGACCTCGCAGCCTCTTTCGGCGCATCGCTGGCCAAGGCTGCCCTCGAGCGCGGTGGTTCGCTTCTCGTTACGCCGTCCCGGCGCACGCCGACCGAGACACTTCGCGTCCTTGTCGCGGCAATCGGCGATGTCCCCAATTTCGTCTGGCACGGCAGCGGTGAAAACCCCTATTACGCCCTTCTCGCCGCTGCCGACGCCATCGTCGCCACCGAGGACTCGGTCAACATGGTCACCGAGGCAGCCGGCACCGGCAAGCCGGTCTATGTGCAGCGCCTCAAAGGCAGCTCGACGCAACTCGGCCGGTTCCATGAGTTGATGCGGGAACGTGGCGCCACACGTACCTTCGCCGGCAAGGTCAAATCATGGTCCTACGCCCCTATCAACGACACCGAGATGGTAGCAAGCGCCATCCGCCGTGCCCTTGGCCTTGAAACCCTTGGGTAAAGTCGCTCCCAGCCGCCTGCGGGTTGCGAAAAGCGGCCGCTGAGCTTACCTGTTGGCTCCAATTCGCACCCCAAGGCAGCACCAATGAAGTCCCGCCACGCCAAGGTGATCATCGTCGGCTCGGGCCCGGCCGGCTACACGGCGGGCATCTATGCCGCCCGCGCCATGCTGAAGCCGCTCCTTGTCGAGGGCATCCAGCCCGGCGGCCAGATGACCATTACCACCGACGTCGAGAACTATCCTGGCTTTGCCGGCGTAATTCAGGGCCCTTGGCTGATGGATCAGATGCGGGTGCAGGCACTGCATGTCGGCACCGAGATCGTTGCCGACCATATCGATGCGGTCGATCTCAAGCGCCGGCCATTCTGGCTCAAAGGGGATAGCGGCACCGAATACACCGCCGACACCGTCATCATCGCCACCGGCGCGCAGGCCCGTTGGCTCGACCTGCCCTCGCAAGACCGCTTCAAGGGCTACGGCGTATCGGCCTGCGCCACCTGCGACGGCTTCTTCTTCCGCGGCAAGAACGTGCTTGTCGTTGGCGGTGGCAACACCGCGGTGGAAGAGGCGTTGTTTCTCGCCAACATCGCCGAGCGAGTGACGCTTGTGCATCGGCGTGGCGCGTTGCGGGCGGAAAAGATTCTTCAGGAGCGCCTGTTCGCCAATCCGAAGATTGACGTGGTGTGGAACGCCGAGCTCGCCGAGGTGCTGGGCCACGAGGATCCACGCACCGTGACCGGAGCGAGGCTCAGGAGCACACTCGCCGGCGACATGACCAACATTCCCGTCGACGGCATCTTTATCGCCATCGGCCACGTGCCGCAGACCGAGCTGTTCAAGGGTCAGATCGAGATGAAGCCCTCGGGCTACATCAAGACCGCGCCGTTTTCGACCGCGACCAACATCCCCGGGGTCTATGCCGCGGGTGATGTAGCCGACGACATCTACCGCCAGGCGGTAACCGCTGCAGGCATGGGCTGCATGGCCGCGCTCGAAGCAGAGAAACATCTCGCCGGCATCGAATCTCTGCACCAAGCCGCGGAGTAGCCCGACCGCCGCTTCATTCGGCTCTTCCTCGCCAGTCTTTCTCTCATCTCGCCCGGCTTGCGTCGTGAATGTGGCGCACGCGCCTGCATATGGCCTCAGCCATTTCCTTGTTTCGCCTCAATATTTTAGAGGATGGCGCCTTCATCCAACAGCACGAGGATTTGTGATGAAGGCGATCCTTTTCGCCGTCGCGAGTATTTTTGTTGTGACGGTCTCAGCGACACCAAGCCTAGCCCGACCCTATTACCAAACCCGAGCCGAATCGAGTTTCGGACTGCAATCCCTGTCTCATCATGCCTATCAGGGACGCGGCTATACGCATGCCGGAAATGGCGCGCGCTCCTCTCGGCACTACGCGAGCTACGCTCGCGGCACGCGGCATTATCGCCAGCATGCCAGCTACGCACGCGGTACGCGCTCGGCGCATCACGCCGCAGGTGGACGGCCTGCCCGTTGGTGCGGCTGGTGGATGCGCACTCAGAAAGGCGGCGGACCGGAATACAACCTCGCCGCTAACTGGCGGCATTGGGGCCGCCCCAGCGGGCCTCGCGTCGGCGCCGTGGTGGTCTGGTCCCATCATGTCGGCATGATCACCGGGCGGACCGCGAGCGGAGAGTGGATCGTGAAGTCAGGCAACGACGGCGGCGCCGTTCGCGAGCGACCAAGGTCGGTCGCAGGCGCTGTGTTCCGCATTTGAATCATGCGGCCGAAGCGTTGATCCTGGTATCGCCACCAACTCACACAGTAGTTGCCTCGAGAAATGCTTCGGCCGCAATCAACTCGTCAGGCCAATTGATATTGAAGAACGGATCAATTCTTCGGCCACCCGCTTCGACCTCAGGGAAGATCACCTCTATCGCTTGGTGCTGCCTCACCCAGTCGCTCACCTTGCGCGCGCCCATTTTGAGCGAATCTCCGAGAGCGTCGGCGAGCGAGACTGGCCAAAGTCCAAAGGTTTGATGCAATCCGCCTTCCGACCGCGCCACGAGCAGCTTCGGCTCTGATTGACCGATCGCCGCTCGAAAGCGGCTCACGAGATTGGTCGGGAGGAAGGGCGTGTCGCTCGCGGCGGTGATCACGAAGCGGCTCTCAGGCCGATTGGCGCGCGCCCATGCAAGTCCGGCATGGATTCCGGCGAGAGGTCCGGCAAAATCGCCGAGGCAATCCTCGACGACCGGCAGACCGAGGGGCGCAAACCGGGCGGGATCGCCGTTGCCGCTGATGATCACCTCCGAGAGCTGAGGCTTCAGCCGCTCGATGACATGGGCGAGGATCGGTTCGCCTGCGAGCGGCAACAGGCATTTGTCGCCACCTCCCATGCGGCTCGATCTGCCGCCGGCCAGCACTACGCCGATCACATGTTCACGGGCTTTCATCCCTGGACTCTAGGACCCGGGGCCCGACGCTGTCACGCTGCGAGAAGGATCAGCGTTGAGCCGTGAACCGGCCGGTGGGGCCGCTCGTTTGCACCACAGGAAGCCGGCGATTCCAAGGTTCGACACAGATCAGGGCGTTTGATGAAACCCTCTGGCCATTTTGAGGGCTTTCGAAGTCTGCGCCTGAACTCGACGGCTTGGCCCTGAGTCTGCGCGCCCCGTCTGACCTTGAAGTGGATGGCAGTCATCTTGCGCCATGCTGGCGGCGTCAGCTTTCCTGCCTGCGCCGCGCGCCTCAAGGCATCGAGTTCGCCCTTGGCCTGCGCGTTCAACCTCAGCAACAGAAGAGAAGCAAACTCGCTTTGACGCTGCGCCGTCACTGTCGCGACAGTCTTCAGCTTTTGCAGCCCGACCGCCGCGCCTTCAGCTCTCGCACGTAGCCATGGAGATGCCGTTGTGCTCGCATGGCGCAGTTTATGCACTAACTCCCTGGTCTCTGCGTGTATCAAGGACCCGCCGATTGTCGTGGCACTCACCGACGCCAGTACGAGCTTGCCGGTCTTTTCGGCGGTCCAGGCCGAACCAATTGTTGCCGCGTCGCGCGACGCGAGCGCCAAGGCAAGGCCCTTGGTCCGCGCCCACGAAAGGCTGCTTGTTGCCACCTGGGACGAAGCTTGCGCGAGAGTTCGTGCCTTGGAAGCCGTCCAGGTCAAACCGGCCACCCCTGCGCCGCGCGTGGCGACCGCAAAGCTACGCCCCTTGGTCCCTGCCCAGGAAAGGCCGCTTGATGACGCCTCGGACGAAGCTCGGGCGATCGTGCGGGTCGTGGCTGCAGTCCAGGCCGAGCCGACCGCCGCCGCATCACGGGCGGCAAGCGCAAACACGACCACCCTGACAGCGGGCCAGGAGCCGGTCGTTGCCGCAGCTTTGAGCGAGTTTTGGGCCGCGTCGCGAGATTTGGCGCGGGTCAGGAGGAAAGTCGCCGAAGCTGAGCCGGCCAACATGATCGTGAGCGAGCGCGCCCTGACGGCGAGCCAGGACGCGCCAAGCAAAAGCCATCCGAGCGACGCAACCGCCGCCGCCCGCATTCTGACCGCCATCAACGAGGAACGGGCGGAAGCCGTCTGGAGGAAGGCACGCGTTAGGGCGCTCGCCTTGGGGCGCAGCAATGCGTAGCTCACCGCAACCTGCCGCAGCGACGCGAGCATAAGCGCCTTCGTCTTGGCGGCGATCCTCGAGGCGATCAGCGACGCGACGCTGACGGAGAGGAGTGTCGTCGCACGGACCCTGACCAACACCCAAGCGATGCCGGTCGAAAGCGATCTCGCCAACAAGGCTGATACGGCTAGCGCGTGTCGCGTTGTCCAGGCGGCGCTGGTCCAAATCAGGTGACCGCTGCGGGCCATGCCCTTCGAGAGAGATAGGAATGCGGAGCGAATGACGACGGCGGTTGACAAGGCAGCCCGCCTGCCTGAGCGAAGCAAGCGTCGCCGGCGAAGTTTGCGCTGCTCCCTTACTTGTTCGCGCTTGATTGCGCGGGAATGCCGCGCCCGGTTCCGCCGCTCCGAGGCAAGAAAGCCCTTGAGCCAGCGATCGTGATCGTTGAGCTCATCGGTGACCGACGCGACAACCTCTTTCGAGCGCGAGATATCTTCTTGTGCAAGCTCAATGGGATCAAGACTGTGGCTGGCAGTTGACACGAAGCCCGTCCCCCGTCGAATACGAATGACGCGGTCCCTCGCATCTCAGCAAAGCCGACCGCTTTCCTTCGCTAACGCAAAGGCCAAGGCGTCCGTTCCGTGCTATCGTGCAAAGCACGAGCGGGGAGCCGACCCTCCCGCGCGCTCATGAGCGACTGCCGCTAAAGGCGACCGGCGGCACGAAGTCTGCTGCACCGCAAATCACTGAGACGAAAATCAGCGGTTGATGCGGCTGATTTTCGAGCCCTCGAGGCTCAAATTGTACATCAGCCCCTTAGGATCGAGGATGAAGGCGATGACGGGGCTGGTCAGATTATCCGTGTCGATAGAGCCGCCGGCACCGAGCGTGACCACCACGATTGATCCATCGACGCCGACCTTCCAGCCATAGGCGGCCTGAAAACCTGCCAGCGCCTCTTCGGTCATGAACATGATGATCACGGAGCGAGACTGGACGCCGAGCTGGAAGCCGAAAGAGGCGGAGATGATGTTGTAGTAGCCGGCGGGCTCTCCCCTGACGATGAGCACGCCCTCTCCATATTCGCCTCCGAACCCGAGGCCGGCCTTGATGACGGAGGGGAACACCAAAATGCCCGCGGCCTTGCGGCCAAGCTCCCGCGCTGACGGATTTTGCCCCACAAAACTCTGAAGCGTGGCATTCGCGTCGGCGTTGATCTCGGTGGCCGAGGCTGCCTTGGCGATTTGCGGCCACGCCAAGACGCCGAGGAGTGCAAATGAAACCAAGCATAGAGCGCGAAGCGCGTTCATATTGAGTTCCTCCCGTTGGCCGTTCCGCCGCGCCTTCGGGATATTACTCCGCCCGGCGCCAAGTGTAGACCTCATAACCGTCAACCAGCCTGTTGGCGGGGGCAAATCCGGCCATGTCGCTCAACGACCTTTGCGATTGGTGCTTCCGCAAGAAAGAGGCGAAGGACCTGAGTCCTCCGCCTTCCAATGCTAAACTACCGCGAGCGTCAAGCGGCCTTGGCGTAGTACGACTTGAGCTGGTTCATCACTTTCTGCTTGTCGAAATCGGCGCCCATGGCAAGCATGGCGTCGGCGAAGCGCCCGGCGATCTCGGAGATCTGCTCCGGCGACAGCTGATTGAGAATGCCGATGCGCACCTGAACCGGCTCGGACAGGGTCGGCCAAATTCCGAAGCCCTGCGCCCGGGCGCCCTGCACCAGCTCCTTCTCCTTGCCCTTAAGCTTGCCCGGCAGATTGAGCACGATGAGGCTCGTCATGTTGGAGGTGACGTCGCAGCCCATGGCCTCCACCGCCTGGCGGAGCGCTTTCTCATGATAGGCGTAATCGCTCGCCTTGCGGCGCCGGCCGTAGCCGAGAATGATGCGCAGCGCCTCGTGGAACGCTGCCACCGCGTAGCAGGAATGGGTTTGGTGATATGCCGGCGTCGGGGTGTCCTTGCCGTCGATGATGCCCCAATGGCGTGCGTCGAGGATCGGGTGATTGACATAGGTGCGGCAGCCGCGCTTACGCACCATCTCGAGGGCCTTGTCGGTGAAGCTGACCGGCGCATACGTGAGGGGTAGCGACAGCACGCCTTTCTGAGGACACGACGCCCAGGCCACCACGCCCGGATAGTCGTCTATGTTGAAGTCGGCGACGCCAAGGCTCGACACGGCGTCGACGATGCCCATCACTTTGTGCTTGAGACAGGCGTCATTGAAACCTTTGAGATCGTTGATGCGCCCCGAACCGGTCTCCCAATGCGCCATGAAAGCCCACATCGGCTTATTCTCGGCGAGCGCCTTGTCGACGATCACTCCGGTGACCGACTGGCCGTGCGGCGTTTCGACTGTGATCACGCTTTTGGGCTTCGGGTTGAGCAAATCCGCTGCAAGCTCCTCGGCGGTCGCGGCTTTCATCCGGATGGTGAGGCTGTCGATGCCGGAGAAGGTGCCGTTGGGAAACGCCACAACCTTGTCGCCGGGCAGGATCAGGGACAGCACGCAATCGAGCCCCGAGAAGCCCGTGCCGGCGACGCCATAGGTGTAGACGTTCTTGGTGCCCCATAGCTCACGGAGCATCTCCTTGCCCTCGATCATGCCGCGCAGAACGTCCTTTTGCATGTGATCGGCGACGCCAGTCTTGGCGAAGCGTTCCAGCACGCGGGGATCGGTGTTCCCCGGCCCGGGGCCGGCGGCAAGCGTCTCAGGGATTTCAAGCGGCGGAAATATCGTCATGGGAATACCTCGGAGGTCTACGGTCGACATCAAGAACAGGCGGGACAATCGTCTAACCGGCCTCGCCCGCCGCGGCAAGACCCGGCGAGACGGGAAAGGACCTAGGCAGCTTTTGCCGCGCGGGAGGCAAGCACCTGATCGGCGATCTTGCCGGTCAGCTCGGCGAGATGGTCGAACTTGGCAGTGAAGGTGCCAACGCCTGCTGTCGCCGATCTAAGCTCCACGATCAGGTTCTGGATTTCGGCCTCTGGGATCTGCGCCTGCACCAGGTCCCAGCCCGGCCAGCCCGGCCGCCCATCGAAACCGAGGATCTGCCCGCGACGTGAGGAGATGATGCCGTTGATCTTCGCCGTGGCCTCGGAGGGGATGGCGATCTCGACCGCCATGACAGGCTCAAGCAGTACCGGCGAGCATTGCGGCAGACCTTCGCTCATGGCGATGCGTCCGGCTTGGCGGAAGGCCATATCGGAGGAATCGACCGAGTGATAGGAGCCGTCGATCAAGCACACGCCGACATCGACCACATTGAAGCCGAGTGGGCCGGAATGAAGGTAGTCGCGCACGCCGATCTCGACCGAGGGGATGTAGTTCTTCGGCACCACGCCGCCGGTGATGTCGTCGGAGAACTCGAAGCCTGATCCGCGCGGCCGCGGGCTGATGGTCACCACCACGTCGCCGAACTGGCCGTGGCCGCCGGACTGCTTCTTGTGACGGCCGCGAACCTCGGTCGATTTGCGGATGGTCTCCTTGTAGGGGATCTGGCGCGGCCTGGTCGAGGCGTCGATGCCATATTTGCTGATGAGCTTCTCGAGCGCGACGCGGAGATGCATCTCCCCCTGCCCCCATAGCGCCATCTCGCCCATGTCCTGGCTGTGACTGAGCGAGATCGAGGGATCTTCCTCGATGATCTTGGCGATGGCCGCGGTGAGCTTCACCTCGTCCTTCTTCTCTTTGGCGGCGATGGCGAGGCCGAACACGGGCTGGCTGGGTGCCACGGCTTCGAGCTTCACCGGCTTCGCCTTGTCGGCGACCAGCGTGTCGCCGGTCTTCACGCTCTCAAGACGTCCGAAGGCGACGGTATCGCCTGGCTTCGCCTCGCCGCGCTTGGTCGGCTCCTGGCCCATGAGAGTGAAGAGGCCGGAGAGGCGCTCGTCGTCGGCGCCGCCATGCACCGTGGTGCCGTCGGTGAAACTGCCGGCGAGAACGCGGGCGAGCGACAGTTTGCCGCCATGAGCGGTGTGGAAGGTCTTGAGGATATAGGCGCAGGACGGCGCGCCATCGACTTTGAGGCGCTTAGCTGTGGCTTCGACAAAAGGGGCTTCGTGCCTCAGCGCTTTCAGCAGTCGCAGGATGCCGTTGCCGTTTTCCGCCGAGCCCATCAGCACCGGGCAGATCACGCCGTCGCGCAGCTCCTTGGAAAGGTCGTCGAACACCTTATCGCGCGGTGGTGGAACGTCTTCGAGCAGCTGCTCCATCAGCTCGTCGTCATAGTCGGCTAGTTTTTCCAACATGGAGAAACGCGCCTGCTTCTCGCCGTCGGCAAGAGCGTCGGGAATGGCGATGACTTCGCTCGGCGCATGCTCGCGATAGACAAAAGCGCGCTCAAGAGCGAGATCGATGAAGCCGGTGACGATGTCGTTCTCCCAGATCGGCACCTGGCGCAGCACCAGCGGCCTGGTCGAGGCCGGCTGCAGCATCGGAACGACGTCGCGGATGCGCGTCTCGGCCTTGTCGATCTTGTTGACGAACAGGAAGTGGGGAATGCCGCGATCTTCAAGCTGCTTGAGGATCAGCTGGAGCGCAGGGACCTTTTTCTCGTCAGGCTCGCACACCACAATGGCTGCGTCGCAAGCGGCGAGCGCATTGGCGGCGTCGGCTTGGAATTCAATCGAGCCAGGGCAATCGAGGAAGGTGTAGCTGTCGCCGAGAAAATCGACGTTGGCCACATTGAGCTCTACACTCATGCCATGATGGCGCGCCTCTTCCGAGGCGTCTCCGACGGTGTTCTTGGCCGCCATGGTGCCCTGCCGGCCGATGGCGCCGGTGCGCGCGAGGATGGCTTCGAGAAGTGTCGTCTTACCGCTGAGATAGGGGCCAACCAGTGCGATGCAGCGGGCGCTGCGGGCTGGTTGGCCCTGCGCTTGACCCATGGGTCTCCTCCCTCGGTTGTTGTTCACCGCGGGAAGGCCCCTGACGCACCTACCCGCGCAAGCCTTTGGTGAAGCTATCGTGACAAGCGAAAGCGCCTCTGGCAAGAGGCCCAATTTGGGTCACCCTGCCCCTTGGTAGAGGCGGCCTTACGCCACTGCTCTGGTCTACCTCCTATGTCATTATGCTTATGACCCCTGGGGACGAAACTTCATGCGTGAGCTGTGCGCCTTTCTGTTGGCATCGTTTCTTTGGCTGCTGCCCTCGGTGCTCGGCGGCGACAGAGCCGTCGCGATCTTCTCCTGTGGAATGTTCGATGGAAAGTTCCAGTGCAAGGCAGCACCGGGAGGTCCCCAACATGGGAAGAACGCCATCCCTGGCACTGGCGACAGCGGGCCTCCGAACGAAACACCGGAGGGCAGCGCCGGCGAGCAGGTCGTGACACCCCCCGCCGACAATTCACAGGAAGCGGTCAAGCCGGGCGAGCATTCATGCCCTCCAGGCTACACGGTCCTCGCCGTCCCGAACGCGTCCGGCGGGTATTGCGAGCCGCCAGAGGGAGCGTCCGAGGCAACCAATATGGGCTGCGAACGCGGCATGGTGGGGACACCACCAAACTGCCATTGCCCGAAGGATTCAGAATTGTTGGGCGGCAACTGCGTCCATTACACCGCCACATGCCGCAACGGGCTCGCCGCCGACGCCGCCCCTCAAGTCTGCCAGGGGGCCGAGGAGAAGCTTTCCTGCAAGATGCGTCAAGACGGATTCAAGGACTGTTGCTGTTTGACGTACGACAAATTGTAGGCCCGAACCCGCTTTATGTCGCGGCCCCGACGGTCGCCTTCCGCTCGAGCTTGCCCCAACCAACCAATGGTCCGACGGCCGCTGTGATCGATGCCTTGAGCACGATGTAATACATCAGCTGCCGGTAGCCAAAGCGCTGCAGCACCAGCCAGGGCAACAATGACCACTTCTCGCGGCGCTCCATGGCGAGGGCCAGCGCCGCACTCCCAAGATCGACAATGAGAAACGCGAGATAGTAGATGAACACTTTGCGCAAGGCATCGAGATCGAACTGGTCCTGGTGCTGAACCAGCTTGAGCGCGGAAAAGGAGAGTTGCCAAATGAGCGCGACGTCCACCAAGGGGGCGACCACGGAGAGAAGAAATTGGAACAGCCAGGTCTGTGGCAGAGCGATAAGGCCCAGCGCGCCGTAGCGAGGTCGAAACGTCGCCTGCCGGTGCTTCCACAGGCATTGCAGGGTTCCGAAGGCCCAACGGAACCGTTGCTTAGCAAGGCCGGAGACGGTATCGGGAGCCTCGGTCCATCCTACCGCCGAGCTGTCATAGAGGACCTTGTACCCAGCGCGGAGCAGCGCGATGGTCAGATCCTGGTCTTCCGCAAGAGTATCGACCGAAAAGCCACCCAGCTGCTCGATCGCTTCCCGCCGCCAGGCGCCTATGGCCCCCGGAACGACGGTGATGCAGCCGAGCGCGGCAAGGGCACGACGCTCCAGGTTCTGGCTGGTGACATATTCCAGCGCCTGCCAGCGGGTAATCACGTTGACGCGGTTCCCGACCTTGGCATTGCCCGCTACCGCGGCGACCGCAGGGTCCTCGAACCAGCGCACGAGCTTGGAGATTGCATCCATCTCGAAATGCGTATCCGCATCGACGACCACCACGACGCTGCCCCGCGCCTCTTTCAGTCCGCAATTGAGCGCCGTCGCCTTGCCGCCATTGGGGATGGTCAGGAGCTTGACCCTCGGATTGTTGCGGTAGTGCTCGGTCACCAATTCGGCCGTGCCGTCGGTCGAGCCGTCATCGATGACCACCACTTCCAAATTTGGATAGTCGCTCGCCAGAATGTGACCCACCGAGCCGACGATGACTTTTGCCTCGTTATGCGCTGGGATCAGCACTGTCTGAAGCGGCGGCGTGTCGGGGAGCCGTGGCGGAACACGGCGCGATTCCGAATGCCGGTTGCCAAGCCCGATCGCCGTGAGGAGAAAGACCCTCGCCATGCCGAGACAAAGCGCGAGGATGAAAAGCGCTGTAACGGCGCGCCCCATCCAGCCGAGCGTCATGAACACCGGCAGGCTCACAAATTGGCCAAGAGAACGCGGCGGCACGGGCGGCATTGCTTGATCGCGCGTCAGTCCGGCAAGCTCCGAGACAGGCACGAATTTGTAGCCTTTGGCCCTAAGAGTATCGATGAGCTTCGGCAACGCGGCGACGGTTTGCGATCGGTCACCTCCAGAATCATGCAAGAGAATCACGTGTCCCTTCATATCGGGGTTGGGGTCTGTGACCCGATCGAGCACGCGATCCACGATGACGTCCGCCGGGGGATGCAGCCAGTCATTCGTATCGACATGCAGTCCCACGGTCACGTAGCCCATCGATTGGGCAATTTTGATCGGTACGATTTCGTCGCTCGTCGTCGGCTCAGCGTCGCCGAGGAAGGGGGCGCGAAACAGACGCATCGAGCGTCCCGTCAGAGCCTCGAAGAGCCGCTGGGTCGCGTTGATCTCGAGCTTGACGAGAGACTCGGATAAATCACCGAGGTTGGGATGGGTGAAGGTGTGATTGCCGATGTCGTGCCCCTCGGCAAGGATCCTCTGCACCAGATCGGGATTGGCTTCTGCGTTCTCGCCGACGATGAAGAAACTCGCGTGAACGCCCTTTTCTTTGAGGATGTCGAGGATCTTCGGTGTCCAGTCGGGATCGGGACCGTCATCGAACGTCAGCGCGAGCAGATTCGGCTTGTCGCCAGTGCGCTCAATGACGAAAGGGGTCGGTATGACCTTATAAGCCTCGTCGACGATCTGACCGGTCTTTTGATCGACTTCGAACGTTCTCGCGCCGGGAGCGGGGTTTTCGCCGACGCGCAGCATCTCGCCCTCGCCCTCGAAGTCGATATCCTCGCTGGTACCAATCTCATTGAGCCCGGCCGGTGGCGTGATCGCATAGCTCTGACCCATCACCGACCAGATCGAGGGATCTTCAGCTCCGAGCCGCCAAAGCGCATAGCCGGCAACGCGATAGGAATCGCCGGTTTCGATCTGGTTGTAGGCGGTGACGCCATCCAGAAACCACACGTCATGGCGCTTGCCATCGTCTTCGATGAAGGAAAAGTGCGGGTTGGCAGTTTGCGGGTCGAAGACGATATCGGCTTCGGAATCCCGGGCCGAGAGCACAGCCTCTTCGAAGGTCAGCTCCTGGGTTGGCTGGCCTTTCACCCAATCGTAGCCATAGCCGCCGATGGCGACGATCGTGCGGTTCGGGTCTAGCTCCTGCATCCGCCTGTCGAGGGTGTCCTCGAACCAATCCTGACCGGCAACGCTTCCTGGCGAGCTCTCATTCCAGTGCTGATCGTAGGCCATGAGCAGCATGTAGTCGGCGATCTGCGCATAGGTGGCGTAGGGCCAGCTGTCATCGTCGAATGGCACCGCGAGAACCATGGCGAAGCCATGCGCGGTCAGGGCACTGGCGAGTTCGGATAGAAACCCTTGCAGATCCTTTTGCGAGCTGTCCGGCACCTCTTCGAAGTCGACGGTCAGCCCCTGAAACTTGTTTGTTTCGAGAACCGCAACGATGTCGCTGATCCGCGCCGCGCGGGCCGCCGGATCGGCAAGCACCTTTGCCAATCCCGATGTATCCCATTTGCCGTCTACCATGTTCTGGATCATGGGCAGGATCGGAATGTCTGGCTTGGTCGCCTGAATAAAGTTCAGCGCGCGGTCGTCTATGTCTGCCTTGACGGCATTTTCCTGCCCGTCGAGCGTAAGCCAGCCCGGGACGACCCAATCGAGATTTGGAAGGGACCGCTTGAGCGCCGGATAGCTGTTGTCGTCCCAATTGACGTAGAAGCCGATGCTCAACGGCCGGTCGGTCGGGCCTCTAAGGGCCACTGGAACCGGGTGGCGATCAAGCACGGCGGCCTGCGGCCGCAGACGGAGGGTCCGTTCCTTTTCGCGCAGTTCAGCGGCAAGCATGGACGCCGATTTGAGCAACTCCGGATCAGCCGCCGCCGTAACGGCAATCCCGTGGGCGGCCGAACACGTCGGCGCCCAGGCGCAACGGATCGGAGCATGCGATGTGAGCTGCCGGTCAAAGCTGCCGTCGCCTGGCCGATGCGCGATCATTAGGATCGCAAAGAATCCAACCATGATGATGGCGCTGAGGGTGCCGAGGCCCCACGCAAGCACCTGCAGAAGGCGCGCCCGTTTGCCCGTCGGGTCGAAGAAAACAGGTTTGCCAAGCATGGGAGGTCCGCACCATTGGGGTAAGTGCGATTCGCTTCGTCACCCCCCACCGCGCGGATTTACGCGCAGGTATCCTTCCCGTTCCAGTGTCAGAACGCCGCATCCCATCGAAGGAAGCAATCATGATTAGCGCATTGCTAGCGCCGTCGCCCGAGCGGTTGGCCATATGAAAATTCGATGACATAGCCGCTCGGGTCCTTGACCGCACACAAATAACCGGTCGGCGACGGGAACTCCTGCGGCTCCCAAAACAACCGCCCCTCTCGGCGGCCGCGTTCGGCTATGGCCTCGACTTCGGAGCGAGAAGAGACCGCAAAGCCGTAATGCGTCATGTCGTCCTTGCCTTGCGCACGCTCCGACCCACCGCCGAGCAGCACCAGCACGAATTCGGCACGGTCACCCCCATTCGCCATCCACACCGTGCGCTCGTCGCCCCGGCCGTGCTCCTTTACGACGCGTAGCCCGCAATAACTCTCATAGAAGGTGATCGACTGGTCGAGATCGTGCACATGCAGGGCACAGTGGGTGAATTCCGGTCTCACTCGATCCGCTCCGCGGGTGTTACACCACTGGCGGCCGCATCGGCGCGAAGCGCGGCCGCCACCGCATCGAGGATCAGCCCGAACTGGGAGAACACCCAATAGTGCCCGGCGGCCGGGATCACGTCCAACCGGCAATTGGGCAAGGCTCGCGCCAGCGCGTAGGCCGCCGCCGCGGGCACCACCGGATCGTCGCTGCCTTGCCAGACGATGGTTGGCACGTCGATCTCGGCGAACTGCAAGCCCCAAGGCGCGCAAAAGAGCCGGAGGTCCTGCGCGGCTCCTTCCACGCCTGGCCGCAACCCCTCGCCGATCGCCGCTTGCAGGCTGGCCCTCACGTCGTATCGCGACAGGACATCGCGGTCCGGCGTGCGCGCCCGGCGCATCAGCCAGCGGTAGGTGGTGTCAGGCGACTTGAACACCATAGACCTCAGGCGGCGGAAGAGTACCCGCATCGCCCAAGGTCTGCGGGCCAGTCCCTTGAACAAGAGCTTGTGAAACCGGGAGAGGCGAAGCTCGCCATCGGCGACCTCACCCACCGGACCGACCAGCCCGAGCAGGCTGATGCGGTCAGGCATCGCTGCCGCCGCTGCCACGGCATAAGGTCCGCCGCCGGATACGCCGATGACAGCGAAGCGGTCGAGCCCATAGGCATCGGCCACGGCGCTCAGATCCTCGGCGATTTGCGCAAGGCTTTCGGCACGACGATAATCGGAGAGGCCGTATCCCGGCCGCTCGGGCGCGATCAGGCGCACGCCCCTTTCGCGCGCCGCCTTGTGCGCTAGAGCGAACATCAAGCGCGAGCCCGGCGTCCCGTGCAAGGCGAGCACCGGCAGCCCGAGAGGATTGCCGTATTCGGCACAGCCGACGCGACGTCCGTCGGGAAGCGTGAGGATGCGTAACGGCGGCGCTGATCCGGTCGTGACGATCGCTCCCATGCCGCATCGATTGGCCAATGCGGCGGCGCGTAGGGCGCCCTATTCGCAGCCGATGATGATGTCGCCGGGGTTCACCATCAAGATCACGCTCTTGCCCTCGTATAGACCAAGGGCCTCCAAGGAGGCGATGGTGACGCTCGCTTCGAGCATGGTATCTCCGGCGATTGCGACATAGACGATGGCCGTAACCGCGCCCTTGCGGATCTCCATGATCTTGCCGTTGATCTGGTTGCCCGTGCTGAGCTTCATCTTGGACCCCATCCCTGCCGGCCGATCTCGCGCCTAGGTCGTGTTGGCGCAAAAGCGCTGAATGCGCCGGCAAGCCTCTTCCAGTGCCTCGATGCCGGTAGCGTAGGAAATGCGGAAGAAAGGCGAGAGTCCGAACGCCGCGCCATGCACCACGGCAACGCCCTCCTCCTGGAGCAGCGCGGTGGCAAAGTCTTCGTCGCTTCCGATCTTCTTGCCGTCTCGCGACGTCCTGCCGATGACGCCGGAGCAAGATGGATAGACGTAGAAGGCTCCTTCCGGCGTCGGGCAGCTGATCCCCTTCGCCTGGTTGAGCATCGAGACGACGAGGTCGCGACGGTCCTGAAAGGACGCGACCCAGCGCTTGAGGAAATCCTGGGGACCTTCCAGCGCCTCTACCGAAGCCCATTGGCTGATCGAGCAGGGATTCGAAGTTGACTGCGATTGCAGCGTAGCGATGGCCTTGATCAACGGCTCAGGCCCTCCGGCAAAGCCGATACGCCAGCCGGTCATGGAATAGGCCTTGGAGACGCCGTTCATGGTGAGCGTGCGGCCTTTGAGCTTCGGCTCGACCTGCGCCGGAGTGGAGAAGGCGAACCCGTCATAGACGAGATGCTCGTAAATATCGTCGGACAGCACCCACACGTTCTCATGCTTGAGCAGCACGTCGGTGAGCGCCTTGATCTCCTCGCGCGTATAGGCGGCGCCGGTCGGGTTCGACGGCGAATTGAAGATGAACCACTTCGTTTGCGGCGTGATTGCCGCGGCGAGCGCCTTGGGACTGAGTTGAAATCCCTCCTCGAGCTTGGTCTCGACCACCACCGGCGTGGCGCCGGCGAGCAGCACGATATCCGGATAGCTCACCCAATAGGGCGACGGCACGATCACCTCGTCGCCCGGGTTAAGCGTGGCGAGAAGCGCGTTGTAGAGCACCTGCTTGCCGCCGCTGCCCACGGTGATCTCAGAGGGCTTGTAGGTAAGCTCGTTCTCCCGCTCGAACTTGGCGACGATCGCCCGCTTCAGTTCGGGAATGCCGTCGACAGCAGTGTATTTGGTTTCGCCGCGCTGGATCGCGGCGATTGCCGCCTGCTTGATGTTGTCCGGGGTGTCGAAATCCGGTTCCCCCGCTCCGAGCCCGATGACGTCGAAGCCGGCGGCTTTCATCTCGCGCGCCTTGCTGGTAATCGCCATGGTTGGCGAGGGTTTCACCCTCTCAAGTGCGTGGGCGATGAGACCCATGCTGATTCTCCTGGATGCTCAAGTGAATGACCGCGAAAAATGCGTAGCCTGACGCGGCGCACCCTAAGCGCGGAGCCCCGCTCCGTGCAAGACTTAAGGCTGAAATGCAAGACGGCGCGGGAAGACCCGCGCCGTCCGGCAAATCTTTGAGGCTGCGTGCCCGCGATTTAGGCAGCCGCCTGCCGGTTCAGGCTGTTCTCGGCGAGCTCCGTCAATGTCCGGTCGGCGTTGTATTCCTGCTCGAGCGTCTGGTTGAGCAGCGTTGCCGCTTCCTTCATGCCGAGTTGGTTGGCCCAAGCGATGAGCGTGCCGTAACGGGCGATCTCGTAATGCTCCACGGCCTGGGCATCGGCGATCATGCCGGCATCGAGGACATCGGCGTCGGCAGCGTCCTTCATGTCCTCCTCGCCTTCTCCGAGAATGCCTTTGATGGCCTGGCAGGTCTTTCCGGCGGCCTTGGTGTCGCATAAGGCGAACACCTGTTCGAGGCGCTCGACCTGCCCTTCGGTCTCCTTGAGATGGTGCTCGAAGGCCCGCCGCAGTTCTGAAGAATCGGCCTGCTTCGCCATCTTCGGCAGCGCCTTCAGGATCTGCTTCTCGGCATAGTACATGTCCTTGAGCAGGTTGATGAAAAGATCCTCCAACGATTTCATTTTGGCCATGAGTCCGGGCTCCTCGGGGTTGGGATTGGTCTCGCGCGAAGCGGCTTGCTCCGGCTGACATTGTTTCAATGGTGATGAGCCGCTAACTTGCGGGAGGGGGGTGAGGTTCCCCACATGTGGGAAAGTCGTCGCGTCCTCAATTGCGCCACAGTTGCGGCGCGATTGCCGTGGATAGCCTTAATCCGGTTAAGCATGCGCCCTAATGGGGTGTTTGGCTTCGGTCGGTGCCGGAGGATTTGCAAAGGCCAGGGCATGAACATTCAACGCCAGGCTCCGCACTTGAACGAGGGGGTTCTGCAATCGCCCTCGCTCCTTTCGACACTCTTTCTTTTCTCCGCTCTCCTCACCATTAAAGTCGGCCTGCCGGATCTGCTCGCGACCCGGGAGGGGGGGTCGACCGTGTTCGTGGTGCTTCTTGCGAGTCTTTGCGTGGCGACGCTTGCATGGTGGCGCTGCCACCGCCGCGACTCTACCTCCCCGCGGCGAATTAGGAGGGGGATCTGATGCCGGAACGGGGGTCGGTACAGTTCCTCCTCCATTTCCTCCGCTCGCGCCAGGTGCGCGGCTGGAGGATTGGGTTGGCGGTCGCCTTGGTGGCCATGCTCGCTCTGCTTCCCGGGGAGGAGAGCCTATACAATAAAGCGAAGACTGGCCTTGCCCAGTCGCTGCGCCAAGCGGCCTGGAACCACGCTCTTGCCGGCGAGCCTCAGCCAAAGCCCTGGCCCTGGGACCGCGCTACTCCGGCGGTCTATTCCGTGGTGCCGCGGCTGGGACTGAGTGCCGCCGTTCATTACCCTGCCGACGACCAAAGGTCGGAACGGACCTTCGAGGTTGCACGGACGTCGATGGCTCAAGACGCGCACGATCCGCATTTGCTTGGCGATGTCGCAATCGGCGATCGCATCACTGTCATCACCGCCGACGGCAGCACCCGCCCCTACATGGTCACCGGGCGTCAAATTCTCGACCCGCACGCGGTGCAAACCCTGGAACCAGGCGCTCCGCCGCCGCCCGCCGCTGCTCGGTCGGACAGTTGCTCGCGGTTCGATACGACGCTCTCGGGTGCGCTCCACCTCATCATCGAGGCGATCCAAGGGGATCAACCGGCGAGCCCGCCCAAGAGCGACGAGCAGAAGCTCTAGCAATTCTCCCTACGGTCGCTTTGGCCTTTTGGTAGGCGTGCGCGTTGGCTGCGCTGCCGGCGCCGGCGGTGTTGCCGCTTGAGGCGCGGCAGTGTCCGGGGCAGCGGGCGCGGCCTGCGGCTGCTCGGCGACGGGCGCGCCCGCCGGAGCAGGCATGCCCGGCATACCCTCGGGCGCGGCGCCGGGAATTGCGCCAGGCTGCTCAGGTGCGCCGAGTGCCGCGGCCGGCGGTGTCGGCGCCATGGGTCTGCGTTCCGACTCGATCTTGTCCTTAAGCTTGGCGAGAGCATCGCGGTATTCGGCGCCGACATAGCGATCGAGCATCAAAGCCTTCCAGCGCTTGAGCGGGCTCGTGCCCGAACTCATAGCCGAAGCCCCAAGTCACCTTGCTGCCGGACCCCGAGGGGCCAACATCATAGTAGCTGGTTCCATCCAGGCCGTTGAAGCTGACCGCGAGATCGATGTGGTGGTTCGGATTGCTATCGGTAATCTCCATGCTGCCCGGCCCGACGGACGGTTTGTCGCTCGTCCATTCGACCTTGGCACCTTTGCCTTGGTCCGCGCCGGAGTAGGTCACGGTGAGTTGGGGATCGCGCGCGGCCCAGGGCGACCAGTCGCCGAAGCGGTGCAAATCGTTGAGATAGGGAAACACCACCGCCTCGGGCGCATTGATCACCACCGAACGCGCGATAGTGACATGCCCAGGAAGCGCGAAAGCGACCCCCAGCATGATCAGGGCAAGAGCGCAAAGCCCGAGGATCAACCGCATGATGGGATGCATCGCTTCTCTCCTCCTCGTTGTGCCCAGACAAGCGTCCCTGGCGAGGGCGGCCTGTGCGCAAGCAGGCCAAGCGCCTCGCTTTTGGACAGAAAACGATTACATTTCGCCCGTCAATAAGGGAGGGCTGGAGATGAATTTGTCACCGCCGACCACCGCGGTCTTTGTGATTTCACTGATTTTGGCCGTGCTCGCCATCATCGGTACGTTCGTCGCGATCCCCTTGATCAGCGCCAATGCCTTTTGGGTGGCCATCATCGCCTATATCATACTTGCGGTGGGAAACGTTTTTAGAGGCGTTTAGGTTCTTTACCTGATCCGGACGGCCCAGGCCGTCCGGAGACTCGATCTGGCGCTAGGCTTGGCCGTGAAAGACGAGGCCGGCGCCTAGCGCAATCAGGCGAACGGTTGCTCTCTCGTCAAACCGCGGCGAAGCCGCGAATAGCTGCAAAGAATATCCACGAAGGCGAGGCCCAACCTCACCAGCACGACGACCACGAGCGACACCGTCTTGAACTTGAGGTGGCCATACCACGCCAGGGTCATGAACAGATTCGAGCAGAAGAGAAGGATGATCGGGGCGATGTAGGGCCACTGTCCAGGCTGGATCAGAGCAGAAACAAAAGACATTCGAGCCTCGTGCGAGATGTTGGGAGCCACAACGGGATAGGCTAGGTTAGCCAGGGAAGCGAGTGGGACTGGGCGTCCCCGTGCGTCATACCTGAGGGAAAGCCAATGGCCGAGCTATCCAGCAGTGATGGTGAACCGGAAGAGCGGAATGAGCTGTTGGTGCGCGCCGTCGAGCGCCGCAAGCGGTCAACCGTAAGATCGCCCGCTGCTTGCCGAGCACTGGCTCGATGTTATGCAGCGTCTCGGCCTTGCGGCCGCCGCCCCGAATGATGAGGGAAGGGCCGGCGCGAAAGCCGCCCCTCCCCTGGCAACTACATATCGTCGTCGTCTCTCGCCCAGGACGGCCGATAAGGCTGTGGGCTTGAGCTTGGGCTTGAACTCGGCATCGTTCCGCCCGTGGGCATTCCACCTCCGCCAATGGGAGCGGCAGGCCGCGGCGGCGTGGGCGCTCCCATGGAAGGCTGGGCCATGGGACGCGGTGCCGGTTGCGGCGCGGCGGGCATGGCCGGCTTCGGGGCCGGGGCCATCGGTTTCGGCGCTGCCGCCATTGCCGGCATTTTCGCTGCTGCTTTTTTCTTCGGTGCGGCGCGTTTCGCGGCTGGTTTCTTCGCTGCTGCGCGTTTCGCGGCCGGCTTCTTCGCCGCTGCGCGCTTCGCCGGCGCCTTGCGGGCCACCGTCTTGCGCGCGGCGGCTTTCTTGCGCGCCGGGGCCTTCTTCTTGGCGCTGGACTTCTTCGCTCCCGACCGCGCGGCGCTCGCGCGGCGGGTGGTCTTGCGTGCACTCGTCTTCTTGCTCGTAGAGCGCTTCTTCCCACTCGTTCTCGTAGCCATGGTTCTGCTCCGATTCTCATCTACTGGCCGCAGGCGGCCGCCGGCAGCGGACGCGTGCATGCACGAATCATTCTCACAGGTCCAAGCTTGCCGTCCCGCGTGACGAGTTCAATTGTTTTTTTCATTATACGACGATCGCAGCAGAAAGTGGCATTGTGGCAGGCGCATGGTCGCAAACGTCGCCGGTGTTCTTTGGCTCGGTAAGGCCGTGGTCGATCCGGTTCGAGACTCCACGCGGCACGCAGGTGCAAAACGGCCATACTGCACCGCACTGAGGCCGTCATACGCCGCCATCCTGCTGGCATAGACGAGAAAGCTGGCGCCCCCTAGCCAAGCCCCTGCCCCGCCGCCATATTCGGACCATGCCCTATCGTGGACCGAAGACCTTTGGCTCGCGCGCCGAGCCCCGCGCGGTCACGAGCGAGTTTGCCGGCCTGCCGTCGAGCGGCTTGCCGGTCGGCGCCGACCGTCGACCCCCAGGCTTCGGCGAGTCGCCGCAACCGCTGATGCAAGACCATCCGCTGGTCACCGGCGTGGCCGCCTCCTTCACGCCACACCGGCCACCGCGCCCGGAGAAATCCGAGGGCGGCGCGCCTTTGCGCATTCATTCCGAGCTTTCGCCCAAAGGCGACCAGCCTCAGGCCATCGCCGAGTTGGTATCCCAGGCCAATGCGCTCGAGCGCGACCAGGTGCTGCTTGGCGTCACCGGCTCCGGCAAGACCTTCACCATGGCCAAGGTGATCGAGGCGACCCAGCGGCCTGCCCTCGTGCTCGCACCCAACAAGACGCTCGCGGCCCAACTCTACGGCGAGTTCAAGAGTTTCTTCCCGGATAACGCAGTCGAGTATTTCGTTTCCTATTACGACTACTACCAGCCCGAGGCCTATATCCCGCGCACCGACACCTATATCGAGAAGGACTCCTCCATCAACGAGCAGATCGACCGCATGCGCCATGCCGCGACCCGCGCCCTGATCGAGCGCGACGACGTGATCATCGTGGCAAGCGTGTCCTGCATCTACGGTATCGGCTCGGTCGAAACCTACACGGCGATGACTTTCAGCGTGAAGCGCGGCGACAAAATAGAGCAGCGCCAGCTGATCGCCGACCTCGTCGCACTGCATTATCGGCGCAACGACATGAATTTCTCCCGCGGCTCGTTCCGCGTGCGCGGCGACACCATCGAGTGTTGGCCCGCGCATCTTGAGGACCGTGCCTGGCGTATTTCGCTGTTCGGCGATGTGGTTGAGAGCCTCACCGAGTTCGACCCCTTGACCGGCGCCAAGACCGACGAATTCGGCATGGTCAAGGTCTACGCCAACTCCCACTACGTAACGCCGAAGCCGACGCTGAAACAGGCGGTGCGTGGCATCAAGGAAGAGCTCAAGATTCGCCTGAACGAGCTCAATCGGGCCGGCCGCTTGCTGGAAATGCAGCGGCTCGAGCAACGCACGCTGTTCGATCTGGAGATGATGGAGGCAACCGGCTCCTGCGCCGGCATCGAGAATTATTCGCGCTACCTTACCGGCCGCAAGCCAGGTGAGCCGCCGCCGACCTTGTTCGAATATCTGCCCGACAACGCGCTCGTCTTCGTTGATGAGAGCCATGTCACCGTTCCGCAGATTGGCGGCATGTTCCGCGGCGACTACCGGCGCAAATCCACCCTCGCCGAATATGGCTTCCGCCTCCCCTCCTGCATGGACAACCGGCCGCTGCGCTTCGAGGAGTGGGACGCCATGCGGCCGCAAACCGTCTGTGTGTCGGCCACGCCTGGCGGCTGGGAGCTTGAGCAGACGCAAGGCGCCTTTGCCGAGCAAGTGATCAGACCCACGGGCCTCATCGATCCGCCGGTTGAGGTGCGCCCGGCCACGAGCCAAGTCGACGACCTCATCGACGAGACGCGGAAAGTGGTGGCTCAAGGCTACCGCGTGCTCGTCACCACGCTGACCAAACGAATGGCCGAGGACCTCACCGAATATATGCATGAGCAGGGCATCCGCGTACGCTACATGCATTCCGACGTGGAGACGCTGGAGCGCATCGAGATCATCCGCGATCTCCGGCTCGGCGCTTTCGACGTATTGGTCGGCATCAATCTGTTGCGCGAAGGTCTCGACATCCCCGAATGCGCGCTGGTGGCGATCCTCGACGCGGACAAAGAAGGCTTCCTGCGCTCCGAGACCTCACTGATCCAGACCATCGGCCGGGCCGCCCGCAATATCGACGGCCGGGTCATCCTCTATGCCGACGGTATGACCGGATCGATGGAGCGCGCCATCGCCGAGACCAACCGCCGCCGCGAGAAGCAGACGGCTTGGAACAAGGCGAACGGCATCACGCCGGAAAGCGTCAAGAAGCACATCGGCGACATCATGGCTTCGGTGTATGAGCGCGATCACGTGCTGGTCGATGCGGGGACTGGTTTCGGCGAGGACGACCAGGCGCTGATCGGTCACAACATCGAAGGCGTCATCGCCGACATGGAAAAACGCATGCGCGCCGCCGCCGCCGACCTCGAATTCGAGGAGGCTGCCCGTCTCCGCGACGAGGTCAAGCGCTTGCGTCACATGGAGCTCGCCATCGCCGACGATCCGCTAGCGCGTCAGAACGAGTTGGAGCGCTCCGTGGAGGAGTCGATCTCAGCGCCACTGAACCGCCCGCACAAGCCGACGCTCGCCGAGATGGGCCCGCACAATCGGGAGATCCCCCTCGCCGCTCTTAGCAAATCGCGCGGGCGCTCGAAGGCCGGAAAGCCAGGCACGCGGGCGCTGCGCCAGAAGAGCGGCAAGCCCCGCTAGCGTTGATCCGGTCCTCGCCCGTGAGGCGTGAGCCTAGAGACTTGTACGACCGTTCAGGTCAGCTACTTCGCCATGGCATTGCGGATGGCGCCGATAATGGCCATCACCGCCGCGCCGCCTACGCTGCCGCCGACCAGGTCCTTGACGATGCCGCCAATATCGATCCCCTGCGCTGCCGCGGCTGCCTCTGGTGAGTTGAGCACTGCCGCGAGGATCTGACCCACCACGCCGCCGCCGATCGCACCGCTGATGGCATCTCCGGCTTTGCCCATGCTCAAGTCCTTCAGGGCGTTGCCGGCCGCCGTACCGCCGATGGCTCCAGCGATCAACTGGATAACAAGATTTATCAAAGTCCCTTCCATGGCATTCCCTCCTCTTGAGGATGCCGCCGCGCATCTCTCCCTGGTTGCGACCTCCAGCGGCCGCGCTCGTACTTTACCACGGTCCGACGCTCAGTATCCGGAGCGATTCGCCGGCCAAGCAGCTTTCCCGGCGACCGTTGCAGTTAAGTCATCCGTAGGCAGATAGAATCGTGATGCCGCGCGCCTAAGGGCGTGTTAGCGTTGATTCATTGGGGGACTACGGAGGGGATCATGGTAAAAACCATGCGGGAGATCCTTGGCGACATCTACGATGCGTGGCGGGCGCAGAATCTCGACTGGCTGGCGACCTATTTGCCCGATGACTTCTGTCACGTCATACACATCCCTGTCACGATCCATCCTTTGGGCGGAACACTACACGGCAAGAAGCTCGCGATTGAGCGTTGGAGCACGTTCATGCAGCGATACGAGATCCTCTGCTACGACACGACCGATCTCATCGTTGAGAGAAACCGTGCTGCGGTGGAGATCCCGATGCACTACGGCGACAAGGAGACGGGCGCAGCGCTGAAGACGACGAAGGCTAATTTCTGGACCATGGAGGACGGCTGGCCGGTGAAGCTCACTGAATATTACGACATGGGCCAGCTGCAAGCCTTCTTCGCGCCCGCACCGCCAGCCCAGGCGTAAAGCGACGGCGCTCCTCAGCGCCCTCCCTGCATTGCCGCGAGCAGATCATGCGTCGGATATCCGTCAGCCGGCAGGCCGTACTTCACCTGCATCTCACGGATGGCCGAGCGCGTCGCCGCCCCGATCACACCGTCGATCTTGCCGACGTCATAGCCTCGCTTGGTGAGGATCTGTTGCAGCAGCTTCGCCTCGCCCATGCTCAATGAGTTGATCGGCCCTCGCCCTCGGCTCATCGCCGGCGCGCCGGCGAGCCGCGTCGCGTAATAGGCCGCGGTGGTGGAATAGACCAGCGACTGGTTCCACTGCAGATAGACGTCGAAATTCGGATAGGTCAGGAAAGCGGGACCATTCCGCCCCATCGGCAACAGCAGTCCCGTGGGTACGTTGTCCGCCGGCAGCGCCTTGCCGCTGCGGTAAGTTACGCCGCTCTTGGCCCAATAAGCGCGCGGCTTCTTGATGGTGACGTCGGCCTGACCCCAATCCATGTCCGCCGGCACGACGACTTCCTCGATCCAAGGCTGGCCGGGCTTCCAACCGAGGCCATCGAGGTAGTTGGCGGCGGAGGCGAGCGCGTCGGGCGTGCTGTGAATGAGATCGCGTTTGCCATTGCCTTCGAAATCGACGGCGTATTGGTAGTAGACGCTCGGCACGAATTGAAATTGCCCGACCTCACCTGCCCAGGGGCCGCGCATCTCTTCGGGCCTGAGATCACCACGCTCGATGACGCGAAGCGCGTCGAGCAGTTGCGTCTTGAACTCGTCTGGGCGCCGGCAATCGAAGGCCAGAGTGGCTAGCGAGCGGAGCGTCTGCATATTGCCCATCACCCTGCCGAAGTCGGTCTCCAAGCCCCAAAAGGCAACGAGCACAGGACCGGGCACGCCGAATTGCTTCTGGATTTTGGCGAAGGTCGCCGCATTCTTCTTGAGGAGGCCGGCACCTTGCTGCAACCGGTAGCCGGCGACCATGCGGTCGGAAAATTGCAAGAATGTCTGGGCGAACACCGCCTGGCCGCGGTCCTTGGCGATCGTAGCCTGGTCATAGGTGAGGCCCTCGAGAGCGGATATGGTCTGGGGCGAAATGCCTTGCGCCGCGGCCTCCTGCTTGAAGCCTTGCAGCCAGCGCGGAAAGTTCGCTGGGCTCGCGCAGGCCGCAGCGAGCGCCGGGCTCGCCGCGGCAACCAGGATCGCGCCGCCAATCGCAGCGCAAACCGCATTCCGCATGATGCGTGTCGTCGGATGTCTAGCCATTCCGCACTTGAAGCGAAGTGGAAAGCCCAGGTCAAGGGATGAGAGGCGGGTGCCGCGTTTTAGCGGTCGCCCTTTTGATAAGTGCCGATCAGTTCGGCCTTCCCCAGGACATGGCCTTTCATGGCCGCCTCAAGCTCAGCCTTGGTTGCGCCGGCGAGGTCGAGCCTGGTGTCGAGTGCATAGAGCTTGTGAAAATATCGGTGCCGCCCGATCGGCGGACATGGTCCGCCATATTCCGCCTTGCCAAAATCGGTAACCCCGCGAACGGTACCGGCCGGCAGTCCACCCTTGTCGGCATTCTCGGCAAGTTCCTTCGCATCCGGGGGGATGTTGTAAAGCACCCAATGCACCCAGACGCGCCTCGGCGCCTTCGGATCAGGGGCGTCAGGATCGTCGAGAACGAACGCGAGGCTTTTCGTCCCCGGCGGCGCGTCCTCCCAGGCAATCGGCGGCGATATGCCTTTGCCCTCGCAAGTGTACAACGAAGGAATCGGCGAGCCGGGCTTAAAGGCGGGAGAGGTGAGCGTCAGGGCCAAGGCCGCATCAGCTCCTTCCACGGCCAACGCACCGGTCCAGCAGGTCAGGACCAGTGCAACAACAAGCCGCGTGGAACGAGATTGGATGCTCGCCAAGTTCATGCACAGCCTTACTCCCCCGCAACTAAGCGCAGGAAAGCTAGTCCGTGTGGGGAGGCAACTCGCCTAGCCTCAGTCTTTCTTGCAGCCGGTCGATCCGTCGCGCGGCTTCGCTCTTGCTCAAGCCCGCATCGAAGGCGTGGGGCTCTCTGATTTCCTCGGCAAGGCGCCTGAGCGCTGCGGCCTGCGCGCCGGTCATGGGCTCGCGCTCCAGCACCCAGCCGACCCGGTTCAAGAAGCTTGTCGACATGTCGGAGCTTAGCTCTTGCTGGACTTGCGTCTCTGCTGTCTTTTTCTTTGGCATCTCGTTTCAGTTCCCCAGCCCATCGCAATGGCTTACAGGTAATCACAGAAAAGGGCAATGATTAGGCGGCGTTTGATCAAGGATTGGGCAGGATTAGGGGGTGCCTGTGGCAAGTGCACCACTCGGTGACTACATGCAAGGGCCGGGTCCAACCTGGATCGATGCGGCCTCCCCAAACACCATTGAGGTACGCCGCTGTGTCAGTCAGACTGGGAACCGAGCGGAACGACTGAGCTCCGATTCGAGGAGGAGACAACATGAGCATGATTCTGCAGGCGGGGGTGGCCGGGTGCGCGGCGCTCTTGCTGGCCGCGATGCTGGTGACGCCGGCGGAGGCGCGGATCGAGTGCCGGGGCAACTTTCAGATCACCAAATATGGGCCGATCGCGACGCCCTATTGCGAGGAAGAGCAGATCGCGTTCGTCGCCCGGAGCTATGGCTCCAAGGTCACTGGAGCGCAGGTTCACAACGATCCCCTGACCAAGGTCTATCTGTGCCAGACCATTGGTTATGACTTACGATTGAAGGGATCCTGTGCCGGTTACGGCCCCGACTCCTACGCGCCCGCGCGTTAACCATCTGTTGCCGGCAACGCGGGCCTTCTTGCCCGTGCCGGTCGCACGACAAAAAGCGGACGCTCAGCCCAGGAAGCTCGCGACCCGGCCCGCGCGCCAGCTCCAGCGAGGACGAGACCCGCGGCCGCGAGTCCCGATGACCTTCGCCGCGGGCGGGTAAGATTAATCGCGCCGCCCCCAAATGGCCCCTCAATTACCCTCCGCAAGTCGATTTTTCGCCCTGTTCTCCCGTAGCTTAGCGGCCAGCACTCATGCGTGCGGACCGGCTTGATTTCGTCGTCGGTCTCTTTCAACCCCAAGACAATCGAATAGGAGCTCAACGCATGTTTCAAATGCGCGCTAACATCGTTGCCATGGGCGTCATCGGCGCTGCCCTCTTGCTTCCCAACCTGGCTCTGGCTGATCAGGTCGGACACGCATCTTGGTACGCGCTGCGTTCACGTACAGCGAGCGGCGAGATGATGAACCCTAGTGAAATGACCGCGGCACACCGCTCGCTGCCTTTTGGCACTAAGGTGTTGGTCGAGAACCTCAACAACGGCAAGTCGGTCGTTGT
The DNA here is from genome assembly GCA_963757555.1 of uncultured Alphaproteobacteria bacterium. Classification (GTDB taxonomy): domain Bacteria; phylum Pseudomonadota; class Alphaproteobacteria; order Rhizobiales; family Methyloligellaceae; genus Methyloceanibacter. The sequence continues at coordinate 128,846 of CAVWRU010000010.1, forward strand.
GAGGATCAACGACCGGGGCCCCTTTGTGGCGGGACGCATTATCGACGTGTCCAAAGCTGCCGCGTCGAGCCTTGGTATGCTCGGCTCTGGTACCGCGCGGGTCAGGGTCAGCACGTCCGGAAGGAGTTCGGTCAGCAGCGAGAAGCGCAGCGTCGCCGGTCTCATGAAGTCTGTGCCGGCCGTCAAGCAAGTCGCGTCGCGGGCGAGCGCGCACAAGGGCGCCGCGGTGGCCTCACGTGCAGGGGCGCATCGGGCCGTGACGATCGCCTCGAGGGAATTTGCAAAAGAACGCAGAGGCCCCTCCAAGGGCATAACTCTGGCGTCCTCCGCCAATCCCTACGGCGCATTTGTGCGCAGCGCGAGCTTCGTCAACTGAACCGCTGGCAATGTACGATGGACGGCCCCCCGAGCCTCCATCTCAGGCTGTGGAAACGCCGGGCGACACGCCCGGCGTTTGACTTTAATCGGCAAGCCCTGAGGGCCTGTCGTTAGTAGTTATAGCGGTATCGGTAAGGCCTGTAGTAGGGCCGATAGCTCCCCCCGCCGCAGTTATAAGAGCACTTTTTGTACCCGTGGTACCACCAGCAACAATAATAGGCTGGTGTCACGAGCGAGCTATTTACCTCGGGCATTGCAGGCGTGGGGGCCGGCGCCGCCAAGGCGACTGTCCCAATGATTGTTCCAGCCGCAACAATTCCGAGTGCTATCAGTCTGATAGGCTTCATCCTACGTCCTCCGTTTGCGCATCGCCGCCTCGGCAACTCGGCGAGCCTGATCCAGAACGGCGCCATTAGACGACAAATCGAGCGCAAATGCTCGCGAAGATTCCGCTATGCGAAAAGGATTCGGCCACAGTGACTTGAGAAAGCGATGAGACCCGGTCCGCGCCAGCGGAATCCGCTGGGCAATAGGCCGGGAAGTCTGCCATAGTCCGTTGAAGCGGGGCTGATCGAAAAGACCAGGGGTTGGGGAAAAACACATGATTCAGAGTAAAGTTGTGATGGCCGGCGTCGCCTTCGGCGTCATCGCCGCGTTTGCCGTTGTTTCGCAGCCGGCTCACGCCGGCAGCTGCGTTCTTGTGTCGGTCAAGGCAAGGGGCTTAGGCGAGGCTGCCGCTTCCAAACGGTCGCAGGCCAAGCTTGCGCACGCCGTCAATCATTGGGCCCATAAGAGCAAACTCAAGGCAGTGCACGTCGGAAACGCCCCGACCTCCTGCAGCAAAGGTAAAGCGCTCTTCGTTTGCACGAGCACGGCGAAAGTCTGCCCGTAGTTCGGAGGGCGCCATGACAGAGCATAGAGTGGTGAAGGCCGGCACTCTGTTGGGCGCCCTGGTTGGGCTTGCCGTCATGGCAGGGCCGGCACTGGCAGGGACCTGCGTGCCCGTGACCGTGAAGGGGCATGGGCCGGATCCAGCCACGGCAACCACTAAGGCATCGGTCAAGCTCACCCAGCGTGCAGCCAGCCTGCGCGGCAAGATCAAGAATAGTTCGACCAATTGTCAGAAAATGCCTGGCGGCTTCGTGTGCACGACCTCGGCCGTCGTTTGTCCGTAATTCGCCGCTTCGAGGGGCGGTGACGAGATGGTAACCTGCGGAAACCTAGACTTAGACCGATTCGGATCAACCAGGGATTCTCCTTCGTCATGATGAAGCGCACCATTTTCCGGCTTCTCGCCCTGGCCGTTCCGTTGACGGTGGTCTTATCCTTCGGTCTGCCCTCCGATGAGGTTCAGGCCCAGCAGAGGCGCATCAAGCCCGGCACGCTCAATACCTACCGCGTTCCGGGCCCAGCCGTCGGCGGCTATTCGATGACCTTGAGCGATGTCTGGGGACTCCCGGAGATGCCTCCCGCACCGAAGGACTTCGGGCCGCATTTCGACTTCCCCGCCGGCGGTTCTGAGTCCTTGAACGGCCCCCCCGATCACTCACCCTATCCGAACTAATCAGCATCCGTCCCTCTCGCCCCCGCCCGCGAATGGGTAGATGGGTCTTGCACTTAGCAGGCCCACGACCCTAGAGTGGGTCGCGTTTTGCGTTGAGATCGGGTCAAGATTGGCCGCGCGCTTCTGAGGAGGCATCGCGGTTTCTTTTCCCGTCTTAGGAGTTGCGTAATTTGGTCCGCGATTCTATTTGCATGCGGATCAATTGGAAGGGGGAAAGGAGCTTCCCATGCGCCAGAACGGGACGGTCAAATTTTTCAATCATTCGCGGGGTTTTGGCTTCATCACGCCGGACGATGGTGGCAAGGACGTATTCCTGCACATCTCGGCCCTGCAGCGGTCAGGCCTCCCCGCCGTCGACGAAGGCCAGCGCGTAACCTTCGAAACCGAACCGGATCGCCGTGGCAAAGGCCCTCAAGCCGTCAACGTTCAGCTCAGCGAATAATCTTTCCCTACAACTCACATCGCCGAAAACTGCCGTCCTTCAGTCGTGGCTTGTGCCACATTTGCGGGGCCGGACCGCTGTGCCGGTGCCGAATAGTGAGACAGCAGTGAGCCAAGCGCGCGCATCGCACGCTGACCTATCGAGCGTGCTCGATCACCTTGCCGCAGAGCGGAAGGGCGGGCTTGATCGGCTGTTCCAATTCTTGAGCATTCCAACCGTATCAACCGATCCCGCCAATCACGCGGCTTGCGTCGACGCTGCTGAATGGTGCGCGAAGACCTTGCGCGAGATCGGCTTCGAATCACGGGTCGAGCCGACGAGCGGCAAGCCGATGGTCCTCGGTCATTGGCGCAGGCCGAGTTCGCCGTTACGTGTGCTGTTCTATGGCCATTACGACGTGCAGCCGCCTGATCCTCTTGAGGAGTGGACGACGCCTCCCTTCGCGCCGCGCCTTGCCGAGGACCCAAAATATGGCGAGGTCATCGTCGCGCGCGGCGCCTCCGACGATAAGGGACAGGTGATGACCTTCCTCGAAGCGTGCCGCTCCTGGCATGCGGTGCATGGCCGCCTGCCGGTTGACGTGACGGTCCTGCTCGAAGGCGAGGAGGAGTCCGGTAGCCCGAGCCTGCCTGCCTTCCTCGACAGTCATGGCAAAGAACTCAAGGCCGACATCTGCCTCGTTTGCGACACCGGACAATGGGATGGGCGGACACGCCAGCCATCACCGCATTTCTGCGTGGGCTGGCTTTCTCCGAGATCACCGTGACCGGGCCTTCACGCGACCTGCATTCCGGCATCTATGGTGGCCCCGCACGCAATCCCATCCGCGTGCTTGCCGAGCTTCTCGCTGACATGCATGACGCCAGCGGCCGGGTGACTCTCCCCGGCTTCTACGAAGGTGTGGTCACCCCTCACCTCGCCCAGCTGGCGCAATGGCGCTCGCTCGGCTTCGATGCCGCTGCCTTTCTAGGCGCGGTCGGGCTGTCGATGCCGGCCGGCGAAGAGGGCGTGAGCGTGATCGAGCAATTGTGGTCGCGGCCCACGGCCGAGATCAACGGCATCTTCGGCGGCTACACCGGCCCCGGCACCAAGACCGTCATCCCGGCGCATGCCACCGCCAAGCTCTCCTTGCGGCTCGTGCCCAATCAGCAGCCGGCACAAATTCTGGATGGCCTGCACCGCTTCGTGGCCGAGCGGCTGCCCAAGGATTGCACCGCGACTTTTGCCGGCGAGGGAGGGTCGCCCGCGGTCGGCTTCGACACGTCTGCCCTGCTCTTTCAGGCCGCCGCGAAGGCGCTTGAACAAGAGTGGGGCAAGCCGCCGGTCATCATCGGCTGCGGCGCATCGATCCCCATCGTCGAATCGTTTCGCTCGCGGCTCGGCATGGACTCTCTGCTGATCGGTTTCGCTCTCGACGACGACCGCATCCATTCGCCGAACGAGAAGTATAATATGAAGAGCTTCACCAAGGGCGCAAGGAGCTGGGCGAGACTCTTGGGCGAGCTCGGCGCGATCGATGGCCACAACAGAACATAGGCTCGCCTGTCTCTTCAGCCTCTGCCTTGTTGCAATGCTGGCATTGAGCCAAGCCGCCGCAGAGCAGGGCGGCGAGCCCGGACGCTTTGACTATTACGTCCTGGTGCTCGGTTGGACTCCGTCCTACTGCGCGACGGAAGGACGGCAAAGGCATGACCGTCAATGCGATCGGGCTCATGCCTTCACGCTGCACGGGCTGTGGCCGCAAGACACCAAGGGATGGCCGGAGGATTGCCGCACAGCGAAGCGTCCCTGGGTCCCGCAATCGGTAATCGATGACCTGCGCGACATCATGCCGAGCAGGAATCTGATCATCCATGAATATCGTGCTCACGGCACCTGCTCGGGGCTCGAGCCCGATCAATATTTTGGGCTGGCACGCGACCTTTACGAACGCGTCAACATCCCACCGCGCCTCTCCGGAATGGAGGGCCGGCTCAACCTCACCCCGGAGGAGATCGAAGCGGAGTTTCTCAATGCCAATGCCTGGCTCAAGGCGAACATGATCGTGGTGAGCTGCCGCGGGCAGAATCTGCTTGATGTGCGCATCTGCTTCGGCCGCGATCTGTTTCCCAGGGCTTGCGGGCCGAACGAAGAGCAACGCGTTTGCCGCATCGGCAACGTGACCGTGCCGCCGGCGCGAAGTCCCTGAGCAAAAACTAGAAGCGGTAGATCAGGGAGCCCCGATAGGTGTTCACGTCCGGGTCGTATTTCACGTCGCCGCCGGGATAGGACACCGTATCGGAATCGAAGTCGGTGAACTGATAGTCGAAGCGCGCGCTCCAATTCTTGGTGAAGGCGACTTCGGCACCTCCGCCGACGCTCCAACCGAAGAACGTTCCGTTGCCCGATCCTCCGCCAGGTCCGTTCACCGGAAGATCGACATCAGCCCACGCCCCTCCACCGGTGACGAACAGCATCACCTGCGGCACTACCGTGACACCGGCGCGCAAGCGCAGATTGGCCATGGCGTCGATGTCTGGATTGGCGACGTTGGCGCCATTGTTGAAGCGTCCGCTGCCGCTGATCCCTGCACCGAGAACATCGCCTTCCAGACCGATGACGATCGGGCCGTTCTGCCAATTGTAGCCGCCGGTGATGCCGCCCAGCACCCCGCTCGAAATCGATCGCGGTGCTCGACTGAGAGAAGTCGAAATTGGCAGTGGCGCCGCCCAGCGTTCCGCCGATCCACCATCCGGCGAATACATCCGGCGACACCGGAGGCGCCGTCTCGTAGAGAAGCGGCGGAGGTCCGGCATTGATCACGTCGGCACTGAAAGCGGGGCTGGAGATCGCGGCGCTGGCCACTAACGCGGCAGCGAGAACCACCGCCTGGTCACATCGTGTACGCAAAACAAACTCCCTCACGATTTGAGGCCCGGTCCGTTACCGCGTCGGCGCTGATTTGCGCCCGACCAAGCGCTCGCGGTCCCAGGGTATTAGGCTACCCTTACCAAGCGTTAACCAGCCAGTGGGGCGAAAGTCTGTGTGGTTAACGGCGAGTTAGTGGCCATCCGAGGGCGATCGGAGAAACGGGATCAACGCGCCCTGAACAGCGCCACGCATCCGCTCGTCTCGATCTCCACGCTGTCGAAACGCCGTTTGAGACCTTGGGTGAGCGCCGCGAGATCGTCATCGAGATTGTTGAACACGCCCTTGGCATTGTAGAGCCGAAGCAGAGATCGTGCAGCGGCATTCGGTTCCATTCCGCGGCCGAGGATGGTCGCCCCGAATAACACCGCGTGTTCGCTTATCAACGCCCGCAGATGGTCCACCGCCTTAAGCTTCGTCGGCATCGGCCCGGGCAAGCAATGCAGCACGTAGGTGAGTCCGATGCTGTGGACCGGATCAAGGTCGATGGCGATTGGCGCGAGCAGGCTCGCCTCGCAGAGCAGAGGCTGGTAGCGCGCGAGCCTCCGCGCCGATCGCGCCAGGCAATGGCGGTTGATGTCGAGAAGGGTCAGCTGATCGAACGCCCCCGGGTTGGCGCGATCGATGAAGAAGCCCGTGCCCACGCCCGCCTCGATATGGCGGGAAGAAAGATTGTTCCGGTAGAGATCGAGTATGCGCTCCGTTGGACAGCGCCAAGCAATGCGATTGGAGAAGCCATGCACCAGACGATCGTAGAAGGAGAGCATGAAAGGCGTGTAGACGGCGTGCGCCGCCGCTATGGCGGCAGCGTCAGGCGCACTGCGGCTCTCTGCTTGCTCCTCGGTCATGGGGAAACGGTATGACATCGGCCCTGTGCGAAAAAAGGGCGCCGCGAGGGGCGCCCCTGAAATGAAAGTTGCTTCGGCCACGTTAAATTGGTCAGTTCGTCAAACGCAACCGGGAAGTATAGTCGGCGGCGAATCGCGAAAGTCAGTCAGTCTCCTATCGCACCGACCATCATGGCCCAAAAGCAGGACATTGCGATCGCGCTGGTAACGGGCGCGGCGCTTCGCCTCGGCCGCGCTATCGCGCTCGACTTGGCGAAGCACGGCTGGCACATCGGCGTTCACCATCACGCTTCCGCCACTGAGGCTAAGGAGCTCGTCGCCGAAATCGAGCTTGTCGGCTCCAAGGCCGTGGCCCTTCGAGCCGATCTCACCCGCGAGGACCAATTGCGCGGGCTCGTGCAATCTTGCGACGAGGCGCTTGGGCGGCCCACCTGCCTCATCAACAATGCCGCTCGGTTCGAGACGGATTCAGTTGAGACGCTCGACTGGGCGGGCTGGCAGGCCGAGCTTGACGTCAACCTGCGTGCGCCGATTTTTCTTACCCAGGAATTCGCGCGAGCGCTGCCGAAGGACGCCTCGGGATGCGTGATCAACATGATCGATCAGCGCGTCTGGCGCCTCACCCCTGACTTCTTCTCCTACACTATCGCCAAGTCTGCCCTGTGGACGGCGACGCGCACATTGGCCCAGGCGCTCGCGCCGCGTATCCGCGTCAATGCCATTGGTCCCGGGCCCGTGCTCCCCAACCAACGGCAAAGCCAGGCCGATTTTGAGCGCGAGTGCGGCGCGACGCCGCTTGGCCGCGGCGCCACCATGGAGGAGGTGTGCAGAGCCGTGCGGTTCCTGCTCGACAGCCCTTCGGTGACCGGGCAGATGATCGCGCTTGATGGTGGTCAGCACCTCGCCTGGCGATAACCATGCTTTGGCCTCAGCCTTCGGGCTTGGCCTTCGGCCCGGACTGAGGGCTATCCTCAAGGCCTTGAAGCCGCCGGCCTGAAAGCCTTACTTCCATTACACCCATGCCCCAAGAGAAACCCGACAGCGCCAGCCTTTCGCTGGTATCCCGTGCCCGCAAAGCGTTGAGCGGGGTGGAAACCGGCCCGTCCGTCATCGCCCGTCATGCCAAGACCGCGCCTGGCGGCCCCGGCGTCTACCGCATGATCGATGCCGCCGGCGAGGTACTCTACGTCGGCAAGGCACGCGGACTGAAGAAGCGCGTGCAAAGCTATGCGCGGGCGGGCAGTCACAACAATCGCATCGCTGCGATGGTCGCCAACACCGCGAGCATGGAATTTGTCACGACGCCTACCGAGACCGAGGCGCTGCTGCTCGAGGCCAACCTCATCAAGCGGCTCAAGCCTCGCTACAATGTGGTGCTTCGCGACGACAAGTCCTTCCCCTTCATCCTCATCGCCCGTGACCACGCGTTCCCACAGATCCTCAAACATCGCGGCGCGCGGAACCGCACGGGAGATTATTTCGGACCCTTCGCTTCGGCTGGTGCCGTCGGCCGAACGATCAACACGCTGCAGCGCGCCTTTCTGCTCAGGTCCTGCTCCGACGGCTATTTCGAAAGTCGCCTCCGCCCCTGTCTGCTCTATCAGATCAAGCGCTGCAGCGCCCCCTGCACCGACGAGATTTCGGAGGCCGACTATGCGGCACTGGTCGACGAAGCGCTGCGTTTCCTCACCGGCGAGAGCGATGAGGTGAAGCGGCGCATGCACAAGCTCATGGACGATGCGAGCCTCAAGCAGGACTACGAGAGGGCGGCGAGCTTCCGCGACAGACTGACCGCGCTCAGCAACGTTCAGTCGCATCAGGGCATCAACCCCGTGAACGTGAAGGACGCCGACGTGTTCGCCGCGCATCAGGAGGCGGGACAGACGGCTATCCAGGTGTTCTTCTTCCGCACTGGCAACAATTGGGGCAATCGTGCCTATTTCCCCCGTGCCGATAAAACTCTCTCTGTGGAGGAGGTGCTCGAATCCTTCGTGGCGCAGTTCTACGACGACAAGCCGCCGCCGAAGCTCGTGCTTCTGTCGCACGAGATCTCCGGGCGGCGATTGCTTGGCGAGGCCTTGTCGCTCCGTGCCGGCCACAAGATCAAAGTCGAGGCGCCGCAGCGTGGCGAAAAGCGCGAGCTCGTGACCCACGCCCTCGTCAACGCACGCGAGGCCTTGGCCCGTCGCCTTGCCAAATCCTCATCTCAAGCGGCCATTTTTGCGCGTTTGGCCGAGATGTTCGATCTCGAGGATACGCCGGGGCGTATCGAAGTGTTCGACAATAGCCACATTTCCGGCACCAATCCGGTCGGCGCCATGATCGTTGCCGGTCTTGAAGGGTTCATCCGCAATCAATATCGGAAGTTCAATATCCGTTCCGAGGACCTTGCCCCCGGGGATGATTACGCCATGATGCGGGAGATGCTGACACGGCGTTTCAGCAAGCTCGCGCGGGACAAGGATTCCGCCAATGGCTGGGCCGCGCCCGATCTTGTGCTGATCGACGGCGGTCCCGGACAGCTTTCTGCGGCCACGGGCGTGCTGGACGAGCTTGGGCTCTCCGAGATCAAGCTCGTCGCAGTGGCCAAGGGCCCTGACCGCAACGCCGGGCGCGAGCGCATTTATCTAAAGGGCCGCGAGCCATTGTTGCTCGAGCCGCGCGATCCCGTGCTCTATTGCATCCAGAAGCTTCGCGACGAAGCGCATCGCTTCGCCATCGGCGCTCATCGCGCGCGGCGCAAGAAGGCGCTGCATGTGTCGCCGCTCGACGAGGTGCCGGGCATCGGACCCTCGCGCAAGCGGGCCCTGCTCCAGCACTTCGGCTCGGCCAAGGCGGTGAGCCGCGCCGGCGTCGCCGATCTCTCCGCGGTCGGAGGCATCAGCGCGCAGATGGCGAAAGCGATCTATGATCATTTCCACGAGGGGGGACGCTGACCTTGGACGGGCGCTCCGACCTGATGCGGCAGGGCATGTCGCCCGAAGCCGCGCGAAGCCGCTTCTGGAGCCTGCCTAACCTCCTGACATATGGCCGCATCATCGCCATACCGGCGCTCGTGGCCTGCTTCTTCGCCACCGGCGATTGGGGCCGCTGGACCGCCATGTGGATTTTCATTGCCGCGGGCGTCAGCGACTTCCTCGATGGTTATCTCGCGCGCGCCTGGCAGCAGCAAAGTGCCGTCGGCCGCATGCTCGACCCGATCGCGGACAAGCTGATCGTGTCGGCGGCGCTGCTCATGCTCGCCGCGGATCAGACCATCGCCGGATGGTCGCTGTGGGCCGGTGTCATCATCTTGTGCCGCGAGATTCTGGTGTCGGGCCTGCGCGAGTTTCTGGGATCGCTCGCCGTGGGCGTTCCGGTGACGCGGCTCGCCAAATGGAAAACTGTCTTACAGATGGTGGCCATCGGGTTTTTGCTCGCCGGCAGCGCTGGTGACAGGATCTGGCCCTATACGACCCTTTTTGGCCTGACACTGCTGTGGATTGCGGCTTTGCTCACGCTCTACACCGGCTACGACTATCTTCGCGCCGCCATCCTTCACGTCACTCCCGAGGACGAGCGATGAGCACGCGCCTGCTCTATTTCGCCTGGGTCAAGGAGAAGACCGGCATTGCCGCCGAAGAGGTGGATATTCCGGCGCATGTCAACACCGTCGCCGAGTTGATGGCCTGGCTGAAGACGCGCGGCCCTGAATTCGATCACGCCTTTGCGCGATCCGACGTGATCAGGGCGGCAATCGACCAAACTCATGCGCGCCATGAAGCAGCGATTGGCGCAGCACGCGAGATTGCCTTCTTTCCGCCGGTGACCGGAGGCTAGCTGTGATCAGAGTCCAGCAAAAGGACTTCGACATCGGCGCCGAAATCGCTCAGCTCAAAGCCGGGCGAACCGACATCGGGGCTATTGTCGCCTTCGTCGGGACGGTGCGGGATCGCGCCGGCGGTCAGGCCGTCGATGAGATGACGCTCGAGCACTATCCTGGCATGACCGAAACAGAGCTTGCACGCATTGAGGCCGAAGCATCAGACCGGTGGCCGCTGCAAGCATGCTTGGTCGTTCATCGCTACGGCAGGCTTCTCCCGAGCGACAACATCGTACTGGTGGTGGCCGCATCCGAGCATCGCGAAGCCGCCTTTCGCGCGGCGGAGTTCCTCATGGATTATTTGAAGACCCGCGCGCCGTTCTGGAAGCGCGAGAGCGGCCCGCAAGGAAGCCGCTGGGTCGAGGCCGATACCCGCGACGATGTTGCCAGCACCCGCTGGGACAAGTCCAAGCACGCCGCGGAGTAGCCCGTCAGTAGACCCGCACCCCGCGCGGAGCGACCGGAAGATAAGGGCCCCAGGTGCAGATATCGCCCCATTGGCACGGCCCCCGGCGCGGGCACTGCCGCTGATAGGTGCAGGTACGACAGTGATACACGGGCGTGCAGCCATAGCAGCGGGCGATCCGCTGGCAATCGCGCCAAACGATCACCGGCTGCACGAGGCTCTGAGGCTGGAGGGCGCTCGCCACGCCGCCCGACATTGCCGCAGCCGCGTCGGCCTTGCTCGCCGGCGCCGCGCCGAGTAGCGCCGCGAGCAGCAAGGCCAGGACCAGCCCAACCGCAGTTTTGCGCATGCGACCCCTTCCCCTGACGGTGCATCGACCGATACAGTGCAACTTGATCGGCGGCGATTTCAAGCCTCAGCGATGGATCACGACGCCAGCCGAAGGATGGCGCCGCTCCCAGCCCTGGCGTTGCAAAGCCGGCAAATCGGCCTCCTCCTCGGGATAGCCGACGCAAAGATGACCGATAAAGGTCCAGTCTTCCGGCACCTCCAGGATTTCGACCATTTTGGCCGGATCGAGTATCGACACCCAGCCGACCCCGATGCCCTCCGACCGCGCCGCAAGCCACAGCGTGTGGATGGCGATAGCTACGGAATAGTCGAGCGTTGCCGGCATGGTGAGGCGCCCAAGCCCATGACCTTGCGCCGTCGTCCGGTCGGCGAACACGGCGATCTGACATGGCGCATCATCGAGGCCAGAGAGCTTAAGCCGCGCATAGAGTGATGCGCGATCGGGCTCCTGCTGGCGAAGAGCCTCTTGATTGCATGTCTCGAAGCAGGCGCGGATGCCGGCGCGGCGCGCATGAGCCTCGACGATCACGAAGCGCCAGGGCTCGCTCAAGCCAACCGATGGCGACAGGCAGGCGATTCCGATCAACCGCTCGATCGTCCCTTGCGGAAGCGCTTCGCGCTTGAACCGCCTGACGTCGCGGCGCCACGCAAGCAAAGTCTGCAAACGGTCCCGGAAGGTCGGATCGAACTGAGGGTAGTGCGCGCGGCTGTCGAGCTTGGCTTCCATCGATACAAGCCTAGCACGGATCGCCTTCCACCTGGCGACGCAAGCTAGCCCGTGGCAGCAACCTTGGCCGGCTCGCCTTGGCGTGATGCACCAGCGCCGAATAGTCGTCCATCAGCGTGCGGGTGATATCGCTTACTGGTAAAGCGATAGGGCCCGATCTCCGACACCGGCGTCACCTCGGCGGCGGTGCCGGTGAGGAAGCATTCGCGAGAAGTCCGCCAGCTCCTCGGGCATGATGGCGCGCTCGATCACCTTCGCAGCCGCGCTTCTTGGCGAGCCCGATGACCGTGCGCCGGGTGATGCCGTCGAGGAAGCAGTCCGGGAGTCGGCGTGTGCAGCTCGCCGTCCTTGACGAAGAAGACGTTGGCGCCGGTGGCCTCGGCGACCTGGCCGCGCCAGTCCAGCATCAGCGCGTCGGCGTAGCCCTGCCTGCTCGGCCGCGTGCTTGGACATGGTGCAGATCATGTAGAGCCCGGCCGCCTTGGCTTCGCCGGCGCGGTGCGCGGGTCCGGGCGGCGCCACTGGCGCAGATCAGGCGATGCCCTTCAGCCTTTCTCCTCGGCGTCGAAATAGGCTCGGCCAGTCCCAGACGGCGATGGCGCAGTGGATCGTGGTTGGCTGCGCCGACACGCCCATCTGTCTCGCTGCCGCGCCAGGCGATCGGCCGCACATAGCCGTCGGTCAGGCCGTTGCCTGGCAGCAGCGTCGCGTGCAGGCCTCGTCGATCTCGGCGACCGGATAGGGCATCTCGAAGCCGAGCATTCGGCCGGATTCGATGCAGCCGCTCGGTGTGCTCGGTCAGCTTGAAGATCTCGCCGCCATAGGCGCGCTCGCCCTCGAACACCGCGCTGGCATAGTGCAGCGCATGGGTCAGGACGTGAACCTTGCGCCTCGCGCCAGGGGACGAATTCGCCGTCCATCCAGATAAAGCCGTCGCGCTGATCGTAAGGCTGAGTGGCCGCCGCCATCAAAAACACCTCCCAAACAACGGGCTTTCCGGTTGAGCCCGAGCCCGAACAAGGGCCTTATTATGCTCCGGGAAAGCCCTGCACAAGAATTGCGCAAGCCAGTCCGGCGGAGTATCAATGCCGGAATAAGTCAACATGACTGACATAAATGAAGCTCTAACGCAGGCCAAAAATTAAGTCAACATGACTGACATAAATGATCCTTTGCCGCAGCCGTTCAATGCCAAGCATCGTGCCGACGCCCCGGTGCCGAACAAGGCGTTGCGCCGGTCCGACGCCGAGTTGCTCGCCTATGCCGAGTTGCTGTTCTTCGCCTATCGCGACTTCACCCGCGATCCCGACGCGATCTTGCGCGACTTCGGCTTCGGCCGGGCCCATCATCGGGTCCTGCACTTCGTCACCCGCCACTCGGGCCTGAGGGTCGCCGATTTGCTCGACGTGCTGAAGATCACCAAGCAAAGCCTGGGCCGTGTCCTGAAACAGCTGATCGACAAGGGATATATCGTGCAACGGCCGGGAAGTGCCGATCGGCGCGAGCGACAGCTTTATCCGACTGCGGCCGGTCGCGCTCTCGCTAAGCGGCTCGCCGCACCGCAGCTCGTCCGCCTTGCCGAGGCGTTGAAAGCCTCAGGCCCAGGAGCTGACGCGGTGGTGCGTCGCTTCCTGCAAGCGATGATCAATGCCGAAGAACGGCCTAAAGTCTCCTCCATCATGTCCACATCGCCGGCTCCCGTTGAAGGCGACGGGAAAACGGAGGTGTCATGACGATGTCAGCGCAGATCAAACTGCATCGCCCCCGGGCACCTGACGACAATTGTCCCCACATTCTCGTTATCGACGACGACAGCCGCATTCGCGATCTGCTCGCCCGGTACCTCCAGGAACACGGATTCCGCGTCACCACCGCCATCGACGCGCCGACGGCGCGGGCGACCATGCGCAGTCTCTCCTTCGATCTGCTCATCCTCGACGTGATGATGCCGCACAAATCCGGTCTCGACTTCGCGCGCTCGCTCCACCGCGAGTCCCAAGTTCCGATCCTGATGCTGACGGCACGCGTCGAACCCGAGCAGCGCATCGAGGGTCTCGAGGCGGGTGTCGACGATTATTTGACCAAGCCCTTCGAGCCTCGCGAGCTCCTCCTGCGCGTGAGCAACGTGCTGCGCCGGGGCACCGTCGCGCCGGCGGCCGGCGAGGTGCGCATGGGCAATTTAGTGTTTCACATCGGCCGCGGCGAGCTCAAATGCGGAAGCGAAACTGTCCGCCTGACCGAGCGCGAGCGCGAGCTCTTGCGCTACTTCGCTCAACGGCCCGGCATGCCGGTCTCCCGGCACGAGCTCGCTAAGGATGACGGCGAGAATGGCGGTGAGCGCGCCATCGACGTGCAAATCAACCGGCTCCGGCGCAAGATCGAGAAGGATCCAGCCAATCCCGTCTACCTGCAGACCGTCCGTGGTAAAGGTTACATTCTGTATCCGGAATGACCCTAGCGATCCCAAACTCCAAGTCCTTGCTGCAACAGTGGCGCTCGCTCTACGGGCAGCTCGCGGCTTGGACCCGCGAGCGTATGCCGAAGGGTCTCTACGCCAGGGCGCTGATCATCATCATCGCGCCGATGGTCCTGCTCCAATCGGTGCTCACCTTCGTGTTCCTGGAGCGTCACTGGGAAACCGTGACGCGGCGGCTGTCCACTGCCACCGTGCAGAACATCGCCATGCTCATCGACATCTATAAGTCCTACCCACAGGACGAGAAGGACTACCAGACGCTGGTCAAGCTCGCCAATGACGACCTCGGGCTCAAAGTCAAGATCGTACCCAACGACGAGCTGCCGCAGACGCGCGCGCGCCCCTTCTTCGATCTGCTCGATCGCACTCTGTCTGACGAGATCACCCGGCAGATCGGCAAGCCGTTCTGGATCGACACCGTGGGCGCTTCCAACCTCGTCGACATTCGCATCAAGCTCGACAATGCGGTGATGCACGTGCTGGCGCGGCGCAGCCAGACCTATGCCTCCAACTCGCAGATCTTCCTGTTATGGATGCTCGAAAC
>CAVWRU010000011.1:0-157335 GCA_963757555.1 uncultured Alphaproteobacteria bacterium
AAGCGCTGCAGCGGCGGCGGCAGCTTTGCGGTGGTGGTGATCAGCGCGCCGGCCGGCGCCGGTGGAAGGGCCGCCAATGGCTGTGGCCCCCGGGCAAAGGCATCGAACAGGATCGGCGCTGCGGCCGCGCGCCCGAAAAGACCGGTCACCGGCGCGCCGTCAGGCCGCCCAACCCACACGCCGATGGTGCGCCTGCCGTCGAAGCCGACCGCCCAGGCATCGCGATAGCCGTAGCTCGTGCCGGTCTTGAAGGCGATGCGCCCGCCAGCGGCGCTCTGCGGGGGCGGGGTGCCTCGCAGGACGTTGGCGACGTACCAGGCGGCGACCGGCTCTAGCAGGCGCTTTGCGCCAGGCCTCGGCGCATCAAGTTGCTCGGTCAGGGGCTGCACGGCGCCGCCGCGGGCAAGACCGGCATAGAGCATGGTGAGGTCGCATAGCCTGATGCCTACTCCGCCAAGCCCAAGCGCGAGTCCGGGCGCCTCGCGTCGAGGCAGCACCAGTGCGGCGCCCGCCTCGGCAAGCCGCGTGGTCAGGCGGCTGGGACCAACCTCTTCGAGCACGGCGACCGCCGGCACGTTCAACGACTGCTGAAGGGCGCGGCGTACGGTGACCGTCCCCTGGAAGGTCAGGTCGAAATTCTCCGGTGCGTAGCTGCCGTAGCGAAGAGGGCGGTCCTTGATCAGCGTCTCGGGGTGGATCAGCCCATCCTCGAAGCCGAGCCCGTAGATGAAAGGCTTGAGCGCCGATCCCGGCGAGCGCACGGCGCGCGTCAGGTCGACTTGCCCTGCGCGCCGCTCATCGAAATAGTTCGGCGTGGCGACGCGGGCGAGCACCTCGCCGCTCGCATTGTCGACGACCATGATGGCGACCGACACGTCAGGTCCAAGCGCGCGGGCACGGTCGCGCGCGAGAGCTTCCAGCGTCTTCTGCAGCCCTCTGTCGATGGTTAGCGTGATCACGCGCCGGTTGGGCGCCGTCGCCAGGGCGTCGTCGGCCGCATGCGGCGCGATCATCGGCATTTTCTTGCGCGCATGTGGTACCGGCTCGAGCCTGGCGCGCTCGATCTCGGTCGGACTGAATTTACCGTGCCGCGCCATGCGGTCGAGCACCCGGTCGCGGGCGGCCTTGGCCGCGGCATGGAAGCGATCAGGCCGGCGCATTTCCGGCGACTGGGGGAGTGCCACGAGGAGAGAGGCCTCGCCGAGGGTGAGCCGGCGCGGCTCCTTGCCGAAATAAGCGAGCGAGGCGGCCCTGATCCCTTCGAGATTCCCGCCATAGGGCGCGAGCGTAAGATAGAGCCCGAGGATCTGGTCCTTGCTCAGAACGCGCTCGAACTGGATGGCGCGGACGGCCTCCCTGAGCTTGACGTAGAGCGAACGCTCGCGGCGCGGCTCGAGCAGGCGGGCAACCTGCATGGTGATGGTCGAGCCGCCAGAGACGATGTGACCGTAGGTGATGAATTGCAGCGCGGCGCGGCCGAAGGCGAGGGGATCGACGCCGTGATGCTGGAAGAACCGCTTGTCCTCGTAAGCCAACAGTACGTCGAAGAAGCGCGGGTCCACCTGCTCGCGCGTCGCCGGCAGACGCCAGCGGCCTTGGCTCGTGACATAGGACCTGAGCAGGTGGCCATTGCGGTCGAGCACGGTTCTGGAGAATTCGAGGTCGCTGCCGAGCGGCGGCGGACCGAAACTGTCGATCAGTCCCCATAGCGCGCCGATGCCCACACAGATGATGGCGGCAAGACCGATGGCGGCATAGAGGGCGTAGCGCCGCCACTTCCTCCGCTCCCCGGTGGGGAGAGGCCTGGGACGAGGGGGCTCCCTCTTACCCGGCGCGCCGAGCGTGCCGCACTCTCCCCGGCGGGGAGAGGATGACGTGGATCGCTGGTTCATTTGGCCGCCTGCACCTCGACTCTGCCGGTGCCGGTGCGGCCGAAGCGGTCGGGACGGTACATGTCCTCCACCTCGGCTTGGGGCAGCACATACTCTCCCGGCGACACCGCCCGCACCACATAGGCCACGGTGAACACCGCGGGATCACTGTTGGCGCGGTCGAAGGCCGCGGTGAAGCGATCGTCACGGAACTCGGTGTGCACCGGCGTGCCGGCGTTCTCGATCCAATCGAGCGTGCCGGTGTCGCCTGAGGAAACGAGCCGCGGATTGTCGATCTCGAAGCCCGCCGGCAGATAGTCGATCAGCGCGACCCTGGCAAATTGCGGCTGGGCATCGGTGATCTTGAGCAGCACCACGAAGCGCTGGTTCTGCTTTGCATGAGTCACGTCGACGTCGGCGCCCTCCAGCGTGTGGAAGCTCCGCTCGAGCTTGAAGCCGTGATCGGCCGCGGGCTCTGGCGTCGTCGGCGCGCCGCTCACGGTGACCACGGTATCCACCGGCGTGTCACCGGTGTTGGTGATGGTGACGTCGCTCTGTTCGATGTCGGCCTGCTCGTAGGTGGCGTAATAGGGACCGGCCTGCTGGCCTTCATCGACATTGAGGCTGACATTCTGCTTGCCGAGGGCGCGAGCGGCGAGCACGAGCCACGCATCCTCTTGTGTCGAGGTGCGGTTCACGAGATCGCGCGCCGCGTCAACCCGCTCGGTTGCATTGACCAGGATCGGCTTTGCCGCATCACCTTCCGCCGCGAGCGTCACCACTGCCGCCGCGTCGCGCAACGGCGAGCCGTAATCGCTGCGGCCGATCTCGATCTTCGGCTGTTTGGCGAGCGAGGCCACGGCAACGTCGAATACCTTCTCGGCGCGGATGCGGTCGCCGAGCATGGCGAGCGCCGCGCCGATCTCTGCCTTTGCCGTCGCGGTCTTGAGGTCGTTGATCTTGGCGTCGGCGAGATAACGCACGTCGCCGACCGGAGCCACGCCGTTCCGCGCCAGCACATAGAGCGCATAGGCGAGCGCCAGTCCTCCATCGGTGGCAGGCTCAGGGGCCGTGCTCACGTAGTTGCGCAGGCGCTCGATGGCGAGCTTGAAGGCCTCGTCTGGAACCGAGAAGCCGCGGGCGCGAGCGCGGGTGAGGAAGTCGGTGACATAGGCGTCGAGCCAGGGGTCGTCGCCTCCCGCCGACCAGAGTCCGAAGGCGCCTTCCGATCCCTGCCGGGCGAGCACGGTTTCGATCGCATCGGCGATGCGCTGGTCGAGGCCGGTATCGACGGCGAGATGCAGATTGACCGAGAGCTCGTTGGCATAGAGCAGCGGCAGCGCGCGGCTCACGATCTGCTCGGTGCAGCCTAGTGGATAGCGGTCGAGTGCCTGCAGCAGGCTTGCCACGTCGAGCGCCGCCGAGGGCGTGACCGAAAGCGCAAGCTTTCCGGTCCCGGGAACGAGATCGGAGAACAGTTCGCCGTTCAGGGTCAAGGTCTGGCCCGGCGCCAGCGGCTTGACCGTGCGCCGCGCCAGGATCTGCGTCGAGGGATGGACCTCGAGCGCGTATTGGCGCTCGGCTGCGAAGTCACCTGGCCCGGTTACATTCACCGTCACCGTGCCGGCGCCGATCCCCTTGGCTTCGACCGGGATGGTTAAGGCGCCGCGCTTCTTGGCGTCGAGCGCGATGGTCTTGGTTGCATCGGAGAGGTTGAACGGCCCGTCGCCGGTGACCGCGACCTGGTAGTTGCCGCTGTCACCCTCGACATTGTCGAGGTCGAGCCTGATCGTGCTCTTGTCGCCGAGGAGCAGGAAGCGCGGCAGCGTCGCGGTGAGCACGACCGGATCGCGCACGATCACGTCTTGCGAGGCGTGGCCGACTTTGTCCTCGCTCCAGGCGACGGTCATCACTCTGACGGTTCCGGCGAAGGCCGGGATTTGGAAGCTCGTCTCCGCCGTGCCGTCGGGACCGACCGTGACGATGCCGGAAAAGAGCGCGAGCGGCGCCTGGGTCGGCGGGCTCCCTTGCAGTTCGGCGGCGCCGCTGTCGCCGCCGGTGCGGATCTGGCCCTTGGTGCCCTGCATGCCGTCGATCAGCTGGCCGTAAAGGTCGCGGATCTCGGTCGAGAGCTTGCGCTGGCCGAGATAGTAATCCTCCGGCGCCGGTGCCTTGTAATTGGTGAGATTGAGGATGCCGACATCGACTGCCGACACCACGACGCGCGCGTCCTCTCCGGGGGTGAGCCCGGCGAGCTTGACCGGCACGCGAAGCGTGGTCTCGGGCCTGATGCGGTCCGGCAGGTCCATGCTGACGCCAAGGGTGTGCGCCGCCTTGTCGATGGCGAACCAGGCAACGCCGATGGCACGGCCAGGCATGCGCTTGGCTTCTACGTCGAGCGGGCGCCGCAGCGTGGCGAGCACATAAGCTCCCGTACCCCAGTCGGTCCCGACGGTGAGCGGAAGCTTGGCGGTGCCGGGCTCGACATGCGCCGTGGTGGTGGAAAGCAGCTTGTCGCCGATCACGGCGAGGGTCACCTCGCCAGCGCTCCGCGCCGTCACCGCCAGGGTCATGCTGTCACCGGGGCGGTATTCGGGCTTGTCGAGCGCGATCTCCAGCAGATCAGGCGTGTCGGCGCTCGCCTCCGCATACCAGCCTGAGTCGAAACCGAAGCTCGTCTCGGGGCCTTGCGGGTCGGCGGTCGTCACCTCAAGCCGGTAGCGGCCCCAGGTCACCGGCACGGCGATATGCCCAGGCGCATCCGGCGTCACATCGATGGTGCCGTCGGCGACGCGCCGCGTCACCTTGACCGGTTCGTACTGCCAATAGCCTTCGCTGCGGTACCACTGATATTTGGAATCGACTCGCAAGAGCTGCCAGTGCAGTCCGGTCTTAGCCATCGGCTTGCCGTCAGGTGACACCATGACCACATCGAAGCTCGCCGTGTCCGAATCTCCGAGCGACTTGCCGGAGAACAACGGCTTCACCCCGATCATTGGCGACGACGGGGTGATGGGCAGCGTGAGCTTGCGCTCGATGGCGCGTCCGCCGGTTTCCGCCATGCGCACCACGATTTCGGCCTGCAACGGACGCGTCGAAGCCGGCACCTTTTCGAGCGTCGCGGTGAAGGCGGCCTTGCCGGCGCTGTCGGTCTCCGGCAGATCGGCAAGCGGGATGGTGTCGGACTCGTCCTCGTTGTCGGCGTCGCTTGCGTCGTCGAGGCCGAACGCATAGCCGGCGAAGCCGGGCAGCTCGGTGACCCTCGCGATGTTGATCTCACCATCGAGCGTGAGGCCTGAGGCAGGCGCCCCGTAGAGGAAGCGGCCGTCGACGCTGATCTTGGCGGGCGACGCGGGCGAGATGCTGGTGGCCGTGGTGCCGAGATCGAATTCGAGCCGATCCGGCACATAGTCCTCGACTAGGAAGGTCGCTTCGCCGATCGCCGGCTGCTTCGGGTCGGCGAAGGCGGCGAGGCGCCAAGTCCCGGTCGGCGCCGCGGAAATAATCGGCACATCGAGGACGCGGCCGCCGATGCCCTGGTCCGGCACGACGCTCCGGCGATATTCCACGCCATCCGAGCGGGTGACCACGAGGGTGAGCGGTACGTTGGGAACGGCGACGCTCACCGCATTGCGCAACAGCGCCGTCACGTGCACGGTTTCGCCGGTGCGGTATACGCCGCGCTCGGTGAACACATAGGCATCGAGTTCCCGAAGGCGCGTCGCGGCCGGCCACGCCGCGATCGGTAAGGTCGAAGGGTGAGCCCTTGAGGCTCAAGAAGGCATAGTCGCCCGAGGCAAGCGAAGCCACGAGCAGGGCGGGCGCAAGTCCGCCTTCGCCGCGCGAAAGCCCTGGCTCGAAGGCCACGGTGCCGTTCGCGTCGGTGGTCTTGGTGGCGAGCACCTCGTTGTTGCGGGCAATCAGCCTGAGCTCGACGCCAGGGACCGGCGCCGTGGTGGCAAGCGAGTTGGCGAAGGCATGGACGCCGTCCGCGCCGGAATAGGCGGTGAGCCCGAGGTCCGAGACGATGAACCACTGGGTGGCGCGCTCGCTATACTCCTCGGTGACAGCGTTGGCCGGCACGGCGGCGAGCACATAGACGCCGGGATCAAGCGACGGCACCGCCTCGTTGACCGGAAAATTGGTGGTGATCTCCTGGTTGAGCTCCTTCTCCACCTTCATCTCGCCGGTCCACACCTGTTGCCCCTTCTGCTCGGCGATGTCGTTCAGGGTGTAGCCGTAGAGATTGCGTTCGAAGTCGCCGCCGAGCACCTGGTCGATCAGACTGCGGTCGCCGATCCGGTAGATGGTCACCTTGACGGTGTCGGTGTTGACGCTGACGAGCGGAATGCCCTGCTGACCGGTCTTGGGCAGCACGTAAGCCTTGCCGGCAAGCCGCACGAAGGGGCTGCGGTCGCGCACGTAGATGCTGAAGTCCGCGTTCTTGAGCAGGTCTTCGCCGACGGTCGACGGCAGGCCCTGGCGCAGCGTGATCGAATAGCTCTCGCCGTGCTTCAGCCCCTCGACGCAGAGCTGCTGGTCGTCGACGGACAGCGCAGGCTTGTCTTGGCCTGCCACGGCGATGAAGGGCGAGAAGTCGGTGCGCTTCGGCAGGCTCTCGCTGAACTGGAAGCAGGCTCGCGGCGACGCCGCGTCGGAATCCACGCTGTAGTCGGAAACGCGGAAGCCGTATTTCTCGCGCAGCGAGTCATAGGTGGTCTTTAGCTCAAGCGTCTCGTTGAGCGCGAGCGCGAGCGCGAGCGCATTCAGCGCCGGGCGCCAGTCGCTGCGCTTGCCATAGGCGGTGGCAAGCATGATGAGGGAATCGGCCGCTTCGGCATCGGTGCCCGAGCGCTGATAGGCGATATAGGACGCGGTCGTCGCCCGCTCATAACGGGTGCTGCCGTCATCCTCGTCGGTGGTCGGGATCTTGATCCAGAGATCGGCGAGCCTGCGCCAGGCTTGAGCGTCGTTCGGCGCGACGGTGACGATCTCAGCGTAGACGTTGGCGGCGGTCTTGAGATCGCCTTTCTTCAGCGCCGCATCGGCGTCCTTCCTGAGCGCAATGATCGGCTTCTCAACGGTGCCAGCTTCATCCTTGAGGTCCGCCTCAAGCTTGATCGCGTCGTCGTCGAGAGCGGCGTCTTGGAAGGTCTTTTCAGCGGATTGGACGGGGGTGAGGGGGGCGGGGACAAATACGAACAGCGCGGCAACGAGGCCAGCGCGGAACCATGCAGGCATTGAACTCCTCCCAGGCCCGCCCTCGGCACGGCGGGACGTCCCGGTAATGTAGTGGCGGTTTGTGACGGAAGCGAGGGGGGAGAGATCAGTCGGCGAGCGGCGGCAGCTCCGGCCAGTCAAAGGCCGCGGCTGCACGTTTGATCAGGGCTTCGGCAAGCTTTGAGCCATTGTCGGAGTTGGTCATCACCACCAGGCCCTGGCCGATTGCCGGATAAAGGATCAAATAGCCCTGATAGCCGACATTCTGGCCGCGTTTCATCAGGACCAGGGAGGCGCCCTCGCCGCCGACTGCCGCCCCGAGCGCATACGGGCCACCATTCTGCGGCGTCAGCATCTCCTCGAGCGTCTGGCGGCGGAGGAAGATCGAGCTCAGGCCCTGCCAGACATCGGCGACCTCCACCAGGACCTTGGCGAGGTCGGTCGGCGTCGACCACAGACCTGCCGCCGCGTGCTCCGGGCAGATATGAAAGCGGCCGGGGATCTCCTTGCTGTCGCCGAAATGGCCGCTCGCGGCCTTCGCCGCGAGGGCCGAGCTTGGCGGCTGCTCGAAGCTGCTGGCCTTCATGTTCATGGGGCCAAGCACGAGATCCTGCATCAGTTGCGGGAAGGACTTTCCCGTCGCGTCCTGCATCAGAGCTTCGGCGATCTCGTAGCCGCCGCCGGAATAGCCATAGGTGCTGCCCGGGACCGCGATCACCGTGACCGGCGGAGAATTGGCCGGCGGCTCGCCCTCCAAAATTTGTGCGAGCGTGGGGAGGGGGGCGCCGACCTCGTAGCCGACAAAGCCTGGCACGTTGATTCCGCCGGTCATGCTGAGCAGCCCGCGCAAGGTGACCTTGTGCGTCGCGTCGAACTGATTGCTCGGCACTTTCCACGAGGTGAGCTTCTCGTTCACGTCCTCATCGAGGCCGAGCGTTCCGTCTTCCACGAGTTGCATGGCGCCGATAGCGGCGACGAACTTCGACATTGACGCGGCCTGATAGACGGTATCGGGAGTGGCGTCCTTGCCGTAGGCCCGGGCATAAGCAGTGCGTCCCTCGTCGATCAGCGCGATGCTGGCGGAAGGAATGCTGAGGAGGGCAAGCGCCTCGTCGATGCTGACGTGCTTCTCCTCGCCGTTTACGCTGATGGCGAGGTCGCGCTCGATGTCGCTCGGCTCAGCCGCCATGGCCGCGTGCGACGAAAGCGCAAGCGCGGCGGTGAAAAGCATGGTCGGGATCAGCAGGGCAGGTCTCGGCATTTTCGTCCTCGCCCCGCCAACTCGCCGCCTCACGCGGTCATGCGGCTCTCGCGGGCAAGCGATGCGATCTCGTCGCGCACCCAGTTGTGGCATTCGTCGCGATCGTAGCTCGAATGCCAAAGGAGGCGCACGGGGAAAGAGATGTCCTCGATCGGCAGCCTCACCCGTGCGAGCGCGAACTGCTTCTCCAGGATCGACGCCAAGGAGGCCGGCAGCGTCAAGAGCGCATCGCTGTCCAGCGTGAGCAGAAGCCCGGCAAGCACGGAGGGAACTTGCGCGGCGATGGTGCAGGGGAGTCTCCGCTTGGCGAGCGCGCGGTCGAGCAGCCCGATGGTCGGCAGCGCGCTCACCGCGATATGGTCGCTCGCGGCGAAGGATTCCGCCTCCGGTTTCCGCTCGCTTAGAGGATGGCCCGATCGGGCGACGCAGGCGAGCCCGTCGTCATAGAGCTTGAGCACGCGGATATCCGGTGCCGGAAGTGGCATGGCCTCAATGTCGATGGCGAAATGGCAACGTCCCTGCCTCAATGCCTCGATGGTCTCCTCGCCCCGGCCCGGCATCCAGCCGACGCGCACCGATGGCGCCAGGCCTTCGAGCCGACGCCGGAGCGGTTGCAGCAGAATGAGATCGCCGACCTCGCTCGCGGTCATGGCGAAATCGCGCTCGGCGTTGCGCGGATCGAAGGGCTTGGCCGGGCGAAGCAGGCTCTCCATGCCGGCGAGAATGACATGCACCGTGGGGGCAAGCTCCTGCGCCTTTGCCGTCGGCACGAGGCGCTGCCCGGCGCGCACGAAGAGCTCGTCAGCGAAGATTTCCCGGAGCTTGGCCAGGGCATGACTGATGGCGGAAGCGCTCCGCCCCAGCCGCTCGGCGGCGCGCGTCACGCTCGCATCGACGAGCAGCGCCTCGAGGATGACGAGGAGGTTGGCGTCGACCTCTTTCAGATGCATGATTTGAAATAATTCTGCTGAAAAGATTTCACTACGTGCATGTTAGCCCCTGATCTAGGCTTTTTGCTAGGATTCCGGCTCCTGTGGTCTGGGTCCCCGAGGCGCTGTCGGCGACCCCCGCTGGCGCTTCCTCATTCTCAACCTTGCGACGGTCCGCGGGCTCAACCCAAGGACCGTCGCGCCCTTGAGGGATGCAAATGATTCGGATTGCTTCGCTTATGCGGCCGGTTGCTCTCCTTGCACTCGGCGTTTGTCTTGGCATATCGCCCGCCGCCGCCGAGCCGAATACCAAGGAGCCAATTGCCAAAGAGGTGCTCAAGACCTACACGGACATCGCCTCGGCCAGCTATGCAAACTCCCTCGCCACGGCGAAGACGCTGCAACTCGCGGTCAACGAGCTTTTGGCCAATCCGACCGATCAGACCATGCGCTCGGCCCGCGCCGCGTGGATCGCCGCGCGCATCCCCTACATGCAGACCGAGGCTTTTCGCTTCGGCAACAGGATCGTCGACGATTGGGAGGGCAGAGTAAATTCATGGCCGCTCGACGAGGGCCTGATCGACTATGTCTCAGGCTCCTACGGCACCGACTTTCCCGAAAACGAGCTCTACGCCGCCGACGTCATCGCCAATACCTCGCTCACTATCGGCGGCAAGAAGATCGACACCTCAAAGATCACCAAGGAGCTGCTCGCCGACAAGCTGCAAGAGGCTGGCGGGGTCGAGGCGAATGTCGCGACAGGCTACCACGCCATCGAGTTTCTGCTCTGGGGCCAGGATCTGAACGGCACCGGGCCCGGCAACGGCGATCGCCCGGCGAGCGACTACAACATCAAGAAATGCACGGGCGGCCATTGCGATCGGCGCGCGCAATATCTCCGCGCAGCCACCGATCTGCTCGTCGACGATCTTGCCTGGATGGCGGCGCAATGGGCCCCCGGCGGCGCGGCGCGCAAGACCATCGAGGACGGAACCGACGAGGCGGGTCTGACCGCCGTCCTCACCGGGCTCGGCAGCCTGTCTTATGGCGAGCTTGCCGGCGAGCGCATGAAACTCGGGCTGATGATCCACGATCCCGAGGAGGAGCATGACTGCTTCTCGGACAACACCTTCGCCTCGCACTATTTCGACGCGCTCGGCATCCGCAATGTCTATCTCGGCCGCTATCGCCGAGTAGACGGGTCGGTGGTGCAGGGGCCGAGTGTGGCCGATCTAGTCAAGGCGAAGTCTTCCGAGGTCGACGACGAGGTCAGGGCCAAGATCGAGCTGACCATGGACGCCATGGGCGATCTCTATCGCCGCGGCATCATGGCCGAGAACTACGATCAGATGATCGGAGAGGGTAACACCGAAGGTAACGCGGTCGTGCAGAAGGTCGTGGACAGGCTGCTCGATCAGACCAAGGAAATCGAGCGGGCCGTGGCCGCGCTCGATCTGAAAGGCATCAAATTAGAGGGCTCCGACAGCCTGGACAATCCCGAAAAGGCAAAGGAGGAGAACAAATCCGCCGGCGTGGCAGCCCCTGCCGCCGCCCAGTGAGAGAACCAAGACCAATTGCGAATGCAAGAGCCTTATGATGTTATAACATAACATATCTCATGGGGCCGAGATGAGAAGCACCCTGGAACGAAATGAGCCGACATGAGACCGAAAGCGAGTTGGGGGCTGAAGAAATGAAGGGACCGGAAATTCGGCCGGTGCTGGTGGCGTGCCGAAACCTGCGAGTTGTAGCGTTGGGTAGCGTGCTTGCCGCCGGTCTTACCGCGTCGCCGAGCGCGGCACGGGCCGATTGCGACGTCCCGGACAGTGGCATTCCGGAAGAGAGTCTGCTGTCGAGTTCGGGCCGGCCTGGGCGAGCCTCGGCGGCGTGCGCCCTGCGCTCGCCAAAGGCGGCATCGGTCTCAGCGGCACATATTACGGCGAAGCCTTCGTCAACAGCGGCGGCATCAAGCAGGGTGGGAAGTATGACGGCGTGCTCGATGTCGCCATCGATGCCGACCTGCACAAGCTCGGCTTCTGGAAGGGGCTCTGCTTCTACACCAACGGCTACCAGATCCACGGCCAAAGCATCACCGCGTCAAACATCGGCAGCCTGATGCCGGTGAGCAATCTCGAGGCCGATCCTGCAACCAGCCTCGACGAGCTATGGCTCGAGCAGCACATGTTCGGCGACAAGCTCGCGGTCAAGATCGGCCAGCTCGCCGCCGACACCGAGTTTATCCTGTCAGAAGGCGGCGGCTTCTTCCTGAACGGCACTTGGGGCTGGCCCTCGATCACCGCCGCAGACCTGCCCGGTGGCGGCCCAGCCTATCCACTTGCCACGCCGGGCGTACGCGTCGCCGTCACGCCAAACGATAAGTTCCAGCTCCTGATCGGCCTCTATAACGGCGATCCGGCGCCGCCTTGCGCGAGCAACGATCCGCAAATCTGCAACAATGACGGTCTCGATTTCGAGCTCAACGATCCGCCGCTGCTGATGGTCGAGGGCGCCTACAAGTACGGTCAAGACCGGCTTGCCGGGCAGGTCAAGCTTGGCGGCTGGAATCATTTCGGCAGTCTCCCGGATCAGCGCTTCGACTTCGGCGGCGATCCCGTGGCGATAACCGGGAACCCAGGACGTCCGCTCGAGAACGATTGGGGACTTTACGGCATCATCGACCAACTCGTTTGGCGTCTGCCCGGAAGCGAGGAGGCGAAGGGCATCGGCATTTTCGGCCGCGTCATTGGCGCCCCCTCCGACCGCAACGTCGTCGACGTCTACGCCGATGGCGGCATCACCTTCTCCGGCATGATCCCACGCCGGCCGGACGACTCGTTTGCCGTCGGTTTCGCCTACACCGGCATTTCCAGCGACGCCAACGGCTTCGACCGCGATTTGGACCTTCCCGTGACGCGTGCTTACGAGGCGCTGCTCGAGATCTGCTATACCATGCGGCTCGCCTCAGGCTGGACGCTGCAGCCCGACTTCCAGTACATCTGGCAGCCCGGCGGCAGCGTGCCAGATGAAAACGGCACAGGCGCGGTGGAGGATGCGGCTGTGTTTGGGGCGCGTTCCACGATGAGTTTTTGACGAAGTCAGGGTCTGACGAAGGACGATTGTACTCAACCCGTTCCAAGTACCGCTGCCGCGCTGTCCGCATTGTCACCGGAGCATCGCCGAAGCCAACCCTGTCGCGTAAGTGTTCGCTTGCCGCGCTGATCGCGCTTGGCACGAGCCTGCCGCTCGTCATCGGCGCCTGGGAGAGTTTTGGCGCCGGTGCCGATGCTACCACCGCGACCTTGACCACACCCGCGACCGACTTCTCGAAGATGGAAGAAGGCGAGGACAAGCCTGGCGGAGGCGCCACCTCGAAAGCGAGCGTGGACAACGCCAACGCCTTCTCGGCCTCCTCCGGCAACATGGACTTCAAGCGGGAGCTCGACTTCAAGATCGGCAACGCCATGTTCCGCAAGAACTGGGTCTCGGCACCGGCCTCGACCGACGCCTCCGACGGCCTCGGCCCCTTGTTCAACTCGCGCGCCTGCCAGAACTGCCACCTCAAGGACGGCCGCGGGCATCCGCCGCTGACCGAGGGAATTCACGACGACAGCCACTCGATGCTGATGCGTCTGTCCGTGCGGCCCAAGACCGACGAGGAGAAAGCGAAGCTTGCTTCCCATCAGGTGAACGCGATCCCTGAGCCGACCTATGGCGGACAGCTCCAGGACCTCTCCATCCAGGGACAAAAGGCCGAAGGCGAGATCAAGATCGACTACAAGGAGAAGCCGGTGAAACTCGCCGGCGGCGAGACGGTGCATCTCAGGGCGGCGAGCTACAGTATCGTCGGCCTCGGCTATGGACCGCTCGCTCCCGACACCATGATGAGCCCGAGGGTGGCGCCGCCGATGATCGGGCTTGGCTTGCTCGAGGCCATCCCCGAGGAGCAGATCCTCGCCAACGCCGACCCTGACGACGTGAGCAAGGACGGCATCTCGGGCAGGCCGAACCACGTCTGGTCGCGCGAAGAAAGCAAGGTCGTGCTCGGCCGCTTCGGCTGGAAGGCCGAGGTGCCCAGCATCAACCAGCAAGCTGCCGAGGCGGCCAATGGCGATATCGGACTCTCCACCACGATGATCCGCCAGCCCTCAGGGGACTGCACCGCCAAGGAGAAGGAGTGCCTTGCCGCGCCGAACGGCAACTCGCCGCAATATCAGGATGTCGAGCTCGGCGACGATCTGTTCAAGCTCATCGCCTTCTACTCGCACAACCTCGCCGTGCCGGCGCGGCGCGATCCGTCTGACCCAAAAGTGCTGCAGGGCAAGGAGCTGTTCTATTCCATTGGCTGTACGGGTTGCCACAAGCCGAAATTCGTGACCGGCGAAGCGCCGGGCGAGCCGCATCTGTCGCATCAGCTGATCTGGCCTTACACCGACCTCCTGCTGCACGACATGGGCGAGGGACTTGCCGACAACCGCCCCGACGGCGAGGCTTCGGGAAGCGAATGGCGCACGGCGCCCCTCTGGGGCATCGGCCTTAGCGAGACCGTTAACGGCCACACGCTGTTCCTGCATGACGGCCGCGCCCGCAACCTCACCGAGGCCATCCTGTGGCATGGTGGCGAGGCGCAGGCCTCGCGCGACAAATTCGCCGAGCTCTCCAAAGAGGACCGGGAGCGGCTGATCGCTTTCGTGAACTCGCTGTGACCAGCTTCGCTGGAATTCGCCCGCCCCCTTGCGGACAGAGAGGTGCTGCAGCTGCATGCGCTCTCACCACCCTACTTCTCTGCTCGACGCCGGCGCAGGCCGAGGAAGATCACGCGGCCATCGCCGGAGCCTCGCTCGAGCAATTCATCAGGCCAGGCTACGCGCATTTCGCCGAAAGCACCGAAGCCCTGAGCCGATCGGTGGCGGCGCTGTGCCGGACGCCGTCGGAAGCAGCCCTCAAGGATGCGCAGAAATCGTTCGTCGCCACGGTCGAAGCCTGGAGCATAGTCGAGCCCATACGCTTCGGTCCTGTCGCCCAAGAGCATCGCTACGAGCGCATCTTCTATTGGCCTGACCCGAAGGGTCTCGGCGCGCGCCAGCTGAACGAGGCGCTCGCCAAGCAGGACCCCACGGCAACCGACGCCGCGTCGCTTGCCGGCAAGAGCGTGGCGCTCCAGGGCCTGCCGGCGCTGGAAGATCTCCTTTATGGCGATGGCGCCGGCACGCTAGCAAAGGGCGATGCCGGAGCCGCGTTCCGCTGCAGCTTTGCGCAGGCGGTCGCAGGCAATCTCGCCGGCATGGCCAAGGACATCGCCGACGGGTGGCAAGACGGCGCGCCCTACGCCAAGGCCTATCTCGATCCGGGCCCCGCCAACGCCGCCTATCACAATCCGAAAGAGGTGACGCTCGAGCTGTTCAAGACCTTCACCACCGGCGTCGAGATGGTGCGCGATCAGAAGATGGCGAAGGCTTTGGGCCCGAAACCGGAGCAGGCAAGACCGCAGCTTGCCCCCTTCTGGCGAAGCGGTATGAGCTTCGCCAACATGGCCGACAATCTCGAGAGCGTGCGCGAGCTGTTCGCCAAGGGCGGCTTCGCGCAGGTGGTGCATGACAATTCTGCCGGCGTCGAGGATTCGATCATCTTCGACCTCAACCACGCCATCGAGGTGTTGCGCGGCATCGACAAGCCGATCGCCGAGGCCGTGCACGACGAAGACCTTCGCGCCAAGCTCGAGGCCTTGCGCGTATCGCTGAAGAGTGCCGCCACCACCGCCGGCGATGCGATCGCACGCGGCGCCGGCCTCACTTTCGGTTTCAATGCCATGGATGGAGACTGACCATGCCTATCGACCGCCGTGAGCTGCTCATCGGTGCGGCATCGGCCGCCGCGCTGCTCGCCGTGCCTCGCCGTGCCGCCATGGCGGCTCGCGGCGAGCTTGAGCTGTTCGCTGCCGCGCGGCGCGACGATCGCGGCACCTATTCAGCAGCTTTGTTTTCGCTCGACGGCGGGGACGTTCGCGCCGTCGAGCTTCCTGAGCGCGGCCACGACATTGCGCTCCGCCCGGGCTCGGGCGAATGGGTAGCCTTTGCCCGGAGGCCCGGCCGCTTCGGCGTGGCGGTGCCCACCGACGGACGGGAGCCGATCTGGTTCACCTCGAAGCCCGACCGGCATTTCTTCGGTCATGGCGTCTTCTCCGCCGACGGCAAGCTGCTCCACACGACAGAGAACGACTACCGGAATGCGCAAGGCCTCATCGGCGTGCGCGACGCGACCGATGGATATCGGCAGATCGGCGAGTTCCCGGCGCGCGGGATGGAGCCGCATGACGTGGCGCTGCTCGGGGACGGCCGCACCATGGTGATCGCCAACGGCGGCATCAAAACCCACCCCGACTCAGGCTCGGACGAGCTCAACCTCCCCGAGATGAAGCCTTCGCTCGTCTATGTCGATCTCGCCACCGGCGACCTTCTCGAAGAGCAGAAGCTCGCGGCGGATCTGCACCAGCTCTCGATCCGGCATCTCGCGCTTGCGTCCGGCGATACCGTGGTGTTCGGCTGCCAATATCGCGGGCCTGAAACCAACACGCCGCCGCTCCTCGGATTTCATCGGCGCGGGGAGCAACCGGTCATCGTTCCTGCGCCGCAAGACACGCAAACGGCACTCAAGAATTATATCGGCTCCGTGTCGGCCGATGCCGGCGGCGGCATCGTCGCGGCCTCCGCCCCGAAAGGCGGCCTCATCACCTATTGGGATGTCGGCGCGAGGCGGTTTCTTGGCTCCTGCGAGCTGAATGACGGCTGCGGCGTCGCTCCCACCAGGCACAAGGCAAGCTTTTTACTGACGAGCGGGCAAGGCTGGCTGGTCGAAACCGACGTGGCGGCGAGCCTCGACGAGGACCGCCGTTCCTCACCTTACGAATGGGACAATCACGCTATTCTCGTGCGCTAGGGGCGCCTGCTACTCCGAAACGCAGGGCGCGGGCCTATTCTCACCTTAATTCTCGGACTAATCTCAGCCCGCGACCCAGCGTCATGCCAGGCGTGCTCACGGCCATTCACGTCGTCCGCCTCGGCGATTACCTAGGGTGGGGATAGGCGCGCGCGTTCCCGGCATGACATTGCCGTAGTTTGGGTCCGCTTGCTTGGCGGATTGAGCCCGATGCGATTGAAACTGCTGCTCAAGATCGGCGCCGGCGTGATCGCGCTTCTGGTGCTCGTGCTGGTCGCCTTCAACTTGCTTATTTCGGCTGACGCGGTGCGCGACCGCGTGGCCGCGCGCGTGAAAGAGCAGACCGGCCGCGAGCTGACCGTCAACGGCTCGAGCTCGGTTTTGCTGATGCCGAGCCCGCATATCGTGCTCACCGATGTGACCATCGTCGATCCCGAGAACCGGACAGGCGCCGATCTGAAAGTGGCTCGGCTCGCGCTCGATGTGACCTTCGGCCAGCTGTTCAGCCGCGAGGTCGATGCCAAGCGCGTGGTCATGGAGCGCCCGGTATTCACCGTGCGGCTCAAACAACAAGCCGGCGGCGTGGAGCGGCAGGGCGATGCGGGATTGCGGCCGGAGAAGCATGCCGAGGCGCCGCTTCGCGTCATTGCCGCAGGGGCTGCCTTCGCCGCCACGCGCCATGACGTCATGCTTGACGATGTGCAGATCGAGGACGGCACGGTCCGCATCATCTACGACGAGAACGGCGCCGAGCGGCGCATCGAGAAGATCAATGCCGAGCTGAGCCTGCCTCACCTCGTCGATCCGCTCACTGCCAAGGGCGACTTCGATTGGAAGGGCGCGCGTGTCGGCTTCGACCTCAAGCTTAATTCTCCGGCCGATCTCGAGACGCGCTCGGCAAGGCTTGATCTGGCCCTCAACACCGACGTCATCAACGCCAATTTCGGCGGCAACGTCGCAACCAAGCCGGCTTTCAACGCCGAGGGCGATCTCACCGCCAAGTCTCAGTCGGTGCCGTCGGTGCTCGCCTGGCTGCGCAAGCAACCGGCCACCGAGACGGCCGTCGGCAGCGGCGATCTGTCGAGCCACATCGCCTGGCAGCCCGGCGAGATCACCTTTACCCAGACGCGCTTTGCGTTGAGCCATGCCACCGGGCAAGGCCAGGCGGTCGTCACCCTGAAAAGCCCAAGACCGCATCTGCGCGCGGCGCTTGCCCTGGAAACGCTCGATCTCAACCCGTTTCTCGCCGGCGGCGGGGAAGCGGCGCCGCAAAGCGCCTCCGAGCCCGACGGCGCCGGCGCCGCCGAGCCTGCTCCTCCCACCGGCGCAGGGGAGAAGGGTGACAATGAGCGCGCCGCGAGCCAAGGCGGCGCGCCGCAAGACGACGGCGCCGCACAGTCGCCGGAAGCGGCATCGCCCGAGGGAGCCGGCGCCACCTCTCCCAACGTGACACCGGCAGCTTTCGATGCCGACATCAATATGAATGTGCGCGAGACGAAGGTCTCGCGCATGACCGTCGGGCCGAGCACGCTCAGTTTCTCGTTGCACGACGGCGTGCTCGACGCGACGCTCGGATCGATGCAGCTCTATGACGGGCAGGGCAGCGGCAAGTTCACCCTCGATGCCTCCAAGCCCGTCCCGACCTTTACCGGCAATCTTTCGCTCGATGGCGTGTCGGCGCAGCCGCTTCTTGCCGGCGCCGCCGGCTTCAACCTGCTTGCCGGCAGCACCAAGATCGTGCTCGCGCTGAACGGCGCCGGCGGCTCAGGCGAGGAGATCGAGCATTCGCTTGCCGGCACCGCCAGCATCGACATTACCGACGGCTCGATCGAGGGCGTCAATTTGACCGAGCTGATTCAGGGCGTCGGCGCCGGCAACATGCCGGATCTGAATCAGGGTCCCGGCGCCAAGACGAGTTTCAGTGAGCTTGGCGGCACCTTCAACATCGCGAGCGGCGTTGCCGAGACCCACGACATCGAGATGACAAGCCCGCTGCTCAAAGTGACCGCGCGCGGGACCGTCGACATGGTGACCAACAGCCTCGACTTTCTCACCCAGCCCGAGATCGTCGCCGGCCCGGAAGGCAAGGGCGGGGCCAACGACCTTGCCGGCCTCTCCGTCCCGGTCCGAATCGAGGGTCCGTTCGACCAGCCGACCTTCAAGCCCGAGATCAAGGGCATGTTTGCAAACCCGGAACAGGCGTCGAGGACCATCAACCAGATCGGCGACGCGCTGCAGAAGAAGTTCAAGGGCAAGCCGGTGGGCGAGGCCATCGGCCGGATCCTCGGCGGCGTGCGCGTCGGCAAGGACCGCGACGATGGCGGAGGCGCGCCGAGCGCCAAGCCTCCGGCGAACCAGAACAACGAACAGCAGGCGTCACCGGATGAGAACGACCAGGATCGCGATCCGGACCTCGATAACATCCTGCGCTGAAGCCGCTACCTACCCCTCGCCACGGCCGAACAGCGGCGCGAAATCTTAACCCTTCCGGCTAATTCTGCGGATTGAGGGAAATTGCAGCGAGCTCCGCGAGGGGCCCGGGGGTTTTTGCATGTTTGTCGGACTGCGCCGCGCCGCCTTGGTGGTCCTGTCCGTCGCCGTTTCCGCCGGCGCGGGCGGAGATGTCATGGCGCGCCAGCCCTATCTCGCCGACATTGACCCCCATGATGGCGTGGCGCGCGCCCATGCCATGCCGGTGCAGGGCATCGACGTGTCCAATTGGCAGGGCGACATCGACTGGAACAAGGTCCGCGCCGCCGGCACGCAATTCGCCTTCATCAAGGCGACCGAGGGCGGCGATTATCTCGATCCGAAATTTGCGCAGAACTGGCAGGCGGCCAAGCGCGCAGGAATCCCGCGCGGCGCCTATCATATGGTCTATTGGTGCCGGGCGGCCCACGAGCAGGCGCTGTGGTTCATCCTCAACGTGCCCAACGATCCCGATGCGCTGCCTCCGGTGCTCGATCTTGAGTGGAACGGACAATCGCGCACCTGCCCGAAGCGGATCCCGGTCAAGCTCGCGCTGGAGAAGATCAAGATCATGCTCGAGGTCATGGAGGCGTATACCGGCAAGCGGCCGATCATCTACACCGATGTCACCTTTCACCGCGAGGTGCTGGAAGGTGAGCTTGCCGGCTACAATTTCTGGCTGCGCTCGGTGGCGGCAGAGCCGCAAGAGATCTACCGCAACCGGCCTTGGCTGTTCTGGCAGTTCACCACGACCGGATATGTGCCCGGCATCGACAAGCCGGTCGATCGCAACGTGTTCAACGGCGCGCCCAAGGATTGGCTTCAAGTGCTGCCGGCGCGGGCGCCCAAGCAATCAGCGCGCAGCTCGAATTGAGCCTTCTTGTCATAGCCCGGCTCGAACGGGCGATCCAGTAACCACCAACCTCACCAAGCTTCCGACGGCGGTGAATACTGGATGCCCGCCTGCGCGGGCATGACAATGAACAGCTAGAGCATGCCTCTGGCGGCAACCCGTCGGCAGGCAGCCTCGACGCTCTCCCCGCGCAACAGGTGCCACACCGAGCGGCGCTGTGCGCCGATCAACGGTGTCCGCCAAGGGACGGGGATCTCTTCCGCATCGCTGGCGCTTGCCGCCACGCCCAGCAGCTTCAGAAATCTTGCCGGTGATGGTTTGGCTGGAGGCGGGGACTCAGGCGGAACGGAATATTCGCCGCCCCATACCAGCACGCAAGGACGATTGGCCACCGGGTCAGGTGGCGGCGGCTCGATCCTCGCGCTCAGGGAGAGCGCCCGCGCCTCAGGGAGATAGATGGCGAGATTGCCGGCATCGCGCGGCGAAAGCGTCACGAATTGCGCATCTCCCAGGCCGCGCCGCGTGAGCGCGTCGGCGAGCCGCGCATAAGGAAGCACGTTGGTCGCTTCCGAGCCCCCCGGCACCACATGCAAGCTCGCAAGCTTGGCGAGAAAGATCACGAGAGCCGCGGCGAGCGAGATGAGCCCGAGCCTCGGCGCGAACCGCTCCGCATTCACGCGAAGCGCGATGCGACCGGCGAGCGCCAGCGGCCGCGAAGAGACAGAACGGGAAGAGATAGTGGATGGCGAAGCGGGTGATGCCGAACAACGAAGCTCCGGACATCGTGGCGGCGGCAAGGATCGCCGCCATCAGGAAGAGGATTGTGATCGCCGTCAGGCTTGCGAGCCTGATCGCCGTGCCCTCGAACAAAGCCGGCGAGCGGGGCGTGTCCGGGAAGCGCCAGGCAAAGAACAGCACGACGGCGATCCAGGGGAGGAACACGAGCGGAAGACTAATGATGAAGACGACCGCGCCTTTCAGCGCCTGCGCACGGGACAGTCCATTCCCTGACGGCATGGTGCGGCTTACCAAAAGGTCTAGATCGACATGGGCGAGCCACAGCGCGAAGGGAAGGATCGGCAGCGCCGCGCCTAGGAGCACGAGCAAGGTGCAGGGCTCTCGAAAAATACGCCGCGTCTGTGGTGTCGCGGCGAGCGACACCGCCAAGCTCAGAGCTACGAGCAGGAAGCTCCATTTGGCCATGAGCCCGATGCCGATGATGAGCCCGAGCAGAAATGCGCGCGCGGCCGTCGGCCGTTCGGCATAGGCAAGGACAGTGATGAAGAGCGCAGGCGATGCGGCAAGCAGCGCAAGCGTATGGGAGACGCTGTGGTGGATTTCCCAGCCTAACCAGTAGAACAGCACGAGTGAGAACGAGAACGAAGCGGCAAGGGGCAGGTTCGCGGCGGTACGAAGCAGCGCCACGTAGAACAGGATGCCGGTGGCCGCGATCAGGCAGTAACGAAGGATGAGATAGGAGAGTGGCCCCGGGCCAGCGAGCTGCTGCACCCCCCAGAGCAGCCATTCATAGAGCGGCGGGTTGCGGAGCTGGTAGCCGCCGGAAAGATGACCTTGCAGAAGCTCGGCGGCGAGCGCGTCCTGCAAGGTGCGGCCGGGCGAAACCGCCCACAGCATGAGCACGAAGGCTGCCGACCACAGCAGCCAAAAGGCCACCACGCCCCCGGTCGTCAGCATCGCTCCGGCAGGCTTCTTCATTCCGCCCTCGCGCGTCAGCCGGCGGCCTTTATACACGGCGGCAAACAAGCGTCCCGCGATACACGGCGGCAGACAAGCGTCCCGCGCTTGCCTATAAGGGCGGCCATGGCGAAGTCACCAGCTCGGAAAACCACGCCAAAAATCGGCTCGCCAAGAATCGGCTCGCCGAGGATTGGCTTCGTCAGCCTGGGCTGCCCCAAGGCGCTCGTCGACTCCGAGCGCATCATCACCCAGCTTCGCGCCGAAGGCTATGAGTTGTCGGCGAGTTACCAAGGCGCCGACGCCGTGGTGGTCAACACCTGCGGCTTTCTCGACAGCGCCAAGGCAGGAGTCGCTCGCGGCTATCGGCGAGGCCTTGGCTGAGAACGGCAAGGTCATCGTCACCGGCTGCCTGGGCGTCGAGGAGGACCGCATCCGCGCTGCGCATCCGGGCGTGCTCGCGATCACCGGCCCGCATCAATATGAGGCGGTGGTTGAGGCAGTGCACAGGGCGGTGCCGCGCCCGCACGATCCCTTCCTCGATTTGCTGCCGCCGCAAGGCATCAGGCTGACGCCGCGCCACTACGCCTATTTGAAGATCTCGGAAGGGCTGCAACAACCGATGCAGCTTCTGCATCATCCCGCATCTGCGTGGGAAGCTTCAGAGCCGGCCGATCGGCGATGTGATGCGCGAGGCGGAAAGGCTGGTCGACGCCGGCGTCAAGGAGCTGCTGGTCATCTCGCAGGACACGAGCGCCTATGGGCTCGACCTCGGTTATGCGCGCAGCGCGTGGCGCGGCGAGGAGCGCGAGGCGAGGTTCTTGAGCTTGGCCGAAGCGCTCGGCACTCTCGGCGCCTGGGTGCGGCTGCACTATGTCTATCCCTATCCCCATGTCGATCAGGTGCTTCCGCTGATGGCGGAAGGACGCGTGCTGCCCTATCTCGACATTCCGTTCCAGCACGCGAGCCCGCGCGTGCTCAAGGCCATGCGGCGGCCGGCGCATCAGGAAAAGACGCTCGACCGTATCCACGCCTGGCGCGCGGCCTGCCCGGACTCTTGCCATCCGCTCGACCTTCATCGTCGGCTTCCCCGGCGAGACCGAAGAGGACTTCGCACTTCTGCTCGAGTGGCTCGCCGAGGCGGACGTCTCGCCCGCGTCGGCTGCTTCAAATATGAGGACGTTGACGGTGCCGCGGCCAACGCTCTTTCCGGCCAGGTGCTGCAAGAGGTGAAGGAGGAGCGCTACGCCCGGCTCATGCGGCATCAGCAGGCGATCAGCGCCGAGCTTCTCGCTGAACGGGTGGGCAAGACCATCGAGATCCTCGTCGACCAGGTCGACGAGGATGGCGCCGTCGCCCGCTCCACCTGGGACGCGCCGGAGATCGACGGCAATGTCTACCTCAACGGCGAGACGGGCTTGCGGCCGGGGGACCGGGCGCGCGTTACGGTCGAAGCCTCCGACGAATACGATTTGTGGGGCAGCGTGCCGGGACCGGTCGCCGCCCAAATACCTGAGCCCGTCCGCGCCTAGCCGGCGGCCGTCAACCATTTGTTAAGCCAAGCACGAAATTTCAGCAGCAATTTACGCGCCGCTAGCCCGCCCTCGCCACCATATCTGCCGATACGCGCGTCACGTCCATTTGGCGATTGCGCGGGGAGGGCCACATGAAGCGATTGGTCGAGCTGTTCTCGAAAGACGCCGGCGACAATAGCAGGCTCGAGTACGGCGTTCTTGCCGCCGGTCTTGCGCTCGCGCTTGCCGCCGTCCTCGCGCAGCTTGGCGGCGCGCTGACCACGCCGCTCTGAGGCACGACCGCTAGCCGGCTTTGCGCGCGTCGATCTCCGCCTGCGCGCCCGCGGTCCATTCCGCCATCTCAGGCAACGCAAGGATGGTCGCGGCGTAGGCAGCCGCCGTGCCGTCGTCGCCGAAGGCTGAAAGCTCCACGCCATAGGTGCGGAAGCGGGTCGCCACCGGCGCGTGCATGGCGTCGGCATTGGTGAAGGCGCCGAACAGAAAAGGCCCGGCTGCTCCGTAACGCCCCCGCATGTCGCGCCAGATCGCCACAATGCGGCGAATATCGCGGTCGAGTTCTTCGCCGATCGGCGGGGTTGGCAGGCGCGAAAGCAGATCCATCGACATGTCGTTGCGGAGCGCGACGAAGCCCGCATGCATCTCGGCCGAGACCGAGCGGGCGAGCGCCCGCGCCGCATCGTCGCGCGGCCAGAGCAGAAGCTGAGGGTGGCGCTCTGCGAGAAATTCAAGAATGGCAAGACTGTCAAACACGACGATGCCGTCGGTCTTGAGCGCCGGAACCTTGCCGGAAGGAGAGTGGCGCAGGATTGCGGTCCTGCTCTCAGGCTGACGCAGGCGGATGCGCTCCTCGGCGAAGGGGATGCGGCGATGCTTCATGGCGAGCCACGGCCTGAGGCTCCAGGATGAGAGGTTCTTCTCACCGATGAAGAGGGTGTAGCTGCCTGCGGACATGATCCCGCCTTGCGCCATTGTCATTGTGGCGCACCCCTGCCATTAATGCGGCCCGCCATCAAGCGCGTTCCGAATGTTGCATCCATGTCGATGAGAAGCTTGCCGAAATCGCGCCGTGACTTGGGAGAGTTGCTGGTCGACCGGGGAGGGAAGGGTCTCCCGGTCTGGTTCATTGCCGCCAAGGACGATGCCAATCTGCAAGGCTTAACCGAGGTTCAGCGGAACTGGCTCGAAGCCCGCGGCTGGTCGCCGAAACCCGGCGCCATCCTGCTTCTGCCCGATGAAAAAGGCGGCATTGCCGGCGCCCTTCTTGGCACCGGTGGCGAGGATTGGGCGGCGCACGCGCCGCTGCTTCCTGGCGCTCTCCCTGGGGCGCTTCCGCCCGGCGACTACCGCTTCGCCTCGAAGCTTGGCGACCCCGAACTTGCCATCCTCGCCTGGCTCGCCGGTTCCTATCGCTTCGGCCGCTACAAGTCCGAGAACGGCGGCAAGCCCAAGCGCCTCGTGATGCCCGACGGCGTCGATCGGACCAAAGTGCTCGCGCTTGCCGAGGCGCTCTATTTTGGCCGCGATCTGATCAACACGCCGGCTAACGATCTCGGTCCGGCCGAGCTTGAGGCGGCCGCCCGCGAGATCGGCACCGAGCATGGCGCCTCGGTCAAGGTGACGGAAGGATCGAGCCTGCTCTCCGACAATTTTCCCATGATCCATGCCGTCGGCCGGGCGAGCGACCGGGCCCCGCGGCTGATCGATCTGCGTTGGGGCTCAGAGCGCGCGCCGAAGGTCACCATCGTCGGCAAGGGCATCTGCTTCGACACCGGCGGGCTCGACATCAAGCCCGGGAGCGCCATGGCGCTGATGAAGAAGGACATGGGCGGGGCGGCGTCCGCGCTCGCCTTCGCCCATCTCGTGATGCAGTCGAAGCTTCCCTTGCGGTTGCGCGTGCTGATCCCTGCCGCCGACAATTCGATCGGCGGCAACGCCTTCCGGCCCGGCGACGTGCTGCGGAGCCGGAACGGCATGACCGTGGAGATCGGCAACACCGATGCCGAAGGCCGCCTCGTGCTCGCCGATGCGCTGAGCCTCGCCGACGAGGAGGCGCCCGACTATCTCATCACCATCGCCACCCTGACCGGGGCCGCGCGCGTGGCGCTCGGTCCAGACCTGCCGCCGCTCTATACCAATGATGAGGATCTTGCGGCGGGGCTGCTCGAAAGCGGCCGCAGCGTCGGCGATCCTCTCTGGCGCATGCCGCTCTGGGCGCCCTACGACAAGCTGATCAAGAGCAGCATCGCCGACGTCAACCACATCGCCGAGGGCTCCCACGCGGGATCGATCATCGCCGCGCTGTTCCTGAAGCGCTTCGTCACCGACGCCAAGCGCTTCGCTCATCTCGATATCTTCGGTTGGGTGCCGCGCGAGCAGCCTGGTAGGCCGCAAGGCGGTGAGCCGCAAGCAGCGCGCGCCCTGTTCGCCTATTTCCGCAAAGAATTCGGGCCGTGAGCCGCGCTGCGCTGCCAGACCCGCGCCGCCATGCTTACCGCGAAGGGCTGGCCGGCGGAGTTGTTGCGCGGTCGTGTTTCAGCACCGCGCTATGTCGAAGGCGAGCGCCGCCAGGTCGACGCGCCTTCGCTGCCGCTCCGCCGGGAACCGCGCTTCGATGCGACTCTCGATACCGAGGCGCTGTTCGGTGAGATGCTCACTGTGTT
Source organism: uncultured Alphaproteobacteria bacterium (assembly GCA_963757555.1). Taxonomy (GTDB): domain Bacteria; phylum Pseudomonadota; class Alphaproteobacteria; order Rhizobiales; family Methyloligellaceae; genus Methyloceanibacter. Next base: position 25,427 of record CAVWRU010000011.1, read on the forward strand.
CGATGAAAGCGAGGGCTGGGCCTGGGTCCAGCTCGCGCGCGACTTCTATGTGGGCTACGTGCCAAGCGAAGGCCTTGCCGAGGCGATTACGGTGCCGACGCATCGCGTTGCAACCTTGCGGACCTATGTCTATCCGAGCCCCGACATCAAGACGCCGCCGCTCGCCCTGTTTAGCCTGAACGCGCTTCTCTCCGTGGCGGGTGAAGAGGGCAGGTTTCTCGCACTGAAGTCTGGCGGGTTCGTCATCGCCGCGCACGCAGGCAAGATCGGCGAGCACGCCGGCGATTTCGTCGACATGGCGCTCGCCTTTCGCGGCACGCCCTATCTTTGGGGCGGGCGCACCAGCCTCGGCGTCGACTGCTCAGGCCTGGTGCAGCTCGCGCATGAAGCGGCGGGGCTTCCCTGTCCGCGCGATGCCGACATGCAGGCCAAGGAACTCGGGGCTCCCCTAGACTGGCAAGGCGCCGACACTCTCGCCCGCGGCGACCTGGTGTTCTGGGACGGACATGTCGGCATCATGACGAGCGCGAAAAGTCTCGTCCATGCGAGCGCCTATCAGATGGTGGTGGTGGAAGAACCGCTCGCCGAGGCTGAAGCCCGCATCGCCGCCTCGAAAGGCGGCGAGATCATCGGCGTGCGGCGCCCGGCGAGCCTTTCAGGCGCCGGAGGCTGAACGCGCTTCCGCTAGTGCAGCACGCCGAACAGCCAGAGCAGAATGATGATGGGGATCGGGATGCCGATCAGCCAGAGGAGAATGCCGCGCATGGTTGCGTTCCTTGGTTCATTGGGCCTGGATGGTCCTGGCCTAGAAACGTGGGAACGGCTATGAAGTTCCGTTGGCTCACGTGGCGACCACGCCGCTGGCGTCGATTCAAGCTCGAAGGCGGCGGCGAGCAGGGCCTTTGTGTACTCGGTCTTGGGCTTGGCGAATACGGTGCGCGCCGACCCTTGCTCCACTACTTTGCCGTTGCGCAGCACGATAATGTTGTTGGCGAGCGCGCGCACCACTTTGAGATCGTGACTGATGAAGAGGTAGGCGAGCTTGTAGCGCTTCTGCAGGTCGCGCAAGAGATCGACGATCTGCGCCTGAACCGAAACATCGAGCGCGCGATGTCGGCTCGTCGAGGATGAGAAATTTCGGCTCGAGCACCAGCGCCCGGGCGATGGCGATGCGCTGACGCTGCCCGCCTGAGAATTCGTGCGGGTAACGGTCTTGCGATACCGGATCGAGCCCGACTTCTTTCAGAGCCCGTGACACGCGCGCCCGCCGTTCGGCGCGATCCATGTCGGGCTTCTGGATGAGCAAGCCCTCCTCGATGATCTGCCCGACGGAAAGGCGTGGGGAGAGCGAGCCGTAGGGGTCCTGGAACACGATCTGCATGTCACGGCGGAGCGGCCGCATGCGTTTTGAATCGTAGCCGTCGATGCGGTTGCCGAGATAGACGATCGGCCCTTCGCTCGACACGAGCCTGAGCAGCGCCAAGCCGAGCGTGGTCTTGCCGGAGCCCGACTCGCCGACGACGCCGAGCGTCTGCCCTTCCTTGACGGCGAGATCGATACCGTCGACCGCCTTGATATGACCGACGACGTGCCGCATGAAGCCGCGCTTGATGGGAAACCACACCTTCAAATCCTTGGCTTCGAGGATCACTGGAGCCTTGGCATTGGCTGCCGGCGGCGAGCCCTTTGGCTCCGACGCGAGGAGGTGCTTGGTGTAGGGATGCTGCGGCGAGGCGAAGATGTCGTGGGCGGTGCCGCGCTCCACGATCTCGCCATTGGTCATCACGCAGACGCGGTCGGCCATCTTGCGCACGATGCCGAGATCGTGGGTGATGAGCAGCATGGCCATGTTGAATTCCGATTTGAGCCTGAGCAGCAGATCGAGAATCTGCGCCTGGATGGTGACGTCGAGCGCGGTGGTCGGCTCGTCGGCAATGAGCAGGTCCGGCTCGTTGGCAAGCGCCATGGCGATCATCACCCGCTGCCGCTGGCCGCCGGAAAGCTGATGCGGATAGGAGTCGAGGCGCCCTCTGGGGTCGTCGATGCCGACCTTGTCGAGGAGATCGAGCACCCGCGCTTGCGCGGCGCTGTTTGACAGCCCGCGGTGAATCTTCAGTACCTCCCCGATCTGCTGCTCGATGGTGTGCAGCGGGTTGAGCGACGTCATCGGCTCCTGGAAGATCATCGAGATCTGATTGCCGCGCACATGGCGTAAGCCGTCGAGCGGCAGGGCCATCAGAATTCTCCCCCTTAAATCTGATGGATCCCGAAGGATGCGAGGCGGCGGGGTAGGGGAGAAGCCGCAGGATGGAAAGCGCGGTGACCGTCTTGCCCGAGCCCAACTCGCCGACCAGCGCCGCGGTCTCCGCCTTGCCGATGTCGAAGGAGACGTTCCTCACGGCATGAGTGAGGCCGCTGCCGCCGCGAAAATCGACGGACAGGTCCTCGACGTCGACGAAGTCTTTCCCGTCGAGGCTGGCTTGGCGCTTTGCTTTGTATCGGCCATGAAGTGTCCTTAAGCGCTCTTCGCCTCGGCAGTCACGTCTGCGCATTCGCCGTGCTCGATCTCGACCGTCGCGTGGTCCAAGCCGAAGCGCGCATGCAGACGTTGCTTGATAGCTTTCACCATACGGTCCCCAGCCAGGCCTTTGTCGACGCAGGCATGAAGCGTCACCATGCGGCGCTCCTGGGTGATCGACCACACATGCACATGATGCACGCCAAGCACGCCCGGGACGTTGGCGACGAGGTCGGGCTCGATGTGGCGCGTGTCGAGCTCGTGCGGCGCACCTTCGAGCAGGATGTTGCCCGAGGCCGCCACCACCGTCCAGCCGCTGCGCACGATGATGAGGGCAACGAGGATCGACAAGAGCGGATCGATTGGAGTCCAGCCAGAGAACAGGATTACGGCGCCGGCAACCAGCGCCGCCACCGAGCCGAGAAGATCGCCGATCACGTGCACCGCGGCGCCCTTCACATTGAGGTTCTCGCGGTCGGCGCCGTGCAGCAGCATGAAGGCTGCGATGTTCACGAGCAGGCCAACCACCGCGACGACCACCATGATCCCGCCTTCCACCGGGCGCGGCGAGCTGAGCCGTTCCGCCGCCTCGTACACGATCCAGCCGGCGATGGCGAAAAGCGCGATGCCGTTGGTGAAGGCGACCAGCACCTGGAAGCGGTCAAAGCCGTAGGTGCGCATCCAATCGGCAGGGCGCCGCGCCAGGCGAAAGCCGAACCAGGCGAGCGACAGCGAGGCGAAGTCGGTGACCATGTGGCCGGCATCGGCAAGCAGTGCCAGCGAGCCGGAGACGATGCCGCCGGCGATTTCCGCCCCCATGAACAGCCCGGTGACCAGCGCGGCAAGGCCCATGCGCCACTCATTGGTGTCATGGCGGTGGGCTTGCCCTGGAGCGTGGGAGTGGGAGCCGTGCATTGTGTCTCTCAGCCGAAGGACTTGCGCGGGTCGAGCGCGTCGCGCACCGCCTCGCCGATGAAGATCAACAAGCTCAACATGATGGCGATGACGAAGAAGGCGGTGAGCCCGAGCCACGGCGCCTGCAGATTGTCCTTGCCTTGAGCCAGCAGCTCGCCGAGCGACGGCGACCCTGCCGGCAACCCGACGCCGAGGAAATCAAGCGAGGTGAGCGTGCTGATCGAGCCGTTCAGGATGAACGGCATGAAGGTCAGTGTCGCCACCATGGCGTTGGGCAAGAGGTGCTTGAAGATGATCTTGAGATTGGAAAGCCCGAGCGCGCGCGCCGCGGTGACATATTCGAAATTGCGGGCGCGCAAGAACTCGGCGCGCACCACGCCGACCAGCGCCACCCAGGAGAAGGCAAGCAGGATGCCGAGCAGGATCCAGAAATTAGGCTCGATCACGGCGGCGATGATGATCAGCAGATAGAGTTGCGGCACCGAGGTCCAGATCTCGATGAAGCGCTGGAACAGGAGGTCGGTCCAGCCGCCGAAATAGCCCTGCACCGCGCCGGCCGCGACGCCGATGATCGAGGCAAAGAAGGTTAGCACCAGCCCGAACAGCACCGATATGCGGAAGCCATAGATCACGCGGGCGATCACGTCGCGCCCCTGATCGTCGGTGCCGAGCCAGTTCCATTCGAGCTCGTCGTTGCAAGGATGAAATCCGCCTTGGATCGCAGCCTCGCAGTCCTCCTTGGTCAGCATCCAGGTAGGCTTCACCGGAAAGGCCATCGGCGGGTTCTTGTTCGGCGTGTCGTAAGAGAAGGGGATCGGCGGCCACAGGATCCAGCCGTCCTTCTGCATGATCATCTGCTTGACGGCGGGGTCGCGATAGACGGCCTCGGTCTCGAAGATGCCGCCGAAGGCGGTCTCGGGGTAGCTCTGGAACACTGGTAAATAATAGTGGCCGTCGAATTTGACGATCAGCGGCTTGTCGTTGGCGATGAACTCGGCGAACAGACTGAGCACGAACAGGACGAGGAAGATCCACAAGGCCCAGTAGCCGCGCTTATGCGCCTTGAAGGTCTGCCAGCGCCGCTTATTGAGCGCCGACAGCACGAAGCGCCGCGCCGGAAGATCGGCGACCGTGGCCTCGTCGATGACGGCGGCGTCGGTGGGGATATCCATCGACTAGACCTCGCGCGTCTCGAAATCGATGCGCGGATCGACCCAGGTATAAGTGAGGTCGGAGACGAGATTGATGACGAGCCCCATCAGCGAGAAGATGTAGACGGTGGCAAACACCACCGGATAGTCGCGGTTCATGATCAACTCGAAGCCGAGCAGGCCGAGGCCCTCGAGCGAGAAGATGGTCTCGATCAGCAGCGAGCCGGCGAAGAAGGAGCTGATGAAGGCGCCGGGAAAACCGGCGATGATGATCAGCATGGCGTTGCGGAACACGTGCCCGTAGAGCACCTGGCGCTCGGTCAGGCCCTTGGCCCGCGCCGTGGTCACGTATTGCTTGCGGATTTCTTCCAGGAACGAGTTCTTGGTGAGGAAGGTGAGGGTGGCGAAGGCCGATAGCGACATGGCGATCATCGGCAGCACCAGGTGCCAGAGATAGTCGAGGATCCTGTCCGGCCAGGAGAGCTGCGACCAATTTTCCGAGACGAGCCCGCGCAAGGGAAAGATGTTCCAGAACGATCCTCCGGCAAACAGCACGATGAGGAACACGGCGAACAGGAAACCTGGGATGGCGTAGCCGATGACGATCACCGTGCTCGTCCACACGTCGAAGCGCGAGCCGTCCCGCACCGCCTTGCGGATGCCGAGCGGAATGGAGATGGCGTAGGAGATCAGCGTCATCCACAGTCCGAGCGAGATCGATACCGGCAGTCGCTCCCCGATCAGCTTGAGCACGCTCGTGTCGCGGAAATAGCTCTGGCCGAAATCGAAGCGGAAATAATTCCACATCAGCATGAGGAAGCGCTCATAGGCCGGCTTGTCGAAGCCGAACTGCTTCTCCAGGCTCTTGACGAATTCGGGGTCGAGGCCTTGCGCGCCGCGATATTTGGAGGGAGCCGAGATGTCGCCGGGCGTGCCGCCTGGCGGGCGGCCGACGCCGAAGTCGCCGCCGCCGCCGCTGAACCTTGCTGTGGCGCCGACGTCGGTGCCGGTGAGCTGTGCGATTAGCCGCTCGACCGGGCCGCCCGGGGCAAACTGCACGACGACGAAGGTCACGAACATGATGCCGATCATGGTCGGGAAGATGAGCAGAAGCCGGCGCAGGATATAGGCACTCATGCTGTACCGAACGAGCCCCTTTTTTGCTGAGATTCGCGGGGAGTTTCGCAGTTTTTGCCTGGCGATACCACCCTCCCACCGGGGAGAAGTGCCGCAGCCGCGCGGACCTTATTGCCGGCGGCTGCTTCTGATCAGCGCATAGGCAACGAGAGCAAGGACAACACCGGCCAACATGAGCCAGAGCTTCGAAGAGCCTTCGCTTGGCGCGTCGCCCTCCTTCACGTCGATGGCGGCGGCCTGCCCCGTGAGCTTGGAGGCCTTGGCGGCGTCATACCACCAGGTGTCGAGAATGCCGCGGTCGAAGCGGGGCTTCATCTCGGGCCGCGAGAACTTGTCCCAATAGGCCACGGTGTTCGACGCTTTGTACCAATGCGGCACCCAATAGTGCCCGGCGCGAAGCAGGCGATCAAGCGCGCGCGCCGCGGTCTCCAGCTCCTCGCGGCTCTTGGCGGCGATGACCCGCTCGACGAGAACGTCGACGGCAGGATCGGAAATTCCGGCAAGATTGAGCGACCCGTCCATCTTGGCTGCGTCCGACCCGAAATAGCTGCGCAGCTCGACGCCGGGCGTGTTGCGCATCTGATAGCGCTCGGTGGTAATGTCGAAGTCGAAGCTCTTCAGGCGGCGCTGATATTGCGCAGGATCCACCATGCGCATGGAGGCGTCGATGCCGAGCAGCTGCAAATTCTTGACGAAGGGTGCCGTGACCCTCTCGAAGGCCGGCTCGAAATTCAGGATCTCGAGCTTGAGCGGCTCGCCCTCGGCATTGACGCGCTTGCCGTTCTTGATGGTCCAGCCTGCCTGGTCGAGAAGCTTTCCGGCCTCCTTGAGCTGACTGCGAATGTTGCCTGAGCCGTCGGTCTTGGGCGGAAGATAGGCTGGCCCGAGCGCCTCGGGCGAGACCGGCGCGCCGAGGCCGTTGAGCAGGCTTTTCTCGGCGGGCGACGGCTCGCCTTCAGCCTTCATGGTGGAATTCTCGAAGAAGCTCTGGGTGCGGGTGTAGAGCGAGTAGAACAGATTGCGGTTGGTCCATTCGAAATCGAAGGCGAGATCGAGCGCCTTTCGCACCAGCGGATCCTTGAGCTGCTCGCGCCGCGTGTTGAGGAAGAATCCTTGCGTGCCCGAAGGGGTTTCGTCGGGGAGAATTTCCTTTTTGACCTTGCCGGCGCGGATCGCCGGGAAGTCGTATTCGGTGGCCCACACCTTCGAGGTGAACTCCTCGCGGAAATCGTAGGTGCCGGCCTTGAAAGCCTCCATGCCGGCGGTGCGGTCGCGGAAATATTCGAAGCGGATCTCGTCGAAGTTCCAGCGGCCGCGATTGACCGGCAGATCCTTGGCCCAATAGTTCGGATTGCGTTTGTAGGAGATGGTGCGGCCCTGTTTGACCTCGTCGACGGTATAGGGGCCTGAGCCGAGCGGCGGATCGAGCGTCGTCTGCGAAAAATCGTGGCTCGCGTAATAGGCCTTGGAGAAGATTGGAAGCTCGGCCACGGTGAGCGGCAGGTCGCGCGTGAGCGTGCCCTTGAAGCTGTAACGCACGGTCTGCGGATCGAGCGCTTCTGCCTTCACCACGTCGGCGAGCATCTGCCCGTAGAGCGGATGGCCCTTGGTCTTGAGCGCTTCGAAGGAAAACACCACGTCGTCGGCGGTGAGCGGGCTTCCGTCGCTGAATTTAGCCTCAGGGCGCAGTTTGAAAGTGACCGACATGCCGTCATCGTCAACTTCGGCGCCCGACGCGACGAGGCCGTAGACGGCGTCGGGCTCATCGGCCGCCCGCGTCATCAGCGTATCGAACAGAAGCTCGAGCCCCTGCGCGGCATCGCCCTTGAGGATGTAGTTGTTGAGGCTGTCGAAGGTGGTCACCCCGCCCCAGCCGATGAGCGAGAAGGTTCCTCCCTTGGGCGCGTCGGGGTTCACATAGTTGAAGTGCGTGAAGTCAGCCGGGTAGGCGAGATCGCCAAACGACGAAAGCCCATGCTTGGCCTCAGATGCGTGAGCTGAGGCTGCCGTCGTGAACAGACCGCCGATGATCAGGGCGCCGAAGAGAAGCCAGCGAAGCATCGGCCGCGCCGTCAAGACCTGGACGCTCCGGGGAGCTTGGCAGCGAGCTCCTTGTCGAACCACCACACTTGCGTGAAGCCCGGCGTGAGGCCAGGCAGGGTCTCGGGCTGGCCGTAGCGGTTCCAATAGGCGATGCGCACCTTCGGCGCGTACCACTGCGGCACCACGAAGTCGTTCCACAACAGCACGCGGTCGAGTGCGTGGGTGGCCGCGACCAGCTCAGCGCGGTCCTTGGCGAAGATCACATGGTCGACCAGCTTGTCGATGGCCGGGTCCTTGATGCCGATGAGATTGCGGCTGCCTTCACGGCCCGCTGCCTCGGAGCCCCAGAAGTCGCGCTGCTCGTTGCCGGGCGATTCCGATTGGCCGAAATTGCCGACCACGATGTCGTAGTCGAAGCTGTCGACCCGCCGGGTATATTGGGCACTGTCCACCATGCGCAAACTGGCTTTGATGCCAAGCCGCGCAAGATTGCCGATATAGGGCTGCACGATGCGCTCGAAGAGCGGCGAGACGAGCAGGAATTCAACAGTCAGAGGCTGTCCTGTCTTGCTGTTGACCAGCACGCCGTTCTTCACCTCGTAGCCGGCCTCCTTGAGGAGCTGCACCGCCTTGGTGAGATTGGCGCGCACATCGTCGGAGCTGTTGTTCACCGGATTCGTGTGCACCGTGGTGAACACCTCCGGCGGCACCTGATCCTTCACCTCGTTGAGGATTTCGAGCTCGCGACCTAGCGGCGGCTCGGCAGGCGCGGCGAGCTCGCTTCCCTGGAAGAAGCTGCTGGTGCGAGCATATTGCCCGTAGAATAAATTCTTGTTGGCCGATTCGAAATCGTAGGCGAGGTTGAACGCCTGGCGCACGCGGCGGTCCTGGAATTGCGGGCGGCGCAGATTGAGCACGAAGCATTGCATCGGCTGGGCGCTCTTGAGCGGAACTTCCTGGCGCTTGACCCATCCTTCGCGCACCGCGGAGAAATCGTAGGCCGTGGCCCAGTTCTTGGCGCTCGTCTCCTGGTGATAGTCGAGATTGCCGGCCTTGAAGCTTTCGAAGGCGACGGTCTCGTCGCGGTAATAGTCGAAGCGGATCTCATCGAAGTTCCACTGGCCGCGGTTGACCGGCAGATCCTTGCCCCAATAATCCGTCACGCGCTCGTAAGTGATGGTGCGCGCCGGGGTCACCTGTTTGATGCGGTAAGGGCCTGAGCCGAGCGGCGGCTCGAGCGTCGTCTTCAGTGGGTCGCGCTGATTGCCCTTGGCATCCGTCCCCGTCCAGTAATGCTTGGGCAGGATGGTGAGCTGGCCCATGATCATCGGCAGCTCGCGATTGCCTTTCACATCGAAGGTGAAGGTCACCTCGTTGGGCCCGGTCTGTTCCGCCTTGGCCACGTTCTTGTAGTAGAGCGCCATGCGCGGATTGGCGGCCTTGTTCACCTCGAGGCTGTACACAACGTCCTCTGGGGTGATTGGCGTTCCATCCTGCCAGCGCGCCTCGTCGCGGAGCTTGAAGGTCACCGAAGAAAAGTCAGGCGGATAGGACGCCCATTCGGCGATCAGGCCATAAGAGGTGGACGATTCCTCGAGGCTGTCCGACATCAGCGATTCGTAGATGAGGCCGAGACCTGCGGCGGCCTCGCCCTTGTAGAGAATGGGGTTCAGGCTGTCGAAGGAGCCGATGTCGGCCATGCGCACCAAGCCGCCCTTCGGCGCATCAGGGTTGACGTAGTCAAAATGCTGGAAGTCGGCCGGGTATTTCGGCGCGCCGATCAGCGACAGCGCGTGGCGGTGCTGCGGCTCGTCCTGCGCGCCCGCCGGAAGGGCGATGAGGCTGATCAGCACGAAAGGAAGAAGAAGGCGACGAAGCATCATTGCGGGCGAGCTACGCTTGACGTTGATCCGTGCCTGCCCGCGAGGGGCCGCATATCCAGGGCTTGCAGCAGGCTCAAGGCCCTGAAGCCCGGGCTCCTCGGGCCTCATAGCATGGGGCTTGAGGGGCCCTCACATGAATTATCGCTCATGTTGAACCCTCCCGCGCTTGAGGCGGGGAGGGTCGATTAGGTGTCATCGGGCTATTCAGGCGCGCCGTCGGGATAGACCGGCTGCGGCTGTCTCTCCGTCGAGGGCTCCGCCACGTCGGGTTCCGACGAACCGCTCTCTGCTGGGGCCTCGGCTTCTGGCGTGGCGGGCGTCTCCTCGGAGGACTCTGAGGGCTCGACCGGCTGCGGCTGATGCTCCGTGGAAGGCTCGGAGAAATCGCCACCTGGCGCCGGAGCCGGCGCCTCTTCCTCCGCGGCGGGCGCTTCAAGCGGGGCCTCGGCTGACGGCGCCGGTGCGGGCGGGGTCTCCGCAGACGGCGGCGTCTCGGCAGAAGGTGCCGGTGGCGTTTCGGCCGAAGGTGCGGGCGCTGGCGGAGTTTCTGCGGAAGGTGCTGCCGGCGCTTCGGCCGGCTTCTCCTCAGCGGCTGGAGCGGCGGGCGTCTCGGCCGGTTTCTCCTCGGGGGCTGGAGCGGCAGGTGTCTCAGCCGGCTTCTCCTCGGCAGCGGGAGCGGCAGGGGCCTCGGCTGGCTTCTTTTCGGCCGCCGGGGCCGTTGCCGCCGGCGCCGCCTCAGGCAGCGGCACGGGGCTGTCGCTCTTGGTGCGCAGGAAATCGATGACGTCGGCGCGTGTTTTCAGATCAGGAATACCCGGGAACGCCATCGCCGTACCCGACGCAAAGGCCTGGGGGCTGGTCAGCCAAAGGTCGAGATGCTCGAAGGTCCAATCGCCGTCACTCTGCTTGGCTTTGAGAGCGGGCGTATAGTTGAAGCCTTCGACCGAAGCGATCTTGCGCCCGACCACGCCATAGAGATTGGGACCGATGGGGCTCGGCGCACCCTTGTCGAAGCTGTGACAGACCTTGCAGAGCGCGACGTCGCCTTCGCCCTTCTTGGGATCGGCCTTGGCCAGCGCTGGCAAGATCTCAGCCCCTGGAGCGGGCTCGCCTGCGGCGCCTTCGGCCGGCTTCGCCCCTTCGGCGGCTGGTGCCGCCGCCGGTGCCGCGACGACTTCCGGAAGCGGTGGCGGGTTCTCGGTTTCGCCACGCAGGAACGCGATCACGTCGGCTCTTTCCTTGGCGTCGGGGAAGCCGGGGAAGGCCATTATTGTGCCGGAGGCGAAGGCTTGCGGGTTTGTGATCCAGTGGTCGAGATCTTCGTAGGTCCAGACCTCCCCGGCATGAGCTTTCAGCGCCGGCGAATAGTTGAAGCCCTCGACCGAGGCGATCTTGCGCCCGACCACGTCGTGGAGATTGGGGCCGATGGGGCTCGGCGCGCCTTTGTCGAAGCTGTGGCACGCCTTGCAAATCGCTACGTCCGTGGCGCCTTTGGCGGGGTCGGCCTTGGCGAGCAGGGCCGGGAGATCGCTTCCAGGGGCCGCCGCCGGATTTTCTCCGGGCTTCTCGCCCTCCTTCTTGCCGGCAACCTCAAAGCCCGGCTTCTCAGGCGCATGCTCCTCAAAGGCGATATTGATGATCGTTTTGGTGCCGAAAATGAGCAGCAGAGCGCCGAGCACGGCCATGGCGATCTGGTTCAGGCGGTAATGCTTCATGATTGATTTTTCCCCGGGATGCAGAGGCTACTTTTCGAAGCTCTTGCTAAGGAAAGTTGAGGCTAATCGGCGTAGGCGGCTGTTGTAGCTGAGGCATTTGGACCTGCCAAGGTGTCGCGAGACCGCAATCGACGTGTTATCTGAGCCCCATGGCCTCAAATCTGATCGTTATTCCGGCGAGGCTAAAGGCGACAAGGCTCCCGGACAAGCCTCTCGCCGACATCGCTGGCGAGCCCATGATCGTGCATGTCTGGCGCCGCGCGGTCGAGGCCAAATGCGGTCCGGTCGTGGTGGTGGCCGACGACGAGGCCATCTGCGAGGCGGTCCGCCTGGCCGGCGGGGAGGCACTGATGACGCGCTCCGATCACATAAGCGGCTCCGACCGCATCTTCGAGGCTGTCTCCAGGATCGACCCGGAAAGCGCGATCGAGACCATCGTCAATCTGCAAGGCGACCTGCCGACGCTCGATCCGCGGCTCGTCCGCGCCTGCCTCGGCGCCCTCGACGACAGCGACGCAGATATCGGCACCGTCGCCGCAACCATCACGCGCGAGGAGGAATGCACCGACCCCAACGTGGTGAAGGTCGTAGGCTCGCCGCTCGGCCCGCGGGCCTTCCGCGCGCTCTACTTCACCCGGGCTACGGCGCCGTACGGCGACGGACCGCTTTACCATCACATCGGCATCTATGCTTATCGGCGCGCGGCGCTTGCCCGCTTCGTGTCCCTGCCGCCGTCGCCGCTGGAGACCCGCGAGAAGCTCGAGCAGCTTAGGGCGCTCGAAGCCGGAATGCGCATCCATGTCGCCCTCGTTGACACCGTACCGCTCGGTGTCGATACTCCCGCCGACCTCGCCCGGGCGCGTCAGCTGCTCACGAAGTAAGCTTGTGCGTCCTATCTCTTCTTAACCTCTCCCGACGAACCCATGGCCACATCGCGCTCGCAGAAAATCGCCTATCAGGGCGAGCCCGGCGCCAATTCGCATCTCGCCTGCCGCGACGCCTATCCGAAGATGGAGCCGCTTGCCTGCCCCACCTTCGAGGATGCGCTTGCCGCGGTGAAAGGCGGCGAAGCGCGGCTCGCCATGATCCCGATCGAGAACTCAGTGGCCGGCCGCGTCGCCGACATTCATCACCTGTTGCCGGATTCGGGGCTCTACATCGTCGGCGAGCATTTCGAGCGCATCCGCCATCAGCTGCTGACGCTGCCAGGGGTCAAGCTCGGCGAGCTCAAGACCGTGCACAGCCACACCATGGCGCTCGGTCAATGCCGCAAGGCGATCCGCGCGCTGAAGCTCGCCCCTGTGGCGGAAGCCGACACGGCCGGCGCCGCCCGGCATTTGCGCGACACACAAGACCGCACTCGCGCGGTGATCGCCTCAGCGCTCGCCGCCGAGGTCTATGGATTGAAGATCGCCAAGGCCGGAATCGAGGATGCCCAACACAACACCACGCGCTTCGTGGTGCTCGCGTCAAAGCCGGACCACGCCAAGGCCAAGGACGGCCCGGTGATCACCACCTTCGTGTTCCGGGTGCGCAACGTGCCGGCGGCGCTTTACAAGGCGCTTGGCGGGTTCGCCACCAACGGCGTCAACATGACCAAGCTCGAATCCTATCAGCTCGAGGGCTCGTTCAACGCCACCATGTTCTACGCCGACATCGAGGGGCATCCGGACGAGCGGCCGGTCAAGCTCGCCATGGAGGAGCTCGCCTTCTTCACGAGCGAGGTGCGGGTACTCGGAACCTATAAAGCAAGTCCCTTCCGCGCCGAGCTAAAGGCAAGATGAGACTGTCGAGGGGGAACGATGATCGCTTTGCTCATCGCAGTTTTGATGGTCGTTCTTCCGTTGCAGCACTTGGCGTTCAGCAAGGTGCCGCGAACGCCAGCAGCGCGTCGTTCACATCCTCTTGCTCTACGCCCTGGTGTTGGGTGTGGGCGTCATCGGCTTGCCGATGGGTTTCATTCCCCATGTCTTCTTCCCCGATCCGGGCGGCAGAACTCATTGGCTGGGCGCCGAGCCCATTTCAGCTCGAGGTGGGATTCGCATGACGGTGCCTGGGGTATTCTCGGTTTCCTCTGCATCTGGATCGGCGGTCTATTCTGGCTCGCGACCGGGCTCGGCTGGTCGTTCTTCATGCTCGGAGCCACTTACGGGCACATCCGTGAGACCGTGATCAGAGGGGACTATGCCCCCTACAACTTCTTCACGATAGTTCTTCGGACGCGATTCATCGGCATCTGGATCCTCGCGCTTCTCTATCTCTATTGGCGTCAAGGAGGCTTCCAGAAGTAAGGCCTCTGCCGCCCGCGGCCTATGGCGGCAAGGTGCTCCTCATCGGGTTGCCACAGGAGCCGCTATCCCCGATATATTCCCCAAGGGAGGTTGGCGGCAGGCGCGTTCCTCGCCAACCGGGTCAGGTCCGGAAGGAAGCAGCCCTAACGAGTTTGACGCGGGTTGTTTGTCCAGCCTCCCACCTGCCTTGAGCGTTTTGCGTTATTGCCGGGCTTGACCCGGCAATCCATTCCAGTGGCCTCTCCACGTGCTGAGACGTAACGGAATGGATGCCCGGATCAAGTCCGGGCATGACGCGTTGGGAGTGCGAGAGTTCGTCCATGGCCGAAAGCAAAGATCAGCAAGAGGGCGCGCCGAAGCGCTCGGCAAAGAAGGAGTCGAAAGCCGACCCACGCCCGAGCCTGCGGCCGTGGGCCAGAGCCATGCTGCGCTCGCCCGCAAATACCGCCCGAAGCTGTTCTCCGAACTGATCGGCCAGGACGCCATGGTGCAGACGCTGCGCAATGCCTTCGCGAGCGGACGCATCGCCCAAGCCTACATGCTCACCGGCGTACGCGGGGTGGGCAAGACCACGACCGCGAGGCTGATCGCGCGCGCGCTCAACTATGTGCCGCAAGGTGGTGGCGGGGCGCCGACCCTCGACATGACCGAGGAGGGCGAGCATTGCCGCGCCATCCTGGAGAGCCGGCACCTCGACGTGGTCGAGATGGATGCGGCATCTCATACCGGCATCGACGACATCCGCGACCTGATCGACAGCGCCCACTACAAGCCGAATACCGCGCGTTACAAGGTCTACATCATCGACGAGGTGCACATGCTGTCGAAGCAGGCCTTCAACGGCCTGCTCAAGACCCTGGAAGAGCCGCCTGAGCATGTGAAGTTCATCTTCGCCACCACCGAGTCACGCAAGGTGCCGGTCACGGTGCTGTCGCGCTGCCAGCGCTTCGACTTGAAGCGCATCGAGATCGAGCAGCTCGCCGATCATCTTTCCGGCATCGTCGTGCAGGAAAATGCCGCGGCCGATCCGGCAGCTTTGATGCTGATCGCCCGCGCCGCGGAAGGGTCGGTGCGCGACGCGCTGTCGATCCTCGACCGCGCCATCGCCTTCGGCTCGGGCAAGGTCGAAGCCGAAGCCGTGCGCGGTCTTCTCGGGTTGGCCGACCGCGGCCGCATCTTCGATCTCTTGGAGACCTTGCTTGCCGGAAATGCCGCAGGCGCGCTTGCGAAATTCGCGGCGCTTACCAATGACGGCGCCGAGCCTGCGCAAGTGATCACTGACCTTGCCGACGCCGTCCACGCCGTGACCTTGGTGAAGGCCGCGGGCAGCACCGACCCCGCCGCCAGCGAGACGGAGCGGGCAAGCGCCGCCGATCTCGCCAAGCGCCTTTCCATGCCGGTGCTCGCCCGCGCCTGGCAGATGTTGCTTAAGGGTCATGAGGAAGTGAAATCCTCGCCAAGGCCACATGCCGCCGCCGACATGGTTCTGGTCCGTCTTGCCTACGCTGCCGATCTTCCGACCCCCGGGGAGCTGATGCGCCGCCTCGGCGACAGCACCAATGAAGGGGAGAGCACGCCTCGCGCTGTTCCGGGCAAGCAGGCCCCGCGCGAGCCGGCGCCTGCCATGCGGCGGGAAGCGGCAGCGCCGCGTGAAGCTTCGCCATCGCCGGTTGCCGAGTCGGAAGATCCCGCGCCGGCCCCATCGCTTGCGAGCCCGAAAAACTTCGAGGAGGTGGTCACGCTCGCCGAAGAGAAGCGCGATCTAAAGCTGAAACACGCGCTCACCGAGCAGGTGCGCCTCGTGCGGTTTCGCCCCGGGCATCTTGAGCTTAACCCGCTCGGCACTGCGCCAAAGGAGCTTGGCCAGGAGCTGATGCGCAAGCTGAAGACGTGGACCGGCCGCGTATGGATCGTGGCCTTGAGCGGCGAGGAGGGCGCTTCGCCGCTCGGCGTGCAACGGCGCGAGCGAGAGGCTCGCGAGATCGAACGCATTCGCGATCACCCCGAGGTCAAACAAGTGCTGCAGCGCTTCCCCGGCGCCCGCATTGCCGCAGTGCGCACGAGGACCGCGGAAGAGCCGCCGGCCGAGATCGATGAGGAGGCCGAGAGCGAGTTCAAGGAGGATGGGACCGACCCATGAAGAATTTTGCTGGCATGATGAAGCAGGCCCAGGAGCTGCAGGGCCGCATGGCCGAGATGCAGGCAGAAATGGAGCGGGCCCGCGTCGAAGGGCAGTCCGGCGGCGGTCTCGTGGTGCTGACGCTGAACGGCAAGGGTGAGTTGGCAGGCGTGAAGATCGATCCGTCCCTGGTCAAGCCTGAGGAGGCCGAGATCCTGGAAGACCTCATCGTCGCCGCCCATGCCGACGCCAAGGCCAAGGTCGAAAGATTGCTGCAGGAGAAAATGCAGACCCTGACCGGCGGCCTGCCGCTCCCGCCCGGCCTCAAACTGTTCTGATCTCGCATGGCGCGTGCTGCCGCGAGCCCCGAGATCGAGCGCCTCATCCAATTGCTGGCGCGCCTGCCTGGCTTGGGCCCGCGCTCGGCACGCCGCGCCGCTCTGCATCTGGTCAAGAAGAAGGAGCAGCTACTTGCGCCGCTCGCCGCCGCGCTTGCCGAGGCGCATGACCGCATCGTCACCTGCGAGACCTGCGGCAATATCGATACGGTGAGCCCCTGCACGCTGTGTCGCGATAATTCCCGCGACCGCTCGTTGATCTGCGTTGTCGAGGAGGTCGGCGACCTTTGGGCGCTCGAGCGGGCGCATGTGCTGAACGGGCTCTATCACGTGCTAGGCGGCACTCTGTCCCCGCTCGACGGCGTTGGTCCCGAGGATTTGTCGATCGCCAAGCTGATCGAGCGGGCGCGCGATCCGCAAGCGAAAGAGGTGCTGCTCGCGCTGAACGCCACGGTGGAAGGGCAGTCGACAGCGCACTACCTCACCGATCAGCTCGTGGACGCGAACGTCACGATCTCTCGCCTCGCCCACGGCGTGCCGATCGGCGGCGAGCTCGATTATCTCGATGAGGGCACGCTCGCGGCCGCGGTCAAGGCCCGCAAGACGATGTAGTTCGCTTCGCATTTGGCCTTGTTGCCGCAAGAATCTTTCTCCTATGCTGCCGGCCATGAGCTCAACCGCAATTGCTTGGCCGCAGAAGCGGCGCGAACTGCACAACCACCATTTCGATTCCACCATCTGGAATGATTTTGCCTTCCGTGACGACGACATCATCATCGCCACCTATGGGAAGTCCGGCACGACCTGGGTGCAACAGATCGTGGCGCAGCTCCTGTTCAACGGCGCGGAGGATGTGGCGGTTGCCGAGCTGTCGCCGTGGCTCGATCTGCGCGTGCCGCCGAAGGACGTGAAGCTCCCCGCGATCGAGGCGCAGGCCCATCGGCGTTTCTTGAAGACGCATCTTCCCATCGATGCGCTCGTGTTCTCGCCCAAGGCCAAATACCTCTATATCGGACGCGACGGGCGTGACGTGATCTTCAGCATGTACAATCATCACGCCAACGCCAATGAGCACTGGTACCAGGCTCTGAACGACACCCCCCACCGCGTCGGGCCGCCGATTTTGAAGCCGCCGGCGGACATTCGCCAATATTTCCGCGAATGGCTCGACGGCGATGGCTACCCGTTCTGGCCGTTCTTCGACAATGTGCGGAGCTGGTGGGGGGTGCGTGGTCTGCCCAACGTGGCGATGCTGCATTTCGCGCGGCTGAAGCGCGATCTTCCCGGTGAGATCAGGCGCATCGCCAGCTTCCTCGACATCCCCATCGATGAGGACCGCTTTGCGGCCATCGTCGAGCACTGCAGCTTCGACTACATGAAAAAGAACGCGACCAAGTCGACGCCGCTCGGCGGCGTGTTCTGGGATGGCGGCGCCGAGACCTTCATCCACAAAGGCACCAATGGCCGCTGGCGCGACGTGTTGAGCGCCGAAGAATGCGCGACCTATGATGAGAGATCACGTGCCGAGCTCGGCGAGGCTTGTGCGAAATGGCTCGCCGACAACTGACGTGCTCTGACCATTTAGTTCAGCGTTCCAATGTCCTTTCAGGCGCGGCTCCGCGCGCCTCAGGACGCGGCCGCTTCGGCGCGCTCCTTCTTGTCTATGGCCTCGAAGGCCCCGCGCTCGACCAGGATCCAGAGGATAAGCAGGCCTGGGATCGCCGCGGCTGCGCACAGCATGAAGAACACCACCCAGCCGGTGGCGGCGGCCACGAATCCCGTGATCGAGGCGAGCGTGGTGCGGCCGAACGAGGCAAGCGCCGTGAGCAGGGCAAATTGCGTCGCCGTATGCGCCGGGCTCGTGCACAGCGCCGACAGATAGGCGATGAACACCACGGTGCCGATGGCTGAGGTGAAATTCTCCGTGGAGATGGTGAGGGCGAGCGCTGCGTGATTGACGCCGAGCCAGGCCTGCCAGGAGAAGGTGAAGTTGGCCACCGCCTGCAGGACGCCTGCGACTAGAAGCGCGCGCGATAGCGGCATGGCTCTCGCGAGCACCCCTCCGGCGAAGCCGCCGGCGAGCGCCGCGATCAGGCCTACGCCCTTGATGATCGCGGCATAGCTCGCCTTGTCGAAGCCGATGGCGAGCACGAACGGCCCGGTCATCACCCCGGCGAAGGTGTCGGTGAGCTTGTACAGCACCACGAACAGCAGGATGAGCAGAGCGTCCTTCTTGGAGAGGAAGTCGGCGAAGGCGTCATAGGCGGCGCGGAAGAAGCGTGCCAGCGGATTACCGGTGCGCTCGCCGTGAGCTTCGGCGTGGGCTTCGCGCTGCTTCTCGCTCGGCGGCTCCTCCGCCATCAGCGCTGCCGCCATGCCGATGACCACGAGCGCCGCCATGGCGGCATAGCCGTAGCCCCAGACGAGGCTCCGGTCGACGCTGCGATATTCGAGGTAGGCGACGAGCGCCACGGCGCCGGCAGTGGAGACGAGCATGCCGATGCGGTAGGCGGCCACGAAATAGGCCATGCCGGCGGCTTGCGCGTCGGTCGGCAGATATTCGACGCGGAAGGCGTCGATGACGATGTCTTGCGTGGCGGATGCCGTGGCGACGATGAGGGCGGCGAGCGCGACCATCAGCGGCGCCTTCAGCGGATCCTGGAAGCCGAGCAGCAGGATCGCCGCCATCAGCAGGATCTGCGACAGCACGAGCCAACCGCGCCGATGGCCGAGCGCGCGGCTCAGCACCGGCACCTGGAAGGCATCGACGATGGGCGCCCACAGGAATTTGATGGTGTAGGGGACGCCGACCAGCGCGAATAGGCCGATGGTGCCGAGATCGACTCCCACGTCCTTCATCCACAGGAGCAGGGTGGACCCTGAGAGCGCGAGCGGCAGGCCCGACGAGAAGCCGAGCAGCAGGATGATGAGCACGCGTGGATCGAGAAAAACGGCAAAAGCGCGCGCAAGGCGCTCCCCCCACGGTTCCCGTCGGCGTCCCTCCGCTGCCGTCATGACAAGGCTTTTAGCAGTCGATTCAGGCGGCGTCATGCCTGGGCGAAGTGGCGTTGCCAGTGAGGAGATCGGCTGAACGAGGGCCCAATTCGGGCGTTATTCTCAGATGTGAGCGAATGAGGAACGTTATTCTCAGATGCGAGCGAATGGGAGAGAGGAAGGAGAGGCAAATGGTGCGCGTTGTCGGCATCGACCATCTGGTGATCAGCGTCGGCGCCTTCGAAAAGTCGAAGGAATTCTATGCGCCGCTGATGGAGTTTCTCGGCTTTGCCGTCGAGGCCGAGTACGAAGGCAGCATGATGGGCTGGGCCAACGGCAACACGCTGTTCTGGATCGCCGCCGCTGATGCCAAAGGCAAGAAGCACAAATACCGCAAGGGCGATATCGGCTTTCACCACTACGCTTTCCGCTTGCGAAGCCGCGCCGATGTCGATGCGCTGCAGACCTATCTGGAAGAGCAGGGGGCAACCATCGTCGATCCCGCCGGAGAATATTACGACGACTACTACGCGGTGTTCTTTCTCGATCCCGATGGCATGAAGCTCGAAGGCATGCGCTATGGCGAGCGCCATGCCAAGGCCGCCCGCGCCCGCGCTGCCCGCAAACGGTCTGCGGCAGCGAAAGGGGCGAAAGGTAAGATGAGTAAGCGCTAGCTTCACCGTCTAGCGGGGTGGTGGCGCCGGCACCGATCGCCGGAGAATGGTGAAGACGAGAGCGGTGGACCAGCCGATCAGCAAGATGCCATTCAAGGCGGTCATCGGGGCGAGCAGCCGCCAATGCGGCTCGGGCAGCACGTCGCCATAGCCGAGCGTGGTGTAATTGCTGAAGGCGAAATAGATCAGGTCGGCGCCTGGCGGCGCGGCTCCGACCAGCGCGTAGGTCGCGGCCCAAACCAGAACTTCGAGGAAATGGCCGGCTACGAGCAAGGTGCCGGTGGCCACGATCACCATCGAATCGAGCAGGATCGGCAAATCAATCGAGTCGCGCATCGACAAGCCCCGCACGGTCCGCACCACGAGAGCGAGCAGCACGGCGTGGATGACGAGGTTGAGGAGGCTGGCGCCTCCACCGGCGAGAAGCTGATCGAACATGCCTGCCTATTCCCCGGCGAGCAGGTCTCCTGAGAGCAGGTCTCCGTTGAGCCTGTCGCCGGCGTGCCGCTCTGGCTGCCGCGTGACCGCTGCGCGGCGCCTGTCTCCCTCAGTTGCCGCCGGATACCGCGGCGATGGCTGGGCAGCAAGCGGCGCCACGCGGTCACTTTCGCCCGCCGCCTGCCCTTCGCCCTCGAACTCCAAATTCTCGATCCTGCTGCCGCGCGAGGCGATCCGCTCCGAGGAGGTGAGGATCTTCTCGATGTCCTGGTTGGCCTGGCCGAAATGACGCTGCAGATCGAGCACGCGTTCGCGCAACCGGCCCATGTCGTCCATCAGCCGCGTCACCTCGCGCTGAATGAGATGGGCCTGCTCGCGCATCTTCACGTCTTTCAGGATCGCCTGCATGGTCTGCACCGCGAGCATCAGCATGTTCGGCGCGCAGATGACGATGCGGGCGCGGTGCGCCTTCTGCACGAGATCGGAGAAATGCTCGGCGAGATCGGCATAGATCGCCTCCGACGGCACGAACAGGATCGCGGTGTCCTGGGTCTCTCCCGGCAGGAAATAGCGCTCGGCCATGGCATCAACATGGCGCCCGACATCGATGCGCACGCGCCGCGACGCCTCCTTTTTCTCTTCGGGCCCGCGCGCCACGCGGAACGCCTCGAAGCCCTCCAGCGGGAATTTGGCGTCGATCACCACGCCTGCCTTTGTATTCGGCATATGCAACAAGCAGTCGGGACGCTTGCCGTTGGAGAGGGTAGCCTGGAAGGTGAAAGCGCCCTTGGGCAGTCCGTCCTGGATGATGGCCTCCATGCGCATCTGGCCGAAGGCGCCGCGGGCCTGCTTGTTGGCCAATATCTCCTGCAGGCTGACCATGTTGGAGGAAAGCTCGGTCAGGTTCTTCTGCGCCGAGTCGATTACGGCGAGCCGCTCATGCAGCTTGGCGATCGAGTCGGTGGTCTTGCGCGCGGTCTCGGTCAAGTCCGAGCCGACCTGATGGGTCATGCGGTCGAGCCGCTCGTTGACGGCGCGGGCGAGCTCGCCGTGGCGGGTCACGCTGATCTCGGCGAGGGTTTGCAGCCGGCCTTTCAGCTCGGCGAGCTGGCCGTCGCTCTCGCGCGCCTCCCGCCGCCGCCGCCGCATATGCAAGGCGACGATCGCCACCAGCACGACGAGGGCGAGCGCCATGAGCCCGAGCAGTCCGAGCAGAACCAGCACCGGGTCGAGCGTAAAGCTCCCCACCTGGAAGGGGTCGAGATGCATGGAATGAAGCTATAGCCCAATTCGGGGCGCCGCTAGATCAAAACAGGAACATATTGACCGCCCGGCGCACCAATCCTATGTCGGGGACTCTTATGGCCATCCTCCCGATCATCACCATTCCCGACCCCGTGCTGCGCAAGCAGGCGGCCCCGGTCGAGCGGGTCGACGCCGCGCTCCTCAAGCTCGCAGAGGACATGCTGGCCAGCATGTATGACGCGCCAGGCATCGGCCTTGCCGGTCCGCAGGTCGGGATTTTGCGACGGCTGATCGTCATGGATCCCTCCCGCGACGAGGAGCCGAAGCAGCCTCTGATCATGGTCAATCCCGTGATCCTCGAGCTCGGAAGCGAGCTGCGCACCCATGAGGAGGGCTGTCTGTCGATCCCGGAATTCACCGCCGAGATCGAGCGCCCGGCGCTCACGCGCGTGAGCTATATCGATGAGCAGGGCAAATCGCAGGAAAAGACACTGGAGGGCATCTGGTCGACGCTCGTGCAGCATGAGATCGACCATCTGAACGGCGTGTTGTTCATCGACTACCTCTCGCGGCTGAAGCGCGACATGATCGTGAAGAAATTCACCAAGCAGAAGCGTGCCGAGGCGCTTTAGGCTGCCGCGCGCCACCGCTTCCCTTCACTGCACAACCGGCCTAAGAGGCGTCCATGATGCGCATCATCTTCATGGGCACGCCTGACTTTGCCGTACCGACGCTAGGCGCGCTGCTTGCGGCCGGGCACGACATCGTTGGCGTCTATAGCCAACCGCCGCGCGCGGCAGGCCGCGGACTGGCGTCGCGAAAATCGCCGGTCCAGCTCTTCGCTGAAACAAAAGGCTTGCCGGTGATCACGCCGCCAAGCCTGAAGCCCGCGCATGAGCAGGCGCGCTTCACGGACCTCAACGCCGATGCCGGTGTCGTGGTGGCCTATGGGCTCATCCTGCCGAAGCCTGTCCTCGAAGCGCCGCGGCTCGGCTGCTTCAATATCCATGCCTCTCTGCTCCCACGCTGGCGAGGCGCCGCGCCGATCCAGCGCGCCATCATTGCCGGCGATGCCGAAACTGGGGTCGCCGTCATGCGCATCGAGGAGGCGCTCGACACCGGCGCCGTCTGTTTGGCGGAGCGCACATCGATTAGCCCCGACGAGACGGCAGGGGAGCTGCACGATCGCCTCGCTGCCATGGGCGCTGAACTTATGGTGTGCGCGCTCGCCGATCTTGAGACGGGCAGCTTGGCTTGTGGGCCGCAGCACGAGGAGGGGGTCACCTACGCCGCCAAGATCGAACCAGGAGAGACGCGGATCGACTGGTCGCGGCCAGCGCTCGAGGTGCACAATCTGATCCGCGGTCTCTCGCCCCATCCCGGCGCCTGGTTTGAATTCGGGCTGCACGGCAAGCACGAGCGCATCAAGGTTCTGCGCTCCACTCTTGTCGAAGGTGGGGGGCCACCCGGCGAGCTGCTCGACGACCGTCTCACCGTCGCCTGCGGCGAGAGCGCCCTCAGGCTCACGGAAGTCCAGCGCGCCGGCAAGCGGGCGATGAGCGCCGAAGAGTTCCTCCGCGGCGTGGCGCTGAGCCCCGGCACTGTCCTCGCTTAAGGTCCCCACATGCCGCGTTACAAGCTCACGATCGAATATGATGGCACGCCGTTCGTCGGCTGGCAGATGCAGGAGAACGGCGCCTCGGTGCAGGGGCGCTTGGCTGAAGCCATCAAGGCCTTCTCCGGCGAGGATGCCAGCCCCCGTGGCGCCGGGCGCACCGACGCCGGCGTCCATGCGCTCGGCCAGGTCGCCCATTTCGATCTCGCCAAAGACTGGTCGAACGACACCGTGCGCGATGCGCTCAACGCGGTGCTGCGGCCGGACCCGATCTCGGTCCTCGACTGCGAAATTGTGAGCGCCGATTTCGACGCGCGCTTCTCGGCCAAAGCGCGTCATTATCTCTACCGCATCGTCGATCGCCGCAGCCCGCCGGCGCTCGAGCGCAATCGCGTCTGGGGCGTGTTCCGCACCCTCGAAGCGGAGGCCATGGACGAGGCGGCGCAAGGTCTGATCGGTCATCACGACTTCACCACCTTCCGCTCTAGCGAATGCCAAGCTTGACTCGCCGGAAAAGACGCTCGACAAACTCGCCGTTTCGCGCCACGGCGAGATCATCAGGGTGGAGGCCTCGGCGCGCTCCTTTCTGCACAACCAGGTGCGCTCCATGGTCGGCTCGCTCAAGCTCGTGGGCGAGGGAAGATGGAGGGCGGAGGACCTGAAGGCAGCGCTTGCGGCTCGGGACCGCGCCCGCTGCGGCCCGGTCGCCCCCGCCCATGGCCTTTACCTCGTTAGGGTCGACTACTAGCGCCTCGCGCGATCTTCGCACCGCCGCGCGAATCATGCGGGCGGTTGCGCTTCTCTCAGCAGGTCTCCTCGCCTGTTCGTGGGCAGCCCTTGCCGCCACCAGCAAGGATTGGTCCGACTGCGAGGCCGACAATACCGATCGCGCCATCGCCGCCTGCTCCAAGATCATCGCGCAAGGCAAAGAGAGCCGCACCAATCTCGCGCTTGCCTATTCCGATCGCGGCAAGGCCTATGTGGACAAGGGCGACAATGATCGCGCCATTGCCGATCTCGGCGAGGCGATCAAGATCAATCCCAAGGCGCCTGTGCCCTATTACAACCGCGCCCTTGCCTACCAGAACAAGGGCGACGACGATGCGGCAATCTCCGATGTCGGCAAATATCTCGAGCTTGAGCCGAACGATGCCGATGCCTACAAGCTGCGGGCCAATTCCTACGCCAACAAGGACAAGCGGTCCGAAGCGATCGCCGACTATGGCGAGGCGATCAAGCGCAAGGGAGATTTCGCCAACGCCTATTACGGCCGCGGCCTCGCCTATTTCGCCGAGAAGGACTACGACCGGTCGCTCGCCGATTGTGACCGCGCCATCGCGCTGAAGCCCGACGATGCCGAGACCCATACATGCCGCGCCGACGATCTCGCCGGCAAGGACGACTATGACGGCGCGATTGCGAGTTTCGACAAGGCGATCGTGCTCGCCGGCAAAGACGTCTGGGGCGGGGTGTATCGCGGCCGCGCCAACTCGCTGTCCAACAAAGGCGAGTTCAATCAGGCCATCGCCGGCTACGATCAGGCGCTTGCGCTCGATCCCAAAGACGCCGAGGCGTTGAAGAACCGCGGCATCACCCGCTGCAACAAGGCCGAATACGCCCAAGGGATCGCCGACCTCGCCGCGGCATTCGAACTCGACCAGAAGATGACCGATATCTACAACGTGCGGGCTTATTGCCTGCTCAAGCAGGGCGATGTCGACAAGGCGCTCAGCGACGCCGAGCGCGCCGTCGCTGCCGAGCCTGATGACGCGGCCATCGACACGCGCGGCACCGTCTACATGCAGAAGGGCCTGCTCGATCTCGCTCTTGCCGATTTCGACAAATCGCTCGACCTCGATTCGACCTTGATCGAAGTCTATCGCGACCGCGGCCTTGCCTATCAGCAGAAGGGCGACCGCGAAAAGGCGCTCGCCGACTTCCGCAAGGCTCTGGCGCTCAAGCCGAGATGGGTGATGGAGAGGCAGGCGCAAGACGAAGTGCTCCGGCAGCTCACCAATCTTGCCGCAGTCTCTCCCGCCGACCGCACCACGCCTCAGCCGGCATCGACGCCGCAAGTATCCGAGAAGCGCATTGCGCTCGTCATCGGCAATGGCGCCTACACCAATGTGCGCGCCCTGAAGAACGCCGACGCCGACGCCCGCGCCGTAGCCGCGTCGTTGCGGGGGCTCGGCTTCGAGGTGATCGAGAAGCACGACCTCAACTTTCCTGCGCTCGTCTCAGAGCTCAAGGACTTTGGCGACCGCGCGCCGCAATATGATTGGGCGCTCGTGTATTACGCCGGCCACGGCATCGAGGTCGGCGGCATCAATTATCTGATCCCGGTGGATGCCGAGCTCGCCAATGCCAACCATGTCGAGGACGAGGCCATCCCGCTCGACCGCGTGCTCGCCAAGGTCGAGGGCGCGCAGAAGCTCCGTCTCGTCATCCTCGACGGCTGCCGCGAGAACCCCTTCATCGCCAAGATGGCAAGCACCGGGGGCACCCGCTCGATCGGCCGCGGGCTCGCCAGGGTCGAACCCTCAGGCGGCGTGCTCGTCGCCTATTTGGCGAGGGACGGCCAGGTGGCCCAGGACGGCGACGGCAATAACAGCCCATTTGCCCAAGCCTTGCTCGATCACCTCGGCGAGCCTGGGCTTGAGATCAACATGCTTTTCCGCAAGGTCCGCGACGACGTGAAGAGCAGGACCGGCTGCGTGCAAACGCCTTTCACCTATGGCTCCCTTCCCGCCGAGGCCCTCTATTTCAAGGCTGCCGGCAACTAACTCACGCGCCAATCCGGCTTTGGTCCTTCCCCGCAAGGGCCCAAGGGGAAGGATTGGCCAAGGCGCTGAATTTCCTTTACCTCTTGCCGCCAGCAAACGGGGAGGGGGCATGGCGGCCCGCAACCACGCATGATCAAACGCATCGCCACGGTTGGCGGCCTGACGCTCGTCTCGCGCGTCACCGGCTTCATTCGCGACGTGGTCATGGCCGCTGTGCTTGGCGCTGGCCCCATGGCGGACGCCTTCTTCGTCGCCTTCAGGCTTCCCAACCATTTTCGCGCCATCCTTGCCGAGGGTGCCTTCAATGCCGCCTTCGTTCCCGCTTATTCGCGCACGCTGGAAGAATCCGGGCTCAAATCTGCACGGGCTTTTGCCGACCGCATCGCCGCGGCGCTGCTTGTCATCAACATCGTCCTGCTCGGTCTCGCCCTCGTCTACACCCCTTGGGTCGTGTCGCTGCTTGCGCCAGGCCTCGACCAAGACCCTGAGCGCTATGACCTCGCGGTGACGCTCACCCGCATCACCTTTCCATCGCTGCTGCTCGTGTCGATGCAGACCATGATCTCCGGCGAGCTCAACTCCAATGGCAGGTTCGCGGCAGCCGCCGGCGCGCCCATCCTGCTCAACGTGTGCATGGTGATCGCGTTGAGCGTCGCCTATTGGTTTCCGAACGCAGGCTATGCCGCAGCGTGGGGAGTGCTTGCTGCGGGCGTGGCGCAAGTTCTCGTTGTTGGCATCGATGCCGAACGGCACGGCTTTGGGCTGAATTCAGCGCGCCGCGCCTTGATGCGCGCACGCGCAAATTCCTCGGTGCGCTCGGTCCAGCGATCATCGGCGCGGGCGGCGTGCAGCTTGCGCTCTTCGCCGACACTGTGATCGCCTCATACCTGCCGACCGGCGCGCTCTCCGCGCTCTACTATGCCGACCGCATCAACCAGCTTCCCATCGGCGTGGTCGGCATTGCCGTCGGCACCGTGCTGCTGCCAGAGATGTCACGGCGGCTTGCCTCCGGCGACACGCGCGGCGCGGCTCTCGCCCAAGCCCGCGGCATCCAATTGGCGCTGCTGATGACCGTCCCGAGCGTTGCCGCCGCCATCGCCATTCCCGACCTCATCATGCGGGCGCTGTTTGCCCGCGGCGCCTTCACCGCAGCCGATGCCGCCGCGGCCGGCGCCACGCTCTCGGCCTACGCCATCGGGCTCCTTCCTTTTGTCATGATGCGGAGCTTCACCGCGCCCTTCTACGCCAGGGGCGATACGCTGACACCGGTGAAGGCGGCGCTGATTGCCGCCGCGGTGAACATCGCCTTCAAAGTCATGCTGATGGGGCCGCTCGCGCAGGTGGGTCTCGCCTTCGCCACCAGCATTGGCGCCTGGATCAACTTGAGCCTGCTCACCGTCTTCGCCCGCCGCCGGGGCTTTGCCGTCTCGGGCGCTGGGCTTCGCCCGGTGGTCAAGCTGCTCGTCGCCGGGGCGGTGCTCGCCGCCACCCTTTACTTGGGCAGCCGTATTCTGCCCCCCATGCTGGCGCACCTCCCTCACTTCCGCGAAGAGACGACGCTGGGGATCCTGCTTCTGGTCGGTGTGGCCGTCTATGCCATCGCCATCCTTCTGCTGCTCGGGCGCGGTTGGCTCGCCCACCTTCTCAAGGATGTGGGTACTGCGGCGGAGGAGGCTCCGGCAAAGGCAATCGAGCAACCGAGCCCCGAGGAGGTGTCGGCCTCCTTGCTCGATAACACGCCGCCGCCGGCGATCTAGTTGAAATCATCGTCAGGTCGCGCTGGCGATTTGCAGCTCAAGCGCTGCTCGGAATTCTGCTTGCCGCAGCCGCGCCGACCGTCGTGCTCAAGGAGATCGCGCATTATCTCGCGCCGGACCAGCCGATGGAATGAGCATCGGCGCTACGACGACCTGAGGTCGATCAGCTCGACATCTGCAATTTCGATGGGGCGGCCCAAGAAGATCGCGCCGACGCGGGCAAAGCGCTCAGGCGAATCGGTGGCGAAGAAGCGCATGGCTGAAACGCTGCTATCCTCATTGCGCATGGCTTTGGCGTCGAGCGCCTCGACCACCGCCGCCGCGGTGGTCTCGGCCGAGTCGACGATGGTCACGTCATCGCCGATCACCCGGCGGATGGCCGCCGCCAGCACCGGGAAGTGGGTGCAGCCGAGCACGATGGTGTCTGGCGCCTGCGTCCCCTCGAACAGCGAGCCGAGATAGCTCTCAGCCGCGGCTGTCGTCGCGGAGGAATCTGTCCAGCCTTCCTCCGCCAACGCCACGAAGACCTGGCAGGGCTTCTGCACCACGCTCGCTCCGCCTTGCAGCGCGCGGATGGCGCGAAGATAGGCGCCGCCCTTCACCGTGCCCTCGGTGGCGATCACGGCGATGCGCTGACTGCGGGTGGCGGCGATCGCCGCACGGGCGCCCGGCTCGATCACGCCGATCACCGGCACCGGCGCGAGCGCGTCGGCCAACGCATCGAGCGCCACGGCTGAGGCAGTATTGCAAGCGATGACCACCATCTTCACGCCTTCGCCGATGAGGAGCCGCGTCGCCTGCAGCGCATAGGCCTGCACCGTCTCGGCGCTTTTGGTGCCGTAGGGAAGGCGGGCGGTGTCGCCGAGATAGACGAAGGTCTCCTTTGGCAGCCGCGCGGCAAGCGCGCGCAGCACCGTGAGCCCGCCCATGCCGGAGTCGAAGACCCCGATCGGGCGCGGGTCAGACAAGCTCGAAGATCCCGAATTCCTCGAAATAGAGATCGAGGAAGCGCCGGTAGACCGCGGCAAGCTGTTCGAGATCGGCAAGGCTCACCTGCTCGTCGACCTTGTGGATGGTCTCGGTCAGGAGGCCAAACTCGACCACCGGACACGTCTCCTTGATGAAGCGCGCGTCCGACGTGCCGCCGTCGGTAGCAAGCGACGGCGTGATCCCGGTGATCTCGCGCACCGCCTGGGTCAGGGTCGAGTCGAGTTGCCCCGGCTCGGTGATGAAGCTCTGGCTTGGCGGCTCGAAGCTGAGCTCGTAATCGAGCCCGTTCGCGCCAAGGAGCTTCGCCGCGATCTCCCTGATCTTGTTTTGCAGCAAGTCGGCCGAGTGGCGGTCGTTGTAGCGGATGTTGAACAGTGCCTCGGCCTTGACCGGAATGACATTGGTGGTGGGATTGCCGACATCGATGCTCGTCACCTCGAAATTCGACGGCGAGAAATAGGCGCTGCCGAAGTCGAGCGGCTGGTCGTAGAGCCGCGCCAGCACCGCGATGAGCCCTTTCAGTGGGTTCCGCGCAAGGTGCGGATGGGCCACGTGCCCTTGCGTGCCGGTGACGGTGAGCCGGCCATTGAGACTGCCGCGCCGCCCGATCTTGATGGCTTCGCCAAGACGCGTGGAATTGGTCGGCTCGCCGACCAGCGCGTGGTCAGGCTGTTCGCTGTTTGCCGCCATCCACTCGAGCACCTTGCGTGTGCCGTTGATCGCCGGCCCCTCTTCGTCACCGGTGATGAGCAGGCTGATCGTGCCGGGGATGTCGTCGCCTTTGGCTTTGGCAAAATCGATGGCCGCGGCGGCGAAGGCGGCGATCGCCCCCTTCATGTCGGCGGCGCCCCGGCCATAGAGCACACCGTCCTCGACCACGCCGCCGAAGGGAGGATAGGTCCACGAGCCTAGATCGCCCGGCGGCACCACGTCGGTGTGCCCGGCGAAGCAAAGATGAGGGGACCCCGAGCCGACGCGGGCGAAGAGATTGTCGACCGGAGGCGTGCCGTCCTCGGTGAAGGTCAGGCGCCGGCACTCGAAGCCGGCGCGGTTCAAGGCGCGCTCCAGCACGTCGAGCGCTCCGGCGTCCGTCGGGGTGACGCTCGGGCAGCGGATCAGGTCTCTGGCAAGCTCAACCGGACTTTCGCTCAACTCTGTCATGGCGCGGCACCCTGCTCTTTGGCGCCTTGTATAACCGCTTGCTGGAGCCTCAGCGAGGGGCAGCGTGGCTTAAAGTTGGGCGTCGGCGCTCGCGGCACCGAGCGGGTCCGGGCCGAACCGGTTGGGACCTGGGGTTCCGCGCAGGAAGCCGATCTGCACGAACAGCTAGACGCTTACGATGATGGCGGCGAGGCTCGCGCCGCCTGCAAGCGCGTACCATAGCGGCGCCTGCTCCTTCTGCAGGGCGACGGCGACCACGACCATAACCACCGCCAATGCGAGGATGAGGAATTGCCAAACGAGCCACCAGCCGGTGCGGTCGCGGTCGTGCAGCCGTTTCACGCCGAGCGCAAAGCCGATCCACATATTGGCAAGACCGACGGCGAGCATGGCCAGTCCAAGAACCCCGGTCGGCTCGATTTGACTGGCTTCGGGGTTGACGACCGCATGCCCCGAGACCCTAGCGACGGCCTCCAGGACGGCAGTGAGAATGCTCGCCGCGGCGCCCACAGCCATGGTGGCCAGCCACCAAGGCTTGCGGTTGATGCGGCCTTTGAAGCTGAACAGAAGCTGCGTCAGGTTCATCGCGATCCCCCCGCCACCGCGCCTCAGTCCCTGAGCAGCTCGTTGATCGAGGTCTTGGCGCGGGTGCCTTCGTCAACGGTCTTCACGATCACGGCGCAATAGAGCGACGGGCCTGGCGCCCCGTTTGGCAGCAATTTGCCCGGCAAGGTTCCAGGGACCACCACCGAGTAGGGGGGCACGCGGCCCTGCAGCACTTCTCCGGTGGCGCGGTTGACGATCTTGGTCGACTGGCCGAGATAGACCCCCATTGAGAGCACCGAGCCCTCGCCGACGATCACGCCCTCGGCCACCTCGGCGCGAGCGCCAATGAAGCAATTATCCTCGATGATCACCGGGTTCGCCTGCAGCGGCTCGAGCACTCCGCCGATGCCGGCGCCCCCCGACAGGTGCACGTTCTTGCCGATCTGCGCGCAAGACCCGACCGTCGACCAAGTATCGACCATGGTGCCGGCATCCACCCGCGCCCCGAGATTGACGAAAGACGGCATGAGCACCGCCCCCGGCGCGATATAGGCCGAGCGGCGCACGATGGCGCCCGGCACCACGCGGAAGCCCGCTTCCTTGAAGTCCTTGGCCTTCCAGTTGGCGAACTTGGTCGGAACCTTGTCCCACCAGGCGCCGCCCTCCGGTGCTCCGTCGACCTTCTGCGGATCGTTGAGGCGGAAGGAGAGCAGGATCGCCTTCTTCAGCCATTGATTGACGACCCAGGTGCCGTCGACCTTCTCCGCCACCCGGGCCTCGCCCTTGTCGAGCAGGTCGAGCGTTTCCTCCACCGCGTCGCGCACCACGCCCTTGGTCTTTGAGTCGATGTCGCCAGCGTGCTCATAGGCGCTGTCGATGAAGCTCTTCAAATGCTCATGCGTCATGTCGGATCAGCCTCAAGGCTCAAAGGCAGCAATAGGCGCCGGCGGCCGCGGCGCGATCGTCTTCTTCGGCGCGCATGGCCCCGATGCCGGCAAGGAAGGGAGCGAGAGCATCGGTGCAGTGATGGATATGCGAGGGAAGCTCGCCCCACCCGGCGATGGCGCGATGCTCGGGATGATCGGTCTGCCCGCCGGCCACCAGCACCGTGGTCATGCCAAGGCCGTGGGCGGTGCGCAGATTATGCGGCAGATCGTCGAACATGGCGGCGCTCCCGGCGGCGACCGCGTGTGCACCCATGAAGCGCTCATAGGCCTCGCGCTCAGGCTTTGGAATGAACGCCGAGGCATGGATGTCGAACACATCCTCGAAACGCCCCTCGAGCCCTAGCCGGGAGATGACCTGCTCAGCATGACGGCGCGAGCCGTTGGTGAACACGAATTTGCGACCGGGTAGCGCATCGAGCGCCTCGCGCAGCTCGGGCGTCGGCGCGATCACGCTGAGATCGATGTCGTGCACATAGTCGAGAAACAAGTCTGGGGGAACATCGTGCAGCCGCATCAATCCGGCAAGCGTGGTGCCATATTGGTAGTAATAGGTCTTGCGCATGCGCTGCGCATCCTCGATCGAGACGCCGAACCGGTTGGCGATAAAATCGCCCATGCGCGTGTCGATCTCGGCGAAAAGATTGCAGTCGGCGGGGTAGAGAGTGTTGTCGAGGTCGAAGACCCAGGCCTCGACATGGCTGAAGCTCCCATTGGGCATTTCGGTCATCTCGATCCCCTGGCGCGGCCCTTGCGCGCCCGCCGCTCGATCAGCGTGCCGGCGCCGTGCTCGGTGAACAGCTCGAGCAGCACGGCATGCGGCACCTTGCCGTTGATGATCACCACGGCCTCCACACCTTCGGCGATAACGTCGAGGCAGCTTTCGATCTTAGGGATCATCCCGCCTGAGATGGTGCCGTCCTCGATCAGGGCTTGCGCCTCCGCCGTGGTCAGCAACTTGATCAGGTTTCCGTCCTTGTCGAGCACGCCCTCGACGTCGGTCAACAGCAGCAGCCGCTTTGCCTTGAGTGCCGTGGCGAGCGCCGCGGCGAAGGTGTCGGCGTTGATGTTGAGCGTCTCGCCCTCGGGCCCAACGCCGATCGGGGCGATCACCGGGATCAGGTCCGAATGTATGATCACGTCGATGATGTGCGAATCGACGCCGACCGGATCGCCGACAAAGCCGAGGTCGACGATCTCCTCGATATTGGAGTGCGGATCGCGGAAGCGCCGCTCGATGCGCTTTGCCCGCATCAGATTGGCGTCCTTGCCGGAGATGCCGACCGCCTTTCCGCCTTGCGCATTGATGGCGGCGACGATCTCCTTGTTGACCGATCCGGCCAGCACCATCTCCACCACCTCGACCGTTTCCCGGTCGGTGACGCGCAAGCCGCCCTTGAATTCCGAACGGATATTGAGGCGCTCGAGCAGGGAGCCGATTTGCGGGCCGCCGCCATGCACCACGATGGGGTTCACGCCGGCCTGCTTGATCAGCACGATGTCGCGGGCGAAGGTCTCGGCAAGCTTCGGGTCGCCCATGGCGTGGCCGCCATATTTCACCACCACCGTGGCGTTGTCGTAGCGCTGCATGAAGGGCAGCGCCTCGGACAGGATCTTGGCGTTGGCGTAGACGGAAGCGAGGGCCGCCTCGCCCGCGGGTGGGGCAGGGGTCTCCGTCGATCTTGCCGGTGATGATTTGGTCTTGCTCACCGGTGTGCTTATAGCGGCGCTAGGGCTCACCGCACAACGGCGTTTGGGGCAAGCGCCGCGACCGCGGCGCGGAGTTCCGGGATGCCGGCCCCGCTGCGGGCTGATGTGGCGATCAGTTGTGGATAAGCCGCCGGGCGCTTGGCGAGCTCCTCCGCGACCTTCGCCTCGATGGCGGCAAGCTCCGCCGCCTTCGGCTTGTCGGCCTTGGTCAGCACTCCCTGATAGGAGACCGCGGCCTCATCCATCAGCGTCATGATCTCCCGGTCGCTCTCTTTCAGCCCATGGCGGGCGTCGATCAGCAGAAACACCCGTTTCAGCTCGCGACGGCCCTTGAGGTAGTCCTGGATGAGCCTGGTCCAGCCCTTTACCTCGGCCTTCGAGGCCCGCGCATAGCCGTAGCCGGGCATGTCGACGAGGTAGAAGGCTTGGTCCTTGCCGAGGGTGAAGAAGTTGAGCTCCTGGGTGCGCCCGGGGGTCACCGAGACCCGTGCCAGGCTTTTCTGCCCGGTGAGCGCGTTGATCAGGCTCGATTTGCCAACATTCGAGCGCCCGGCGAAGGCCGCCTCGGGGCGCCCCTGCTGCGGCAGATCGGCGACCTTGACCACCCCTTTGACGAAGGTGGAGGGCGCCTTGAACAAGGCCTGGCCGCGGGCAATCTCGGCTTTGCTGAACTCGGGAGTTGGCATTGAGGCGGGTATCCGCGTCTTCGCAGCAACTGGACACTAATAACGTGGATGGCCGGGACAAGCCCGGCCATGACGAAATCTGAGATTGGTGAAGACGCTCTAGCCTTTGGTCTCGCTCTTGGCGCGCTTCTTGTTGTTCTTGATGCCAAGGTTCTCGAAGAGCGGGATCTCCACGCCCTGCCGGCTCATGATCACCGATTGCTGGATCACCGAAAGCGTGTTGTTCCACGCCCAATAGATCACGAGGCCGGCTGGGAAGCCGGCAAGCAAGAAGGTGAAGAATACCGGCATCCAGGCGAACAGCTTCTGCTGCACCGGATCGGGCGGCGCCGGGTTGAGCTTCATCTGCATCCACATGGTCACGCCCATGATCAGGGGCCAGGCGCCGAGCATCAGGAAATGGCCAATAACCGGGACGGTCGCCGGATCGAAGGGAAGAAGCCCGAACAGATTGAACACGCTCGTCGGGTCCGGCGCCGACAAATCCTTGATCCAGCCGAAGAAGGGCGCGTGCCGCATCTCGATGGTGACGAACAGCACTTTGTAGAGCGAGAAGAACACCGGAATCTGCACGAGGATGGGCAGGCAGCCGGAGGCCGGGTTCACCGCCTCCTTTTTGTACATCTCCATCATCGCCTGCTGCTGGCGCATGCGGTCGTCGGCGAAACGCTCCTTGATGCGCTGCATCTCGGGCTGCAGCTTCTTCATCTTGCTCATCGACACGTAGGATTTGTTCGCGAGCGGAAACAACACGAGCTTGATGACCAGCGTAACGATGAGAATGGCCACGCCGAAATTGCCGACGAGCTTGTAGAAGAAGTCGAGCGCATAGAACATCGGCCTGGTGAGGAAATAGAACCAGCCCCAGTCGATCAGCAGGTCAAACTTGGGGATGGCGTATTCGGTGGCGTAGCGGTCGACGAGATTGACCTCTTTGGCGCCGGCAAACACATAGCCCTTGGTCTCGGCCTTGCCTCCGGCGGGGACCGAAATCGCGCCGAGCAGATAGTCGCTTTGATAGCGCTCGGCGCCTGTCGACCCCGGCGTCGCGGCGAGGTGGGCGTCGAACTCCTTGCCCTGCTCCGGCACGACCGTGGCAGCCCAATATTTGTCGGTGATGCCGAGCCAGCCAGACTTGGCCTTGAAGGTCGCAGGCGGCTGGCCAATTGCCTTTTTATAGGTGATCTGCTCGAGGCTTCCGTCGACCACACCGATCAGGCCTTCATGCAGGATGTAATAGGCTTGGCTTTGCGCCACGCCGAGCCGTGACACGAGCGCATAGGGGTAAAGGCTCACCGGCTCAGAACCGCTATTGGCCACCGCGTCGGCCACGGTGAACATGAAATTGTCGTCGACGCTGATGGTGCGGGTGAAGAGGAGGCCTTTGCCGTTGTCATAGGTGAGCGTGACCGGACTTGCCGCCGTCAGCGGGCCGGTCGATCCTGCCTTCCACACCGTATCGGGTCCCGGTGCAGCTATATCCTTGCCGGCATCGGCGACCCAGCCATGCTCTACGTAATAGGGATGGGGCGAACCCGCCGGAGACAGCAGCACGACATTGGGGCTGCTCGGGTCGACGGTCTCGCGATATTTCTTGAACACGACGTCGTCGATGCGGCCGCCCTTGAGGTTGATCGAGCCCTTGATGCTCGGCGTGTCGATGGCGACACGCGCCGTCGAGGCAAGCGCCTCCTCGCGTGTTTCCGTGCTTGGCTGCCCGCCGGGCGCTTGAGCTGCCGTACCGGGAGCAGGGACCGGTGCCCCGCCCTCGGAGCCTGGCTGCGGTGGTCCGGGCTCGGCCGACTTTTGGGGTTGCTGCTGCTCGGCCGTCTGCTGTTGCCCCGGCGTCTGCTGATGGGGTTTCGGCGCCAGGAAGAACTGCCAGGCGAAAAGCACGCCAATGGACAAAAGAATGGCGAGGATGAAATTGCGGTTATTCTCGTCCATGTCGCTTTCGCTGTTGGCTGCGGGCTGGCGCGGTCAGAATGGCAAGGGCCTTAGATCCTGTCTGAAGGCTTTCAGCGCTGTCTAGGGCCTCGGCGCCTGATGGACCTTGGTCAGCGCCCGCTCAAGGTCCTTGGTAATCTCGGTGAAGCGCCGTTGTACCGTGCCTGCCCTAGCGATCAAGACATAATCGTAGCCGGGCTCGGCATGAGTTGGCGCCACGATCCGCACCGCTTCCTTCAACCGCCGGCGCGCCCGGTTGCGCTCGACCGCGCCGCCAAGGGCCTTGCTCGCGGTAAAGCCGAAGCGGGCGACCTCATGCAGCGTACCGGCGGTCTCCCCACGCGCGCGCGCCTGCAGCACGAGGGAAGGCACGGCAAAACGCGATCCGTCTCTCACATGCAGAAACTCAGCGCGGGTCTTGAGGCGTCCGATTGCCGTCACCGTGGGAGCGGGCGAGGCGCGTTTGCGGCTATCAAGCCGACAGGCGCTTGCGCCCCTTGGCCCTGCGCCGCGCCAGCACCTTGCGGCCGCCCTTGGTCGCCATGCGGGCGCGGAAGCCATGGCGCCGCTTGCGGACGAGCCGCGATGGTTGATAGGTGCGCTTCACGCCAAATCTCCGATGAATGCAGGGTTTGGCGGCTTATAGGTGGCGCGAACCGTCAAGTCAATCCGCGGCTGTGACAGGGTGGATCCCTCCCCAAGGCGGGGAGGGATGTTGAAGGTCTGAGAGTAATTACTCGGGCTCGTCTG
Organism: uncultured Alphaproteobacteria bacterium; assembly: GCA_963757555.1. GTDB lineage: Bacteria > Pseudomonadota > Alphaproteobacteria > Rhizobiales > Methyloligellaceae > Methyloceanibacter. The sequence continues at coordinate 61,777 of CAVWRU010000011.1, forward strand.
ACGGCGGCGGGGCTTCGTCGCCGCTGTTATCGTCGCCGCCGCTGTCGTCGGGCGCGGTCGCGCTGTCATCCTCCGGCGCCGGGGCTGCATCCTCGGGCTGAGCCGGTTGCTCGGCGGTATCGGGTTTGGAATAGGAATCGTCGGATTGAGGATTTGAGTAGTCATCGCCGGCAAAAGCGATGCCCGTCCCCCCCAGAAGCAAAGAAGCGAGTGCGATGCATGCAAAAGCATAAAGCCGCACAACCATGCTACCCTCCTTGAGTCTCAGGCTTGAGCGCCTGATGGCGACATCATACAGGGGCTGTCAAATCGCCAAGCTGCGACAAGAATGCCCTCGATCATCACGACTGGTTACAGAGCATCAATTCGGCGAGATAGGCCGTTTCGCGATCCTCCCACCGTCGCCTATTGAGAAGCGATAATGGCGGTGAGGAAGGACATGGCGACGTCGCCCGACAGGGAAAATACCGCGCTCGCCTGGCTGAAACGGTTGTGGCCGTTGCTTTTGCTCGCCGCCGCCATGGCCTTGGTTTTTGCCATGGGCTGGCACCGCTACCTCACCTTGCAGGCCCTGGTGGACCGCCGCGAGGCTCTGCGCGAAGCCATCGCCGGCCACACGATGACTGCTCTCCTGATCTTCGTGGCAATTTATGCCGTGTCCGTCGCCTTGTCCCTTCCGGGAGCGGCGGTGCTCACCCTGGCGGGGGGCTTCCTCTTCGGCTGGTTTGCTGGCGGGTTTGCCTCAATCGTCGCCGCCACCATCGGCGCTGTCCTCGTCTTTCTGATTGCCCGCAGTGCCTTGGGCGAGCCGATCGCCGCCCGCGCCGGGCCTTGGCTTGCGAAACTGCGCCGAGGCTTCCAGGAGGATGCCTTCAGTTATCTCCTGTTCTTACGCCTGGTCCCCATCTTCCCGTTTTGGCTCGTGAATCTTGCCCCGGCGCTTCTCGGCGTGAGCCTCGGGACCTACACGCTCGCCACCTTCATCGGCATTGTCCCGGGAAGCTTTGCCTATTCGATCGCCGGCAGCGGTTTGGACAGCTTGATCATCGCGCAGCAGGCGGCGCACCAATCCTGCCTTGCCAAGATGGGATCAGATGCGGAAAAGTTATGTCCGTTCGTGCTTGAGCCCAGGGCGTTGCTCACGCCTGGGCTCATCGCGGGCTGTGTGGCCCTTGGTCTCGTTGCGCTGATCCCCATTGCGGTCAAGCGTTACAGGCGCAAGGCGGTGTAGGGCGCAAGCCCTCGGGGAAGAGGGGCTAACATGGAAGAGGTGCTTCAGCCGGACCTCTGCGTGATCGGCGCAGGGTCGGGGGGCCTCTCTGTGGCCGCCGCGGCGGCTCAGCTCGGTGTTCCAGTCGTGCTCATCGAGAAAGGCCGCATGGGCGGCGACTGCCTCAACTATGGCTGCGTGCCGTCCAAGGCTCTGCTCGCCGCCGGCAAGCGAGCCGAGGCGGTGCGCACCGCGGGAGCCTTCGGCATCGACGTCATAGAGGCGCAGGTCGACCACGCGCGCGTGCATGATTACGTGCATGGCGTCATCGCCGCGATCGCCCCGAACAACTCCGTCGAGCGCTTCACCGGACTCGGCGTTCGCGTCCTCCAGACAAGCGCGAACTTCCTCGACAAGAACACCGTGGAGGCCGGCCACTATCTCATCCGCGCCCGCCGCTTCGTCGTCGCCACCGGCTCGTCGCCGGTCATTCCGCCGATCCCCGGTCTCGATGAGGTGCCGTATCTCACCAACGAAACCATCTTCGACGTGAGCGAGAGGATCCAGCATCTGATCGTGCTCGGCGGCGGTCCCATCGGCATGGAGCTGTCCCAGGCGCATCGCATGCTTGGCGCTCATGTCACCATTGTCGACGCCGCCACCATTCTCGGTCACGAGGATCCGGAAGCTAGCCGCATCGTCATCGACCGTCTTACCGAGCAGGGCGTGCTGCTGCATCCCGGAACGCGAGTTGAGCGCGTGGAGCGCGCCATCCAGGGAGTCGCCGTGCATATCGGTAAGCAGGGCGAGACCGAGGTGATCAAGGGCAGCCACCTCCTCGTCGCCACCGGACGGAAGCCCAACGTCAAAGGCTTGAGCTTGGAGCGCGCCGGCATCGTCTACGACGCCCGCGGCATCAAGGTGAGCCAGCAGCTCAAGACCACCAACAAACGTGTCTACGCCATCGGCGACGTGACCGGTGGTGCTCAGTTCACCCATCTCGCCAACTACCACGCCGGGATCGTGATCAGGAATGCATTGTTCCGCTTGCGTCCGCGCGCGAGCGCCGCCGCCATCCCGCGCGTCACTTATACCGATCCGGAGCTTGCGCAAGTCGGGCTCACCGAAGCGGAGGCGCGCACCAAATATCGGCGCATCCGCATCCTTCGCTGGCCTTATGCCGACAACGACCGGGCCCAGGCCGAGCGCACGACCCATGGCTTCATCAAGGTAATCACCAGGCCGAACGGGCAGATCCTCGGCTGCACCATCGTCGGCGCCGAGGCCGGCGAGCTGCTCCAGCTCTGGATCATGGCGCTCGCGCGTGACCTGCGCGTCGGCGACCTGACCGGGCTCGTGCTGCCCTATCCCACGCTGTCAGAGCTGTCCAAGCGCGTCGCGTATACCTTCTATCAACCCTCCCTGACCAAACGGACGCTTCGCCGGATCATCGATTTCTTGCGCCGCTTCGGATAGCATTGCTGGAAAGGCGCCTCCCAGCGCCCTTGGAACGTAACCAGGCGGGTAGTGAGCGTGGACGACGACGTCGAGAGCGGCGGCAAGGAACAGACGAAGGCCGAACCTTTGCGCTACGGGCCCGGGCTTTCCGGCAAGCTGCTGCTGCTCACCATCCTGTTCATCATGGTGGCCGAGGTGCTCGTCTTCGTGCCGTCGGTGTCGAACTTCCGCCGGCAATGGCTGATGTCCCGCCTCGAGGACGCGCAGATCGCGGCTCTTGCTGCCGAAGCAGTGCCTGGCGGCCAGCTCCCCAAGACCTTGCGCAACGAGCTTCTGCAAAGCGTCAAGGTGAAGGCTGTCGCCGTGAAGCGCGCCAACTCTCGCCGGCTGATCTTGGAAGAGGACATGCCCGCGGAGATCGACGCCTCCTACGATCTGCGCGACGCCACTTGGCTCACCCTGATCTCCGACGCGCTCATGGTCTTTGGCCAGCCCGCCGATCGGGTGATCCGCGTGGTGGGCAAGCCCAACTTCGCCACCGGCGAATTCATCGAGGTGGTGATGGAGGAGGCGCCGCTCAAGGCGGCGATGATCCGCTACGGCCTCGACATTCTCGGGCTGTCGATCCTGATCTCGATCATCACCGCGGCGCTCGTCTACCTCACCCTCGATACGCTCCTGGTCAAACCGATGACCAAGCTCACCTGGAACATGGTGCGCTTCAGCGAGCGGCCGGAGGATCCGACGCGCATCGTCACGCCGTCGGGACGGCGCGACGAGATCGGCACCGCCGAGCGCGAGCTCGCCGCCATGCAGGCCGAGCTTGCCGGCATGCTGAGCCAGAAGAACCGGCTCGCAGCGCTTGGCCTCGCCGTGAGCAAGATCAGCCACGATCTGCGCAACATGCTATCGAGCGCGCAGCTCCTCTCCGATCGCTTGCGCAGCGTCAAGGACGAGCGCGTGCAACAGCTCGTGCCGAAGCTGCTCGTCTCTCTCGATCGCGCCATCAGGCTCTGCGCCCGCACGCTTGATTTCGGCCAGGCGCAGGAGACACCGCCCAAGTGCAAGCTGTTCGAGCTTGCTCCGCTCATCGCCGAGGTGGGCGAGGGGCTCGGGCTGCCTCGCCCCGGTCTGATCGAGTGGACCACCGACATCCCGCCGGAGCTCAAGGTCGATGCCGATCGTGATCAGCTGTTCCGCGTGTTGAGCAATCTCTGCCGCAATGCCGTGCAGGCGCTGGAGAGCGATGCCGACGGCGTCGGCGAGATCGACATCACCGCGCGGCGCGAGGGTTCGGTCACCCTGATCGATGTGCGCGATTCAGGGCCGGGCGTGGCCGAGCGGGCAAAAGCGCATCTCTTCGAGGCGTTTCAGAGCGTGGCGCGCAAGGGCGGCACCGGCCTTGGGCTCGCCATCGCAGCTGAGCTGATCAACGCCCATGGCGGCCAGATCATGCTGATCAGCAACGAAGGGGGCGCCACCTTCCGCGTGATCATTCCCGACGTGGTGGTCGAGCTCCAGCGCGCGCGGCGCCGCAGCGCCTGATCGTTTGGCGGTCGAGGACGCGCCATTTTCGGGGATTTCCCGGCACCACGCGGCTTGCCTTCATCTGAGCCAGGCATTAGGTAGCAGGGCTGGCCGCCGCCTTGGCGTGCCTCCCAACCTGCCGCCGCTAGCGGCATTCGTGGCTAAAAGCGCCCGTAGCTCAGCTGGATAGAGCACCAGACTACGAATCTGGGGGTCAGGAGTTCGAATCTCTTCGGGCGCGCCATTTATTTCAGCCACTTAGCTTCTCCCTTCTCAGTTAGTACCGGGCCGGTTTGCAGACGGTTTGCAAAATTGGTTCTTCCGCTGTTCTCCAACTTCGTCATTGCCATCTCGGCAAGATGACGTGTCCGAGGTAGATACTTCTCCATAATCGAATTGATGGTGCGGTAGCTGTGGCCAGTGATGGCTGCGATCTCCGGCACTGAGGCTCCGGCCTCCGCCAGCATCGTGATGGCAGTGCCGCGCGTATCATGGAAATGAAGCTCGGAGACCTCTGGCAGCGCTTCTGTCGCCTTTGCTCTAGCCGTTTCGAAGTGATGTGCTAGGTATCGTTTCTGCCAAGCGCGGCCCGTTGCCGTGGTGAAGATCAACGGTCCGCGTCTTGGCAATGAGTTCAGCAGTGAGCGAAGCGCAATCGTGCAGGGAATGGTGACTTTAACACCAGCATCGCCCTTGCGCCTCTTCGTAACGCGCCAAGTGATAGCTCTGCCATCGTAAGCTGACCAAGGAAGGTTGCGCAGATCGCCCTGTCTCAGTCCGGTAAAGAGTGCACCAAGGAAGAGTGGCCAAAACTCTGGGCTCGCAACCTGCTGCATGGCGATAATGTGTTCGGGCAACCAAATCTTGTCGGATCGGTCGCTGCGATAGATGCGCTCATAGCCTTCGAGTACATTGGCTGAAATCCGGTGACGCTTCTTCGCCCAAGACAAAAGTCTTCCGAAGACGATCATCCTGTTGTCGGCCTCTCGCGGTTTTGAGACGGCGATCTCGTCACGCCATTCGAGCGCATCACCCGCGAAGCGTGGGTCAACCATGGCCGCGATTGGAGCGCGTCCAAACTTGGCTTCAATCGCCGTTAGGATTCGGCGGTACTCCTTTTGAGTTGAAGCCTGAAGGTTCTTCTGAAACTCGGGAGAAGTCAGGAAGTCGCGGATCAGTCCGGCGCACAAGTCGGGGTAGCGCTCGGTGAGCTTCCTTTCAGCTCTTGCGTAGGCGGCGATAAACTCCGGTGAGCCCGGCTTCCCATCCAACCGGATTCCTGTATCGCGATGATAGTAGTAAACGCGGTGAGAGCCGTCTGCGAGCCGCTTGCGTACCGTATTAACGCCGGAAATTTTAGCGCGCATTGGACTTAGCCTTCCAAGCATCATAGGGAGCAAGCGGGCTGCTCGAAACGCGAGGCGTGAGGATAACAATGTTGCCCTCGCGCGGATCGATCTCTACGCGGGCGATCTCAACGCCAGCAGCGAGTGCGCCGCGCAATGCTCGCGTCACATCTGCCTGTTTAAACCTCACTGGCGCACGCGCCATTTGCCAAGCCCCCAGCCGTTCTAAAGCTCTATGATCGTGGTCTTATTCGGTGATTCGGTCAGCTAAGTTCGGCTCGGAGACGTAATTCCACTGCTGACGCACCTTGATTTTAGCCAAAAACGAGCCTCGCCTATCCACAATCGCCGTACCGTTTTATCGTTACATTGCGTATAAACATCTCACGCACTTCGATGAAGCAGAAGGTCATCACGCGGGCGCAGGTGCGCCTAAACAAGAAAGGGGCAATAGCCACACTCCCCAAACGGGGATGTCGAACAAGAACTCACAAACTTGGCTTTGGCTACGTACTTGTCACCTACGTGGCTATCGAGAAACTATGGCGCCCACTTCTACGCCAACTGAAAGTGACGTTGCCGCAACCGCGAGGTAATGAGCCTTTAAACTGCGAGATTTGCAAAAAAAGATTTTTCCACGCAACACCCGTAGGTCACGCAGGATACTTTTCGGCTAACGTTTGTTCCGACAAGTGCGCTGTTGAGCGGCGGAACATCGTCCAGCGGCTACGACGACGTGAGCAAGCAAATGAGCGTCAGATGGATTTGAGCGACCGAAATTGTCTACATTGCGGTGAGGCTATCAAAGCCAATCGCAATACTAAACGCTATTGCTCGGTGCATTGTCGGGTAGCTGCTCACAGAGGAAAGCGCAGTGAGACTTAGCTTTGCGCTTTCTTCATATCGCTTACTGCCCGCGCCATTAACCGCCCAAACTCCTGCGTCTGCTCGGCATACCACTTCATCTGGGATTGCACGTATCGCGTCTGCAGATCGATCAATTCGTGGAGGTCCTTGGCCTGAGCCACGTCCTTCGCCAACCTGAAAGCGGCATCGGCGTTCTCATTTGCAAGTTTCACAGCGTGCTCTTGGACTTCGCGGTATCCGGGGGCGACTACATCCGATGACGCCGATGACCAAGCGGCCATAGTTTGCCCGACACCCTCCATGAACTGAACGTAGAGCTGGCGAGCTCGCTCGACATTTTCCTCGGCAAGTTGACGCAACTCTTGAGGGATCTCAAACCGCTGATCTTGGGGCATGAACGTCTCCTAACTGTCATTCTCAAACTTCGCGATCAAAGCTCGGAAGCTCATAGCAGGTTTTCCGGTCCGAGAGCTTGTGTCGAGTGAACAATCGAATGTCAGGAACTGAATCGATGTTGCGAGCCCGACTCCTATCTTGAAACAATGTTGCTCACTCGCGCCTCGAAAAACGTTTATCGACAGCATCGTCCCATAGTGGACTACCGGGATCCGAGCGCCGTCATCAGTGTCGGGCCGAATCCGGATATGCTTCGAGGAGAGGATTGGAGCGCTTGAGCGTTCGTTGTTTCCGCGCTCAGCATAACAGAGGATCCCACTGCCATGAAGGATAACGCCACGGGCGGCCTTGATCGCCGTGATTTCGTAGTCGCATCCCTTGCCACGATTGGCGCCTCGGCAGCCTTCGCGGCAGCCGCGGGGGTAGCCGACGCGCAGGACAAAGCGGCTTCGCCGCGCCCGACGGGAACGGTTTACACGGGGGACCAGATCGGCGGCAAAAAGGTTATCAGCGCACTCGACGTCAAGGATCTAGACCCTGGCAGGAAACACGCCTTCTATTTTGAGGGCGTGCAGATGCCTACGGGGCAGCACTGGTATGTATCGGTGATAGTCGCCAAGGGAGCAAAGCCGGGCAAGCGCATCGCGCTCATGAGCGGTGTGCATGGCGATGAAATCAGCCCGGTGCACACGATACAGACCGTCATGGACCAACTCGACCCGGCGGAGATGTCAGGCATCGTATTGGCGGCTCTCGACGTGTCCCGCCCGGCCATGGAAGGCATGTCGCGCCGCTGGCCCAATTCGGGGAGAGGTATCGACCTCATTGACATTAATCGCGAGTGGCCCGGCAATGAAGACGGCGCAAGCGCGCCCTCTCGACACGCCGGCCTTCTGTTCAACAGGCTCCTCAAATCAAACGCCGACTATGCGATCGATTTCCATACTTCGGCCACGGGGATGGATATGGCGGCGTTTCATCTCGCCCGAATGGACCTGCCGGAGGTTAGAGCGATGGCCGAGCTATTTCCCATCGATCAAATTTTCGACAACCCTGGCTACCCAGGTCTGTTGGCTAATGCGTTAATTGATGCAGGCATTCCGGCGTTCACGCCCGAGATCGGTGCCCCCCGCATTCTGGATCTCAGCATGATCCCATTGTTCGTGGAGGGCACCATGAATGTGCTCAAGCATCACGCCATCATTACCGGCCCAATGGGTCGCACAGGGCGCGACACGGACATTTTTGTCGCGAACAGCGGGCACCTCGTTCTGGCGACCGACGGCGGGTTCGTCGAGCTTCTGGTCAATCTGAACGACAAGGTCCAGGCCGGGCAGAAGGTCGCCATCCAGCGTAATACGTTCGGCGAGGTCGTTGCCGAATACGCAAGCGAGGTAGCCGGCGAGATCGCGGTTCGCCGCACCGACGCAACAGCCGAGCCTGGCACGCTGCTGCTGGCTATCCTGTATAATCGCGCCCCGCCCGAAAGCATTTCTTACTCCGAGTGAGGTCTATCTACGCAAGTGACCGAGGCTCTGGAGCGGCACTTGAACCGGCCGTCATGGTGGTTCAGATTTACTGAGAGATAGTGAGAACAGCATTGAGAGACACGTTTTGAGTCGCGTCAAGCGCTCGTCGCCTTCGACCACCGATAATAGAGGTTCTGGACGATCCCCTCGCGGCGGCAAAGCTCGGCGATGCTGTCCTCACCGCGAAGCCCCTCAAGCACGATGCGGATCTTGTCCTCAGCCGTAAAATGCCGCCGCGTCGCCCGGCGGATGTCTTTCACGACCCGTTCCGCCGAGTTCTAACCGGAATGGATTTCTGTCTCATCTTCACTCCCTCTAAGGGCTACGATGAGCCAGAAATCCTCCCTTCCTAAAACCGCTAAATCTGTCTCATAGGTGCTGACGACAGAGACGTCCTGGCAGTTGGCCCTCATCGCCGTTCGTTCAACGTCGACCAAACCAACCATCAGCCGTATGTTTGACGCTGCGCCTTCGTGCCAGATGCGAGGGAGGAAACGCGATGCTACTTACCAGCTACATTGCCCATCAGATATGGCTTTGCACGTATCCCGTTCGACTGGCGGGTACGAGGTTCGAGGCACGTATGACGACGATCCGCCTCGCCTCTGGCCAGATCATGCTGCATTCGTCCTGCCACATCACCGCGGCCATAGCCGAAGAAATCTTGGCGCTCGGTCCGGTGGCCCACATTGTCGTCCCCGGAAATTTCCACCATTTGCACGCAACCTCGGCGCAGACCGCATTTCCAGCCGCTAAGACGTGGATCTGCCCGGGCATCGAAAGGAAACGGCCCGATCTGAAGTACGATGGCATTCTCGGCGATCGAGCGCCCGCGGACTGGATTGGGGAAATCGACCAGGTGCTCGTGCAAGGGACGCGCATCATGCGCGAGGTTGCGATGTATCACCGCGCCAGCCGCACTCTGATCCTTGTTGACCTCATCGAGAACTTCACCGACGCGACGCCCAACATTGGGGGTGCGTTGAAGTTCTGGTTCAAATATGTGTTGCGCATGTGGGGGAATCCCAAGCCCGCGCCCGAATACCGGATGGGGTGGAACGACCGGATCTCGGCGGCGAAGTCGCTTCGGCGCATATTGGCGTGGGACTTTCGGCAGATCGTATTGTCCCATGGCGACCTAATCGATCACGACGCACATGAAGTTGCTGCTGAAGCCTGGTCTGGAGTTCTCGGACGGTAAGAGCGCTATCCATGAACTATCCCGTCGACCGGTAGAGGCACTGAGGGCGCGTCTCTCATTTGGTCAGCCGCGGGCTGCATCGAGTGTCCGCCTATGGCACTAAGCGGACGTGCAAACCGCGGTGATGAATGTCCGCTTGGAGGCGAATAACGGACATGACGCGGACGTTACGCGGTGGCTGCAGGTTGCCACGGGATTGGCGGGCGGGGCTCGTGCCGGTGCGCTCCTTATCGCTGCCCTGGCCTACAAGACCAATAATCACCAATACGGAGATGGCGGCATCAGCCATCACGTGCACAAATGCGGCACGCAGATTGTGATCTCGATGGAGGTGACCTCTTTGCGAGTGCTTATGCGCTTGAACGTCCTCATGAGCTCCCGCCGCTAGCGCCACCAAGAGAAATGCGGCGACCGTCACTTTGCGAAAGGCGAACATCATGTCTGGGCTCATGCAGGAACGTACAGGTCGCACCAACCCATCGGGCTGATCCTGCCTTCAACTACTTGGCAGGCCCCGGCTCCCATCATGCCGCGTCCCATCATGCCTCCCCCCATCATGGGACACCCCATCATACCGGAGCGACCGCCGCCCGACGCGATGTAGAACTTGCACATATGGCACATGCGCATCCCGCTGGGATAATCTCGGTAGTGCACCGCCGCTTTGCTGGCTTTCGCTTCGGCAGCCGTGGATGCCAGTATCAGCGGCACCCCCACAGCAGCCGAGAAAAGCGCCATGCCTTTCAGCCAAGTTCGCCGTGAAATTTCTCGACGTGTAGACATCACCGACCTCCGAGTGCGTTCCCCCCGGAGGAAAAAGTTTAACAGCAAGGCCCTCCATCACTGCACAGGGTGATAGAAGCCGTTTTGCCGATCGAATGTGTAGCGCTGCACCAGTCCACCCTTGTCGCTCGTCACAATATCCGCGGTGATCGCGTTCGCGTCCTGCTCGACAACGTTGGCGACCTTGATGTTGGGATTACCTGTGGTCCAACGTTCGAGATAGCTCTTAATATCGGCCGCAGTCAGGTTGAGACTGGGCTGCGGGGTCGCATAACCCGAACCCATCATGCCCGGGCCACACCATGGGCATCCCATGCCCATCATGCCCTGCATGCCTGAGCCCATCATCGGCATTCCCTGACCCATCATGCCTTGCATGCCCGGTCCACCCATCCCCTGCATGCCGGAGCCCATCATGCCTCCCATCATGGGGCAACCACCCATCATGCCCATCCCGGAGCCCTGCTGACCGCCCATCATGCCCGGCATGCCGGAACCCATCACGCTTTGCTGACCACCCATCATGCCCTGCTGGCCACCCATCATCGTTCCGTGGCCCATCATCGGCATCTGCGGTTGGGTTTGCTGGGCCATCGCGGGAAACACTGCGCTCGTAATTGCCAACCCAACGGCGAATGCCAACTCACCTAACTTGTACATTCCGTCCTCCTTACCGTTCGTACTTTGCTATTGCGCACATCGAGGGGTGCGCGTCCCTTCGCCAGCCGCAACTCGTCGAGGGCCTGACGCAAGATCTTGATGGCTGAGTTCAGGAACAGTGACGCCAGGATCGCTGCAACAACGAGGTCGGGCCAGCCACGGGCCGTACCCCACACGCCAAGCGCCGCCACCATCACGGCGATATTGCCAATGGCGTCATTGCGAGAGCAGAGCCAGACTGAGCGTACATTGGCGTCGCCGTCTTTGTATTTGATCAGGATCAACACGCTCGCGAAGTTGGCCGCCAAAGCCAAGACGCCGATCAGCCCCATCACTTCCGCGCGTGGAGTGCCGATTACAAAGACGTGCCACACCGTCGCGCCCAGCACCCAAAAACCCATCAGCGCGAGCGTCGCACCCTTGATCAGCGCGGCAGTGGCCCTGACGTGCAGCGAAAGCCCGATAACCGCGAGACTCATGCCATAGGTTAGCGTGTCGCCGAGAAAATCGAGCGCGTCGGCCTGCAAGGCTTGCGAGCCCGCCATGGCTCCGCCGATCATCTCGACCGCAAACATGCCGGCATTGAGGGCGATGACCGCCCATAGGCGCGCCCTGTAATCTCGCGACAGGCCTTGGAACGTCGCCTGACCAGGGCAGCCGCAAGCGGCTACTCCTTCGCTCATATCGCTTCTCCTCAACGCTTTTGCAGGATAAATTCTCTAGTAACTAGAGGTTCAAGAGGAATATTGGTTATGGCTGATGTCGGCATCGGCAGGCTTGCCAAGCTCACCGGGGTGAAAATCCCAACCATCCGCTTTTATGAGCAGAATGGGCTCGTTCCCTCACCGCGCCGCAGCGAGGGCAGGCAGCGCCGTTACGATGTGAGCGCGGTGCGTCGACTGCACTTCATCCGTCACGCACGCGACCTTGGCTTTAGCGTAGAGGACATTCGCCAGCTTCTGGCACTGTCCGAACAGCCCTCTATGTCATGCGAAACTGCGATGGAGATTGCGCGCCATCACCTTGGGCAGGTCGAGGGAAGGATTGCCAGGCTGAGGCTCATACGGTCTGAGCTAAAGCGCATGATCGAGGCGTGTGGTGGTGGGTCTACTGCCGACTGCCGCATCCTAGATGCACTGTCAAAGTCACTACGAATAGCCTAGGCCGCTTAGGTTCTTCCCCAGGCCGCTTCGCTCGTCGTTCGCGCCGTCCCGGAGTTTCGCGTCCAACAAAATACAACCCTCAAGGCAATTCAACCGGGAGCGGCATCTTGGCGAGGAGGAGCTAGTGCATCTTTGTACCAGTGGGTCCGCCGCAGCCTTGCCCAACATTCCAAAGGTCGAGGAGTTGTTGGCCGGTGTAGTGACGCGTCCGGATTAGGTACTTGCCCAAGCCGCCATACACCTTCCATCGCCAGCACTTGCAGCAGCAAGGACCCTCCATATCCGAGTGCTCCATCGCGTAATCGTAAGCGGCCTGCTCCTCCTTACTGAGGACTAGGTCGTAATAGCCCATGAGCTTGTGCGCCAAGGGCGCCGAAATGTCGTAAGGATCGGGCGGTACCTCGGCAATCTCCGAGTAGTTGCGAAGACCGTTAAGCTGCTGACGGTAGCGGGCCTCATCCATCGGCGCGCAACAGGAGCCCTGGAACCTCGCGTCGGGGGACATGGTGGCAATCGACGCCTCAAAATTGGTAGAGCAGTCCACGTTCGTGTTTTGGCTGAGGAACTCGAACCGCTTTTTCAGTGCAGCCTCATCGTTTGCTGCTTCGGCGCTTGCATGCCCCAACAGCAGCGATCCGCATGCCAGCAGCGTCGGAATAGCGGTCAACAATGCGAAAATCTTCCTGCGTGTGATTGTCTCGATAGACATGGCGAGCTCTCCTGTCTCAAACAACTTCCGCAACTGCTTCCGGAATGACCTTCTTCCGCCGCGGTGAGCGCAGGCCGATACCTTTGACCACCGCGTAGATCGCGGGAATGACGATCAGCGTCAGCAGGGTCGAAGACACCATGCCGCCGATCATGGGCACGGCGATGCGCTGCATCACCTCCGCGCCGGTCCCGTGGCTCCACATGATCGGCAACAGGCCGGCCATGATGGCGGCGACCGTCATCATCTTCGGGCGGACCCGCTCTACCGCGCCGGACATAATGGCGGCATAGAGGTCATCGCGAGTGAAGGCGCGGCCTTCCTTCTCTCGCTTCTCTTTCAGCTCCTTCATGGCGCTGTCGAGATAGATCAGCATCACCACGCCGGTCTCGGCGGCGACGCCGGCAAGCGCGATGAAGCCCACGGCAACCGCCACCGAGAGATTGAAGTTGAGCCACCACATCAGCCAGAAGCCACCAACCAGCGCGAACGGCACCGACAGCATGACGATCAGCGTCTCGGTGATGCGCCGGAAGTTCAGGTAGAGCAGCAGAAAGATGATCAGCAGGGTCACCGGAACGACGATCTTGAGCCGCGCCTTGGCGCGCTCCAGATACTCGAACTGCCCGCTCCAGACGGCGTAGTAGCCCGACGGGAACGTCACTTGGGCGGCGACCGCTTTCTGCGCATCGGCGACGTAGCTGCCGATGTCGCGGTCGCGAAGGTCGACATAGATGTAGGTGGCGAGCTGCGCGTTTTCGGTGCGGATGCTCGACGGGCCTTGGGCGAGGCTCACCTTCGCGACCTGACGGAGCGGCACTGTGCCTCCATCGGTCATTGGTATGAGCACCTGATCGGCGATCGCAGCCGGATCGCTGCGGTAATCGCGCGGATAGCGGATGCTGACCGTGTAACGTTCCCGCCCCTCGACGGTGGTGGTCACCGGCTCGGCGCCGAGCGCCATGGCGATCACGTTCTGCACGTCCCCGACCATCAATCCGTAGCGGGCGAGCTGCGCTCGGTCTGGATCGACATTTAGATAATAGCCGGCGACGGCCCGCTCGGCATAAGCGCTCGAGGTTCCAGGAACGGTTCGGATCGCCGCCTCGATCTGCCTTGCAATCTTGTCGATCTCGGCCAGATCCTTGCCGAACACCTTGACGCCAACCGGCGTCCGGATGCCGGTGGACAGCATATCGATGCGCGCCTTGATCGGCATGGTCCAGGCATTGGACACGCCGGGGAATTGCAGCGACTTGTCCATCTCGGCGGTCAGCTTGTCCACGGTCATGCCCGGGCGCCACTCACTCTCCGGCTTCAGGTTGATGACCGTCTCCACCATTTCGGTAGGCGCCGGGTCGGTTGCTGTCGCGGCACGTCCCGCCTTGCCCCAGACGGATTCGACCTCGGGGAAGGACTTGATGATCTTGTCCTGGGTCTGCAGCAGTTCAGCGGCCTTGGTGACGGAGATTCCCGGCAGCGTCACCGGCATGTAGAACAGTGTGCCTTCGTTGAGAGACGGCATGAACTCGGTGCCGAGCTTAGAGGCGGGCCACAAACTCGCCAGCATGATGACGACCGCAATGAGGATCGTGGCTCCCTTGGACTTGAGCGCGAGCTGGATCACCGGCCGATAGATCCAAATCAGGAACCGATTCACCGGATTCTTGTGCTCGGGCATGATGCGGCCGCGCACGAACAGCGTCATCAGCGCCGGTACTAGCAGCACCGAGAGCAGCGCCGCCGCCGCCATGGCGAAGGTCTTGGTGTAGGCTAGCGGCTTGAACAGCCGTCCCTCCTGCGCCTCAAGCGTGAAGATCGGCAGGAAGGACACGGTGATGATGAGCAGGCTGAAGAAGAGCGCCGGTCCCACCTCGACCGCGGCTTCGATCAGCACTTCGGCCCGCGATTTGCCGGGCGGCGCGCGCTCCAGCCGTTTATGCGCGTTCTCGATCATGACGATGGCGGCATCGACCATGGCGCCAATGGCGATGGCGATCCCGCCGAGGCTCATGATGTTGGAGCTCAATCCCAGCAGCCACATGCAGATATAGGCAATCAGCACACCAAGCGGCAGCGTAATGATGGCGACCAGCGCGCTGCGGGCATGCAGCAGGAAGATGACGCAGACCAGCGCCACTATGGCGCTTTCCTCTAACAAGGTCCGCTTCAAGGTATCGATGGCGCGGTTGATCAGAGCCGAGCGGTCGTACACCGCCTCAACGCTGACCCCTTTGGGCAGGCTCGGCGTGATCTCGGCGAGCCTGTCCTTGACATGCTGGATGACTGAAAGTGCGTTCTCGCCGTACCGCTGTAGCGCGATGCCGGAAACCACCTCGCCCTCGCCGTTCAGCTCGGTGATGCCGCGCCGCTCATCAGGAGTAAGCTCGACGCGGGCGACGTCCTTGAGCAGCACCGGAACGCCCTTGTCCGATTTGACGACGATTTGCTCGAGGTCGGAGAGGCTTTTGATGTAGCCGCGTCCGCGCACCGAGTACTCAGTCTCCGAGACCTCGACGGTGCGCCCGCCGACATCCATGTTGCTCTCCCGGATGACATCTCTGATCCGCGAGAGCGGGATGCCGAGCGCCTGCAGGCGGCGTGGATCGATGACGACGCTATACTGCTTGACGAAGCCGCCGACGCTCGCGACCTCGGCAACGCCTTCAGCCTTGGCCAGTCCAAATCTGATAAACCAGTCTTGGACGGTGCGGAGCTCGGCTAGATTCATCTCTGCGCCGCGCACCACATATTGGTAAACCCACCCCACGCCGGTCGCGTCTGGTCCGAAACTCGGAGTCACGCCAGACGGCAGGCGCCGCGCCGCCGCGCTCAGATTTTCGAGCACGCGCGAGCGCGCCCAGTAAAGATCGGTGCCGTCCTCGAAGATCACATATACGAAGGAGACGCCGAAAAAGGAGAAGCCGCGCACCACACGCGACTTCGGCACGGTCAGCATGGCTGTGGTCAGAGGATAGGTGACCTGATCCTCCACGACCTGCGGTGCCTGGCCCGGATATTCGGTGTAGACGATCACCTGAACGTCGGAGAGGTCAGGAATTGCGTCGAGCGGCACTTTCGATACCACGTAGACTCCCGCGAGCGTGACGAAGATCGTAGCCAGCCCTACGAGAAAGACGTTGCGGGCCGACCACCGAATAAGTGCCGCGATCATGGCTGCGCCTCGTCCTGCTGGCTGAAGGTTTGCAGCGCGGCTTTCAGATTGCTCTCCGCGTCGATCAGGAAGTTCGCCGAGGTCACGACGTCCTCGTCGGGCTTCAGACCTTCGGTAATCTCGACGTAGCCCTCACCGCGATGGCCAAGCTTCACTGCGCGGGGCTCGAAGCGGCCATCGCCCTTTGCGACCAGCACCACCTGTCTCGTGCCGCTGTCGATCACGGCGTTGTCGGGGACCGCGGTGACCGGTCCCCCCTCGCCGCCGGCCTGAAAGACCACGTCGCCGTACATCGAGGTCCTTAACCGCTGTTCCGGGTTGGGAAGCTCGACACGCACAGGCACGGTGCGCGTCTCCGGCGTGAGCTCCGGATAGATGAAGGTCACTGAGCCTTGCACCGGACGGGTGGGATCTGCGCGCAAGGTCACGGTAACCGGGGTGCCGACCTCTATCGACCCGATGTCGGACTCGGCGACATCGGCAATCACCCAGACATGCGAATGGTCGGCGATACGATAGAGCTCGTCCCCCGCCATGACGCGTTGACCGTTGATCACTTTCTTCTCGATGATGTCGCCGGTCGCCGGCGACGGCCAGTCGATGGTGCGGGGATTGGTACCGGTCTTGCGCACCTCGTCGATACGGCTTTGTGGGACGCCGAGGTTCCGCAGCCGCAGCATGGCGCCCTCCAGATTCTTGTCCGCGTCTTGTCCGGTCATCCGCCCCTGCGACCGCACGGCGACGATCAGGTCCGACTGCGCCAATTGAATCTGCGAGCTGTAGAGCCGGAACAGCGGCTCGCCCTCTCTTACGTGCTGGCCGGTCTTATTGACGAACAGGTCTTCGATGAAGCCATCGGTACGGAGCGCGACGATTGTCAGAAGAGCTTCGTCGTGCTCCACCCTGCCGACGGCGCGCACCTCCTGCACGATAGCGCGTGACTTTGCCTTTTCGGTTCTCACCCCGATGCGCTGGATTTTGTCCAGGCTCACCTTGACCGTGCCGGGGTCATCCTGTTCGTCCGCATAGACGGGGATGTAGTCCATCCCCATAGGGTCTTTCTTCGGCACCGGCGACGTGTCCGGCGCGCCCATGGGGTTGCGGTAGTACAGAATTTTTCGCCCCGATTTGGGCGCGGGGGTCTGCTCCGCATTTGCGTTCGCAACGATCGTGGGTTGCGCGGCCGGCGTCTTGGCTTGCAAGCCGCCATACCAGTAGGTGAACGCCACAACCAGGCTCGCGCTCAGAGCGAGGCTGATCAAACTGCCAAGACGCCTCATATCGCGTCTCCCCAAACGTCCTCATGCCTGATGGTCTGCCAAGCCGCCTCGCGGCTCAGCGCACAAATGATGGCGCGCTCGCGGGCGGGTCCCGCCAAGCGGCACATCATCAATGGGCAGTTAGACGCGAGGAGGCGGTAGGGGTGGGTTCTGGGTTGGAGACCGAAAGGCCTGCGTGACGAACGCGGGTTTCTCCAAGGCCGATGGCGTCACCACAACGGCAAACGGTGCCGCCACGGCGCCGGTAAGGTTAAAGCACTTGAGCACGCAGCCCGCGACCGAGCCGCAGCCATTCGTCTTCTTTTCGCAGGGCTTGCCATTCGGGCAACAGTCGGTTTGCGGCGCCGTGAAAGAAGCGTGCGGCGTGGCGACCGCCATACCTCCCGCCACGGGCAGCAGGGCTACCGCCAGCGCGATAAGAGCGATCAGAATGGGCCGGCGGGTGCTCATGCTCAGCTCCACGTTATGGGCCTGAAATCTCACGGTCAAGTGACGGGATTGTGAGCTGCCTCAATCCCAACCGTCGAACCAGCAAGTCCGCTAGTGGCACAAAGCGGACCAAGCCGGGTTTGGAAGTCGGGTCCGCTAAGGGTCGCTAAGCAGACATCGGGCTTGCGGATAATGCGCGGTAGACTGACGCCTTAGATAAGGACGTGTGTCGCATGATTTCGGGCACTGTCTTACCGGCCTTCCTTAGCTTCTTCACCTTCTAAATCGTCTCAAACACCAGAAGCGGCTTGCGCCCAAATCGAATTCCGCGCTCATGCGCCTTCTTGATCCCGTCCATCTGCCGCTCGCGGCGGATGTCGTTCTCGAACTCGGCGATTAGCGCGAGGATTCCCATCACGAGCTTGCCAGTGCGCGAGCTTGTGTCGATTGCCGAATCATCAAGCACCTTGAACTCAACACCCTTCTCGGCAAGCTGCGAGACGATGCGGTAAAGGTCCGAGGTTGATCGTGCCAAACGGTCGAGCTTCGTCACAAGGAGCGTGTCGCCTTCACGCAGATAATCGAGGCAGCGTTTAAGTTCTGGGCGTCCGGCATCGACGCCTGAGCGTTTCTCCTTGAAGATCTTGTTGCAGCTCTTGAGCTTCTCAAGCTGCACGCCGAGGTCTTGCCCGGTGCTCGACACTCGGGCGTAGCCGACAGTCGTCATCGTGGTTCCTTATTTCGTAAGAGATGGTGAGAACCGCATTTAGAGACATGTTTTGAGTCGCGTCAAGCGCAAGTTTCAGAATGTGTACCTTTTGACCCCAACGGTTAGGAGCGTGGGATATGCTCAAACTTCCGTTTCAGCGAGCGCTTCTGCGCTCAAGGGAGCGCATTGAAGCCAACCCGGATACAGCCAACCACGACTACTCCATCCAAACTGTCCAGGGGACTAAGTTCTCGGGTAGGCTTGCGGGGTGTGTCCCCTGCCATTAGGCTCGAAGGCATGAGGGCACTCCGTACCGGGCTCGGCTTCCGGGTGGCGATGACCATCGCCGTCTTAGCCGCGCTTTGTTTCGTCGCGCCGCCGGCGGTGATGGCCTTCGGTCATGGCGGCAACATCGTGCATTGCCTCACGCATGGCGATGCCGTCGATCACGGCATGCACGATGGCGCGGGACACAAGGACCATGACGGCGCCAACAAGCTTCCGGGCAACCATGGCATGAATTGCTGCTCACTGTTCTTCCTGAGCGCACTCGCGCCAAGCTCTGCGCCTGTTCTCGACGGCCTTCTTTTGCCGGTTGTCCGCTTTGCTCCGACGGCACCGCATTTCTTCGGCCGCGTGCCAGATCGCCTCGACCGGCCCCCAATTTCCCTTCTGTCAGTGTAGAGCGCCTTCGGGCGGGCCATGCATCCTGCCTGAGGCTTCATCAACGACAGACGAGGGATGAAAAATGTTCTCTCATCTTTGGGGTGTTCGCCTCGCGGTTCTCATCGCCGCCGCGGCCTCGCTCGGCGCGTGCAGGACCTTCTCGCCCGATGGCGGGATGGACACCGTCGCCATGGTTGCCGGCAAAGGGCTCAACAAGGACATTGTGCAGGTCAGCTCGGCGGAGGATGCCGCCGCGGTGCAGACCAGAGTCGACGCGGCTGTTGCACCGCCCGCTCAGTGCCAATGCCGCAGTGCAGATTGCGCTTCTCAACAATCTCGGACTCCAGGCAGCCTATAACCGGCTCGGTGTCGCCGAGGCGCTCGCCGTCAAGGCAAGCAGGCCGCCGGCCTTAAGCTTCGCGCTTTCCGACATCTCTACGCCGGTCGAGCTCGACATCGAGCGCAAGGTCATCGGCAGTCTGCTCTCGCTCCTGACCATGCCGGCGCGCACCAGGATCGCGGGGGATCAATTCGCCCAGGCCGAGCTTCGCGCCGCGGAGGAGACCTTGCTGTTGGCGGCAGAGACGCGGAGCGCCTATGTGCGCGCGGTTGCCGCTCGGCAGATCGTGCTGGCGCTCGGCGAAGCCAAGCATAACGCCGACGCTTCGGCGGAGCTTGCGGGCCAGCTCGAGCAGACCGGCGCCGTGAACAAGCTCGACCAAGACGCGGCGGGAGGCATTTCCGCCGAGAAGGACGGCGCGAACTGTCGGCGCCCGCCAGCGGCGTGGCCGACCCGCGAGAGGCTCGTTCGTCTGATGGGACTGTGGCGCGCGAACTCGACGCCTGTCTGCCAACCGCGTTGCCGGCATTGCCGGCCCGGCACGAATCGTCAGGGCAATCGAAAGAGAAGCTGTTTTACGCCCGCGTCGACCTTCAGATTGCCCGGCTCGAAATGGCGGCGCTGGCCAAGTCCTACGGACTTACCAATGCAAGACGATTTCTCAACGTGCTCGAGGCTCCGGCATTTCCAAAACGAGTAGCGATCGCGGCGAGAGACCAGGCCAAGGGCGGCGGTTATCGGAGTGGATTTCGAAGTTCCGCTATTCGATCTCGGCAAGACCAATGTACGCGAGGCCGAAGCAGCTACTGGAGCGGTCAACCGCCTCGGGCAGTAAGGGGGTCAAGTGCCGATCCGAGGCGCGCGAGGCCTATCGAGACTATCGCGCCACCTACGAAGTGGCGCGCAAATACCAGCGAGAGGTGCTGCCGCTTGCAAGACATCGGGACGAGACCCTGCTGCAATATAACGCCATGCAGATCGATGCGTTCGTCGCTGCTGGGGAAGCCCGCGGACGCATCGCCTCAACATCGCGGGGATCGAAGCCAAGCGGAACTACTGGCTCGCATCGACCAACCTGATTTCGGCCGTGATTGGGGTGGAAACATGACATGTGAGATGCACGACCCCAGCTCGATGGCGGCAGCTGCAGCAGCCAATGCGAAATAGAGGGAATCAACATGGAGTCTCACGACGCAATTTTGTTGGGCTTTCCGCCGCTGCTTGCGGGCGTGTCAGCTGTCAGCGGGCGCGCCCAGGCCGCGAGCATTCCAGAGGCAGTCATCATGTCCTCGCCCGCGATGCAGCCGCCGCTGGTGCCTAACAGTCGGCCCCGACTACCACCCGGTCGTTACGCTAAACGGCTGGACGCTGCCGTGGCGGATGAACGGCGACTGGAAGGAATTTCATCTCGTCGCCGAGCCGGTGATGCGCGAGTTCTCGCCAGGCATGAAGGCCAATTTGTGGGGATACAACGGCCAATCGCCTGGCCCAACTATCGAGACTGTCGAAGGCGATAAGGTCCGCATCTTCGTCACCAACAAGCTGCCCGAACACACCACCGTGCACTGGCACGGCATGATCGTGCCGAACGGCATGGACGGCGTCGGAGGGCTGACGCAGCCGCACATCCCGGTGGGCAAGACCTTCGTCTACGAATTCGACCTGAAGCAAAGCGGGACGTTCATGTATCACCCCCACTCCGACGAGATGGTGCAGATGGCGATGGGCATGATGGGCATGTTGGTCGTGCACCCGCGCGATCCGGCTGCCCCGGGTCGACCGCGACTTCGTGTTCATCATGAGAGCCTACGACGTGACGCCGGCAGTTAAGCGCTGCCCAATGTCGCCGAGATGACCGACTTCAATATGTGGACGTTCAATTCGCGTGTGTTTCCCGGCATCGACAGCATGCCGGTGCGGCTTGGTGACCGCGTGCGCATCCGGATGGGCAATCTCACCATGACAAACCACCCGATCCATCTACACGGTCAGTCGTTCCGCGTGACCATGACCGATGGCGGTTGGATGCCGGAGACCGCGCAAATCCCGGAGGCGACGACCGATGTTCCGGTCGGCGCGATCCGCGCCTTCGAATTCGTGGCCGGTGATCCAGGCGACTGGGCGTTTCATTGCCATAAGTCGCATCACACCATGAACGCCATGGGCCACAAGGTAAAGACCTTCATCGGCGTGCCGCAAAGCGCTCTAAGCCAAGCGCATCGAACGCGCGGCCCCGACGCCATGGCGATGGGAACCTCTGGGATGGCTGACATGGCAGAGATGGAAATGCCGATTCCCGATAACACGCTGCCGATGATGAGCGGAACCGGCCAATTCGGTGCGGATCGAGATGGGCGGCATGTTACCGTGGTGAAGGTGCGCGAGGGGCTGGCGCGGGCGATTACCGCGATCCGGGTTGGTACACGCATCCGCCGGGCACGGTCGCCTATGAGGTCGATGTCGCCGCCGCCGGCGAACCTACACGGCAGACCGGCCTAGGCCAAGCTCCACAAATGAATATGCCTGGAATGGAGATGCCGGGCATGAAACCGGGCGGACATCACGGTCGCCACTAAACCCCAGGAGAAGCAGCATGCGTAAGTTGATTTTCTCGAACCTCGTTTTTGGCATCCTTGGTTTGATGGCGTTGACGAGTGCTTCGCTTCCCTACGCCTTCGCCCATGAGGGACACGAGATGGAGTGCAACGAGATCAACATGAACGCGGTGCACGCCGACATCCAGTCGATGAACGAGGGAGAGGCCAAGACCGCGGCAATGAAGGAGATGCAAATGGCCGAGGACATGATGGCCGAGAAGGACATGAAGGGATGCATGGCTCACATGCACAATGCAATGGACGCCACGGAGAAATAGATGCGCTCTCCAACCAATTCATGAGGGCGAAGGGCATGTCCGATTTAGCAGCTTCCCGGACAGTGACGCGCTGGTTCGTCGTAACCTTGGCGGCCGGGACTTTGCTGACCGCCATCGTTGCCGCTGCGCTCGTCCACATGGGATCCTTCGACGTGGCGGCGGACATTCCGCACTCACAGCCGGTCTTTTGGCTGATGAACACGGTCAGGGAAAGGTCGATCGCCATTCGTGCTGCCGGCATAGCCGTGCCGAGCGATCTCGCTGATGCCAAGCGGATTTCTTCCGGCGCGGCGCAATATGACGAGATGTGCAGCCTCTGCCATCTCGCCCCCGGCATGAAGCGCACCGAGATCAGCCGGGGCCTCTATCCGAGAGCGCCCGAGCTCCGCCGCGGAAGCAGCCTCACGACCGCAGAGGAATTCTGGGTTGTAAAACACGAACTCAAGATGACAGGCATGCCTGCGTGGGGTGTGACCCACGACGACGAGCTACTGTGGGACGTCGTTGCCTTCCTGCGGAAGCTCCCTCAGCTCAACGCCGACCAATACCAAGCGTTGGTAAAGAGCGCGCCAAAGACTCACGACGAAATGATGCAGGAATTGGAGATGGACGATGGCCATAGCCATGACAACCAATCCCATCAATAGATTGGCCGTTCCGAAGATCGAGAAAAGAGAGTGACCTCCGACCGGACCATACGCTTGACGTGCGCCGTCGCGCTCGCCCTCAGCTTGCTTGGCGTCGTGAACTTGAGCCGCGCGGAGACCGCGTCCGGCTGCCCGGAGAGCGGACTGCCGCTCGAAACCCTCGGCAGCGACATGGAGCAACGCGAGGCGCTCTACCAACAGGCCGCCGCTTGCGTGCGGGTGGGCAAGCCGTTGCAAGCGATCGCCCTGCTCAGTCAGATCATCAAGAGCGATCCGACCGCGGCCGTCGCCTATCTCAATCGCGGCAGTGCGCAGGCAGCCGCGGGAGAGGTGGCGCTGGCGCTCGGCGATTTCAGCGTCGCCATCAATCTCGATCCAAATCTCGTCGAGGCCTGGTACAACCGCGGCACAACCTTCACCCATATTCGCCGCTTCGAAAGCGCCATCGCCGATTTCACCGAGGCCATCAGGCTCAAGCCAGATTTCGCCCTCGCTTATTGCAATCGCGGCTTGGCCAACATGCAACTTGGCCGCTACGACGAGGCTGCGGTGGACTACGCCGTCGCCATCGACCACGATCCCAAGCTCACCTATTGCTATTTCAATCGCGGCAGCCTGTACCTCACCCTCGGCGAATATCAGAAGGCGGTCAGCGATTTCAGCGAAGCGCTAAAGGAAAGAGGGGATGACCCCGTCGCCTTGGTGCGGCGCGCCCAAGCCTATGAGGCTCTTGGCCGCAAAGCCGAAGCGCTCGACGATTTCCGCGCCGCGCTCGACGCCAGTCCGAAGCTCGAAAGCGCGCAGGAAGGCTTCGACCGCATCATGACAGAGCAACAGCGATCTGAAGGTCAAAAGTAGATGCTTGAACGCCGCCGTGAGAGCGACACCGCCGATCTTCTAGGACAAGAGCCAGTACTGGATGTCGATCAAGGTTTCCACGCGTTAGTGTAACCTTCCAGTCTCGTCATGGGCACAAGGGAACTAAGATGCTTTACGCCGTCATCAAGGCGCTCCTATCCGGCGCAATTATCGCGATGGCCTCTGAGGTCGCGAAGCGCAGCCCGGCTCTCGGCGCAGTAATTATTTCGCTGCCCCTCGTCTCGCTCCTCACCTTCATATGGCTCTGGCGAGACACGGCAGACAAGGAAGCCATCGCCACTTTAGCGCAGTCCACGTTCTGGTTCGCCTTGCCGACGCTTCCAATGTTTCTGGTATTGCCAGCATTGCTAAGAAGCGGTTTTGGGTTTTGGTCTGCGCTTGCAAATTCATGCGCCCTAACCGTGCTCCTTTATTTTTTGGCTGTGTGGCTCCTTCCCAAGCTGGGTATTGCCTTTTGACGGCATAGGACGTCCGCCTCGGGTCAAAAGCGCTCAGGTATCCGCTTCGTGCCATAAGCGGCTGCTGCGACGGTCCGGTCGGGTTCTATGGGCCGGTAAGAAGGAAGCCCACGTACCAAGAGAAAACATTCGTCGTGTCGGCATTTTGCAGGCCTCGACCAGCCGAAAAAACGAAGTGGTCGCGTTCATTGAAGTCATAGATGGCGCCTAGGTTGAACCCCGTGCTGTCATCTCCACCATCCGTGTCGGCGGTTTGATGGAATACCTCCCCGCCCACTGAGAGTTTGTCCGTGACCTTGCGTTGGAGCAATGCGCCAAAGAACCAATAGTTCTTGTCACCGGCACCTTGGTTGATCCAATAACCGCCGCCCACGTCGGCGGTCCATTCGCCGAAACTCTTTTGCGCCCAGATCGGCAGAAACCCTAAGGCATGACCTGCACCAAGCCCACGGCTTTCGTCACCCGTTGGTAATTGGAGAAGCGGGAAGACGGCAACTTGCGGGCGCGAACCTTCTTTGTCCTCTTGGATGAAACGGTACTTAAAACTGATCTGTGTGTCTCCATAACCGAACTGGGTGGAGTCGTTAATGGGGCGGTCGAACGCAACCGCTGCGTCTATGGTGAGCTGGCCGTTAGGGACAAGACCGTAGTTCAGTTCAAATGCTGGCAGGCTGCCCGACGTATCGTCGCGCACAAGCGTCCCGGTCGAAAACGTGTAGAACTCGTAGTGGCCGAGTGGGGTCGGCTCAGGATCGTCGGTGCGATATGGGGGTCCGGCGTTCGCGGCGACGGGTGCTAGATACCCAAGCAGAATTAGCGCTAGGCCGCATTTAGACACACGTAACATGCCGCCCCCCTGGAGCCACTAATCATATACGAAAAATGCCCTACCAGCCGAGATTGGCACGCCGCAGTTTCGCCGCTCTTTTTTATTTGCGTACAGCACTCTCTAATTCCAATGGCAAAGGGCGAGGGATTCCATGTTTGCACTTAGGAATCAGACCATCGCACCGGTGACGGAGCGCGATTTTGAGGTTCAAGCAAGCAAGGTTCCCGAGGTCACTCTCGGCTTCTGGGTGATCAAGAATTCTTGCAACGACGCTTGGCGAGACCGCCGGCGATACCGTCACCATGACCTGGCTCAAGGCCGACGTCACGGTCAACAGCGGGTATCTGGTCGGAAGTGCGATTTTTCTTTCAGTCTTAATCGGGCTCGTTGCCATACAAATCGCCGCGAAGAAATTCCACCCATTCCTCTATTGGGCAACGATCGCGGCCTCCACAACCTTTGGCACCACGATGGCCGACTTTGCCGATCGTTCGCTCGGCATTGGGTACACTGGCGGCTCAATATTTCTCCTCACCTGCCTTATCGCGGTACTGGCGCTTTGGTACTGGTCGGAGGGCACCATCTCGGTGAACACCGTGAGCACGCCACGCGTGGAGGTCTTCTATTGGGCGGCCATTACATTTTCGCAGACCCTCGGAACTGCCCTCGGTGACTGGATCGCCGACAACGGCGGCCTCGGGTATGAAGGCGGGGCGTTGGTGTTCGCTGCTGGCTTAGCAGTTGCTGCTGCGCTCTACTACTGGACGGACGTGTCGCGGGTGCTGCTGTTCTGGGTGGCGTTCATTCTCACGCGACCACTCGGGGCAACCTTAGGTGATTTCCTTGACAAGCCGCTGGGTCATGGAGGGCTCGCCTTGAGCCGCCCAATCGCGTCGGCGGTCATTGCGGCAATCATGATCGGCTGCATCGTCTTTTTTCCGCAAAGAGCCGGCAGCCATCCTGCAGAGAGCCGGGCGTAGGAGCGGGCCATTGCATGTACGCTAAGGGTCTTGGCCGTGTGAAAACGCGGCTGCGGGGAGAAACCATAGAATGGAGTTTCTTTAGGGCGGCGATTGAGGTGATGAGAATTCCTTCGTGGCATGGAACTCGATCGATCTGAGAAAACATATTCTAGCAGTCCCCGAGCTTGCAGGGTTTTCACACAGCCAGGGTCATCAGCGGACATGAGTGTCGCGCTCGTAAATGTCTGCTCTTGGGCCAACTCCAGACATTATTGGGGGTGCGCGACCGTTGATAGTGACCTTTCCCTACCCAGATGGTCGGTGCACCATCTTGCGGCTCGCGCACCCCTTTTTGTCACCAGGAGTCGAAGTCTTCTGAAGCCCGGGCTTAGGTCTCTAAGAAGTTGACCCTCCCTTTGATTACCAGGCGCTCTGCCAGCGCCTCAATGTCTGGCCAATGCTGCTCCACGAGCGTGCGTGCCTCGCCGATCATTTCATTGATGAGAGCTTCGGCGCGCTTAGTGTCGTGGTCAGTGGCCAACAGTGCGAGGTTTGTTGCCCTCACGCGGTCGTCGGCATCACCCCAACTCTGGGAGCCGATGTGCTTGCTCTCAGCAAGGCTAGCTGCAATGAGCACCTTCAGCGCGTGTTTGATCTTGTCGTCGTGCCCTCCAACCAGAGGAGCCTCACAACAGACGTGTCCCAGTCTGTCGCCGTCAGGGATGATGGTGACGTAGAGGCACTTGTAGCCCAGCTTCATCGAGATCACGGCGTGGCCGGCTTCGTGATATGCGATTGCTTCCCTTGTGGGGGTCACTAAGTCCGCCTCCATCGACGCCGAAGCACTCTCCTATCCGTCCCAAATCGAAATCTCTTGTCTAACCCGCATTAAACTCAACCTAGACAATCGGCGATGCATTGGTCGAGCTTGCGCTGGTGGAATAGGTATTTCTCTGCCAAGCGATCATAGGTGCGTCGGCGCATCCATTTAGGCTTCGGGAGCAGCTCCCATTCACACGGATCGAGGTCACCGATAAGGCGGGATTTGACCTTCTCCCTCGCGGTGAGCGCCCGGTCGAATGGCGACTCGAATTGTGTCGAGTAAGCCACCTGCCTTCCCCACGCTTGGCGGCTGCAGAAGTGTGTCGCGCCAGGAGGCAGCCATACGACCGAACAATTGCGATTGGTTACCGGGCATTTGAAGTACCACTGCTGCCCGCCGAAATGCCGGGGCTGCGCGATCAAGTCGAGCCGCTGGGCGAGCTTCCCCTGCACGATCCTGAGGAAACCTCGGTCTTCGCCTTGTCTCTTGATGGTGATCCACCCCTGCGCGACCTCGCCGTAAAAGTTGGAGGTCCATCGAATCTCACTAGGCCACGGAATGGTTCCAGGCGGCCCATCACGCAGGAGTTTGTTTAGGTCAATCCACAATCCATCTTGAAGGCGTACTCGCTGTCTTGGTCTAGCCATTGGTCTCTCCGCAAAATCGCTGTGCACTCCTCCTAACAAAACGTCCCAACGGCAAGTAGCCGTCAGCCTGTGCTACTTCCTATCCCGCTCATCAAGGATTGCGCGAAGCGGCTCTCTCGATAGGAAGCGAAGTCGACAATTTCCGCTTCTGGCCGAAGAAGAGCGGGATAGCTCTTCCGTTTAGTGCGGTGGGCGGGGAATGCGATGACGTTGTCTACATAATTATTTGGAAGCAGGCCCTTCTCGCGCAGTAGTTCGCGACCAAGTGAGCTCGTCCAAACGAGAGGACTTCCCAAGGGACATTTGTCGAGCAACCACGTTGAACTCTCTTCGCAGTAGCAGTGGTGAAGACGAGGATCGTCGAAATTGGCACTGAGCAGTCCTCGCTTGTGAAGCGATCGGACGGTGCTAAGCCTGAAGCGTTTCATCACGAGGATACCGACTGGTTCTGACGCCTCTTCCGAATAGATCCAACCGGCCGCGGACGCCTTCACCTCTTCCGAAGAGATCCAACCAGTTGTCGCGGGCGCGTACACCACTTCCAAATAGACCCAATCCGCCGCGGCCCGCACAAGTTTGTGGTGAACACCCTCAAGCAGTGCTTCGACCTGAGGCTGTGAGAGCGACGACCTTGCAGTAGTCATGAGCTTCTTCCCCGTTGCAGTTCACTAACACCGGTGCATCTACGAGCCTGCCGAAAGCGATAGCGCTAGGCTGCTTCTCGCTTACTTCGCTAGCTTGGTTCAGTAGCGCGCCTTCGTGCAGCCGCGCTTATGTTCTCCGTCACGCCGCAACGCTTGCCGAAGATGAGGCCCTGCAGGCAGCGATGATCCTTGCTGAGGTGGAAGCGCTTCCAGATTTCGGAACCGCCACCTTTGATGAGATACTTGCCGTCAGGGTCGTTGTGGATCACGAGCTTTGCGACTTCGTCAGCCCAATAGCCGTCACCGCGCTTCTCGCCATCAAGCCGACCATGCCTGCTAATGAGACGGTAGATCGCCGCCTCGACTTCACGCAGCCCCTTGCCAGAGCGGTATTGTGCCGGCAGGTGGAACAGCAGATGACAATGCACGACCTCGGCTTGCCCCCTCGACATGCGCTCACGCGCCCAGATGCCAGTGAGGTGGAAGCCGTGCCGACGCGCCCACTTGTCCAGGCCCTCACGGAATTTCGCGAAGAGCTTCCCGTCGGCATCGTCGCCGACGTCCGTGTAGGCCCAGTGGATCGTGAGATGCGCCACCAAGCGCAGATCGATCAATTTTGCGAATGCGACCGCCTCCATCATGTTCGAGGCTTGGCGCATGTTGATGTATTTGCTCGCGCGAAGTGCCAGCTTGGGCTTTTTTGCTGCTTCATCCCGGTCTGCCGCCGGCAAAGCCAACAGAGCTGATCCTGCATTAGGCATTAGACTGCCGCCTCTCTAGCTTCGTCGCGGAGGTTGAACGGAATGCGCTGGTGATCGATTGAGTTCTGCGAAGGCGGCGAGCAGACGTGACCAATCTCGTTGATCACGGCAGACTGCGCGTAGAGCGTCATCGCCTCGGCGTTGCCGACAGCGGTCTGACCCTCGGAGTAGCCATCGCCTGCAAGACGAGCAAGCAGGGAGAAGGTGACGCTGTCGCCCTTATCCTTGCGGGTTTCCGTCTTGATCTGGATGATGCTGTCTTGACCCTCGCCCATGAGCGGAGCAATCGGCGTGGTGTCACGCGCCGTCATCGAGAGCATCTTGCTCCAGTGCCCACTACCCAACAAACTAGGTAAGAGTGGATAGACAGACTGCGACGCGATGATCATCAGCCTAACAAGCCTCCAATGTCTGAGAGACCAAGGGCTCTGAATGCTCGTCGGCGCGTGCTTGGTCCGTTCCGCGAACGTCCAAGTTCGTGCGTTGACTTCGGCGGTCCCAATCAGGATGCCAATCAGGTAGCGACTTGAGTTGCGAGAGAGCCTTGGCGTCCGCGTCGCTGCAGTGTTCGCGAATGCAACGCAGCAGCGTGTCTTTCATTCTGCAGAAAGAGCGGTCCCGCCAGCCGGGGTTCTTTGTCCTCTGGTTGCCCTTTTTCCGCTGCAACTTCCATTGTAGCGGGTCATCTACGACCCTCCAGTTCGCTTTGAGCTGGGCTACGAGGCGATTTGAGCGGTGGGCTGGAGGTTTGGCGAGGTCGGAGTAGTCTTGATGCCCCACCGGTGCCCCACACCGTTCGCGCACCCCCTGTATTTCGGATGGCGTAGCGTAGGGTCCTTCATGACGTTTTTGGTTTGCAACCCCATTGCTAACGTATTGATCCGAAATGGGCTGCTTAAGGGCTGGTTTGCAGAGAAGCCCAACAGAAATCAATGCTCGGCTCCAAACTACAAATTTGGGGGTCAGGAGTTCGAATCTCTCTTCGGGCGCGCCAATAAATCAAGCACTTAAATGGGATATGCCCCAGCCACAGAGGCGCTGGGGTAACGTGTGGGGTAACGGAATGAGAGTGCCCCGAGTTAGCCGGACGTGCCCCACTAGGCCGGGTGGCCCCGTGGCAACCCGCGCCGCCGCCCCTTTCAGCCGCCCACGAGGCGACGGATCGCCGATCTGCGCCAACCATGGCGAGCCGCCTGTCGGGGTTCCCGACGTCCGCATGGTCGAGACGTGACCACGCCCCTGGCGAGCCAAACAAAACAATGGCTCAGCACCAGCTTGGAGCTAGGTCTTTGGCTTTCTTAGGTTCAGGGACTACACGGGGACTACGGCCTAAACCGAAGCACTTCCGCTACCCCAGATCAAGCTCCGGCTCTGCCACATATCGAGCCTGAAGGTCCTGCACAGCACGCTCAGCCTCGTCGTAGATCGCATTGGCGTTCGGCAGAGGGAGGGTTCGCACCTCCACGGCCTCCTGCAAATTCTCGCTCGTAATCACGAGCACGCCGTGTCTTTCGGCTTCCTCAAGGTCGGCCTTAACCTCGGCGCGAGTTTTAGATGTCACCATTACAGGCAAAACCCTAAGGCCGGATCCTTGCACCTGGGCTTTGACACGCTCTGCGCGCTCGACGACTCGCGCCATCTTGCTGTCGGCTTTCAATAGGCCGGTCGTGCACTCCACGACGGCGAAGTGGCCGGCTGGCGTCCAGCAAACCGATGAACCAAGGTGTGAGCTTGCGATAGCGCTTTCGATCACGACAGCGTTGCTACTTTGATGCTTGACCGTTGCGCCAGGCAAGTACCCCTCTGACGAGTGGAGAAGGACTTACCACCGCGTATCAACAAAAGCTTACTGGCGACGCCCTCCTAATGCGAATTGGATGTGCTCATTGATTGCGCCAACCAGACGGCGGGCCGACCTGATGAGGATCAGGTGATGAATAGTTGCGCCGCGAAAGCCTTACGTCGAAATTCGACAGAGTGCAGACATCGCGTCACGACCGCGTCATGTCCGTTATTCCCCTCAAAGCGGACATTCATCAACACGGTGTGCACGTCCTCTTTGTGCCAATAACGGGCATGAAGCAGGGTGAGAGGGGCTGTCATGAAAGAGCCATATCCCTTGCGCTAATACGCGATCTATTGCTCCGTGATCGCACCCGCGCATATTTGGACAATCCGATCCATTCGTCGGAGGCGCTGTCGGCTCCATTCTTTCGAAGGTTTTTGAGAGTTGCCGAGAGCGCCCTGCAACTGCAGGAGTGAGTGAAGATGAGACGTATCCTGATCGGCATTGCCGCGGGGTTTCTAATGCTCTCCGCCTCGGCGAACAAAGCCGAGGAGTGGCCGACGATCCTGGAGGCAAAGGACATCGCCGAGGAAGGCTTCATCTATGGCCTTCCCATCGTAATGAACTATGCGGTGATGTACGCGTACGCCGTTGATAGGAAGTCAGGACAATTCAAAGCGCCGTTCAACGAGATCAAGAACGAGGCCCGGGTCTTCACCTACGAGGACACGGCGATCGTCACGCCCAACAGCGACACGCCCTATTCCTTTGCTGTGGTTGGATCTGCGCGCCGAGCCTGTGGTGCTATCCGTGCCGGCGGTGGAGAAGAGCCGCTACTACGCGGTGCAGCTCGAGGACGGCAACACCTTCAACTACGGTTACATCGGTAGCCGCGCCACCGGCAACGACGCCGGCGACTACATGGTGGTCGGTCCCGACTGGAAGGGCGACACGCCGCCCGGCATCAAGAAGGTGTTCCGCTCTTCCACGCAGTTCTCCATAGCCGGCTATCGCACCCAACTGTTCGGCCCGGACGATATCGACAACGTGAAGAAGGTCCAAGCCGGCTATAAAGTTCAGCCTCTTTCCGCCTATCTCGGACAACTCGCGCCGCCGGCCGCGCCCACCGTCGACTTTCCCAAGATCGATAAGGAGCTCGTCAAGAGCAATTTCTTTGAATATCTCGACTTCGCCCTGCAATTCGCCCCGCCCGGAGCAGACGAGAAGGACATTCGCGCCAAGCTCGCCAAGATCGGCGTCGGCGCCGGAAAGCGCTTCGACTTCCATGAGCTCCCGCTACGGCACAGCCTGGAGATCGGCCTCGGCATGAAGCAAGGCGACAAGAAGGTCGATCAATACCTCGCCACCGCCGCAAAGGACATCAACGGCTGGAAGATCGGCTCGTGGTTCGGCGATCGCGCGTTCTTTAACGGCAATTGGTTGTTGCGCGCTGCCGGGGCGAAGGGCGGCATCTACGGCAACGATGCTGTGGAGGCGACCTATCCGATGACGCGAAACGATGTCGACGGTCAACCCCTCGATGGCAGCAAAGCCAAATACACCGTGACCTTTGCCAAGGGGCAGTTGCCGCCGGTAAACGCGTTCTGGTCAGTAACGATGTATGACGGCAAAACGCAACTGCTAATCAAGAACCCGATCGACCGCTATCTTATCAACTCGCCGATGGTGCCCGACTTGAAGAAGAACGCCGACGGCTCGCTGACGCTGTACATCCAGAAGGACGAACCCCCGACCCGGACCAAAAAGCCAACTGGTTGCCGTCGCCGGACGGCCCGATCTATCTCGCCATGCGCCCCTATTGGCCGAAGACGGAGGCACCCTCCATCCTGCCGCCTGGCGAAGGCACTTGGCAGCCACCGGCGATCAAGCGGGCGCAGTAGAGCGACAAGACCTCGGCAACAATGCTCAAACGCGGGTCGATTGAGGTCCGTTTTGGGTCATGAGCCGACATCGCGTCTCGTCCGCGTCGCGCCCGCTTTGCCCCCAAAAGCAGACATTCATCAGCGTGGGTTTGCACGTCCGCTTGGTGCCAAAGGCAGACATCATTGGACGGCCCCTGTGCAAAACCCAACGCTATTTCACGAGCGTGACCGGAAGCTTGGTGAGGTGAATGACCTTAGTTGCAACAGACCCCATGACGAGATTGGCGATCGCACTCATGCCGCGTGTTCCCATCACAATCCCTTCGCAGGCCAAGGCTTCGGCGCATGAGACGATTGATTTCGGAACGTCGCCGATCAGGACCTGGCTGGTGAACGTGACCCCGGCCCCCTTAGCCTTCTCGATCGCTGGCCTCAAGATGTTCTCACTATACTCCCGCTGAACTTCCTTGGCCTTCTCTTCCGGCAAGTAGATTTCAATCTCGCCATAGATGAGAGGCGGCTCGTGCGCGTAGACGATCACGAGCTCCACAGGCCCATGTTCTTTGGCAAGCCGGATCGCGTGCTCAAGCGCACGCATCGCGCTGTCTGAGCTGTCGACCGGGACGAGCAACTTGTGCATTTGGCTGACTCCTTCGCGAAGCATCCCGCTGCACCTTGATGGGAGTCAACTGAATGGATTGCAGGTTGCCCATCCACTGAATCACCGGGGCCATCGCTCCGTCAAAGTCTGTCTGCTGTACTACCGCGGACTAGATTTTGCCGCTTGCGCAATTGGCTTAAATGACCCTTGACGACAGGGATAAGGTCGCCCAGGGATCGCGCCTATGGCGAATCTGATTGTCTGGTTGTGCCTCATCGCCACCGCTGCGATCCTCTTTTCACCGAGACTTACCGCTTCCCCGGTTTGGCGGGCAACCGTCACGCCGCTCGCTTCCATCATCGGCTCGGGCTTCCTCGTTTCCCTACCCCTGCTCGTCCACGATCTTGGCTCTTATGCCGTGACCGGCATGGCGTTCCTTGTCTTGTTTTCCTACCTGCTTGGCACCGCTATCCGCTTCAACATCCTTCACGGCGAGCCGCTATTTGCCAAAGGACATAGACGAGGAGTTAACTGGCTCGAACAGACCTCCCACCTTGCGCTTGCCTTCGCCTATTTCATCTCGGTTGCCTACTACCTCAATCTCTTGTCAGCCTTCTTGCTGAAAGGGGTCGGCATTACCGATCCGCTCGTCGGCAAGGTTCTCACAACCGCCATCCTCCTTGTGATCGGCATGGACGGTCTGTTCCGCGGTCTGCACGGGCTTGAGAACATCGAGGAGTATGCAGTCGGTCTCAAGCTCGCCGTCATCGCGGCCGTTCTGAGTGCACTGGCTTGGCTCAACCTGCACCTTGCGCTCACCGACACCTGGCATCTCCCGGATCTCACCGCCTCGCTTGGTTGGAATGCGGTCAGGACCGTTCTCGGCCTCCTTATTGTCGTCCAGGGCTTCGAGACCTCGCGCTTCCTTGCTGGTGCCTATCCCCCTGAGCTTCGTATTCGCACCATGCGTTATGCCCAACTGTTGTCGGGTGGAATCTATATTGGTTTTTTCCTCCTCGCCACGGTTGTGCTGAAGCATCAGAACGTAATGAGCACCGAGGTCACTGGGATCATTGACCTACTAAGGCCGGTGGCGAGCGCGTTGCCCCTATTGATCGTTGTCGGTGCCGTCTGTGCGCAGCTCTCGGCAGCCGTCGCTGACGCTATCGGAGCGGGAGGTCTCATTGAGCAAGTTAGTGAACAAAGGATCGACCACCGCCATGCCTATCCGTTCATTGCGCTGGTGGGAGCGGGACTGACTTGGTCGCTCGACATTTTCGGCGTTATCGCATTTGCCTCGCGGGCGTTCGCCTTTTTCTACCTGCTACAGTGCTTGGTTGCCGCTGCGGTAGCCATCACAGCGCCGGAAGTGAGGCGACGCACCTTATATGCGGGCTCCTTCCTCGTGCTTGCTGCGTTGGCGCTAGCCGTCGTCCTAGGCACACCTTCGCAAGGGATTTAGGCAAAGTGGCCACAGGATTTGCACGAGCGGCTGCTCTGACCGACTAAATTCTACGAGTGACCGAAAGTTCCGCATTGGGTCATTAGGCGACGTAACGGCCCGTTCGCGTCATGTCCGCTTTGCCCCCAAAAGCCGACATTGGCCCGCGCATTGAGCGTGTCTGCTTTGTGCCAGAACCGGAAGTCATCTCTCCGTCGAAACATTGCGTTAGGCCGGGGGTCAGGTTGGGCGCGCGGCAGATGACGGGATTTGAAGATGGACCAAACGGAGCCGCCAAAGATCTATCAGTCGCCGCCCGATTAGATACTCGGCCCTCTGAGCCGAGCCTCGAAGCGAGGATCGCACTGTGGCTCCGCCCGTAGTTTCCGGGTCATGGGATCGACATGGTAGCGCACGGGGGCCTCTTCCTCGCGCTGATCCAACTCCGGTGGCCCGACGATAACGTCGACCCGTCGGCGAGGAAATGTCCGGGCGGCATTTGCCCGAGTTTCCTCGCACTCACCCGGCGTAATCTCTGTGGCACAACGAGTCTTTCCATCTGCGGTTTCCACGAGCTTTTTATAGACGTGCAACACATCTCCTGTTTCCGCGTCGAAAGCCACAACAACGCCTACCAGAAGGTGATCGATATTAGGGAAGGTCATGATGCGGCCCCTATTCAAAGTAGTTGATCATGTGTTTCACGCGGATCTGGCAAAAGCCATCATCCGAAAGTACACCCGCTTTCAGGCGAAACATCATCTCGGTTGTGTTGTCCGCCTGGATGTAGGGCAGTAGCGGGTTGAAATCACCCTCGGCTGGATGCCGATGGAGTATCCCACTGTCCAAGGTATGGTACCAGGCAATCCCGGTCTCGCCATAACAGAGCGAGGGTGGGTCCTCCAGCAAGCCGAAATAAAAGCGCGATAAGGTTGAATATGCCGTGATGTGTCGGGGCGCCGCAAAAACGATGTGACGGCTATTTGAAGACGAGGTTGAGTCCCACCACAAACTTTGGGCCCAGATGGTTCCAATCTTAGTTCCCATCACAGAAATCCTTTCTTCTAGAGATTTCGCGCCATATAGGGCAGCGCGTGTAGGTTATCCTCAACCTCATGGGCCCAAGTCTGGCGGAAATCGTCCTGAACCCGATCTGAAGCAACCGTTCAGCAGACATTCATTGGCGATCGACTGATCGAAGCGCTGATCTCATGGGCGCGCCCTCAATCCGCTTTGGGTCAGTAGCGGACATTAGCACGCCGTTCTGGCATGCGTTGGCATCAGGGTCCGCTTAGTGCCATGTGTGGACGGCTCCCTATTGGCAAGGGTTTTTTTGAGAATGATGCACGGCTGGTCGGTGCTGCCATGTGTCCGGCCTGTTGATGCGGCGCTTTCCATGGGCCGCTGGCCATAATGCTCTCCGCGAGATCAGGTCCCGGTCAAAAACACGCAGTCAAAAGCTGCTGTGGCACAAGTGGGGTGTCCCGATCTCCCGATCGACCGGCTAGGTGCATTATCCTCGCATTGCCCTTTCCAACTTCGTCGGCGCGCGTAGAGCGCGCATCTCTCAAATTGCCTGCGGAGCAGGCTCTCTGTAGCGTGTGCCGCTGACCATCAGCGCCCAGGCAATGCGGGCGATCTTGTTGGCCAAGGCGATCGCGGCAATCTTAGTCGGCCGCCGGGCCATCAGCTCGGCGAGCCAGGCCCGCCGCGTATACCCGACCTGCTTGGCTCGTCGGATCACCGATAAGGCACCAACCACGAGCAGCGAGCGCAGATAGCGGTTGCCTGCTTTGGAGATGCTTCCCAGCCGCGCCTTGCCGCCTGTCGAGTTCTGCTTGGGCACTAGCCCAATCCATGCCGGCACGTCGCGCGCCGAGCCGAAGGCATGCGGATCGGGGATGCTGGCGACGAGGGCCGTCGCAATCAGCGGGCCAACGCCGGGGATGGTCTCAAGGCGACGGCTCAGCTCATTGGAGCGGTGCCAAGCAAGGATGCGCCGGTCAGCCTCAAGGATCTGCCGCTTGACCAGCACGAGCTGAGCCCGCAACGCTTGCAGACATTCCCGTGCGACAGGAGGCACCCGCCCATCAGACCCTTCGTCGATGAGCCGCAGCAGCCTCTCCACGCCGTTGCGGCCAATGCCGGCAACAATGCCGAACTCGGCCATGTGAGCCCGGATCGCATTGATCAAGGTCGTACGCTGGCGCACGAACAGTTGCCGCGTCCGATGCAGCATCAGCACCGACTGCTGCTCCTCCGTCTTGACTTCAACAAAGCGCATGGTCGGGCGCGTCACCGCCTCACAGATCGCCTCCGCGTCCGCCGCATCGTTCTTGTTCCGCTTCACGTAAGGCTTCACATACCTGGCAGGCATCAGCCGGACTTCATGTCCAAACTTCGCGATCTCCCGCGCCCAGTGATGCGAGGTAGCGCAGGCTTCAATGCCGACAAGGCACGCAGCTTGCTTCTCAAAGAACGGCAACACCTGGCTGCGCCTCAGCTGCCGGCGCACAACAATGCGGCCCGACGCATCAACCCCATGGATCTGAAAGACGTTCTTCGCGAGATCAAGCCCGATTGTGGTAACTTCGTTCATGGACGGCTCCCTCTTGGCGGTTCCTCAACAGCAACCCCAATTTGGCACCTAGATGCCGGTGGCGGGAGCCGTCCACAGCATCACGAACGGACATCGATACCTCCCAGATCCCTTTGCGATTCGACCTTCACCAACCGTTGACCACCGCGAATGAAATTAGCTCTCTCGAGCGGTGAGCATCCGGCGACCGTCGCTGTAACACCGAGAAGTGAGAGGACTCAGGCCAGGGATCGGAGTACCTTGGCGGTATGGTCGCGGCTCGCCCGCGACTTGCGGCCGAATAGGCGTCAAGCCACGGGTGGCCCGCGGCCCCTCGAACCGGTAGTTCGGGAGGAGCGAAGATGGCCAGCCAAGACCACATCCGAAACCCCATCGAGTGGGGATGGGATCAGATCACGCTTGCGACTCTGACCGTGGGGTCGTTAGGTCGCTCCCTGGGCGGCAGCGAGGAGAGCCGGAATGCTCCGCTGCCGGCGGTCTGCAGAATCAAGGTCACCGACCTTAGGGACGCATTGGTCAGAGGTCTCGACGATTTAGGGGCGTATCGGACCGACGTTATCTTCCTCTGCCTCATCTACCCGCTCGTCGGCATCGCGTTGGCATGGCTGACTTTCGGCTATGAAACTCTGCCGCTGCTGTTTCCGCTCGCGTCCGGCTTTGCGCTTGTCGGCCCGGTCGCGGCGGTGGGCCTCTATGAAATGAGCCGACGGCGCGAGCAGGGCATTCCTATCACTTGGACGGATGCTTTCGGCGTTATCAGCTCGCCAGCCTTCGGTGCGATCCTGGTGCTGGGATTGGTGCTGCTGGCGATCTTCCTGCTCTGGCTGCTCGCGGCCAACGTGATATACGAGCTCACCCTCGGCCCCGAGCCGCCGGTCTCGATCGCCGCGTTCGCCCGCGACGTGTTTACCACGAGGGCGGGCTGGGCGATGATCGTGGTGGGGGTGGGCGTTGGTTTTCTCTTCGCCTTGCTGGTGCTGGCGATCAGCGTGGTGTCGTTTCCGCTGTTGCTCGACCGGGACGTGGGGCTCCGCACCGCAGTATTGACTTCGATCAACGCTGTGACTGCGAACCCCGGCCCGATGGCCGTTTGGGGCCTGATCGTCGCGGGCGGCCTAGTGATCGGGTCAATACCCGCATTCCTTGGTCTCATCATCGTCATGCCCGTGCTCGGGCACGCCACTTGGCACCTGTACCGCAAGGTGGTGGAGCCGAGCACGTCGCAATCAGTGCTCGCCAGTGTCCCCAATTGAACTGGATTGTGGATGGAAAACCACCGCGTGAGGCAGACAAGATGGCCGACATAACGAAAGGAAGGTTCGGCTTCCATCGAGGGGGTAGCGAACACGAACCTCCGACCGCTGCCTATATCCAGATCTACGTAAAGTCGAGCGTCCTAAGTCGGGCTCCGGATCTTGCAATTTCAACACACCTGACCACTGAAGCTGAAATCGACGAGTTTGTGGACGATGCACTCGCCGAATTGGAACAAGTCCGTATCGATGCGAAGAAGGAGCTAGCTGCAGCCTAGCTCGCTCAGCCTCGTGAAAGCGCTCAAAATGTCTTGGCAATTCACCGTCGGTGTTATGAGCGAAAGGAAAGGCTGAACGAATTGTCGTTGGTGCTGAAGACGCGCTCATTGCGGCTTTAAAGGTCAAAGCTGAGCGCCCGGAGGCCGCTATCATGTATGTTCGCCGGTTAAACCGACGCGGCGACACGCGTCACCCGCCTCACGTCCTTACTGGAGGTCATTGATCGAGAGTGGGTGCACATAAGGATTCGATGTAGTCGCCTTGAATAAGCGACTTCCGCAAGGAGGCTCAATTGACCTACATCGTCAATGAGAGCTGCATTCGCTGCAAGTACATGGACTGTGTCGAGGTGTGTCCTGTGGACTGCTTCTATGAGGGCGAGAACATGCTCGTCATTCACCCCGACGAATGCATCGATTGCGGCGTTTGCGAACCGGAATGCCCGGTTGACGCAATCAAACCGGACACGGAGCCCGGCCTCGAAAAGTGGCTCGAGATCAATGCGAAATATGCTCAGGTCTGGCCGAACATCACCATAAAACGTGAGCCACCGCCTGATGCGAAGGATTGGGAGGGCAAGCCCGACAAGGCCGACCTGTTATCGCCCAATCCTGGCACAGGTGATTAGAGCTGGAGTGGGTGAGACGCACATATTCACCCGCCTGGTGGCAAAGTGAGATCGGAACCCAGGGTGGTGTCTGGCTTTGGTTGCCGACCTCGTAGTCGGCCTCGTCAACTTTGGAGGTGATCGTCAGGGGCTAAGTCCAGTCTGAGGGAGGTGGAAAGGTCGTAGACCCAGCAAGCGCGAGATATTCGAAGCATGTGGCCAAACTGGTGAAGACGAACAGGGTGAGATCATGGAGGCTCTATCAACTGGCCCGGTCGATCTTGTTGACCGAGTTCGATGACAACGACCGAAACCTGCCGCTACCGCGGACGACATCGTGCCAATGCGTCAGTGGTCGAGCTGAACTCGTGACCCCTAACGAAGTTTCTACCGACGCCGCGCGATACGGCCACTGTAAATAGCAGTCCGGGTTGGTCCCCTGTCTGCTCGCCAAGAAGCCCGTGCTTTGGTCAGCGCGGCTTCAAACTCCTCGACGGAGGAATCGCGCACTCCGGGACTGGGGCTGATGCCAGTTACCTTGTCCGAGGTAGAGGAAAGTTTGGCGACGTGAGCGTCAAACTTGGCATGTAAAACAGCGCGCATAGGCTTTCGTCTTTCCAAAGATTTCAAGGTTTCAGAGCAGTGGCCGGCTCAGCATGACACCCGCGTCTCGTTCTTGCGCCAAGCAACGATCAACGCCCTTCAGGCAGAAGGGCCGATGGAGCGTGATGGTCTTTTCGGTCGTCCGCATGGTCATGCCGGTGATCTCCTCCAAATGCATTGGCGAGCGGCCCCCATTAACAAGGGGCAGACCCGAAGAGTTTGTTCCGAGGAAAACCCATGAAGCTAGCTTTTAACCCAGGGGAGTAAACCGACTTTCCTTTTTGCCCTTGGTCGATCTCTTGCCGGATTGACTCTTCGCGACAGCGCCTGCCTTGCGTTTGGTCGTCATTCTTTGGGCAGCGGTGCGTCGCCTCGCGGGGTCGGGATTGACCTTGGCTTTAGCCAACGTGGCCTGCGGCCTGTCGGCGGCTTTTTCGTTGATATTGGCATGTGGCATTTTTTGTGGCCGAGGAGTGAAGGTACTGTTCCCGACGAAGAACATCCTTCCGAGCTTCGATATCTCGGAAATGTAGGTGTCATATGCTTTGCCGACGAACTGAGACTGAATCTCAACCGCGCGCCCAACTGACTCTGCTGCAAGCGCCTGAAAGCGACTGTTGGCCTCACCGAACGAGCGGACAACCGACGCAAAAGCGTCGTTACTCGGCTTCTTATACTCGGCGATTTTCTTAAGCTCTCTACGCATGAACGCCTCCTGTTAACAAACCGCAATACACGAGCTTTACGTCAATTCCTGCGCCCCGCAGCAACAGTGTCGGAGAAATCGATGCTGGCGCTGGGTTCAATCCGCGTAAGGGCGAAGACTGGATTTATGAGGTTGACCTCGGTGAGACTTTTTCATACGGCCAAAGCAACAGCATGAGAATCCCATATGAAACAGTGAACGCGGCAACTGCTGGCACGAGCCACGGCTTAGTTTCATGTCCGCCGTATCCGCCCATCGTAGATAGCAGAAACCAAACCATCGGAAGAAGGTACAACCCCGAGATGATCCAGATCAGGAAACTAGTTGACTGGATTTTTTCTGAACGAAGATTTTGCTTCTGATTTTTCGCGTTCATTCGCCACCTGTTTGCAAGTCTCAGCCGCGATGCTTGGTCAAACCAAAAGCTAGGCCGCGTACTCCCTCGTCGCCGCCGCCTCCATGTCGGCTCCCGCGATGTG
This sequence comes from uncultured Alphaproteobacteria bacterium, assembly GCA_963757555.1. GTDB lineage: Bacteria > Pseudomonadota > Alphaproteobacteria > Rhizobiales > Methyloligellaceae > Methyloceanibacter. Next base: position 102,987 of record CAVWRU010000011.1, read on the forward strand.
CATCTTGACCACATCGCCAATGGAGACGAGGCCGATTAGACGACCTCTCTCGACCACTGGCATGTGGCGGAACCGGTGCACCGTCATTTCCGACATCAGCCGGTCGATGGTGTCGGCCTCGCGGGCCGTAAAGTGGAAACCGAAACCGGCTCTTTCAAGACCTTGGCTCCGGATTTGCCTATCGCCCACACGAGGTCGCGCTCCGACACGACGCCCGCGACCTGGCCGTCATCTCCCGCAATGACAATGCAGCCAATGTCATGCTGCTCGAGCAGTTTTGCGACATCGAGCAACGACTTGTCTGCCGTAGTGGTGACGACATTCCTACCCTTCACTTTCAGAATTGCCGCGACGTTCATCTCGTTTCCTCCAGCCTCAGTAGCTCCCCGTCCACGATCGCTTGCGACAAGGCTCGCGCCTTAATGGACAATGTGACGGCCTATCTCTTCGAGGCTGAGATTGTGTCCGCAGGTCTCGCAACAGTTGGCAATCCATTCCCGGCTGCCATATCCATCTATGCGAGTGCACGGCCGGACGTGCTCACCTCCACATTCGGGACACTTAATGGTCCGCCGCAACCAGGGCGATGCGCGAAAGATACCGGTGAGGCATTTTCCCTGGTTTAAAAACGGCCCAGATGAGAGCTTTCCGTTCCTCTCCAGCCCATACCACCCAGACTTGATCGCCCGAATATCGGATTGGTGCTCATTGACGTAATAGGGAGCGGTCATTGGGGGGTAGTCCTCGTTGGGCTGGTCTTACTTCAGCATCGGCCCGTGGCGTACTTCACGTTCAAGCCCTTCAGTTTGCCTTGCGCAGCTCGTCCGCGCCACGTTTCACCTGCTCTTTGAGCGGCTCGCTCGCGGCTGCCAATTTGGTCGACAGCGTACGGACTTCCTCGGCTTGAGCCGTCAATGCGTCAAACTGCTTCCGCCAATGGGCCGTCTGCAATTCCACCATCTCGGAGAGGTTCTTAGCGCCCGCCAAGCTCTTGGCCAGGTCAAAGCCGGAATTTACATTCCGCTGGGCGATGTCGGTTATTTTACGGTTGAACGCTGCAGCACCTTGGCCGGCAGCTTCGAAGGTCTTCTCAAACGTCGCGATCGATGCTTCGAGTGCATCCTTGGAACGGTCATAGACTTCGCGGGTCTGAGCCACGGCTTTCTCGGCAAGGACGCGTACGTTCTCGGGAATCGCAGTGTCGAGGCCGAGTAAGCCCAGTCTCGCCGTCACATTGCGATAGTTGGCGCGGGCATCGGTGGCGGCAGCTTGGGGATTGTAGGTGGAGGTCATGAAAGTCCCTTTCGGGTTACGTCGAAGGCGCGCAACTGATTTTCGAAATACTCTATCGTTTGTCCTGCGAGGCGGGGCATCGGAAAATATCCGCGATAACCTTGCCCCGAAGGCCCGTGACAATCGCTACAGTATTGTATCTTGGCCTGAAAGGTTCCTGCTCGAGCTTCTCGATAGCCGGGTGCGGGGTGGGTACGACGATGAGTTCGCAGTCCGTGCGCATTGCCCGTGTCGTGCACGAGGCTAAATCCCAAGAAAACAATTCCGAGGATTACCGCTGCTAACGCCGATTTTAACTTAAGGACCTGCATTTCATATTGGTCCTCGATTTAGAATGCCATCCAAGCGTAGAGATATGTCGTGTTGTTATCGCTGGCATTGCGGAACGCACCATCATAGTTCGAGCTCGCACCATTGAACTGATTGTAAAGGGTATATGAGACCCCGATGCGGGCGTTGAACCATGGATAGATGGATGGCCCCCCGTTACTCCAAGGCAGCCAAGCGACATCAAAAACCCAGCCATTCGAGTTCGGGGACCCTAAGTTCGTTGGCGATAGCGAATCGCCGTAAAGTGACGGGTCGGCATCACCCCACACGTTGAAATAGCCCGCGCTGAGACTTACGACACCGTTGTAAACATAAGAGCCAGAAACCTTGACGCTATTCAGATCGTCGCTTGAGTTGGAGGAAAGCCCCAGCGGCTGGCTGCCATTAAGCTTCTGGTGTTCAAAGATGTAGCTGAGCCGTGCCGTCAACGCGTGGACTTCGCCAATGTACTGAAGCTGAGCGTCACCGCCCACGTCAGTGACCTTGTCGGTGGGCGCTGACTGGTTTCCGATTGGCGCGACGTTGGCGAACATGCCGAACATCCCGAACATGAGCGAGTATTTGTCCCAGTCCGTCTCGTAGGCCCCTCGCCAGTAGGGTGCCAGAGCATCAAACCGGCTTGCGGGATCAGTCGGATCGAGCCCGAGGTCTTCCAACGTCTTCGTGTCGAAAGTGCCGTAGGCCGCCCCTTCGAAATAAAACTTGTCGTTTGCAAAGATATAAGCGCCAGTACCCGCCACGCGGCCGGCGAAGGTGCCTTCAATCATCGTGCCGGCGGAAGGAGTTGGAGCCAGCGCGTCTGATGCGCCTATAAAGGGAAATGACCAAGCGGGAGTCGTGTTCCAGGGATCTTGGACGGTGGGATTGTTGTTCGCCGTGACGCCATAAACCAGATCCATTCGGCCTAACTTGGTTTTGTTGGCATAACGAATGTCGGCATTGTCCAGAAAGTAACTGCTGCCAGGGCGTTCGTAGGTACCCTGTATGAATGCTCCAAAATTGCAGTAGATTTGGCCTCCATAAAATACGCTGGTCTCTTGAAAAAACGTATTATCGTTTGTGCTGAAACCCTTCGGAGTGTCTGCTGGGTCTAGCTTCTTATTAATATGGGTGAAGTTGGGAACGCTCATCCCGGCTATGGGGACTTGGAATTCAGCATCCCCAGATGCGTTCGGACCACAGCGCGTGCCGCCTGCAGTATAACCTTCGAGCTTGAAGCGGCGACCATACGGCGTCAGTTGCGGGAAAGCACTATGGCACGTCGAGCAAGGTTGACCGGTCTGGCGAGCAAAGCTCGGCAACGCAGAAACCGGTTTTGGCCCGAATGCGACGCCGGCTGCTACAAGTAGCAATGTAAACAACATGGAGCCGCCGAAGGCGCAGACCGCCGCCTTGTGACCCTCACGACTGCGTGCGACGACTTTAGGGACCCGCTTGTGGGTGTTGTCTGCTCCGAATCCCGGGCGCACCTCATCCCCCATGTGAAAAGTGCGACCCGCTTTAAAATCTTTGCTCTTAGCTTACGCCACGCTTACACACACGTTAAATCCATGTTCGGGATGACGATTTTATGTGATTGTGGCACTCGGGCCACAATATTCACAGCGCCAATCCGGCGGTCTGTAAACCAGCACTTCTCTGACGACCATTAGTCAAACTCGAACGCTCATGGACCTTGTCAATCGCCTTGCAGAAGTAGGGTTTTGCTGCTTGGACTACGCGGCTGCATGCTCGTAGATATCTTCCTCTTGAGCACTATGGATTCGAACTAGTGCTTCAATTGATTCGATCACACGCTGCGCATCACGAACAAGGTACTTGTCGACATCCTCAGGACGCAACCCGCCGGCGAGCCGCGCCAGAAGCCTCGCGAGATGGAGAATTTCCCGATGCGCGCGGCTCATTGCCGCCAGACCCTGACTATCGCCAAGAAACGGTCTCAATTGCGGATAGACGTTCGCCTCGTCTCCCCGCTCATGCATGACGATACTCTCTTGCACAACTGTATGAGCTTTGGCGATGAGATTTACGGCTTCTTGCCCATGGGCGTCATCAAGCGCGTCCGCAATAGACCTTAATTGATCCAGGCTCCCCAGGAGTAGCTCATGTTCGTGGTGAAGCGCCTGCGCCATCTGGGCAGGAAGCGCATGCGAAACAAATCTGGCGGGAGAAGCTAGAGCGCGCAGTGCGTTCAGGATGACCGCCACGTCGATGGCTTCTTGTGTGAGAGCACCGGCGACGGGGGTGAGCCACCCGAAAGCGGCAAAACCCATGGCTATGCCGGATAGGGTCATACCCCAAATGATGCTCTCCACAGCAATTCGATGGGTGCGATGGGCAATAACAATGGCTTCTGAGACCCGATCAAGTCGGTCGACCACGATGACTACGTCAGCCGCCTCGGAGGAAGCGCTCGCGCCGCGGGCGCCGAGGGCGATACCGACATCCGCAGCAGCGAGAGCTGGCGCGTCGTTGATGCCATCCCCCACCATCACCGTGGGATACAATCGCCGCTCCATCGCCACCGCATCGACTTTGTCGGATGGGACCCGATCTGAGAGCACGGCGTCAAGATCGAGCGCTGCGCCTATCGTTTCTGCAGCGTCTGCTCGATCGCCTGTCACCATGACGATGCGAGCAACCCCGGCTGCGCGAAGCGACTGAACTGCTCTCGGCGCCTCCTGTCGAAGTTCGTCGGCGAGGAGCAAAGCTCCGATCGTGCGTCCATCAACTGAGACGAACACGCTTAGCGCCGAACGCCACGAGGCGTGGCGTAAGGCCCGGATAGCCCAATCATCAGGTTTATGAGCACCGAAGATCAATTGTTGCGCGGACTCTGCGACCGGCAATTACACCCTCGAGACCTGAACCCATAGCTTCTTGCACGAGCTCAGGCAATTGAAGGACCAAGCCCTTCCTCGTCGCAGCGGAAACGATGGCAGCAGCCACCACATGCTGCGAAGCCTGCTCAAGCGAGCCCGCAAGACCCAAAACTTCGTCAGCACTTTCGCCAGGCGCAGTCTCAACGGCGATGAGCCTTGCTCCACCGACGGTGAGCGTGCCGGTCTTATCAAATAGAACTGTATGTGTTCGCGCCAAGGCTTCGAGTGCGGCACCACCTTTGACGAGGATGCCACGTCGGGCTGCTTGGGAGACGCCGGCAATGAACGCAACGGGTGCTGCGAGGATAAGAGGGCACGGAGTGGCGACGACTAGGACGGCAAGTCCACGAATAGGATCTGCTGTCAGGAACCAGGCACCACACGCGACCTCAAGTGTGATGGGGAGCAAGAGCAGCGCGTAGCGATCGGCAACACGAATAAAGGGCGACTTAGCCGTTTGAGCGGCTGTTACCAATCGCACAATGCCGGCATAGGTGCTTTCCCCAGCCGTAGCTGTCGCCTTCATTGAAAAGGCCTGACCCGCGTTTACTGTACCGCTATGGACCTGGTCCTTTTCGAGCCGCGTCGCTGGAATCGGTTCGCCGGTCAGAGCCAATTCGTCAATGACGGCACTCGCCGACGTGATCAAGCCATCTATTGGGATAACCTCTCCGGCCCGAATGAGAATCGCGTCGCCAATCTTGAGGTCATCTACTGGGACGTCCTCGACGGATTGGTCAGCACGCCGGTGCGCAATTCTCGGAGCGCGATTCACCAGATGCTTAAGGCTACGCTCGGCGCGTGTTACAGCAAAATCCTCAAGCACAGTGCCGCCTGCGTACATTATGGCGACTACAATTCCTGCGAGTGTCTGTCCCAGAGCGAGCGCTGCGATCATCGACAAGAAGGCGATGGCATCGACACCCATGCGGCCCCGGAAGAGATCGCGGGCGATGGACGCCGCGAGAGCGACCACGATGGGCAGCGTGGCTCCGCCCCAAATCCAATGAGCGAGGGCGCGCTCGCCTCTTACGAACGCCGCAAAGCCGGCAGCGAGGCCCAGCAGGGCGATGATGATCAGGGCACGTCGAACGACACGTTCAGTGATCACGTCGAAGCCCGAATGGCGGCTAAACAGTTCTTCCAACGAGCGCACCAATTCCCGCGGTGATTTCCATCGCGAGAGCGCCCCAAAAAAACGACCCTTATAGTTGGCCGAAGGATCGTGGCGCCTCCTGTCCTTGCGCCGATCATCCCAGTAACGCCAGGAAGACCAACGAACCCACCGAAACGGCGGGGCGAAAGCAGCGTGATAAAGAGGGGCGCTGCTGCTCCAAGAGAGAAGGTTGCAGCCGAAGCTAGGGCGGCTTGGACTGGGCGTGCCGTGCTGATTTCTGAAATGCCGAGCTCGTTGCGCGCATGCGCTCCCAATGCATCCTTGGCCATCAGTTGTTGGGCAACCTCGCGGGCAAGACGAAGCTCCAAACCGCGCGCGGCATAAATCTGCGCAAGTTCCTCGTTCTCGGAGCTCTGGATCCTCCAAGAGCTCGCGCTTCTCACGTTCAAGATCGGCGTGCTCGGTATCGGACTGGGAACTGACAGAAACATATTCTCCCGCCGCCATGGACATGGCGCCGGCGACAAGCCCAGCAACTCCGGCAAGCAAAACCTCTGATTTGGAAGCAGCCGCTGACGCAACGCCGAGGATGAGAGACTTCGCTGTCGAAATAATGCCGTCATTGGCGCCAAGGACGGCTGCTCGAAGCCACCCGATTCTCTCGACGAGATGTGTCTCTTTATGAAGGCGCCTCATCAAAGTCCTAATCCGAGCGCTTGTAGCCGCTGATTATGGCCCGCACGAGGTTTTCGTGATGCGCAATAAGCTCGCAAGCGCCACGCCTGCGATGTGGAAGAAGATCAGCGCGAGCGTGATGTTGGCAACGAGTTCGTGGGGGAATGCCTCCACAGCTTCACCCGTTTGCTTGGTGAACATTCCGGCAAAAGGTCCAGCCTGCTGATCGCCCCCATAAACGATGAGACCCGTCACAACGGTTCCAGCAAGGAAAATGAGAAGCACCAGCACAATGGCCCCGCCCCTCCCGGGCTATTGCCCAAGGTGTCGCTTCGCGCGAAATGACACGAGATCGCGCATATACCGCAGCACACCGGTGGGGCTGTAGATGAAGTCCGAAAAGCGCGCATGCGTCGGTCCGAAGAAGCCCCAAATCATGCGCGCCACCACAAGAACGCCGACTGCGTATCCCGCCCAGACATGCACCGTGAGAGGGTCTTCGATCAGACAAGCAATTGTGAAAGCTGCAACCAAGCTCCAATGGAAGATCCTTACGAACGGATCCCATACATAAGTTTGCCGTCGAGACGAGGTAGCGTTGTGAATGTGCATAATGCGCATCGATAGCTTGCCAAGCTCGCGTGCACTTTGACATGGGTCAAGCTCCTAAAAGCGCGCTTCGCCTAAGCAGGTAGCGCATTCGGCTGGGAAAAAGAGGGGTTCGATGGGCGGATTTGGCCTCATCTTTTGGCTCGTAATCCTGCTTGGCATCATTGGCGCCATCGGTGCCGTATGGGTCTTCGCTTCAATGCCTAAAACAAAAGACTGAAACCACCACTCGACTGGCAAAAACTAGCCGCGAAGAATATTTCCAAGAGAAGCGTGACCTTGGGGATCGATGGCGGCTCCCCTATTGCGTTCCGCCTTCTGATATCAGTTCGCCTACCAGCGCCGCTTGGGTCTGCATTGGGTCATTCTGCGACATCGGTGCGACGCTCGCGGGGTCCGCTTTGTGCGCCGTAGCGGACATATCACGCGGAGCAGCTAACTTCCGCTTGGTGCCAATAGCCGACCTTCTAATCGCCGCATCAGCGTGTGTTCTGGACCGTGGCTATCGCTCCGCATCGATGCTTTCGAGATTGCTGGGGAATGCCGGCGACAGGTGCATGCGCTCAATGATGTTCTTGACCTCGATCTATAGCAGGATCGGCTTCTGCGCCTCGCTTGCCAGTTGTTGCAGCGCGGCGACCTTGTCCGGATGCTTAGCCGCGAGGTTCTGCGTTTCCGACGGGTCCTGCGCGATGTCGTAGAGCTCGATCTTCTGCGGCAGCGGCGTGTGCCAAATCAGCTTCCAGTCGCCCTGGCGGATGGCGCCGCGGAATAGCTCGATGTTGTAGACGATCTCCGTCCGCGGCGACGGCTTGCCCTCGCTTATGGTGCCCCAGACGTCGATGCCATCGAGGAGGCTTGTTCTTGTCGATCTGGCCGCTGTCGAGATCGACCAGTGTCGGAGAGATCGACCGTATGGATCATCGTGTTCACGGTAATACCTTCCTTGATTTGGCCCGGCCAGCTCGCGAGAGCGACCACGCGGGTGCCCCCCCTCGTAAAGGAAGCCCTTGACATCGCGGTAGGGCCGTTGTCTGCGGGCAGAACGACTTTCGACATGTCAGTGATCGCGCCGGCGAACAGGGGATCGCGGGTGCCGCCATTGTCGCTTTGGAAGCCGACGAGCGTTGTCGAGCATCTTCTGTTCAAGGGCTTGAAGCACGCGGCCGATCTGGTCGTCCATCGCCGTTGCGCTGGCGGCATAAGCCTGGCGGCTCGGGTCTGCGATGGTCTTGTATTGGTCGAGATAATTCTGCGGCGCCTGATAGGGCGCGTGCACCGCATTGAAGGCGCTCGGTCCTCAAACCAATGCTTCCACACGTTTGCTATGCGCTTTATGACCACCGCCAGACACTGGCGGTGCCTAACGACTGGGGCCTTTGAACAGATTTGGCCAGCGTAAGGTTGGCGTAAGGTTGACGCCATCCAGCGCCGTCAAATGGCCTTCATCATCATCTATCACTTCAAGCACTCGGGCGGGGGCGCTGGAGTGAGGGGACATTTCACCGACTTCCAAGACCAGCGGATACGCCCGGAGTATTTTCTCTCGGTGGCAGCTGAAGGCGACCGCCTTACGCTTTATGCCGACGTCAAGCAGTCGACGATGAATCAGGCGGTCCTTCCAGCAAGCTCTTGGGGTTCAGCCAGCGTGCACCGGCAGAGTCTCGTCTGCTGAGACAGGGAGCGATGAATGCGCCTCTTGCTCATCGAGGATAATCTGCGGCTTGCCGACTATCTCTCTACCGCGCTGCGGAACGGCGGTTTCGCCGTCGATCATGTGAGCACCACCGCAGATGCCGAGGGAGCGCTCGCAACGACTCGCTACGATACGCTGCTGTTGGACCTGGGGCTCCCTGACAAGGATGGTCTGATCTGGCTCGGCGACCAACGCCGGTCGCAAATGACGCGGCCTGTGCTCGTGCTCACGGCGCGGGACAGCGTGGAAGAGTTGGTGGCAGGGTTCAACCAGGGCGCTGACGACTACCTGCGCAAGCCGTTCGATCTCGATGAGCTCATCGCGCGCGTCCGCGCCCTGCTTCGCCGACCCGGCGAAGCGCTTGGTGTCGAGCTAACTGTAGGCAACGTGACGCTCGATACCAGCGGCCGTGAAGTCATCATCGACGGCGTCCCGGTCGAGTTCGGGCGCCGCGAGATTGACGGGTTGGAGCTCTTGATGCGGCGAGCAGGCCGCGTTGTCCCCAAGTCGGCGATTGAAGAGGCGATCTACGCGTTCGGTGAGGACCTTTCCTCCAACGCCATCGAAGTGCTGGTCCATAGGATTTGCCGGCGCATGCAGGAGGCGGGAGCAGATATGTACATTCACACATTGCGCGGCGTGGGCTATGTGCTCTCAGACAAAGCAGCAGGTGAGTGACGCGCAGCGTCCAAGTGCGTCTCTGTGGATAAGGCTGATTGTCGGGCTGGTGAGCGTCAGCTTGCTAGCTGTCGCTGCCGCGAGCGGTGCCCTTTATTACCGGTTCAAAGCCAAGAACGCGGAATTTCGCGAGCAAACGCTGCGCAATCAGGCAGCGCTGATCACCGACTATTTGAAGACGGCGCCGCAAGGCGCCCTCGAGCTGCCGCGCGATGTGATCGACCGGTTCAAGGCCAATAACGGCCGGTACGTCATTGTCGACCGGAGCGGCGCCCTGTTGGCTGCGTCACCCCGAGTGAGCGAGGAGTTCACTGCCGCCAATCCGTCGGCAAGTCGCGAGTTCTTCGTTCTTCAGCCGAACGAGGAGGAGCGGCCATATTACGGGCTGTCGGTGAGGACGAGCTTTGACGGGCGCCCTGTTTGGGTCCAGGTCGCGTTTCACGCAGGCGAGATCGTCTTTGACAGCGTATTGGAGGAGTTCATCCAGGACATCGCCTGGATCTGGATACCCTTCGTCGTCATCCTCCTGCTTGTCAATCTGCTCGTCGCACGCATCGGTCTAAGGCCATTGCGGGCGGCCGCGAGCCAAGCTGCTGCCATAGGACCGGGCTTGGTATCCATGCGACTGACCGAGGAGGGACTTCCGCGCGACGTGCATGCTCTGGTGAGCGCCGTCAATCACGGCTTGGACCGACTGGAAACCGCCTTCGATGCGCAGCGGCGGTTCATCGCCGATGCCGCGCATGAACTGCGGACGCCGGTCGCTGTGCTCAAGGCGCATGTGGCCATCCTTTCCAGATTCGAAGGCCATGCCGAACTTGCAGATGAGATCAGCAGTCTCGAACGGCTCGTCAATCAACTGCTCGACGTGGCTCGTCTCGATGTCTTGCAGCTCGGCGCTGACAACGTCGCCGACCTCGGCAGCGTCGCGACCGAGGTTGCCTCCCATCTCGCACCGGCGGCCATCGACCGTGGCCGGTCCATCGAGGTTGTTGCGCCCGACGAGCCGGTTTGCATTCGAGGCGCGAGCGACTACCTTTTTCGAGCGTTGCGCAACATCGTGGAGAATGCCCTCCGGTATGCGCCGGAGGGCACGACGGTCTCCATCGTCGTCGCCAATCCACCGGCAATCAGTGTCATCGACAGGGGCCCCGGTGTCCCGCCTGAGCAGAGGCAGGCCATCTTTCGCCGTTTCTGGCAGGGCGACCGCGGCCCGAACGAAGGTGGCGCCGGCCTGGGAATGGATATTGCCGCCCGAACCGTGATTGCTCATGGCGGAATCATGTCGGTGGAAGATGCACCAGAGGGCGGCGCCATGTTTACGATGCACTTCGAAGCGCTCGCCGCATCCGAGAGTCGTCTGCCGTCGCGAACGCAGGCGCTTTAACCGACCCTTCATGATTGTGATTTTTTGGCGGCGGTAAGCCCTCTGTAAGCGGCCGCGGCGACCGTCTTCCTTCGCGTGACCATCGGCACGAAGGGGGAAAGTCGTGATTCGGGCAGCGATCATTCCACATGACCACGACTTACGGCCGGCGGCAGAACAACTGATTGCCGAGGTCTATGCGCTCCACTATGCGGCGCGCGTCACGACCTTTCCGGCCACACTCATCGCCATGATGAGTGACCGTCGCGCGCTGCTTTGCGCTGCCGGCTTGCGCTTTGCCACCGACGGGTTTTTCTCCGAATGCTATCTCGATGCGCCGGTGGATGAAGTACTGACCGGCCTGCGGTCTTCTCCGGTGCGCCGCGAGTTGGTGTTCGAGGTCACGTCGCTCGCCAGCCGCGCGCCGCACATGGTGGGGTCGTTCCTGCGCAAGATCATCGATTGCGGCGAAGCGGCAGGCTTCGAATGGGCCTTCTTCACCGCCACCGCTCCGCTCAAGGCGCTGCTCGAGCGCATCGGCCTGCCGCTCATGCCGCTCGCGACCGCAGACCGCGCGCGCGTCGCCAATCCCGAGAGCTGGGGGACCTATTACCAGCTTTCGCCGAGCGTATACGCCGTCCACCGGAACCTCGTCGGTGCCTGCATGGGCAGAGATGCGAGGGCTGCGGTCAATGGTTGAACTCCTGCATGTCTTGCGTGGCTGGGGCGCATCTTGCGACGTGCGCGCCGCAATGTCGGATGACAACGCCGCTGTTGCCCGCGGAGAGCTCGCGGCCCGGGTCGCCGGCATGGCGGAGGAGCTCCACGACCTGCCTCAGGTCATTGGTCTGCTTGGCGCCAACGGGACCGACTGGGCGGTGGCGCAGCTCGCCGCCTGGACTGCAGGGAAGACAGTCGTCCCGTTGCCGACTTTCTTCAGCGTTGCTCAGCTCGCCCACGTCCTCCGCGACGCTGGCATTACGCATGTCGTTGCGACCCGGGATGCTTGCGGCCTCGCGGCGATGCTAGGCGTCGACACCAAGCCCGTCTCTGACCGCTGCGCCGAAAGCTTTCCCGCGACCGCACCTGGCGCAGGGCTCGTTGTTTATACCTCCGGCAGCACAGGACATCCCAAGGGCGTTCGCCTTGGCCTTGAGCAGATTGACTGGCAGGCACGCGCGCTCGCCACGGCGATCGAGGCGCGGCAGTGCGATCTTCATCTGTCGGTCTTACCGCTCTCTTTGCTGCTCGAGACCATCGCCGCCATTTGCGTGCCGATCCTGGTTGGCGCGCGGACGCATTTCGCCTCGGCAATAGCCCACGAACTCGGCGCGGGGCGCCCCACAAAGCTTTGCGCCGAATTCGAACGCCGACAACCGACGACGACAGTGCTGGTGCCTCAGCTGCTCGCGGGCTGGATTGCCGAGCTTGAAGCCCACGGCATGCTTCCCCCGGAGAGTTTGCGCTTCGTGGCGGTGGGCGGCGCGCCGGTCTCGGAGATGCTTGCCGCACGGGCCTGGGAGCTCGGCATCCCCGCGCATGAAGGCTATGGCCTGACCGAATGCTGCTCGGTCGTGGCCGTCAATCGACCGGGGCGCCGCAAGGCTGGAACCGTCGGTGAGCCGCTTCCCGGCCTCGATGTGCGTATCGAGGAGGGCGAGGTGGCGGTGAGCGGACCAACCCTCATGGCCGGATACCTGCATGCAAAACAGGTTACCGGCGCGCCTTGGCGCACCGGCGATCTCGGCAGTTTCGATGGCGACGGCTATCTGCGCGTGACCGGAAGAAAGGACGACGTCCTCGTCACCTCGTTGGGTCGCAACATTTCTCGCGAATGGATCGAAGCGATCATTGCCTCCGACCCGCGCATCTGCGCCTGCGCGGTCTTCGGTCAAGGCGAGCAGTATTTGAGCGTACTGCTCATCGCCTCGCCGTGGGACGAGCGCTGGCTGACGGACGCGCCACGCGCCCACATTCTCCTGTGGCTCGAGCGGATTTGCGCCGACGCGCCAGCCTACGCGGTGCCGAAGGACTTCGTCGTCTGCCCGCTGGTCGAGGCCAAGCGGATTGGCCTCCTCACTGCCAATGGACGCATCCAGCGCGAGGTTATGAAGAACGCCTTTGCGGCCCTCAGGCGCCCTCGGCCAGTCGATGGCAACCTGATGCCGCTTAAAACCCCAACAAAACGGAGGGACCATTGTTGTTCTACGATCGGCTGATGACAGCAACAGAGCGGGAGCGGAGCGCGTTCATCTCAATTCCGCTCATTGGCGAGGCCCTGCGAACCGGCGCCTCACGCGAGCTCTACGTCGATTTTCTGACTCAGGCTTATCACCACGTGAAGCATACCTTTCCGCTGCTCGCGTTCGCCGCGGCGCGCACTACCGATGAGGCCTATCAGGATGCCCTCGTCGAATACATGGAGGAAGAGCGCGGACATGAGAAATGGATCCTCGACGATATTGAGGCCATGGGTGGCGACGCGGTTGCGGTCCGTAACGGGAAGCCCGGCATCGCCTGCCAGGTGATGGTAGGCTATTCGTATTACGCGATCGAGTGGGTGAGCCCCTACGCCATACTCGGCAGCGTTCATGTGCTCGAGGGCATGTCGACGTTACTTGCCGATCAGGCAGCCGCCGCGATCCAGCGCTCTTTGGCCCATCGTGGCCAGGATGGCTTTTCCTACCTTCGCTCGCACGGCGCGCTCGACATCGAGCACGTGGCCTTCTTCAAGAAACTCGTGAATGGCATCGACGATACGGAAACGCCGCAGATCGTGATCGACGCGTCGAAGGTCTTCTACAGGCTTTACGGCAACATCTATCACGAGCTCGCGACGCGACATCCTGTCAAAAGCCATGCAGCTTGAGAGCAAGTGTGCGCTGATCACCGGTGCCGGCTCCGGCATTGGGCGGGCGCTCGCCATCGAGGCGGCGCGCCGTGGCATGACAGTCGCGCTGTGCGGCCGTCGCGGCGACTCTCTTCATGCGACCCTTGCCCTGATGAAGTCGGACAAGGCCCATCTCCGCTTGCGCGGCGATATTACTGATCCGGCGGTTCGGCGGGGTTTGCGCGACTATCTGTGGCAGCGCTGGGGTCGCCTCGACGTGCTCGTCAACAACGCCGGCATCGTCGTCGCAGGTCCGCTCGCTCATGCGACGGACACCGACCTTGAGCGCATGATGATGACCAACGTCGTTGCCCCTATCGCCCTGTCGCGAGAAATGATGCCCTTGCTGCGCTTCGCCGCGCCGTCGCGCATCGTCAATGTCGGGTCGATATTCGGAGACATCGCCTATCCGCTATTTGCACCCTATTCCGCATCGAAATTTGCGTTGCGCGGATTTTCCATGGCGATGCGGCGGGAGTTCAAGCCCTACGGCATCGACGTGACTTACGCGGCGCCGAGGGCAACCAAAACGGATCCGACCAAGGGCTTCGAGGAACTGGTCAAGCCCCTAAACATGCACATGGATGATCCGGACGTGGTCGCCGCGCAAATCTGGCGGGCCGTCGCCCGAGATCGAGACATTGCCTATGCCAAGGGCGCCGAGCGGCTGTTTTTGCTCATTCAGAGGTTTGCCCCGAAAATGGTGGATCGCGCGATCGCAGCGCAAATGGCTGATCCCCGGATTCAGGACTATCTCGGCAGGCATCATCCGGTGAGGCAAGGGGCAGGCGATCGCCGGGGTGACGGCGAAACGGCGCGCGCCAACCGCTTCTTTAGCACAACGAGGAAGCCGACATTGGCGCCGGCTTCGGCTGCCGATGGATCGGACGTAAGGACGCACGGCGCGGTTCACCGTCTTCAGACTCTGGCGGCGAGGCCAAGGGTAAACGGGTCGGGTCCGGCGCCGAGGCCGGACCGTCCGGTCCGCAAGACGGAGGTGAAGGCTTGAGATACTTGGTATTGTTGACATTACTCCTGGTGCTCGGCTGCGCCCAGCGGCACGATATGCCGTCAACGCCTATCGGGTCACCGACAGCGGGCAGCCGGTAGCAGAGGCGCGAGCAGCGTCGCCCTTGTGCGCCACCGCCACGAGGCCCGTGACGCCAAAACCGGCGTTGACGCGATCGATGCTGATGCGATCTCTCGGGAAACCGGCGTCGAAGAGCAGCGCGAAAAACTGATCATGATCGAACAGCCGATGCGTCTCGGGCCCGGCAAAAGGCCAACGGCGCATGGCTCGCTCATCGGTGGCATAGAGAACGATGCGGCCGCCTCTGCGCAGCACGCGATGCGCTTCACGCAAAGTCGCGGAACTCTGCATGAAGTAGGCCACATTTACCGCCAAGACAGCGTCGGCGATTTCGTCGCTGAATGGAAGTTTGGCGAAGTCGCCGCGGACCAGTGCGAGACGTCCGGCCTCAAGTGCCGCCCGATTGCGTCGCGCTGCCTGGGCCAGCATGACCTCGGACCAGTCGATCCCTATCACCCGTTCGAGCTGCGGCGAACGGACCATGCCTTGCAAGGCGCGGCCGGGTCCGCAGCCCAATTCGAGCAAGCTCTCGCCGTCTTTCAAGCGAAGGGCGGATACGCACAGCGCATTCGGCCTGGCATTGGCAAGGGACATGGCGCGCCCCATCAACCGGCCCCAAAGCCCCGACGGATTGCGCAATTGCGCGCCGATGCCGTGCCAAATTGCGTCTAACGATGGTTCCGGCCGCTGCACTTAGTTGCTGGCCTGCGCCTTGGCCATGAGCTCGCGCATCACGGCGCGGCGGTTCTTATCCCAGAGCGGCCGATTCTGTTGCGGCGGCAGCGACAAGGCGTGCTTCAGAACTTTGTAGGCGGCCGCATATTCATGCTGGGAAATCAGGAAATCGGCATAGAAATAGTTGGCGTCCATGCCGTTTGGCGCGAGCGACACGGCCTGGGCAAGAAGCTCGCGGGCCTTGTCATTATCGCCGAATCCGAGCGGCCATCCGGGCGCACGATAATATAGCACGCCGAGACTCGTCGGCGCTCCGGCGTCAAGGGCGGCGGGGTCCTTGGCATAAGCCTGCTCGAGAAGGGCTTTTGCGTTCTTCGCGTAACCCATGGCGCTGAGGGTACCGGCCATGCCGGCCTCTTCACTGGTTACGATGCCTTCCCAGATCAGGGGCTCAACCCGGCCGGGATATTTTTGGACGAGACCGGCCGTAGACTTTGCCAGCGTGTCAATGTCAGCGAACTGGTTTGGCGCGCCGTCCTCATCGTACTTGATGTGCTCCCAGCGAAGCTCGATGGCATGAATATCGGCATCCATGGCCTTGTTGTTCGAGGCGTGCGCGAAGGTGCTGCCGGTGACGCAGGTAAGAAGCAATCCTGTGAGTAGCTGTAGAAGCTTGTCTTGCATCCTCTTCCTCCTCAGAGAGTTCCAGAGATTCGGAAAGCAGATTGTGCGCCTTCGGATGTGCGGAGGAGACAAGCGCGGGCGATGGAGCGCTGAGCATGAATAGCAATTCAGAGACACCCCCGGTTTAGCGCCGCCCTGCATCGGCAGAAGGCCGTCGCATCTGCTTACCCTTAAGTGCCCATCCCCAATGGACAAAAACCACGTCTGGCTTACGCCTCACTTACGCAGCCTTGGCCGGAGGAGGCTGCGCCGGCGCGATCCAGTTCAAAGCAGTGACTGGGCGGGACTCTATCTGGAGAAGATTCGCGCCGGCTCGGCCAGCGGCTGCATTGGCTTCATCGGTACAAGCGGCTCGACACCCGACTTCACAACGAGCCGATCACCATTCGGCTTTTCCCAAACGTCGTGCCCTTCTCGGGTCTTGCGAACTCGAAGCCAGCCGCATTGGGACGCTCGCCATACGATGGCGGGTTTGAATATCTCGACCGGGCCAACCGATTGTTCCTTCATGATGATCACCCTGCATAACGCGATTACGTTCCCCGGAGTTCGAGCCCGGAGACTGGATTGCAGGATTGAAGCAGACGGGCGTCGTCAGGCTAGACATACCAAGGCAATGCCATCCGCCCCCCCGTCAAGGACGGGCAGCTCTTGCCGGGGTCGGCCCATGCGCGGCAACGGGACCTTGCCTGCCTGCTCGACAATTAGCGCGGCCCCATATTTCCCGACCAAACGACTTAGCGCCTGCTCGTCGGCAGGCGTCAGCTTGCCCCGCCGTCGCTTCATGTTACGCTTTACGCCGCCGCTTCATCTCCACCACTTTCTCGTCAGGCGTCTGGCCGCTGACAGCAGACTGGACATGCTGAGACCAAAGCTCCAAGGCCGCGAGTCGCTGAGGCAGGTACTTGGCGAGGTTGTAAACACCGGCCACGCCGGGGAGTGTGTGATTGGCAATCGCTTCGATGATGTGAGGCTCGATGCCGATCTCGTTGGCCCCCGTAATGAAGGTGCGGCGAAGGTCGTGTAGACGCCAGGGAGCAATCACCGCCTTTGGGTCGTCTTCGTGCGCGGCGGCGAGCATGTGGTAGTCGAGCTTGCGCTTGAGTTTGGAGAAGCCCGACACCGGCGTCTTACCGTTAGTGGTAAACACGAAGCCGGAAGTCCGCTCGCCAATCACGCCCTTCACGATGTCCTGCACCAGCGTCGGCAACGGGACAACATGCTCACGGCCATTCTTGGTGCGGCTGGCCGGGATGGTCCACTTGCTGAGGTCGTCAGCGAGTTCGTCGATGCTCATGTCGGCGACCTCGCCGCGCCGCTGTCCGGTGAGCAGTAGCGTCTTGATCAAAGCCGCGAACGGCTCACACAGCTGCTCGCTGGCTTGCCACATTCCTATTGGAGAGGCAAGCTGGCGCGCAATAAGGAACTAGTTCAAATCTATAAGGACGACGCCGACAAATGCCCCTCGGAACTGGAAACGTTGCAACTCCCGACATCACGCGACGTGTGGCTTAGGCAGAAAGCCCTTGAGGGAATGTCGGCGGACGAAGCTCGAACGGATTACGAAAACTATCTCGATGTCACCAAGCTCGCTTGCAAATTTGGAAACGACCTCTTGGAGTTTGAACTTAAGGAGCTGAGATCGATACGCTTGAAGATCCAGCTCACCGAGTACTGGGTGAGTAAGTGAAGCGTCTATTTAGCCCTAGACAACGTCGTCTCCTGGCGTGGATTTCGGGAGGCACTTGCAAGGAATGCGGTAAGCGCCTCAGCCCGCACTTTCACGCAGATCACTTGTGCCGTTTTCGAAGGGTGGCCGGCCTCCCGCGTGTTCTTGACTTTTACCGGCTCGCGTGCACCGCGCAATTTCAGGCAGACGGCGCTCGAAAATGCCCGCCGAATTGCCATCAGCGGCGACGGTTATTTCAAGGATGTCGTCAAGGCGGTGGTGACGCCCGCCGTCAAGTCAGCTGCCCGCACCAAGGCCGCACAAGATACAGTCGAGGCGGCGGTGAGCGAATAGGATGCGGATCGCTGCCGGGAGTTTAAAAGCCTCCCCGCCAACGTAGCGGGGAGGCTTCCACGTCACTTGAAGCACGTTACCTCGCTTTCACGTGCGGACAGTATTCCAAGTTATAGACCACGTGAAGTGGCCCAATCGATCAGGATTTGGGCGACCTGTTGGTTGTTGTTATCCAACATCACCATGTGTTCGTTGCCGTAAATTGGGCCGGGTGAACCTTTGTAAAGGGAACCCGGGGTTAGTTGCGGCAGCCAAGCAAACTTAATGTCACCACCTGCTGCAGTGATTTGGTTGATCATGGTTTGGCAACTGCTCGTTATTGGCGAGCCGTTGGCGTAATCGCCATACTCGATGAGGATCGGGATATGCGAGAGGGTAGTGATCTCGGGGCCGGTAAGATTTCCGAAGCAACCCGTTTCGAGCTGGATGATCCCCTTAACTTTGCAAGCAGACGCCAATGTCCATGGGTAGCAGCCCGAAGCTGCTTGAAGCGCGGCCCTCGTCGGGAAATCGGCCGATTCAGAGTGAGCCACTAAGATAGCACCGCCTAGTTTATTCGCGAGCGCGGCCATTTGAGCGGGGGTATTAAAAACAGCGTCCGGGCTAGTTGGCGTGCAAAATGCAGCTGCGCAAGGCTGAGGACGAGCATCACTTAAAGTCCCATTCATATCAGGGATTACCTGATCGTAGAATTGCAGGTTGGATCCTGAGCCCACACCCACGGTATTCATTGGGAACCGAATATCCGGATGAGGTTTAGCGTTATTTGGGTCTGAGCACGGCGAAGCAGTGCAAGACGCAATTCCCCAACGGAATATGTTCCAGGCGAACTGGTCCGAGGCGATTAAGATAGAGGGAAGAGCGCTGGTGGGCAGAACGTTGTTCTTCACCATGTTGTATTTTGTAGCGTCAAAACCCGAGCGGGCGCGACTAACCTGGTCGGCCAAGTAGGTGTCGAACCCCTGCCGGACGAAGTATTCGTCCCAACCCATTCGTCCATCGGGTGTGGTTTGCCACGACTTTGAGCTTAAGCAACAGCCGTGCACGAAGACGATCGGATAATGCTTTTTGCCGTTTTGGGCCTGTGGCAGCATGTATTGCACGTACATCTGATCAATCATGGAGAGCCCGCCAGGAATAGGGAAGCTCCCGAACCCTCCTGCGCTTGCAGTAGCGGAATCGATAGCGTGGGTATTCCCTTGGATGAAGAAGCTGCCGTACCCTTTGAGATGCAGATTGCCGTTGGACTTGAGATCGGAAAATTCCTGTGCCGCAACCATCGACGGCATCAGCACGAGTGCAAGGACAGCTGCACTCGCCACGGCCGCGTTTTTACTCAACTTTTTCATCTAACTTCCTCCCTAATGTTTCTGGTCGCCGGAACCAGGCTGAGGGCGCAGTCTCCGATGACACGCGGATCGCTACACTCTCATCATACACCTGAGGCCTTCAAAACGTATCGGTCGTGACGCACTCCCCGTAAATTTGCTTCTCCATCAAGGCCATCTGAAAGGCCTTGCCGTCGAAGCGAATCTTCTCCAACTCATGCACGGCTTCAATCGACGTACAACCGAAGCTAGTAACCTTGGCCGTGTAGTCGGTCCCCTGCCAAGCGATTAGAGCGACAGCAAGAAACAGGTTCACGATTTCCTCCCAAGGACACGTTCTCGGCGGGGCCGCCCTTGTTGGGTCAGCGCTTCCAATTAACGAAAGCCCCCCGCCGAATTGTGGCGGGGGGCTTCCGCTAGACACTCATTAGTCTTGTGGATCGCCTAACTACAGACCACGGGAACTTGCCCAACCGATGAGAAGGTCGGCAACCTGAATGTTTTGGGTACCGGGCATGGGGCCGGGGGAACCGGGATAAAGGGAACCCGGGGTTAGGGCCGACAAAAGGGCATACTTCATGTCACCACCCGCACCATTGATCTGATTTATCATGGTCACGCAAGACGCCGGTGGGCGCGGCGGCGCGAAGTAATCGCCGTCTGACGGATACGAACGGCCGACGGTCGAGTTCAGTCAGAACGTGACAGCATCGGGCCTATAGCCCTAGATTCCGAGCGTGGACTTGCCTGAAGACGTCGTCGGCGTTCTGTTAGCTGGCGGCAGATCGAGCCGCATGGGCGGCGGCGGCGAACTCATGACCAGACCTCTGTCTTGGTTCCATGCCGGTCGAGGACGCTCATTGAGCGGCGCCTAGTAGCGACAATGAAGGCCAAACGTTGAGCCAAGGGACCGAGAAGACTGGTTAATGCTCGGCAATCCTACGGCTGCATATGGTGGATTAAGTCAGGGGCCGTGAATTTATGGTAGGGATATGATTTTCCGGTTGCGACCATTTTTGGTAATTTAGTGCCGATTCTTTTGGACATGGCTGGTATCCGCAGACAAGCGTTTTACCATTGGTATCGAGCGACTCGACGGAGGGGGATGTTGAATAGAAGATTGCTTTCCACTTTTTTCGCTTCTGTAATTGTCGCTATCCTACTTGTCCCATTTCTGAATTGTGGCCAAGGTTATTCGGCATTGGACCCTACTCAGGCGTTGCTGAGAAAGATGGGCGCGTTACCTTTCGGTTATGGCCAGCACACGCTGGGTGGATGTTTGGACGCCAGTTGTAAATGTGAGGTCACAAATTTGCAGGACTCCGGTCCCGGCTCGCTGCGCAATTGTGTGGAGTCGGATGTACCGAAGTGGATCGTCTTTGGCGAAGGAGGTCGTGGAATAATCAAACTTCAAACGCCACTCTATGTCGGATCCAATACGACAATTGACGGGCGCGGTCCGAAAGCGGTCACGATCCAAAGCACTCTTGGCCACATTATGTACATCGCCAATAATGAGAACGTTATTGTGAACGATCTCGTATTCCAGGTACGCCTCAATGCTCGGTGCAAAAAACCTAAAAACGCTGCGGCCACGCTTCCTTGCGGTGGGGGGATCTATGTTATTGGCAAGTCTAAGAACGTTTGGATCCACCAAAATCAATTTCAGAACTGTGGTGGAAAATGCGTGGCGGTTTGGACCACTGGATCGGGGGATGCAGCGCAAGGCGGGGATCTCATCACGATCTCCGGCAATCTGTTCAAAAATTCTTACTTTGGGGCTTTGGTCGGTGCTAACCACGATCTAGCCGACAATCAAATTCCTCTCATGCGCGTAACTTTTTATCGCAATGTTTTTGACAATATTGATAAGCGCAGCCCAAGGGCTTCCGAGCTGAGTCGCGTGCATGTCCTTAACAATGTGGTCAAAAATTGGGGCAGTGATTCCTGCAGTAAGGGGGATGCTTTCGGGGCATCGTCCAAGACGGGCGCCCAGCTATTTTTAGAAAACAATCTCTTTAGCGCCCGCAAAAGCGCCAACGCTTGCAAGGTCGCGACTGACATTGAGGGGGGATATGTCAGGGCGGCGGGCAATGTGGCCGAAAACGGCGCGATCATCGGGCAAAAGTGGCCGGCTGGTGTGTTTGATCCTGGCAAAGTCGCACCAGAATACTATGAGTATACGCCCCCGCCCATGACGGCGACCCTGCAAAGCGCAGTGGAGAATAGTGTCGGGCCGCGTTTAGGCGGACCAGTGACGGGAATTCCTTAACTCGGCTGTCCTTTCCGAAAATCATATCCGGGCGGTGATCGCCACGCAACTGAGTCCGCGTGGTCCGCGAGATCTGATCTTGAGCCGGTACAACGGCAAATGGCCCACGTCATCCGTGATCGCGCCGACCGGCGTTGAGGTGGTGAGCGACGCCGATTTTGTGACCGGACAAACCGTCAAGCTGCACGACGGCAACGGCACGGTGCTAACCGACGATGGCGCGGAGATTGTCACCGTCGCCACGAGGCGGCGAATCAATCTTGACGGCGGCGGCGGTTTCACCCGCAACGGCATGGTGCGGGTGCCGCGCGGAATTTTAGCAAGGGACAATCTGTTATGACTGAAAACAAGCTTGATACGAGGGTGCCGGCAAGCGTGACCGGCCTTGCGGTTGACAAGTTGAGGGTGCGGCAAGAGCGAAGCACCGAACTGGAATCGGATCACGTCTTAGACGCAATCGGCGGTGCCTTGGATTGCACGAGGGAGTATTGCGAAGCCGCGATCTCCGCGCACGAGGCGATCACAAGCAACCCGCTCAAGACGCCGTTGGCGAACCGCAAGCAATCGGCGGAGATCGCGTCCAAGTATCAGCAGAAGGCGGCGAAAAAATAGACGCTGCAATGGCGATTGCTAAGGCCGAGATCGCGCGATTGCAGACGCTCACCAAGGGACCGAAGGCACCGCCGCAAGTCGAAGCCGCCGAGCTTCGCGCCGCGCTCGGTCGCATGGACTCGAAGACACGAGATCAGGCGCTAGCCAACGCCGTCAAGTTTGGCGACGACAACTTGCTGGGCGCGGTGCTGCAAGCCGCCAGCCCGATCTTGACCGGCTTGACGCCGACCGAATTCAGCACCCTCCGCACTCAATGGGCGCTCAAGAATTGCCGCCGCGAGGTTGACCGAATCGACCGACTCCAAAGAGCGGTTGATCGGCTAATGACCGCGGGTACCGCCGCCGTCAATTTCCTAGTGGGCCTAAATCCCCAAGCCGAGCTCGAAGCCGCCGAACGTGCCGACGCGGAAGCGCGGAAGGCGGCGGAGGCGGCGGCATGAGTTCTATTCGGCAAAAGCTGCCGCGCGGCAAAGCGTCCGCTACCGGCTGAAAGGAAGGCGACGCGCGCCGAATCTAAGAAAGCCGAGCCGCCATAAGCCAACGCGGCACAGGAGGAGGCGGTCCAAATAATTTGTCGCAGCGACGGTTCGCACGGCGATGCTTGCGGACCGGGCGCTCAGGGGAGCCGGTTTTGGGCTGATTTCCCGGCTCCCCTTTTTGCCGCTTCCAAGGTCGAGGACGCTAACTTCCCCGCTCTACGCGACATTTCCACGCAGACGTTTTGATCGAAGTTAAGGCCACCAAGACAGCGCGCCGTTGACTCCGAGAAGCGGATTCCTCAGGAAGCAACTTGAGTGGAGCTAGACCATGCAAGTACGAGCTCTTTGGCTATTGGTGCTCATTCTCGGTAGCACGGGCGCATGGGCGCAGGAGACGACCGGCGCGCATGGCTCTCCGGTGGCATCGGACGTGACCGGAAAGCCCGGCGCGCCCGATTCGACCATTACGATCGACGGTAACTACATCCCGAACCCGGCGCAGCCCTTCGGCGGCGTGATCAATCTCAATGCCGCCCAGTCGAAGCCCTTCTGGCCCGCGCGGATCGTGCCGCCAAAGGGCGCACCGAACATTCTTCTGATCATGACCGACGACACGGGCTTCGGAGCGTCTTCCACCTTCGGTGGCGTGATTCCGACGCCAGTATTGGATCAGCTTGCGGCCAACGGTCTGCGTTACACAAACTTCAACTCGGCTCTCTGTTCGCCGTCGCGCGCCGCGCTACTAACCGGCCGCAATCATCACAATGCCGGCTTCGGCAACGTCGCCGAGGCGTCGACCGGCTTCCCTGGTTACGATGCGGTGATCGGCCGCAACTCGGTCTCGATCGGCGCCATCCTGCGCGCCAACGGCTACAACACCTCTTGGTACGGCAAGAACCACAACACGCCGCCCTACACCGAAAGCCAGGTGGGGCCCTTCGACCAGTGGCCGACGGGCGAGATCTTCGGCTTCGACCATTTCTACGGCTTCATGGGCGGCGACGCGAACCAGTGGCAGCCGAATCTCTTTAACGACACCACGCAGATTTATCCCTTCCTCGGCCATCCCGAGTGGAACCTGATCACGGCCGAGGCAGATGATGCAATCCGTCAGATCAACACGGTCAACTCGGTAGACCCCGCTCAGCCGTTCTTCGTCTACCTGGCGCCGGGGGCGACGCACGCGCCGCACCACCCGACCAAGGAATGGGTGGACAAGATCAGCGCCATGCACCTCTTCGACGACGGCTGGAACAAGCTGCGCGAGACGATCTTCGCCAACCAGAAGAAGCTCGGCGTGATCCCGCCGAACGCAGAGCTTACGCCCTGGCCCGACGGTCTGAAGAAATGGGACGAGCTTTCGGCCGACGAGAAGAAGCTGTTCATCCGCCAAGTCGATGTCTATGCCGCCTACCTTGCCTATGCCGACCACGAAACCGGCCGCGTGATCCAGGCGATCAAGGATATGGGCAAGCTCGACAACACGCTCATCATCTACATCGTCGGCGACAACGGATCGAGCGCCGAGGGTTCGCCCATCGGCACGCCGAACGAGGTTGCGCAGTTCAACGGCGTGACACCGCCCGTCGATGTCCAGCTCAATGACTTCTACGATGTCTGGGGCACCGACCAGACCTACAACCACATGGCCGTGGGCTGGACCTGGGCCTTCGACACACCCTTCAAATGGACCAAGCAGATCGCCTCGCACTTCGGCGGCACCCGTCAAGGCATGGTCATGTCCTGGCCGACGCGCATCAAGGACAAAGGCGGCATTCGCAACCAGTTCAGCCACTTCATCGACATCGTACCGACACTGCTCGAGGCGACGGGCATCCCGGCGCCGCAGTTTGCCTACGGCATCGAGCAAAAGCCGATGGACGGAATCAGCATGGTCTACAGCTGGGACGCGAAGCCCGACGATCCGACGCGCCACAAGGTCCAGTACTTCGAGATGTTCGGCAACCGCGGCATCTACAATGACGGTTGGTATGCGAATACCAGGCCGATCGTCGATCCTTGGGCGCTGTTCTCGGTTCCACCGCAAGACGTCATGAACAGCTACAAATGGGAGCTCTATGACCTGACCAAGGACTGGACGCAGAACAACGACCTCGCTGAAAAGATGCCGGACAAGCTGCGCGAGATGCAGGAGCTCTTCATCGCCGAAGCGTCGAAGTACCACGTCTTCCCGCTCGACAACTCGGTGGCCACCCGGATGGTGACCCCGCGGCCCAGCGTCGTGGCGGGACGGTCGCATTTTGAATACACCTACCCGGTCGTCGGCAACCCCGAATGGGACCGAGCCGCTGCTCCTAGCGACATCCTATAAGATCACCGCCGAGATCGAGGTGCCGGAGGGTGGTGGCAATGGCATGCTCTTCACCCAAGGGGGCAAGTTCGGCGGCCATGGCTTCTACATTCTGAAGGGCAAGCCGGTCTACACCTGGAACCTGCTCGACCTCGACCGCGTCCGCTGGGAATCCTCCGAGTCGCTAACGGCAGGCAAGCACACGGTCGAATTCGAGTTCATCTATGATGAACTCGGCATGGGCACCTTCGCCTTCAACAACCTCAGCGGCGTCGGCAAACCAGGCGAGGGCATCATGCGCGTCGACGGCAAGGAGGTCGCGCGGAAGAAGATGGAGAAAACCATCCCGATCACCCTAGCCTGGGACGAGTCGCAGGACATCGGCTCGGACACTCTGACCGGAGTCAACGACGCCGATTACCAGGTGCCCTTCACCTTCAACGGCAAGATCGACAAGATCACCCTCGACATCAATCGTCCGCAACTGAGCCCGGAGGACATCAAGAAACTCGAAGAGGGGCAACGAAAAGCGCACGACGATGAGTAGTCGCTGGTCAACAATATCTGCTTCTGGCACTTGGTGGACCAGACTTCTGCTTCTTGCATCGGCCGCAACCGACGCCTTTGCATCCGGGGCGAAATGCATAAGCACAAACCGCCGCCGTGCGGTTCGCCTTAACCGCCGCAAGTTGAATAACGTCGCAGCGCCGACTTTCGCTCAAGGCAAGGCAACGCGACGTTGAAAGGATGCAGGAGCCGGGGGTTTTCTCTACTTTCCCCTGGCTCTTTTATGCCGTGCATTGCCTCGTGCATAGGAAATCGATCTAACACTAACTAACTGAGCTAAAAAGCATTTCAGCAATAAATGGCGGAGAGGGTGGGATTCGAACCCACAGCAGCCGTAGTTCGGTTTGCGAGACGACGCACGAGACCGCAGAAAAACAGAAGAAAACTTGATATCGTGTGGCAAGCCGAGCCGCGTTAGTCGCGTCAGCACCTATCTCCCCCTACCGATAAGGCGAAGCACAAGTTCGCGGCGCCGGAGGTCGGCAACACGCTTGTATCTCTCACGGAAGTCGGGGGAGTTAAGAATACGGCTCACTTGCCATGGCGAATAATTCGTCGCTGCAGCGATCTCGGCGCGCTTTAACCTCGGCCACTCCAGAACCAGCCGTAGAACGGCCTCGTGGCGACGTTGCCAAGTTGGATACGCCCGCATTCTCATCATCTTTTTCCTTGTTGGAGGAGGGTTTAGCAACTCGGTTAAGACATCTCCGTCGTGCAAAAGGGCTGCTTTGTGCCGCAACTTGCGATCGGTGTTGTCAAAAATCTTCAGGTAAAGGTTTTCGCGGACCTCCTCTGAGCATTTAACTGGGGGCCTTTCTTTGAAACGAGGGCTCACATCCGCCCTACATGTCTGCCAGACCGCAACAGTGCAACAAGGGTGTAATTCCAAGTCGTTGGATGCTTCGCGGCGTGCAACACAAGTGCCTCACGGGCGCAACAAAAGAGCACGCAAAGGACCTGGTCGCGTTGCGGTTAAGATATGCAAACTGTTGCACTCTTGTATCCCTACAACTAATTGATTCCCTTCGCTTGTTGCTTTGTTGCGGTTGCTAGGGGAGGCAGTCGCTTCATCGTCGGCGTCATCCGCACCATCGAGATACCTGCTGAAGGCGTCCTCGAAACCCGCCCGAAGGTAGCCTCTGGGCGTCGTGTTTCCGATGCGGATCCCCTTAGGCCGGATGCCGAATGGCTTTAGTGACTTCGCCAGGCTGGCCTGGCTGCAGACCCAGCCTAAGTTGCGCAGGGCGGCACAAAGATCTTCGGATGGCAGTTTGTCTCCAGGCAGCTGAGCAAGAGCTGGCCAAATCTGCTTCAGGATTTGAACACCTTCGGGCAAATTCGAGGTCGCCAGACACACACTTCGCCGCGACCCGAGCTCGCTCAGACCAGTCTTCGCCGGCGAGATCAGCGATCGCAAGAAGAGGCCGCCAGTTATCGGCGAGCCGTCCGCGGAAGGCTTTAGGCATTTCGGGATCAGCATCACGCAGTTGGTCGGCATGTTGATTTGCCCATTGCTCGCACTCGTGATGCAGCTTTTTCAATTGCGGTTCGATTTTGGGGGTAATTCGCTCAATTGGTTCTTCTGCCCTGGCGCGCTGCATCTTTATCTCAATCGAGCTGGTCTTTAGGGCAGGGTTCAATTCCCCAATTCGAGCTATGACGACCGGCGCCCAGGTGCAAAACCTCTCTACGTCGTAATCATCACCCACGCATCGCAACACGTACGCGGTGGCTCTCGTGTGACCTGAATTCAGAATCCCTGCTAGGACATCTCGGGCCTCAAAGAAGGTGTCGGCCTCGTCAATAATAAAAGTGCGGGTGAGGGTGATCGCCAGAGCTCGATAGATTGTCGCTGGCGTCAAATTGCTGACGGCCATCGGGGACCTGGGAGTAGCTTCGCGAGCATTGTGAGGGCACTGGTTTTGCCGCACTCAGGCACAGGGGAGACGAAGGCCAGCCGTGGAGACACCTGATGTAAGTCATGAGTCCACGCGAATAGCACCCAAAGCGCGATAGCCTCAGCTGCACCTTCGGGCAATGACAGATGCCGCTTGAAGACGGCAACGAGTTCGTTCAGCAGCTCGGCGGTTGGCGCAACATCAGGGTATGTTCCCTCTGTCTCTTCTTCTCTTTCCGGGTTTGTGGTATAGTTTTATGGACTTTTTTCTAAACGCTCATCACCCCCGCCCTGGCCGGCGGGGGTTTCTCTTTCGTTTGTCATGCCGCCGCCGTTCCGAGGTCGGAGGTCGAAGACCGACGTCCCTCTTCTATGAATTTTTGGAGGTCAGCGGGATCGTAGCGAACAGCAGCGCCGATTTTGATGAAGGGAGGAGGTTGCCCTGCCCAGCGCCAACGGCGCAGCGTTGCGACTTTGAGGCCAAGCTGATGGGCAGCCTGACTCTCGTTGAGAAGCATCGATTGTGAATTGCTCTGCATGTTGTCTCCGTACGACGAGTGGTGACGGAGACTTGATCACGGCTGCAGCTCGGCAAAAAGCCATGCATGATTAAAAATTGTCGAGGGGGATTTAGATGCCGAGAGGACCGACCAAATCAGACAAATTATCCATCGCCAGATAGCGAAGTGCTATTGGTGTTTGGGTTTTTTGGGGCGCCCTCCGCGCCTCCAGGCTTCGGGTACGGTGTCATCCCATATCAGAATCAAAACCCGCTTCGATAATTCCCCACCGAATTCGACCTGTGCCGATGCGCGGTACTTTCCCTTGGTCTTTCGGACCTCAAGCTGCTGTTCCACAGATCTAACGCACTCTCGAAGCCAGGCACGAGCCCTTGATTCGAGTTCCGCCGCCGTCGGCTTCAAAAATTGAGGTAGCCTGAAGCCCGCTTGCTCGCACCATGCCTCTAGTGCGAGGCGTCTAACCGGGGTGGCCGCGGTTATCGGCCCGCTGCGGTGATCAACATAAAGTCCCTTAAGGCTCGAATAGATCTCTTTCTCAGTCGCACGAACAGCATCATCTCGCTGCGCGGCCGGAATGTCGTCGTATTTTGACGTTTCTACTCCAAGGCGAAGCTCCACATCGTCAGAATTGGGATCGCTGCTTGCCGCGTACGCCGCCTGAAGAAGCTTTCGCTCGATCAAATCCCTATGCTCACCGGATTCCTCTGCCCAAAGCCTGGCCGCTTGCTCGATCGTAAAGCTAGCAAGTGAGTCCGTTACCCGGCCCAGCACACCCTTATCCAACCGATCTGCCTTCGCCCTTGACCAAGGCCGCTAGTCGCCCGGCCGTGATGTTCACGGCCTCGCGCAGAGGATCGCCAGCCAAATGTGCGTAACGTTGAGTTGTTTGTGGCTGGCTATGGCCCAGCAAGGCGCCAATGATCGGGAGACTGAGCCCACTTGCCGCTGCAGCGCTGGCGAAGCTATGCCGCAGGTCATGGATACGGACATCCTGAAGCCCGACTTTCGACCGAATGCGACGCCACGGCTTTTGCAGATTGACGAGACGCGCGCCCACCTTGGCGCCGACGATTACGAAGGGGTTGTTATCTTTTCGCTCGATCTCACTCAGAACTTCCATGGCATACCGCGGCAGATACACAATCTTCGCCCCGGTCTTGCTCTCCCGCAGCCGCAGGCATTGGTTCTCGACGTCCACCTCATCCCAACGCAGATTGAGAATTTCAGATAGGCGGCAACCGGTGAGGAGCAGGAGTTTGATCGCTGCAATGACGCTCGGCAATTCGGTTTGAGTACGTTCCGCCTCGAGCAGCACCTCCCCTAGCCGAGCTAACTCATCGTTCGAAAGAAAGCGCTCAAGCTTCCGCTCGCGGTACTTTTCGACATGGCGGCAGGGGTTGAACGCGTCAGCTCTTAGGCCCCACTTCTCCGCGAGGCTGAACATTTTGGAGAGGAGAGCGAGTGTCCGATTTGCGGCTCCAGGCCTATCGCGCATAGCGTGGTGCAGATGAGCTATATCTCGCCGGTCAATGGCATTGACTTTAGTGCTGCCGAGTCGGGGCAAAATGTGGAGCCGCAAAAGCGCTTCATCGGACCGGATGCTACCGGGCCGCTTTTTTACGGCCGCATGCTCGGCCATATAGCGTTCGGCCAAATCGCGAATGGAAGGTGCCTTTCGCGCTGCAGATTTGGTGCTCGCCGGATCACTACCTTCGCCACGCCACCGCAGCGCCGTCCTTCGGGCCTGCTCGGCTGTCAGAGGACCATGCTGGCCGATCGTTACCTTTCGCTGGCGACCCTCTGGGGTACGGTATTTCAGGATGTACACGCGCCGGCCGGATGGCCAAACGCGTAGCCCGAAGCCAGGAATTTCGGAGTCCCAAAGAACTCTGTCGTATTTTGGATCTGGTTTTGCGGCCTCTACTGTTCGCTTTGTTAGTTTCGAATGCTGAAAGTTTGCCATAGGTACCTTATGGGTACCAAATGCGATCGCATTAGGGCAAAAGGCGGCTTAGCTGGTCAAAGCGGCTAAACTTGACTTTACCAGTAAAGCCAGTAGCTTAATAACATCGGGTTTGATAAATCAAATGGCATAAAATAACCGAATTTGGGACTACGAATCTGGGGGTCAGGAGTTCGAATCTCTTCGGGCGCGCCACTTCTCAAAGGGCTACTATTTCCTCAACAACCCTGCCGGCGCTACCGCGGGCTAAGCTTTACCTCGGCGCTCCAAGGCGCCTCAATAGCTCGTGTCGCGCCCTCTAGCTTCCGACGTAGCCTTTGCTGCGCATGCAATTGTTGAAGGCCATCCTCGCCGTGGATGTGTTGAAAACCGTCCCGCCTTCCTCGCGAACGTGAGCTTCTACAACCTTGCAGTCGGCTATGTCTCTTTGCGTGGTTTCGGGATTGGCCGAAGTGTCCTGCTTTCCCGACGCGTCAAGTTTCACGTAGTCGGAGCTCCCACTCGAACAACCGGCCAGGAGAACGACACAAACAAAGGGAACCGCTCGGTGCATCGTCCCCATCTCCACATCGATTGGCTGGAACCGACGTTTTAGCGGTCCAGATCATGCTCTTCCTCCCCGAAATGTCGCAGCGTAACTTTGCCAAGTCGTTAAAGGCGTGCCCGCACAACTCAATGTCCGGTCAGGTGTCTGGCGCTCATGGTGTCCGGGCAACACCGCCAGTCACGATCCGTTGAAAAGTAAACCATCCGACGCGCGTTGACCTCTTGATCTGCCATAAGGCATGCCAAGGGGCCGCGAAATTGCTTTAAACCTCTCTCGTCTGAGGAGAGTAGGTGGTCGCAAATGAACCCCCTTCAGCCCAGCATCGAGGGCCTCCGCCGGGCAGACTTGCCGGTCGGAACGATGGAGCTTGCGCAGTATCTGATCGGGAAGACGCTTGTCCACAATCTGCCGACAGCGAGGCTAAGCGGAGTCATCGTTGAAACAGAGGCGTATCCGCCTGGCGACGCCGCCGGCCACGCCTTCCGAGGCAAGACACGAGGCAACCAGTCTTTGTTTCTCGGTCCTGGCTACTGCTATGTCTATTTTACCTATGGCTCTTCGTTCATGGTGAACGTCACCAGCGAGGAACCAGGCGTCGGTGCGGGCGTGCTTTTGCGTGCGCTGGAACCTCTCGAAGGCATTGAGACAATGCAGTGCTTTCGGAAGACGACGCGTGCTCGCGATATTGCGCGAGGCCCTGGCCGCCTCGCCCAGGCCATGCACATCGACAAGCGATATGACGGGGTCGATCTATGTGCTGGCGAACCTCTTTGGCTCGGCACGGCAGCACGGCGAATAGGTCCAATCCGTAGCAGCACGCGCATCGGCCTGACACGGGAAGTCCATCGCAAGCGTCGGTTTTTCGAATCCGGCAATCCCTATGTCAGCGGGCCGAGGTCGCCCTCCATCGCGTGAGAGAAGCGGGAAAGGCAAAATTGGCGGCGTCCTAACGTCAGGAGTTCGAATCTCTTCGGGTGCGCCACTTCCCCTCGTTCTGCCGCGGCCGAAATCGAGTATATTGCAAAGTTCAAACCAAGGAGGCACCCCATGACCAGGCTCCTGCTTGTTCTATCCATGACCGCAGTGGTGACGCTTGCCGGATTGCTGATGTGGAGAGCCGAGGCAACGCCCTTGACGGGAGCCGCCGATCCACTTGCCGTGACCCACGGCTATTCTCTGGTGCAAAAAGCCGGGTGCATGTTCGGCACGCATCGCTGCGCCGCCGGCGCCAAATGGTCTTGCGCCAAGTTTCCCGGTGTTGCCGGACCCAGCAAGAAATGCGTTTGCCGTCCTTGCTGATCTTGGATTTGCCTTAAGGCAAGTTGCGCGGGGACTGGACGGGTCCGAAACTGCGATCTCCTCACTTCCCCTCGGCGTCCATCACCGTGAAGTCCTTGGCCGAGCGAGTCTCGGGCGTCGCCGGCTGGTCGGTGGTGACGAACACCATGCCCGGCTTCATGCGTTCGTCGATCGCGGCTCGCACGTCGGCCGGCGGCTTGATCCGTTCGACCACCGAGGTGCTCGGTTTGGCCGCGGCTTTTTTCCCGCTGCTGTAGCCGGAGGCCTGCCAGGTGAAGCCATCCTCGTCGCCCTTCACCAGGATGAACACGTTGGACCCGAGCTTCTTGTCAGGATCTTCGATCTCGGCTTTGCCTTGGGCGACGATGTCTCCGTTCTGGATCACGTAGATGGATTTGTCGGCGCCCGAAACCAGGATCGAAGTGACGGCGTCGGACTTGGAGAAGGCGGGCTTCTTTTTCTTTGAGGTCTTGCCGAGCTCGTTCTTGGCTTCGGCGCCGAGCAGGAGGCCGGGATCGTAGACCAACTCCGGATGGCTCGCCTCGTCGGCGATGATCACCGGCGTGCCGATTTGCGTGGCGGCGTAGAGCTTCTCGGCGAAGGCCTTGGGCAGGCGCACGCAGCCATGCGAGGCGGGATATCCCGGCAATTTGCCGGCATGGAGCGCGATGCCGTCCCAGGTGAGCCGCTCCATATGCGGCATCGGCGCATCGTTATAGGCGTTCGAATAATGCTCCTCCTCTTTCTGCAGGATGGTGAACACCCCGGTCGGTGTCTCGTGGCCCTCCTTGCCGGTCGAGCAGGTTGCGAGGCCGATCTGAATGCCGTTGCGGTAGACATAGACGCGCTGCTTGGTCAGCGACACGATGATGGCGAGCGGTCCGGATGGCGACTGCTCAGGATGCCACTCGAATTGCCCCGGCTTGAGCTCGCCAGGCTTCTTTGCGACGGCGGCAGGCTTCTTTTGCGCGGAGCGTTTGCGGGCGGCGAGGGCACTTGAAATACCGGCTCCTTCCGCGATCGCGAACGCAGCCGCCAACAGGAGCGCAAGCGTCGACCGCCGGCTCACCCCAACCATCACGCTCATGCTTCCCCCAAGAGACCTGCATAGCTAGAATTCCGCGGGGAACGCCAGCGAGTCAATGCGCACGTATATCAGGCTTGACCAGCCAATCTTGGCAGCGTATTAAACCGACTGGTTATCTAACTAGAGAGTTATATACAAATGTCGACCGACCAGCTCAGCGCCACGTTCGCCGCCCTTGCCGACCCGACCCGCCGCGCCATACTCGCTCGGCTCGTGCTCGGCGAGACTACGGTCTCGGAGCTCGCCAAGCCCTTCAAGATGAGCGGCCCAGCCGTGTCAAAGCATCTCAAGGTGCTCGAGCGCGCCGGGCTCATCGCCAGGAGCCGCGAGGCGCAGCGGCGTCCCTGCCGCATCGCGCCCGAGGCGCTGAAAGACGTCGACGAGTGGCTCAAGCGATACCGCGAGCTGTGGGACGAACGGCTCGATCGCCTGGAAGTTTATCTCCGTGAGGTTCAAGTGAATCAGAAGAAGGGAAAGAGGCATGGACGCCATGGCCGCTAATGCGAAGAGTTCTGCCGACCGTGAAATCATCATCACCCGCCTGATCGATGCGCCGCCGGCGCGCGTGTTCGACGCCTGGACCGATCCTGAGCAGGTGGCGCAATGGTGGGGGCCGCGCGGCTTCACCACGACCACGCACAAGATGGAGGTGAAGCCTGGCGGCGTGTGGCGCTTCGTCATGCATGGACCCGACGGCCGCGACTATCAGAACAAGATCACCTATCTCGAGGTCGTGAAGCCCGAACGGCTCGTCTATCGCCACGGGGGCGATGAGGATCTCGAGCCGGTCAGCTTTGAGACCACCGTGACCTTTGTCCCCCAAGGCAACAAGACCATGGTCACCATGCGTGCGGTCTTCCCGACGGCCGCCGAGCGCGACCGCGTGGCCAAGGAGTACGGAGCGGTCGAGGGTGGCAAGCAGACGCTTGCGCGGCTCGACGAGCACCTTGCCGGGACAGGATTGGGCACCTCACGGCCCTTCGTCATCTCCCGCGTGTTCGATGCGCCGCGCGATCTCGTGTGGAAAGCGCATAGCGAGCTTGAGGGCTTGAAGCAGTGGTGGGGGCCGAAAGGCTTTACCTGGGTCACCGGCACGCTCGATTTCCGGCCGGGCGGGATGTTCCACTACTTGCTCCGCTCGCCGAACGGCCAGGAGATGTGGGGCAGGTTCGTCTATCGCGAGATCGTCAAGCCCGAGCGCATCGTTTCGGTCACGTCCTTCTCCGACGAGAAAGGCGGCATGACGCGCCATTTCCTGAGCCCGGATTGGCCGCTGGAGATGCTGAACACGGCGACCTTCGTCGAAGCCGACGGCAAGACCACGCTGACCATCAGCTCAGTCGCCATCAATGCCACCGCGCATGAGCGGAAGATCTTCGAGGAGGGCTTCAAGAGCATGGAAGGCGGCTTTACCGGCACCTTCGATCAGCTGGCCGCATATTTGGCCAAGACCGCGTGACGAGCGTGAAGAGGTTGGCAGGGGCTGCCCCTGCCAACCTCTATTCACAGAGCATCGTCCCTAGCCGCGATGGTGACGGGGTGTGGTAGCGGGATGCATTTCATGCTCCGCGCTCTTGCTCGGCGCCACGTAGAAGGGCTCCTGGGTGACGTCGTAATTGCCCGGGCAACCCTTCGCGGCGGGGTTCTCGTAACAAGGATCGTAGTTGGCCGCCGCAGGTGTAAGTGCGGCGACGGCACCAAGCACGAGTGAAGCCGCGGCAAGCGCGACTGCGGTTCTAGTGAACATGTACAATTCTCCTTAGAATGAGCCACGTCGCGTCGGGGGTTGAGGGAAGAAGGTGACGCGACGGCCATCAGCCAGCCGAACGCGGGCCCTCCAAATTGTTTCCCCACTCAGTTGTCGCGCCACGAGATGTCGCGCACCGGATTGTCGCAGGCTTGTTCAGCCAGAGTCGCGGGCTTGGTCGCAGCCAGAGATGTCGCAGTTCGGAATTTCGCAGCATTTGACCGGCCGCGAGGGGCTTGAGCCAAGCCTGCCTCGCCATGCTACAGGTTTCCCCATGCGGGTGATCTACATCGCGGGGACGAGCCATAGCGGGTCGACGCTGCTCGACCTTATGCTCAACGCCCATCCCGCCATCTTCTCGGCGGGAGAGGTGCTGAAGCTCAACCGGCAACTCGGCATCAACCATCCGCGCAAGCAGACCGATGTGCCTTGCTCCTGCGGGGCGACGTCGCTTTGGCAATGCCCGATGTGGTCGCGGGTCGATGCCCGCACCCGCGAGACCGCGGGGAAGTCGCTCACCGAACTCGACATGCTCGACTATGGCGAGACCGACGCGGCGCGAGCGCCGAACGCGGTGGTGTTCAAGGCGATCGCCGACGTCTCGGGCAAGTCCTTCGTGGTCAACTCATCGAAGCTGCCAAAGCGCCTCGCCTATCTGATGCAACTCGAGGAGCTCGACGTCTATCCGGTGCACATCGTGCGCGACCCCAAGGGCCAGATCAATTCGGTGAGCCGCAAGCATGGCGGTTTCCTCAAGCACATCTTCCGCTACGAGCTGATCCACGAGCAGATCCGCCGGGCGCGGAGGTCGGTGCCGCACAGCGTGGTGCATTACGAGGATCTGGTGCGCGATCCGGCAACTGCCTTGCGCAGCATCTTGCAGCCGCTCGGGCTCGATTTCGACCCGCGGCAGCTCGCTTGGGCCGAGGCCGAGAAACACGAGGTCGCCGGCAATCACGTTCGCTTCGAGGCGCGGAGCGAGCTCGTGCTCGACGAAGGCTGGCGGAAGAACTCTCTCGCCGCTGCAACAGCGCGCCATCGATCTCGGCACCCTCATCTCGCGGCAAACTCTGCCTAAAACCGGCGCCGTCCGCTGACGAAAGCGCGGGCTCATTTCCGCAAGAGCCGCAAGAGCCTTGTCGCAGCCCCCATTCGCAGGCCTAATTGCGAAAGGTCCTCTGCCGCAAGGGCGCCTCCGCATGCCGCATTCGGCCCCGCTCATCTCCACGCTCGTCCTCGGGCTTGTGCTCGCCTTCGGCTTCGGTCTCGTGGCCCAGCGCCTGCGGTTGCCGCCGCTGATCGGCTATCTGCTTGCCGGGATTGCCATCGGACCGTTCACCCCAGGCTTCATCGCCGACCAGAACGTTGCCAACCAGCTCGCCGAGATCGGCGTCATCCTGCTGATGTTCGGTGTGGGATTGCATTTTTCGCTCGAGGACCTGCTTTCGGTGCGCGCCATCGCCATCCCAGGAGCTTTGGTGCAAGCAGCGGTGGCGACGCCGCTCGGCATGGCCGTCGGCTGGTGGGAGGGCTGGACGCCGGCGCAGGCATCGTCTTCGGCATTGCGCTCTCCATCGCCAGCACCGTGGTGCTGTTGCGCCTGCTCCAGGAGCGGCGGCTGCTCGATACCGAGCGCGGGAGGATCACGGTTGGCTGGCTTGTCGTCCAGGACCTCTGCATGGTGCTGGTCTTGGTGCTGATGCCGGTGCTTGCCGGCGTGCTCAGAGGCACCGAGGGCGCGCCAAACTCCACCGAGTTGCTTGAGGCCATCACCCTCACGCTCGGCAAGGTCGCGGCCTTCATCGTGGTCATGCTGCTGGTCGGCAAGAAGGTCATCCCGCTGATCTTGCATTACGTCGCCCATACCGGCAGCCGCGAGTTGTTTCGCCTTGCCGTGCTGTCGATCGCGCTCGGCTTCGCCTATCTCGCCACCGAGATCTTCGGCGTGTCGCTGGCGCTCGGCGCCTTCTTTGCCGGCATGATCTTGAGCGAGTCGCGATTGAGCCAGCAGGCGGCCACCGAGTCGCTTCCCTTGCGCGACGCCTTCGCCGTGCTGTTTTTCGTCTCGGTCGGCATGCTGTTCGACCCGCGCATTATCGTCGAGGCGCCCGGCGCGCTGTTCGCCACCATCTTCATCATCCTGGTGGCCAAGACGGCGGCGGCCTACCTCGTCGTGCGCCTGTTCGGCCATCCGGCGCCGACGGCACTTGCCATCTCCGTGTCGCTCGCGCAGATCGGCGAGTTCTCCTTCATCCTCGCCGGGCTTGGCGTCGCGCTTGCGGTGCTGCCTGAGAGCGCGCGGAGCTTGATCCTCGCCGGCGCCATCATCTCGATCCTGCTCAACCCGCTGCTCATGGAGCTGCTCGACCGCCTGCCGCTGTGGCACGCGGTGCCCGCCGACCAATTCGAGCCAGGTCCCCCGCCCGAGGCGCGCGGCCGCGAGGCGATCCCGCCGACGAGACTCACCGATCACGTCGTGCTCGTCGGCCATGGGCGGGTCGGCAGCGTGGTGAGCGAAGCGCTGCGCGAGTCGAAGCTTCCCTACCTCGTGATCGAGAACGATGCGGACGCGGCGGCCGAGCTTCGCCAGCAGAGCATCGAGACCATCACCGGCAATGTCGCCGATCCAGAAGTGCTGCGTTCAGCCAATCTCGGCCAAGCCTGTTGCCTGCTGGTGGCGATTCCCGATGCGTTCGAAGGCGGCCAGGCGGTGATGCAGGCGCGCGCCGCCAATCCGGACCTGCTGATCATCGCCCGCGCCCATTCCGAGGAGGAGGTGCTTCATTTGAAAAAGCACGGCGCCACCACCGTGATCATGGGCGAGTACGAAATCGCGCGGGCGATGATCGAGCATGTGCGCAACAGCGTGGCCGGCGGAGCAAAGTCTCAGAACCCTGCGGCCAAGAATGGGACGACGCCGACGCTGGCGAAAGAGGGGACGTCCGCTTGAGGCTTCCCTGACCGTTCATGCCCCACCATAGTCCTCTTATCACCACCATCGTCGTCGCGCTCGCCCTTGCTTTCGCCTTGGGCGCGCTTGCCCACCGCCTCCGCCTCCCGCCGCTGATCGGCTACCTCGTCGCCGGGGTGCTGATCGGCCCCTCGACGCCTGGTTTCGTCGCCGACCATACCCTGGCGAGCGAGCTCGCCGAGATCGGCGTCATCCTGCTGATGTTCGGAGTCGGCCTGCATTTCTCCCTCGAGGAGCTGCTCTCGGTGCGGTCGATCGCCATCCCCGGCGCCATCGGGCAGATCGTCTGCGCCACGCTGCTCGGCATGGGGCTTGCCCATTGGCTTGGCTGGTCCTTGGGCGCTGGGCTCGTGTTTGGCTTGGCGCTGTCGGTGGCGAGCACGGTCGTGCTCTTGCGCGCTCTTCAGGAGCGGCGCCTGGTCGAGACCGAACGCGGACGCATCGCCGTCGGTTGGCTCATCGTCGAAGACATGGTGATGGTGCTGACGCTGGTGCTGCTGCCGGCCTTCGCCGGCCTGCTCGGCGGGGAGGGGAAGGAGAGCGCGGCCCTCGCCGACATTGCCGTCGCCGCCGGGCTGACCATCGCCAAGATTGCCGCCTTCGTCGCCGTCATGCTGATCGTGGGCAAGCGCCTGATCCCCGCTCTGCTTCATGCCATGGAGGAGACCGGCAGCCGCGAGCTGTTCTGCCTCGCGGTCCTGGTCATTGCGCTTGGCGTGGCCTACGCCGCAGCCGAGCTGTTCGGTGCGTCCTTCGCGCTCGGCGCCTTCTTCGCCGGCATGATCTTGAGCGAGTTGCCGCTCAGTCAGCGCGCCGCAGAAGAGACCTTGCCGCTCCGCGACGCCTTCGCCGTGATCTTCTTCGTCTCGGTCGGCATGCTGTTCGATCCGGCGATCCTGATCGACGATCCGCTCGCCGTGCTCGCCACGCTCGCCATCATCCTGCTCGGCAAGTCGCTCGCTGCTTTCGCCATCATCCGGCTGTTCGGCTATCCCGCCGCCACCGCGCTTCTCGTCTCGGTGTCGCTGGCTCAGATCGGCGAATTCTCCTTCATCCTCGCCAATCTCGGCATCGAGCTCGGGCTCCTGCCCGAGCGCGGCCGCAGTCTCATCCTGGCCGGCGCCATTCTCTCCATCCTGCTCAATCCGCTGCTCTTCGCCGGCCTCGATCTTCTTCAGGCGCCGCAAGAGAAAGCGGAGCTCGAAGAAAGTCCGGCGAACGACCAAGCCTGACGAGCGCTTACAGCATGTGTTTGATGTCTGAAGAGAACGACGGATAGGCGAAGATGAAGTCGCGCAGCTGCGTGGCAGTGATGCCGTGCGCCTTGGCGAGACCGAAGATGTTGATCAGCTCCTCGGCGGCATGCCCGACCATATGGGCGCCGAGGATTGCGTCGCTGTCCTCGTCGACGATCACCTTGGCCCAGGCGCGAGTCTCGGCATAGGTCCTGGTCGAGAACCAATATTCCATGTCGCTGACCGTGACCTTGGTCTTGAGGCCCTTCTCCTTGGCTTGCGCCTCGGTGAGCCCGAGGGTAGCGAGCGATGGCACGGTGTACACGGCCGTGGGCAGATTTGCGTAGTTTGGTTTGTGCTTCGGACCTTCGACGATATTGCGGCCGACGATACGACCTTCGTAGGTGGCGATCGGCGAAAGCTGCGGCGGGCCTGACAGCACGTCGCCGCAGGCATGAACCGCGGGGTTGGAGGTCGAGCGCAGATACTCGTCGACGGTGATGCGAAAACCCTCATGGGTCACCCCGCCGGCGTCGAGGTCGAGCTGATCGACATTGGCAATGCGGCCGGCGCCGTTGACCACGCGGTCGGAGACCACCGACTGCTCCTGGCCGTCAGCGGAGAACACGGTGCGCAGCTGGCTGCCGGCCCTCTCCACGCGCAAGACCTTGACGCCGGAATGCACGTCAATGCCGATGCGCTCGCTTTCCTGCCTGATCTGCTCGACGGCGTCGGCGTCGAGCGCGGGCATAAGGTGAGGCAGAACTTCGAGGATGGTGACCTTGGTGCCGGCGCGGGCATAGACATGGCCAAGCTCGAGCGCGATCACGCCGCCGCCGACGAACAGCACGCTTCCCGGCTGCTCCCGCTCGCTCAGCACTTCGTCGGAGGTGATCATCAGCTCGGCGCCTGGGATCGGCAATGGTCTCGGCCTTGAGCCGGTGGCGATGACGATATGCTTCGCTTCGATCGTGCGGTTCCCGACTTTCACCGTATTGGGACCAACGAAGTTGGTGCGATCGCGAAAGAGATCGACGCCGCGCTCTTCGAGCGTCTCGGCGAGCGAATTCGGGAATGCCGCCGATCATCTCCTTTTCGCGGTCGATCAGCGCCGCCCAGTCGAGCTTGGGCTTGCCTACGCTGATGTGATGGACGTGCGCTTGGCTGATCTCGTGCAAAGCGTGACCGGCGGCGACCAGCACTTTCTTCGGCGTGCAGCCGCGATTTGGGCAGGTGCCGCCAAGGTCGCGCTCCTCGACCATGGCCACCTTCATACCGGCCTTGCGGGTCGGCACGGTGACGCCGAAGCCGGCATTGCCGCCGCCCAGGATCAGTACATCGTAGCTGTCGGATGCCATGAGCTTGCTTACCGAGGCGGGAGCCGTCTTTCCAATGCCCAGGAAGCATTATTGCCATAGTCGCGGCGAAAGGGCGAACTGAAGGGCGCTTGAGGGAAGCGGAACCACCGCGCGCGAATGCTCGTTACCGTCTTGATCTTGATGCGTCGGCGGGAGCCCCCATATGGGGCTTCCGGAAGTGGAGACTTGAAGACGATGAGCGGGAGCACGGAGCAGGTTTTCGGCCGCGCCTTTGGCTATGGCGGGTCAGGCGGCAACGCCGCCGCCGACGCCTGGCGCAAGTACAGCAAGGGCCTGACACACGAGCAGCGGCTCGCCCAGGTGCGCTTCATCGCGCGCCTGATGGACGACCAGTTCGCTATTCCGGGCACCAATTTCCGTTTCGGCCTCGACTTTATGCTCGGCATCTTTCCCGGCCTCGGCGACGCCGTGACCAGCGTCATCTCGCTCCTCATCGTGCATCATGCTTGGCAAATCGGCGCCTCGAAGCTCACGCTCGCCCGCATGCTCGGCAATATCGGTGTCGATTTTCTGGTCGGCTCGGTGCCGCTGATCGGCGATCTCTTCGACGTCGCCTGGAAATCAAACCGCAAGAACGCCCGCCTGCTCGAGGCGCATCTGAACAAAAGCTCGGGCAAGTGGGAGGTGCGCTAGCCTAATCGGCAGTTTCGAGTGTGTCGGCTTCGTCGTCGGTGAACACGCGGCTGCGCGTCAGGAAGCGCACGCCTTCGGGCGCTTCGAGCGAGAAGCCGCCGCCCCGTCCGGGCACCACGTCGATGATCAGCTGGGTATGCTTCCAATAGGCGAACTGGTCTGCGTCCATATAGACTGGGCAACCGCCGATCTCGCCGAGATAGGTGTCGTTGCCGCCGATGCGGAACTCGTCAGCCGGGTAGCACATGGGAGATGAGCCGTCGCAGCAGCCGCCCGACTGATGAAACATCAGCGGCCCATGCTTGGCAGCGAGCTTCTCGATCAGCTCGAGCGCATCATCGGTGGCAAGCACCCGTTCGACCATTCTTGCTCTCATCAGCCCGGCGATGACGTGAGGGATTGGCTCACGTCATTGCATCTGGTCGCCTAGAAGAATCCGAGCGCTTTCGGGCTGTAGCTGACCAAGACATTCTTTGTCTGCTGGTAGTGATCGAGCATCATCTTGTGGGTTTCGCGCCCGATGCCCGATTTCTTGTAGCCGCCGAAGGCCGCATGCGCCGGATAGAGGTGATAGCAATTTGTCCATACCCGCCCGGCCTGGATGCCGCGTCCCATGCGGAATGCGGTATTGATGTCGCGGGTCCACACGCCCGAGCCGAGGCCGTACAGCGTATCGTTGGCGATCTCGAGCGCCTCTTCCTCGGTGTCGAAGGTGGTGACCGACAGAACGGGCCCGAAGATCTCCTCCTGGAAGATGCGCATCTTGTTGTTGCCTTCGAACACGGTCGGCTTCATGTAATAGCCTTCCTGCAGCTCGCCGTTGAGCTTGGCCCGCTCGCCGCCGGCGAGCAGCTTGGCGCCTTCCTTTTTGCCGATGTCGACATAGGACAGGATCTTCTCCAGCTGATCGTTGGAGGCCTGCGCGCCGATCATGGTGTCGGGTTCGAGCGGGTTTCCCTGCTTGATCTTGTTCACCCGCGCCACGGCCTTCTCGATGAACTTGTCATAGATCGACTTCTGCACCAGCGCGCGCGACGGACAGGTGCACACCTCGCCCTGGTTCAGCGCGAACATGGCGAAGCCTTCGAGCGCCTTGTCGAGGAAGGCGTCGTCCTCGGCCATCACGTCGGCGAAGAAGATGTTGGGCGACTTGCCGCCGAGCTCGAGCGTCACCGGGATGAGATTCTCCGATGCATATTGCATGATCAGCCGGCCGGTCGTGGTCTCGCCGGTGAACGCTACCTTGGCGATGCGCTTGTTCTGGGCGAGTGGCTTGCCGGCCTCAACGCCGAAGCCGTTGACCACATTGAGCACGCCGGGAGGCAGGAGATCGCCGACGAGATCCATCAGCACCATGATACTCATGGGCGTCTGCTCGGCCGGCTTCAGCACTACGCAATTGCCGGCGGCGATCGCCGGAGCAAGCTTCCATGACGCCATCAGAATCGGGAAGTTCCACGGGATGATCTGGCCGACCACACCGAGCGGCTCATGATAGTGATAGGCGATGGTGTCGTGATCGATCTCCGACAGCGAGCCTTCCTGGGCGCGGATACAAGCCGCGAAATAACGGAAATGATCGATGGCGAGTGGGATATCGGCGAAGGTTGTCTCGCGGATTGGCTTGCCGTTGTCGATGGTCTCGACCGCGGCCAGCACCTTGAGGTTCTCCTCCATGCGGTCGGCGATCTTGTTGAGGACCGCGGCGCGTGCGGCCGGCGCTGTGGCCGCCCATTTGTCCTTGGCCTTGTGCGCGGCGTCGAGGGCAAGCTCGACATCGGCGGCTTGCGAGCGCGCGATCTGGCACACCGACTTTCCGGT
Source organism: uncultured Alphaproteobacteria bacterium (assembly GCA_963757555.1). Taxonomy (GTDB): domain Bacteria; phylum Pseudomonadota; class Alphaproteobacteria; order Rhizobiales; family Methyloligellaceae; genus Methyloceanibacter. The sequence continues at coordinate 145,664 of CAVWRU010000011.1, forward strand.
GATCGGGCTGATGTTATCGAAATAGCGGCCGTCGACCGGGGCCACCCATTTGCCGCCGATGAAATTCTCGTAGCGGGGCCGCAACGCTACGCGGGAATTCAGGGTTTCGATGACCTGGTGCAACATGTAAGCCTCCCTAGCGCCTGGATTATTTTGAATTTCTGGACCAATTCTGATCCTCGGCATTGATCCTCGTCAAGCTGAATGGAGGCAGGAACACATTATTGTGGGCTGGCGTTGGTTTGAGGAGCTGAGAGCCGAATGGAGGGGAAATGGCGAATGATCTGGACCGCAAAGGCAATAACCTACTCTGGGCGTGCTGCTGGGTGCGGCGGTCGTGGCCCTGGCCGTTCTTGGCTATGTCTATTACCAGCGGCAGCACGAGCCGGTGGTGAAGATCGACGTTCCCGGCTTCTCCGGCGAGATCCGCAAGGACAATGGCGGCGTCGATATCCAAGTCGGCAAGGACAGGCCTTAGCGCTCAGTAGCAAAACCTCCTGAAGGCCCGTGGGCCTTACGGCACAAGCACCGCAGCGCCGGTAAGCTCGCCTTGTCGCAAGCGGTCTAGCGCCTCATTGGCAGCGGCAAGAGGCATCGGCACCACGGTAGTCTTCACCCCGGCCCGGGGCAGCGAGCGCCAGGAACTCGCGGGCATCATCGCGCGTGAGATTGGCGACGGAACGCACCACGCGCTCTTCCCACAGAAGCTCGTAGGGAAAGCTCGGGATGTCGCTCATGTGAATTCCGCCGCAGACCACGATGCCGCCTTTGCGTGTGGCCTGCAGCGCCGCCGGCACCAGAGCCCCGACAGGCGCGAAGATGATGGCGGCGTCGAGCTCTTCCGGCGGTCTCTCATCGGAGCCTCCGGCCCACACCGCACCAAGCTCCATGGCAAAGGCTTGCGCGTCGTGCATCGCCGGGGCGGGTGAAGGCGAAGATCCGACGGCCCTGGTAGCGCGCCACCTGGGCAACGATATGGGCCGCGGCGCCGAAGCCGTAGATGCCGAGGCGCGCGGCATCCCCAGTCATTTTCAATGCGCGGTAGCCGATCAGCCCGGCGCAGAGCAGAGGGGCCGCTTCCGCGTCGCTGTAGGCTTCCGGCAGATGAAAGCAGTAGCGAGCATCGGCCACGGTATAAGAGGCGTAGCCGCCGTCGATCTGGTAGCCGGTGAAGCGGGCGTTGTCGCAGAGATTTTCTTCGGCGTTGCGGCAATAAGGGCAGGTGCCGTCGGTGAAGCCGAGCCACGGCACGCCGACCCGGTCGCCGATGGCGAAGCTTTTCACCTCTGAGCCGACAGCCTCCACGCGTCCCACGATCTCATGGCCGAGCACGAGCGGCAGCTTGGGGTGCGCAAGCTCGCCGTCGACAATGTGCAGATCGGTGCGGCACACCCCGCAAGCGAGCACGCGCAGGCGAAGCTGCTGGGGAGACGGCTCCGGCATCGGCAATTCGGCGGCGTGAAGCGCCGTGCCGGCTCGGTCGAGCAGCATCACTTGCATGGTCGAAGAGGGCATCGGAACCGATGAACTCCGTCATGCCCGGACTTGATCCGGGCACCGCGTCACGCCCGAGCGAACAGGAGCGTCAGCGGAATGGATTGCCGGGTCAAGCCCGGCAATGACGCTAGAATGGATCGACGCGTCAGTGGCGGATGAGAGGCCAGCCTTGCAGGCTCGGGCGCAGCGTCGAAACTGCCGCGACGGCCTCCCGGTCGCGCTCGTAAGCGCCTGATGGTTTGGGCTCGGCGCGGCCGATCAGGCGCCGCTCCGACAACGCAGTCGATGCCGGCCACAGCGCATGAAAGGCGAGCTGGCCGAGATGCACCGACCCTGACACACCGTTCTCGAACAGGCTCAAGGCATTGCGCTTGTCGGCCTCGCGCCGCATGGCGTCGCCCCACCAGCAGAACGCGGTGCCGTAGGTCACCTGCTCATGTGCATCGAGCAGACGCGGGTTGCGCATCCAGCGGATTAGCTCTCTCGCCGGGTCTTGCGGACTGAGCTCGGAAAGGCAGGCGTAGAGTCGGCGAAGCTCGATTTCCGGCTCGAGTGCGGCGACCAGCACCTTGGCGCCGATGCCGGCGCGCTTGAGATTGCCGGTCATGGCCATTACCGCTTGCGCCGGGCTCGACGAAGCCGAGCGCAAAATCATGGTGAGCTTGCGCGGCTCACCGGTCGCGGCTTCGACGCGCGCGGCGAACAGCGCCAAAATCTCGAGATGCCGATCGAGTTCGGCCTGTTTCAGATCCCTCGAACTTCCCGAACCAACCACAATGCGCATATTCCCCCCGCTCTGTGGAAGCTGACGGTCAAACGCTAAGGCGCTTGCGCCGAACTTGGTAAAATTAACCAGGATACGGTTAAGGAAGGCTTGATCGCTGCCCTGTTTTGGAACGAACAGGTGCCGATCACGCGCGCACTTAAGCAAGCGAGCCGCTCATTGCGCACATCGAAAATCGGGTTGGTGCAGTCGGACCAAGCGCCATCGCGCAGAGGCGCCTTTTGGGGGACAGGCATGAACGCAACGCACTCCGAACTCGGGCCTCGACCGTCCGCCCCCCGGAGCCGCCAAGTCCCTCTTAACTCCCTCAACGCCAACGCTCACCGCCAAACACGGCACTTTCGTGGCGCGGCAAAGAAACGCAGGCGCTCCGAGAAGGTTCCTATAGACGCTATGACGAAGGGGGGCGTTGACCCATATTCAGGGGCGGGAATCTCGTCCCGAGGCGTAATGGCTTTCTACCTGGTTTCCGCGGTTCCAAAACACGGCAGGCTCGACGAGCTCGGGACAAGGCTCGCCCGCGCCGAGTTCATGTCCTTGCGCCCGTTTGGCGCGACCCTCTCGGCCTCGCTCAAGAATGCGCGCCTCCGCAGGGACGGCGTGGCAGTGTGGGAGGAGGAGGATAATTGCGCGCCGCCGCTTGCGCAGGAACGCGCCGCGGTGCTCGACGACTACTTCAACGACCTCCGCGTCGAGAAGGTCAAACAAGGTGAGGGCTGGAGCAAGATCGAGACGCTGCCTCGGCTGTTCCCGGACTAAGCGAAAGGATTCGATCCTCATTCACACGATGCGATTGTTCGGCGCGCTCCTTCTGCTGCTGATTTCCGCTACGGCCGCGTTCGCTGCTCCCAACATCGTCGTCATCATGACCGACGATCAGGAGGACACGGGTTCGACGGCCTATATGCCGAAGATGCTGTCGCTGATCGCCGATGAGGGGGTCACCTTCAAGAACAGCTTCGTGAATCTTCCGCTATGCGCGCCGAGCCGGTCATCGTTCCTGACCGGGCAGGCGGCGCATAATCACGGCATCAGGGCCAACAGTCCGCTCGATCAAGGTGGCTGGGAGGCCTTCAAGAGCAGGGAAGCAAATTCGCTTCCGGTCTGGCTGCAAGCCGCCGGCTACAAGACGGCACTGATCGGCAAATATCTGAACCGGTATGGCCAGCAGACCGCCTATGGTGCGTGGCTCGCTTGGCTCGGCAGCTGGATCGGTGTGGAATTCAAGGGCACCACGGTCGGAAACCCGCGCGACTGGGTGCCGCCTGGGTGGACGCTTTGGTACGCCTTCACCGGATCGCGCGTCAGATATTACGACTATTGGATCAACGAGAACGGCAAGATCCTGAGCTTCGATCACCGTCCGAGCGACTATTCGACCGATGTGCTGACCGAACGGGCGGTTCAGTTCATCCAAGATCAGTCGGAGAGCCGGCCGCCGTTCTTCTTGTTCATTGCTCCGAAGACCGTGCACGCCCAGGGCCCCCGCGCCATTCCTTCGCCGAAATACGAGCAGGCGTTCAGTGACGTCCATCTGCCGGAGAACCCGGCGTTCAATGAACACGATCTGCGCCACAAGGCGCTCAAGGCCCCGCGCATGGGCGTCAAGACCAAGGAGGATCTCGAGCTGAGCTACCGGGCCGAGCTCCAGTCGCTTCAATCGGTCGACGATCTCGTCGCCGCCGTGGTCGATGCATTGCGGGACACGAACAAGCTCGACGATACCGTCCTGATCTATACCTCCGACAACGGTTTCTTGTTCGGCGATCATCGCCTGACCGGCAAGTCCACAGCCTATGAGGGGTCGATCAAGGTGCCGCTTATCTTGCGCGGTCCGGGCATCCCCGAGCATGAAACGCGCGATCAGCTCGTCAGCAATCTCGATCTCGTCGCCACCATCCTCGATCTTGCCCACGCCAAGCCCGGCGTTCCGCTCGACGGCAAGTCGCTCACCCCGCTTTTTGCCGCCTCTGACGGGCCTTGGCGCAGCGCACTACTGTTCGAAAGTCCGGTGAATTGCTTTGAGGCGAAAGCCAACCGCTATGCCGGCGTGCGCACCGCCACCAAGAAATACGTGAAATACGATAGCGGATTCGAGGAGCTGTTCGATCTCGCCGCCGATCCTCACGAGCTCAGGAACGTGGCGGAGGATGCCGCCTATGCCGGCGACCTTTCGGCCCTGCGCGGCATCCACGACCGGCTCAAATCTTGCGCCGGCGACGGCTGCTGGGTGCCTTGAGGCCACGGCAAACTGCCGCATCCCGTCTCAACTTCAAAAACGTGGCCGGAATTCAAGGCGGACGAGAAAGCAAGGAACGTCGGACTCAATGACGCACGTTCAATCTCTGCCCTGAAAAAGACCGCCGCCGATGGCGCAATCCGCCGCAAGCCCGTCCGGGTCGCGCAGGGCGACAGCGGGGGCGACGGTGACTCCATGCGCACACTTCTCGCCACTTCTTTCCTTCTTCTCTCTCTCCTCACCAGCGCCAACGCGGCTCCGAACATCGTCGTCATCCTCACTGACGATCAAGACGACACCGGCTCCATGGCCTATCTACCGAAGGTCCAGGCGCTCGCCGCACAAGGCGTCACCTTCAAGAACAGTTTTGTGGACTTCTCGCTTTGCGCGCCGAGTCGATCGTCGTTTTTGACCGGCGAGGCCGCGCATAATGACGGGATCAAGTCGAACAAGCCCACCACACGCGGCGGCTGGGACACCTTCAAGGCCGTGGAAGCGAACGATCTGGCGGTGTGGCTGAAAGCGGCTGGCTACCGGACGGCGTTGATCGGCAAATATGAAAACGGCTACGGCGCCGGCAAACCTCCGCGACTGACGAGCGTGGCCTATTGGGCGAATGCCGCCAACGGCTGGTTCGGCATCGGCACCCCTGACAAGCAGCACTGGGTGCCGCCAGGATGGGATCTCTGGTACGCTTTCACCAAGGTCCGCTATTTCGATTACATCATCAACGAGAACGGCACGCTTCACGACTTCGGGCATGACCCGGCCGACTACTCGACCGACGTGCTGAAGGATCGGGCGGTCCGATTCATCAAGGACGAGGCCGGGTCGGCCGCGCCCTTCTTCATGCTGATCGCGACCAAGGCACCCCACGGTCAAGGCGACGAAGGCAAAAAGGAGCCGGCCACGCCTGCACCGGCCTACGCGCAGGCCTTTGCCGATAACAAGCTTCCCAAGACACCCGCCTACGACGAGGAGGACGTCAGCGACAAAGGGTCCTTGGTGGCGAAGATGCCGCGGCTTAGCGATTTGTTGAAGGACCAGATCGAGAGGAGCTATCGCGCCGAGTTGCAATCGCTCAAGTCGGTCGACGATCTCGTGGGTGACGTCGTCGACGCGCTCAAGACCGCCGGCAAGCTCGACAACACGGTGATCGTCTACACGTCGGACAATGGGTACGTGTATGGCGATCACCGGCTGTTCGGCAAGAACTCAGTGTACGAGCCGTCGATCAAGGTGCCTCTCGTGGTTGCCGGCCCCGGCATCCCGAAGAATGAGACGCGCAACCAGCTCGTCAACAATCTCGATGTGACCGCCACGATCGAGCAGCTTGCAGGCGTGAAGCCCGGCCTTGTTCCGGATGGCCGTTCCTTCCTGCCCGTTCTCGCCGACGCCAACGCCGCGTGGCGGAGCGCACTTCTGGTCGAGGGCGGAAACGACATCTCCAGCCCCGAGAGGCGCTACGCGGCGGTGCGGACCGCGACGCGAAAATACGTCCGATACGGCGACGGCTCCGAGGAGCTTTACGATCTCGTGAACGACCCCTATGAGCTCGACAGCAAGGTCAAGGATCCGAGCTACGCGGGCGACGCTACCATGCTTCGGAGTCTTCACGACCGGCTGCAAAACTGCGTCGGCGACGGCTGTTGGGTGCCTTGAGGCCTTCTCAGGCGAGTGCGCTTCAGGATTTAGACTGTTGGTGTTCCGCGCCCGCGAGAATACATAAGGCGGCATGGCCGAAGCCATCCTCAAAGGGCGCGTGCTCGAGGCGCTGAAGCGCGTCAAAGGCCCGAACTTGCGCGACGATATCGTCTCGCTCGGTCTCGTCTCCGAGGTCGTCATTCACGGCGGCAAGGTCTATTTCGCCATTTCCGTCGACCCGGCGCGCGCTTCCGAGCTCGAAGCGCTGCGCCAAGCCGCCGAACAGGCGGTCAAGGAGCTGCCGGAAGTCGAGGCCGTCGCCGTCACCCTTACCGCCGATCGCGCGGCGGGATCGCCGCCCGCGGGCAACGGCGCCGGCGCGAGGACACCGCCTCCTCCAGGCTCGCCCGTCGCCCGCGGCGCGGCGCAGGCTGCCCGCCACCGCACCGGCGCCATCCCCGGCGTCCGGCACATCATTGCCGTGGCGTCCGGCAAGGGAGGTGTCGGCAAGTCGACGACGGCGGTGAATCTTGCGCTGGCGCTGCAGGCTCGCGGACTGAAGATCGGTGTGCTCGACGCCGACATATACGGGCCGTCCATGCCGCGCCTGCTTGGCATCAAGGGAAAGCCGCAGCAGCTTGCCGGCGACAAGCTCGCGCCGATGGAGGCTTATGGGCTCAAGGTCATGTCCATGGGCTTCCTCGTCGATGAGGAGACGCCGATGATCTGGCGCGGCCCCATGGTGATGTCGGCGCTCTCGCAAATGCTGAAAGACGTCGCCTGGGGTGAGCTCGACGTGCTCGTCGTCGACATGCCGCCCGGCACCGGCGACGCGCAGCTCACCATGGCGCAGCAGGTGCCGCTTGCCGGGGCAGTCATCGTCTCCACGCCGCAGGACCTGGCGCTCATCGATGCGCGCAAAGGGCTGAACATGTTCCGCAAAGTGGACGTGCCGGTGCTCGGCATCGTCGAGAATATGAGCACCTTCGTCTGCCCGCATTGCGGCTCGGCGACCGACATCTTCGCCCATGGCGGCGCCAAGTCGGAAGCCGAGCGTCTCGGCGTTCCCTTCCTCGGCGAGGTGCCTCTGACGCTTGCCATTCGCGAGACCTCCGATGCCGGCAAGCCGGTGGTGGCGAGCGATCCGAAGTCGCCGGCGGCTGAGGCCTATCGAAACATCGCCGAGATCGCCTGGGCCGAGTTGCAACGTCACAAGGCGGAAGCGCGCGCGGCACCCCGCATCGTGATGGAAAGCTAAACGGGTTGGCGTGAGGCACCGACTAGTTAGAGCGAAAGTCTGGGGGCGAAAGTGCGGCGGCGCCCCTGAAGCTGCGCACTTTGACTGACAGACGCTCGATTACCCTCCCACTCTGCGTGCTCGCCGCTGGAGCCGTGCACGGACTCTGTGTTGCGGCCATGCTCCCGGTGCTGATCACTTTGCCTGGGCCGGCCAGCACCCCGCCGCCGGCAGTCGACGTCGAGGTGCTTCGGCCGGCGCCAAACGCGTCAGCGAAATCCCTGAGCGACCCGGCGACGACCTCGGCACTCCCAATAGTGAAGGAGACACGTCCGGCAGAGCCCACGCCAATCGAGGCAGCTCCGGCGGCGCCCGATGTCGAGACCGTGCGCGAACCTGTCAAGGTTGACGAGGCTCCGGCACCCTCCAAAGCAGCTCCGAGCACGGTGGAGGTTTCGCCCACAGAGGCTCCGGACAAGACGGCCGAGCCCGCCGCGCCGGAAGTGACGCCGGCTGAAGCTGCGCCCGACGACATGCCACAGCAGGTCGCGCCCGAAACATCCCTGCCGGCCGAGGCGGTGGCCGTACCGTCCCAACCTGAAATGCCGGCCGAGGCGACGGCGTCGCCCTCCGAACCTCAAGTCGCAACGCCATCGCCTGAGCCGGCGGAGGCAGCGAAAGAACCCGATGGGCCCACCGCGTCACCCATCGATCAGACGCCGGACACCAAGCCTGAAATCGCCGAGCCCGCGCCGGCTGAAGCGAAACCCTCGGACGTCGAAAGCAACGACCCGGCAGAGGAGCCAAGCGCGCCGAGCGCGTCGCATCTCCATGAAGCGCCAGACACCAAGCCAGACGTCGTTCGTGACGAGTCTGCGCCGGTTGAAGCGAGCCATCCCGACGAGAGTAAAGCCAAGACCGAGCAGCCAAGTGCCCCGGAGATCGCCCGCACTGAACCCAAGGTCGAGACGCCGTCGGCGGCCTCTGCGAAGGTCGCGGTTCCCTTGAGGAAGCCCGAGCCTCGCGCTGAACCCAAGGTCAAAGCGCCGAAGAAGGCCGAGCCAGCGGCAACCAAGAAGCGGCCGGCCGCGGCCGCCAAACCAGGAAATCCGCAAGCCCGCCGCGTCGTGCGGCCGGGGCAAAAAACGGCGACTCAAGGACCCACGGGGTTGTTCGGAGGATTCTTCAGTCCGCCCGGAAGCGCGGCGGCCAAGCGGTCGACCACCCAGCGCTGATCGCTCGCCCGCGCGTCAGGCGGCGCTCGGTCTCGGCTTGAGCGGCGTCACTTTCGCGCGCCCTTCCTCGGGCGCCCCCGGCTGACCGAACAGAAATCCTTGCGCCTGGGGGCAGCCGAACTCGCGCAGCATGGCCGCTTGCTCCTCCGAACTCGACCCCTTCGGCGATGACGGTGACGCCAAGCGACTTGCCGAGCGCAATGATGGTCTTGACGATCGCCCGATTGGCGGGGTCTTGCGTCATGCCGCGCACGAACTCCCTGTCGATCTTGATCTTGTCGAAGGTGAAGCGGGCGAGATAGCTGAAGCTCGAATAGCCGGTGCCGAAATCGTCCATGACGATCTTGACGCCAAGCTCACGCAGCCGTTTGAGCCTGTTGAACACCTCTTCCGAATCGTTAATGAGCAGGCTCTCGGTAAGCTCAAGCTCTAGCCGCGTGGCAGGTAGCCCAGTCTCGCGCAACACATCGGCGACGGTCTCCGCGACGTCAGCGTCTCGAAATTGCGCCGGCGAAAGATTGACCGCAACGCTCAATGGCGTGGCCCAAGTGACGGCATCGCGGCAGGCGCGGCGCAGCACCCATTCGCCGAGCGGCACGATCAAGCCGGTTTCCTCCGCCACCGAGATGAAGAGAGCCGGCGCCACCTTGCCGTGCACCGGATGGTGCCAGCGCACCAGGGCTTCGACGCCGATCTGCTTGCCGCTGACGAGATCGTATTGCGACTGGTAGACGACCTCGAATTCCTCGCGGCCGAGCGCCAGCCGGAGCTCGTGCGCGACCAGGCGCCTTCGCTGCAGCGCCCTATCCATGCTTAGCTCGAAGAAGCGCATGCGTTGACCACCGTCGCCCTTGGCGCGGGCAAGGGCAATGTCGGCATGGCGCAGCAGTTCTGGCGCAGTGTCGCCATCATTCGGCGCGAGAGCGATGCCGGCACTCGCGGTGCATACAAACTCCTTGTCGGCGATGCGAATGGGAACGCGCAACTCCTCGCTGAGACGGTCCATGAAGGCCACCACCTCGCCGAGATTGTCGATGTCGAGAAGGGCCACGGCAAACTCGTCGCTCGACCGCCGCGCCACGAAGTCGCCCTCGCGCAGCGCGGACCGGACGCGCTCGCCGACCTCGCGCAGCACGGCATCTCCGGTGGCAAGGTCGGCGGTATCGTTGATCTCCTTGAATCTGTCGACGTCGACGCACAACACGGCGATATGCGTCCGCTTGCTCTGCATGGTGGCGAGCGCGGTGGTCAAAAGGTCGTCGAACGCCTTGCGATTGGACAGTCCCGTGAGCGGGTCATGCATCTCGAGATAGCGCAGCCTGGCTTCGGCCTCGCGGCGCTCCCGGCTCCGCGTCCAGGCCAGCGCGATTGGCGTGGCCACACCGGCACCGAGCAAGAGCAAGGTGACGGCGGCAACGAGGCCGAAATAGCGGGAGAGCGTCTTGGCCTGTTCGCTCTGGTCGAGATAGACGAGCAAGGTCCCGTCTGGCTCGCCGCTCATCCGTGTGGGAATGGCGAGCACTGCAAAATTCGAGACGGCGGCATCTGAGCGGTTGTGAAGCGTCACGGTGGGCTGCCCGTTCGGAAATTCGTGCGGCGCTCCTTCCACATCCGCGCCGAGGTCCAGTCCAGCCTTGCCGCCGGTGAAGGTCAGGTTGCCGGCATTATCATAGAGATCGTAGCGGAGCACGCGTGGGCCATAGCCGAGCTGGTCGAAGACGCGGCTTGCATGCGGGGCAAGCGCCGGTCTGGTGAAGGCATCGATCAGGGTACCGGGCTCGCCTTTCAGCTCGGCGCTGATGCGCGTGGCTGCCGTGTCGGCCTCGTATTGGAGCTCCATCTTGCCGATCTCGCTCGGCGCCACGATAGCGGCATAGGCGACCACCGCGCAAATGAGCACCAAAACCGCCCACAGCCAATTTTTCTTGAGCAACGCCAAGGCGGACATCAAGCGAATGGTTCCGTCAGTGCAACCGCCGATGAAACTAGGGGCTCGCGGTTAAGAACGGTGTAAGCCGTGTGTTTAACAAACCCCCTTCAAAATGGCCTGTCCGGGAAGGCGAGATCAAGTGATGGCGGGAAAAGGCGCGGCCGCGGCGCATTAACTTTAGCCTCCAGTCGTCGACATGGTGCGGGCAAGCGCCGGCTTACCGCCTCTTTCGATGACGAAGTCATGGCCCTTGGGCTTGGCAGCGATCGCTGCATCGATCGCGGCGTTGAGCAAGTGGTCGGATTCACTTGCTCGCAGCGGCGCTCTGAGGTCGGCCGAATCCTCCTGGCCGAGGCACATATAAAGAGTGCCGGTGCAGGTGACCCGCACACGGTTACAGGCCTCGCAGAAATTGTGGGTGAGCGGCGTGATGAATCCGAGCCTGCCGCCAGTCTCGCGCACCTCTACGTAACGCGCGGGTCCGCCCGAGCGATAGGGGTTGTCCTCAAGCGTAAAGTGATCCTGAAGCCGCGCTCGCACGAGGCTCAGAGGCAGATATTGCTCGGTGCGGTCGGTACCGGTTTCGCCCATGGGCATGGTCTCGATCAAGGTCAGATCGAAACCTCGTGCATGGCTCCAGCGCAAGATCTCGTCCAGCTCGTCCTCGTTCACGCCTCGGAGCGCCACTGTGTTGATCTTGATCTTGACCCCGGCGCGATCGGCGGCGTCGATTCCGGCCATTACTTGCTCAAAGTCGCCCCAGCGGGTGATCGCCTTGAACTTCGCCGGATCGAGCGTGTCGAGGGAGACATTGATGCGGGCGACCCCGCTGCTTGCGAGGCACTCGGCGTAGCGGGCAAGCTGGCTGCCATTGGTGGTGAGGGTGAGCTCGTCGAGACCTCCGCCGAGATGCCGGGAGAGCGACTTGATCAGCCACATGAGATTCTTGCGCACCAGCGGCTCGCCGCCGGTAAGCCGTATTTTGCGCACGCCCTTGGCGATGAAGGCGCTTGCCAGCCGGTCGATCTCCTCGAGCGTGAGCAGATCCTTGCGCGGCAGGAAGGTCGTCGATTTCGCCATGCAATAGACGCAGCGGAAATCGCAGC